>JAUXTT010000004.1 GCA_030684395.1 Bacteroidota bacterium | reverse complement strand
GCGGTGTCGAATCCAAACGAGTAGTCAGTGCCCACGATGTCATTGTCAATAGTTTTTGGGATTCCTATAAAAGGTATATTAAATTCCGAAGTAAATATCTCGGCTCCTGCAAATGAACCGTTTCCACCAATGAGAATTACCCCGTCAATTTTTGCTTTACGGAGTTGTTCAAACCCTTTTTTTCTGTGTTTTTTTTCCTTGAAACGTTCGCTTCTTGATGTTTTAATAATGGTGCCACCTTTTTGAATGATATTACTCACCGATCCGGAATTCATTTCTCTGAAATCACCTTCTATCATCCCTTCATAACCACCATTTATAGCCATTACTTTTATACCTTTATTGATAGCGGTACGAACAACCGAGCGTATGGCAGCATTCATTCCCGGAGCATCTCCTCCCGAAGTTATAACTGCAATTGTATTAAATTTCTTTCCCATAAGTTTATAATATTAAGCAAATAATTAATGCCTTCATCAGTAAATGATAAAATTGGATAATTGGTGCATAAAAAAATCCCTGACTTTTAGGGTTAGGGATTTTTTACATTTTTACATTTTACAATTAAGAAACTTTAATTTCTTTTGCAGGTTTGGAAACGGTAGCTTCTTTTTTTGGAAGCGTAATGTGAAGAATACCATTTTCATACTTTGCATCAATTTTATCAGGTACAGAATTTTCGGGAAGCGTGAAAGTACGACAAAAGGAGTTGTAAGAAAATTCTCTTCTTTTGTAATTTTCATGTTCTTCTTTCTTTTCTTCTTCTTTCTCTGCACTAATGGTAAGCACCCCATTGTCTACTTCTACTTTAAAATCTTTTCGTTCCAGCCCGGGAGCAGCAAGATCAATTTTGAAGTCTTTACCGTTTTCAATGATGTTCACATGTGGTAACATCCGTGTACTTCCTTTGAAGTCAAACAAATCTCCGTTAATGTCAAATACGCGTGGAAATAAATTTTCACTGTTAAAAAATTCACTTACAGTAGCAGGAAGTGTGGTCCGGTTTTTTTTTAATACTAGGCTCATGTTTTTAGTTTTAAGTTAGAGAATGATTTTAATTATAAGACAAATGTATTTCTACTTATTAATGAAATAAATGATTTCGGACAGATCGGATAGTGATTTTGAGCATTAGTAGCATTTTCAAACTATCCATTATCACTACCAGGTGAAATTAAACATTATTTCACTTTTTCTATAAGGTGTACTAAGCTGAAATAAGAATTTCCAACAAGAGCGACTGATTTGGTATGTAAATGGTGTACATGCTCAATGATTTTTTGGAGCAGGGTTTTAGGAAAGATGATTTTTGTTTATTGAAAACTACAAATTATCATACCAGTCTCTATTTCTTGGAATTCTAACATCCCGTAAGGAAGCAGTTTTTAAATTAAATGTAATAGAATAACGTTTGTTGAAACCAAAAGGTACCCAATCAATTTTTGCTTCCCAACAACGAAGGTCTCTGTATATATTTAAGGATGTATAACTTAAATTACGTGTTGTAAAATCGTAACCACTGTTAAAACCTACTTTCCATTTTTTTGTAACATCCATGCTTCCATTGAAGTTGAATTGTTGTGATGGTTTGGAAGGAGTCTTTACAATCTGATTATAATTGATTATAGTCTCTTCATAGTTTTTTGTAAAGATAATATTATAGGTTACATTAAAATTCCAATTCCCTTTTGGTTGCTGTCCGGCTTTGGCAAATACTTGCGGATTGAACCCGGCATTAACAGCGAGTTGTGAGTTCACGTAACGCAAAAATTTATTTTGGTTATATAAGTTGATCATAAGCAGGTTTATTCTTTTCCCGACAGCATTAGTGGTATAAGGATCAAATACAACTGCTCCCATCAGATCAATATTTTTCCAGATACGGGTACGTGCTGTAACATTAATTAAACTCCAGTTAAGCTCTTTCGCAGCAAGATTATAGGATCCGTTTATACCAAGATTTTGAAGAATCATTATTTTTTTATCTACAAAACTGCTGTCCGTTTTTTTTCTGAATTTCGCTTCAATATTATTGTTCAAACCGTAAGTTAAAGATCCACCTTCAGTCCCCAAAGGTCCTCCATAAATTCCATTTTCGAAAATAGAATATTGTTTTTCGATTCCATTAGAGTCTGTTTGTACCATTTTATAAAAACCAAGCTGGTCTCCATCCAGTTTTGGATGATAGTTGATTCCGACCGTAGGAATAATAAAGTGCCTGATTTGTTTTAAGTGTTTGCCTTTGAAATGATAATCACCAAACAATTTAGTTGTTAAGTTGGTACTGAAGTTGGCATCAAATCCTGTTTTAAATCCCTGAAGCGTATCCTTAACAGCAGTTTTAGTAAGTGTATCAAAATTATATTCGGTGTAATTTAAATAGTTTACTGCACTTAAATTTATAGCAGGTGTAAGAGTGAAATATTTCAGCACATTTAAATTGGTACTGATGGGGATAGTATGCCTTACGCCGTATTGTATCTTGGCAAGCGTGCTATCTTGAAAGAATACAGAATCTGCGGCCCTTAAAAAGCTCTTTGCTTCTGCAGTGTAACTGATACCGATCTTATCCAGGAAATTCGGTTTTCCTCTTTCTTCATTTTTAAATGGAAAAAAACGTACAGTGTTGAAAGTAAGTTCAGGGAAGCTAACCTCTACAATGTGCGATTGAGTATTTTGGTTATGTCGTGCATTTAACGCAATGGCTGCATTTTTAAAAGTGTAACCATAACTGATGTTGGAGAAAAAAGTGTTGGTCAGATACTGCGATGAGCTTTCAGGATTGTATTTATTGTTGAAAGCACTTTGAACATTTACATTGGCACTAAAACGTTCATTAGGCTTCCTTTTTGCATCCTGATTGTGTATCCAACTTACCGAGAAATTTTTTAATCGTTGGTAACCAAGGGTGGGGTTTTGTTCAAATGAAATTTCTTTTTGTCCAAGTATTATTTCTTTAAACCCGAGATTCAATGCTCCATTGTATTTATAGCGTTTATAGTATCTGTTTGTTGTATACAAAGCGTAAGATCCGGCCGAAAAGATGTCACCTCTTATTTCCATATCATTACGGTTATTGATAGGAAGATAGACTCCTCCGTTTTGCAAATAAAATCCCTGATTAGGTGATTGGCCAAAGCTTGGAATGATGATACCGGCTTTCGATTTATTTTTTACATTGGGAAAATAACCAAAGGGTAAACCAACAGGAGTTTTCATTCCGGCTATTTCCACAAACACAGGCCCGGTTACAATCTTATCATCCGGGATTACTTTGGCTTTTGAGGCCCTGAAATAAAATACAGCGTCTTCATACTCGCAGGGAATACACTTTGCATTTTGAATATATAATACGTTGTTGGAGTCCTTCTTAATAGTTTCTCCATAAATAATCATATCGGCTTGCTGCGTAAGTACACCAAATATTTTTCCTTTTTTTGTTTTAGTATTATAAATAATCTTTTCGCAACGCATGGAGTTTTCTCCGTCTTTAAAATCGGGTAAGCCAATTGGTCTTCCCAAACTATCTTTTGTTCCGCTTGCTGTAACCAGGTTGTTTTTATTATCGATCTCAATGTATGCCGCTTTTAGAGTACGCCCTGAAAATTCAACTACTGCTTCGCCAAAAAGATAAATCTTTTGGTCTTTTACTTCAAAACGGATCGAATCTCTGGCATTATACTTGATTTCCTCTTCAATAACATTCTCCGTGAGCGTATCAAGCCTGTTCTGAACCGTATCTTTAACAGGTGTTTGAGCTTTAAAAACAGAGAAAGAGAGCATGAATACAGTTATTAACAACAACCGATTGAAAAGTAATGGTATACGGGGCAAAAGCCTCACTTGCTCTGGTATATTTTTGTTTGTAATTATAAACGCTAAAACTACGGAAAATACTCGATTTTAGTATGCCAAAAAAACATATAAAGTCCACAAACCTCTTGTTAACAGAATGGAAGGTAATTAGCATTATCATCCTGGGCTTGGCTATTTTGTTTTTTTGCCTTTCCTTCACTTACAAAAATGATAAAAAACCCGGCAAAGGTAAAAGCATTAAAATTATTGTAATTGACCCGGGGCATGGTGGTAAGGATCCCGGTTGTAATGGTGCCGACCACAACGAGAAAGGAGTTACCCTTGCAATAGCTCTTAAATTAGGCAAGTTGATAGAAGAAAATCTGAAAGATGTAAAAATTATTTATACCCGTAAAACAGATGTATTTGTTGAGTTGGAAGAACGCGCCCAGATTGCCAACAGAAACAATGCTGATTTGTTTATTTCCATTCACTGCAATGCTGCGGCAAAATATGTTTATGTTAAAGATAAAAACGGTAAAACGAAAATAAAGACATGGAAAGACAAAAAGGGGAAAATTCATAAGTATGAAACTGCCAATCCAGTTCCTTATGGCTCTGATACTTATGTAATGGGGACCAAGAATGAGAAAGGTGCTATGGAAGTGGCAAAACGCGAGAATGCTTCCATGTTAATGGAAGATAATTACGAAAAAACATACGGTGGCTTTGACCCGAATAGTGACGAAGCATATATTATTATGACAATGACTATTAGTGCTTATGTTGAACAGAGTGCGAAGTTTGCAGCAAAAATCCAAAAGGAGTATAAAGAAAAATCAGGAAGGATAGATAAAGGTGTTCAGCGCCAGAGCATATGGGTTTTATGGAGAGCAGCGATGCCAAGTATATTAACAGAAGTAGGTTTTTTGACCAATCCACGTGAAGAGAAATTTCTTGGATCGGAGAAAGGGCAATATTCGATGGCTTGTTCAATTTTCAGGGCTATACGAAATTACAAGAATGATGTTGAAGGAACCAATCTTAAATTTGATGATGAGATTGAGAAGATGGATGCTTTGGAAAATGAGAACGAAAAATATTTTGAAGATCATCCGGAAGAAAGGGGAGTTGGAGTTGTAAAAGAAGAGCCTAATGACTCTTCAAAAGAAACGCCGGAAGTTGTTACGGTAAAAACAGAAGATGCAAAGGCAAATGATAAATACAATGCTTTGATAAAATCGGCTGATGAAAAAATGAAAGAGAAGAAGTTTGATGAGGCAAAAAATATTTATACGGAGGCTTTAACTTTGAGAAAGGATGATGTGTATTCGAAGAATAAAATTGCCGAAGCAGATAAAGGGATAAAAGACGAAGTGATTAAAAAAGGGGAAGAGGATAAATTAAAGGCGAAGGAATTGCAGGAGATGCAATATAAAGATGCGATTGTAATAGCAGATAAATTGTTTGAACAAAAAAAATATTCTGAAGCTGTAAGAAAATATCAGGAGGCTTTAATTATAAAACCCGGTGAAAAATATCCGAAAGAGAAAATAGCTGAATCTCAAAAATCAATGGCTTCAAATAAATTATACGATGATGCTATAGCACTTGCTAACAAACAATTTCAAAGCAAGCAGTGGGAAGATGCAAAGAAAAATTATAAGCTTGCATCAGAAATGAACCCTCTTGAAGAATATCCCAAAAAGAAGATCAAAGAGATTGAGAACATTCAGGAAGCTTTAAGTAATAGGGAAACAGATACGGTAAAAACTTCGCCTAAAGATCTGATAAATAATTACGCTGGGCAAAATAAGAAAGACACAACAAAGAAGTCTGTTGTAACAGACGAAAAATTAATTATAGAATTCAGGGTGCAATTTACTTCGTCCGATAAGGAGATGGATGCCAATTCTCCTAAATTAAAAGGCTTGGAAAATGTTAGTTATTATAAAGTAGGAGCGATTTTAAAATATACAGCCGGAAATTACACTAAACCTTCTGAAGCCGTTTCATATCAAACCAAAGTGCGTGAACTGGGATACAAAGATGCATTTGTTGTAGCTTTCAAAAATGGTAAGCGAATTGACTATAAAGAAGCATTAAAGCTCGTTAAATAAGACTACTTTTGTCTGAACAATTCTTAGATTTTCATGGAACTACTTAGACCTAATCAGCAAAGAGCAAAACTGGCAATCCTATTAGTTTGGGCTGTATTTGGAATTAAGATGATTGCATTGATCTCCGATGTAATGCAATATTCATTATTAAAGTCAATGGCAAATGGTGAACTTGTTACCGAGCCGGAAAAAATTGCAAATGATATGCGTGAAGCGATCATTAGTTTGTTTTACTTAGTAATTTTCATTGGGTCGATCATTACATTTATTCAATGGTTTCGTAGGGCCTATTTTAATTTGGGTTTATTGAGCAATAACTTAAGTACAACTGATGGGTGGGCTTCAGGAGCATGGTTTATTCCTATTATGAGTTTGTACCGTCCTTATCAAATGATGAAGGAAATGTTTATTGTTACCAACCTTATTTTAAAGACCAAAGTAGAGGGATATAGATCTATGCCTTCGGTAAAAACTGTTGGCGTTTGGTGGACATTTTGGATCATTTCAAATATACTGGGAAACATTGTTGTACGAATACAGCTCAATGCTACAGCCGTGGATGGAATGATGACAGCAACACTATGTCAGATCATACTGGGATTTTTTTATCTGCCATTAACATTGATAACAGTAAGGCTAATAAAAGAATACGCTTTTATGGAAATTCAGTTGGTTAATTTGCAGCCGGTATATTCTGATAGCCCGTTTTCGACAATAAACAAAGAATAATTTTAATACCCATATTTCTCTTTCCACAAAGACCTCAGGTAATTTCTCAATTCGTTTTCCCTTGCATTATTTCCGGGAACATAGAATGCACTTCCTTTAATTTCTTCAGGCAAATACTCTTGTGGAGAAAAATTATTTTCATATTGATGCGCATATTCGTAATTACTTCCATAACCTAGTTCTTTCATTAGTTTGGTAGGTGCATTACGAATGTGCATAGGCACCGGAAGATCGCCATGTTGTTTCACTGCTTCCAAAGCCTTGCCAATAGCCTCATAAGAAGCATTGCTTTTTGCGGATGAAGCAAGGTAAGTTACGCATTGAGATAAAATAATTCTTGCCTCGGGAAAACCAATGGCATTAACCGCCTGATAAGCATTGTTTGCTATAACCAGTGCAGTAGGATTTGCATTTCCAATATCTTCGCTTGCTAAAATAACCATCCGCCGTGCAATGAACATAAGATCTTCACCGCCTTCTATCATCCGTGCCAGCCAATAAACAGCCGCATTCGGATCGCTTCCCCTGATAGATTTAATAAAAGCAGAAATGATATTGTAATGCTGCTCGCCACTTTTATCATACATGGCGAGGTTTTGCTGTATCGTATTTGTAACAAGCTCGTTGGTAATAATAATATTATTTTCAGTACAAAAACTAACAACCAATTCCAATGCATTCAATAGTTTTCGGGCATCACCACCCGAAATACGGATCAATGCTTCGGTCTCTTTTAACTCAATGGATTTACGTTTAAGTAAAAGATCAGTTTTTATTGCATTATGTAATACCGTTTCCAATTCAACCCTGGTAAGCGGATTAAGTACATAAACCTGACAACGCGAAAGTAATGCTGGAATCACTTCGAAAGAAGGATTTTCGGTTGTTGCACCAATTAATGTAATAATTCCTTTTTCAACAGCACCCAACAGTGAATCCTGTTGAGATTTAGAAAATCGATGGATCTCATCAATGAACACTACAGGTTTTCCTTTACTGAAGAGATCTTCATTCTTTGCTTTTTCAATTACTTCGCGCACATCTTTAACACCCGAACTAATTGCACTTAAAATATAGAAAGGACGTTTTAATGTTTTGGAAATGATATTAGCCAAAGAAGTTTTCCCCACACCCGGTGGACCCCAAAGCAGGAGGGAAGGCAGAATGTCTTTTTCTATAGCGCCGCGCAATACTCCATGTTTGCCAATAAGGTGTTCCTGACCAATATATTCATCAAGTGTATTTGGACGTAAACGTTCGGATAATGGTATGGAGCTTTCGTACATTTTATGCTGTTTTTTTCTTTGGAACCTTGTAACCTATTTGTTTGCGGGGTTTTTCTTTCTTTTCAAGAAGTTCATCAAAATAGTTGAAGATCACTTCAATGTTTTTATTTTGATTATCAACTTTCTTTTTTATTTTCTCTATTTCCAGTTTTAACTCAGTATGCGATACAAGCATTTCTCTAAGTTTTACAAATAACTCAATTATTCTTATACTTACTTGAACTGCTTGATCACTTTTTAGCACATTTGCAAGCATTAATACGCCATGTTCAGTAAAAGCATAAGGTAAAGTTCCACCTAAGTTGCTTTTTGATGGGATCGCATTTTGCGATACCATTATATCCACTTCTTGTTGGGTTAATTGAAACATAAAGTGTTTTGGAAATTTTGTAATATTTCGCTTTACCTGTTCCCTTAATCGTATACCCTTAACGCCATAAAGTATGGCTAAATCCCTATCAAGCATTACTTTCTCATTTCGCAAAAGGTAAATTTTGTTCATTAGAACCTCTTGAGGAATTATGGTAAGGGCTGACTTTTTTACTGGCATTCTTAATTTGTTTTGTGGTATCGCAAAATGCGATACCACCATTTTTAGTAACACAAATTTGATGAATTTTATCCATAATGTATGTTATGAAATGTAGCAATTAGAAGAATCAATCAATTTTTCAAGCCTGCAATTTGCGACCTTGTGATCGTTGATATCAAAAACAAAACCCCGTCCTTCTGAGCTTGTCGAAGAACGGGGTTTGATATATTTTTCTTTCAGAAAATTAGAAACGCTCTAATTTAGAAAAGAAGAAATTTGCTTCAATATTAGCATTTTCATCACTGTCAGATCCATGAACTGCGTTAGCAGCAATAGATTTAGCGAATAAGTTGCGGATTGTACCTTTTTCAGCTTTAGTTGGATCAGTAGCTCCGATCAATGTTCTGTAATCAGCAACCGCATTTTCTTTGGAAAGAACTGCAGCAACAATTGGTCCTGCACTCATATAATCTACTAACTCTCCATAAAAAGGACGCTCTTTGTGAACTTCATAAAAAAGACCAGCTTGTTCTTTTGTTAAGTGAAGGTATTTCATCGCTACGATACGGAAGCCGCCTTCGTTGATTTTTGCTAAAATAGGTCCGATGTTGTTAGCTTCAACAGCATCCGGTTTAATCATGGTAAATGTTATAGTTCCTGCCATTTTTTGTTTTTTGGAGGGCAAAGATAGAAATAATTTGGTAATGTGTTGATTTGATGATTGAATTAAGCTATGCTTTTCTTTTTAGGGATAAAAAGTAACAGAATGAATCCAATCGCAAAAAAGGAGATCAATGCTAATACAGACTGGCGCATACTTCCTGTTAAACCTTCAATTAGTCCAAAACTAAATGTTCCAACTACAATCCCGATTTTTTCAGTAACATCAAAAAAGCTAAAATAACTAGCATGATCTTTTGTTTCCGGTAAAAGTTTAGAGTAAGTACTTCTCGATAAGGCCTGTATTCCACCCATCACCAATCCTACACTTGCCGCCACACAATAGAATTCAACTGGTGTATTAATGAATAAGAACACACTTACACAGATAAGAATCCAAATGAAAATGGCGATACCAAGAGCTTTTACATTTCCTATTTTACTTGAAACCCATGAAAAAAGAAAGGAACCCGCTACACCCAAAAATTGGATCAATAGTATGCTCACAATTAAAGCAGTTTTTTTATAATCTTCACTTGGCCAATCTATTTCTTTGGCTGCAAATAATGTTGCCATATACATAACGGTTTGTACACCCATGTTATAAAAGAAGTAGGAGCGGAGAAAACGTTTTAAAGCAGTTTGATCTTTTAGCTCTCTGAAAACTTTAAGTAATTCTTTAAACCCTTTTGAAAGAACATTCTTTTGTTTTTCACCTGATCCATTTCCTATTCCTTTTGGCAAATTTCTTAAGGTATAAAGAGCAAAACAAAACCACCAGATAGCTACAGTAATAAAAGCATATTTAGCAGGATAAAAATTTTCTCCTCCGGCTTCTTTTGCCTTAGAACCAAGGGTTATAAGTACCAAATTAATAATAAGCAAGATTGAGCTTCCAATATAACCTAATGCAAAACCTTTTGCACTCACCTTATCCTGCATATCCACAGTTGCAATTTCTGGAAGGTAAGCATTGTAAAAAACCAAGCTTCCCCAATAACCTATGGTTGCAGTTAAAAATGGTATCATGGAAAGAATCATGTGATTTTTATCGAAGAAAAATAACCCGGCACAAGAAAAGGATCCCAATATGCAAAATTGCGCAAGAAATCTTTTTTTATTACCTCTATAATCTGCAATACCGGAAAGGATAGGTGCTGTAAAGCAAACAACCAACAGCGCAAGAGAAACAAAATAAGAATACAGTTCAGTATTTTTAAAGGTATGTCCTAAAACATTTACTGTATCATTAATAATTTGACCTTGCTCATCTCTTACCGTAGTTTGATACTCATAAAAAGCAGGAAATATTGCTGAGTTAATTACCAAAGGAAAAGAAGAATTCGCCCAGTCATAAAAAGTCCAGGCGCGGATTGTTTTTTTGTCGTTTTTAATAATTGATGACATATGTTTGTTTATTAGGTTAATTGGTAATTAGTTTATTGAATCCCTTAAACTATTTACTAATGAACAATTCAACTATTTACTGCTTGATAATTTCAAATTCAACCCGCCTGTTTAATGCCTTCCCAATATCCGTGTCATTGGTTGCAATAGGTTGAGTATCTCCAAATCCTTTAAAATACATTTTATTCTGCACACCTTTACTTATCAGGTATTCAAATACTGTACGCGCACGTTGCTCTGACAATTTTTGATTTTTACGTGGAGAACCTGAATTATCCGAATGCCCGTTAATTCGTATCTCCATTCCGGGATGACGAAGCATGTATTGAACCAATTTATTCAGCTCAGGAAAAGATTCAGAAGTAATATAATAATGGCCGTTTCCAAAGTTTATATTTTTCAGTACAACCTTATCACCAACTTTTATGTCGGTTTTAACTTCTAAAACGGAATCTTCTTTTTCGTCAAGGCTGCTTCCAACAATAACGATTTTTATTTCGTCTTCCTTTGGTTTCATACGTTTCAGGGAAACATCATCTACAAAGTAATAAGCTTCTTTAAACCCCATTTTTAAAGCGTTTTCTTTTATCATGTCTTTACGCACATTTTCAGAAAAATTACCTATGGTTAAGTATTTTTCACCTCCATCAGCAATATAAACACCTGCAATTTTGATCCAATCGCAGTTATTGTAAAAGCCACCTTTTTTACAAACACTATCAATTACATTGGTTTTACTTAAGCCATTGAGACCCTGATAACCAGTTTTAGAAAAATGTGCTCCTACCGATTTTAACAAGGCATTACTCCAAAAACCAAGTCTTACATACATTTCAAACTCATATTTAGCCCCTCTCTTTAAAGGTTCGGCTAATTTTACCTGCATAAATTCTTTGTATTTTTTTTGAAATCTTAATCCCGCATAACAATCTCCGGTGCGTGCGCCTTTAAAGCGAGAAGTATCATTTTGCAAAGGACTTTGATAATAATCTACACTGGCAATTTGTTGCCATGGCACAGCTGATTTGATCGAAGAAGACTTTTTCTTGAAATTCTCAAAACTTCCATTAGGAACAAGGTTCTTATCGTAAATGGTTTGAGCAAATCCATTAGTTAAAGAAATAATACAAATTATTGATATATAGTATTTTGTGAATATTTTTAACATATCTCTCTCACAAAAATAAGGGAATAAGAATAATTTTAATTTATTTGTTATGAACACTTGCAGAATCAAAAAAAGCTCTATCTTTGCAGTCCAAAATTAAAAGAACGAAATTTATTAAAGAATGGCAAATCATAAGTCTTCAATCAAAAGAATCAGATCAAACGACGCAAAACGTTTGATAAACAGATATTACGCAAAAACTGCACGTACTTTTTTGAAAAAATTACGCACATCAACTGATAAAAAAGAAGTTGTTGAGTTGTTACCAAAAGTATCTTCAATGTTAGATAAATTGGCAAAACGTAACATCATTCACAAAAACAAAGCATCAAACTTGAAATCAAAGATCGCGCGTAGAGCAACATCTCTTAGTTAATATTTTGAACAACAAAACTAAGCCCGTTTGCATTGCATTCGGGCTTTTTTTATGTGGCATCGACTACGCTCAACCACCTTACAAGGTCTTTATAATGGAGGCTGAATAGAGCTCAATCTTTACGAAATAATAAGGTGGTTGAGCGTAGCCGAAGCCACTGGATCACATCGACAGGATTTCCATCATCTTCAGCAATTCAGGATTTAATTCCTCAATGTGTTTGATTGCTTTGCTGAAAGGAGTATGATGTATATGTTTATTTACAATTCCTATCATCACATTTTTCTTTCCATCTAATAAAGCCTGCACAGCTGCATAACCCATTCTGCTTGCATTTACACGTTCCATACAGGTTGGAGACCCACCCCGCTGTATATGTCCTAAAACAGAAACCCGAACATCATAATTCGGATACTTCTCTTTGATACGCTCAGCTACTTTATATGCTCCACCGCTTTCATCACCTTCCGCCACCATAATAATTTTACTTGCTTTGTCTTTACGGCTTTTTGCTAAACGTTTCAATAGTTTTTCAATATCATTTTTACTTTCCGGGATTAAAATGCCTTCGGCTCCTGCTGCAATACCACTTCTTAATGCAATCAAACCTGCATCACGGCCCATTACTTCTACAATAAAAACACGGTCGTGACTTTCTGCTGTATCCCGGATTTTATCTACAGCATCTACAACCGTATTAATTGCCGTATCGTATCCAATGGTAAAATCGGTACCTACAAGATCGTTATCAATTGTTCCGGGGCAACCAACAATATTAATGGGGTAGATATTACTAAATTCTTCAGCACCTGTAAATGTTCCGTTTCCACCAATGGCAACTACAGCTTCTATCTTATGTTTTTTTAGATTTTGATAAGCTTTCTTCATGCCTTCCTGCGTCATAAAACGTTTACTCCGGGCCGTTTTCAGGATGGTTCCACCACGTTGTATGATATTGGAAACTGATTTTTTATCCAAAGGAACAAATTCGTCATTTATCATCCCTTCATAACCATGTATAATTCCCATTATCTCCAGATCGTGGAAACAAGCTGTGCGAACCACCGCTCTGATACAAGCATTCATTCCCGGAGAATCTCCACCTGATGTAAAAACTGCAATTTTTTTCATAAAATACCTTCTTTATACAATTATTCCGCTAAACCATCGTTAACAAGCCTTATTTAGCCGTAAACTTCACCAAATGTTTACGATTTAAATATATGTATTATTATCATAATTTGGTATCTTCGCCCATCAATAAAAATGGCTACAATCACAAAAAAAATACAGATGGTTGATCTAAAAGGTCAATATCTGAAAATTAAAGAAGAAGTTGATAAAGGAATCAATGAAGTAATTGAAAATACAGCCTTTATTAACGGCCCTGCTGTAAAAGAATTTCAGTCTGATTTGGAAAAGTATTTGAGTGTAAAGTATGTGATACCATGTGCTAACGGTACAGATGCTCTTCAGATTGCCATGATGGCTTTGGATTTGAAGCCGGGCGATGAATTGATAACAGCAAATTTTACTTACGTTGCAACCGCCGAAGTAATAGGTTTATTGGGTTTAACACCTGTATTGGTTGATGTATACCCTGATACCTTCACTATTGATGTTGCTGCTATAGAAAAGGCAATTACTCCTAAAACTAAAGCCATTGTTCCGGTTCATTTGTATGGGCAATGTGCCGAGATGGAAGAGATAATAGCTTTGGCTAAAAAACATAATCTGTATGTGATAGAAGACGTAGCCCAGGCAATTGGGGCTGATTATGTAATGAAGGATGGCAGTAAACACAAAGCAGGAACAATTGGAACCATTGGCTGTACATCTTTTTTTCCCAGCAAAAACTTAGGTTGTTATGGAGACGGTGGAGCGATATACACCAACGATGATGAGCTCGCTAAGAAATTGAAGATGATTGCCCACCACGGTCAATCTGTTCAATATGTACACGATGTTTTAGGAGTGAACTCACGCCTGGATACCATACAGGCGGCCGTATTGAAAGTGAAATTGAAACATTTGGATGAATACGCAGCAGCGAGAAACAGGGCTGCGGCTCATTATGATAAAGTATTAGCTAATCATCCAAAAGTAAAAATTCCGGTAAGGGTTAAAAACTCCACACATGTATTTCATCAGTACACCTTGCAGTTGAATGGTGTTGACAGCCCCGATAGCTATCGGGGCAAAATGCGCGAATATCTTGCGGAAAGAAATATACCTTCTATGATCTATTATCCTATTCCCTTGCACATGCAAAACGCATACAAAAGCGATAGATACAAATCAGGTGATTTTCCGGTAACTGAAAAATTGTGTGCATCTGTAATATCATTACCAATGCATACGGAATTAGATCAGGAAACTTTGAATTACATTACAGATAATGTATTGGAATTTTTAAATAAATCTTAAATCAGAAATTAAATATCTAAATATATTTATGAATATAGCAGTAGTAGGAACAGGATATGTAGGTTTGGTAACAGGTACATGCTTAGCCGAAACGGGTAACACGGTAATTTGTGTAGATATCAACGAAGAAAAAGTAAACAAAATGCGTAATGGTGAAGTTCCGATTTACGAACCTCATTTGGATGTTTTGTTTCATAGAAATATTAAAGCAGGAAGATTAAAGTTTACAACCAACCTGAATGAAGCTGTAGAAAAAGCCGCAATCATTTTCCTTGCATTACCAACACCTCCGGGCGAAGACGGAAGTGCTGATTTGAGTTATATACTTGGTGTTGCAGATGATTTGGGAAAAATAATGAAAGATTATAAAGTACTTGTAGACAAAAGTACTGTGCCTGTGGGGACCGCAGAAAAAGTTAGAGCAGCGGTTGCTAAAAATTTCCCCGGAGATTTTGATGTTGTTTCAAACCCTGAATTTTTGCGTGAAGGTTACGCGGTAGACGATTTTTTAAAACCTGACCGTGTTGTTGTTGGAACGAGGTCAGCAAGAGCCAAACAATTAATGGAAGAATTGTATAAGCCGTATGTTCGTTCAGGTAACCCAATCATTTTTATGGATGAAAAGTCGGCAGAGCTTACTAAGTATGCGGCTAATGCATTCTTAGCAACCAAAATCACCTTTATGAATGAAATGGCGAATTTGTGTGAAAGAATTGGTGCGGATGTAGATATGGTTCGTATTGGTATTGGTAGCGACGACCGTATTGGTAAACGTTTCTTATTCCCCGGTATTGGTTATGGTGGAAGTTGTTTCCCAAAAGATGTTCAGGCACTGGCGAAGTCGTCTCAGGAAGTTAACTATGATTTCAAGATCCTTTCATCGGTAATGGATGTAAATGAGAAACAAAAAACTATAATCATTCCAAAGATTAAAAACTATTTTAATAATGATCTCAAAGGAAAGCATTTTGCTATATGGGGATTGGCTTTCAAACCTGATACGGATGATATCAGAGAAGCACCGGCATTATACATTATCAATGAATTGCTGGCGGCAGGGGCAACAATTTCTACACACGACCCGGAAGCAATGAATAATGTTAAGAAACTAATAGGCGATAAAATTACGTTCTGTGACGATCCGTATCAGGCACTTTCCAATGCGGACGCACTGATTATATGTACCGAATGGAGTTTATTCCGTACCCCTGATTTTGAAAAGGTATCTTCGGCGCTTAAGAACAAAGTGATTTTTGATGGCCGTAATTTATATAGTAACGAGCAAATGAAAAAGTTGGGATATTATTACAGCAGCATTGGTAGGGATATTGTAAAATAATTGATGATAAAACTAAGGTAAACCCTGATCTGTAAGGATTAGGGTTTTTTCTTGTCATTTTGTCACAAATTAAACCATTGGCACGTGCTTTGAAAACCTCTTACCGTCTTTAAAAAACATAAAAACTATGACAGCAACCGGAAAAATTAATGTTCAAACAGAGAACATTTTCCCAATCATTAAAAAATTCCTTTACAGCGATCACGAAATATTTTTACGCGAATTGGTGAGTAACGCTACCGATGCAACTCAGAAATTAAAAACCTTAAGCGCATTAGGAGAATTCAAAGGCGAACAAGGCGATCTTACCATTGAGATAGAATTGAATAAAGACGCCAAAACCCTAACTATTAAAGACAAAGGGATTGGTATGACAAAAGAGGATGTAGAAAAATACATTACTCAAATTGCATTTAGCGGGGCAGAGGAGTTTGTTCAACAATACAAGGATAAAGCGGAGGCTAATACCATGATCGGTCATTTTGGTCTTGGTTTTTACTCAGCTTTTATGGTTGCTAAACAAGTTGAGATCTTCTCGTTTTCGCATAAAGAAGGAGCAAAAGCAGTTCATTGGACCTGCGATGGAAGTCCGGAATATACGATTGAAGAACTTGATAACGTTACCCAGCGTGGTACAAGTATCGTATTACATATTGCTGACGATAGCGAAGAGTTTTTGGAGCAAGCAAGAATAGAAACATTACTTAAAAAATACTGTAAGTTCCTTCCGGTTGAAATTAAATTCGGAACTAAAAAGGACTGGATCAAGAAAGAGGGAGACGAAAAGGAAACGGATCCCGATAGCTATCGGGACGAAGTTGATAACATCATCAATAACCCGAATCCGGCATGGACAAAAAAGCCCGTTGATCTTAAAGACGAAGATTACAAAGCATTTTATAAAGAATTGTATCCAATGGTTTTTGAAGAACCATTGTTTCATATTCACTTAAATGTTGATTATCCTTTTAACTTAACCGGTATTCTTTATTTCCCGAAACTGAGCAATAAGTTTGAAACACCAAAGGACAGAATACAATTGTATAGCAACCAGGTATTTGTTACCGATAATGTAGAGAATATTGTCCCCGATTTCTTAACCTTATTACGTGGTGTTATCGATAGTCCGGATATCCCGTTAAACGTGAGCCGTAGTTATTTACAAGCTGATGGGAATGTAAAAAAGATCTCTTCTCACATCACTAAAAAAGTAGCAGATAAGTTGGACGAGCTTTTCAAAAAAGACAGAGCTGATTTCGAGAAGAAATGGGATGATATCAAAATTTTTGTTGAATACGGAATGTTGAGTGATGAGAAATTTTATGAGAAAGCTTCTAAATTTGCATTAGTAAAGAATACAGATGGTAAGTATTTTACTTTGGAAGAATATCAAAATCATGTGAGTACTTTGCAAACAGATAATGATAAGAGAGTTATTTACTTATATTCAAGTAATCCTGTTGATCAACACAGTTTCATTACTTCAGCTAAAGATCGCGGATATGATGTGTTGGTAATGGAAGGCCCCTTGGCAAGTCATTACATCAATCATTTGGAAAGCAAATTAGAAAACACCGCTTTTGTTCGTGTAGATGCAGATACGGTTGATAAATTGATCAAGAAGGATGAAGAGCAGATTTCTAAATTGAATGAAGAAGAAAAGAAAACTTTGCAACCCGTTATAGAAAGCGTTGTTCCGAAAGAGAAATTCACAGTTGTGTTTGAAAGCATGAGTGAAAAAGATAATCCAATGCTGATCACCCAACCTGAATTCATGCGCCGTATGAAAGACATGAGTGCTATGGGTGGAGGCGGAATGAATTTTTATGGAGCCATGCCTGATATGTACCAGTTGGTTGTAAATAGCAATCACCCGTTGGTTTCTAAGATCCTTGCAGAAAAAGATGCAGAGAAACAAAAACAATTGGCAAAGCAAACAGCTGATCTTGCTTTACTTTCACAAGGTTTGCTGAAAGGGGAAGAGTTAACCAAATTCATTAAGAGAAGCGTTGAGATGATCAATTAAAAATTAAGCTGCGGATTAGCAAGATAAGTTACTTTGTAATTTATAAAAAAAATCACTGGTTTCATCTTTAAAAATCTTCCTGATCTGCGGCAACTAAAATAAAATGTATATTAGTAGTAAATTATAAAACGTAAAAAAAATGGGAAGAGGTTCAATAATTGGAATTGCAATAATCATTGTTGTTGCTATGTTTGGATTCTACGGTTGTAACAAACGTAATGGATTCATTGAAATGCGTGAAGAGGTAAAAAAGCAATGGCATCAGGTAGAAAACCAATATCAACGCCGTTTGGATCTTATTCCCAACATAGTATCCACCGTTGAAGCTGAAGCGAATTTCGAAAAATCAACCTTAACTGCCGTTGTAGAGGCTCGTTCGAAAGCCACACAGGTAAAAGTAGATGTAGATAATTTAGATGAAGCATCTATAAATAAATTTAAAGCTGCACAAAGTGATTTATCATCCGCTTTATCCAGGTTATTGATGGTGACCGAAAACTATCCTAATCTTAAATCAAGTGCGGCTTTTTCGGAATTGCGTGTTGAACTGGAGGGCTGTGAAAACCGTATTAGTACTGAGCGCATGAGGTACAATGATGCATGTAAAGAGTTTAATACTGCTATTCAAAAAATTCCGGGAAGTTTCTTTGCATGGGGCTTTACACAATCACCCTACTTTGAGGCAGAGGTGGGAGCAGAAAACGCCCCTAAAGTAAAATTTGATATTAAGTAAGAAGACAAAAGGTATATTACAAGCCGCTCTGATCAACCGGGGCGGCTTTTTTATTGTTGAAAATCAACCAAACAATAGCTCCCAAAACTACATTAGCAATCCCATACAAGGATTCTTTTGGTTTATCGGTAAACACATAATACATCATCCAAAGATTGAGGAATAAATAAATGACCGGAACAAAAGGATAACCAAATGTTTTGTAACCGGCATTTTCACTTAATTTTCTTTTTCTCACAATAAAAATTCCCATTACGGTTAAAAAGGTAAACAAGCTCAAAGAGAATCCTATAAAGGTTAATACACTTTCAAACTGCGCAGTTAAAATCAAAACTACAGTGATCAAAGATTGAAAAATAACAGCTACATAAGGAACGCCATGAGTGTTTGTTTTTGCTAAAAAGCGCATAAAGCCCATGTCTTCTCCCATACTCTTTGTAATGCGAGGCCCTGCCATAATCATAGCGCTTATAGATGATACAAGCAATAAGGCAATTACCAGCCCCATCATATTCCCTAATTTGTTCCCGAAAATATTAATTGCACTTAAGTAACCAACCTCAACGTAACCTGTTAATTTATCAGTTGGAACCGTGTACATAAAAATGAAATTCAATAACACGTAAAGCACGGTTACAACAAGAGTCCCAACAAAAAGAGAGCGGGGAAGATTTCTTTTTGGATTCTCAATCTCTTCTGCCATATAGGAAGCTGCATTCCATCCACTGTATGCATAAGAAACGTAAATAAGTGAGATTGCAAATGCAGGGCTGAATATTTCTTTCCATGTTGTAGCTTGCGGCAAAACGGTAGTAACATGCCCGGGTTCAATCCAAAAGCCTGCTCCAATAAAAAATACGATAACAACAACTTTAAGTAAGGTGAAGAATCGTTGAAAGCCACTGCCCAGTTTAAGGTTGGTTGCATGAATACTTGTAATGATAATTATTACTATTAAAGCGAGGTAAATAGAATTAACTTCCGGAAAAATCTTTGACACATAATTTCCCAAAGCCATTGCTGCCAAAGCTACAGGAGCGGCAAATCCTACTGTTACCGACACCCAGCCCGATAAAAAACCAAACAAAGGATGGTATAATTTTGAAAGGTAATTATATTCACCACCCGAGCGGGGAAGAGCAACACCAATCTCTCCATAGGTTAATGCGCCACATAATGCAATGATACCGCCAACTAACCACAAACAAATAATTACAAAGGGAGACTTAATATCATACAATTGAAAACCTAGGGAAGTAAAAACGCCTGTGCCTACCATGTTTGCAATAACAAGCGAAACCGCCGTATAAAAACCCACTTTTGCGGTAGCTTTAATTCCGGACACTGAGGCTTTGGTCCCTGAAGCTGTCGAAGGAGTCGAAGTATCCATTAATCGAATGATTGTGTAGATTTGGAAGAAAGCTCCAACATAATCTGATATTCTTCTGGAGAAAGATCGTTGTAATAAAAATTGATTGGATTTACTTTTTCTCCGTTTTTAATTACTTCGTAATGAACATGTGGAGCTGTCGACAACCCGGTGCTACCAACATAACCAATCAGCTCACCGCGTTTTACAACTTTGCCCGCTTGAGTTGCAATTTTACTCATGTGACCATAAAGAGTTTGGTAACCGTATCCGTGATTTAGTACAACGTGATTTCCATATCCCTGGGCAGTGTTATCTGCACGCTCTACAGTTCCATCACCGGTTGCATATATTGGTGTGCCTTCAGGAGAAGCGAAATCCATTCCCGGATGAAACTCTGATGATTTATAGATTGGGTGTGTTCTCCAGCCAAATCCACTTGGGGCATGGCGCAAAAACTTATTGTTGATGGGCATAATGGCCGGAATAGAATTGATCAGTTGTTGTTTGTTCTTAGCCATTTTCACTACATCATCAAACGATTTAGATTGAATGTATAAACGTTTGGTTAGTTTATCCAATCGTTTTGTTGTTTCGGTTATCAACTCTGTATTGTCGTAACCTTCCAGTTTTTTATAACGATCAACCCCTCCAAATCCTGCATTACGAATGTCTTTTGAAATGGGTTCTGCCTCAAATATTACGCGGTAAATATTATTGTCACGGTCTTCTATATCAGCCAATACCTTATCAACCTGTCCCATTTTTTTTGCCAGTAATTCGTATTGAATTTGCATTACCTCAACCTCTCTACTCACTTGTTTTTCTTTTGGAGAGGGAAGAAATTTGTATGCTAAAATGATAGTGATGGCTGCAAATACCGAACCTGTTGCCAAATAAGAAAGTACACGAAGAGTGATCTCTTTCCAATTGGCTTTTACCTTCTCATAAGAGAGGCTTTTGGGGTTAAATCTGTATTTGGTTTGCGACATTTAAAAAACTAAGTGGCAAATGTAATTATAATCTTTCAGAGCCTCAGTTTCGCTTTCGGTTAAATAGTGTAAAATACTGATATTTATGCGTTTGTTTCTGATTTTCGAAAAAAGCAGGGTAGGCTTAGAATGAATTGAACCAATTTTTTTTCGTCAAATGCCTGATCAGTACAAAAAATGTTAATCAGTTTTTATTATGTGTGTAGATTATACTACTTTTGCGAACGATTAAATTGCACTATTAACTCATGAATTCGGTTGAAGCCGGTCATTTTAAACAACGAGATATGAAATCTATAAAAACATTTATTTTTGCTTTACTGATAGCAGCATTGCCATTATTAACTACTTCATGCGGTAACGGCGATGAAAAAGAAGAAAATCCGTTAGCAGATAGCTTAGCCGGACTTAACTCTGAATTAAAAGGTGATCTTACTGAAAAAGAAGCTGCATTGCAGGAATTTGTTACTTCTTTTAATGAGATTCAGGCTAATTTGAATGAGATCAAAGAAAAAGAAAAAATACTAAGTACCAGTACTGCTTCGGGCGATGTAAAAAGTAAGGAGACGCAAATTCAGGAAGATATTCAGGCCATTTATGACTTAATGGGAAAAAATAAGAATAAAATGGCTTCTTTAAATAAAAAATTAAAGAATGCGAATACTAAAATTTCAGGCTTCGAACAAATGATAGCCAATCTGGAGGCTCAGTTGAATGATAAAGATATTGAGATCACTTCACTTAAAAATCAAATTGAACAGTTAAATATTGAGTTAAGTAATCTTAACCTTAACTACGAGGAAATTGCTCAGGAGTCGGATGTTAAAACAGAAAAACTGAACACCGTTTATTATGCAATTGGGACTTCTAAAGAGTTGAAAGAAAAAGGAGTTATTACAAAAGAAGGTGGCTTTATTGGAATGGGTAAAACAACTCAATTGAAAAACGATTTCAATAAAGAGTATTTTACAAAAGCAGACGCTTCAGTTACCAGTTCCATTACGATTGGTGCAAAAAAAGTTAAGATCGTTACTACTCACCCATCAAGTTCATATAAACTTGTAGGAGAGAAACCAATTGAAAAATTAGAGATTACCAACTCTGAAGACTTCTGGGGAACATCAAAATACCTTGTGATTATTGTAGAATAATCTCTTGCAGATTTTATCTTAAACGAAAACCGCCCCCTTCACCAAGTTCAGAATTGGCGAAGGGGGCGGTTTTTTTTTGTCATTTTGGCTGCAAACTTCAATTGGCATATTATTCGTAATTTAACAGTAAAATTCAGAGAAACGATGAATATATTTGATGCAAATTTTGCTATTAACCCTGATATAGACGAAGAAACAGATTTTATTCCCTTGCTTTCGAGTGAAGACGAGGAGAGTATGAATGCTGAGAGTGTACCTCAGGAACTGCCAATATTACCGCTTAGAAACACAGTGCTTTTTCCGGGAGTTGTGATACCTATTACCGTTGGAAGAGACAAATCAATTAACCTGATTAAAGAAGCCAATAAGGGAAATAAAACCATTGGTGTGATTTCTCAAACCAACGACACCATTGAAGATCCTCAAATAAAAGACCTTAATTCCATAGGAACAGTTGCATATATTGTAAAAATGCTTCGTATGCCTGATGGTAGCACAACGGTTATTATGCAGGGTAAAAGAAGGTTTAAGATAGTTGAGTTCACTCAAACAGACCCATACTTTAAAGCAAAAACAACTGCTTTTAATGAGGCAAGACCCGATAAGAATGATAAGGAATTTGAAGCCTTGGTTTCTTCCCTAAAAGATCTTGCTATACAGATTATTAAGCAGTCACCTCAAATACCTACCGAAGCTTCGTTTGCTATAAACAACATAGATAGCCCATCTTTTTTGATAAACTTTATTTCTTCTAACTCCAGTATTTCCAGCGAAGAGAAACAAAAAATGCTGGAACTTCCCAATTTAAAAGAACGTGCAACAATAATGCTGGGGCATCTTACAAAGGAATTGCAGATGCTGGAATTGAAAAACCAAATCCAGAATAAAGTAAAGGTTGATTTGGATAAACAGCAGCGCGAATACTTTTTGAATCAACAAATAAAAACAATTCAGGAAGAGTTAGGTGGAAACCAGAATGAACAGGAATTAAACGAGCTGAAAGAAAAAGCCAAGAGTAAAAAGTGGTCGAAAGAAGTGAGTGATATTTTTGAAAAGCAAATTCAAAAACTACAACGTATGAATCCGAATGCAGCTGAGTATTCTATTCAAACAAATTACCTGGAGCTTTTGTTGGAATTGCCCTGGGGCGAGTATACAAAAGATAATTTTGACCTGCGCCACGCAAAAAAAATATTGGACGAAGATCATTTCGGCCTGGATAAAGTAAAGGAACGTATACTTGAACATTTAGCAGTGATTAAATTAAAAGGCGGAGAATTAAAATCACCGATCCTTTGTTTATATGGCCCTCCCGGAGTTGGTAAAACATCATTAGGTAAGAGTATTGCCAAAGCACTCGGGAGAAATTATGTGAGAATGAGCTTGGGCGGTTTAAAAGATGAAAGTGAGATTCGTGGTCATCGTAAAACCTACATTGGTGCTATGCCCGGAAGGTTATTACAAAATCTAAAAAAAACAGGCTCATCTAATCCCGTATTTGTGTTGGACGAAATAGACAAAGTAGGAAACGATTTTCATGGCGACCCGTCTTCTGCTTTACTGGAGGTACTGGATCCTGAACAAAATTCCAGGTTCTACGATAATTTTTTGGAGTTGGATTATGATCTGAGTAAAGTAATGTTTGTGGCAACGGCCAATTCGCTATCAACTATTCAACCGGCATTGCGCGACAGAATGGAAATTATAGAAGTGAACGGTTACACAACAGAAGAAAAGATAGAAATTGCAAAGCGTCATTTAATACCAAAAGTGTTAGCTGATACAGGAATTAAAAAAACTCAATTTAAATTGAGCGATAAATTAATTGAAAAACTTATTGAAGACTATACCCGGGAAAGTGGTGTGAGATCTCTTGAAAAACGTTTAGGAAAACTGGCTCGCTTTATAGCCATGCATGTAGCTATGAATAAAAAGTCAGCTATTAAATTTGATGAGAACTTTTTATTGAAAGTACTAGGTGCATCTCACAGCAAAGATAAATATCAGGGCAACGATGTGGCAGGGGTTGTTACCGGTTTAGCATGGACACCCGTAGGAGGTGATATATTGTTTATAGAAACCAGTTTAAGCAAGGTAAAAGGGGGTAAACTTAGTATCACTGGTAATCTGGGAGATGTGATGAAAGAGAGCGCCACAATTGCTCACGAATACCTTAAATCACATTTTGATCTCCTGGGCTTGCCTGCTGATATATTTGATAACTGGGGCGTTCACATGCACGTACCGGAAGGGGCAACACCTAAAGATGGCCCAAGTGCAGGTATAGCAATGCTTACGGCTTTAGCGTCTGCTTTTACGCAACGTAAGGTTAAAAAGAGCATTGCTATGACTGGAGAAATTACACTGAGAGGAAGAGTATTACCTGTTGGAGGAATAAAAGAAAAACTACTTGCCGCCAAACGTGCAGGCATCAAAGAGGTTATACTTTGTGCCGATAATCGTAAGGATGTAGAAGAGATCAAACCTGATTATTTAAAGGGTTTGAACTTTAGCTATGTAACAGATATGAAGGAAGTATTGGAAATTGCATTATTGAAAGAAAAAGTAAAAAGCCCTGTTTTGATTTAAAACAGGGCCTATACTTTTCGGTAGAAATTAGGAAATTAAGAAATTAGGATGCGGCAATATGCCTTTGGTGTTCCTCTATCCAACGAAGGGCTTGATCAAATGATGAAAAGATGGTGGTAGGTGTTGTAGGTTTGTTGTATTTGATAAAGTGATTTACTTCAAGCTTATTTGAGAGATTATAGGTTACAAAAGCCCGTGCAAATAAATTATCGGAGATGGTATCCCGGTTTTGTGCCAATGCTCTTACTTCCTGATTGAACTGGACACTCAATTTGTTAAAATCATATATTAAGGCATGAGGGGCACTTCCGGCTAATTGTGTAGTAATTCTAAGGATTTCCTTAGCCTCTTCCAGCTCTAATTGACCGCTTCTGGTAAATTTTATTTGTATAAGACTTTCTTTTAGAAGAATGAAGTCCGCAAAGGGAGCCGACACCACCTTTGGATACATAATTATTCGATTAGTTTGAGAAATCATATCCTAATTTAGGTTTTTTTGTCGATAAACAAGAGTTTATAAACATTGCAAAGCTCAAAATCTTACCTTTTTTATCTAATTAGTTAAAAAACAGGTAAATAATTTTTATGTTTTTTACCTGTTTTCGATAAATAACAAACGAATATACGTTTAATCAAGACTAAGTGTAATATTTGTTAGATTAAATTTTTTTTGCAAAAAACGGAAAGTTAAAATATACCAATGCAAAAATATTTTTTTCGAATTGGTTTAACCTGAGCTTTAAAAGAATATTTGTTATCTCACCTCCTTCATAGTGCTGAATTATTCGGGATAAATCAGGATATATGTATTGAAGTCCCTGATACACTTAGTTTTCACTAAATTGTGCGGCTTTAAGCTTTAAATAAGATTAGAGTTAGTCCATAATAAAATCTATCCTGTTTCCGGAATATTAAAGTGTTAATATAATGCATAAAAAAAGCCATGAATCATTACATCCAGGGCTTTGTAGCGATCCCGATAGCTATCGGGACGGTGAGTTCCCACCTATCTGAACGATATTAACGTAATACATAAAAAAAGCCCTGAATGATTATATTCAGGGCTTTGTAGCGAGATCGGGAGTTGAACCCGAGACCTCAGGGTTATGAATCCTGTGCTCTAACCAACTGAGCTATCTCGCCAAATGTGATTGTTTTATACGTTTTCAAAAACGGAGTGCAAAAATAGAATTTTATTTCTATTAAAAAACAGTGTACCGGGTAAAATTTAATAAAATTTAATTTGCTACCATAAATTATATTTATAAATTGCAGATGTTTAAACTTATACATCCTATTCTATGTCGAAGAAAAAAGCTAAGTCATCGCAAAAAAAAGGTAACGACAAAAAAACGCAAACAAAAAAGAAAGTAATTTCTAAAACTTCTCAACCAAAAAAAGGGAAAGCAGTTGTGAAAGCGAAGAAAGTCGTTGCTAAATCTAAATCCTCCCCGGTTAAAAAAAGTAAGGTAATAGCTAAACCTGTTCGTAAGGCTGTAACAAAAAAATCGGTTAAAAAGCCTGCTCCAAAGAAAAATGTAAGGGTTGTCATAAAGTCAAAACCGGCAAAAAAAACTTTAGTAAAAAAAGCACCTGTTCGTAAAACAGCTGCAAAAAAGAGTGTTCCGGTAAAAAAAACATCTTCCCGGCATTCAATTAAAAAACCTCTTTCTAAAAAAGTAGTTTCGGTTAAATCAAAAGCGTCATCTACACGCCTGCCTGCAGGAAAAGGAGGTCAATCAGTTGTAAAACCTGTTTCTAAAGTAAACGCTGTTAAACAAATTGCGAAAGCACCTGTTAAACTAAAAACAGTTGTTGTAAAGCCTTCTAAAGTAGCTGTTGTGAAACCAGCCAAAAAAATTGCAGAAAAGGTATCAAAGCCTGTTGTAACAAAAACACCTGTTGAGGTGAAAGCTATTGCATCTAAACCTATCTCAACAAATCATACACCTAAACTTGTAGTTTTGGCTCCTGAAAAAAACGCACCGGAACCAAAAGGTAAGTATGAGTTGGAGTATGTAATTCATACATCAACATCTATATTATTTGAGTTTCTTACATCACCAAGTGGTTTATCCGAATGGTTTTGTGATGATGTAAATATTCGTGATGGTATTTATACTTTCTTTTGGGATGGAAGTCAGCAGCAGGCAAAATTGATCCGCATGGTGGAAGAAAAATTGATTCGATATCAATGGCTCGATAAACCTGATGGAAGTTATTTTGAGTTCAGAATTGAAAAAGATGACCTTACAAATGATATTTCATTGATCGTGACCGATTTCTCTGACAATGATGACGAAAAAGCATCTTCAAAATTGTTATGGGATAGCCAAATAGATAAATTACTTCATGTGTTGGGAAGCTATTTCTAATCTTATTTCCGCATAGAGTTTAGCTTTTTAACCCCTATTAGTTGATCATAATAGGTTCCGATTTTACGGTGGTAAACTAAGATGGTATAATCATTTTCTGTTTCCCAGTGGTTTCCTTCTATTGTTGTAACGTCCTGAGTTTTTTTGCCATCCTGTGCATAAATGTACTGATAGTTATAAAAACCCTGCTTAAGGTAAATGTCACACTCGTAACCCAATTTATGCGAATTGTAAGCCATCTTATTTTCTTTGGTTAATCTCCAGTCGCTGAATTTTCCATTCACATAAAAATTCCCATCCGCTAATGGATTATCATAAGGGAAGAAAAAGTGGACTAAGCAATAATCTGCTTCATTATCATTATTATCCATTTCCTGAGTCCGGATATAAAACTCACCATTGAGATCGGGGTTTTGCATGTATCTTTTGAAAGTCCTCAATTCATCAGGTATTAACAAAACGCGGTACAAAGAGGAAGAATCTTTATAAATCTTTTGGATGTATTGAGTATAAAACTTCAAACTCTTATCATCAAAATTTCTGAATTCGTTTCCTCCTTCAAAACAATTGGTACCATCGTCATAATCAAAAGTAAGCTCACTTTGCTTGGTAAACATAGGTTTCATACCATAAATGGCATTGTCCCAACGGTTATTTTGTGTGATCACTATTTTCAGATCAGCAAAAGGGTTGCTTAAGTTGTAGGAAGTGTGATAAATAGTAAAATCAACTTCCTGTTTGTTGAAATACTCATCTGCAGAAGAAGCCTGATGAACATTTCCGGTTATTGTTACCAAATTTTGATACACCATAAAACGCTTGCTAAGCACAGGATTTTCTTTGCTGTTATTTTCATAAACCAATACAATGTAATTGCCTGTTTTGCTGAGGTTCATGTTGTTATTCGGAAAATTTACTTTGTAATGTGTATAGCTTTGAAGTGTATTGGTTGAATAAGTGTAGTTGGAAATATTATCTTCAAAGAAACCACTAAGGTATTCTGTTTGAACAAAATCAGTTGGAACCCAGGCAGCATCGCAGTGAATTAATGTGTAATTATAATTTTTAAATCCTCCATCCAGGTCATCAAAACTCAACTCAAGCTTTTGGTCAGTTCCAAACTCTATAATAGCGGGAGCAAGCTCATAGGAAGTTTCCCTTAACTGTACTGTTTTAATATTTGATTGGTAAACCCAATCCTGATAGCGAATAAAATTATCTTTTACATAATCATCATCCTGTGCTCTTATTTCACCAATATTCAATAGCAGAATAAGCAGAAGAGATAAGAGGTATTTTATTTTATTTGATTTCAATTTCATAATTTAGTTTGTCACAGACAAAAAACAAGCCAAGCTTCAACTGCCTGCCAGGCGTTAAGCCTAACAAGTTTCGGCTCTGCACGAGGCGACGGCTTAACCCGCCTTAGTTAATTATTTTCTTTGCTTTCTTCTTTACCGGTAAGCGATATCCAGCTCCAAATTCAAAATAATGAGCCACTGCCCAGTGTGTTTTCAACGAAAAGGTAAGGATGATATTGTTTGGGGTATAATACCTGGCCCCGATACGGTGATAGAACATCCCATCTCCTGTAAAATTGGTGTGAAGATAATAACCAAACTCAACAGGAAAGGCTAATCTGCCAATGCAATACGAATAACTGGCACGCATACCAATCTGAATGTATTTGGCTTTGTTAGCATACCGAACGGAGTCATCATCAAAAATATCCTGCATCACAGATTGACAATAAAAAGCATCAAAACCTCCTCCAAATTTATGAGTATTTCGTTTGTTGAAATAATAGCCAAAGGTGTAGGATTGCGCTAAAAATTTAGGACCTCCCGGAGGTTCCGTTTCATTGACACCGTATGCAGCAATGGCGTAAAGTTCGTGTTTGCTTTTAGCTTTTGTAGAAGAATCGATACCAATAATTTCTTTATGTTTTTTTTCTTTTATTTTATAAGTTAAACCTGAATTAAAAGTAAGCATATTTACGCCCAGGTTTGGAGCCTTATATTTTCCGTTAGAAATATGGGAAAAACTCAATCCTGTTTCTAATCTCAATCGCTCTCCTAAATTAAATTTGTAAAGCCACTTAAAGTTGATGTAAGCATTTATGGTAGCACTTACTACATTGTTTTTATGATTTTCCAAAGGATCAAATTTCTTTGTGGCAATACCCAAACCACTCGAAACACGCATGTATAAACGAGAAGGTTTATCTTTATCACTTAAGGGAACATCATAAAAAGGGGCAATAGCGATAATATCCCCTAACTGCTCTTTGTTAGAAAGATAGGTGTAGTTTACACAAATACCCTGCTCAGGAAAATTGTTCTCATAATGCCAAAGCTTAGTACCTTTTGTTGGTTTTGAGAAGTTAAACTCTGCGCCACCTATGTGCCCATTAACCAAATGCCCCATTGTGTTACGATGTTGCATAATAAAACCGAAATGCCCCTGAACTTTTAAATAATAAGCATCAGTATTATCAGGCTGAGCAGTAAGCTGAACGCAATAAGTAAAGAGTATAAATATTAAAAACCTTTTCAGCACTTCTTTTAGTCAAAAACGTATCTTTGCAAAGATAATGGAATCTCTATAGATTAGATTTTTTTAGGTGAGCAATTCCCGATAGCTATCGGGATTAAAACCATAGTTCCGGTAGTATCATTGGGATGAAGGTTTCAAAACACAGGATTAACACGGTGAATTGAGCTTAGCGAAACAACAAAAAAACAATTTATATTGGTTCCCATAATTTTTTTCCTATGTCAGATATACAATACGACGTTATAGTTATTGGTGGTGGAATTGTTGGTTTAGCCTCTGCTTACAAAATAAATTGCCGTTATCCCGATAAAAAAATCCTTGTTTTAGAAAAAGAACCCCAAGTGGCTGCTCATCAAACCGGGCATAATTCAGGTGTAATCCATTCCGGGATCTATTACAAACCCGGCTCCTATAAAGCAATCCATTGTGTGAGCGGTCGTAGAGAATTGGTTGAATTTGCCAAAGAGCACAAAATTAAACATGATATTTGCGGAAAGATTATTGTTGCTACCGAGGAAAGTGAGTTGGCCCACATGAGTAAGGTATTCGCAAACGGGCAAGCAAATGGCGTTGAAGGCATTGAGATGATCGATGCTAAAAAAATTAAAGAAATTGAACCGTATTGTGAGGGAATATCAGGAATTTGGGTTCCTTGTTGCGGGATTATTGATTATCCGGATGTGGCAAGAACCTACGTGAAGTTGTTAGAAGAGAAATTTGGAAGCAAAGTAATGACAGGGCACAAGGTTACTGCTTTTGAAAAGCACGATGGTTACACAACCGTTATTACCGAAAAAGGAAACTTCAATGCAAAATATATAATTAGCTGTGCAGGTTTGCAAAGCGACCGTATAGCTAAGAAAGAAGGAATTAAGAGTGACGCAGAGATTATTGGTTTTCGTGGAGATTATTATGATCTCACAGAGAAGGGAAGAAGCAAGGTAAAAAACCTTATTTACCCTGTTCCTAATGCTAAGTTTCCTTTCTTAGGAGTACATTTTACCCGGATGATTCATGGAGGCGTGGAGTGCGGACCAAATGCGGTATTTGTATTTAAACGCGAAGGTTATGGGAAAACATCTTTCAGTTTAAAAGATACATGGGATGCATTTACTTTTGGTGGAACGTGGAAATTCTTTGGTAAACACTGGAAGTTCGGAATGGACGAATACCGTGGAGCTTTCTCTAAAGCATATTTCTTAAAACGCCTTCAAAAATTAATTCCTACATTGGAATTGGATGATATTGTTTCAGCTCGCGCAGGTGTAAGAGCAATGGCATTAGCCCCACAAGGAGACATGCTGGATGATTTTAAGATAGAGTATCACGGAAACGCTATTCACGTATTAAATGCTCCGTCCCCGGCAGCTACGGCATCTTTGGCTTATGGTTCGGAGATTGAGAAGATGGCAAGTAAGTATTTTCAGTTTTGATTAAATATTGAATTAAAAAAGCGCTCCCATTTGAGAGCACTTTTTTGGTTTGAGTATACTTCTAATTAATTAAATACCACTCTGAAGGTTTCACCTGGCTTAAGTACAAAACCTGGTTTAAGTATAACATCACTAGTGTTTACCTGTATGCCGGCACCATTGCTCCAGGTTGAAGTAGGAGTTTGAGGGGTAGAAAGAGAATTAACAACGCTAGCACATTCATTCGGTCCCCCGGCATAACTGTATCCAATCAAACTGGTATTCCAACAAGTAATATCATAGTTTGAAATGCCTGAATTTAGACTGAGGTTAACCGTGGATTCCTGTGAAGTATAGGTATCACTTAATTTGGTTCCATGTGCAGAATTAATTGTCCATCCATAGGAACAACTTGATTCGTCTAATTCAGTTGATGATTTAATGGCAACCGTAGAAGAAGCCATTGTGTAAGTAATATCGGAGATCCGTGGTGTACTTTTGTAGAATTTATAATACTCAACATCCATAACTTTTGTATCTGCTGGAGCATCAAAATTCTTTGCTGACAAAATTACATTCATAAATATATGCTTATCAAAGGTCTCAAATTGTGTAGGAGAAGTAATGCAATCTCCAGGCGCATTATCCATTGAGGTATAGTGCTTTATTAACAGATCATCAAAATAGAAATCGATATAGTTTTTATGTACATCCACCCCGTATTTATGAAAAGCGTTATCGATAGTTGCACCCGATAAGCCTGGAACCAATGTTATTTTTGAATTGTCCGGATCGCATGAACCAGCTGTGTTATAAGGATGGGTATTGTCTGTAACGTAAGCTGCACTTGTGGGTGGAGGCGAAATCGAACAAGTAGTTAGAATAGACAAATGAATGTTTGGAACACTGTATTGATTGATATTATTAGTAGGACCGCCAATAGGGGTGTATGTAACGCCATTTTCGAAAATATCTATTTCGCTATAAGTGTTTCCATATCTCCAACAACCAACTTGACACGGCAAATCTGGACAAGCCTGTTTATACATCCAAAACTCCCCTCCTCCGGTATTCGTTAAACTTGATGTGTTCGGATAAAATCGAGCATTTATCTCATAATATCCATATTTCAGGTAATAATTCGATTGGAGATATGCAGAGTATTCATCGGTGCTACCATCAGTTTTTAGTATTAGTGCATTGGTTACTCCATCATACCCTAACCCAAACTCATAGGAATTCCAATCTGGAGATATAAACCAATTGGTTGTAGTAAGGGAGTCTGGACTGCTAAAAATATCGCTGATAGAACCAACATTATCCCATCTGTACCCTGATACAGTGGGGGTCTGTCCGATGGAATTTGTTTTCCAAAAGACAATTAATGCGAATATGAATAAGTATCTATTCATAACATTGTTTTTTATAATAAGTGTTTTACACATAATCCGTAGTTTAAAATTACTCAGTTAAGATCATTTTTTTTGTGTCTATCTCCACATCATTTACTACCAAAGTGTAATAATACATTCCAGCAGAAAGTTCAGCAGAAGTAATTGTTACAGAACCTTTTCCTGGTATTTTTACAGGAATGGTTTTTAGTAATTTTCCGTTCATGTCAAAGATCAGAATGCTGCCTCTACCGTTTTGAACAACGTTGTATTCTATAACGGTTTCTTTGTTGAAAGGGTTTGGTTTGTTTTGAGCAAGCCAGTTTGCATTGAAATAATTTTCAGTTTCGCTAATTCCTACGCTTCCATTAACATTACTATTATTAGAGTTTTGGCAACAATTGTTTAAATCGCTTTGCAAGGTTTTAATTTGATATTGCTGATCTGTTAAATTTTTATTTTGTTCTTTTATTGCTTCTATTAAAAGTGGTATTAAATTCTGATAGGCTACACCCTTTATTCCATTTTCATCTGTCATTACAATTTGCGGTATAATTTTTTCCACTTCCTGTGCAATAAGGCCCATTTCGCTTCGGTTAGTTGTAGAGCCTGTAAAAGAGGCTTTCATATTGTACGTATAACCGGTTAACTGCTTTAATTTATCGAGTGCATTTGTTATACTGTCAATATTCTCTTTAAGGTTACGGTCACTCCATGATATCCATGATTTACCCCACGCATCACCACTACCATAAACTCTGAAATATTCTGTTCCACTTTTTTTAATTGAAAAAGCTTTGGTTAAGTCCCTATCAACATCTACAATACAGGCATAACCGTAATCACTTGTGTGTGTGCCATAAATGATTGTTGCAGTTGAATTACTTGCGCCCCGCACGTCAAACTTTGCATTTGGCGCAGACGTCCCTATACCCACATTACCATTGTTTTTAACATGTAATGCATCTATGAATGTCGGAATGGTACCTGCAGCTCCACTTGGTGCAACTTGTAGTGATATGTCACCATATCCAAAAGTAACTGCAGTGGCATAGTCAGTAACTAGCCGTTTATTATTAGACCCATCAAAATAAGTATTATAACCAATATATTTTGAGCCACCAGTATGAAAAGTAAAACTATTCCCAATTTGAAGAGATTCCATTGGTGTAGTTGTACCGATTCCAACATTTCCGTTTGAATAGATTCTCATCCTTTCTGCTCCAGCAACTGTAAAACCAATATTGTTGGTTGCAGGGTGGTATATCCCGGTACTTACATCTCCATTCCATGTAAGGTCAGGAGTACTTGCACTGGCAGTTTTGTATGAAACAAATTGACCACTACTATTAAATCTAAATCTTTCAGAACCTGAAGTACTAAAACTTATAGTGTTTGAAGCTGGATGAAATATTCCTGTTGTTGCATCATCTCCCTTCCACGTATAATCTGGTGTACTGGCTGTACTTAGATTATCGTTTCCTGTGATTTGAGCACCGTAAGTTCCGGTTGATGTGTTGGTAAATAATGTTTTACCAGTTGCATGAGTTTTAAAACCGGTTGGTGGTGGAATTGTTCCATAATATCCAATTGCGATCTGGTTTGTACTAAATACTTGCATTTGAGCTTTAGCACCTAATGCAACAGACATAGCTGCTGCTAGTAAAAATTTGTGTTTCATAATTAAATAGGTTTGATACGAAAGTATATAAAACAATTTGCTATCCAAAAAAAACTTTGTTATAACCAAAAAAATTAACCTAATGATAATATTCAATAAATATCCTGAAAAGATTTTTCTATGTTTAATTATCAAAAACTATTTGTTAATTTTCGGAAAACATTCCTACCCGAAAAATCCCTTCTGATACAAAGCCAGAAAGTCCATCGTAAGCGCAACAGTTATATGCATTAAGAACCCCGTAAGAATCCCTCTTCCTTTGTAGCTGATATAGCCCAATGCCAGTCCGGCAAACACCGAGCCTATGGTTTCTGCTAAGGGTTTTCCGAAATGGATCATACAGTAGGGGATAACCATAATGAAGATAGAAAGCGCACCAAACTTAGGTTGCAGGCCTTTTACCATAAAGCCTCTGAAGAAAAACTCCAGGCAAAAGAACTGAGAAATGTAGAATAGCTCCCACACCATAAAATCGGAGCCAATTGCCGAGCCCGCAGGAAGTTTATAAAACGGGTATTTATTCTGAAAAGCATCGGTTGTAGATGCCCAAAACACCAATGGAATCATAACTGCCATAAACAATATATAGTACTTGTGAAAATCCTTTTCCACATTAATAGCTAAACCATGATCGCGGGCTCTTTCCTTTAAAACCAGCTTTATTACAATAACCGGAATGATGAGATAAAAGATGTTTATGATAGAAACCCAGTAAATAAGTGAATAAAAGCGTGATTTTTCGGAATAAATGAAGAGATTTTCGCATTTTAATTTCAAACCATCAAAACCTAATTTGTCGAATAAGAGTATAAGATTATCCGTTTCAGACAGATAGCGGTTGGCAATTAATACCAAATAGGCACAAAAGAAGATGCTGATGAGCTTCTTATTCTCTTCAAAAAACTGAGCGAACCTTATTTTGGTATTGTTTAAAGTATGACTTGTCATTAAAGTTCTTTATTCACTATTAATCAATAATTTGCATTGTTAATAAAATTTTATATTTTTATCGCCATCAAAACAAAACTCACATATCTGTTATTGCTGTTCGTACTATTTGTTAGTGTGAATTCATTTGCTTTTAAGGGGGATAGTTTACGCTCAATCCTCAACAAACCTACGGAAAAGAAAAGTGATGATACGGTATCGTTGGTAAATATTAAAAATATTTCGTGGGAAGATCTTACTTATCTGGTAGATTCATTACTGGATCTGGATTCTGTAAAGACCAGCGATATAGAATTGGTTAATCACTATGCATCTCTTTTGCATGTTGTAAAGGCTAAAGCAGAAGGAATTCCTGCTCCTGATTTTTACGAGGCATTTGATGAAGAAGCAGTATTTACCATTACACCCGAAACTGAATTCCCCGATTCACAAACATTATTGGTGCAAAGCGATTCATTGGGAAAGTATTGTCACCCAAAATGTGGAATCGTTACTTCTAAATTTGGCTGGAGGGATAACCGCATGCATAAAGGAATTGATATTCATTTAAACAAAGGCGATACAGTAAAAGCAGCATTTAACGGAATGGTGCGTATTGCCCGCAAACAAGGTGCTTATGGAAACGTTGTTATTATAAGACATTACAATGGTTTAGAAACTGTTTACGCTCACCTTTCTAAAATAAAAGTGAAACCGGGACAGGTCATCAATGCCGGGGACTTACTTGGATTGGGAGGTTCTACAGGCCGTTCGAGCGGACCACATTTACATTTTGAAGTACGTTTTAAAGGTCAGGCATTAAATCCTTCTAATTTTATTTCCTTCACAGATGCTAAAATGGAAGCAGATACTTTGCTTATAAAAAAGGGAAAAAGCGCTATTTGTGCTTATCCTTCCAATGCAACTCTATATTGTATAGAAAAAGGAGACAGTTGGTATGAGATCGCAAAACGTTTCGGAATCACCGTAAAGCAATTATGCGCTTTGAATGGTACAGACAAGAAGTACTATTTGAGGGCGGGGCAGAAACTAAGGATACAGTAGTTTTTAAACCATATAAGGCATTTAAGGACATAGAAGATAAAACTTAAATGTGTGAACAAACCCCTTTTTTTCGAAAACCTTACATGAACTTATAGACCTTATATGGTTCAACGTGTTTTAAGAAACGAGATTGTATTTCTCATTCAACCAACTCTTCTTTAAAGGAATCTCAAAATTGTTTTTTAACTCAGCTGAGGTGCTGATAGAAGGATTATAAATAATAGTATTTTCATTGATCTCTCCCGAAGCAAACAGATCTTTTATTTTGGTTGCGTGAGTAACTTCCACTTTTTCGGAGCTATTTTTATATGCCACTAATAAACGATTCAATAATTCAATAGAGTACTTTTTTTCAAACTCTTTAATAAATTGTAATTGTTTATCTATGCTGCAACCACTCGCATTGTAATTATCTTCATCAACGGTAATGATCAAAAAACGGTTGTAACGAATTTCGAAACTACCTGCTAATGCCGTTCCATGAGCTTTCCAGTTATCCAGAAAGTAGTAGGTTTCATTAGAAATAGCTTCTACCATTTCATCACTTAATTCTTTACTTGATAAATATGCCCAAACTTTTCCGTTCATGTTTTTCTTTTTTGTATGTCTACTTCTCGACTGCGCTCGAAGTGACATAAGGTGTTTATTGTCAGTTCGTCCCGATAGCTATCGGGAGAAGTCGAGAACTATAGGTCGTTAGCTGAAGCAATAAGTTCCGCAATGTCCAATACTTTCGTTTTATCTTCTTTATTAAAATGCTTTACACCATCCGTCATCATTGTATTACAAAACGGACAACCAACCGCAATTACATCCGGGTTTTCGGCCAGTGCTTCTTCTGCTCTTTCGGTGCTTACTTCTTTATCACCTTTTTCTGATTCTTTGAACATTTGCGCTCCACCAGCACCGCAACACAAACCATTTGCTCTGCTGCGTTTCATTTCTGCTAATTCCACATCCAGTTTTTGTATGATCTCACGAGGCGCTTCATACACATCGTTCGCCCTTCCTAAATAGCAGGGATCGTGATAAACAATTTTTTTTCCTTTGAATTCACCACCCTGAACTTTTAGTTTTCCTGAATTAATCAGTTCCTGCACCAATTGTGTGTGATGTACTACTTCGTATTTTCCACCCAGTTCAGGGTATTCGTTTTTAATGGTATTAAAACAATGCGGGCAGCCTGTAACAATCTTTTTTACCTCATAAGCATTCATTAAGGTAATGTTGCTCATGGCCTGCATCTGAAACAAAAACTCATTTCCTGCACGCTTGGCAGGATCACCGCTACAGCTTTCCTCAGTTCCTAAAACAGCGAACTTCATCCCAACATGGTTCAAAATGCGCACAATGGCTTTGGTGATCTTTTTTGCACGATCATCAAAACTACCAGAGCATCCTACCCAAAATAGAATTTCAGGAGCTTCACCACGCGCCATATAATCGGCCATTGTTTCTACTTTCAACGCTGTTTCAGACATTAGATCAGTTTTTCTCAAAAGTACGAAAATATTGTGAAACAGGAATTGTAAGCATGTCTTCATTCATGTTGATTACTAACAGTTTAATTCACAGGAATTTCTTCGTTTCATTAATCCCGTATTTCAATAAAATCTTATCTTTAAGCCGTGCAAATAGTTGTAAATACCCGTTATTTATTGAAGAACCGATTGGATGGAATCGGTTGGTTCGGTTATCAAACACTTAAGAGAATTACTGAACAGCAAAAAGACATTCACTTTGTGTTTTTATTCGATAGACATTTTGATGAAGACTTTGTGTTTGCTGATAATATTACACCTATGTCATTAGGTCCACAAGCACGACATCCCTTTTTGTACTATGCATGGTTTCAGTATTCAGTTAAATCGGTGTTGAACAAATTAAAGCCGGATCTTTTTCTTTCACCTGATGGGATGCTTGCTTTAGGAGCAAAGTGCAAACAGTTACCTGTCATCCACGATATCAATTTTAAACATCTTCCAAAAGACCTTCCTTTTTGGACAAGTAAATATTATAATCGTTTCTTCCCTTTATTTGCAAAGGAAGCGGCTCGTATTGCAACGGTTTCTGAGTACAGTAAAAAAGACCTTGTTGATTCTTATGCTGTTGATCCTGATAAAATTGATGTTGTATATAATGGTATCAACGAAACTTTTTTCCCGGTTGATGATGAGGTAAAACAAAAAGTGAAAGCAAAACTTACCGATGGAAAGGAGTTTTTTGTTTTTGTGGGGTCATTACACACACGTAAAAACATTAAACGTTTATTGCAGGCTTTTGAATTATTTAAAACAGAATCTAATTCCGATTTTAAATTAGTATTGGCAGGCGCATCTTTCTGGGGAATGGATGAATTAAAACAAGTTCTTACCGGAATGAAACATACCGATGATGTGATCTTTACCGGAAGGTTAAGTGCAAGCGGATTAAATGAAGTGTTGGGTTCGGCTTTTGCTCTTACATTTATTCCCTATTTTGAAGGATTTGGGATTCCTCTTTTAGAGGCTATGCAATGTGATGTTCCCATTATTTCTGCCAACGTTACTTCTATGCCTGAAGTAGCAGGCGATGCGGCATTATATGTAAATCCGTACGAAGTAAACGAAGTAAAAAATGCTATGTTGTATTTGTACAACGATAGACCTAAACGCATTGAATTAATAGACGCAGGTAAAGTTCAAAGAAATAAATTCTCGTGGGATCGCTCAGCTGATCTGCTTTGGAAGTCCATTGAAAAAATAGTATCATAATGGAACATCCAACTCTTTTTATAGATGTGGTGGTGCCTTTGGCAGTTCCTAATTTGTTCACTTATCGTGTTCCTGTAGAAATGACCAATGCAGTACGTGTTGGTTCTCGTGTTGTTGTTCAGTTTGGTAAAAGTAAATTATATACAGCTTTAGTCAGAAATATACATTCCAATGCGCCATCACAATACGAAGCACGTTACATTGAATCTATTGTAGATGAAGCACCCGTTGTAAACGAAACTCAATTCACTTTTTGGGAATGGATGGCTGGTTATTACATGTGCCATATTGGTGAAGTAATGAATGCTGCATTACCGGCAGGATTAAAACTGAACAGCGAAACAAAAATAGTATTGAACGGAGAATATGATTTTTCTTCGCTTGATCTTTCTGTGCTTACCGATAAAGAAAGCATGGTGATCGAAGCTTTGCAGGCAAGAGAAACCATGTTGGTTAGTGAGATAGCTGATTTGTTGAAGGTGAAAAACCCTCAGCCCATTGTTAGATCTTTACGTCAGAAAAAATTGGTGATCAATTTCGAAGAAATCAGCGAACGTTACAAACCTAAATTGGTTCCGTATGTGAGGCTGAATGAAAAATACATTAATGACGAAAAATTATTTGAAGAATTTTTTAATGCCCTCGAAAGGAAAGCTCATAAGCAGGTTGAGGTCTTATTATACTACCTCAATAAAATGGGCAACATCAGCGGTTTGAAAAAAACACTGCCTATTGACAGATGGGTGAAGAAGAGTGAGTTTTCTAAAATTTTTGATGTAGGTGGAATAAATGGTCTCATAAAAAAAGAAGCATTCGAATCGCAGGATTTTGAGATTTCACGTTTGAAGATAGATCAGGAAGCGCGTAAAACTATTTCCTTAAGTGATGTACAGGAAAAATCTCTTGCTGAAATAAAACAGCATTTCGAAACAAAGAATGTGGTTCTGTTACACGGTATTACCGGAAGTGGTAAAACAGAAATCTATTGTAAGTTAATAGAGAAAACCCTGGAAGAAGGCAAACAGGTTCTTTTTCTAGTGCCCGAGATAGCGCTTACCACACAGTTAATTTATAGAGTTCGTAATTTTTTTGGAGACAGAGTAGGAGTATACCACTCTAAGTTTTCGGAGAACGAGCGTGTAGAAATATGGAATAGTGTTGCCGGAAACGAAACTGTATCCGAATCACTGAACCGACATGTAAATTACGATGTGGTGTTGGGAGCACGTTCAGCCTTGTTTCTTCCCTTCACTAATTTAGGTTTGATCATTGTGGATGAAGAACACGATTCATCTTATAAACAACATGATAACGCACCACGTTACAATGCACGTGACTCATCCATTTACCTGGCACATCTTCACAAAGCAAAAGTAGTATTGGGTTCAGCAACACCTGCATTAGAAACTTATTACAATGCACACGAACATAAATTTGGTTTGGTTACATTGAGTCAACGATTTGGTGAAGCCACTGTTCCTGAAATTGAGACAGTAGATTCTAAAGCTGACAGAACGGAGGACAATAAGAATTCATTATTCACTCTACGTTTAAAGGATGAAATTAAATTAGCATTAGACAGAAAGGAGCAGGTGATATTGTTTCAGAATAGAAGAGGTTTTGCTCCATATACAGAATGTTATACCTGCAATTGGGTTCCGCATTGTACTCAGTGCGATGTGGCATTGATCTATCACAAAGCTTCTAATCGTTTGGTTTGTCATTATTGCGGATCATCTGTTTCTCCGCCTTCATCTTGTGGTGCATGTGGAAATTCCGATTTACGTTACAAAGGTTTTGGAACTGAAAAGATAGAGGAAGAAATTGAACTCTTATTCCCGGAAGCAAAAACTGCTCGTATGGATCTGGACTCTACTCGAAGTAAGTATGCATACAAACAATTGATAGATGATTTTGAGCACGGAAACATCGATATTTTGATTGGTACGCAAATGGTAACCAAAGGACTCGATTTTGATAATGTGAGCCTGGTGGGAGTTATCAGCGCTGATCAGGCTTTGAACTATCCCGATTTCAGAACACATGAAAAAGCATATCAATTAATTACTCAGGTAAGCGGGCGTGCAGGCAGGAAAGATGTAAAAGGGAAAGTAGTTATTCAAACTTCACAACCCAATCATGCCATATTGCAATTGGTAAAACAAGGTGATTATAATGCTTTTTACGAAGCTCAAATGCACGACCGACAACAATTTAATTATCCGCCTTTTTTCAGGATCATTGAGTTCACTTTGATATGTAAAGATCTGTTCTTATTAAACGAAGGAGCCGCACAGTTAACAGATGAATTAAAAAAACATTTTCACGAGCGTGTATTGGGCCCTGAGTTTCCTTTGGTAGCGAGGATCAAAAACGAATTCTACAAAAACATCATGCTTAAATACGAGCGAGAATTTTCAGCTGCAAAAATTCGGGAGCATATCAGAATGGCGATTCAGCAATTTCAAAAACACGACATCAATAAAAAGATCAGGATTAAAATCGATGTGGACCCGGTTTAATATATTTAACCATATAAGGCATATAAGATCACATAAGGTTGGCGAGCGGTTTTTCTTCTATGCCCTTATATGGTTTTAAAAATAAATTCATTTTATATATTATTCAATTTACTTAATAATTTCCGCTCCAACCAACGCTTCTAATTGAAAAAGCGTGAAATATGTATGATTTAGATTTACTTATGTAAGACCTTAGTACTTATATTTCCCGTCCTTTGTAGTAGGATTTATACTATTATATAAAATGGAGGCGCAAATGGATACGCAAGTAACAAAACTATTTATTGTTGACGATAACAAGCTACTTGTTAGCAGTTTGAAGACGTATCTGCAAAACAGGTTTGGACCAGCTTTAGTTATATCAACCTTTGACGATGGTGAATCTTGTTTAAAAGAGATCAGTAATGAAACCCAGATTATTATACTTGATTATTATTTAGAGGGTAAAAATGGTTTAGATATTTTGAAAAAAATTAAAGAGACCAACCCTAAAACAGAAGTGATTATGTTATCAAGTAATGAAGATATTGCGATAGCAATTGATTTGTTCAGAGCAGGAGCAAAAGATTATATCATAAAAGGGAACAAGTATTGGGAAAAACTTACCCATCTTCTTGATGTTCTCATTGCAAAACCTATTCGGGTTGTTGTTAAGGGGTTTTCAAAATGAGTTGGTTAGTTAGAGTGAATTTACTGTGGTTAAATTCCGGAAATACATCCTAGCGCCTATTCAGCAATTTCAAAAGCACGATATCAAAAAGACTTGAATTAAAATTGATGTGGATCCGGTTTAGTTTACTGAACCATATAAGGCATATAAGGCATATAAGGCATATAAGGTCATTTAAGGTTGAGTTATTGATTTCTTCTACGCCCTTATATGGTTAAAGATTTTTTTTACCACGGAATTGCCTCTTCATAAAAACCACCTTTCCCAATATAACTTACTCTTTTGTTATCGCCGCATAGTGTTGCCTCGTAAAATCTAACGCCTGCTTCTGCAATTTCATTCATGAAGCCCAGATAATCTGTTCTCCCTTGCTGATTGTTTCTAACCGCTTCAATTGTTTTTTGTTCGTTGAAGTTTTCGTTAATTACTCTTGCAGCAATGTTTCCCGGATGCAAAGTGTTTTTTCCTTCTTTAAATCTATAAAGTACTGTGCCGCTTGCTGTATCTACAGTATATGATTCTACTCCAATTTGATTTAATCGTTTTGCAAGATCAGGATAGTTTGAAGCTGCTTTATAACATTCTTTGATTTTTTCGCTGTGTTCCATATGTTTTATGATGCTAAGAGTTTTGCCATTATCAAATATACATAAATTAAAAAAAGATATTCAATGCTTATTACTTCTTTTTGCTTCTCCATTTCTTAATAAATCTTCTCACAGCAAAAAACAATACCAACATCACAATAATAAAAGGCCAAATAGTAATTAACCATAATACAAAGTTCACTACCGAGCTCCAGCCATTACCTAATGATTTTTTTACTCTTTCCGAGAATTTGTCTTCTTCGGGCGCTTTGTAAACGAAGGCTTTTTCTTTGTAGATGTTTAAGTTTAAAGTACTGTAGGCAACCTGATCGCCCAGGTATTTTAATCTTCCTTCGCTGCTCTCAATTTCCTCCTGCAGAACTCTTATGTTTTCTTCAATGGCAAGTATATCATCTACTTTTAGCGCTTTTGCAAGGAGTTCTTTATATCTTTTCAGGTATTCTCTTTTGTTGCTCAGGCGGGTTTCAATGTCCATGAACTCTTCCGTAACATCACGTGCCTGAATGCTTTTGCTTGTTATTTCATCTTTGCCGCCTTCAATAGCTGCAATTAGTTTTTCGAAGTTTATGGAGGGTACTCTAATTTTTAGATCGTAGGACGTTGACTGATCATTGTTTTGAAGATCTTCTACTTCATAATAAGCGTTTAATTTTTTTACTGTTTCATCAATTCCTTTTTTAGATGCTGCAATATCTTTTGCTTTCACAGAGATATTTCCATCCTTGATGATTTTTTTAGCAACTGATTTTTTTGTAGGGGAGTTTGATGTCAAATCATTTGTCTCAACTGCATCGTCTTTCACTTCTGGAGGTGCAAATTTTACCATTTCTTTTACCGGAGGCGGTGGGGCATTTAGGTCTGCACTATATTCCATAGAAGCAGAAGGTGGCGCAATATCAATGTTTGCAACATTTATTGAATCGGAATCAAGCTCATTACTTTTTTGTTTGCAGGAAAAAAGCATCATCACAAGGATGAGAGCGAGGTTTAAAATTAATGTTTTCATGGTGTTTGTTTTTAGCGTTAATCAAATGTAGTTGCTAAAAAACATAGCCATAGCTGTATTTAATAAGTGGCAGGTATGAATTGGTAAGTGGCAGCGTATAGATAACTTGTTCCTTGATATAAATACAGAATAGCTTCGACTTATGTGGGAATGACTTGCACTTAAGTCTTATTAGGTTTCTCTTAAGCTTCAGTGATTAGATTTAATTAGTCATTTTTATAACAATTATTTATTTTTAAAGTATTTTTTGAGCCTTTCTTTTGAAGCGCTTTTTAATTGATTTGTCATTTTTTTTGTCGTATTGTCGTTCGATGTTTTTAATTCATATTCTTTGACAAGAAGGACAATACCCATTCCAATAAAAATAAAGCTAAGTATTATTATAAAAATAGGCCAAAAGCCTGTTGAATCCCATTCATACTGATTTGAAATCCTATTTATATTTGAATTGATTATGTTTATTTCTTCTGCACGTTTTGAGTTTAGAATTAGTTTCTTGTCAATAGCAAGTTGAACTATACGGATTTCCTCTATCGAAGAAGTAGAGTCAGATCTAAGACGATTAATTTTCTTATTAAGGCTTTCACATTCAGAACTGTCTAATTTTATGTCATATTTTAATTGAAGAGTTTTAAGACTGCCTTCGTAATATTTTTTGTCTAGATTTTCTCCGCTTTTTATTTGAAAACTTAACGCATAAAGAAGAATACCAATTCCAATGAAGAGTAGAAGATTACTTGGTTTATCAAAAGAGGGAATTGTCATGCTTTAAATTTCTGTTATTGTGTATCGTTGTTCAACCCCTTGCACTTCCTTCTAAACGAAATTTGTACAAGTAACAAATATACCCAAATACCTATAAACAAAAAATCCCCCGAATAATCGGAGGATCTTGGAGCGAAAGACGAGTCTCGAACTCGCGACCTTAACCTTGGCAAGGTTACGCTCTACCAACTGAGCTACTTTCGCATTTTTGGTGTTTCTCTCGGTACTTTCGTATTGAGGAGGACAAAAGTACACAGATTTTTAAAATTTGCAAATTTTTTTCGAAGTTTCTTTAATTATTTTTTCTCCAATTCGTTTAGATTTTCCACCGCAAATGGGTGGTTAGGCTGCAATTGAATAGCCATTTGATAATCTGCAATTGCATTGGTTTTGTCTTTCAGCTCTTCATAACACACACCTCTTGCAAAATAAGCATCTGCATAGTTAGGATCTGCATTAATGGCATTACTGAAATGTTTCAGGGCTTCTTTGTAGTTTTTGTTTTTTTCTACTTCTATTGCCCCCAGGTTATAATGCGCTTCCTTGTATTGCAGGTTTTTTGAGAGGATCTTTTTGTAAGTCTCAATAGCAAGATCATACTTTTTAGTTTTTTGATAAAAAAGTCCCATGTTGTAATAAATATCCATATTCTCAGGTTGCAAGCCCAGAGCCGTTTTCAGGTATTCTATTGCCAATGGATTTTTTTTCGCAACCAATAGGATTCCCAGTTCCATGTAGCCGTCAAAGTAATCATTATCCTGTTCCACACATGTTTGAAAACTACTGATTGCCAGCGAAGTATCGCCGCTTTCCTTGTAACACATACCTTTCAGAAAATATCCTTTCGCCGTATTCTCATTTATCTTTAAGGCTGCATTTATGTAATTGATGGCTTCTGTGTATTTTTTTACATAAAAATAAAGTTCAGCCAGTTTTAAATTAGCATCAATACTTCCCGGATTGGCTTTTAAACAACGCTCCAATGCCTCTTTAGAAAAACGGGTTTCGTTAGCGGTAAAGTAGGCATCCGACAGTAACATAAAATACTCCGGTTTTAAGCTATCCAGTTTAATTGCTCTCAAAGCATCATTTTTACTGGCTTCCAGGTCATGGTTCTTAAAATACAATTCACCTCTTTTAAAATACAAGGCCGCATTGTTCGGGTCTTCCAATAAGGATTTGTTTACCGCTTTTAGTTCCGGACTGTTTAATTTACTTAAGGTAGAATCCACAGCTACTGTTTTATCAGCCACCTCATTAGAAGAATTTCCACAAGAAGAAAAAAATAGAATTTGCCCAACTACCAATACTGTAAATAGAATCCTCATGCTGTAAATTTTATGCAAATTTAATATACTCATTGAATTATAGAGCTTAATTTTATAAGTGGTAACATTTTTGCTTTAATTGGAAGATTATTTTACTTTTATGATATGATGAAGAACCTATTTTTATTGGTAGCCTTGATGTTTACCATATCCGCTACAGCACAACAAGCAAAAAAAGATACTACCCGGTCCATTGATCCTGCTGGGGATTTATATAAAGCCGCTTTAAAACAGATCGATTCGGCTCAATACAAGGAAGCTATAAAAACACTTCAAAAGGCTGTGAAGAAAAATCCTGAACTTACAGCTGCATATAACAAACTGGCTTTTTGTAAAATGCAGACAAAGGATTACAAAGGTGCTCAAAAGGACCTTCAACATTCATTAAAACTGGCGCCCGATAATCAGGAATGTCTAAAATATCTGGGAAGAGCTTACTTTTACGATGCAAAATATCCGGAAGCAAAAAAACATTACGATTCGGCTTTAAAAATAATTCAGGAAGATCATGAGTTATTGGTTTTTATTGCGGAACTCAAAATAATGGGAAAAGACAAAAAAGGAGCAATAGCCAGTTTGGATGAAGCGTTATTTCATAAACCGAATTATGCGCCGGCATTATTTAAGAGAGGGGTTCTTAAATATGAAATGGGTGAATACAATTATGCCATCAAAGATTTGAACGACGGTTTTAAAGAAACAAAAGACACCAATTATAATTCAGAGATCTATCAAACAAGAGCCAAAGCTTATTTTGAAGTCGGGAATTATAAAGCCTCACTTAAAGATTATGATAAGGTTGTAGAACGGGAACCCAAGAATATTGATGCTTTAGTAAATAGGGCAGCGGCTAAGATCAATATTAACGACAATTCAGGAGCTATTGGTGATTTGGATAAAGCATTGTTGATGGATAAAAAAAATTATGTAGCTTATAATTTCAGGGGGACAGCCAAAACAGGTTTAAAACAATACGATGAAGCAATAAAGGATTTTGATATGTCAATTAAACTTAAATTTGATTATTCTTCTGCCTACGTAAACCGTGCGGCTGCAAAAATGTCGAAGAAAGATAAAAAGGGTTGTTGTACAGATCTTGAAAAGGCCGATCAATTGGGAAGCCCGGTTGCATATAAATTAATTCAACAATATTGTAGCGGACATTAATATGAGTGAATTAGGAAAAGAATATTGGACTGAGCGGTATAAAACCAACGCAACAGGTTGGGATTTAGGAATCGTATCAACACCATTAAAAGAGTATTTTGATCAGGTGAAAAATAAGGACATCCGTATTTTAATTCCCGGGGCAGGCAATGCTTACGAAGCTGAATACTTGCATCAACAAGGATTTAAAAATGTGTTTTTGTTGGATATTTCCGTTGAACCCATTTCCGCCTTCAAAAAACGTGTACCTGATTTTCCTGATGCACATTGTATTTGCGAAGACTTTTTTCTTCATCACGGTAAATACGATCTAATAGTTGAGCAAACATTTTTTTGCGCTTTGCATCCATCCTTAAGAGAAAGATATGTTTTGAAAATGCAGGACCTGCTTGCACCTGAAGGTAAATTGATGGGCCTATTATTTAAGATTCCATTAAATGCTGACGGGCCTCCTTTTGGTGGAAATGAAACAGAATACAGAAATTTATTTGAAGGAAAATTGGCTATTCAAAAAATGGAAACAGCACATAACTCAATAAAACCAAGAGAAGGAAACGAATTGTTTTTTGTGGTAAAGAAAGAACGCATATAGATGTGTTTTGGGGTGGAAGACACACCCCTGCCCCTCTCAAGGGCAATGTCCTATTAACTGGTAGCAATTGGTTTAACTTTGTTTGTTATTAGTGCATTATAGAGGAATAGTTCAAATATTTTTTCTTCCTTCTTAAAATTGTATTTAAAGCAAAACTCATCCAAATAGTTCTGTAGATATTTTCTGGTGATCTTATGGTATTGACCAACGATTCCTCTTTTTACTAGGCTCCAAAAACCTTCTATATTATTTGTATGGTATGCTCCTCTTACATATTCATCCTTTTCATGATTCACTACTTCATGAGAATGATATTGCTTATTCAATCCGGCGTAAGCGCCAAAACCATCACTGACAATTACTGATTTGCGATCAACTTTATCATGGATAATTGGCTTAAGAGTTTTACCCGTTGCCTGTTCAACTACTTGGGTACTCACTCTTCCTGATCTAGATAAAATACCAAACACTGGTGTTTTGTGCATTGCACCTGTAGCCACTTTCCCTTGAGCGTGCAATGCATCCCTTACTTTTTTGTGTTTATTTTTAGTTTGCCCGCCAATATATGTTTCGTCAACTTCAATAATCCCTTCTAATAATTTTTTGTCCGTATTTTGCATAGCATCACGCAAACGCTTTTGAACATACCAGGCTGTATCTTTTGTAACATCTATATGACGTGCCAACTGTCTGGAGGATATACCTTTCCTTGCATTCATAACAAGACTTATTGCTATAAACCATTTCGGTAAAGGTAAATTAGATGCTTCGAATATTGTTCCTACTAATACACTAAAGCTTGTATTGCAGGAATTACAATGATGGCGTAACTGCTTCTTCATCCCAGTTATTCTCTCCGACCCACAATAAGGACAAGTTGTGTTATCACCCCACCTAGCTTTCTCCAAGTAATTAATACAACGCTTTTGGGTATTCAACTTCTTTGTTATTTCGATAAGTTCCATATACAAATATAATAATTCTACCTTATTCTAGGACATTGCCCTTGAGAGGGGTAGGGGTGTGTAATTGGAATATACACTCCTTGTGTTCAATTACACACCTCATAAAATTTTAAGGAAAGTTTTACTTCACTTTTTTATTTTATACTCTATACCCCATCAAACAAACATCATCTACTTGTTCCAGATTTGATTTCCAGGAAATAAATTCTTCGTTTAATTCTTTACACTGTTGTTGAGGTGAATTATTTACTATCCGTAAAAGTGTTTCTTTCAGTTTGACAGATTTATATTTCTTTCCATCTTTTCCACCCATTTGATCAGCAAAGCCATCGGAGAAAACATAGAAAGCATCACCGGCGGATAGCTGTACTGATTGTGTAATTGGGGCGTGTGTAACATGCTCCTGAATAGAACCAACTGTACATTTATTTCCTTTTAATACATTTACTGCATTGTTTTGAATTAAAACCAAACTAAGGTTAGCTCCGGCAAATTCAAGTGTGTTGTTGGTGGTGTTTAGTTTAAAGAGCGCTACTTCCATTCCATCTTTTAAAGCAGATTCTTTTTCTTGTTGCAAAGATGTTTTTACATAGGAATTCATTCTGTCAAGAATATCGGTTGGTGAAGTTAATTTATCTTCGTTAACTGCACGATTAATTGCCTGATGTCCTATAAGAGAAAGAAAAGCTCCCGGAACTCCATGTCCGGTACAATCAACAACAGCAGCGTACAATATGTTTTCAGTTTGATGGATCCAGTAAAAATCACCACTCACAATATCACGAGGTTGATAATAAACAAAGAGATTTTTTTCGAGTGCTGAGATTATTTCTTTGGGAGGTAAAATCGAATTCTGAATTCGTTTAGCGTAAGTGATACTTGCAATAAGATCATGATTCTTTTCTTCAATAATCAGGTTTTTTGCTTTGAGTTGTTTATTAGCTCTGCTTTTTACAACAAAGATCATAGCACCCAAAACTGTTGCTAAAATTCCAAAACCAAAAATGGAATAAAAAAAATTCTTATGATCTTTTGGATAGCATACCTGATAATCCTCTTCGTTACCGAAAAAAGTTTCGGAGAAACCAATATGCTTTTTCAGGTGATCATCAGCAAATGATGTTTTAAAGAAAAAAACAAAGAATATAAAGATCAAAAATCCACTTCTCATGTACACTGATTTAAGCAGCTAATTTACTAAATTTACGCTATACCAATTTACGAATTATGTTAACAGAAATCCTTTCCAATAAAAGCGCCAAGCCAAAAGAGAAAACAGAAACGATCTGTCAATTAGTTTCGAAGAAGGAAGTTAGTATAAAAGACCTGATCGCATTTGCAAGTACTGCCAAAGACCCCAATAAAGCAACCTGCGTGGAAGCTCTGGAATTTGCATCTAAACAGGATCCAAAAATTGTGGACATTTCAGCTTTTGAATTTGTAACGAAATGTCTGGATGAAAAGGCACCGCGTATTAAATGGGAAGCGGCAAAAGTAATAGGAAACACTGCACACCTTTTTCCAAACAAATTAGACAAGGCTATTTCAGGATTGCTTACAAATTCTGAACATACTGGTACTGTGGTAAGATGGGCTGCTGCTTTTGCATTGGGAGAAATTGTTAAGCTAAAAGGCAAGCACAACAAAGACCTTATTCCTGCACTTGAAGCAATAATTTTAAGGGAAGAAAAAAACAGTATCAGAAAAATTTATCAGGCTGCTTTGAAAAAGGTGCTTGGGTAATGGAACACGGATGACGCAGATTCGACTGATTAAAACGAATTTTATTTTATAAATGTAAATCCTAAGATCAGTGTTATCCGCGTGCCATTAATCTTTGTAAATATTTTCAGTTGAATCAAACTCATCTGAATTACGTGCAAATAAAGTATTATCCAACAAAATATCTTTTTCACTCAGGTTCTGAACCCGTTTAATTTCAGCATCTATTTTTTCAATTAATGCCTTTGCTTTTTCAGGACTGTCTTCTGCGCCGTATTTAAGTGCTGATTCTGAAAAGCCACGTTCCTTATTCAGCCATGCTATCCAGGTATTCACATCATCTTTTCGGTGTTCAATGTAATTAGTGATGGCTAACTGCACTCCCTCTTTCGCTCTTGAATTCAATACTTCAGGATATGCATCATAGATGGGATAAAATTTCGCGTGAAGATCACAAAACACTCGTTCCATTTCTTTTGCCCTGGAATAATTACCTTCGGCAACTCTTCTTAGTTCGCTCAGGAAATAATAGAAATTATCAGGAGGGCCTTCGTTTGGTTCCGCTTCAATATATGCGGAAGGTTTTTTAATTCCGGAAAAAGATGTATTTAATTTTTTGAGGAGTACTGTGTGATCTTTAAAATCATCTTTTAATTGCTGTAAAATTTCGAAAAAGTGATCTGTGTTTTTAGAAAATTTTTCCATAAGGCTTTTTGCCTCGGAATTTTTGGAACCACTTCTTCCCATTTCAACCTCTTCAGGATTTGGCGCACATCCCATGTTTATTCTTTAAAATTTGTTGAAGCGACTGTAAAATTTAGCGCGTAGCTGTTTGTGGGAGCAGTTCCGTTTAATGCCCATAAATAACTTTGTATGAACATGTCTTTAAAAGTGCTTCCTAACATAATCACATTATAAAATGCATCGTAAGTTACAATGATTCCTTTGTGCGGAATTTTTCCAATTATAACTTTGTTATTACTTCTATAAGATGGGTCAACGGGAATCCAACCAAAATCCTGAATGTAAAACTCTAACCACGCGTGCCCTTTGTAATCAGTAGCAGTCATTTTTTCAGAACCATAACCAACTAGCAGTCTTGCCGGAATTCCTTTGTAACGAAGCATTGCTACCATAGCGTTTGATAAAGAACCACAATCTCCTGTACATTTCGTTCCAGTGAATGAGTTAAAGAAGGTGTTACTTGGAATAACGCCTCCGGTAAATTTCCATTCCGTATTTAGGGTCATCCAATCGACAACTTTTTGTACATAGGTAATATAATTTCCTGCGCTTTGTGACCACAAATTATTGCAAATGGATTTTAGTTTAGTATTACTTAGGTCTGTTTGAGTAGGCACGGAACGGGTAAAGTTTACATAATCGACATTGTTAATATAAGCTTTACTAAGAGCTTTCGATGTATTCATATCTATAGCGTAAGTAATAATATCATATTCATATATGGCATCAACAGAAGCACCTTTGGCTAAATTGGCATAAGTGAATTCTAAATATTTAGAACCCGTTGAAATGGTTTTTACCACACCGTTGTTGATTTTTAAATTACTTACGGTTTGATAAGCATTTGTAACAGGATAACCTGTTGTAAAACAAACTTTAGTTACGGTAGCGGTTTTATTAGTAAATCGAACCTTTGCAACTATGTGTTGCCTGCGAGGCATTGTTTTGGAAATGGAGGTGATTGCTGTTGTTCCTGCAGGCGCGGTTGAAGTAGCAGTGCTTGTTGTTGAGGTGGTGGCAGTAGTGCTTGTACTTGTAGGTGTTGTAGCCGAAGATTGAGTAGCGATGAAATTAACAATCCAATGCTGATTATTAGTGTTACTGCAACCTGTACCCTTGATCTCTAAAGTAACAGTGCCTGTTTTCCCATTAAGCACAGTTGACAGGTCAATGTTCCACGGATTTTTTAATCCTGTAGGATTAGCTAACACAAGTCCGCCACAAGTTAATTTAGTAACAGAAAGATTGTAACATGGAGTCAAATTAGTTCCTTCTTTCATTCCAAAAATTAATTTGGCGTTGTTGGGGATAGCAGCTGATTGATTCCAGGGTGTTCCGTTTACTTTTAAATACCACCCAATTTGAGCATTTACCGGATTAAAAAAACATGTGAATACAAGGAGAAAGAAAATAGATCTTGATTTCATAATATAGCTTTAATAGTGTACTAATTGTTACATCAAATTTACAACATCCTCCATGTTGCACTATCCTGTATTTGGGTATTCTTGCCAAGCGAAATCTTAAGTACCTTTTGTCAGTCTTCCCCAAACACCCAATGGTAGCTTTACACCTGAAGTTGCAGGAATGTATAGCTCACCGATTGCGAGTTCAGATTTATTTTTATCTGCAAAAGGGCTCAATAAATTTTCTGCTACTAAAGCAGAGAATCCTAATGAATATGCGTTCAGAATCAATAAGTGTTGTTGTGGGTCAATCAACTGCAATACACTATCCATCATTTCGAGAATATTATCTTCAAGCTTCCATTTCTCTCCGTTAGGGCCGTGACCAAATGCGGGCGGATCTAAAATAATCCCCTGATATTTATTTTCTCTGCGAATTTCTTTCTTGGCGAATTTAAGCGCGTCATCAACAATCCAACGGATATTATCCAGTTTAGATGCAGTCATGTTTTCGTTTGCCCAGGTAACAACCTGTTTGATGGAGTCAACGTGTGTTACATCAGCCCCCGCAGCTCTTGCAGCAATGGACGCTCCACCGGTGTATGCAAACAAATTCAGAAATTTTGGTTTTTGCAATGGTTTTAAAAAGGAATAAATCACATCCCAGTTTACCGCTTGTTCAGGAAAAATCCCTACGTGTTTAAATGAAGTTAAGCCTAAACGGAAAGTGATTTCAGCTTCTTTTAATAAAGTATAGGAAATCTTCCACTGATCCGGCATTTGTTTTAGCCTCTTCCAATCACCTGATGAGCTTGATTTTGGAACGAACTTAACGTGTGCCAGTTTTTCCCATTCAGTGTTTTTCATACGTTTTTGCCAAACTGCCTGCGGTTCGGGGCGTATAGTTATATACTTTCCAAATCGTTCAAGCTTTTCAAAATCACCGCAATCAATTAATTCGTAATCTTTCCAGTTTTTCGGATATAATACATTCATCTTTTCTTTCTTATAATCTAACCCCTATAATACAAACATCCCTTCGGCTAAGCTCAGGGTAAACTGACTTAATTATATCATAGTCTCACGCCTATAATGCAAACATCGTCAACTTGTTCCAGCCTTCCTTTCCAGTTTCTAAATTCTTCATCCAACATATTGCATTGTTCCTCAACCGGTCTTGTATTTATTTTTACTAAAAATTCCTGGAAGTGACTATACTTATATTTTTTGCCTTTTTCTCCGCCAAACTGATCAGCAAATCCATCCGTGAATGTATATATCAAATCATTTTTCTCAATATTAAATGAATGACTGGTGTAGCTTTGTCCATCAGTTGTAACACCAATTGAAACGTGATCAGCCGGGTACTCCACTAATTTATTTTCACGAATCAGATACAATGAATTGTATGCCCCTGCAAATTCAACTTTGCCATTTTCTCTATCGATCTTACAAAGTGCAATGTCCATTCCATCTCTTAATTGGTACCCATCAGTAGAAGATTGAAGTGCGGTAGAAGCCAGCTTACTTAAATAATTTAATAAAGCTGCAGGCGATGTTTCTTTACACTCGGCAAATGTTTTTTCCAATAAATTATTTGCAACTATACTCAGGATCGCTCCCGGAACACCGTGCCCTGTACAATCAACAACTGCAAAGTATGAGGCGCTATGCGTTTGTTTAGCCCATACAAAATCCCCACTCACAATATCTTTTGGATTAAATAAAATAAATGAATTCGGAATTAGTGTATTAAAATGACGATGTTGTAATAACGATCCATCCTGAATGCGTTTTGCATAGCGTATAGAATCGGTAATATCTTTATTCTTCTCGGCCAACTCTGCATTTTTTATTGCGAGTTCAATGGTGCGCTCTTCTACTTTTTTCTCCAGCTCCAGTTTTGCTTTTTTCAGCTTGCGTGTCCGGATTCTGTCATAAACAAAAATAGTGAAAATGGCAAAGGCGGCTACGGCAATATAGAATAAGGCAGTTTGCCAAAATGGAGGCTTAACGGTAAATTCGTAAACAGCAGGTTCACTCCACACACCATCGTTGTTTGCTGTTTTAACTTTAAAAGCATATTTGCCTGCAGGTAAATTTGTATAAGTAGCTTCGTGTACTAAATGATTAACGGGGATCCAGCCTCTGTCAAAACCATCTAATGTATATTCGTACTTTACTTTTTCAGGATTTGTTAAACAGATTCCTATAAATTTAAATGTCAGATTGTTCTCATTATAACGAAATTCATTATCACTTGGAAAAACAGTGTCCTGAAGATGTAATTTAAGCCCCATTATCTTTGTAATCGGCGCGGTTTCGTTTGGTAAGTCTTCCTTCGGATTAAACTTCACCGCACCCATGATTGTACCGAACCAAATGTTCCCTCGTTTGTCGATACAGGTTGAATTGGGATTACACTCTACTCCCATAAAACCGTCGTTGCGGCCGTAAAACACAAAGCGGTTTTTTGCAACATCAAACTTTTCTATTCCATGATTGTTGCCTATCCACACATTATCATTTTCATCTGTTACAATTGAAAACGGCGACTCATTACTCAAACCATGTTTTGCATTATAATTTGTAAAGTTCTTTCCGTCATATTTATAGAGTCCGCCGCCATAACAGCCAAACCAAAGATTTCCTTTTTTATCTTCATCGATACATAAAATAAAGCGATGTTTCAACCCATTGCTTTCATCATATTTTTTGAATGCATTACCATCATATGCAGTTAGGTTGCCTCCTAATGCTCCGATCCAAAGCAAGCCGTTTTTGTCTTTAAGAATTCTATAGATATGATTACCGCCCAGTCCATCACTTGTAGTAAAATTCCTTATTTCTCCGCTTGCAACATTCAATCGCGAGGCACCTTCTTTTGTGCCTAACCAAATGTTTCCTTCCTTATCCTCGGCAATGGAATACACCATATCGTTTGCTAATCCTTTTATTGAATTATACTGGATAAATTTATCGGATCCCGGGGCAAGCATAAATGCCCCTCCAAATCCGGACCCTACCCAAATATTATTTTTTGAATCCTGGAAAACAGACAATATCACATTTGAAGTGAGACCGTTTTTTAAACCATACATTTTTACTGAATGTGATTCCGTATTATTTGCGCCATACGTAAAGGAAAGTTTCGCCAGACCATTATTAGTACCGGTCCAAATGTTACCTTCTTTATCACAATAGGTACTCCAGATAATATTATTAGGAATAGAATCTGCCTCGTCAAATACCTGTAGCCGTTCACCTCTGTATTGATTTAAACCAAGGTCGGTGCCTATCCAAAGATTGTTTTCACGATCTTCGAAAATGCTGTTGACATTGAAATAGTTTAATCCTTGTCGGGTACTGTATGTTTTAAAGTAATTGCCCGGATTTTTTTCGCGGGTTAATTTGGAAACACCGCCTCCGATTGTTCCTACCCAAATATTTTTGGAGTGATCTTCGCGAATGGTTTTTACAAAATTGGATTTCAACCCATTAGTTTCGTTTAACACAAGTGATTTAGCTATTTGTGTTTTCATAGCTTCCACGGTGCCGCTTATTTTAGTAACTGCAACTCCTTTGTCAGCAGAGCCTATCCATAATTCACTTTGAGAAGAATAATAAAGACTTGTAATGCTTTGGCTGAAGAGACCATCTGTCAGATCAATTTTTGTATATGATTCGGGAGAGGAAATCGATTTTGAATAATCATAAATCACAATTCCTTTATCGCTTGCAAATAATACATTGTTGTTGGAGTCAAAAATCAGGTCGTAAATGGTGTTGCTGACAAGACCATCTTTAGTGGTGATGGAAAACATTTTGTTATTTGCCGGGTCATAAATGAAAACACCCGCACCTTCAGTTGCGATCCAAAATTTTCCGGAATAATCTTCTTTGATGCTTCTGATAGATTTAAAATGAGTGTATTCTTCTAAATTTAAATTCTCGAATATTTTAAGCTCTTTGTTGTAACGGGTAACACTTCCTGCCCAGTGCCCAAACCATATATTTCCTTTTTTGTCTTTATAGCTTGTGGTTATCCAGTCTTCGGCTAATCCCTGATTTTTTGTATAAGAAATAAATTTATCACCATCGTATTTGGTTAAGCCCGCAATGGTTGCGATCCAAAGGTTTCCATCATCATCCTGCACCACAGATTCTACCTGGTTTTGAATAAGGCCTTGCTCCATCCCGTAAGTGATGAAACTCGTAGTTTGGGCACGTGTGTTGTTTACAAACAAGCACAAAAGCAACAGGTGGAATAACCTGTATGCTGTTTTACATGCAATATGTTTAAAGCGGTACATTGTATAGCGATAGTTCTTTAAAGTATTCTTCTTCTTTTATTTCTTTATCATTTTTGAAATAATATACCAAGCCCCAACTGTATTTTTCTTTTCGGTAAACAGTTTTTGTTTCTCCTTCAGAAACGGTTATGGTATATAAATTTTTGAATGTTTGATTTTCTGAATCGGTAGTGATGCCAACCATTTTTTTAGCCTTGTAATTTTTTGCTTCCGGAAATGTTTTTACACTTGCTCTTCGATATGACGCCTGATTATGAGCAACCGTTTTGACCAAACCGGTAACTTCATGATTGAGTATACGGGAATGTAAAATAGCCTGTTTAGCTTTTATTTTTTTGTCAAAACGAATTTCGTCAGCTTTTGCTTTGGTGATCGCTTCCTGACGCAAGATCTCAATGATCTCGTTATTTTCCGCTTCTTTTCTTTCTTTAGCAAAAGTGCTTTGCTTTAATTGTTTCTCATTTTCAGCAACCATTTTCAATAAATCATTTTCATAATTTGTTTTGATGGCTTTGTTTTGTTTTTCCTTAATCTTTTTTTGTTCGTTACTGATAGTTAGCTTTATTTCCTCTTTTACCAATGCCTGATTGGCTTCATTTTCTTTAGTGTTAACAATATTTTTTGCATTGTTTTCTTTTTCAATTCTATTTTGTTCTTCTATTTGCTTTTTCAGCATTTCGGCTTCTTCTTTGGCTTTCAGTTCTGCCAATGCAATTTGTTCTTTACGTAACTTCTCTTCTTCAGCCAGCCTTAGCTTTGCAAGCAGCTCTTTTTCTTGTTTTTCTTTCTCCAGTTTTTGTTCTTCAATTTTCTTCATTTCTTCCGGATCGATGTATAAGTTTTTAAGGAATTGTTCCACATACTTTTCGTCATCCCGAAATGTTTTTTTTCCGTCAAAAATTATTTTTGTAAAAGGGTTTTTGAAATTCTCATAATTAACGGTTGGTTTCCCGAATTCGAAAAAAGGAGCATCAAGTTCATAGATGGGGAAAATTGCTTTATCGGCCGGGCATTTCGATGCATAAATCATACAATACATATCTACGCAACCGGGTGATGTAAAAACTACTTTGTAATCCATCCCGAATTCGAGATCGAACATGAACTTTCCGTTTTTACCCGTTGTTACATCGGTAATTTTGGTCGATCCTTTGTAAACGGTAATGTGAGATCCGCCCAATGGTTTTTGATCTTTTATTGTTCTACCGGCAAACTCTAAGTACCCTTTTTCCTGAGCAGACAAAGAAAACCCAACCATGGCCATAAGCCACAAAATATAGAAATGTTTTTTAAAGAGTTTCAATACCAGTCTATGTTTGAAGCACTGAAGTTATAAAAAAAAAGCGCAGCCACTAAAATTATTTATTTAGGGTAAAAAGTGTAGAAAAGGCATATTTACAGATTAATTTTATTTGCCGGAGATGGCAATAGGAATTCGTACGGAGAATTTGACAACTTTTGGAGGAAGACAAGTGTTATTGTTGCAAGCCATGAACTCTAGTTCTGCATTCAAATCAAAGGAGTTGAGGTTTTTTCTCTTGATTTTTTGTTTAAAGACAACTTCATTTCCGAAGCTTATAACCTCTGTTGAAAACACTTCGGAATATGCCTTATCTGCAGTCGGTTCCTCTGTTTTACCAATAGGGTCAAAGTCGGCATTTGCCGTAAATAGGAAAGAGGTGGGAATTGGCCCGTCGGTTGATTGATGTTGGGAGTATATATGCCAATCCTTGTCTATTCTGGCTTTCATTAATATGAAGCCCTCCGTATTTGTTATTTTTTCATAACTGTACTCCCATTTCACAGGATTTAGAACCGCCTGAGAAAAGCCCAAGTCAGGTAAAAGTAACGAAAACGCAAATAAAAAGAGAAAAGTAAAAGTTTTCATGAGAGCTTACTCAGCAAAAATAAGACCAACTAAAATTTGATTCTTACAATGCGATGAATTGGAATCATAATAGATTGTTTAAGAATGACTCTTTTATCGGTTACGCCCCAAACGGTTGTATCTACTACTTTAGGAGACACGTCGTCTTCAAAATAAATACGAATTTTACTATGTTCAAGATTGCCAAGCGACATGGCGGTGTTAAGGTCAGCTGTACGAAGCGCTTTTTCTTCTTTAGAGTTCAGAACGTCATTTTCAGGAAAATGCATGTTTGCAATGGCCTCCTTTTCAATCAATTGGTACTGTGCTGTTTCCATACTAAGCAGGATTTAGGATTTTTGTACTACAATTATACTCTAAAAAAGATAATTGGTTTCGTTTTTCCGTAAATTTATTTTATCAATTTACCAATAGCCTTAGCCAGCTCTCCTGCCCTTTGTGAGCCTATTCTGTAAGTTAATCCGTCTTTATCCCGCAGCTCAACAAATTCGTTTCCGGAAGTAAAAAATTTGATGACCCCGCGGGCGTGTAAATTATATACGGGCCTACGCAAAATATTTTTTTTATAGCGCATTTTTTTAACAGTATGAATATTTCTAAGGTCAATTTTTACTTTTCGTGCGTTCCAAAAACCATCCAATACAATATAAGAATCGTACACCCTGGTTTGAATGTGTAACACTAAAACCAATAAAGCTGAAATCATAAGGATCAACATCCCTAAGATGAAGAATAATTGCCCCGATTGAGGGATATTTGTAACCGGATAGGGCGCAATATAGATACCGGAAACTTCTACGGATTTTGGATTTTCACTCCAATAATAACCTATAAAGCAAAAAAGAGCAAGAGCCATACGAATCAGAATAGACACTTTATTGTGTCCAAGAAATTGTTTTTCTTCAAATATGATTTGCGTTTCTTCCACTTAGATTTTCCACTCAATAATGAGTGTTTGCTTTGTGTTCTCGTTAACTTTGTATCTGTCATCCATTCTTGATCCTACCAACCAAACAATTTCATTACCCGATCTAAGGATCCATTGTTCTTGTTTCTCAAAGATGCTTAATTTCTGGCCAATAAAAAAGTCGCTTACTTTTTTAGAACCTTTCATTCCTAATGGATAAAAAACATCACCTTCCTGCCATTTGGTTAGACCTAATGGGAATTGCAACTTTTCTATATCTATACAAGCAACGTTTGATCCTTTCAATATTACCTCACCATCTTCTTTTTTGAAGACAAGATGTATAGGGGATTTTATTTCTTCAGTTTCAGCAGGTATTTCTAATGACCCTATTTCTGGTTTTTCATCTAAAGTTTGAATAATGAGTGTAGCTCTATCAATAAGTAAGACGTGTGACTGAGTGTAAAATTTTTTACCGGGTTGAATAGTGTTTATACTTTCATTAATCTGCAAAACTATGTCAGTTGTAAAGCCAAACTGTTTGATTGCTTCATGAATAAGTAATTCTCTATATGGAGAACTGTGCAACTCTTTCAAATTAATTTTCGTTACCCCATTGTTTGTTGAAATACATTGTTCCAGTTTTTTTGCAATCGTTTCGGAAAGCAAGCTGTGGCTTTGTTTTAGAATTAGCATTTCCCTGCTCATTGTTTCTTCAAGTGAAGGATTGATTTCTTTTAATAATGGCACTACCTGATTTCTTAATTTATTACGAAGATATTTTTCTTCACTATTACTACTGTCTTCACGAAAGGGAATTGAGTGTTTAGTAATATATTGATCGATCTTTTCCCGTGTTGCATAAAGCAAGGGGCGAACAACGTTTTCTGTTTTCTCAGGAATACCTTTTAATCCGTTGAGCCCGGAGCCCCTGAGGAGATTGATAAAAAAAGTTTCAACATTGTCATTTGCATGATGTGCAGTTAAAACAAAATCGAATTTTTCTTTTTCCTGAAGCTCATTAAACCAATTATAACGGAGCTCACGGGCAGCCATTTGAATAGAGCAACTGTGTGACTCAGCATACTCTTTTGTTTGAAATCTAACTGTAAAAACCTCTATTCCTTTTTTCTGAAAGTATTCTCTTACAAATAATTCATCTGCATTAGCTTCCTCTCCACGCAAGTTAAAATTGCAATGTGCGATAGAAAATGTATAACCGCAATCCAGTAAAAGATGAGCAAGTGCCATGCTGTCTTTCCCTCCGCTTAATCCCAGCAGCAGTTTGTCCGCTTTTGTAAAGAGTTTTTTCTTTTCGATATTTTTAAGGAAGGAGAGTTTCATTTTTGATAAAGCTAAGATACGGGATTAGCGGATGATTTCACTAAAATGTAAAAACAAAAAAGTCCCGCCCTTCACTTTGGCAAGCTCAGTATAAACTCAAGCTCAGTGATCGGGAGGGGCTTTTTCTAAATAAGGGCTTTGTATTAACCTTCAATTGCTTTAACACCGGGTAAGGTTCCCTGTTCGATGTATTCTAATAATGCACCGCCACCGGTACTCACATAACTAACCTTTTCAGCTAAATTGTATTTATTAATCGCGGCAACAGAATCGCCACCGCCAATTAAAGAAAAAGCTCCTTTTGAAGTTGCTTCAACAATACTGTTTGCTGCCGATTTTGTTCCGGCTTCGAAACTGCTCATTTCAAAAACGCCCATTGGGCCGTTCCATAAAATGGTTTTAGAAGCAGCAATTACCTCTCCATATTTTTTGATGGTTTCTTTCCCAATGTCAAGCCCCATCCACCCTTCAGGGATCTCGTTTATTTTACATTCTTTTTTATTCGCATCATTCGAAAAATTATCCGCGATAATAGCGTCTGTGGGAATGTATAAGTTGACTCCCCTTGTTTTTGCTTTTTCCAACAATGCTTTAGCTGTTTCCAAACGATCATCTTCGCATAGTGATTTTCCAATTTGTCCACCCATTGCTTTTACAAAAGTAAATGCCATTCCTCCGCCAATAATAATGTTGTTTGCCTTGCTCATTAATTGCTCAATGATCATGATCTTATCGGAAACTTTTGCTCCGCCAATAATTGCTGTGAATGGTTTTTCACTTTGATTCAGTACTTTGTTAATGCTTGCTACTTCTCCTGCCATTACATTACCTAAACACTTATGTTGTTTGTCAAAGAATTGAGCAATTATGGTTGTAGAAGCATGCGCACGGTGGGCTGTACCAAATGCATCGTTCACATAAAAATTTCCATGTTTGCTTAATTTCTCGGCGAAAGCAAGATCTCCTTTTTCTTCTTCTTTATAAAAACGAAGGTTTTCTAATAATAGAATTTCCCCTGCTTTAAGAGAAGATGAAAGAGCAAATGCTTCAGAAGAAATACAATCTGAAACAAATTTCACTTCTTTACCTACAAGTGCAGATAAAGACTTTACAATATGTTTTAATGAATATTTATCGGTAGGACCATCTTTTGGTCTGCCCAAATGCGACATTAAAACCAAGCTTCCGCCATCATTCATTATTTTTTGAATGGTTGGTAAAGCTGCTCTGGTGCGAGTGTCGTCTGTTACTTCAAATTGTTCGTTAAGCGGAACGTTAAAATCTACACGCATAATAACGCGTGTGTTTGCGAAGTTGAAATTATTGATTGTGTTCATGTTTTTTATTTTTCAACAGAGCGTTTCAGAGAGGAAAGAGTTACGCAGAGCATTGCTATTAATTAAAACTCTGTGAAACTCCATACACTCAGTGCCTCTGTGTTATACATTTTAATGTTTTCCTGTACTTCCAAATCCACCTGCATTTCTTTCACTTTCTTCCAAACTTTGAACCAGGCTCCAGGAAGCTGTTTCGTGTTTGGCAATTACCATTTGAGCAATACGTTCTCCATCATTAATTGTAAAAGGCGCGTCAGATAAGTTCACTAATAGCACTTTCACTTCACCTCTGTAATCGGCATCAATTGTGCCGGGTGAATTAAGAACGGTGATCCCGTTTTTAAAGGCCAATCCGCTGCGTGGGCGAATTTGAGCTTCTGCACCTTTTGGTAATTCAATAAATAATCCGGTGGGGACCAATATACGTTGTAATGGTTTTAACTCAATCGCTTCGGAGATATTGGCGCGAAGATCCATTCCCGCAGCTTGTTCTGTTGCATACGATGGAAGGTCGTGTTTGCTTGTATTAACTATTTTTACCTGCATTTGTTTTGGCTTTATTACGTTTTAAATTGGGAAGTTCAAATTTGTAGAAGATGAAACAGTAAATCAAAAAGAGAATATTATTGAATAAGAGTTCGATGTTAGCGTTACTAAAAGATCCTTTATATAAAAGTGAAATTGCATAAAAAATTACTGCGAATCCGAAGAAGAAAAACATGTTTTTCAGATTGTATTTCACAGGATAGTATTTTTTACCGATGAAGTAAGACAGGATCATCATAATTCCATAAGAGAAAAAAGTTGCCCAGGCGGAGGCAGTGTAGCTATACTTTGGAATAAAAACGAAATTTATAATCAGGGTTATAACTGCTCCAACAATGGTAATATAAGCTCCGAAGCGGGTTTGACCGGTAAGTTTATACCAGATAGATAAATTGAAATACACTCCTAAAAATAAATTTGCCAAAAGTAAAATGGGTACCACATGAACACCAACCCTGAAAGGAGGGCTAACGAATTTTTGTATCCAACTTATGTTCATCATGGTTCCTAAAAAAATCAATGAGCAGCCAATTACAAAGTACTTTAAAATGAGTGCATTTGTTTTTTTTGAATCTTCATGTTTTTCGTTTCCAAAAAAGAAGGGCTCGGCTGCGTAACGAAATGCCTGAATAAAAATGGTCATCAAAATAGCGATCTTATAACAGGCACCATACACTCCTATTTCGGATTGTCCGATACCTTCGGGCAAAAGATATTTTAAGATAATTCTGTCGAACGTTTCATTAACCATGCCTGCTAATCCCACTACCAAAAGTGGCAGGGCATACCTGATCATTTTTTTCCAAAGCTCTTTGTCAAAGTGATAAGGGAAGCCCGTAAATTCTTTTGCGAGCATTAATAAAGAAAAAAGATTTGCAATCAGATTAGCAAGAAAAGCGTAACCGATGCCAACTTCCGGGTTATAACAGGATGCTACAAAAGAAGTGGAGCCACTAATCAAACTCTCTTCATAAGCTTGTTTACAGATAATAAAATAGAAGATGTTCAGAAAAACATTTATGACAACATTTGCCGTTTTAATAAGTGCAAAACGTTTGGCTCTTTGATTAAGGCGCAGTCGTGCAAACGGAATAGCCATTAAAGCATCGGAGCCAATAATGAGTATTGACCAAATGATATAGTTAAGGTGATTTTCGAAATCGGTAATGGCAGCCAATTTGGTGGAGAACAGTAACATCAGTAAGGACATGGAGGCTGTACTGATTAAAATGGAGATCAGTGCCGTACTGTAAACCGAATTTTTATTTTCGGCTTTGCTGGCAAAGTTGAAAAAGGCGGTTTCCATTCCATACGTAAAAATTATATTGATGAAAGAAATATAGGCATACAATTCAGTGTTAATACCAAAATCAACAGGCTTCTGAAAGATATAAGTAAGAAGCGGTGTAAGCAGGTAATTTAAAAAGCGGGGCAGTATGGTACTGAGTCCATAAATGGCGGTTTGTCCTGCTAATTTTTTTAATGCGCTCACCCTTGATTTTAAGGGTTGAAATTACTAACAAATAAAGGATTGTGAAAATTGAATTACGAACAGAAACGGGAAAAGACTAACAAAGAAAAACGATGTTCTAAACCCTCTTTTAAGGAACAAAGCTAAGAAAGACCCAGTCAATAAAAACAAGGTCTTTGGTTTCAGGTTTCCCCATTGCTTTGAGCTCAGGATTTTTTAAGGCGTATATAGCTACGAGATTGCGCTGATCTTCCTCAAAAGGAACCTCGTTTTCTTTTGTCCTGAAATAGATCGAATGGTAATATTTACCTGTTATGACCAGCGGAAAGTCAAGTTCAAAATGAAACCATCCTTTGTAGTCACCGATCTTCAGCCTCTCCTTCACTTCTGATCTCAATGGCAAGAATGGCAGGAGTTTAAGGGTTTGCCTTCCATAAGGAGAAAGAACGATTTTTTTGCCGGGCATGGAGGAATATTTATGGTTGATACCGGCGAAAAAAATATGCGGGTCAATGAATTTTTTTAAGCTGAATTTATTCCATTCGCCTTCAAAAATATCTAATCTGTTGATGCAAACATTTAAAAAAAAGATAGGATAAAAATAATAAATAAGGGCAATGAAAAACCTGATCACCGCATAATCTGCACTGATAGTAATAGCGGTGTGAGCATATACAATAACAATTATCAGAAAAAGACCACCGCAAACTATGGTACCTATGTTTCCTGTTTTTAGTTTTATCTGTGGATCGAAATGCGTGGAATTATTGAGACAATTATTAACGATGTGTACAAACCACCATGATTGAAGCAGTAATATTATGAAGGGTATCACCCACACTTTGGTTTCCTCGTTTATTATGAAAAAATCATATATGCCGTGCGATAAGCAAGCAACCAGAAAACCACCGATAAAAAGTAATGCGTGATTGCGTTTGTAATAGTATTTGCCTAATACCATCGCGTATGCAATAAATGAGGTATCAGCAATATGCGACAAACTTGTGAATATGGCCCTTGAATAAATAACTCCAATGGTATGTGTATTAAAATACATTATATCTTCCAGCACCGAAAACGTTAAAGCACTGATACCTGAATAAAAGAGATAGTCAATAGGCTCCGTAACGCCCTTAGTAAATTTCAGAACGATAAGAAAGGGAAGAATTTTTATGAGTTCTTCGATGGCTCCAATCACGAAGGTGCAATAAATAAAATCATTCAGTGCGCCCTTTCCCAGATCAAATTCAAAGAAATGATGAACGCTTTGATATAAGTACCCGCATAGGAAAAAGAAAACGATGCTAATACCAAATGTGAATACAACCCTTTTTGTTTTTTCTTTTTCAAAAGGATCAAGGCTATTGAGGAAAAATAACCAGAGAAACAAGATCAATAATCCCGAAAATAACACAAAAGGTTTCGTTCCTTTAAATACCCGCTCTATATCCAGCATAAGGAAATCGAGTAAATGTCCGTTCCTGAAAGCGTACTCCATTTTTATATAAGAGGGAACATATGAGTTTAATTTTGCATTAGCATATAAATAATCAAATTTTGAATAATCATTATTTAAATAGCAGGTATTGGCATATAAATGCGCAGCTATTTTTTGAGCACCATTTCCTTCTATCTCTTTTTTAAAATAATTGAGTTTTAAGTCTGTGTCTTCCTGACACAAACCATACAGACAGTTTACAAAGGGCTTGTTTTTTATTTTTAGACTATCCAGATTCCTTAATGCTTCTTCTTTGTCTGAGTAATGAATATATTTGGTAGCGGCACTTCCAAAGTATCCAAGCTCGCGTTCCATGAATTTATCAGACTTGGTTAATTCATAGAATTCGTAATAGGATAAAATACGTATCGAGTTGAAATTGTCACTCCATTCAAAAAATTTGTCTTTAGTTTCGCTGGCTTTTTTTTGAGCCAGATTAATGTAGTACACAGCTTCAAAATCGTATCTGTACTTTTGAAGTTTTTTATTGTATGCCCAGTATTGATGTTCAAATAATTCTTCTTTTTTGGCGTATTCAATCACTTCATCCGGATCTCTATTTTCATCAAATCCACTTGAGTTTATAGTTACAATAATACAAACAACTGAGAATAAATAAATGTAGAGCATTCCATATTCCAGCCTCGGCTTTAAAAGAACTTCTTTTATTGTCAACTTTTTCCGGATCATTTTTCGAATGGCGGGCGCAAGAAAAATAACTGATAATGCAATGAGAATGAAGATATTCAGGGCAACATAACCTGTACTCATAGGTGAAAGTTAAGTTTTAGCGTGTTTGGATCAGGAGCCTTGTTTAATAACTACAAACCTTCCTTTGATTACGGTACTGCCATCATAAGGGTATAACCGGAAGAAATAAATTCCGGGACCTCCAAACCAGGAAGCATTTAGAGGGACTTGATTTTGAACAATACTATAAATTTTATAAATAAAATAACCTTTTGGGTCCGCTATTTCCATTAGCCATTGTTGACCCTGAACATAGGTGAATTCAAGTTTGGAGTTCCCGTCATCTTCTATTGGATGCCTTAGTATTTTATAATTTCCAAAAACACTTCCCATATCTACCACAATTACATTGGATTGCGAACCGTTAGCGAAAATTATTTTGTAGTAATATTTTTTACTGGGATCTGGTGGGTAGTCGTCATAAAAATAATCCTGAGCATTTGCACCACCAACGGCTCCATTATAAAAGTACACAGATGCAAAATTAAAAGCTGAATCGGAAGATCGTTGAAGATCAAAGTAACTGGAAGCAAATGTGCTTTGTGAAATGGTAAACGTAAGGTGAACTGTGCCATTTGTTTGCGGTTCACCTTTAAAATTCAGCACGGTAGGGTATTGTTGCCCGAACAACAAAATACCTGAGAACAGGAACAAACTGAAAAAAAATTGTTTAACCATTGATTATCCGGCAGAACCATATAAATGAGATCTGTCACGTAAAACTACTAAAAAATTATTGCTTGAAGAGTTTAAAAAACTCTTCCTCATAACTATTGCCAATTGGCAACTCTTTTCCCTCCAGTATCAATACTTTATTTTTTACGCTTTCTACCCTTTTGAAAGGAATGATAAAGGATCGATGTATGCGAACAAAATCTTTTTGTGGCAATCGTTTTAAGATTGATTTCATTGTCATTCGGGTAACAATGGTTTTTTGATTATAAACATGGATTTTTAAATAATCATCCAACCCTTCGATATATAAAATATCGGAAATATTGATCTTAACCAAACTGTAATCAGCTCTCACAAAAAGAAACTGCTCCGAACTTGAATCACTTTGCCTGGTCATACCAATTGCCTCTTTAGCCCTGTTTACAGCCTGTTCAAAACGTTCGAATGTATAGGGCTTAAGTAAAAAATCAACTGCTTGCAAATTAAATCCTTCAACTGCATATTCACTATGAGCTGTTGTGAAAATAACCTTAGTATCCTGTTGAACCGCTTTATAGAATTCAATGCCGGTTAAAGAAGGCATTTGAATGTCTAAAAACAATAAATCAACAGGAAACTTCCGGAGGTATTTTAGCGCCTCTGTTGGTTTTGTAAATGTTTTCTGAAGATCTATAAAATCAATCTTACTGCAGAAGTTTTCAATTACATCTAATGCAGGTGGTTCATCGTCAATTGCAATTGCTTTAATCATGATAATTGTAATGTTAGTACAACTGAATAGTCAACAGGGTTTTCTGTTATTTCAAACTTATGTTTTCCGGGGTAGATCATATTTAATCTGTTTCTTGTATTTTCTATACCAACGCCACTTTTTTCGTTTTCTGCTACGTTGGTTCTCACTTTATTGTTACGCACTAAGAAAACAAGAAAGTATTCATGCACCGTAAGGTCTACCATTATGGAAGAATTTTCTTCCGGGTTAACTCCATATTTGAAGGCGTTTTCCACAATTGAGATTAAAATCAGGGGAGCTATCATTTTCCCTTTTGGATCGCCCGTAACCCTGTGGCTAAGCTTAACGGTATTCCCTAACCGGAATTTTTGAAGATCGACAAAATCAGCAATGTAGTTGATCTCTTTTTCGAGGGGCACAAGATCTCGGTGAGCTTCGGTTATTGCATAACGCATCATAGCGGAGAGTTTCACTACTGCAGTAGGTGTGTTATCAGACTTGGACAAAGCCATGGAATAAATACTGTTTAAGGTATTAAACAAAAAATGAGGGTTTATTTGAGCTCTCAGATAAGAAAGTTCAGCATCTGTTTTTTCTTTTTGTGCTCGTTTCCATTGGTCATTTATTCGTAATAATAAAGAAAGAACAAGAATAAGAGAAAACTTTGCCAGATTATGTTCAGCATGAATAAAAAGTGGCGGATGTGGTCGAAACTCCTTTTCGATTATATTTACAGGGGATGTATGGATCTGATAAATAAGTAACGTTGGAATAGCCAATACAATTAATAAGGAAACAATGACGAGTATCCAAAAATAGACATGTTTTTTTGAGAAGTAAAAGGTAGGAATCAAATAGAAATAATTGAAGTAAAAAAACAAGAGCACTAACAAATAACCCGAAAATTCACTTCTGAAAAAAGGGTTTTCAAGGAAATTAATCTCACGGTGCCCATGATGAAAAACGAATGGCAAGATCATGAACACTGTACAAAAAACAATGTGTATAGCTAACCTCCTCCATTTACTATGATCTTTTTGTATGTTCAAAACGGGAGGGTTAATTGTAGTAGTATATAACGCGTAAAAATTCAGTTAGCAAAACTAACAAACAAAATATAGAGGAGTATCTTAAGTTTTGTGAGGTAAAGAAATTAGATTCTGGTGTAGAAAATAATGATCAAAAATTCTTCAGAATCAATCTAACCTGTATATCTCCAGACTTGCTGCATAATTCAACACTGACATTATATTCAAATCTATACTTACAACCATGTTGTCAATATTTCTGTGAATGAACGCATCTCCGGGTTGTATGCCCATCAAATCTTCTGCTGTTACTCTACTGTCAGAACATCTTATGTACAAAAATTCAGGTGATTGACCTTTGCCAGATTTGAAAATAATCAGGAGATAAGGCGAGTTTTTCAGCCACCCATTTCTCATTATTGGCAAATACAGCCTGAATATCCATGTTTCAGGAAGTTTTATTGTTTGTTTCTCTGGTGGCCCCGAGAGGGTTCGAACCTCCAACCCTCAGAATCGGAATCTGAGATTCTATCCAGTTGAACTACGGGACCGGATTGTAAAATGCAAAAGTAACATATTTAACATTACACTCTTCTTATACCACAAATTCATCTGATATGTTTGCTTTATGTCGCCAAATTTTAGGGTTAAATAAACACGGAAACTAAATAATTGATCGATATGTTTTATTGTAAACATTTGATTTTAAATTAATTATAAATTATTTTTGCATTTCTTACTTAATTTTAGTACTATGTCTCTCAACTTATTTATCGAAAAAATTTGGAATTACATTTTTTTTGTTTGTTATTGTGCTCGGTTTTTACACCATACCTCAATTCTAAATTATACTAACCCGTCGATCAATTCGACAATTTAATACAAAGCATGAAACTTTTGCTGTTTAAACAGCAAATTTTGGCAGATGTTAATGAGGTAAAAAGAGTTTTTGCAATAGGATTAGACAATAACATTAAAAACGAATGAAGAAACTGTTATCTATTTTTGTAGGACTTTGTGTTAGTACTTTTATTTTCGCACAAACAATTCATCCTGATTACACAGATGGAAAATTGTATGTACGTATAAATACAAACCAGAACCCTTCATTTGGTAAACACCCTGATTGGAAGAATCTTCCACTCAACAGCTTTTCGTTTCTTAAAAACCTTATTCCCGCGTTTTCCATTACTAAAATATCAAAGCCTTTTTTTGCTGCAAAGGGTTCGGATGAATTACTTAGAACTTATGTTGTGCATTTCTCTGATTATGGAAACTATCAGCAATTAATAGATATGTTAAAACAAACCGGAAGTGTTGAATTGGCGGAACGTGTTCCTTTAATGAAAACTTCACTTACTCCGAATGATTATACACCAACCGGAAATCCGAGTCAATGGTTTTTGGCAAAAATAAATGCTCCCGCAGCTTGGGATGTTTTTAGTTCAGGATCAACAGTAGCAGTAGCGGTTGTAGATAATGCAATGCAAACCAATCACCCCGATCTTTCTGCAAATATGTATGTAAATGCAGGAGAAATTGCGGGTAACGGAATTGATGATGATAACAACGGATATGTTGATGATGTAACAGGATATGATATTGCTGATGATGATACAGATCCAAATCCACCTAGCACCAATTTCGATCATGGAACACATTGTTCAGGATTAGTAAGCGCCCGAACTAATAATGGCACAGGAATTTCTTCTATTGGTTTTAGTGTAAAAATTATTCCTGTTAAAGCTACTGGTGACGCAAGTGATCCAACAGGAATTGACGCAGGTTATGCAGGCGTTATATATGCGGTTAATGCAAAAGCACGTGTTATTAGTTGTTCATGGGGTGGTGGAGGAAGTTCTGTTACCGAGCAAGCTGTTATGAACTATGCGTGGAGTCGTAATAGTATTGTTGTTGCCGCTGCTGGCAACGATAATGTTTCTACTCAAAATTATCCGGGCGCATATAACAATGTATATTGTGTAGCTTCAACAACTTCAACAGATGCAAAATCAAGTTTTTCAAATTACGGAACATGGGTTGATATTTCCGCGCCGGGCAGTACTATCAGAAGTACACTACCAGGAAGCACGTATGGTAATATGTCGGGAACATCTATGGCTACTCCAATTGTTGCCGGTTTGTGCGGTTTGATGTTATCAAAAAGTCCGTATTTAACACCAACCCAGGTATTAAGTTGTATCAGCACAACTGCCGCAACGCTTACTACAAGTGGAATGGGAGCCGGAAGAATAGATGCTGCTGCTGCAATGAATTGTGCCGCCGCAGCAATAGCCCCCTTGCCAACTGTTAACTTCACTGCTAACACCACCGTTACATGCCCGGGAGCTCCTGTGCAGTTTTATGATCAAACATATTATTTACCAACAGGATGGAACTGGACATTCACAGGAGGAACACCTTCAAACTCTACTTTGCAAAATCCAATTGTGACATATGCTGCTCCCGGAACCTACTCGGTGCAATTGATTGCAACAAATGTTAATGGTAATGGAACAAAAATAAAAACCTCTTACATCACCGTTGCAGGACCAGGTGTTTTGCCATTGGTTGAGGGTTTTTCTACTGCAAGTTTTCCACCTGCAGGCTGGGCTGATTACGATTATTATGGAGATTCTGTAAAATGGTATAGGAACGCAAGCGTTGGAGGTTTTGCAGCTAGCGGAGCGTGTATGTATTTTGATAATTATAATTCAGATACACGAGGGAAGGCAGACGATGTTAAAACCCCTAAATACGATTTTGCCGGTTTAACATCAGCATCATTAACTTTTGATGTTGCATACGCAAGGTATGATGCTGAATACAGTGATTCTCTCGCAGTATTGGTTTCTACAGATTGCGGAGAGACATATACTCAAGTCTATTTTAAGGGAGGTACCGGTCTTGCAACTGCGGCAGATAATGCTGCTGCGCTTTTTGTTCCTGTTGCAGGAGAATGGAGAACAGAAACAATTGATCTCAGTTCTTTTGTTGGCCAGGGAAATGTGTTAGTTGCTTTCAGAAATATTGGACGTTACGGTCAGGCAATTTATGTGGATAATGTAAATATTTCCGGTGTCACGGCAGGAGTCCCACCAACCGCTGTTTTCTCTTTATCTTCTAATAATTGCAGTGGTCAAACAATTACATTAACAGATAACTCAACAAACAATCCAATATCATGGTCGTGGTCAACCACAGGAGGAACGTTATCTTCCACTACCGATCAGAGCCCGACAATTGTTTTCAATACATCTGGAACATATACGGTAACGCACACCGCAACAAATAGCTTTGGAACAAGCACTCCGGTTTCACAAACGGTAACAATAAACCAAACGCCAACTGCAATTGCATCTAATGCAGGACCATTTTGTGTTCAGGGTTCTATCAGTTTGAACTCATCAGGAGGAACGTCTTATTCATGGGCAGGTCCGGGCGGATATACTTCTACAAGCCAAAATCCGGTACGTAATTCTGTTACACTTTCTATGGCAGGAACATACACGGTTACCGTAACAGATAATGGTTGCTCATCTACTTCTACAACAAGTGTGGTAGTAAATAATAAACCTACAGCCTCATTAAGTGGACCAAGTAGTTTTTGTGCCGGAGATAGTATTACGTTAACAGGTTCAGGAACTAGCGGCGGCGGATTTGTAATTTCAGGATACCAATGGCAAATGGGAGGTTCTCCAATTTTAGGTGCTACAGCGGCAACTTACAATGCTACACAAGCCGGAGTTTATAATGTTATTGTTACCAATTCAGGAGGTTGCTCAACAACTTCTGCCAATAAAACAGTTACTGTAAATGCCTTACCAACTGTTGTTGCAAACGTAAATACCAGTGCAGTTATTTGTAGTGGAGATGCGATTGTCTTAACAGGAAGTGGTGCTACATCGTATGTTTGGAATAATGGGGTTGTTGATGGACAATCGTTTGTACCTGCTTCTTCACTATCATATATCGTAACTGGAACAAACGCAAACAATTGTTCTAATAATGACACGATTGATGTTACAGTGAATCCCTGTATAGGAATAGAAGAAATGACCTCGGTTTTCGGAGTTTCTATCTATCCAAATCCGAATGCAGGTTCGTTTGCTGTGAGCTTTGATAAGTCAAGTAATTTTTGTAAATTGGTTGTTCGGAATACTATAGGTCAGGCAATATACGAGTGTAATATTAGAAACGACCATGAAATTAAATTGGAGGGAATCACCTCCGGAATCTACTTTGTATCAATCATGACCGATTCAAATCAAGGGGTAACAAAGAAATTAATAATTGAATAATAACGACTAAACATACACAAAAACAAATCAAATGCTGAAAAACAAAACAAATCTGATAAAGTCGCTTGCAGCGGGTGCTTTATTATTTGCGGGAACAAGTGCATCAGTTTATGCACAACAAAAAATGGTTACACCACCGGTAGTGAAGTGTGCTACGGCTATTCCGGATCAACAATGGGAAGATTGGATGCAGGAAAAGGTGAATGAACTTAATCAACAACGTATCATTCAGGGAACAAATAACGTAATGGTGAATTACACTATACCCGTTATTTTTCACATTATTCATAATCAGGCAACTATAACGCAGGAAAATATTTCTGCCGCTCAGGTAGCTTCGCAAATAACAGTTTTAAATAATGATTACGCAGGAACAAACGCAGATATAGGAAGCGTTCCTGCTACTTTCACAAGTGTAAAAGCAGGGAACACAGGGGTTCAATTTTGTTTGGCAAAAGTTGATCCAACAGGGGCTGTATTAGCGGAAGATGGTATTGAGCGTATCCGTTGGTCAACACGTGGATGGACAGATCCAAACTCGTTTACGACATCGGGAGCATTACAAACCTATTTTGATGGAACAATAAAACCAAATTCAATTTGGGATCCTACAAAATATTTGAATATTTGGGTTGCAAAAGTAAATGGATCGGGTTTATTAGGTTATGCTTCCTTCCCTGCAGGTACTGGTTTAGCGGGATTAACCGGTGTTGAAACTGCAACTACTTGTGGTGTGGTTTTAAACCAAAGTGCGACAGGAACAACGGGAACAGCAGCAGCTCCTTACAATGGAGGAAGAACTGCAACACATGAAATTGGTCACTGGTTAGGACTTAGACATATTTGGGGAGACGGTTCATGTGCTACTGATTATTGTGCAGATACCCCTCCTGCCAGTACTTCTAACTTCACTTGCCAAACACATCCATACAACGTTGGGGTTTGTGCCGGAAACACTACGGGTGAAATGTTTATGAATTATATGGATTATGTTGATGATGCGTGTATGTATATGTTTACACTAAATCAGGGAACACGGATTCAAACAGCTATGGCAAACGGAACTTATCGTGCACCATTAGCCTCTTCAACAAAATGTAATAGCCCATTTGCTTTAGATGCAGCTATCACCAGTATTTTATCTCCAACAAGTGGAATGTCTACTTGTAATAATTCCGTGACACCTCAAATTATTTTATCTAATAACGGGACAACTACACTGACATCCGCAACAATTACTTATAATATGGATGGGGGCACAAACACAGTGCTTCCGTGGACTGGTTCATTAGTAGCCGGGGCAACTGCAACCCTAACTTTAAATGTTTATTCAGGGCTAAGTGCTGCTGCTCATACATTTTCTGTTACAGTTTCTGCACCCAATGGTGGTGCTGATGGATTTGCAGGTAACAACACTTTAACCGCACCATTTACTGTAATAGCTGCTCCGGCTGGCACCGCTCTGCCATTTACAGAAGGTTTCGAAGCAGTAACATTTGCCCCAACAGGATGGTCATATACAGCTGTAGATCCAACAAACAAATGGGCCAGGGTTGCGCATACTTTTGGTTTAACAGCAGGAAGTACAGCGGTGGCTAAAATGGACAACTGGTCAACTGGCACAATCGATCCTACCGGTCAAAGAGACGCTTTACAAACACCACCAATTAGTTTTGCTGCGGCAAATTCAACACTTCAGGTTCAATTTGACGTTTCCCATAAAATGTATAATACAACTTACATTGATTCATTAAATGTTTGGATCTCTACAGATTGTGGAGGAACATGGACAAAAGTATATAATAAGGGGGGTGCTACTTTAGCTACGGTTACCCCTGCTTCAACTGCCGCTTATACTCCAACTGCAAATGGCAATTGGAGAAGAGAAACCGTTAGTTTGTCTTCTTATGCGGGGCAGCCAGTTGTTTATTTAAAATTCGAATCAGTGAGCGGATGGGGTAATAATCTATATTTAGATAATATTAATATTTCTTACACACCATCAGCTTTACCGCCAGTTGCGAATTTCACAGCCGCTGCAACAAAATGTGAAGGACAAGCAATTGCTTTTACAGACGCATCAACAAACACACCAACAAGCTGGGCATGGACGACCAATCCAACAGTTGGTGTAACGATCTCTAATGCTTCTGCGCAAAATCCAAACATTACATTTACCACTGCGGGAACTTATACGGTAAGTTTGATTTCAACAAATGCGAATGGCTCAAGTCCTTCTTACACTCAAGCGGTTGTGGTGAATGCATTACCGACTGCAACGGCCGCTAACAATGGCCCTGTTTGTGTTGGAAGTCTTTTAACATTGACTGGTGGAAATAATGGTATGAGCACATATTCTTGGGCTGGACCAAGTGCATACGTTAATGCAACACAAAGTCCAACAGTATCGGCAGCAGCAACTGCAGGTATGGCCGGAACATATACAATAACAATAACAGATGGAAACGGTTGTCAACGTACGGCAACTACAGCAGTAACAGTAAACGCATTACCAACGGCAACTGCTGCTAACAACGGTCCTGTTTGTGCGGGAAATCCTTTAACCTTAACCGGTGGAAATAATGGTATGACAACTTATTCATGGGCTGGACCAAGTGCATACGCTAATGCAACCCAAAGCCCAACTGTATCAGCAACTGCAACAGCAGGCATGGCAGGAACATATACAATAACAATAACAGATGGAAACGGTTGTCAACGTACGGCAACTACAGCAGTAACAGTAAATGCACTACCAACTGCAACTGCGGCCAACAATGGCCCTGTTTGTGTTGGAAGCCCTTTAACTTTAACCGGTGGAAACAATGGTATGACCTCTTATTCATGGGCAGGCCCGTCTGCATACGCTAATGCAACTCAAAGCCCAACTGTATCTGCAACAGCAACAGCAGGCATGGCAGGAACATATACAATCACTATCACGGATGGAAACGGTTGTCAAAGAACAGCAACAACGGCTGTAACAGTTAATGCATTACCTACAGCAACTGCGTCTAACAGCGGTCCTGTTTGTGCGGGAAGCCCTTTAACCTTAACAGGCGGAAACAATGGTATGACTTCATATTCATGGACAGGCCCTGGTGCATACGCGAATGGAACCCAAAGTCCAACTGTATCTGCAACAGCAACAGCAGGTATGGCGGGAACATACACCTTAACAATTTCAAATGGCACTTGTTCTAACACGGCAACTACAGCTGTAACAGTGAATGCGCTACCAACTGCAACCGCTGCTAACAATGGTCCTGTTTGTGTTGGAAACCCTTTAACCTTAACTGGTGGGAATAATGGAATGACGACTTATTCATGGGCAGGACCTAATGCGTACAGCAGTACATCACAAAGTCCAACAGTTTCTGCAGCAGCTACTGCTGCTATGTTAGGTACTTATACGCTTACAATTACTGCTGCTAATGGTTGCCAAAGAACAGCAACTACTGCAGTTATGGTGAATGCTCTTCCAGTTGCATCAGCTACTAACAATAGTCCGGTTTGTGCCGGATCATCATTGTCATTAACAGGAGGAAATAATGGAATGACTACTTATTCATGGTCTGGTCCAAACGCGTACAGTAGTGGAACACAAAGTCCAACTGTATCTGCATCTGCTACAGCGGCAATGGCCGGCGCTTATACACTTACAGTTACCAATGCAAACGGATGTGTGCAAACAGCAACTACAGCGGTTACTGTAAATGCTTTACCAACTGTAACAGCAACTTCATCTCCGGTGAGCGGAACAGTGTGTGCAGGAACTCAAGTTACCTTAACCGGTGGCGGAGCTACTACTTATACATGGACAGGTGGCGCAACCAATGGTGTAGCTTTTACACCTGCAGGTACATTAACCTATACCGTAACAGGAACAGGAGCAAACGGTTGTACAAATACAGCAACCAAGCTAATCACTGTGAATGCTTTACCAACTGTAACAGCAACTTCATCTCCGGTTAGTGGAGCGGTTTGTGCAGGTTCAACACTTACTTTAACCGGTGGTGGCGCAACGTCATATACCTGGACAGGTGGTGTAACTAATGGTGTGGCATTTACTCCTGCGTCTTCTGGTACCTATACTGTAACAGGTACAGATGCCAATGGATGTCAGAACACAGCAACCAAAGCAATTACCGTAAATTCATTGCCAACTGTAACAGCAAGTTCAGCTCCGGTAAGTGGAACGGTATGTGCGGGAACTCAAGTTACCTTAACCGGTGGCGGAGCTACTTCTTATACATGGAGCGGTGGGGTGACTGATGGTGTAGCATTTACACCTGCGGGTACATTAACCTATACTGTAACAGGTACTGATGGAAACGGTTGTCAGAACACTGCTACCAAATCAATAACCGTAAATTCTTTACCAACTGTTACGGCAACTGCTAACCCTTTAAGTGGTGCTGTTTGTACAGGATCTCAGATTACCTTAACCGGTGGCGGCGCAACTTCATATACATGGAGTGGTGGCGTTATTAACGCAACAGCGTTTACCCCGGGTGCATCGGCTACATACACAGTAACAGGTACTGATGCAAACGGGTGTTCAAATACAACGATTCAGACGGTTACGGTAAATTCATTGCCAACAGTAACAGTAAACTCTCCATCTACTTGCTCAGGTGTTGCTACAACATTAACGGCAGGTGGTGCTTCTGCTTATTTATGGAGTACTACAGAAACAACAGGATCAATTTCAGTTAGTCCAACAAGCAGCACATCTTATACTGTAACTGGTACAGATGCTAATGGCTGCGAGAATACGGCTGTTGCAAACGTTACGGTTACTTCTGCACCAAATGTTACGGTTAACTCAATGACAATTTGCAGCGGACAGTCTGCTACGTTAACAGGAAACGGCGCTACGTCTTTCAGTTGGAATACAGGTGATGTTACAGCTTCAATAACTGTTAATCCTACCGGAACTACTTCTTATACTGTAACGGGCTCTAACGGACCGGGTTGTCAGAATACGGCAGTTGCAACTGTAACGGTAAACACACCACCAACTGTTTCTACAAACAGTTCTGCAAGTACCACAGTATGTAGTGGAATTGCTGTAACACTTACTGCTACCGGAGCAAGCACATACTCTTGGAATACAGGAGATCTTACAGATATTATTACTGTAAACCCAAGTGCAACTACAACATATACTGCAACAGGTACTGATGCTAATGGATGTTCTAATACTTCAAGTATCACAGTAAACGTGTTCCCTGTTAATACACCTACAGTTTCACAAACAGGAAACACACTTACAGCAAGTGGGGCAGTTTCTTATCAGTGGTATTTAGATGGCAATTTGATGCCGGGAGAAACCAACTCAACATTAACTGCTACACAAAACGGAACGTACACAGTTGAGACAGTAGATGCCAACGGATGTACTGCTACTTCTGCAGGTGTTGTTGTAAGTGGAATTGGTATTAAAGAAGCGAGTGCTTTGAATACACAAGTTGTTGTATATCCAAATCCAAACATGGGAGTGTTTTCCGTAACAGCTTTATTGAACAATAAAACTGAATATACTACTCAATTCACAAATGTACTTGGTGAAGTATTGTATAAAGAAGTTATTCGTAATACGGCTGAGTTCAAAAAGGAGTTCTCAGATAAAACACTTAAAACAGGAGTTTATTTCTTCATCATCAGAAGTACTGAAGGAGCAAGTTCAGTAACAAAGGTGATTATAGAATAAGAACAATACTTGTTTAGTTAAAAGCCCACTGATGCTATTTCAGTGGGCTTTTTGTTTTTAGGAAGGTCAGGTGCAATGGAGTAATTAGTGTAATAGAATCAACTTTTCGGACCAGTGGAGATTTACATCAATATCGGTGTTTGATAATTCTATGTGAACTGCTCGCCTTTGATTATTATTTGTTGTTCTGCCGGAGCTGTGCAACAATAAAGGGCGCATTATCATAACACCTCCTTTAGGAACCGAACAAACAGCTTCAGTTTCTTTTGCCCAATCAATTGTTTCGGGCCTATAGATGCCTTTGAGATGGGGCTCTGGAATTATTTTAGTGCCCCGTTGTTTTCGTTTGTGTCGTCAAGATGAATCCGTATAGTATATATACTATTTAGAATCTTTAGCGGAGGCTGAACAGCGAAGTGATTTTGCTTTATTGTCCATGAACTATAGTTAGCAACCTCTGCTTTTTTGTCAACTGAAATAGTTAAATCCTGATGATAAGACACAAACCAATTTGATTTTGGTGGCTTACCGAAATAAATTGATTTGACAATAAAAAAATCGTTGCCCAGCGCATAGTTAATTGCTGATCTTAATTTCGCATTGAATATAAGTTTGTGTAATGCAGAAATTTCTTTTAATACTTGTCTGATTGCAAATAGAGCATTCGATTTACGAAAGGTGGATCCAGAAGTTTCAGCGGGTTTAATAATGGTCAAAATAGCCTCAACTTCTATCTCTGAGAAAACATCAGGGAAAACTGTAAAACCTTGTTCGTTCAGTTGTTTTTGTTTGCCATTTGCTCTTCGGGTTTATTTGGTTAACAGGTCTTCCGTTTTAAAACAAAAGATCCCGACTGTTTCGAGTCGGGATCTTCTAATAATTTTTTATTCATTTTACTTCTTTACAAACTCGCCCATTTTGTTGTCGTAGTTTAAGAAGTAACCTCCTTTAGGCAGGTTAACGCAATCAATTTTATTTCCGAATCCTCTTTTTACAATGTTACCATATTGATCGTAAATCTCGAACATTGTTTCTGAAGATTTACCGGCGCAATCAAAGTTAATGTCTTTAGAAACTTTTGCCGGAGAAAAAGTAACATCGCATCCTGTGCTTGTATAATCAATTGGTTTAGACAAACGTGGTTGTCCGCTGTAATCAGTTTGTTTTACACGGAATTGGTTTTTTCCTGAATGTGGAGAAACTTTGAACTCGTAATTGTTTGTTGCAGCAGTTCCAACACCATCAACTTCACCAACTTTCACCCATTTGTTCCAACGAAATTGTTCAACAACAAAAGCCAGTTTTCCTTGTTCTGCTTTTGTGCTCCATTTAAGTGTACCATCTCCAGTAACATTCATAGTAATAACTTCAAATGTACTTTTTGGCTTTAAAACCTCCTGGTTAAGAACCTTTGGCTTACAATCGGATTTGTGTGCAATTTTAACTTCAACTTTATCGCCAATCTTTAACTGATGCGGTTTCAAATCAATTTCAAAGGCACTTGATGCGATCTCATCAGTGGCAACGTTACCGTTAACCTTCACCTCTGATACACAAAAACCAACGCCACCACTGGCAAATGGATTCTGAACATATAAATTTTTGCCTTGGTAGTTGCCCTCTATAAGTATCACGTTCTGCCCCACAACCTTGTTACCAAGGCTCAAAGCACCAACAAAACCAAGCAATAGAGCTAATTTCTTCATAGTTTCTAAATATATCTGATAAACGGTATCAGTTTTGGAACGCAATATTATAACGAAAATCAGTAAAAACAAAAAAAAATCACCTTTTTTTTTCAGAAACGAACATTTATTTTTTACATATAGACGAATTAAAAGTAAAGTCAAATACTACTTTATTTTCGATAAATAAATTTGCGTGATTCCACTTTTTCCCTTAAACTTGCAGATTGTAGTGTGCCTTGTAAATTTTGAGGGCACTAATTAATTATTTTATGAAGAAAACGCTTATTTTTTCAGCTATTGTAGCTCTATTTATAGCCTCTTGTTCAGGGGATAAAACAAATAGCACCGAAAAACCGGTTGCCAAAGGTGGTAAGGTTTACGGAGGATACTTACGTATTAGCGAAAGTGATATTTACCAAACTCTGAACCCTGTTTCGATAACGGATGCGGTTTCCGGCTTTGTGGCAACGCAAATTCATGACGGATTGGTAAAGTTGAATATGTCTACGCTAAAAGTAGAATCATCCTTAGCAGAAAAGTGGGAGGTTGACCCTAGCGGAACAAAATATACCTTCTACATAAAGAAAGGTGCGTTTTTTCAGGATGATGAGTGTTTCTCAGGAGGAACCGGCAGGGAAATCAAAGCTTCAGATTTTAAATATGCTTTCGAATTATTGTGTAAAAAGGCGGATAATAACGAAAATTTCACTTCCACTTTTAAAGACCGTGTTGCCGGAGCAACGGAGAGTTTTAACTCAGGAAAAAGTGATGTACAGGGTATTAAAGTAATTGATGATTATAAACTGGAAATTACACTTGCAAAACCAAGTACGGTTTTCCTGCAAATTTTAGCAGAACCGGCTTGTGCTGTTGTTGCTAAAGAAGCAGTGGAAAAATACGGAAAGGATATAAAATCGGGGGCAGGTGCATTTATATATGACAATGTATCTTCCGGAAAAGAAAAAGTGGTATTAAAAAGAAATGCAAACTACCATGGAAAAGATACTTTAGGAAATCAACTTCCTTTCCTTGATTCTATTGTTATTTATATAGTTCCAACAAAAGAACAGGAATTAACGATGTTTAAAGATGGTAAGTTGGATATGATTACATCTTTACCTTCGCAATCTGTTAAGGAAATGGTAGAAAGCCAAATAAAAGATTTCCAAACACGTCCACCAAAATACTTATTGGATAATAGTCCTGAGATGATCACTCAATACTATTCGTTTAACACAAAAAAAGCTCCTTTTGATAATGTAAAAGTGAGAAGAGCCTTTAACTATGCAATCAATCGTCAAAAAATTGTAGATGAGATCCTCAATGGCCAGGCTTATGGTCCGGGCATCAAAGGAATCACCCCTCCTACATTTACCATCGACGGATATGATATTTCAAGTATCAATGGTTACGACTTTAATGTGACTGAAGCCAAAAAATTATTGGCAGAAGCAGGATACCCGAACGGAAAAGGTTTCCCAGCTGTAAAAGTTATTTTGAATAGTGGAGGTGCGCGTAACAGTAATGTTGTGGTGGAGATTCAGAAACAATTAATGGAAAACTTAAACGTGAACATTGATTTTGATGTTGTTCCTTACGCTAAAAAATTAGAAGAAGCGCGTTCAGGTCGCGCAGATATTATTCGTGATGCATGGATCGCCGATTTCCCAAGCCCTGAATCTTTCCTGCATTTATTCTATGGAGCAAACGTTCCTGCTGATCTTAATCAATCATCTTTCCCTAACACTTCTCGTTTTCAAAATACTGATTACGATAAATATTATGTAATGGGACGTGATGCAAAATCTAAGGATAGCAGCATGGCATATTTCTTAAAGGCAGAACAGATCTTAATGAACGAAGCACCTTTGATGCCACTGTGGTATGAAGGAAACTATCGTTTGACTCAGTTCTACGTTAAAGATGCTTTCACTAACCCAATGCGTTACAGAAATTACTCCTCAGTTTACATCAAAGAAGGCGTTAACTCTGAAGTAAATGATGGCACAAAATCTGATTCGGCTAAGTAATTAGTTGATTTAGTTTTACTAAAATGATAAAGCCTTGATTGTGCTTAGAACATCTCTCTTTTTTTTTATTCTGCTTTTTTCAGCAGTATCGTTGGCTCAAAACGATAGTATTAAATATACGCGCGATTACGTTTTTAATGAAGGGATCTATATTACGTATAGTGACTTTCGTATGAACAGGCCAATCACAAAAAATGTGATTGAGTCCAAGGAAGATAAAGAGCAGCTTGATTTTATTGGCAAAACCGTGGAGAATAGTGAGTACATTTTTTTCAAATTTGGCGGGCATGTTCATAAGGTAAAAACCGATAGTATTTGGGGCTTCTCACAGAACAATACGGTATTCATCAATTACGATAAAAAAATGTTTCGCGTCCCTGTATTCGGAAACATTTCGCAGTTTGTTGCATCGGTTGAGGTAATAAATAATTATGCCGGGTCAAACTCACCTTATTATTACAATTATGGAGTAACGGCAACCAATATGCCAACTAAGGGAAGAGAAGTAAGGCAATTTTTGCTGGATTTTTATTCGGGAGAAATTATGGATTACACACTCGCCAATATTACCGAAATTTTAAAACGTGATGATGTTATCTATAAATCCTTTATGGCATTAAGTAAAGGGAAAAGAAAAAAGCAAATGGGATTGTTTTTAAGAAACTACAACAATGCACATCCCGTTTATTTTCCGAAATAATTTTTTAGCCACAGATTTATTTGGTTTCACTTTTCTTCTAGGAGAACGCCTGATCTGTGAAATCCGTGTAAATCTGCAGATACTTTTTCCTATATTTATCACAAGCAAAATTTAATTTATGATCATCGATTTACGAAGTGATACCGTTACCAAGCCAAGCAAAGGAATGCTGGATGCTATGATGAATGCTGAAGTTGGAGATGATGTGTTTGCTGAGGACCCAACAGTAATTAAACTGGAAGAGAAAGCAGCAAGTATGTTTGGGATGGAAGCCGCTTTGTTTTGCCCTAGCGGTACAATGACAAATCAAATTGCTATCAAGGTTCATACACAAGCAGGAGAAGAAGTATTGTGCGATGTAAATTCACATATTTATAATTATGAAGGTGGTGGTATTGCTTTTAACTCAGGAGTACAGGCAAAGCTTATTCAGGGAAGCAGGGGAAAAATTACGGCAGAACAAATAGAGCAAAATATAAATGGCGATTACGACTGGTTATGCAGAACATCACTTGTAGAGCTGGAAAATACTGTAAACAAAGCCGGCGGGAGCATTTATAAATTAAGTGAAGTGTTGCCTATTACCAAACTTTGTAAAGAAAAAAAGCTCGGCTTGCACTTAGATGGAGCAAGAATTTTTAACGCACTCGTAGAAACAAATGAGTCAGCAAAAGACTGGGGCATCGCATTCGACAGCATTTCAATTTGTTTGTCGAAAGGACTGGGAACTCCACTAGGTTCGTTGCTGTTGGGAAAAAAGGAGTTTATTAAGCAGTCACGCAGAATAAGAAAAGTATTTGGCGGCGGCATGCGACAGGCCGGATTTATTGCAGCTACCGGGATCTACGCACTCGACAATAATATTACAAGGTTAAAAGAAGATCATAAACGCGCTAGAGAAATTGGAACTACTTTATCAGGTTTATCGTTTATTGATAGAGTAATGCCGGTTGAAAGTAACATTGTGATCTTTGATGTGAATGAAAAAATGAATGGAGCTGATTTTCAAAAAAAATTAAGTGACAATAATATTAAGATTTCTGCATTTGGAAAGCAAACCATGCGTATGGTTACGCATATGGATTTTACAGATGATATGTTGGAGAAAACAATTAGCTCATTAAAGAAGTTTAACTAATTCTTTCAATCAAAGCAACAGCATAAGCATTAACGCCGTTCTCTGATCCTACATAACCAAGACCTTCGTTGGTTGTTGCTTTTATAGAAATATCATCTACACTTATTTTCATTAAAGGTGCAAGTACAGCTTGCATGGAAGGAATGTGCGGATTGATCTTTGGATTTTCTAAACACAAAGTCGCATCTACATTCCCTATTCTGTAATTTTTACTTTCTAATAGTGTAACAGTTTCTTTCAATAAAATTTTGCTATCGATGTCTTTGTATTTAGCATCTGTATTAGAAAAATGAAAACCTATATCGCGAAGATTAGCAGCACCCAATAAAGCATCGCATATCGCATGAATTAAAACATCAGCATCACTATGTCCGTCGGCACCTTTTGTATGCTCCAGTTTTATTCCGCCTAACCACAAATCTCTGCCTTCTACAAGAGTGTGTACATCAAAGCCAAATCCTATTCTTATATTCATGGGGCAAAGATAATTGATTTCTCTGGTAAAATTTACATACTGATTATCAATTGTTTATGATAAAACTAATACATCGTATACTTATGCATTCAGATATTATGTATATTTGTCCTATGTAAGTTGAAATAATGTGTTTTTGCACGGAAACATTCATATTAAAACAAGCATTGGTATACTAAATAAAAATAATTAGAAAAGAATAGATCAACACTTCTCGACTTCGTTCGAAGTGGCATATAAAGAAAACTTAAAACAGGAAAACATGTACTCATCCGAACTTATAAAAGGAACGCTTAAGACCATCTTGCTTAAACTTCTGAACGAGGGTAACCGAATGTATGGTTATGAGATCACACAAAAAGTGAAAGAGCTTACCAACGATAAAATTCAGATAACGGAAGGTGCTTTGTACCCAACTCTTCATGCATTAGAAGCTGATGGTTTGCTCGAAACAGAAACAGAATACATTGGTAAGCGTGTAAGAAAATACTACAAACTTAGTACAAAGGGAAAAGTACATTCTAAAGAAAAAGTGAATGAGTTTGCTGATTATATGAACACAATGAAATTTTTGTTGGGAATAGAAACAGGAACAGCTTAAGTAGTATAAATTTTACAACACAGAGTACACAAAGGGAACGGAGTTGCACTGAGATTTGATAATAAATATTACTCTGTGTAACTCTGCAATCTCTGAGAACTTTGTGTTAAGAAATGAATAAGAGAATGTATACCATCAACGATAAACAAATTGATTTTATTCTTAACGACATACGTGCACGTGGCGTTGAGATGGAGGATCTGCAGTATAACCTCCTGGATCATGTTTGTTGTATGATCGAACAAAATCTCGAAGCAAACGGGGACTTCGAGAACTTCTACCAAAAAACGATACGGCAGTTTTATAAACACGAACTGTGGGAAATCGAAGAAGAAACAATTGCCCTGCAAATTTTTAAACATTATTACACCATGAAAAAGTTAATGATAGGAACCGGAATTATTTCCGCCGTTTTAATGATTGCCGGCATATTTTTTAAATTTATGCACTGGCCCGGAGCAGGAATACTTCTTGTATTAGGAATTGGATGCTCTAGTTTAATCTTTCTTCCTCTCTTATTTACCCTAAAAATAAAGGAGAAGAAAGAAACAAAAGAAAAATTAATAGTTGGAATAGGAACACTGGCCGGGATTCTGATGAGCCTTGGTATCCTGTTCAAAGTGATGCACTGGCCGGGAGCAAATATGATGGGACTCGGAGCAGTGATCATGATGTTGATTTTATTTCTTCCTATCTATTTTATTTCAGGAATTCGAAACCCTGAAACCAAGGTAAATACAATAGTTTCGAGCATACTCATTATAATGGGTTGTGGACTTTTCTTTACTTTGGTAAATACAAGGCCAAGCATTAAAATTCAAAACTCCATTGCTTATACCAACCAAAAAGTAGCTAATTCTTATGAGTACCTGAGTCAACAAAACGCTGGCAAATATAAATTAGTAATGTCGGATACAGTGTCCAACACAAAAGGATTAAGCGAAGTCAACAAAAAATGTAATGATTTGTGTACCTCCATAGAAAAACTAAAGCTCGATCTTCTGCTTGCTGTTGAAGGAGTTGAGTTTAAGAAGGTTGATTACAAATCCTTAACAATGCCTGATAATTTTGATATCCCCTCAAGAGTTCTTTTTGATCAAACGGGGAAAGCAAAATCTGAGCTCAATCAATTGAAGAAAGAACTAAATGCATTAAATGTATTGGCTTCCTCTGAATTTAAATTGGACAGCTCTAAACTTATTGATCTTTCCGAAAAACCAGCGGTTCATGAACAAGGTATGGAGCTATGGGAAGTAAATAGTTTTTATCACACACCAATAAGCCTGGTACTTCAAAATTTAACTCAACTGCAATTGGATATTCGTATTGTGGAAGCGGGTTGTTTGAACTAGGGGAGTTGACATGTAAAAACAAAGGGCTTTGCTATTTTGATTAATTTGCTTGTTACTAATTCAGATCCGTACATAAACTAACAAAATAGCCTGAAGAAGATAGTATCCGGATGTTTAAGGGGCATCCGGTACTTTCTTTATTGGCCTATTACACCCATGCCTTTTCCAAGATCTTTGAAAAAGTCGCGAACTTTGTTGGCCGTTGTTTCATCACCTGTAGCGCGCACGTATGTATCAGTAAGTGTAATAATATTTTGGTGGTAAAACTTTTTCATTTCATCTACGCTCATGTCTTTTGTCCAAAGATCAATACGCATGGTGTTGTTTTCCTTTTTATCCCACATGGCAAGCATAATACTTGCACATTCACTTTTTTCACCGGCGTCCTTAGCTTCCCATTCCAGTTTTTGAGGTAAATGGTTTTCGTCAACAGTAACTTTGAAATTTATTTCTGATGTTTTCATGTAAAATCGGGATTAATTCCTGGCTTGCAAATATACAATTACTTTGCGGCTAATTCTGTATCTTAGCAGCATGTTTTTTGCAGATATAGCAGGACAAACCGAAGTGAAAGAGCGTATTCAACGCATGGCGAATGAAGAACGTATTCCTCATGCCCTTTTGTTTTTGGGTAATGAGGGAAGCGGGAACCTGGCTACGGCGGTTACTTTTGCGCAATATGTGTTTTGTACTAATAAGCAAAATGCCGAGCCATGTAATCAGTGCGCATCTTGTCAGAAAGTAAATAAACTGGCTCACCCCGATTTACATTTTGTGTATCCTATTGCAAGCAGTAAAGATGTTAGATTGAGCGAGCATTTGATCCGCGATTTTCGTGAAGCTTTTCTTGCCAATCCATTAATGAACCAACAGGATTGGTTCAATGAATTAAGTGCAGAAAATAAGCAACCAACCATTGCTGCCGAAGAAAGTAATAACATTATCAAAAAGCTAAGTTATACCAGTTACGAAGGTGGTTATAAATTTATGATTATCTGGCAACCGGAAAAAATGAATGCTTCGGCAGCTAATAAATTGCTGAAGATATTGGAAGAACCGCCTGATCAAACTATTTTTATTTTGGTTTGTCATCACGCAGAACAATTACTCACCACAATTCTTTCGAGAACGCAGCTGGTGAAATTTGGTTTGGCAAGCGATGACGAGATAGCGGAACTTTTTCATCGTAAATATGGATTGAGTGACCAGCTTGCGCGGTACTGTGCAGGCATGGCCGAAGGGAATCAGCGCGAAGCATTATTAATAGCCAAGGAGCAAGATAGTCATGTGGCGCAGTTGGCACACTTCCAGAATTTTATGCGTGGCGCGCTAAATTTTAATGTGTTTAAAATAAACCCATGGATAGAACAAACCGCAGCTTTAGGTCGTGAGAAACAAAAGTATTTTTTGCAATATGGATTACAATTGCTCCGTGAGTGCCTGCTGCTGAACAGTGGTGGAGAAACATTAGTTAAAGCAAGAAATGAAGAGTTAGACTTCCTTAAAAAATTCTCAGCCTTTGTTCACATGGGAAATTACGAACGGATTGTAGAAGAATTTAATAAAGCTTATTATCATATTGAAAGAAATGCAAACCCTAAAATTCTTTTCATGGACATGAGTTTAACCATGAACGAGCTGTTAAACAGTAAAAAACCCGCATAAACCTTCATTTTTACTTGCTTCTTGATTATAGCAAATTTTAGTATCTTTGTTTCTTGCACAAATTAAGATATGGGCTGTACCAGTTGTAGTAGTAATAGCAGAGGAAATTATAACGATCCTAATGAAAAGGTGAAGGGTTGCGGAAGTGCAACCGGAACCTGTTCTACCGGAGGTTGTAACAAACTCAATGTGTTCGATTGGCTTTCCAATATGGAATTACCGAGTGGTCAACCCGCTTTTGATGTAGTTGAGGTTCGTTTTAAAAACTCCAGAAAAGAATTTTTCAAGAACGTAAATAACCTAACCCTTTCTGTTGGTGATGTAATTGCGGTAGAAGCATCTCCCGGTCATGATATTGGTGTGGTTTCGGCGGTGGGCGAACTGGTTCGTTTGCAATTAAAAAAGAAGAAAATTAATCACGATAGTGAAGAGGTAAAAAAAGTATACCGTAAAGCTAAACAGCAGGATATTGATAAATGGCAGGAAGCACAAAAACTGGAAACGGAAACCATGTACAAAGCACGTACTTTTGCGCTGCATCATGGTTTACAAATGAAGATCAGTGATGTAGAGTACCAGGGCGATAAAACAAAAGCGATCTTTTATTACACTGCTGATGCACGTGTCGATTTCCGTCAGCTCATCAAAACATTAGCCGAAGAATTTAAGGTACGTGTGGAAATGCGTCAAATAGGCGCAAGACAAGAAGCTGGAAGATTAGGTGCTATCGGATCATGTGGAAGAGAATTGTGTTGTTCTACCTGGCTTACTGATTTCCGTTCTGTATCAACTTCTGCAGCAAGGTATCAACAGTTATCTTTAAATCCACTTAAATTGGCGGGTCAGTGCGGAAAACTTAAGTGCTGTTTAAATTATGAATTGGATTCATATCTGGATGCTATCAAAGATTTCCCTAATACGGACCATCTCAAATTAAGAACAAAAAAAGGAATAGCGTTTCATCAAAAAACAGATATTTTTAAACGCCTTATGTGGTTTACCTATGAAGGTGAATTTGAAAATTTTATCCCGGTTACAGTTGATACAGTGAAAGAAGTTATTGAGATGAACAAGGCAGGAAATTTCCCCGAGGAGCTTGCTGCTAAAGTTTTAACTCCTGTTTCCGTTGAGGTTATTCCTGATTATGAAAATGTAGTTGGAATGGATAGTTTGACCCGTTTTGATAAAGCAAAAAAACCACAACACAAAGGGAACAGAAGCAATCCGAATCAAAAAGGCAATAAACCAAAGCCACAAAACCCGAATCAGCAAAAGCAGGGACCTAATCCTTCGAACAATGCAAATCAGGGTGGGCCAAAGCCACCAAATCCTCCAAAAAACAATCCTAATCCTGCGAATAAACCGCAACATAATAAACCGGGTAATCAACCGAAGCCACAAAACGCTCCGCAGAATAAACCACACGGATTACATCGCAAAAAGCCAAATAATAATAATAACCGACCAAATCCTAATACCAATACAGATAAACCGTAAATAATGTTTAAATATATTTTATATATACTTCCGCTTGTGTTGTTAGTCTCTTGTAACAGCAATGTGGTTTTTAGCGATAACAAAAGTATTCCGGAGGATGAGGGTTGGGCTAAGAAAAACAAGTTGGCTTTTGAAGTAGACATTCAGGATACCGAAAGTCGCCATGATGTGTATATTAATGTACGTAATGCAGACACATATATGTACAGAAACTTATTTATGTTTTTGGAAACAAAATACCCTGATGGTAACATTAAAATTGACACATTAGAATGTTTGCTTGCGGATGAAAAAGGAAACTGGTTAGGAAGCGGGGCAGGTGATTTGTGGGACAATAGTATTCTGTTTAAGAAGAATACAAAATTCCCCGTGAAAGGAAAATACATTTTTACCTTTGAGCAAGCAATGCGCTATGGTGATCAGGCCGCTATTGATCCTTTGCCTTTTATTTTGGATGTAGGGATCACCATTGAGAAGAGTAAATAGTTATTTCATAACGAAGAATACTATAACACAGTTTTACAAAGCCTGTGCAGCTAAAACACATTGATACAAATAGTAAAACCTATCTTGATTTTATTAATCAAAGCGCCTCTGTATATAATACCTCCGACTGGTTAAAACTATATGGCAGCAAATGCAAAGTAAAGGGTGTTTATTATAATAATATACTGGTAGCAGTTTTTAATACCTATAGTTTTAAGAAATCCATCCTTAGTTTTTCCATTCCGCCACCATTTATGCCGGATTGTGCATTGCTCATTGCGTGTGATACAGATACTGAACAAATGAAGGAAGCTGTAAAAAAATGGATGGAACAATCCATAAGTAAAAAAAAACACAGCTTATTCCGTTTTAATGTGTCTTACAAGTATTCCGAACTATTCAATAATACAAAAATCAAAGGCCTTAACTCCAAATGGAATCATACTTATGTTCTTGATTTAACCAAAGCTGAAGATGTTCAAACACTGTATGCGCCCAAAAGGAGGCAGCAGATCAGGAGAGCAATAAAAGACAATTTGCAGGTTAAGCGAATCACAGATATGCAGGTAGTTTTTGATCTGGTGAAAAAAACTTTTGCGCGACAATCAAAATCAATTGATGAAGCTTTTGTGAGAAGGATTTTGTTTGAGTACGCAAATAAAAACAACAGCTTTGCTTTTGCTTCTTCATTGGATGGAAAAAATTGCGTTGTTTATTTTTGTATTTATCATAATAAAGAAGCTTTTTACCTATTGGGTGGATTTGATGAAAGTATTAAACATATTGGAGCAGGTCCATTGGCTATGAGTGCATGCATTGAACATGCAAAAAAGATCGGCATCGAAACCTATGACTTTGAAGGTTCTATGGAACAAAGTATTGAAAAATATTTTAAGGAGTTTGGTGGAACCAAGAAACAATACCTTTGTTTTGAAAGGTCAAGTAAGCTTGGAGAAATTGCAGTTAAGATCAAAAAACTTATTAAGGGATGAGTATGAAAAAGAATAGTGTAATAGCTTTTCTATTAACTCTGCTCAGTTTTTGTAGTTACTCCCAAACCACAACAAAACTTCCTGATTACCTTCCGGAACTAAAATCCAAAGAAGACTTTGATCTTTTAAGAGGCTCGCCTCTTTCCAATAATTTTAAAGGTATCGAATGTGTTAAGGTAGTGTATCGTTTAAAAGACAAAAAGATTTTTTACCTCGAATCAAAAAAATACCAATGGCATTATCGGTTTACTTCTGAGTATATGAGTGATAATGATGACCTGGAAGTATTCAATGAGATCAATTACAGTAATAGCCCCAAACGTAAATATGTGCTGGCTACTTTTAATTACAATGTAAACACAAAAAATTATTTTCTGCAATTCGCTGCTTCCGACAACCCGAATGATCTGTTGATAGATGAACTGGTACAAAAGGTAAGCGAAACCTTCTTTAAAAAATCCGAATTCAAAATCTTGTTAAATACAACTATTCTTCTCAGAAGGAAAAAGGAAATTTCTTTAAAGCACAAAGTCCTTACCAGCGATGAGTTATTTAAAAATCAGAACTACCAACCTATTTGTAAAGGAACCACAACCGGGACATTGTTGTTTGTAAAAGCAGGTGAATTATCTAAAAACAAAGATTACTCTAATAATATTTTGATAATGGATGGAAGCTCGAATGAATTACCATTATGCAAAGGAGTGATCGTAAACGAATTTCAAACACCACTCAGTCATATTTGTTTGTTAACGAACAATCGTAAAACACCTTCTGCAGCACAGAAAGATATTTTTATGATCGATTCATTAAAACAATACGAGAACAAGGTAGTTGAACTTGCCGTGAAGAACGAATCAGTAATGATTACACCTTCAAACTCTTCTATTCAGGCAGCTAAAAAAGTAAAATTACGTAAGCCTGATACGGATGAAGAGTATTCGGCGATAATTGACCTTAGTAAGCATTCTTTCAAGAGTAGAAAATATATTGGTTCCAAAGCGGCTAATCTTGCCGAATTAAAAAAGATCTCAAAAAAGGAAACGAATTTCGAAACACCCAAAGAAGCTTTTGCTATCCCATTCTATTATTACATGCAACACGTTAAGAATAATAAAATAGATTCGTTGATCAATTTATTGCTTGCTGATAAAAAAGCGTTGGAATCGGATAGTGTTCTTGATCTTCGCTTGAATAAAATTCGTGAAGCAATTAAAAATGCCCCGCTCAACAAACAATTCCTGGATACCATCAATGCAAAGTGTATAAAAAAATTCGGATACAATAAAGTTCGTTTCCGTTCTTCCTCTAATTGCGAAGATGAAACAGGATTTAATGGAGCGGGTCTTTACACTTCTGTAAGTGGCATTGCCAATCATGAGAAGAAAACATACGAAAGAGCGATCAAAGCAGTATGGGCAAGTCTTTGGTACACGAGAGCGTTTAAAGAACGTACCTATTTTAATTTCGACAACAGTGCAGTATGTATGGGAGTGTTGGTGCACGAAGCTTTTGATAATGAAATGGTAAATGGAGTTGCAATAACTAAAAATTTGTACCGCGATTATGAAGCAGGTTTCGTTATTAATATGCAGCAAGGCGAAGAAGAAGTGGTTTCCCCAACAGCCGGAAAAACATGTGAACAAGTGGTTTCATACATGAATACCGTTTCAGATTTTTATAACGCAAATCGCTCAGCCGACTGGATAAGTTTTTCGAGCCTGCATCCGAATTCATCCCTCTTATCGCAGGATGAATTGTTTGAATTGACAAAGCAATTGGAAGTAATCAAAAGGCATTTTTACGATCTCTACAAAATGTTCCCGCAAACGCTTTATAAAGATTTCGCAATGGATGTGGAGTTTAAGATCCTATACGGCTCCGAAGGAAAAAAGCGAATCCTGATCAAACAAGCGAGGCCTTACAATGATTAGGAAGATGGCATACAGATGACGCTGATTTTTAGGATTTTCACTGATTTGATCCTATTTTAAAAAAGAGACCTGTGTAAATCCGCCTAATCTGCGTTATCAGCGTGCCATTTGAGAATTTTCTTTTCACCACAAAATTTCTCAAAAAATACCTTTTTTATGGTAGAAATCCGTAAATTAGTTGCCCTCAATACAGTTGTTGAGTAGGTGATTTAGGGAATTGGCGAATTAAGTAGCGAAAAAATAAATCATCAATAGTAATACATCGAAAATCAGAAATTATAAATTATAAATCAATACACTATGGCTTTTGACATTGACATGATCAAAAAGGTATACGAAGGTATGCCGGCAAAGGTGGAAGCAGCTCGTAAAGCGCTTGGCCGTCCTTTAACTTTAGCTGAGAAAATTTTATTCTCGCATTTACACAAAGATCAGAAATTCGAGAACTTCGAAAGAGGAAACTCTTACGTTGATTTTGCTCCGGATCGTGTTACCATGCAGGATGCAACGGCTCAAATGGCTTTATTGCAATTTATGCAGGCAGGTCGCCCGCAAGCAGCTGTGCCTTCTACGGTACATTGTGATCACTTGATCACTGCAAAAGATAATTCAAAACCCGATCTGGAAAGAGCAGTTAAAGTAAATCAAGAGGTTTACGATTTCCTCTCTTCGGTTACTAATAAATACGGTATCGGTTTCTGGAAACCGGGTGCAGGTATCATTCACCAGGTAATGTTAGAGAACTATGCATTTCCTGGTGGTATGATGATAGGTACCGATTCTCACACTGTGAATGCAGGTGGTTTAGGTATGATTGCTATTGGTGTTGGTGGGGCTGATGCTTGCGATGTTATGGCAGGTTTGGCTTGGGAATGTAAATGGCCAAAACTAATTGGTATTAAATTAACAGGAAAACTAAGCGGATGGTGTTCTTCTAAAGACATCATTTTAAAAGTTGCAGGTATCTTAACTGTAAAAGGGGGTACCGATAAAATTGTAGAATATTTTGGTGAAGGTGCTGAGTCACTTAGCTGTACAGGTAAAGGAACCATTGCAAACATGGGAGCTGAAATTGGGGCTACTACTTCTACTTTCGGTTACGATGATAGCATGAGTCGTTACTTAAAAGCTACAGGCCGTGCTGATGTTGCTGCTTTGGCTGATAAAATTAAAGGTGACCTAACTGGAGATCCTGAAGTGTACGCTGACCCTAAAAAATATTTTGATGAAGTGATCGAGATCAACTTGTCAGAATTAGAACCGTATGTAAACGGACCTTTCACTCCGGACCTTGCTACACCAATTTCTCAGATGAAAAAGATCGCTGCAGAAAAAGGATGGCCAACTAATATCAAAGCAGGTTTAATTGGTTCTTGTACCAACTCTTCTTATGAAGATATTGCACGTGCTGCTTCTGTTGCAAAACAAGCTGCCGACAAAAAAGTAAAAGCAAAAGCTGAATTCTCTGTTACTCCGGGTTCTCAGCAAGTACGTTATACAATTGAGCGTGACGGATTTATTGCGGAATTTGCAAGAATAGGTGGTACTGTATTCTCTAACGCTTGCGGTCCATGTATCGGTATGTGGGACAGAGTAGGTGCAGAGAAAAAAGAAAAGAATACTATCATTCACTCATTCAACCGTAACTTTGCTGCTCGTCAGGATGGTAACCCGAACACACATGCGTTCGTTGCATCTCCTGAAATCGTAACAGCATTTGCTATTGCAGGTGATCTTAATTTTAATCCATTAACAGATACATTAATTAACGAAGAAGGTGTTGCAGTAAAATTAGATCCGCCAACAGGTGATGAATTACCTGCAAAAGGCTTTGCTGTGGATGATCCGGGTTATCAGGCACCGGCTGCTGATGGGAAATCAGTTGAAGTAAAAGTATCTCCAACTTCTGAGCGTTTGCAGTTATTGGCTCCGTTCAAAGCATGGGAAGGAACTGATCTTCATGGATTAAAATTATTAATTCGTGTAAAAGGAAAATGTACAACGGATCATATTTCTATGGCAGGTCCATGGTTACGTTTCCGCGGTCACTTAGATAACATCTCTAACAACATGTTGATCGGTGCTATCAACTCATACAATGATACAGCTAACAAAGTGAAGAACACATTGGACGGATCGTATGATGAAGTTCCTAAAGTACAACGTGCATACAAAGCAGCTGGTTTAGGCGCAGTGGTAATTGGCGACGAAAACTACGGTGAAGGTTCATCTCGTGAGCATGCAGCAATGGAGCCACGTCATTTAGGTGTACGTGCAGTATTGGTAAAATCATTTGCGCGTATCCACGAAACGAACTTGAAAAAACAAGGAATGTTGGGATTAACTTTTGCAAACAAAGAAGATTACAACAAGATCCAGGAAGACGATACCATCGATATCTTAGGCTTAACAACATTTACTCCGGGTAAGCAATTAACCATGGTGTTTAATCACAAAGACGGAAGCAGAGATGAAATCAAAGTAAACCACAGCTATAATGAACAACAAATTGAGTGGTTCAAAGCTGGTGGAGCATTGAATATTATTAGATCTTCAGTTAAGGCCTAATTCTGTTAAACACAACTTATTTATTTTCAATTAGTTGCTATTTTAAAACTAAAATTATCCGATAATTTTCAACTTACAATTGAAAATTATCGGATTTTTTTATTCCAATGATTTATATTTATACGATAATAATAATTTTTAAATCGAAAAATATTGTATTATATTTGTTTTTCAAATGAAAATACACGGTAAATTAGCATGAACAGAAAGCACATATTGGACAAAATAATAAAGCATTTAGACGATAAGCGCTATAGTATTTTAATTGGTGCAAGGCAAGTTGGTAAAACTACCATTGTAAAACAGGTAAAAGATTTCTTAGCAGCTAAAAAAGAAAAGGCGATTCTTATTTCATTCGAAAATCCGGAGATCTTAAATGCAATTAACCAACATCCTGAAAATATTTTTAACTACGCAGTTCATCCTAACAGTTTAGACGCAAAAGAGCGCTTGTATTTATTAATTGATGAAGTGCAGTATGCAGAAAATCCTTCTAATTTTTTAAAATACTTATACGACACCTATGAGAAAAAAGTAAAAGTTATTGCCACAGGTAGTAGTGCCTTTTACATTAATAAAGATTTTAAAGATTCCTTAGCGGGACGAAAAAAAATATTTGAACTTTATACCTTAGATTTTGAAGAGTTTTTGCACTTTAAAGGTCAGGATAAATTAATAAGTGATTTGCATGAACTGCGTAAACGTCCAACATTTATTTCCTTAAACAAGCAGTTACTTACTAATTTATTTGAAGAGTATTTAACCTATGGAGGTTATCCTGCGGTAGTGTTGCAAAAAAACAACGAAGATAAAGTAGAGTTGTTACAGGAATTGGTAAACTCCTATATGCGCAAGGATGTTTCTGAATCAAACCTGAAAGATGAGTTAAAGTTTTTTCAGCTTGCGCGTATTTTAGCAGCGCAAACAGGTGATTTGGTTAATCAACATAATTTGGGCGATCATTTAAAACTATCGAGCGGGGCAATCGAAAATTATTTGTACTTATTGAGCAAGTGTTTTCACATTCATTTATTACCACCAAAACACGGAAATGTAATTAAGGAAATAGTAAAAATGCCTAAAATTTATTTTAATGATTTAGGTTTACGAAACACCTTATTAAAACAATTCGGGAACCTTAACGATCGTATGGATAAAGGACATTTGATAGAAAATTATGTGTACACACGTTTGCGAAATTTGTATCAACTCGATGCGCTCTATTTTTGGCGCACTGCCGATGGGAATGAAATCGATTTTGTTGTAGACAAAACATTAGACAGCGGCTTAGCTTACGAAGTAAAATACAGCGAGCAGCAATACAAAGCGAGTAAGTATAAAAAATTTACAACGGCTTACCAAAACTATGAGCTTTCACTTATAACAATGAATAAAGAAGAGGATAGCGATGCCATTGAAACGATTAGGCTGTAAGTGTAACTCTTGAAGCCCACGGTTGAAAGACTGTCGGGCTTTTTTAGTTAAATTCGATAGTCTTCATTAAAGTTTCTCCACTATTAATGGTAATAGTTGTATCATGTTCAGTTCCTACGGGAGCATTTCCATTATATACCTGCCAACTCACTTTTGTCGGAAAATTTCCCTTTACAAAAAATGTGGTTTGTATACAATTGGTAACTGATCCCACGGTACAACAACATCCAATATAACTTCATATGGGACACTGTCAGCTGAAGAGGAAGTACTTAAGCCATTAACAATAACAGAAAGTCGATTTGTAGAATTCGAAGTTTTCTTTGCATTAATTTTCAGGTATGCTTCCGCATATAAAGAAAAGTTGATGGCAGATTTTTTGTAATCAATACCCTCATATTCATCATCAACGTGATTTTTCGCTTGGATATGATAAGCATATTCGCGTTTTTTCTTAAGATCTATTTTATATTCTCCATTAGCATCCGTAGTATCGTATTGGTAATAATACCCAGAATTATTGTGCCAACTATAAGTTATCTTTATTGGAACTCCGGGCAAAGGGTTATTAGTTCCTTTTTCATAAACGGTTCCTCTCACAAAACCGCTTCCATGCTTCCTGCAAGAAGAAAACCAGGCCAACAATGTGAAAAACATAAGAGAAATTTTTAGTGTTGAGCGCATTGATTATTTTGTGGGTCAAACAAATATAACCCTATCGATGCAGATTTACAATGCTTCCAAAACAAAATCTTACCTTTACCTTTTTAACCAAGCGCTATGAAATTCAATTTCGATCACGATAAATCCTGGGACTATCTGCTAAAACTTTTTAATTCTCATTTACCTGTTAATGAAGCATGGGTAAAACTCATTGAGTTTCATGAAAAGGGCTCTCCAAAAACCTATTGGTCTAAGTTGAAGGCAATGGATCTGGCTTCGGAAAAAGAATTGCTGAAAGATTGGTTACAGGATCTTGTTACCAAGTCACCGCTTCCGGCTTCGGTCTCTGCGCTTTGGGTTGGTATGTTCAAACATACACAGAATGATAAAGAAATGTATGTGATCCATTTAACCGGTGCAGATACTTATAGCAAAGATGATATTTTGTGGGCAAGCACCCCATCTTATCTTCCTCCGGATCGTTATGCTGTTCCCGGCATCTTAAATGAAATAAATAGTCTCATCGAAAAAGATAAAACAGATTATCATTTTTTAGATTGGATATTACCTGTTGCATACAGTGCTTTTATTTTTGATGAAGTGATAAGAACTTCTTTGGATAAAAAGATATTTTTGAAACATAAACCCGAATTGTTTTTTGTAACAGGTCATGATAGTGGGGATTATCTGGATCTAACGAGTATTAAATAAGTAATACACGCATTTATAAATTAGTTAAAGCCATGAAGTTTTTTTTTCTGAACTTATTTTTCCTCTTAGCTTTTTCAAGGGTATTAGCACAGCAGGTCAATGTAGACTCGCTGAAAAAGATTTTGTTGACGGAAACAAAGCCGAAGAAAAGGATCAACATAAGGAGTTTGGTAGGGGAATATGGAGGAATAGAAAGAACAGGTTATTGGGATTCATTAATCGTCGACTCCAAAGCCATTAATTATCTGCATGGGGTTACTTATGCTTCATTCATGCAATCCATAAACTACACAAAAAAAGGTAAGTACGATAAAGCGGTGGAATTAGCTGAGGAAGCACTTTTGTTTGCAAAGAAAGGAAAGGATACTACCTGGATGGGATATGCGATAGAGCACCTTGGGAGTTTAAATTCCTACATTAAGGAAAATCAAACAGCATTAAATTATTATAACGAGGCATTGAAATTGTATGAAGGAAAGAACTTGGCCTCAAGAAAAGGACATGTAACTGTGAGGCTTGGCGAAATCTATGAATTAGATAGTAATATGACCCAAAGCATGTCTATGTATAGGACATCATTGCAAAGTTTCTTAGCTATTAGTGATACATCCGGAATTTCAATTGCTTATAACAGGATCGGGAAAATTTTTAAAAAGATGGATAAGCTTGATTCGGCACTCTATTACATGCAAAAATCTCTGGAAATCCGAAAAGGATTTAGCGACGAATACTATCTATGTTCCATATTGAATGACCTGGCTTTTGTTTATTTCGATCTTGGTGAAAAAGAAACCGCCTATAAATACATTATGCAATCTAAAAAGGAAGCGGAGCGAATCGGAGATAAAGGAACGGGGTTTCACGACATCAACCTTTTTTTATTTCAGTATTACAAAGCAAAAAAAGAGTATCAATTGGCACTTTATTACAAAGAAATTACTGATAGTATAAAGGATGTTTTAGATAATGAGGGCAATGATAAAGCCATTCTTAGACAACAAGCAAAATATATTTACGACAAACAAACGGAACTGGATGAAATACAGAATTCCAAATTGATTGCCATAGAAAGAGAAGAAAAAGAAAAGCAGCAGGTAATAATATATAGTATCTGTGGCGGTTTATTACTCGTTATTGTATTTTCCGGTTTTATTTATAACCGCTTTAAGATAACTCAAAAGCAAAAAAAAATAATCGAAATCAAAGAGCAAGAAGCGCAATATCAAAAGCATTTAGTAGAAGAAAAACATAAGGAAATAACCGACAGCATAAATTATGCGGAAAGAATACAAAGAAGTTTTTTAGCCACTAAGGAACAATTAGATAATAATCTAAAAGAGTATTTCGTGTTTTTTCAACCTAAAGATGTTGTAAGTGGAGATTTTTATTGGGCTAGCACATTAAAGAACGGAAACTTTGCATTGGTTACAGCTGATAGTACGGGCCATGGCGTGCCGGGAGCCATTATGAGTTTATTAAATACATCATCTCTTGAAAAGGCAGTAGAGTCTGGTGTTTATGAACCTTCCGAAATTTTAAATCATACCCGTAAAACAATTATTGAACGCTTGAAGAAAGATGGTAGCACAGAAGGCGGAAAGGATGGTATGGATTGCAGCTTGCTTAGTCTCAATACTGATAAAAATAAACTAACCTATGCAGCTGCCAATAACCCTGTATGGATAGTACGAACTTCGGCAAACTTTACTCAAAACGAGTTGATAGAATTGAAGCCGGACAAAATACCTGTTGGTAAACATGATAGGGACACCATTTCGTTTACACAACATGAAGTTGAATTGCAAAAGGGCGATATGATTTATGTGTTGACAGATGGCTTCCCTGATCAATTTGGCGGACCAAAGGCTAAGAAATTTATGTATAAGAAGCTAAAGGAAACTCTTGTTTCAATTTCAGAGAAGCCACTTAATGAGCAAGACAATATTCTGAGAAGTGTGTTGAAAGTGTGGATGGAAGGATCTGAACAAGTTGATGATATTACACTGATTGGGATCCGGGTTTAAAAGGAGGGGCCTTTCTTTTATATTCGTACCTTTATGTATAATTCAAAAAAATGGAAATAAAAAAAGACCTTAAACTTGCCGTGCTGATAGATGCAGACAATGTGCCCTATGCAAACGTGAAAGAAATGTTTGAGGAAATAGCAAAGTATGGAACGCCTACATTTAAACGTATCTATGCCGACTGGACCAAACCAACTGTTTCGGGCTGGAAGAAAGTTTTGTTGGAAAATGCAATTACACCCATTCAACAATACAGTTACTCAACCGGAAAAAATGCGACAGACAGTGCACTCATTATTGACGCGATGGATATTTTATATACAGGTAAGGTAGATGGTTTTTGTATAGTTTCAAGTGATAGTGATTTTACACGTTTGGCAACCCGTCTTCGTGAAGCTGGAATGAAAGTAATTGGAATTGGTGAGAAGAAAACATTGCCACCGTTTATTACAGCATGTGATAAATTTATTTACCTCGAAATTTTAAAACCAAAACCGGTAGTAGTTGAAAGCAACAAGCAAAAAACATCAAAGAATGTTGTTCCCGTTGTAAACGAGCCGTTGAATAAAATTGATCCGGAAGTAATAAAATTATTGATTGATAGTATTACCGATCTTGCCGACGAGAATGGTTGGGCATTCCTTGGTGAGCTCGGAAACTTAATGCTAAAAAAGAAACCTGATTTTGATCCGAGAAACTATGGTTACCCAAAAATGTTACCTATGATAAAAAGTATGGGCAAGTTTGAAATAGATGTGCGTGACTCAGGGAAAAGCCATGCTAAACATATTTATATCAGGAATAAATAATTCAGGCACTTACTATGCATGGATAATTAGCGATGTACTATGAAGCTCCTATTTACCTCCGCTATTTGTTGAGCGGTTATTAATTATTTGTTAAGGTCACAAATTCTGTTTACCTTAATTGTAAATTTCAACGCATGAAAAAACAACTACTCTATTCAACTATGTTTACCTTTTTGGGAATCAGCACCGGGCTTGCCCAAATAACACTTACACAAAGTGATATGCCGCAAGTAGGAACTGCAGCTATTACGGCTAGTGATACCAGTTATAATGGCACGGCAGGAACAATAGGAACCGGTCAAACCTGGAATTTTTCTACACTTTTAAACCATCGAACGGATGCCTATTTTTTTGCAGCCGCCAACACGCAGCCTGGATTTTCGAATTTTTCCGGATCAAATATATGCATGCCTTCACCACCCGCAGATAGTATGTGGACGTTTATGACCAGCACTGCAAGCGGTTTTTTTATGAACGGACTTTATAATACAGGATCATCTTTTCCGGCTCCGGTTTTTAAATATAATCCACCAATGCAATTGATTAAGTTACCTTGTACTTATAATACAACATTTACAAACACTGCCAAAGGTTCTTTAAAAATTGCGGTGGCTTCTCCGCCAATCGATTCTATGGAATTTCGCACTAGTATTAACCAAAGTAGTATTATGGATGCATGGGGAACGTTGGTAACTCCGGCAGGAAGTTTTAGCACTTTGCGTCAAAAGCGTACAGATATTAGTACAGACAGCACATTTTATAAAGCGTTTGGATCGTGGATTTTTGATAGTGAGAGTATAGACACAACCATAAACTATACCTGGTGGGCAAATAATAAACATTATCCTATCCTGGAAATGTCTGATGATGGTGCGGGAGTGAAGGGAAGTGTAAACTATCTGCTTTCTTCTGCTGTTGGGTTAACAGAGATAAGTAAAAGAGAATCAAGTATTATTACTTTCCCTAACCCTGCGCAAAATGAAATGAATTTTATTTTGCCTGATGGAACAGCAACACTTCAGGTGATGGACATAGCAGGTAAAGTGATTGGTTCACATGAGGTAAAAGGTGGAGAGTTTAAGATTGATGTTTCCGGACTACAGAATGGATGTTACTCCTTTACTTATAGCTCACATGATGGAATAAATAATCTGCGGGGAAAATTGATTGTTAGTCATTAAAAACAAGTAAGCATTCTTTTTTATCTTTACTTTATTATTTAGAAAATCATTATGAAAAAATTAGTTGTGCTATTTTGTTCCCCGCTATTACTGTTGCCTGAATTAATCGTTGGGCAAACCGCTACCAGTATTACTAATGGTAACTGGACTAATCCATTTACATGGGATTGTACCTGTGTGCCAACAGATGGGTATAGTGTTAACATCAATCATAATGTATCATTAAATACAAGTATGGTGTTTAATTCGGGGGGCATTACTATAAATAGCTCCGGTTCATTGCAGCAGGACGCATCGGCAAACAAAGATATATGGATAAACGGAGGTAATTTTTATAGCACGGGCACCTTTAGTGTCAGGTATTTTTTGCTTTCATCCGGTTTGGGGTATAATTACGGAAGTTTTACGGTTAATGCTTTTTCAACCGCTAGTCTCTTCTATAATCATGGAGCCATGTTTATGGACAGCATGAGCGTATCAGGGAGTTTTACAAATATTTCTACCGGAACGCTTTATGGCGATAGTATACGGAACACAGGAGTATTTGCTAACGATGGTCGTATGAGTGTTGTTTGGGCAACCAATAACAATCTTTGGTACAACAATAACTATCAGTCAGGTTTCTCAATGACCAATCTTGGTGTTTTCGAAAATTCCGATACCCTTCTTTTAAGCAATAGTTTTTGGAACGCAAACAATTTTTGGAATAAACCCAATTCTACTTTTATAGCCTATAATGATTTTTTCAATACAAATGCTGCAAACAATGCTTCTTTTAATAATGAAGGAATAGTGGATGTTTATGATAGCTGGTATAATACAGATACCGTTAAAGGAACAAGTACAGGTTATTTTACTGTAGGAGATACTTCTGCTAATTCCGGTTTCATGAAAGATTCATTCGATTTTTGCGACTTAACTCCTCCCGCAAGCGCACCTTTTGTGGATTTAAATTCGGGAACAATAGATGCTACTATAACATGGTGCTCTGCAGTTGGGATGAAAGAAAGTGAAAGGGATAATACTATTGTGGTTTTTCCAAATCCAAGTAACAGTACATTTTCAGTTAAAGGAACCGAAAAATCTATAATCAGAATTACAGATGAATTAGGCAGGGTTGTTTATACAGCTGAACTGAATGAAAATAATAATTTCACTCTTCAGATCTCTGGACTGCAAAGTGGAATTTACTTTTTGAGCAGCGGGCAAAAAAATCTGATAAAGAAAATTAGTGTGAGCAACTGATGTTTTATACCGGGATAATATGATTTACGAACAACAGCAACCAATTACACAAAACTAATATGTGTAATTGGTTGTTATAAGTGTAAAATTCTGTAAACCCGAATATTTATTTAGAATGCATTGATAGCAATTAATATCAAACTCACTAGTACGTCAGCAGCAAAAAGGTTTACCACCCACTTTGTTGGCGCTTGCCCTATAGCAACAACATTGTTCGCCATTGCAAACGACATACACAATGCCAATTGCCAGGTAGGAGCGTCATTTTGAAAAATGTACATTGCGCCAATACCACCCAAAATACTACCAATAGAGATGGTTATTGCAATTAAACCAAAATAGCTTGATTCAGCTTTCGCAACTAATTTGTCGTACCAGCTGTTTGTTGTGTTTGCTTTTGCCTGAGTAGCACTTTTAGCACTTGAAGTGGCTGAATAAGTAGTTTCCATTGTTTTAATTTTTGTACTACAAAATTCGACCATTACAAAAATTTAAAACTGACCTATATCAATATACTCCAAAATTGGGAACTGATAGATGTCAGTATGGAAAACAAAAAGCCCCGAACATTTTGTGCTCAGGGCTCTTAATTATACATATAAATGTATTATGCGTTTGTTTCGTCAGCTGCAGGAGCTGCGTTCTCAGTATTCTCAGGAGTTTCAGTAACTTCGGGAGCTGCTGTGTTTTTAGCAACAATTTTAGCCGCTTTCGCGTCTTTAACCGCTGACTCAGCTTTTAATTTAGAAGCTTTTGCATCGGTACCGGCTTTCGCCAGTTTGTCGATTTTTGCTACTACCTTACCTTCTTTATCACCTACCCATTTTTGGAATTTTGCTTCAGCTTGCTCAACTGTATGAGCTCCCTTTTTAACACCTTCCAATAAATGTTTTTTCATTAAAATACCTTTGTAAGACAAAATTGCTTTACAAGTGTCGGTTGGAACTGCACCTTTTTGCATCCAGCTTAAAGCGCTGTCGAAATTGATGTTAATTGTAGCCGGATTGGTATTAGGATTATAAGTCCCTAATTTTTCAATAAATGCGCCATCACGAGGTGCACGACCATCCGAAACTACCACGTGATAGAAAGCTGAATCTTTCTTACCGTGTCTTTGTAGTCTAATCTTTACTGCCATTTTATTTGATTTTTTAAAAATTTTAGGGGGCAAATATCGGTATTTATTCTCAATCTGCCAAAAGAAAATTAGAATTTGCTTTCAATAAACGAACTGATTAACAGTTAATTACGATATTCTCAAGCGTCAAACCCTTATCTTCCGGAGCGATGCCCCCGTGTGGCTCCCTCTCCAAGCCCTTGGAGAGGGAGCGACTGTGCAAAGGGGTGAGGAAGGTTTATCGTAACGCCCATTCTTTTCAACTAAGCCCCTTCTAACTATAAATCACTAATTTTGTAAAAAATATTTTATGATCATCGTTACAGGCGCAGCAGGTTTTATTGGAAGTTGTTTGGTTTCTAAACTGAACAAAGAAGGAATAACAGATATTCTTGTAGTCGATGATTTTTCTAAACACGAAAAAGACGCTAACCTCGAAAATAAAAAGTTCACAGCTAAACAAGAACGCAGCACTTTTATTGAATGGTTAAAAAACACCAACGAAAAAGTAGAATGCATTTTTCATATTGGTGCACGTACTGATACTACCGAATTCAACAAAAGTGTTTTCGATGATCTGAATGTAAACTATACTCAGTCACTTTGGGAGATCTGCGCTAAAAAGAATATTCCTTTTCTCTACGCATCTTCCGCAGCAACTTATGGTTTGGGTGAATTTGGTTACGATGATAAAGATGAATCCATCATCCCGAAATTAAAACCATTAAATCCTTACGGCGATTCAAAAAATGACTTTGATATCTGGGCATTAAAACAAACAGCTGCACCGCAACAATGGGCAGGTTTTAAATTCTTTAATGTATACGGGCCAAATGAATTTCACAAGGCACGTATGGCTTCTGTGATCTTTCATTCCTTCAATCAAATTAATGCACAAGGATTTGTAAAACTGTTTCGCTCACACAACCCAAATTATACGGATGGCGGACAGTTGAGAGATTTTGTTTATGTGAAAGATTTGGTGGATGTATTGTACTTTGCCTACACGCAAAAAATAAAAAACGGAATTTACAATTTAGGAAGTGGCACCGCACGCACATTCCTCGATCTTGCAAAAGCAACATTTAAAGCTTTAGATAAAGAAGCAAAAATTGACTTTATTGATACGCCAATTGATATCCGCGACAAATACCAATACTTCACGGAAGCTAAAATGGAGAAGCTTCGTGAGGTGGGTTACACTAAGCCTTTTCATACCTTAGAAGAAGGAGTGGAGGATTACGTGCAGAATTATTTGGTAGGGAAGAGGTATTATTAGAGTAAAAAGCTAATTACTGATCAGAATTAATCGGGTTGATTTTTTCTTTTGTGGCTTTCAGATATTCCGAATTAGAACTTTTTATTGTGGCAAATTCGAATTCAATGAAAATCACATGTTCGAGGCCGTTTTGTGCAAGTATTTTGTCTTTAGAATTTTCAGGTAAGTGCTCAATAGTTAAAGTATCTGGAACAGGCGTTTTAAATTGATATATATTCAAGTAGCGTGTGTTAAGTGCAAGAATTTTTTTTAAGCCCTCCAGATTAGTTTGAAGATCAAAGCTCATATTTCTTACCGAAGTGTTTTCTAAGGATAGACCATGATCATTTTTTAAAGAACAGTCCCACCAAGAGATTACTTCATGAGGATCAAATTTATGAATAAAGACATGGTTAATTGATTTATCAATTAATTCCCAAATCTCTTCGTTTGATCCTATTTTAAAAGTTATTGTTCCCACTTGAATTTATTATTTATCATACAGGGTTTCCCATCACCAAATATAAAACAAAAAAGCCCCACATTTCTGTAGAGCTTCTCCATGTAATTAAATTACAAATATTATTTTCCTGGTGTTACCGGAGTTGCAGGTTTTGCGTTTGTTCCCGGTGTTGGCATTGCTGTGTTAGCACGGCCTTTAGTAATTGAACCACCAGCTTCTGTTCCGTCGCCCGGTACAACTGATTTAGGAGTTGCGAACAGAGAAAGTACTAATAAAGCAGCTGCTAATCCCCAGGTAGCTTTCTCAATAAAATCACTTGTTCTTCTTACACCCATGATCTGATTGTTAGAAGCAAAGCCGCTTGCTAATCCACCACCTTTAGAGTTTTGAACTAAAACAACTAATATTAATAAAGCACACACTATTAAGATCAATACAGAAACAATTCCCATGACTATCTATTTTTATAATTTTTTAATTTCTTTTTTCCCTATTCGTTATTTGTTCTTCAATTCCTGAATAAGGGTTGCAAAGTAAACACTTTTTTCGGGAAATTTCAAACTTAATATTTCATAAGCCCTAACTGCCTTCGGAATGTTGCCTTGCATCGCATATATTTTCGCAAGTGTCTCACTTACAAGGTTTTCGTCTTCAATCACCCCTGATTTAGCTTTGGAAGAAGAAGAAAAGAAGTTTTTCTCTGTCTTCAGCTTGGAGATCCTCGGCTGCTCGGTAATGATCTTATCTATGATGTTTTTCTTCTGATCCTTGGAAATAGTACCTGTTTGCTTTTCGATCTTCTCATCGCGTTCTTTTTCAAAAACGGTTTGATGAGGTTCGTTGCTTACAGGAATTTCTTTTTGTTTCTCAAAACTATCTTCTTTCTTTTCTTTTGTAATTTCTGTGTTCGAACGCTCTTTGTTCAAGGCTTTTAGCCAATCTGCAAAAGTTTGGGGCTCTTCGATTTTTTTCTCTGTATTAACTTCCTCTTTATTTTTTTCACCGATCTCTTGCTGAGCCTTCTCATCTATCTCCGTCACCTTCAATAGATCTTTCTCTACAAAAGCAGTTACGAGGTAATTTTTTGCAAGTTCATCAAGGGTTTCGGGCTTAGGCGGAATTACATACCTTCCAACTTTTAGTTTTTCTCCCGAGCCTGTCGAAGGATCTTTCTGTTCCTTTAGTTCTTCATTATAATTACTCGCATCAGGTACATAAAAGTTTTCCTTACGCTTACTTAATGGAAGATTACTTGTGAATATGATTTCGTGAATGATCTCTTCTTGTTTTTTCGTTTCCTTATTCTCGGGCACTGAGCTTGTCGAAGTGTCTTTAACGGGCTCAATCGCCTTCTCCACATGCTTTTCAGCAACCTTAATTTGTTTTTTAGGTTTGGTGTTGATGAGGTCAAATAATACTTTCCTATCCGATGCACTTACCGAAGCTTGTTTCAACACATCATAAAAAGCAGTATCGTTGGTCTTATGAAGTGCCTTTGTAAGTAGGAGTTTGGAAGTTTGAAAATACGGATATTGTTTACTTACCTTTTCCAATTCGGCAATATGTGCTTGCTCCAGTTGTTCCGGATCACGCATTAATTGTATGAATTGTGTAATGTTCATTACCAGTTATTAAATGCTTTTTGAAAAACGTCTTCTGTAATCTGCCTGTTTATTTCATCTAATGCTTCACTTTCAATTGTGGTAAGTGTTTTGGATGCAGAGTAATCAAAAAAACGCGAAAAATTCTGTTCAAAGTTTTTTGCTGGCTCTAATTTACTCGAATATTTTACATGAATAGTAACGGTTAATCGGTTCAAAGCAGCCTGATCTGTACTTTGTATAGCAACCGGGATAACGCTGTAATCCGCAATGTAACCTTCAAATTGCAGGTCGCCATTTTGTTTGGTAAGTGCCAGATTGGTTTGTGCAGAAACCATATCACGCAATTTCTCTGTAAATTTTTGAGCTTCTACCGGGTTTGCCATGGAGGCATTGTTTTGAAAATAGATCACCGAAATGGTTTTTGCTTCGGGCGGAATAGAAATTCCCTTGAACCCATATTTTACCTTGCAGGAAAACAGAGCCAATGCCAAAAAGGGGATTATTATTTTAAAACGGTTTTTCAAAACGATAGCTGCAAAAGTAGTGAAATTGACGCAAACGACATTGCTTTTAAGCCCTGTTGTTGCTAATTAAACTCTTAAAACTTTGTAAATACAGCTCTTTGTTGGCCTCCACACTATACTTTTCTATAACAGTTTGTCGTGCTTTTTTACCTATTTCTTTGCGCAATTCAGAATTTTCAATTAATTCCGAAATACAGTTTACCCATTCATCAGTGGTATTTGCTAAAAATCCATTTTCGTGGTGGACAATAATTTCTGTGTTCACGCCTACTGGTGACATAATAGTTGGGATCTCACATGCCATATACGACAGACCTTTCAAACCACATTTTCCTTTCGCCCATTCATCATCCGGCAAAGGCATGATTCCGATGTCAAATGTATTCAGTACATCCACCTCTGTTTCTGCAGTCCATTTTACACCTTTTATATTCAGCTCTTGATTGTGATAACTTGGATCCCCTTTCACAACAAAATTAACCTTGTTGCCATATTTTTGTTTTATAATCTTTAAAAAATCCAATGCGTATTCAAAATGTTTAATGGTTGTTTTACTGCCACTCCAACCAATGGTAATAACATCTTTGTTTCGTTTATTGAGGTCAGGCTTATGAAAATCTGTATCAATGGTAGTAGGAACCACAATTGTTTTAGTATTATAATGCCTTGCATAATTAGCAAGGTAGCTATTCCCAGCAAATACCAAATCAGCCAAACGAATGTTGGTTGCGGTCTTCTCAGGGTTTTTAAGCCATTCAAATTTTTTATTCCCTTCCGAAGTATCCATTAACCAAATAGAATCATCAAAATCAAAAACGAATTTAGCTTTACTTTTCTTGATTTTTTTCTCAAAATAAGTAGATCCTATCATCATGGCCTCACGCTGCACAAAAACAATGTCGTAATTATTGTAATTGCGGCGATCCCTATAACGTTTTCCTATTGATTTTAATAAGATAAGCCCCTTTTTCAGAAAATTACCTTCACTATAAAACCATTTATCATCGTTTTCGGAGATAATATGTGATAATTCACAAGAGAAACCGTTTTTTTCGAGAAAGTCAAAATATTGTTCAAAGCGATACCGCTGGCTCGGTGAGCGATTAAAACGATGAGCGCCGATAAATAAGATCCTGGGCATATAATGTTTAAACAAGTATCCGTTTCGGGGCTTGAAGTTACTAATTTTAAGTGAGATTTTTTGTTTGCTTAACAAAGGCTTTTTGCTATTTTTGCACAATCAAAATTTAACAGAATTTTATAATGAAAATATTAGTTGCCATAAGTAATGTACCCGATACAACAGCAAAAATTTCTTTTGCAAATGGAGATTCAGAATTTAATGCTGCAGGGGTAACATTTATCATAAACCCATACGATGAGTGGTATGCATTAGTGCGCGCTCTTGAATTGAAAGAAGCAGGTAAAGCTACTCAGGTAACATTAATCCACGTCGGATTAGTTGATAGCGAAGCAACTATCAGAAAAGGTTTGGCTTTAGGTGCAGATGATGCAGTTCGTATCAATGCGGAAGGGCCGGATGCTTTTTTTGTTGCTGAGCAAATTGCTAAATACTCAAAAGACAATGCTTATGAATTGGTTTTAGTTGGAAAAGAAACCATTAATTACAACGGATCTTCTGTTGGCGGTATGATTGGCGGATTAACTGATTGGGCTTATGTTTCATTAGCCACTAAATTGGATTTCAACGGAACAACCGCAACAATTGAACACGATATAGATGGCGGAACTCAGGTAGTAGAATGTGGTTTACCAATGGTTGTTTCTTGTGCAAAAGGCATGGCAGAACAACGTATTCCTAATATGCGCGGAATTATGGCAGCTCGTACAAAACCTATTACAGTTGTTGAACCAACAGGTAACGATAAACTTACAAGTATTAAATCTTTCGAATTATCTAAAGGAAGAACTGAATGTAAATTTATTGATGAGAATAATGTTGAACAGTTAGTGAACTTACTTCACACAGAAGCAAAAGTTATCTAATAATTCACGAATTTTGTAGTAGAAAAACAAAGAAACAAATCAGATCCCGATAGCTATCGGGACAAATATTTTAAATCTTAAATCGAATGTCAGTTTTAATATATACCGAAATAAATAAAGGCAAAGTAAAAAAAGCATCATTAGAGTGCGTTAATTACGGAGCTAAAATTGCACAATCAATGGGAACTACTGCTACAGCAGTTGTTTTTAATGCTGATGCAGCACAATTAGAAGAAATTGGTAAAGCAGGTGCTTCTAAAATTTTATCAGTGAAGAATGATAAATTAACAGGAGCTGATAATACGATCCTTACTGCTGCGGTTGAACAGTTAGCCAAAGCAGAAGGATCTAAAGTGATAGTATTTGCTTTTGATGTTGTTGGAAAAGCGGTTGCTCCACGTCTTTCAGGAAAACTGAAAGCAGGTTTGGTAGCAGGTGCTGTTGACTACCCTGTTGTTAGCGGAAGCACATTAGAAGTAAAAAAAAATGTGTTCTCTGGAAAAGCTACAGCTATCTATACTATCAATAGCGATGTAAAGATCATTTCTTTACTGCCAAATTCATTTCCGGTAGTGTTAGGAGAAAATAAAGCAAGCGTTGCTGATACTTCAGTTGATCTTAGTGCGGTTGTATCCAGAATCACCGTTAAAGAAATAAAATCAAGTTCATCAGGTACCACTGTTCCGTTGCCGGAGGCTGACCTGGTTGTTTCTGCAGGCAGGGGAATGAAAGGACCTGAGAATTGGGGTATGGTTGAAGACCTGGCAAATGCTTTAGGAGCAACCACAGCCTGTTCACGACCAGTGGCCGACATGCATTGGAGACCACATCATGAGCATGTTGGACAAACAGGTATTGCTATTCGCCCTAATTTATACATTGCTATTGGTATTTCAGGCGCTATTCAGCATTTAGCTGGAGTTAACGGAAGTAAGACTATTGTTGTTATTAATAGCGATAAAGAAGCTCCTTTCTTTAAGTCAGCTGATTATGGAATAATAGGGGATGCCTTTACAATTTTACCAAAATTGACGGAGGCAATAAAAAAACTGAAAGCAAACAGCAACTAAATAATTTTTACTACATTAGTTCGCTCATTTAATGAAGAAAGTTCGCTTAGATATTGTTGGTCTTAGTTATAGCCAAACTCAAACCGGTGCTTACGCATTGGTGCTTGGTGAAAGCGGTGGACGTAGGAGGCTACCGATTATTATTGGTGGTTTTGAAGCTCAGGCTATTGCTATTGAGTTAGAAAAAATGACACCAAGCCGCCCGCTTACTCATGACCTTTTTAAAACTTTTGCAGAAACATTTGATATAAATGTGACAGAAGTTATCATTTATAATCTTGTGGAAGGAATCTTTTACGCAAAGATGGTTTGCAACAACGGAGCTGATGAACATGAAATAGATGCGCGCACAAGTGATGCAATTGCCGTTGCAGTTAGATTTAACTGCCCTATTTACACATACGAGTTTATCCTTTCTTCTGCGGGAATTGTACTGGAAGAAGAGACTACTGCCAATCCGGCCTTGGGAGAAAGTACAGAAGGAGCTGAGGAACAAGTAGATATTTCTTCACTTACAGGTACTGAAACAGAATATTCTTCAAAATCCACAGAAGAATTAAAAGGTATGTTGCAAACAGCATTAGATGAAGAACAGTACGAAACTGCTTCAAAAATTCGTGATGAACTCAATTCCAGGAAAAAATCCTGATCTTTCCAAAATCAACCCCTTTTTCGATAAAAAATAAATTTTACCCCTAAAACGAATAAAATCGTCGGTCAATTTTGTTTTTTTGCTTTTAATTTATAATTTTAACGGTTGTAATTTATTTAATACAAAAAGTATTTATGCATATTGCTATTGCCGGGAATATCGGTTCTGGAAAAACCACACTAACATCACTACTGGCAAAACATTATAAATGGCAGCCCCATTATGAAGATGCTGATGATAATCCGTATTTGAATGATTTTTATGAAGATATGCAACGCTGGTCTTTTAACCTGCAAGTATACTTTTTAAACAGTCGTTTTGGTCAGGTTCAGGATATTAGAACCGGAGGAAAAACAGTTATTCAGGACAGGACCATCTATGAAGACGCCTACATCTTTGCCCCTAACTTACACGCTATGGGTTTGATGACTACCCGTGATTTCGAAAATTATTTTTCTCTTTTCAAGTTAATGGAAAGTTTGATCAAGGCACCTGATCTTCTTATTTATTTAAGAGCATCAGTCCCCACCCTTGTAAGACAAATCCAGAAAAGAGGCAGAGAGTATGAAAATGCTATTCGCCTTGATTACTTAAAGCGCTTAAATGAAAGATACGAAGCCTGGATAACATCCTATGATTCAGGAAAATTTATTATCATTGATGTAGATGATCTTAACATAAATGATAATCCGGAAGATTTGGGTAAAATCATCAGACAAATTGATTCACAGATAAACGGATTATTTAAATAAGCCCTTTGAGCGAAGCAACTAACATAGACCTCACGTTTTTCGAAAACAAATACAATAATTTGTTGCAGGAAATTTCTGCGAACAAGGAATGTAGTGTACTCGTGAAGCATTTTGGTGATCTTTCTCAGGAAAGTATTTCTAATTTAGAGGGACAGGTTGAAAGTAGTGTAATCGAAAATGCAATTGCAAAAGGGCCATTGAGAAAAATATTTTTTATCTCTGTAGAAACATTACAAAACATGTTGATTCACGGACATAAAAATTTAGATGGGAATCAGCGTAGCTTTTTTATTCTTGCAAAAAACCATGTAAAGGTTGATATGATTTCCGCGAACCTGATAAGTAATTCTGCTGTTGAAGGATTAAAAAAACAAATAGAAATCATTAATGGCTTTCAGGATCCTTCTGAGTTGAAACAATATTATATGGATCATTTGGAGAACAACCAATTATCAGAAAAGGGCGGTGCCGGATTAGGCTTTATTACCATTGCTATGAAATCAGGAAACAAATTGAAAGTGGCGTTTGATAAGATCGACGACAACTATTCTTTATTCCTTTTAAATTCTGCGGTAAATATAGAATAGCCGTTTCACTTTAAATATTCGTAAACATAATTTGTGATGGTTTTCTGCTATTGCTTATTATCTTTGCGTTTAAATATTCAGTACCTTAACCATCACAAATTTTATTGACGTATGATCAACAACATTTCAGAGCACAACAGCATTTTTAATCAATACATTGCTGAGATCCGGGACGTAACGATACAAAAAGACCCTATCCGTTTCAGAAGAAACCTTGAACGTATGGGCGAAATGTTTGCTTATGAGATTAGTAAAAAACTGGAATACAAAAAAGTAATTACTCAAACCCCGCTTGGTGAAGCAGAAACTATGGTACTTGCAGAGCAACCTGTTATTTCAACCATACTAAGAGCAGGCTTACCTTTACATACCGGAATACTAAATGTATTCGACAGAGCTCAGAATGCTTTTGTTTCTGCATATAGAAGGCATCACAAGGATAATACATTTGATATAGCTATAGAATATCTTTCAAGCCCATCTCTTACCGATAAAACGCTTATTGTTACAGATCCAATGCTTGCCACAGGAGCTTCTATGGTTCTTTCATATAAGGCATTGGTTAGCAAGGGAATTCCAAAACATACCCATATTGTGGCTGTAATTGCAAGCCGGCAGGGGATTGAATATATAAAAACTCATATGCCACACGCTAATTATACTATTTGGGTTGGCGCAATTGATGAAGAGTTAACAGCGCAGTCTTATATTGTACCGGGTTTAGGTGACGCCGGAGATCTTGCTTACGGTGAAAAATTATAAAAAATGATCGACCTCGAATGGGGTAAAATAATAACCGTTTTTGTGTTAAGTGCGGTAAAGTTGGGATTAGCAGGGGCTCCGGCGGCTGTATTCGCATTTAAGTTTTCGTTTTTAGAAACACTTGTAATATGTTCTTCTGGAGGAATATTCGGAGTTTTTGTCTTTACTTATTTAATTGATGGAATATTAAAAGGACTAAATCTGGTTTTCAATAAGTATTTGAAGGGTAGGATAACAAGAAGGATAACTATTTTCTTAGACAAACACTTTCCGGGTAGAAACAAACGCAAAACAACATTCAATAGAAAAAACCGCTTCATCATTCGAGCAAAAAGAAATTTTGGCCTAATAGGAATAGCTATTATTTCCCCGGTAATACTCTCAATTCCATTAGGTGTTTTTTTGGCAATACGTTTTTTTAAGGATAAAAAAAAGATCATTCTCTGGATGTCAGCCTCTGTAGTATTTTGGACAGTAGTTTTGTATATGCTGTTTCATTTTTTTCATTCCACCTTTGAAGGCTATTTTAGTTAGGCTTTTTCTTTTGTTCAAGAGAACATAGCATTTCGAGCGCTTTCTTTAAAGCTTTTTCAATCTCCGGTAAAAGCACTTTCTCTTTACCTACAAACATAATCAGAAGATCCAGTTTTTTTTCTGCCTGAGATAATGATGAGTAAAGAGGGTGTTTATTCAAACGATAAACCTCACGTATTCTTCTTTTTAATAAATTCCTGTCGACTGCTTTTTTGAAAGATCTTTTTGGAACCGTAATAAGCACACGTATGGGATATTCACTTTCGAATACGTGCTCACGCCAAAACACCTTTAAAGGATAAAATGGTTTCGATTGTCCGGTAGTATAAAGCAGCGAAATATCCTTTTTAGAGGAAAGACGTTCAGATTTGGAGAACGTAAACATCTTAGCGCTTGTTTACTTCGCGAATGTAGTTTTCCAATGCAGTGACCATAGATGGTGTTTCTCTGGTAGGAGCTGCAATATCTAAACGTAATTTGGATTCTTTTACTGCTGCACAGGTAGCAACACCAAATGCTCCAATACGTAAATCGCCTTGTTTCAGATTTGGGAAATTTTTATGTAACGATTTAATCCCCATTGGAGTAAAGAAAACAACCACATCATAATCAAGTTTGCCGTTAAAATCAGAAAGATCGGCACAAACGGTTCTGTAAAAAGTTGCCTTCGAATAATTCAGTTTCATTTCATCTAAAAAGTCAACGATCTTTTCGCGGTGAACATCAGATACAGGCAATAAAAACTTCTCTTCTTTATGTTTCTTAATAACATCTACCAGGTCATTGATAGATTGTTGCCCGAAGAAAATTTTACGCTTACGGTATTGAACATATTTTTGCAAGTAGTATGCAATAGATTCGGTAAGGCAAAAATATTTTGTTGTTTCAGGAACAGTATAACGCATTTCATTACACATCCTGAAATAATGATCAATAGCTACACGGCTGGTTAAAATAACCGCATTGTGTTCAATCAGATTAATTCTTTGTTGTCTGAATTCACGAGCGGGAACCGGATCAATTTGAATGAATTGACGGAAGTTCATTTTCAGATTATACTTTCGTGCAATTTCCAAAAACGGAGACTTTTCACTCTCAGGTTTAGGTTGTGAGATTAAAACCGTTCTTACTTTTGCACGGGGACTGTTTTTATCAGCTTCCACATATTGTGGAGCAGGTGGAGTGATAGCTTTGTTATTATTAGGGCGAACAGGTTTTGTTACAGGAATTGCTTTTTGAACAGTAGTTTTTTCTACGGGCTTAGTTTCAATTTCCAAAGCAAGAGTTTTAGCTTTTGCAGGCTTTTCAACCTTTTTTGCAGGAGCTTTTACAACCACGTTTGCTTTTCCATTGGAAGGAAGAGCCTTTCCAGTAGGTTTTATAGGCTTCTTGTTAACTGAACCCGTTTTACCACCTGAAGGGGCAGCCTTGCGAACAGGTTTTGCAGAAACACGAACAGGTTTTACAGCAGTTTTAACCTTTTTGGAAGTAGTTTTCCCGCCTGATGGGTGTGCAGGGATCGCTACTTTTTTGGTGTTTTTGACTTTTGCAACTGTTACCTTCTTTTTAGCTGCTGTAGTTTTTTTCTGCGCCATTCTGCTTGAACCTAATTAAATTTATGCTGAATCAAACGAATCTGCCTACTAATAATTTAATTATAACGATTAGTGGGAGTAATTCTAGGGCGCAAAAGTACAAAAATAAATGGAAAACGGAAAATCTTCCCCCAACATAAGCAATTACAAGCCCCTTGAAGATACGAATCAGATAGAAAACAAGCAAAACCGCGATCCCGGCATATACAAAGTAATGGACGGGGAGCTGAGAATACTCAGAACATACGATGATTGGGAATAAAAACAGCCCTGCAGCATTGGTGGAAAGAAAGATATTAAAGATGTATTCATCTGTCTCATTACGGGCCATTAGAACCCTGGATAGAACCTTAAAGACTATTATTTTGATTGTATATGAAATAATTACAGCGGAAACTATCAATAAGTAAAATAATAATGAATTGAACGGGTAATGAATATAACCAAAATATTGATTAATTTCAAAAAGAAAATAAGAGAAATGTAAAACAAAAACAATAGAGAATAACACCGCAGACCCTTTGTTTAACTTATAATCTTCACGCATCAATTGTTTGGATGCGCCCAAAGTAAAAATCGCTTTAATTATCATGAAAAATCGCTTAGCGCTGGTTGTCCTTATTAGAACCAGTAAAACAAAGCCGATAATAAAAACAAACGCCGGCCACATCAATTCCTGTTTTCCGAGCAATTTGCCAGATGTGTTTTTTGGAATCAATTCGTGCCTGTCAAAAACATGTGTATAAAAAAACACCTGCTCCACTGTAGAATCAATTGTTGAAGAAATAGTATCCGGATTTATGGGTGCCATACTGAATTTCAAAGATAGCACTATTCCACCGCAGCAGACTAAAAGCCCCGGTAAATTTCTGAACAATAAAATGTTTACGGGAATGAGGGTATTATATAGGACAATAACTGCATTTGAACAAGTAAGAAAGTGAATAAAGAGCATTGCTTATCTTCGTGTATAGTGTCATTTTTGTATCAGAATCTTAAATCAATAATTATAAAACAAGAAATTATGAAAAAAACATTACAAACCATGAAAAAACACCTGTTAGCTGCGGGACTTTCCTTTGTGGCATTTACGGGTGTTCAGGCACAGTGTGCAACTTCAACCAATATCACCTATCAGGGTAGCGGGAATATTAGTTTTTTGAACCAATCCACCTACACAGGAGGTTGGGATTCATACGTGTATGTAGATTTTGGAGATGGAATGCAAACTTCGGGAACAGGAACCAGTTTCAGTAATACACATCAATATTCTGCTAACGGGACTTATTTGGTTAGTTCCAATTTGTTTGCTTATGATCCGGCGGATAGTTCTTTTAACTGTAGCGCTTATACATATGATACCGTATATGTAACTGATATTGCTTGCTCTATTGATGCAAGTCCTATCGGAATGCAGCAGGGTGGTGGAATGTACGATTGGTATTTCTATTCTACCGTAAATTCTTCACAAGTTGTATATCAATCTGATTGGGTAATAAGCGATTCATTGGGCAATTCCCTTCAGTCATGGAGCGGTACGAATGGCAATAGTGTATCATACACATTTCCAACAGGTGGATTCTATAACATTGCCTTTTATGTTATGACATATGATAGCTTAACCTCTACTTATTGCAGCGACTCAGTTTATACTTCTATAAGCATCGGAGATTCATTACCTTCAGGAAATTGTGGTTTACAGGCAAATGTATTCGCTTATTCAACAGGTGCGTTTTCCGCAGCTATTTATGGACAGGCAAACAATTACTTCTCTGCAAGTTATTTAATGGTTGACGGACAGTATTTCTGGAACACAGATAGCACAGATTATACATTCCCGGGGGCAGGCAGCTACAATGTTTGCTACTATGTGGAAGACTCTACTCAAGCTACTTATTGCTACGATTCTATTTGTATTCTTTATACAATTCCCGGGCCTGTACAGTGTAATGCTTCTTTCTACTTATGGGAAGATTCTTTAAATGTTGGGCAATGGTATGCAATTAACTACTCTTCTGGAGCAGGGGCATTATCATATACATGGGATTTTGGCGATGGAACTTCTTCAACATTAGCTTATCCTGTTCATAATTATGCGGTAGCAGGTAATTATGTTATTTGTTTAACAATCACTGATGCAAATGCTTGTTCAAGCTCAACTTGCGATTCTTCTGCAGCGTTCAGAATCTCACAACAGGTGTCTACTAATGCTATTATTGGCTCTTTAACGGTAAGTGCTCCGGTTGGTATTCAGGAAAATCAATCAGTGCTTGCAGAAACAAAAGTATTCCCGAACCCAATGGCAGAAACTTCTTTGGTAACTTTCAATTCTTCTTTATCTGCAAATGGTAAAATTGAAGTGGTAAATATTCTGGGATCTGTTGTTCTTTCTGAAAATGTTGTTATCGCAAAAGGAAACAACGAGTTTAAACTGAGTACATCTACTCTTTCAAGCGGTGTTTATTATGTGAACATTATTGCGGAAAATAAAATCTTGAAAACAGTGAAAGCGGTTAAGTAAGTATCTGAAATAAGAAATGTCGTTCTTTATGCCTTGGCTGAAGGGCGGCATTTCTTATTATATTAAATTATTCGTTTTTTTTTGTAATTTAGTGTAAATAACCAATCAATGAAAACACGTTTACAACTAAAGAAATTAACTGTATTTCTTTTATTACTGTGTGCTGTTATAACTGGCAGAGCGCAAGTTGTTACAGGATCGGTAACACTATCAAACCTAGGTAACGGGAATATGCATTTTACTGTTGATGCTTCTGCTCCAGCGGGATGGCTTACAGCACTGTCTATTAATTATGGAGACGGATCCTCAGGAAATATGGCTATTGATACGGGAGCTACGGGACAAATCATGTTCATGCATAATTATACTTCAAACGATACTTTTTATGTTGCGTCCGAAGTTTATGCTGTAAATCCGGTAGATAGCACTTCAATCAGCGATTTAATATATGACACTATTGTCATTACAGATTATTCCTGCTTGATTGATGTTACATCAATTAGTGCCGATAATTTGGCTGGTCTTACAAGACCTTTTTACGGGAACTTCAATACTCCTCTTGGCAATCCAATCTTAAACTGGCGGGTGGAAGATACGTTGGGGGTAAATCTTCCAATAAGTGCTAACCAGAATTACATGGAATACACTTTCCCATATTATGGGAATTTCAAGTTATGGTTTTCGGTTACTTTTACAGATGCCTTGACATCACAAACATGTGCAGACTCTGTATATGTTAATGTCAATGTTCACGATACCGTATATCCTTGCAATCTTCAGGTTAATATGTATGCGTCTACAGTTAGCGGTTTAACGGCTGAATTGAACGGAAGCACAATGGGATATAACTATACAGCACATCACATTACAGTTGACGGACAAACCTTTTATACTGATAGCATTCAGTATACTTTCCCTAGTGATGGATATTATCAGGTATGTTATTATGCAGAAGACACCACTTATTCAATCGGATGCTCAGATTCTCATTGCATAATATATACTGCGGGAAACCCGGTTGTACCTTGCAATGCTTATTTCACACTTCAACAGGACTCTTTGGATCCGACAGTATGGTATGGAATTAATACTTCAACCGGACCTTCTACAATGACCTATTTATGGAATTTTGGAGATGGAACTTCGTCGGCTCTTCCGGCCTTAACCCATAATTATGCGGTTCCCGGCAATTATATTATTTGTCTTACAATAACAGATACAGCTACTGGCTGCTCAAGTACACATTGTGATTCTTCTGCGTTTTTCTCGCGTCCGGAAAACGCCAACACTATCGGATCTCTTGTAATTACGGCTCCATTACTCGTTAGCCTTACAGAGAATCAATCAGTGTTTGCAGAAACAAAAGTATTCCCGAACCCAATGGCAGAAACTTCTTTGGTAACATTTAACTCTTCTTTATCTGCAAATGGTAAAATTGAAGTGGTGAATGTTTTAGGAGCAAATGTTCTTTCTGAAAATGTTGTTATCGCAAAAGGAAACAATGAGTTCAAACTGAATACATCTACACTTAACAATGGCATTTATTATGTAAATATTATTGCAGAGAACAGAGTTTTAAGTACGGTAAAAGCAGTTAAATAAAATCCTATAAAACTAAAAGCGGGATTCGAAGGATCCCACTTTTTTATTCACTTGGGGTAAACTTTCCCGATCTGTCTATTTTTCCCTCTTTTCCGTTAAGGGTTGCTTTCATGAAGCCCTCTTCATCAAAACCGAAAAAAGTATCTATATCATCATACAGAGGCTGAACTATTTCTTTTCCTGTAATATCAATAAGTCCTTTTTTTTCGGCAATTACTACTATTGCAATCTCTTTTCTAAACTTCTCAATTTCATCATATTTCAATGGAGTGAGTTCTTTTCCTATTTTGTCTATTAACCCCCATTTTTCTTCTGTCTTCACCATAGCAAGCCCTTCAGAGAAATCTCTAGCTTCTTTGTATTTCAATGCAATTACTTCTTTACCGGAGTTGTCAATGAAGCCTTGTTTATTATCTAATTCAACCCTTGCTAAACCTTCTGAAAACGGATAAGCCCAATAATACTTGAATGGAATAATTTCTTTTCCCGTCTTATCAATATAGCCAACTTTGCCGTCCAATCTTGCAGTGGATATCCCTAATTTAAAACCACTTAATTCCTCATACTTAACGGGAAGAACTTCTTTTCCTGTGGCATCAACACATCCGTAATGCGTGTTTGGATTGTTCAGTTGAACAACCGCCATACCTTCACTGTAACAACTAATGCCGTCGTATTGTATAGGTATTAGTTGTTTACCGTTGATGTCAAAAACTCCCCTCTTTTCATTCAGAATAACCTCAATCACGTCATCACTAGCACAAACACTTGTGTTTTCATAAATAGTTGGAATAATTTCCTTTCCGTTTCTGTCAATGCAACCGTATTTTGTTCCCATTTGTACAACGGCAATCTTATTTTGTTTTCCCTGAAAAGAAGACATATAATCGTATTTGGGTTTTAAAATTACTTTATCATCTTTTTTAAGTCCGTATTTCCCGCCTTCTTCGAATTTATTTTGTGCGTTTACTGAAACGGTTACATAACCTATTGCTGCAATAAAAAATGTTTTCTTCATAATACTTATTTTTTAATAGTTAATCCTTACTGTTTAATCATATCACGGTAAAATTCCAGCAACTTGATTCCGGTTTCCTTACCCTTGAATACTACAGTTCTATTGTACTTGAGAGGTGAATTGCCGTATGCTTTCATGTGTATGCCTCTGGTAAACCAACCATTTTTTATGACAAATTTTGTTAGTTCGCTAATATTGATTTCAATACCAACATACTTTCTTGTTAATGCACTTGCTGCGCTATCTAATGATGCCGCGTCTTTAGTGTCATTAGTAAATTTGTAAAATACCGCCGGAGCATTCAGTCCATCATACTTGCATTCATCTTCTTTAAGACCACCTATTACAGCATAATACTTTAGAAGGTATATGTTTTTTTTTGTGAATAAAACGCTGTATTCTCCTACTTCAATATTGGTCATGCTCAAAGTATGAGTGTAATTAACCTTTGCCAATAAAATGTAGTCGTTGTGATAAAGTGGTTCCATAAGAATTAAGTTTAGATCATTTATACCAAATATAGATCAATTAAAATAGATCGATCGAATTTTTGATACGAAACGGGTCAAATTTGATACGAAACAGGAAGAGTAAGCGGGAGAACGGCTAAATAACTGCAGTTTTATACTTGAGTGTCATCAGGTAAAAGATTATCCGATGTTTAATTTAAGAAACAGTTCATTGGCATAAGAAGGACTTACGGGAACAGATGTCCCTTTTATCATTACACTTTCTCTGCTGGCTGCGCTAATATGGTTTGTGTTAACAATATAAGAGCGTTGTGTTTGCTGAAATTGCTTGGGCAAAAACCTATCCAACATATTTTTCAGCGTTTCACGATGAAGGTATTTTTTTGTTTCGGTGTAAAGTTCTACGTACACACCTTCGGATTTAATATACAATAGATCGTCGTATTTGATTTTTTCAAAAAAAGAATCCTGCTTAATAAAAAAGCTATCGGTTTCCGTACTCATCTCTTTTTTTTCCTCTGATTGGCGGATGTTGAAATTGTTCAGAGCAATTTCGATAGAAGTGTATAGATCATTTTTATTGAAAGGCTTTACCAGGTATCCATTCGGTCTGACTTGCTTTATGCTGTCCAGCGTGGTTTTATCTGAATAGGAGGAAATAAAGATGAGCGGAATAGCTACATGTTCTCTTAAATAAGCCGCGAAATCTTTACCTGATTTTTTTTCGTTGAGGTTAATGTCCAGCAAAAAAACGTCCGGCTTTTCATTTTCCGCTAGTTCAATAGCTTCCTGATAACTTAGTGCATATCCTACTACGTTATATCCAAGCTCACTGAGAAATTTCTCGAGGGTTTCGCAGATAATAATTTCATCATCTAAAATGGCAACTTTAATCATGTGAAGTGGGAACAAGTTCTTTAAACGAAAGTACGAAAAAAGCTCCATTTTCAAATGTATATGTGTAGCTTCCTTTCAACTGCCTTATCAGCATACCTACTAACCTCAGGCCAAATGTTTTTTGTTTAAGAACATCAGATACTTTTTCCGGTAATCCCATTCCCGTATCGCCGCAGGTTAGTATCCAGGTACTTTCTTTTTTTTCGATTGAAACAAATAATTTATTTCCTCTATCCTTTTCAAAAGCATATTTATATGAATTGGTGATGAGTTCATTCAAAATGAGTCCAATCGGAATGATTGTGTCGATGCTAAAAAAAACGTTCTTAACATCAATTATTTTTTCTACAGAAAGTTCCTGCCCGGAAAAAGACTTCTCCACACTGTCAACTAAGCGCTCCACGTATTCCTGAAAATCAATGGCAGAAAGATCTGCGTTTTGATAAAGCATTTCGTGTGTGATAGCCATTGATTTAATGCGACTTTGAGCTTCTTCTATTATTTTATGGGTTCCCGGATCCTGATGAAGCGATTCCTGTAGTTCAAGTAGTCCGGAAATAATTTGAAGATTATTTTTTACCCGGTGATGTATTTCTTTTAACAGTGTTTCTTTTTCGGCGAGAGCTATTTCAATTTTTCTGCTCTGCTCAGAGATCTTTTTATTTGCTTTGCGCTTTTGCAGAAAAAAATATAAAACGATACTTATTAAAACTATCAGAGTAGCTGCCAGAATAATAAGATTTCGTAAATCTTTAGAGTTTTTTTCTAGTTGAAGATGTGTTAGTCTTTGCGCTGTCTTTGCTTGTGCAATTTCTTTTTCCTTTATTTCAGTTTCAAACTTTGTTTTTAATTGATTCAGCTGTTTTTTGTTTTCAGCATTATTCATACTATCCTTTAATGTAATATATTCGGTTTTAAATATCAGAGCTTTTTCGAATTTTTTCAAGCCGGTATATGTGTTGGAAATATTGAGTAAGTAAGTTAATGTTATTTCATTCCGTTGTAGTTTTCTAGACATCGATAGCCCTTTTTCGTAATGATAAAGTGCTTTATCAAAATCTTTTTTCAGAAAATAAACGTCGGCGAGCATTGATATCATTAAGACCTCGTCCTGTTGATTATCGGTGTTTTTGTACATCTCAAGTGCTTTATTCAGATGCTCAATGGATTTATCGTATTGCGCCAGATTCTTATAAATAGAGGCTTTGTTTCCTAATATTGCGGCGATGTAAGTTGATTCTTTCTTTTCTTGTGCAATTCTCAAAGCCTTGTCTGCGTAATAAAAAGCCGAATCATATTCTTTTATTCCCTGAAAGGCTACAATGAGGTTGGTGCAACTCATGTATATTCCATTATCGTCTCTCAATGCCGTTTTTACCTGAAGGGATTTTTTATACGTGTCAATAGCATTTTTCAGATCACCTGTGTTTCTGTAGATAATTCCAATGTTGTTTAAGCTCTGCGCATAACCCAGGGTGTCTTTTAATTGTTCTCTTATGCCGGCTGCTTTTAGGTAATATTTTAGTGCTTCATTAAAATTTCCCTGAAAATAAAAAGAGATGCCAATGTTATTAAGAATATTTGCCTCTCCATTTTTATCACCCGCGTTTTTCCGAATTTTCAACGCTTTTGCATAATATACAAATGAGCTGTCAAAATATCCCGAATAATCAAAAACGGAGGCCAGTATATTATAACTGGAAGCCATAGCTTTTGTGTCGTTGGTTTTTAATGCAAGCTCCAATGCCTTCTTGGCGTACGTTTTAGAAAGGTTAAAATTATATGAACTCCATTCCCAACTCAATTCATTGAAGTACTTTATTCTGGTAGAATCGTGTTTGGCTTTACTTAATGCCAACTCAAATTCTTTTATGCGATCTTTGTTTTGAGGAAAAGAACTCAGATGAAGTAGTAAAGCGAATAGGATGTAGCAATATCTGAATTTCATTTCAATACAATATCTGAATAAAATCTATTAAAATCCAAATAAAACGTGGAGTTTCCTTCGGAGATTTACAAAGGGAAGAGAATTCCTGTAACTGTATTAGGGGCGCTTATCGTTAGCAGATTTAACCTGTTTTTTCTATAAAAATGTTGCTTAATCCTGAAAATCAATGTGATTCATCCGTTTTGGCGCATGCAAATTATCTTTATTTTTTCTAACTTCGTAGCCTATACTTTGTAAAATTCCTCATTATGGATAAATTTTCTTTTGTAGGCACCAGCGACGTTAACGCGATAGAAAGCCTATACCAACAATACGTAAATGATCCCAATGCAGTTGATGCTTCGTGGAGAGATTTTTTTAAAGGCTTCGATTTTGCTAAGGCAAATTATGATGAACCAATGTCGGGAGGAGTAGTTCCTGAAAATATATCTAAAGAATTTAAAGTAATTACGCTTATTAACGGGTACCGTCAACGCGGACATTTGTTCACTAAAACAAATCCGGTTCGTGAACGTCGCACCTACGAACCTACACTTGATCTTGCTAATTTTGGCTTGAGTGACAAGGATCTTGAAACGATTTTTCAGGCGGGTAGCGAACTTGGTCTTGGACCTGCAAAACTAAAAGATATTGTTGCCCACCTTGATCAAACCTATTGTCAGAGTATAGGTGTGGAATATTTATTTGTTCGTGAGCCAAAGGTTGTTAAATGGCTGCAGGATAGAATGGAGAAATCACGTAATACACCTTCATTTTCTTTAGATGAAAAAAGAACGATTCTTAAAAAATTAACTCAGGCAGTTGGGTTCGAAAATTATTTGCATACAAAATTCGTTGGGCAAAAACGTTTCTCATTAGAAGGTGGTGAAGCTTTAATTCCTGCAATGGATACATTGATGGAACATGCGGCAGATTTAGGTGTAGAAGATTTTGTAATTGGTATGCCACATCGCGGACGTTTAAGTGTGCTTACAAACATCATGAACAAAACATATAAAGATGTATTTACGGAGTTTGAGGGCCGCCCAAGTGAAGACAGTTTGTTTGATGGTGATGTGAAATATCACATGGGTTATAGTAGTGATCAAATTAGTAATTCAGGAAAAAAGATTCACATGAGTCTTACCCCAAACCCTTCGCATTTGGAAACGGTGAATCCGGTGGTAGAAGGGATTGTTCGTGCAAAAATTGATAATCGCCATAATGGTGACAGTTCAAAAGCACTCGCTATTTTGTTACATGGTGATGCTGCCATTGCAGGTCAGGGAATTGTATACGAAGTATTGCAAATGAGTCAACTGGATGGATACAAAACAGGTGGAACAATTCATTTTGTAGTAAACAATCAGGTTGGTTTTACAACTAACTTTACCGATGGTCGTTCATCTACATATTGTACCGATGTAGCAAAAGTTGTGTTGTCACCCGTATTTCACGTTAATGGAGATGATATTGAAGCGGTTTGTTTTGTTGCAAAACTGGCAATGGAATTCCGTCAAACTTTTCACAGAGATGTATTTGTGGATCTGTTGTGTTACCGTAAATATGGTCACAACGAAGGAGATGAGCCTCGTTTCACTCAGCCTGTATTATACAAAGCAATTGCGGCGCATCCAAATCCTAAAGATATTTATGTAAAAAAATTGCAGGATGAAGGATCTGAATTAGCTGCAGAAGCAAAAGAAATTGAAACCGCATTTAAAGCTCAGTTAGACACAAATCTGGATGAAGCAAAGAAAACGGAAAAAGCAAAAGTTACTTCTTTTCTGGAAGGAAATTGGAAGGGCTTGAAAAAAGCTGCAGAAACTGATTTCGATTTTTCTCCTGACACCTCAGTAGATAAAAAAGTGTTTTTAGATCTTGCTAAAAAAACTACTGAATTACCAAAGGATAAAAAATTCTTCAGCAAAATTCAGAAAGTATTTGACGATAGAAAGGCTATGATCGTTAATGACAATTACGATTGGGCAATGGGCGAATTATTGGCTTATGCTTCTTTGATGAACGAAGGAAGCCATGTACGTTTCAGTGGACAGGATGTGGAGCGCGGAACTTTCTCTCATCGTCATGCCGTTATTAAAGTGGAAGATAGCGAAGAAGAATATACTCCATTAAATAACATTGGAGCAAAAGGCGAACTAAGAATTTATAATTCATTGTTAAGCGAATACGGTGTTCTTGGATTTGAATATGGATATGCATTTGCATCGCCCGATATTCTTACCATTTGGGAAGCACAGTTTGGAGATTTCTTCAACGGAGCGCAAATTATTTTTGATCAATACCTTGCTGCTGCCGAATACAAATGGCAACGTATGAATGGATTGGTTGTATTGTTGCCTCATGGCTATGAAGGACAAGGGCCGGAGCATTCATCTGCACGTATGGAACGTTTCCTACAGATGTGTGCTAAGAACAACATGCAGATCATTAATGCTACAACGCCGGCTCAGCAATTCCATGCTATCCGTCGCCAGCTGAAACGTGATTTCCGTAAACCATTGATCTGTTTCACTCCTAAAAAATTATTACGTTACCCATCTTGTGTGAGTAAGTTGGAAGATTTTACAAAAGGAAAATTCCAGGAAGTAATTGATGATCCTGCAGCGGATGCAAAAAAGGCAACACGTATCGCTTTCTGTTCAGGAAAAGTATACTACGATTTGATCGAACGCAGAGAAAAAGAAGGTGTATCTGATCTTGCAGTTGTGAGAATTGAACAATTGTATCCTTTCCCGCAAAAGCAGTTTGATGCAATTCTGAAGAAATATCCTAATGCGAAAGACCTGATGTGGGTTCAGGAAGAAACAGAGAATGCGGGACCATGGAGACACATTGATCATGCAGTTCGTTCATTGAACCTAAAATATATTGGACGTGACGAAGGAGCTTCTCCTGCAACAGGCTTTAGTAAAAAACATGCAGAAGAAAACGAAGAGATTATGAAAAAAATATTCACCAAAGTATTAGTGAAATAAAACAGCATCAAACATAAATAGTTAATATCAAACATTAAAACATATGGCAATCGTAGAACTTAAAGTACCAAGCCCGGGCGAATCAATTACAGAAGTGGTTATTGCACGTTGGGTAAAAAACACTGGCGATATAGTTGAAAAAGATGAAGTACTTGCTGAAGTTGATTCGGACAAAGCTACTCTTACATTGAATGCAGAAGAAAGCGGAAAGATAGAAGTGTTGGCTGCTGAAGGAGATACAGTAAAGGTTGGACAAGTTGTGGTAAAGATCGATACTTCATTTAAACCTGAACCTAAAGCTGTCACTTCGAGCGAAGTCGAGAAGCCAAAGGTTGAGGTGAAAGCAGAGGTAAAAAAGGTAGAAGCTGTTACTTCGAGCGCAGTCGAGAAGAGCTATGCTTCAGGCACTCCAAGTATCTCAGCTGCTAAAATAATGGCTGAGAATAATGTAAAATCTGCACAGATAAACGGAACAGGTAAAGATGGTCGCATTACTAAACAAGATGTATTAGCTGCATTATCAAACGGATTACCTACAGCCATTGAGGTTCTTTCCAATTCATGGAAAGGTGGCCGCGATAAAGATGTTCAGAAGATGACAAACTTGCGTAAAGTGGTTGCAAAGCGTTTGGTATCCGTTAAGAACGAAACTGCTATGCTTACTACTTTCAATGAAGTAGATATGAGTGCAATTTATGCATTACGTGCTAAATACAAAGAGCAGTTTACAAAAGTACACGGAGTAAATGTGGGTTTTATGAGTTTCTTTACCAAAGCGGTTACTGAAGCTTTATTTCATTTCCCGGCTGTAAATGCAATGATCAACGGAGAAGAAATTGTTTACCATAAATATTGTGATATTGGTATTGCTGTTAGTGCTCCAAAAGGTTTAATGGTTCCGGTATTGAGAAATGCAGAGCAGTTGAGTTTGGCAGGAATTGAAGCAGGAATAAAAGCTATGGCTCTCAAAGCACGTGACGGAAAATTAACTATCCCGGATATGGAAGGCGGAACATTTACCATCACTAACGGCGGTGTATTTGGATCCATGATGAGTACACCAATTATCAATCCACCGCAAAGTGCGATCTTAGGTATGCATAACGTTGTGGAGCGACCGATGGCTGTTAATGGGCAAGTTGTTATTCGCCCGATGATGTACGTTGCATTGAGTTATGATCATCGCATTATCGACGGAAGGGAGAGTGTTGGATTCTTAGTGAAAGTAAAAGAAATGTTAGAAAATCCAAGCAGAATGTTATTTGGAGGTAAACAACCGGAAGAAGTATTGTTAGGATTGTAAAAATAGAATATATTGAAAGAAAGGCCGTCGGAAGACTGCCTTTTTTTATTGTTGTTACCCTCCTCACTTTTTAAGCTTTTTTAGTATAATTTCTATGAACGGCAGCTTATTACTTTTCTATTTCCTATAACTTTGACGCCACACTTAAAACCCCCTATGCACAAACTCTTACTGCTGTTCAGCTTGTTAATAGCTTTTTTGCGTGGTCATGCGCAGGATCGTATGCAGATCGGAGGAAATGTAAGGGACACAAATGCAACAAACGCGCTTCCAAACGCGGTTATAATTGCAGTCAAACTAAGCGACTCTGTTTTAGTGGATTTCACCCGAAGTAACACTGATGGTTTGTTTCAGTTAAAAGCTCTTCCACTCGATACATATCAGGTAATTATTTCTCACCCAAAATATGCGGACGCATTATATATTGTAACAGGTAGTAAAGAGAATAATGTTTTTGATTTTGGGAAGATCACTTTGCCTCCCAAAACACAACAGTTAAATGAGGTTACGGTACTTGGTTTCAGAGACCCTATTTATTACAAAGGCGATACGCTTATTTATACAGCCGATTCGTTCAAAGTAAAACCGAATGCAACTGTGGAAGATCTCTTGAAAAAACTCCCGGGGATGCGTGTAGATGCGCAGGGAAAAATAACCACACAAGGAAAAACAGTTGATAAGGTTTTGGTTGATGGAGATGAGTTTTTTGGGAGTGATCCTACCATGGCAACCCGTAACTTAAACGCAACAAACATTGAATCGGTGCAGGTGTACGATAAAAAAAATGAAAACACAGGTGATGGTGGAAGTGATGCGGAAACAATAAAAGTATTGAATCTTAAATTAAAGGAAGATGCTAAGAAAGGGTATTTCGGAAAAGTATCAGGGGCAAGTGATTTTCAAAAATTTTATGAGGGAGAGTTTTTAGCAAACAGATTTAATAAACAAAGAAAGATTTCATTATTTGGAATGGCAGGCAACACCCCTAAAACAAATTTTAATTTCGAAGATGTATTTAAATACGGATTGGATAACGAGATGGAAAGAAGTATGAGCGATGATGGAAACAATTCATACTACTACAGAATGAACGGGGCAGATGGAATCCCTCAAACACTAAAAACGGGTGTCTATTACAATGAAAAGATCAATAAGAAAACAAAACTACTGGCAAATTACTCTTACAACCAAAGTCAGGTAAAAACCACTTCTGAAACACGTGAACAGTATTTTTTAACCGATACTGCATATACAACAACCAATATTTCGAGTGATACGAAGCTGAGTAAAGGCCATAGTTTAAACCTGGGGTTCAATTATGCGCTTGATTCACTTACTACTTTGGATATAAATCCTAAAATTTCTTATTCAACAGGTAAACAAACACATGGTGAAAACAATGTTTTCATTTCAGAAGAAGAGCTGGTTACCCGGCAAACGGATATTTCTAATCTATCAAATTCAACAACATATAGCATTGGAGCCAACAATAATATCAGAAAGAATTTTAAAAAGAAAGATCGTACTTTTTTTGTGAGTTATAATTTTACATATACAAGAAGTGAAAATGATGGGTTGCTAAAAACAGAAAATAAGATCGATTCCAACTTATTCTCCTCCAACGTTGATCAAAAAAAGAAAAGCGGTATATTGAATTATAGCAACAATGTTTCTCTCTCCTATACTGAACCGATTACAAAAAAAATCAAACTCGAATTTTTGTTCGACTATTTAAATAACGGAGGAAGCCAGAATAAAGAAGCTTTTAATTATGTAAATAGCGAATACAGTGAACGGGATTCTATATTCAGTAACAACTTTCGAAATTCAAGAAATACAATTCGCCCGGGGTTTAAATTTATCCGGGAAACAAAAAAACTGAGGTTTGTTACAGGTACACGTGTAAGACAAGTATTAGTGAATAACACTAATCTTATTACAAATAACACCATAGAGCAAAATGTGTTGAGTGTATTGCCATTTTTAACCTATCGCTATAAATTTACCGACAATAAGAGTTTGAACCTGAGTTATTTTACGGGGTCAAGTTTGCCTAGTATCGGTCAGTTACAGCCGGTTCCAAATAATAATAACCCCAATTTTATTTCTTCAGGAAATCCTGATTTGTTGCCTTCTTATGATCATCATGTGGAAAGTTATTTTTATTCATTTAAACCAATAAGCGGGTTAAATTTATGGTCGGGCATAAGTGCCGACTTCAATAATAACGCATTTGGAAATTCGACTACTTACGATGAATTTGGGAGAACTGTTTCAAAAACAGTAAATGTAAATGGTAATTACAATAGCAGAGCATGGTTTGGAATGGGAATTCCTTTTTTTAAAAAAGTACTTTTGTTGAGCCCTGAACTGAACGCGGATTATGATAACACCATTTCATTTATAAATGAAAAGAAAAATATTACGACTACCGCTTCTTTGTCAAGTTCGATGGAGCTGGAAGTGAATACAGATAAAATTACTTTAACCCTTGGAGCAAGTTACGAATACAATGTTCCTAAATCGACCCTGAGTAACGAAACAAACAAACCCTATGCAACCGAGCAGTACGGGCTTGAGGTTGAATGGCAACTTCCAAAGAAATTCGTAATGATGCAGGATCTGACCTATACATTGAATAGAAACAGAACATATGGTTACAATATTAATTACTTTATTTGGAACGCATCGTTCGGAAAAAAATTCCTTAAGAACGAGAACATGATCTTATCTGTGCAAGGAAATGACATTTTGAATCAAAACATTAATGCAAGCCGAACAGTTAATTCGAATGTAATTACAGACACCAAAACCAACATTATAAAACGCTATTTTTTACTCCAATTGATGTATAAGTTTAATAGTACTAAAACAAAGGAGGAAGAGGATGATATGTTTTAAAACAATAAGGTACCAACTGTTTTTGACACTTGCTTTTATTGTGAGCGTTTCCTTAAATAATATCAATGCACAAATACTTGCAGGGAAGATTACTTACGAACGGAAAACAAATTTATATAAAAAGTTTAAAGACGATGATGTAAAGGACTGGCTCAAAGAAGAAGACAAAAATAAAACGGACATCTTCGAGTTGTATTTTAACGATAGTATCTCTGTTTTCAAGCCGGAGGAAAGTGATCTGAGAGAAAAGATGAGCTGGGCAACCAGCAAGAATGTGGTGTATCAAAACTATACAAGGAATGATCGTTTAACAATGAAAACGATCTGGGGAGAAGCACTGTGGGTTCAGGATAGTTTATATAAACGTACGTGGAAAGTAACGGAAAGTAAGCGCAATATTTGCGGATACTCCTGTCGTAAGGCTATATGGCAAGCAAACGATAGCACCCGGATTTATGCATGGTATTGTGATGAAATTAGTATAAGTACAGGTCCTGAGAGTTTTACGGGTTTGCCCGGAGCAATACTAGGATTGGCAACAGAAGATGGTGGAGTTATTTATTTCGCGAAGACGGTTCAGTTGCAAGTACCCTCAACAGAAATACTTTTGCCAAAAAAAACTAAGGGAAAGATCTATTCTGCAACTGAATTGAAAGCTAAGTTAGAGAAAGATTTCGGCAAGCAGAAATGGGGAAAAGCCATGATTCGCGAACATTTTGGAATCTGGTAGACCTTAAACCCACAACATTTTAGTAATTTCGCAAAATGTTTTTCCTGAAAAAAATAGCCCTTGTATTTTGTTTGATTATTTGTTATGAAGCAAATGCACAGGTCGTGAATGTGGAATCTAAACGTTTTTTGAACGACACCAACGGTTGGGTTGGGAAAGTAGATTTTAATTTTACACTTACTCAAAACACCCAACAAATGATAGCCGCAGGGAATAATGCCCATATTCAGTATCAACATAACAGGCATCGTTTTCTCATTTTAAATGATGTTAATTTTGTAAAAGCCGGCACCACTGATTTTGTAAATGCAGGTTTCCAACACTTTCGGTATAACTATAAGATTATTGACAGGGTTACGGCCGAGGTATTTACCCAGGTGCAATACAATAAGATTTTAAGACTAGACTTACGTTTTCTTTCAGGAGTGGGTCCTCGTTTCAAATTGATAAAAAACAAGAATGCACGATTGTATTTTGCAACTTTATATATGTACGAATATGAAGAGATCACCGGCGAAAAGAAGGCAACTACTACCAATCGTTTGAGCTCTTATCTTACTTTCTCCATTTCTTTAGGAAAAAATGCGGATCTTACAAGCACCACTTTTTATCAGCCGAACATTGCTGATTTTGCGGATTATCGTATTGCAAACGATACTGCTTTTGAGTTAATTATTAGCAAACACCTTGGATTTAAAACCGGGTTTAATTTGCTGTATGATACCAAACAACCAGCCGGAATCCCCGAATTGGTGTATAGTTTAAGGAATGGCTTGAGTTTTAAATTCTAATAAATACAATTCACAAGAAAAAATCTGCGTTCATCTGCGCAATCCCCGCCTGAATGAAATAATTCATTTTTTGAGGCAGGTGCGGAAAAAAAGCACTACATTTGTACCACGATGTTTTCATGTAAAAACATATTCCCCACTTTTTTCCCGCCCCTTTGCGGGTAATATATCTTTTTCCCTAAAGGGACCGTTTTCCATTTATTTTAAATTTAAAAATGTATACCATGAACTTATGTATTATAGGTTGTGGGAATATGGGATTGATCTATTCGCATTATTTCACACAACAACAAATTGTAAAAAAAGAAAATTTATTGCTCATCGAAAAAAATGAAGCGAGAAGAAAAGAACTGCAAACAAAAAACATTGCCACTATCGAACTTCCCGTAGGGAAGGGAATTGAAAATTGCGATATTATTTTATTGGCAGTTAAGCCGCAGGATTTTGAATCGCTTGTTTTGGATCTCAAAGGTCGTTTAAATAAAAAGTGTGTGGTGATAAGTATTATGGCAGGAGTTACTATTAATTACCTGCAACAAGCTTTAAGTACTTTGTATGTAGTAAGAGCTATGCCCAATGCTCCTGCTATGTATGGAACAGGAATGACTGTTTTTTGTTGCAGCAAGGAAATGCAGGAAGAACAAAAATTAATAGTAACTAAACTGCTTGGAGTTACCGGAAAAATTGTAGAGACAAAACAGGAAGAAATGTTGAATGCTGTTACTGCTATTAGTGGAAGCGGACCTGCTTACTTTTTTTATCTGGCAAAACAAATGATCAACGAAGCCATGGAACTTGGAATTGATGAAGAAACCGCTGAGTTAATGGTAAGACAAACTTTATTAGGTGCGGGTGTTATGCTTGATAAAAGTGATAAAACCTGTAGCGACTTGATAAAGACAGTTGCGTCCAGAGGTGGTACTACAGAAGCTGCGTTGAATGTATTTGAAGAAAATAAAATGCCTGAGATCATTTCTCAGGCATTACAAAGTGCTACTAAAAGGTCTTTTGAACTTTCAAAACAATAGAATAAGATGGAGTTGGGCTATATAACGTAACTCAACTTCATCATATTAGTTCTTCCACGCTCATTCATTGGCATGCTGGCAATGTTGATGATCAGGTCATCATCTTTTACCAATCCCTGAGATTTTACAAATTTCTGGATATCTATAAATGTATTATCGGTGCTCTCATATTTATCATAATAAAAACCTCTTACTCCCCAAACTAAACTCAGTGCGGTTAGTAAAGAACGATTATCAGTGAAAATAAACACGTTTGCTTTTGGGCGTTGACTCGCAAGTTTGTATGCTGTATAACCACTATTGGTCATAGAGATAATGGCGGTTACTCCCACTTGTTTCGCTAATGTACAGGCATTGTAACAAATAGAATCACTTACAAAAGTGATGGTTTTTGTTTCAGGAGTATTTTCACGGTAATAGATCGAGTCAACTTCTTCTACCTGCTCAATAACCTTACGCATGATCTCAATAACTTTAACAGGATATTTCCCTACTGATGTTTCTGCACTCAACATAACAGCATCAGCACCGTCCATTACTGCATTGGCAACATCGTTAACTTCAGCACGTGTAGGGGTAAAACTAGTGATCATGCTTTCCATCATCTGGGTGGCAATGATAACCGGTTTAGAAGCGTTCATACATTTCTTAACTATCATTTTCTGAAGCATAGGAACCTGCTCCATAGGCATCTCTACTCCAAGATCTCCACGTGCAACCATTACACCATCAGTAACATCAATAATATTATCAATTTCACGAACAGCTTCCGGTTTCTCAATTTTTGCAACTACACGTGTTTTTTTATTCTTACGTTTAATAATCTCTTTCAGTTCTACAATATCTGTAACCGAACGAACGAAGGATAAACCAACCCAGTCAAAATCATGCTCCAAAGCAAAATCAAGGTCACGAAGATCTTTGTTGGTTAAACAAGGCAATGAAATTTTTGTATTAGGTAAGTTTACTCCTTTTTTGGAAGAAAGAGTCCCTCCTGAAATGATGCTTGCTCTTACTTCGTCTTTTTTGTTGGTGGATGTAACACGTAAATGAATTTTTCCGTCATCTATCAATACCAACTCACCTGCCTTAACGTCTTTTGGAAAATCAGGATAGGTGATATAAATAACATGTTCGTCACCTTCGCACTCTTTGGTGGTAATAGTGATCTCGTTACCGTTAATTAATTCAACCGCGTTATTCTTCACCATTCCGATACGTAATTTCGGACCTTGTAAATCTCCAAGAATTCCCACGAAGCGGTTCATCTTTTTGTTGAGTGTACGGATATTTTCAATTGTTTTTATTACTGCTTCATAATCGCCATGAGAGAAGTTAATACGGCAGATATCTAATCCCGCTAAGAACATTTCTTCCAGCACTTTTATATCTGCTGTTGCCGGACCCATTGTGGCAACTATTTTTGTTTTGTTGAAATTCGATTCCATAAATAATATTCGATAAAACACGAATGTACAAAATTCGCTGAATAAATGAAAGAAATGATAAAGGGAATCTTAAAGGATCATTGTTTTTTATGGACTACAAGTACTACCCTTTTCGCTCAGGATTTTCAACTAAAAAAGCCTTCCATCCGTTGTGTTTTTTTCCAACCTGACTATGTGTGTTGTTCTGAAAATGGTGACAAACAGCTACACCCAAGGCATCCGTAGAGTCAAAATACTTCGGAAGTTTTTTCAGGTCAAGCAATCGTTGTATCATAGCGGCTAACTGCTCTTTGGAAGCATTACCATTACCGGTTATGCTTTGTTTTATTTTTCTGGGCGAATATTCAGCTACAGGAATTCCTTTGTTCAATGCAGCAGCCATACAAACGCCTTGCGCCCTTCCGAGTTTAAGCATGGATTGCACGTTCTTTCCAAAAAAGGGAGCCTCAATCGCTAACTCATCCGGACAATACTCTTCAATTACTTTTGTAATGGATTCAAAAATGGTTTTCAGTCGAACTGTATGTTCCTCATCGCTACCCATTTTTATAACATCGCAATGAATGTATTCTACCTTCTGCTTCTTTACGCGTATCAAACCATAACCCAGCACCACAGTTCCCGGGTCAATTCCAAGTATGATTTTTTCTGACATGCGGTGCAAATGTAAGGAAAAAGCCGCAGTCTCGATAGCTATCGGGATCACAGATGAAATTTTGGTTGAATTGAATATGCTGTTATGGATTAGTTTTGCATCATAATTAATTTTATGATCCGCGTAACCCGTGTTAATCCGCGGCTAAAATATTTATGTAGCTTTACACAATGGCTATCCTCAAGAAATACACATTACTCTTTCTCAAAATTCTTTTGGGGATTGCCTGTTTTCTATTTTTATGGTATAAATTAAAAGGGCAATTCACACCCGAAAAGGTCGGGAATTTAAAAATCACTTTGCAATATTCGCATGCAGTATTCGCGCTTGTTATAGCTTCCATATTAATGTTTCCGAACTGGCTGATTGAAAGCTATAAATGGCAACATATCACATCAAGTATCGAGAAGATTAGTTTTGGAAAAGCTGTTAAAGGTGTTTTATCGGGCTTATGTGTGGGTAATTTAACTCCAGGAAGATTTGGTGAGTTTGCAGGAAGGATTTTGTTTTTTAGTCCACACAACAGAAGCAAAGTTTCGGTAACGCATTTTATTTGCGGTGCCACACAGTTGTTTACTACCATGATGTTTGGTATCCTCTGTGCAGCTCTGTGGTTATGGAATACAGAGGAAGGAAATAGTTTATACATCATTATATTTATTACCTGTTGCACTTTATTGTTAGGGTTACTGCTTGTTATTTTAAACATCGAAGCGGTTTATAGAAAGCTGGCTCATGTTTCTTTTTTGCAGCGGCTTAAGTTAGGTGAAGTTTCTTATCCCGGAAAAACTATGCTGCAGTTGATTGGTCTATCGGTTTTGCGTTACCTTGTATTTAGTCTTCAATATGTATTGCTTTTACAATGTTGTGGGGCACAGGCAAATTATTTTGAATTGTTTGTTCCCGTTTCCGTTTCATTTATGTTGATGTCAGCCATTCCGATGATCAGTTTTATTGAAGTAGCTATTCGTGCGGGAATTGCGGTTATATTGTTTTCACCTTTTAATTCCAACGAATTACTTTTAGTAACCGCATCTACACTGTTGTGGCTTATCAATATTGTTATTCCCTCTATAATTGGATATTTTGTTATACTTTCAAGTAAAATAAAATTTAAAGAGCTTAAAGCACAAAAGTAAAATGATAGCCGGACTTGTAGCTATAGTAATCATTACAATTTATTTTTGCTGGTTGCTCTATCTTGCTATTATATGGATAGCCAATGATACAAAGCAATCAATAGGCGAAATCACTATTCCGGTAAGTATAATTATTCCATGTCGCAACGAAGAAAAAACAATCGCTGCTTGTATAGATAGCATCTCTTCTCAAAATTATCCAAAGGAGCTGGTCGAACTAATTGTAGTGAATGATCATTCGGAAGATGATACTATTAACTGCATTATAAAAAACAATAGAGTTAAACTTATCCAACTTCCATCCCATTTAAAAGGAAAGAAAGCTGCCTTAACGGAGGGAATTAAGAATGCGACACACGAGTTGATCATCACAAGGGATGCAGATACTATTTCGGACGTAAACTGGTTGAGGACGATTATTGATGAGCAGATAAAAGCTGATGCTGACATGTTAATCTGCCCCGTAACCTTAAAGTCAGAGAACAGTTTCCTAAATGTTTTTCAGAGACTGGAATTTTATGCTTTCACCATTTTAACCGGTGCTACTGCATTTATCAAAAAACCTATATTGTGTAATGGAGCAAATTTGTGTTTTAAGAAAAGTGTTTTTACTAAAGTAGATGGTTACAAAGGGAATGATGATCTTGCTTCGGGGGACGATGTTTTTTTAATGAATAAAATTGCAGCTTTGCCCGAAAGAAAAATTTTGTATTTAAAAGATCTGAATGCTAATGTTGTTACTCCGGCTGAAGATTCTTTTAAAAGAATGACGAATCAGCGATTAAGGTGGGCAGGGAAAAATACCCGAAACCCGAATTTATGGAATGCATTTACCGGTTTTTGTATTCTTTTAGCTAATATTTCATGGCTTTTTATAGGCGTTTTATCTGTTTTTTATCATGAATTGGCAGGTTATTTTATAATTATCACAACAATCAAGTGCATTATTGATTTTTTGTTATTATTTTTAGGTTCTACTTTCCATAAACAAGGTAAGGCATTAATAGCTTTTCCTTTAATGGTGGTGCTTTATCCGATATATATTGTTTTAATAGCAATAATGTCATTAGTAATAAAGCCCATTTGGAAAGGAAGAAGCTTAAAATAGAACTGTGTTTAGAAGTAAGATAGAAAGATCAGATTCGCTTGGTAAAATTGCCTGGAAACGTTTCAGAAGAAACAAACTATCCATGTTTGGTCTTACTATTATTGTCATTTCTGTTGTTATTTTTGTGTTGGGTTATCTGATCTCACCTGATGCCTCCCCTGATGCTAACGAACAAAAACCTGAGCTTCAAATCAAGAAGCCCGGATTCAGCATTAAACTTTTAAAGATTCGAAAAAATGAATCTCTTCACGATGTAAACATTTTTGAGAAGATGTGGAGCGGTAAACAAAACGATTACACCTATGTTACCGTTTACGATTACACCTTTTCCGGAAATGATATTGTAGTTGAAGAATACACTGGGAATGAACCCAACAGAGGGACAAAAATCCGTTACAACCTGGCAGATGTTGTTTATGACATTAATGGGAATATGCCTGTGAAAAACGATGAGGCAAACGGTACAATAGAATTTTATCAATACACAACCAGTAAAAAAATTAAAGTTAATTCAAAGGACATGCAGGCAGAGATTGAAAAAAACCTGCTTGTTAGTAAAAAATACATGTTAGGAACAGACCGTTTAGGAAGAGACTTACTTAGCAGAATGCTGATTGGAACGAGAGTTTCATTGAGTGTTGGATTTATTGCTGTGATCATTTCCTTATTCCTTGGACTATTATTGGGATCTATCTCCGGTTATTTCAGAGGCTGGATAGATGATTTTATTATGTGGCTCATAAACGTAGTGTGGTCCATTCCAACTTTATTACTGGTTATTGCTATTACTTTGGTTTTGGGAAAAGGGTTCTGGCAGGTATTTGTTGCAGTAGGATTAACTATGTGGGTGGAGGTTGCACGTATTGTTCGTGGTCAGGTACTTTCATTGCGAGAAAAGGAATTTATTGAAGCCGGCCGTGCTTTAGGATTTAAGCATTATCGTTTAATTATGCGACATGTGCTACCGAATGTTATGGGACCCGTTATTGTTATTGCAGCTTCTAACTTTGCAAGCGCAATTCTTACAGAAGCAAGTTTAAGTTTTCTGGGAATAGGTGCGCAACCTCCAACAGCCAGTTGGGGAAAAATGATCAACGATCATTGGGCATATATTTTTACTGCAGATGCTTTGCACTTAACATTTATTCCGGGAGTTTCCATTATGATCATGGTGCTTGCCTTTATGTTGGTAGGAAACGGATTGCGGGATGCCTTAGACTCCAAAGCTATAGATTCTAAACCTGTTATGAGTAATAGCTAATAAAGGATCAACTCCTTGCTCCCTAAAATCCGCTTACTAAACCCGCCAAATAAAGATTGCAGTATGGCAATTCTTTCTTAATTTTAAAACATGTTTAGCAAAGTATTCAGGTGTTTGTTTGTGATTCTTTTTCTGCTTTGTGGAATAGATCTTGCTTCCCAAACAAAAGTTGATTCTTTACTTCGAGTTATTGAAAGATCCAAAGAGCCTGATCGGGCGAAACTATATTGCAACCTCGCCTGGGAGTTCATGGGTAAGGATTATGAGAAATTTTATCAGTATGCAAACGAAGGATTAAAGATAGCAAGCAAACACAATAATCAATACTATAAAGCCTTTTCCTTACGACAAGTTGGAATCTATTACGATATACAGGGAGACGCAAAAAAGTCGGTAATTTTTATTGATAGCGCACTTGCCATCAACAGGAAAATAAACGATGAAGGAGGTATAATTGCTTGTTTAAGTTCACTCGGGGTTGTTCAATATAATGCCGGAAATTATGAAAAGGCACTTCCGTATTATATAGAAAGCCTGGATTATTATGAAAAGAAAAACGATCTGAAATACCAGGCTTATTTTGCAGGCAACATCGGAGGTATTTACAGGGCCCTCGATGAAATGGAGCAAGCAAAAAAATATTATAAACAAGCCGTAGCCCTGGCTGAAAAATCGGGAAACAAAAAAAGCATGGGAATTGCCTACAATAATTTCGGCTCGCAATTAATGGTTGAAAAAAATTATGAGGAAGCTGAAAAGATGCTAACGAAAAGCCTGCTGCTAAAAGAAGAATTAAATGAATCACAGGGAATATCATATACTCTCCACAGCTTAGCCGAACTTTACGATAAAAAAAAGGATTATAAGAATGCAAAACTTGTTGCTGAACGAATCCTTAAATTGAATGAAACTACAGGCGATAAAAAACTCCAGATATTTGCACTCGAAGATTTGGGAGATGTACATCTAAAGTTGTTAGACACAACTCAGGCCGAAAAGTATTTTCTTCAGGCATATAAACTTTCTAAAGAAACAGAGAATATGCAAACTCTTTCCAATGCGGCTTATTCATTGGCTTTGATCAACAATGGGAAAAGGGAATATAAAAAGGCTTTGGATTATTATGCTGAGTATACAAGCGCCCGCGATTCGGTTTTTAAAACGGAAAAATTTAAGTCAATCAACGAAATGCAAAGCAAATACGAGAGCGAGAAGAAGGAACAGCAGATCGCTTTGTTGAGCAAGGAAAAACAATTGAAAGATGTAGAGTTGCTGAGAAGCAATGCAGAACGTATGCGAAAAATGAAGGAATACGAATTGCTCAACAAGGAAAAAGAAATGAATGATATTCTTTTGCAAAAATCAGAAGTAGAAAATAAAGCAAAGGCAAAAGAGAATGAGATGTTGAAGATGGATCAAAAAATGCAACAGTCGGAACTGGCGAGAATTGAAGCGGAGAAAAAACAAGCAAGCGAATTGTCGAAGCGCAGAACCCAGCAGTTATACGGTATGATTGCGGTATCTGGTCTGGTAGTAGTAATGTTATTCCTTATTTACAGAGGTTATCGGCAAAAACAAAAAGCAAATACGGAGCTTACTGCAAAAAACGAGTTGATCAATCAGCAAAAGAAAGAAGTTGAGCATCAAAAAGAAATTGTAGATGAAAAAAACAAAGAAATAACGGATAGTATTAATTATGCTAAACGCTTACAGGAAGCTATATTGCCACCAATTAGCCACATAAAAGAGTATTTACCCGAGATTTTTATTTATTACAAACCGAAGGATATTGTTGCCGGAGACTTTTACTGGATGCATGTGTTGGAAGATCAAAATGGGCTGGATAAAGAAATAATAATTGCTGCTGCAGATTGTACAGGGCATGGAGTTCCCGGAGCCATGGTAAGCGTGGTATGTAGTAATGCACTTAACCGAACTGTTAAAGAGTTTGGAATAACGGAACCCGGAAAAATACTGGACAGAGTGAGGGAACTGGTAATCGAGACATTTCAAAAGAGTGCAAGCGAGGTGAAGGACGGAATGGATATTTCTTTAACCGCTATAACAGTATTACCGGGTGGCAATTGTAAACTCAAGTGGGCGGGAGCAAATAATCCCTTGTGGTACATTTCAAAAAATGAAGATGGTGCGAAAGAATTAAAAGAATTAAAAGCAAATAAACAACCCATCGGAACTTATGCCGAACAGACCCCATTTACAACTCACGAACTTATACTAAACAAACAGGATGTTATCTATATGTTCACCGATGGATATGCTGACCAGTTTGGAGGCACCAAAGGAAAAAAGTTTAAATACAAACAATTGGAGCAATTGATTCTTGAAAACTCCCAACTTTCTATGGAGGATCAGGAAAATATTTTAAGTAAAAGTTTTGACGAATGGAAAGGAAAGATTGACCAGATCGATGACGTTTGTGTTATTGGTGTTAGATTATAGCATTAACTATAGAAGAACATCCAAAAAACCATAAAAACAGTAAGATTATTGGTCATAGTTCTCCAAACATTTTCTAAATTAGTCTTCTCAAATTTACTTTCTTATGATTACCAGATCCATTCTATTTGTAGCAATTTCATGTATTGGCATTAGCTCATTTGCTCAATTCAACCTTAATAATGTGAAGGATAAGGTTAAAGATAAAGCAAAAGACAAAGCAAAGGAAACAGCAAAAAATGTAAAGAATAAAACAAATGATGCGATAGATAAAAAACTGGAAAAATCCAGGGAAGAGTTTGATGCAAGTAATTTTAACTATGCCATTTCTTTTAGTGATAATTCAGGTTTGTTTGAAACAGATGAAAAGGGAGGAAGAGCTTCTAATGTGTTGATCAACTCAAAAGATTTTTTGCAGGGCAAGGAGCACTCCGACTATGACAGGGCATACGGTTATAATAGAAAAGGAGAGGTGTTTTTTGCAGGAAATAAATTTGGCTCGGCACGCTCCATGTTTTTTTTGTCGGAACAATTTTTTCTCTCTTCCAGCTCAACCAATACTGCAGCTTATGCTCAGCTACAAAATAATAAAGCCCTATTGTTTCAGTCAACAGCTCGCTACACCAAAGCATTGGAGTGTATAGATAAAGCACTTGCTTTGCGAGAAAGCCTGGAACCTAAAAGTGAATCGTATGCGGTTTCCTTAAACAACAAAGCTGTACTGCTTAAAGATATGGGAAAGTATGCCGAGGCAGAAACATGGATTGATCAGGCAATTGAATTGAATAAAGAAGTTGCGGGAGAAAAGAGTTTGAGCTATGCTTTGTCTTTGAATAATAAAGCAATGTTATATCAGGCAACAGGTCGGTTGGAAAAAGCAGAGGAACTAATGCTAAAATCAACGGGTATTGCGAAAGAAGCTTTGAGCGAAAAATCATCGAACTATTTAAAACTCACTATTAATCTTGCTTCCATTTATCGCGATATGAAAAAGTATGATGAAGCGGAGAAGATTTACTTGCAGGCGATAGAGATCAAACAAAAAAAACTGGGAACGGGTCACCCTGATTACGCACATCTTAAAAGAGGTTTAGCCGGTTTATATTGGGAAATGGGGAAAAACGAATTGGTGGAAAAAAACTTAGTAAGCGCTTTGGATATTTATGTAAGGAAATTCGGGGATAAAAATTCGGCAACCACTGCTACACGCTCAGATTTGGCAACATATTACAGGGTGAATGGAAATAAAGCAAAGGCTCTTGAGTATATGATTCAGGTAGTGGAGGCTGATAAAATTATTTATGGAGAGAACCATCCCGAGTATATCAAACAAGTAGAAAACCTTGCTGTTGCTCAGTGGGTGAACAATAAAAACACAGAGGCTTCTGCCAATTACAAAGTTGTATTGGATAAGACTTCAATGTATATCGACGATTATTTTTCTACTTTAAGTGAAACAGAAAAAACAAAATTCTGGGATAAAATACTTCCAAGATTTAATCGGTTTAATTCATTTGTAATCGCTAATTATTTGAACGATAAATCTTTGTTGGAAGCCATGTTGAATAATCAATTGCACAACAAAGCTTTATTATTAAACTCTTCATCAAAAGTTAGAAATCAAATTTTAGCAAGCGGGGATGAATCACTAATCAACGACTATAATAATTGGCTGAGCACAAAAGAGGAATTAGGCCGTGTGTATACCATGACAAAAGAACAGATTGCGGAAGAAAAAATAAATGTTGATTCCCTTGAGAATAAATCAAACGAACTGGAAAAAGCATTGTCGCAAAAGTCGAGTGCGTTCGGCGCCGGAGAAGTAAAAGAAAAAGTGTCCTACAATCACATCGCTTCAAAGTTAAAAGCGGATGAAGCAGCTGTAGAAATTATTCAGGTTCAAAAGTTTGATAATATATTTACAAAAGAGACTCAATATGTAGCAATGGTTCTGAATAATAGTGGCACACTGGATTTTGTTACTTTTCCTAACGGAGCCGCAATGGAAAACGAAGGCATCACTTTTTATCGCGAATCAGTAAAAGAAATGAAAGCTGACAATAAGAGTTATGCCATGTTTTGGGAACCAATTGAGAATAAGATAGCAGGTAAGAAAAAAATATACGTATCCTTAGATGGCGTTTATAACCAAATCAGTTTGCTTACATTAAAAGACCCTAAAACAAATAAATACTTGATAGAAAAGGAAAATATTGTTGTTGTAGGAAACACAAAAGATATTTTGAAACTTAAAGCAGAAAGTACAACGGGTAGAGCAAAAACCGCCTTCTTATTGGGTTATCCAAATTATGGCGGGGGCGACATTATTCCTTCTTTACCAGGAACAAAAACGGAGGTAGAAAACATTACCAAAATCCTGAAATCATCCGGATACACAAATACAGTTGTAATGCAAAATGATGCAACTGAAGAAGCCGTGAAAGCAGCACACGCGGAAGTATTACACATTGCAACGCATGGTTTCTTTTTAGCAGATCTTAGCGAAGTGGACGCGGATAAAGTACTAGGAGTAGAAACATCTAAAGCAAGAAAAAACCCATTATTACGTTCCGGATTGATGTTGGCTAATTGCGAAAAAGTATTTGATGAAACAGGGGAGCGAGCTACTGCAAACAATGGCATCTTAACTGCTTATGAAGCAATGAACTTATCACTTGAAAAAACAGACCTTGTGGTGATGAGTGCATGTGAAACAGGCTTGGGAGATATTAAATCAGGTGAAGGCGTGTATGGTTTGCAGCGCTCATTTTTGGTGGCCGGTGCAAAATCGGTGATTATGAGTTTGTGGGAGGTAAGCGATGATGCTACAATGGAATTGATGACTGCTTTCTACAAAAACTACTCAGTAAGTGGAAATAAACAAGAAGCATTTTTAGCAGCGCAAAAACAAATAAAAACAAAATTCAAAGAGCCATTTTTCTGGGGAGCCTTTGTGTTGATAGGAAATTAAAAAACTCGATTGGAAGACGCTCAACGATTCATTACTACTCTACAATTGGAATGTGATAAATTCCCCTCTTGGTAGGGGCAGGGGTGTGTAAAAGGTTTACTTATATGAAGAGAAAAATTATGCCATATAAACCTCATTTAAAAGGACTGGCTCGTGACTTAAGAAATAACAGTACCCTCTCAGAGATCATCCTTTGGAAGAATATAAAGGGAAAACAAATGTTGGGATACGATTTTCACAGGCAAAAGCCTTTGGGAAATTATATAGTTGATTTCTTTTGTAATGAATTAATGTTGGCAATAGAGATTGATGGAAGTAGCCATTATGTTGAAGGAGCATATGAAAAGGATGTGAGGAGACAAAAAGAAATTGAGGGATACGGAGTTAGATTTTTGCGTTTTGAAGATATTAGCGTGAAGAAAAATATACAAATGGTGCTGGAGGTGATAGTGAATTGGATAGAAGTAAATTCCGACAACACCCCCCCTGCCCCTCTCAAGAGTGACGTCCTGAGCCTGTCGATGGAGGGAGAGCCTTCAGTAAATAACAATAGGCATGCAAAATAAACAAATGGACCTTCCAATATACATAGATAACAACGCAACTACGCCTCTTGATGAAAGAGTATTGGCAACAATGCTTCCTTTTTTAAAAGGAACTTTTGGTAACGCGGCAAGTAATACACATCAACACGGTTGGGTCGCTAAGCAGGCAGTTGATACTGCCCGCAAACAAGTGGCGCATCTTATCGGGGCAGAGGAGTCAGAGATTATTTTTACTTCCGGTTCAACCGAAGCAATCAATATTGCTATTAAAGGCGTTTGGGATGTATATAAAAACAAAGGAAATCACATTATTACAGTTAAAACCGAACATAAAGCTGTTATAGATACCTGCGAGTATCTTCAACAAAAGGGTGCGGAAATAACATACCTGGATGTAGATGCTGCAGGTTTAATTGATCTACAACAATTAGAAAATGCCATTATTGATAAAACAATTTTAGTTGCCGTAATGTATGCTAATAACGAAACCGGGGTTATTCAACCAATAGAGGAGATCAGTGAAATTGTTCACGCTAAAAAAAGTATTTTCTTTTGTGATGCTACTCAGGCTGTGGGCAAAACGATGTTGGATGTAAGCGAATCCGGAATTGATCTGATGTGTTTATCGGGACATAAATTTTATGGCCCAAAAGGAGTGGGAGCACTTTATATAAGAAGAAAAAATCCAAGAGTAACGTTAAGCCCATTGTTTCATGGTGGCGGACACGAAAGAGGTTTGCGTTCAGGAACTTTAAATGTACCTGGAATTGTTGGTTTGGGAAAAGCATGTGAGATTGCCGCTGTTGAGCAGTGGGATAACAATGTGCATGTGTCGAAATTAAGAGGTTATTTGGAACATCAGTTGCTGGATATTCCAAGCTTAAGAATTAACGGGAGCACAAAACATCGTTTATACAATACCAGTAGTTTGTGCTTTTCGGGTCAGTCTTCTGCTAAGCTGATTGGTGAATGGAACCCGTATTTTTCTGTTTCTACCGGATCGGCCTGCAGTTCCGCTTTGGCAAAACCTTCGTATGTATTGGAAGCAATGGGTTTGAGCGAAGAAGACTGTTATGCTTCTATTCGTTTTAGTTTTGGGAAATACAATACACAGGAAGAAGTAGAAAAAGCAGTGGATGTGATCAAAAAAACTTTGTTGTAAAAAGATGCTAAGTAAATCTCTCGGAATTGTTTTTAAGAGCATTAGGTACGACGATAAAAAACTGATCGTAAAGATATATACCGATCAGCACGGCCTGCAGTCGTTTTTTGTGCAAGTGGGAAAATCTCCCAAATCAAAAATAAGATCTGCTCTGTTGCAACCGCTTACACAGTTGGAGTTAGAAACAACGCAGCGCATAAACAAACAATTTGCAAAAATAAACGACATCCGTTGCTTTTATCATTACTCCGATCTGCAAACAAATATTTATAAAAATACCATTTCGGTTTTTTTGAATGAAGTGTTATATGCTTCTGTGCGCGAAGAAGAACCGAATGAAAACATGTTCCACTTTATTTCAGCTGCATTTCAATGGTTAGACCAAAGCCACGAACACATCACTAATTTTCATTTATATTTTTTGATCGAACTCTCTAAACATTTGGGCTTCTATCCACAGAATAATTATACTACCGAGCATCCTTATTTTGATCTGGAAGAGGGAGCCTTTGTAGAAAAGATTCCGCAACACCCCAATTATTTGAGCCTTGAAAGCGGAATGTTATTGTCAGACTTACTGATGGTGGATCTTCGGAATATTCGTTATTACAATATTTCCAAAGCTGAGAGAGACGATCTGCTAAATAATTTGTTGCTTTTTTATCGCTTACATGTTGCCGGGGTTCATGAAATAAAATCCTTGGCGGTTTTAAGAGATACGTTTAGTTAAACCAGAGATAATTTATATATTCGTAGTATTATGAAAAGGCTTATTGTTTTAATTGCATTTGTCTCGTGTTTTTTTGCATGCAAAAAAGAAAAAGTTAATGAGGAAACTCCAACATCTCAGATAAGTAATGTAGCCGATCCGGCAAGGCGTTATGGGGAATTAAATACTACTAAAACTGAATTTTTCGCCTTTATTAGCACCAATCCAATAGCTTGTTTAGACACGACTATTTCTGTAGCAGCACTTTTCAGTTTTCAACCATTTGAGAATGGAAGAATTGTTTCGGGAACAGATGTTTCAGCTGGTACAGTTACTGCAAATGGGACCACGTTAAAATTTAAGAACACGTCGATTCCAAAGCATTACTCAGATACTACCAATACTATTAATAGTCCCGTTCAGAATTGGACTGTAAGTGGAAGTAATACTGTGCCTCAAATGAATTATACAGTAAATGATAGTTTTCCGGTATATCAGGGATATTTGGATATACCCGACACCGTGTATTTATCCCAAGGATTCACTCTGCCAATAAACGGATTACAGGGTTGCAATGAGATAAAATTTTTCGTGAGCACACTCTCAAAAACATTGACGAAAAACCTCAATATGCCGGTTACGGAGATTGTAGTTACTCCTGCGGAATTAAATGGTTTTACGGGAAGCAGCTTATTTATGCAAATATGGTTTACGAAAGCTAATTATGAGAATGTGGCGGGCAAAACCTACCAGTTCAGAACTGCATTAGAGTTGAGAGTTAATGGCATTGCTCTGTTGCCTTAGATTTTGCAGGATGTAAAAGAAATCTCTAAAACCCTTATCTTTACGACTTCATTATGGGCAAACTTTTCAGGGTTTTTAAATACATTAAAGGTTATTGGAGATATGCATGGTTGAATATTTTATTCAACGTGTTTTTCTCTTTCTTTTCTGTGTTTTCTATTACGCTCGTGATTCCCTTTTTGGACTTACTTTTTCAGCCCTATGAAAAATTGATTTCCTATAGCCAAAAAGCGGAGCCGGTTCTTTCTCTTTCCACTTCATCTGTCTCCGATTATTTTTATTACAAAATGTCGAGTTACATAACTCAGTACGGAACGGAAGCTGCTCAAATTGCACAGGGAAAAAGAGAAGCATTACTCTTCATTTGTATTTCAGTTGTTGTGCTTATTTTCTTTAAGAACTTATTTCGTTATTGCGCCATGTTTTTTTTAGCGCCTATTCGTAATGGCGTTGTTCGCGATCTTAGAAACAAGATGCTAAAGAAATCATTGGAACTTCCTCTTTCTTATTATAGTGACGAACGCAAAGGAGATATCATGAGCAGAATGACAACTGATGTACAGGAAATTGAATGGAGTATTATGCAAACACTCGAACTCATGTTCAGAGAGCCATTGCTCATTATTATTTCTCTTACAATGCTGATTGGAATAAGCCCTTATTTAACACTATATGTATTATTACTTTTGCCAATTGCGGGTCTGATAGTTGCTATCATAGGTAAAAGTTTAAAAAAATCAGCGGTAAAAAGCAAAGAGGTATTAGGAACCCTGTTTAGCATAATGGAAGAAACACTTGGAGCACTTAAAGTGATAAAGGCATTTACCGGCGAAAGATTCATTCAGCGGAAATTTGAAGAAGTAAATCAAAAACATTTTAAATTATCAGTTGGCATATACAGAAAAACAGATCTTACTTCCCCTGTAAGTGAATCCGTGGTAGTTGCGGTTTTGATGGTCGTTATGTTTTTGGGTGGGAAAATGGTGTTGGATACTGAAGCCGGACTAATTACAGCGGCCAAGGGATTAACCGCCGCAGCCTTTATGGGGTATTTTGCTGTGGCTTCACAAATATTACCACCCATAAAACAAATAACGGTTGCATACAATAGCATTCAAAAAGGCATTGCTTCCGAAGAGCGAATCGAAAAAATATTACACGCTGAATTACAGATCACCGAAATTGAAAAACCTGTTTATGTAAAAGAATTCACAAAAAACATTGAATACAAGAATATGTCTTTTGCATACACAAAAGGTGATACCGGTCACGTACTCAAAAAAATAAACCTCATTATTGAAAAAGGGAAAACAATAGCATTAGTTGGTCAATCAGGTTCCGGAAAAACTACTTTGGCCGATATGCTTCCTCGTTTTTATGATCCAAGTGCAGGCGGGATTTACCTAGACGGTGTTTTATTAAAAGACATGAGCCTGAGAAATGTGCGGAATTTGATGGGGATTGTTTCTCAGGAATCTGTTTTGTTCAATGATAGTATTCATAACAACATCGCTTTTGGTATGGAGAACGCAACCCGTGAACAGGTTATAGAAGCATCTAAAATTGCAAACGCTCACGAGTTTATTTCTCAGATGCCAAATGGATACGATAGTAACGTAGGCGACAGAGGAAGTAAATTAAGTGGAGGGCAAAAGCAACGTATCTCTATTGCACGCGCAATCTTAAAAAACCCTCCTATACTAATCCTTGATGAGGCTACTTCAGCTTTAGATACCGAAAGCGAGCGTGTTGTTCAGGATGCGTTAAATAGCTTGATGAAAAATAGAACTTCCGTAATTATTGCACACCGCCTTTCTACTATTGTACATGCCGATGAGATTATTGTGCTTCAACAAGGCGAAATTATTGAGCGGGGTAATCATAAACAATTGCTTGAAATTAACGGTACCTACAAACGTTTGTACGATATGCAAAGTTTTAAGTAGATAACCTGTTAATAAGTACTTAACACGGTTTAGTTTACGTGTTGGTTTTCTCGGTTTTTTGGGCAATCTTGCTCAACTTAAATAGCGAGGGAATGAAAAAGACGTTTTTAGCATTATTCACATTTGTATGTGCCGTTGGTTTTTCAGATGTAAATCCTACATCACTGATTGACTTAGTTAGCTTTGAAGTACTACAGAACAATAACAAAGTTGATATTAAATGGGTTACCAAAGCGGAGTTTGTTAACTCCTATTTTGTAGTAGAACGCTCCAAAGATGGAAAAGTTTACGAAGAAGTGATAAGAATGCCGGGCAATGGAAAAGGTAATTTTTACATGGAGTATTTTGATGCAGATTATGCGCCTGCAGAAGGAATTTCCTACTATCGTTTAAAGCAAGTTACAGAAAGCAGCGAAAACCTGATTCACTCCAATATTGTAGTTAATTATTTTAAACCTGCAGAGCCGGTTACAACGGCTGATATTGCTGTTTCTCAAAACCCCGCTACTCCGGATCAGGAGTTTAATTTATTATTAAAGGGTTTTGAAGGTAAGGAAGTATTGATTGTACTAAGAGATAAAGCAGGTAACGAGTATTTTTCAAAAGTGTTTTTAAGTGCAACCCAACATTATCTTGCTGCACTGGATCCGGAAAGAACTCTGAAACCCGGCGAATATTTGATCACCGCATCTTCTAATAATAAGATCTATAGTAAGAAGATCAAGGTAAGGTAAGGCTTTTTAGCTCTTTTTATAAGGAAATGTACTCCCAGGCCGAAGTATAACAATTCTTCGCTTCACAAAAATCGATGAGTTTTTTGTAAAAATTATTGTTCGCCAAAGTGGCTGAATCTCCTATCATTACCAATTTTTTCTTTGCGCGGGTCAGTGCTACGTTTGTTCGCCTGATGTCCGATAAAAAACCAATTTCACCTTCGTTATTACTTCTTACAAAGCTGATGTAAATAACATCGCGTTCTTCGCCCTGAAACCCGTCAATGGTTTTAACTGCGATTCGTTTTTTTATATCATCGCTTAACTCAATCTCACTCAGTTGTTCCTTTAAAAGCTCGATATGGCTTTTATAAGGCGCTATAATTCCAATGCTGATATCAAGTGTTTCTTTCCCTGTAGCAAGTTTATAATCAGCCAGCAGTTTACTAAGGTGTTTCCATAACAAACTTGCTTCCTCAGGGTTATATAAACTCAATGTCTCCGGGTTTTGTAACTCATCGTAGCCGCAACCTGCAGTATCTACAAAATCAATAGCTCTGTTCAATGCCGGATAATTTTCATCATTGCTTAATAAAACATCTTTTACACTAATATCGGCCTGCAATTGATTATTATAAAACATTTCATTTGAGAATTCCATAATAGCATTATGCATGCGGTATTGAATAGTTAGCAAAACAGAAATATTTTCTTTCTCCATACATTTTTCCAGCATAGTAATTTTTAATCCGCCTTGTTCAGCCTCTCTGCTTTTCACAACCGGAGGCAACTGAAAATGATCGCCGGCTAAAATAATTCGCTGGCATTTTAATAAGGGAATCCAGGTAATTGGTTCCAACGCTTGCGATGCCTCATCAAAAAACAAAGTTTTAAACCGGCGGTCACGCATCATGCGTGAAGAAGCTGTAACAGGTGTACAAGCTATTACTTGTGCATTCTCCAGTTGTTGGGAGGTAATGTAATCTTCCAATAAGTTGGCCTCCTTCACACAATTTTTTGCTTCTGCGTAGTACAAGGCACGTTGCGCAATTTCTTCTCTCCCAAAAGTGCGTTTGTATTTACTCGCCATCTTAAAGTACTCTTCCGCGTTTTTTCGTAAACTTTTTATGTCTTTATAATATTCGCTGGCAATTATTTTTCCATCCAATGTTGAAGAAACGAGTTCATCCGAAACCCTTGCCGGGTTACCAAGACGTAGCACATTAACTCCTTGCTCCAGTAATTTTTCGGTCAACAAATCAACAGCAGTATTTGTTGGGGCACATACCAATACTTGTTTTTCCTGTTGAACGGATAGCCTGATAGCTTGTACAAGCGTGGTTGTTTTTCCTGTGCCGGGAGGTCCGTGTATAACAGCAACATCCTTTGCGGCCATTACTTTTCTAACGGCCCTGTTTTGGGAAAGATTTAGCCCTGGCAACAAAATACTTTCATCTATGGTTTCAAACTGAGGTGTTCCGTTTCCGTGGATGAGCTCTCTTAGTTCTTCAGTCCGATTGCCCTTAGCGCTAATTACCCTGCCAAGAGCCAACTCCATCTCATTATAAGTATTGTCATCAAACTGAAGATTAATCCCCAATTTGCCTTCATAGGCCCAATCAGGAAGGTCTTCGCAATTAACAACAATCTTCATGCTATTGCGGTAAACACTTTTAATGGTTCCGCTTATTTCATTTAGTTCATTATTTTTATTAGAAAAGAAAAGGATGTTTTTCCCGCCACTGAATTGGTGAGGTTTGTCCAAAAAAGTACTCCGTTCAACCTCTATTAAAACAGTGTTACTTAAAGTAGGTTCTTCATTGTTGATCACCACCGGATACCATGTTACCCCGTTCTCGCGGCGTTTGTTCACATCAGCGCGTAAAAACTCTTCTTTAAATTGTTTATTGTCTTCCTCGCGTTCAATAGCCAGTAAACGCTGAATGTTTTGAAGATAAACTACAGAGGTATTTGTGTTGCCGTTCACAGTTTGCAAAACTACGAATATTGTTTAACCTTGATTAGATTGGCTTTACATAAATTTTATTTCCCCGAATTACCGGTTTTCTCAGATAAATCCTCCCAAAACAAATACCTGTGTAGCTACTGAAAACAAAGGAAAGTTAAATACTACCCACTTCCCAATTAACAACCAAGTGTTTACAATTAAAAAAATGGAACTGTTAGTCACTAAGTTTTTGAAATAGTTTTGCTATACTCATAAAATGATTATATTCACGTTAACAAACGAACATTTTATGAAATCAAAATTTATGTTGTCAAAAAAGGCTATACTATTGTTATTGGTTTCTGTTACTTCAATTGCTATGAAGGCGCAGGATGAACCTATTAAACATAAGCCTTCTCTCACCATCGGTGTAAGTGCGCTAAAATTTACTGGCGATGTGGGTAAGCAAACCGACGTAAGCCCAATGTTAGACACACGTTTGGGATATTATCTGGCTGTTGAACAACGTTTCGGGAAAATACTTGGCGTATCTTTAGGCGGTTTGTATGGAAAGATGGCCGGTACAGATAACTCCAAAACATCACACCGAAATTTTGAATCGGTTATTATGCAAGGTGAACTGTTGATTACTGCAAATTTTGATAAAGTTATTCATGATGATCCAACGGTTTCTCCTTTTTTGAATGCCGGAGTGGGTTATATGATGTTTGATCCAAAAGGAGACCTAAAAAGAGGCTCTGTTAGCTATAATTACTGGGATGATGGCTCCATTCGCGATCAGGTAGAAACTCCTGCTAATCAATTAACAGCTACTGTCATAAAAAGAGACTATACTTATGAAAGTAAATTAAAGGATTCAACAACTAATTACACCAGAGCTTCATTAATGTTTCCAATGGGTGGTGGTATTAACTTTCACATTGGTGAGCGTTGGGTTGCTTCTGTTGGGGCTAATTATGTAATGTGTTTAAGCGATTATATTGACAACTATAAGAGCGGTGGAAACGACAGCTATGTGCAAGCGAATGTTGGTATTCAATATGAATTTAGAAAGAAAAAGAAGACACAATCAGATAACGTTGATTTTTATGCCGTAGATCATGATGATAATGATCATGATGGAATAGGTGATGATAAAGATCGCTGTTTAGGAACACCTAAAGGAGTATTGGTTGATAACCATGGCTGCCCGTTTGATTCGGATGGAGACGGTGTGGCAGATTATATGGACAAAGAGCCTAAGAGCAAAAAAGGGGCAAAGGTGGATGGCTTCGGTATGACGATAGATGAAAATGAATTAGCTAAACATCAATTGGAATGGGATTCCCTTGCAGTTGAAAGAAGCGACAAATTTAACGAGGCACCTAGTTTGGAATACCTGAAAGAAATTGAAAATAAAGCGAAAACTACTACAAAAGCAAACGTGAATACTATACCTCCTGCCCTAAAGCAGGGAGATATTAATAGCGACGGATATATATCTGCTGATGAAATTACAAAAACAATAGATGCATTCTTTGAAGGAACCAATGATTTTACGGTTGATACAATCAACCAACTCATTGATTACTTCTTTGAGCAGTAATTTCATAAATAAAAAACCATGCTGAAGTATATAATTTTATTAATTAATTCGATTTCGATATTATTTTATAACATTTTCTTCGGCGATGGAGTGACCATTACTCCTAAATTACCTGCTAACGCAAAGCCCGGAACGGAGTTTACGGCAGAGATGGTGATTAAAAAGGGTTCTATTGGTGGCTTCTCAAAACTTCAGATAGATCTTCCACAAGGATTCACTGCTAAGGAATTAGAAAGTAAAGGGGGTACCTTTTCATTTGTTAACGGAGCTGTTAAATACATTTGGACCGCTTTGCCTGCCGATGAAGAGTTCACTGTTAAATTCATTATCGTTGCAGATGCTAGCAGTGAAGGGACGAAAACTGTTCAGGGAAAATTTTCATACATCCTCAATAATACTAAACAACAGGTTGATTTCGGACCTGTTGATATTATAATGGATGGCGCGGGTACAAGTGCAGTTATTACTAACACGTCTGTTCCAACTAATACTGTGGCTGCCACCACCACCACAAATACAACTACACCTTCCGGAGATGGAAAAGTACCTGAATCATTCAGTCCGCCAAAAGACCCGAATGCAGCAGTTAGTAGTAACAGACGGATTACCAATATAAGTGCAACTGAGTACGATGTTGTTATTGAAATCAAGAAGGAAAACATAAAAGGTTTTGCTAAATACACCGATAAAATACCTGCGGGATTTAAAGCAACAGGGATAAAAACAAATGGGGCTTCGTTTTCTTTTAGCGACCAGGTTGCTAAATTTGTTTGGGTTTCTCTACCCTCAGCAGAAGAGCTTCAAATCTCCTATAAATTAATTATGGATACAAAGCCTGATGCTAATCCGGTAATTAGCGGAGAGTTTTCTTATTTGGAAAATGATCAAACACAAAAGATAGTGGCACCTGAAACTACAGTAAATTTACCGCAGGAGGAAACCCCGGTTGTTACTAATACGGTTACTCCAACCAACACCGTAGTTCCGGAAACCAACACGGTTACCCCAACTACAAATACGGTAGCAGCTACTAATACTGTTGTACCCGAAACAAACACTGTAACTGCAACAACCAACACTGTTGATCCTGTAGCTACTAATACAATTGTTCCTGAAACCAACGTTACAAAAATAACAAATGCAAGCCTTAACTTCCAGGTACAAATCGGGGCATTTCGTAATAATATAAGTGTAGATAGAATCGCATCGGTTTATAATATTAATGACAATATAAGAACGGATATGCACGAGGGTTATACTAAGTTTTTAATTGGCAGCTATTCCGAGTATAAAGGCGCAAGGGATAAAAGAGAGAGTGTGAAAGGAAAAGTATCAGGCGCTTTCGTTACCGTTTACAACAACGGAAAGAGAATTACTGTGCAGGAAGCGTTGATGATCTCTAACCAAAAATGGTTGAGGTAATTTCTCTTTTTTCGCAAAAATTACTACATTTGAAGATAATTGAAATTAGCGTATATGCTAAGAAAACTATTAGTTATACTATTATTTGGTGCGTTTGCCACTAGTGAATTGTATTCACAAAACGATAGTATTGCTAAATCGGAGGAGCTCCCTAAACCTGCCGATAAAAAAAAACAAAAAGATACAGCAGAAGTTCTTCCACCGGTTTTGGGAGATATCTACAAACCTACTGTTGGTTTAGGCGTTGGAATGCTTTCTTATTACGGCGATCTTTATACAAAACACGCACAACCTTTTTCTACATCCCGCATTGGGTATGAATTAATCGTTTCCCAGCCGCTTAGTAAATCGTTTCACCTTAACTTTTATGGCTTATACGGGAAATTAGGGGCAAACGAACGCCTGGGGATAAGAAACGAAAACTTCCAGTCAGAGATAAGAATGGGTGGATTAAGAGTAATGTATGATTTCTCACATTTGTTTAAAACTGATAAACATAATTGGCGTCCATGGATAGAAACCGGTGTTGAAGGATTTGAGTTTCTTACCAAAACCGATCTTCGCGATAATGCAGGTTACAAATATTATTATTGGAGTGATGGGACCATAAAAAACATGGCAGAAACTGATCCCAGTGCAGCCAGTGCAATCAATTTAATCAGGGATTATACTTATGAAACAGATGTGCGCGAGTTAAATGCGGATGGCTTTGGTAAATACCCTGAGCGCTCCTGGGCAGTTCCAATAGGTGGAGGAGTTTTATTACACCTGAATGACAGAGCAACTTTTAAAATAGGAACTACTTTCCACTTAACCTTTACCGATTATTTAGACGGTATAAGTAATTCCAGCGTTGGTGACAGAGCAGGAACAAAAGCGAAGGACAAGTTTGTGATGACTTCTTTTTCTATCCATTATGATTTGGTGACCAAAAAGAAAACAGACACCTTACCTGACGATTATTACGACAATGTGGATATGCTTGCTTTCGATAACGATGATGAAGATGGTGACGGTGTAAATGATTTTCAGGATGATTGCCACAAAACACCTAAAGTAGCAAAAGTTGATAAAAAAGGTTGCCCGGTGGATGATGATAAAGATTTAACTCCTGATTATTATGATGAAGAATTACCAACGCCTTCAAGCATGATAGCAAATGTTGTAGGTATTGGAATAACTGATGATATGGCTCAGGATTGGTATGATGTGTATTACGACTCTACAGGAATGTTTGCAAAAACTATTGATCTGGATTCGGCAGCGAAGCAAAAAGCTGGAATTGTTGATCCCAACAGCATGAAAAAGGATTACACGGTTGAACTCGCCCGGTTTAAAGGTGGTGTACCAAGCGATATAATGGCTTACTTGCTGAGCATTGGAGACGTACGATCAACAACTGTAGGAGATGAAATTGTAATATACACTGCAGGAAGTTACGCTGATATTAAAATGGCCATTCAACGTAAAGATGAATTTGTAGCAGAAGGTATAAAAGATGCAAAGGTTGGGTATTTTAAGGGGGGACAATATTATGAAATAAAAACGGAAGCAGAATTGAACAAGGAAATTGCAGAATCCGCTGCAAACACTTCGAATGCTACCGTTACAGCCGGAACTGTTAAAGGTGTTATATACAGGGTTCAGTTGGGAGCGTACAAACAACCGCTATCTGCAAGTTTATTTAAACACGTTGGAAAAATCATTGAATTAAAAACAGATGACGGCTACTATAAGTACGTAACCGAATCTTTCAATTCTTTTGACAGGGCCATGATTGCTAAAGCGGATGTGATTTTGGAAGGGTATAGCGATGCATTCGTTTCGGCGTATAAAGATGGTAAGCGTATAAGCTTGAGTGAAGCCGGTGCTACTTTTGAAAATAAGAACGACGCTAAAAACGAGATTCTTGATGAATCGAAAAACAATGTAAATGCTTTTGATAAAACACTGGTTACTTTCCGTGTGCAAATTGGGGCACTTAAAAAGGCAAATGATTCGGCGTTTGAAGAGAGAATTAAAGACGTGAGTAATGTAGAAAAGATTGTTACAACAACGGGCTTGGTTAGGTACACTTCCGGCTCTTATACCAACTACAACCAGGCGGTGCAGGCAAAATCCGGTTTAGCTGAAAAAGGGTTTAACGATGCCTTTGTGATAGCTATGTTCAAAGGGGAAGTGATCTCTATTCAGGAAGCTTTGGAAATTTTAGGAACTCAAAAGTAAGTTCAAAAAATAAATCTTAATAAACACCCGGGCATTTTACTCCTCTTTAAAAGGATTTCTTGGAATCCATTCCGTTGGTTGTAAAAATGAAATAAAAGGTTTTAAAATAACTTTACTTACAGTGTTTTGAGGCTTTATGTAACATACAAGTTCGTTGGCTTTGGCACCGGTGGTACTTTTTATTTCCGAAGCCGTCCTTCCCATTCCAACAGTTTTCTTTTTATTTAAGATAGCAAGTTCGATAAAATGATAAAGAAGATTTTGATACAATTCGAATTCTTTGTTCAGGCCGTAGTTAAATCCAATAAAATGAGCTTCCAGCATTTCTTTTAGCAAAATGGAAGAATTGAAGGCGACTAATTCTCCATCTTTAAAAAATCCATATACCTTAAATTCCTCCGGAAAAAGGCGTTTCATTTCGGTAAAATAATCATATGATAACTTCACCAGTTTAAATTTAGCATTCATAAATACCTTTTCGTAAAGGTTATAAATACTTGCATTGTGCTTCTTTATGTCTTCAAAAGAAAGTTCTCTAACTTCTATGCCATCTTTATGTTTGAATATGCTCTTAACCCTGTTCCTGTACTTTTTTGAGAAGAGTGCAATATAATCAGCCAGGCTATTTACGTTTTCAGGAATGGTAATCACCATGTTAGGCTCCACCGAAAACTCCATAAACTTATCGTTGAACATGGGGCTTTGCGGCAAGCAATCTTTGTAAAAATCTTTCACCAACATGGCTGAAATTTTTCCACGGAGTTTTACAGATTTTCCAATTGAGTCGGTTATCAGAGACATTAATTCACAAGCCTCTTTTTTGCTTATTAGTTTGTTGTAGGCAAAAGCATGCTCGCCACTAATGAAGTTGTTGCCACAAGTTACCAAACGCATTACTACACTATCCTTCTTGTGATCCAGATAGTGTTCAAATAGCTTTGCTCTTTTCGACTGAATATCGTTTAGTTGCATTTGAACCATATCACCAAAAACATCTGCAGTAAAATCATTTATCTGAAAATAAGCTATTAGTATAGGTTTTTGATGCTTATAAACTAACACATATCTAAAAGAAACATTGTCCTCATGCAGGATCTCGGTAGCTTGCAGGTATTTTTTTTCAAGAAAAAAGTCCCCCTCTTCATTCGCTTCTTTCCACGCTTCTTCAGGTATAGAAGATGCTTTGCTATACAATGAGAATGAAAAACCTTCAGATAATTTTCTTTTTCTGTTAGTACCTATTATACTATCTATGGTGTTGCAAAAAGCCATGTAAATGTGGAGGTCAAATTTAGTAAAATTAAGTCTGGAAAAACGGGTATAAAATTCCGTTTTTATTGCTATTTTTGAATGATTAACAAATTATGGCAAACGTGATAATTCCTGATTTCAAAAACACCCCGGTTGTTGACCAAGTGGGCATAGAAGAACGCATAGCAAGGCTTAATACCAGAAGTATTAAAAAAGCTTCCAAGTTACAAGGTCTTAAACTCGCTCTTAACATGATAGATCTTACAACACTGGAAGGTAAAGATACCGACGCTAAAGTAAAACAAATGTGTTACAAAGCCATGCATCCACACGATGCACTTCCCGGTTTACCAACAGTGGCAGCGGTTTGTGTTTATCCAACCTTTGTAAAAACAGCTAAAGCAGCTTTAAAAGGCTCGAATGTAAAAGTAGCATCCGTATCAACAGCATTCCCTAGCGGAAATGCACCTTTTAAAATAAAAGCAGAAGACACAAAATTTGCCATTGATAACGGTGCCGATGAGATTGACATGGTAATTTCACGAGGTGAGTTTTTAAAAGGCAATTATAATTTTGTTTTTGATGAGATAGCCAAAATAAAGGAGATCTGTGGAAAAATACGATTAAAAGTTATTTTTGAAACAGGGGAACTTTCTACTTTAGACAATGTACGCAGGGCAAGCGATATAGCTATTTATGCCGGAGCCGATTTCATTAAAACATCTACCGGAAAAATTTCTCCTGCTGCAACAATGCCTGTATCGTTAGTGATGTTACAAGCTATCAAAGATCATTACGACAAAACCGGAATCATGATAGGCATGAAACCAGCAGGCGGAATCTCTACTGCTAAAGGTGCTTTGCAATATCTTGTAATGGTTCACGAAACCTTAGGATCAAAATGGCTCACAAACGAGTGGTTCCGTTTTGGAGCTAGTAGTTTGGCAAATGATATTATCCTGCAACTGGAGAAAGAGGCAAAAGGAGTGTATTACTCAAAAGATTATATCAGCATTGATTAAGATGAACTAAAAATTCTTTGCGCTCTTTGTGTGTATTTTCTTCGAGACCTTTGTGGTTAGATTTTTAACCGCAAAGAACACAAAGGTTTACACAAAGACCGCAAAGATTAAATAAAGAAATTAAAAGTGTTATGGCAAAACAAGAAACTAAAAATCAAGGCTCGGACTTCTTAACGGATTGGAAATACGCTCCGGCGCCGGAGGATAACAAACACATTCGTTTGAATAAAAAATATGACCTTTTCATTAATGGTAAATTTGTAAAACCTGCGAAAGGAAAATACTTTGATACCATCAATCCTGCAACGGAAGAAAAATTAGCGGACGTTGCTGAAGCTGATGAAAAAGATGTAGACAGTGCGGTAACAGCCGCTAAAAATGCTTATGACAAAGTTTGGAAAAAACTTCCTGCAAAAGAAAGGGCAAAATATATTTTCCGCATTGCACGTATGATCCAGGAGCGTGCACGCGAATTCTCTGTGATCGAAAGTATGGATGGCGGTAAACCAATTCGGGAAAGCCGTGATGTGGATGTGCCTTTAGCAGCAAATCATTTTTTCTATTACGCAGGATGGGCTGATAAACTGGAATACGCATTTCCAAACAGAAAGCCACAATCATTAGGTGTTGCAGGACAAATTATTCCCTGGAACTTTCCGTTGCTGATGGCAGCCTGGAAAATAGCACCTGCATTGGCAACCGGAAATACAGTTGTTCTTAAGCCAGCCGAAACTACTTCATTAACTGCTCTTAAACTTGCTGAGATTATTCAGGAATCAGGATTGCCTGATGGCGTTGTAAATATTATCACAGGTCACGGAAAAACCGGAGCCGCTATAGTTAATCATCCGAATGTAAGTAAAGTAGCATTCACAGGAAGTACCGATGTCGGAAAACTGATTCAAAGGTCTATTGCAGGTACCAACAAAAAAGTAACACTTGAGTTAGGTGGAAAAGCAGCGAATATTATTTTCGATGACGCACCAATTAATCAGGCTGTAGAAGGTATTGTTAACGGTATTTTCTTTAATCAGGGGCATGTATGCTGTGCGGGCTCCCGTTTGTTTGTACAAGAAGGTGTTGCGGATGAAGTGATCCGTAAATTAAAACAACGCATCGAAACGTTGATAGTAGGTGATCCAATGGATAAGAATACCGATATTGGGGCTATCAACTCCAAAGAACAATTACTGAAAATCCAGGACTACATTAAAATAGGAAAAGATGAGGGAAACGATTTTTATCAGAGTTCATGCGGTATTCCAAACAAAGGCTTCTTCTGTAGGCCAACTCTTTTCATTAATACAGCTCAATCCAGCAGGTTAGTGCAGGAAGAAATTTTTGGGCCGGTTCTAACTATCCAAACGTTCCGCACTATTGAAGAGGTGATAGAAAAAGCCAATAATATCCCTTACGGTTTATCTGCAGGTGTATGGACGGATAAAGGTTCTAAGATCTTTAATCTTACTTCAAAAATGCGTGCAGGTGTTGTTTGGGCAAACACTTACAATAAATTTGATCCAAGTTCTCCTTTTGGTGGATATAAAGAATCAGGTTTCGGTAGAGAAGGTGGTTTGCATGGTTTGTCGGGGTATTTAAGTATGTAATTAGATGTTTTAAATTTGCTTAACACGTTAAGTGAGTTTTAAATTTTAACTTTGTACTCACTCAAGAGCAATGTTGTATCGTTATCCTAAGATTTTCCTTTTATTTTCTTTGCTTGGGATTGTTGCGTTTAGTTCTTTCTCTTTGAAGAAAAGAAAGAGTTATGACCAGCAGCCCATAAAAATTGTGCTCGCAATGCTCGATTCCATTAAGAAAATAAAATCGTATGAATTTAATCTCAAAGCTTTAGAGCGGGTGGAAAAGGGCGAGTACCTGAGTGCGGAGTCGTATGTGAAACTGAACGTTTACCCTAAAGCACTTTATTTCAGGAACGAAAAAAGAAAGATCTCAGTGATGTATGTTGCCGGGGCAAATGAAAACAAAGCTTTGGTGAAAGCAAAGGCATTGATGAACGCCACTGTATCTTTAGACCCTTTTGGTAACATGATGCGTAAGAACCAACATTACACCATTCATGAGTTAGGCTTTGAGTACTTTGCAAAAACCATGACCAATGCCTTATTAAAGGATAAAACACACATTTCACAAAACCTGAAATTGATAGGGAAAAAGATAATTGGCGGAAAGCCTTGCGTAGGAATCAATTTTGAAGACCCTAATTTTTCCTATTTTGAACATGTGACCGAAAAAAGCGAGAGCGTAAATTCTTTGGCCACTAAATTTAACGTTAGCGAATACCAAATTCGTTTGAAGAATGATCTGAACAGTTTTTATGGAACAATTAAGCCCGGAAAAAAATTAAAAATACCGACCAATTATTGCAAACGCATGGTTATGTACTTAGACGAACATACGCTTTTGCCCGTTACAATTACTATTTTTGATGAGGTGGGGCTTTACGAAAATTACGAATACAGCAACATTAAAATCAATAAAAAATTCACTGCCGACGACTTTGGTAAATTTTACAAAGACTAGCGTATTAATATTATCTTTGCCCCGTGAAAAATAAAGTTTACCTGATTGTTTGTTTACTGTTATGTTTCGAGGGATTTCAATCCTTTAAAACAACCGCAACTGTTTCTCCTGTATTGAGTTGCAAGGAGATTGTTATGAAAATGATAAAAGCCATAAATGATGTAGATAGGTTAAAATACAGTTTAAAGATAACAGAGCGTACAAATGGAAAATTCAATCATTTCTCTTCATCAGTTAAGCTAAACAAAGTTCCACGTAAGTTGTACCTTACCACCAATGGTATTGAGGTTCTTTGGATTCAGGGAACAAATAAGGGGCAGGCTTTGGTAAAACCAAATTCATTTCCGTATGTAAACCTTAATTTAGATCCTATGGGAAGCCTTATGCGCGAAGGGCAACATCACACTATAAATGAAATGGGATTTGATTATTTTGGAAATATCATAGTTTATAACGTATTAAAAGCCGGAGCGGAGTTCGATAAGTTTTTTAAATTGGAAACTGAAGAAACCCTTAATGGACGCGCATGTTATAAGTTCACTATTGATAACCCCGACTTTAAGTTTGTAGATTATACAGTGGCTAAAGGCGAATCAGTAGTAACCATAGCTCGTAAATTACATGTGGCAGAGCAAATGATATTGGAAAACAACAAAAAAATTGATGATTATAAGGACGTAAAAGCAGGGCAGGTTATAAAAGTGCCTAACTCTTACGCAAAGCATGTGGTAATATATTTGGATAAAGAGAACTTCTTACCAGTAGGAAGCAGAATTCATGACCAAAACGGATTATTTGAGCAATACGATTATCTTAATCTTCAGTTGAATCCCATTTTTGAAGATGCCGAATTCACCAAAAAATTTCCCGGGTACGGATTTTAAGAATTGACTAAAAATAAAAAACCACTGTCACCCTTCGACAATTTCAGGGTGACAGTGGTTTTTTATGAATGTATTTTTTTTAAGGATTATTTCTTAACGAAAACCCACATTTCACCTGTAGATTTAGCAAGTTTTAATTCTGTTTCAGTAACTGATTCAATAGTAAAGGACTCTTTTTTACCTTCAATTGTAGTTTCTACTGTTTTGTTATCAGCACTAACAGTAAATTCACCTTTTTGAGTAGCAAATAATACAGTAACCTCAACTGTTCCGTTGTCTTTAAAATTGTAAATAGATCCTTTTAAGAAACTATTAGCCAGTGCTTCACCCATTCCGGTCATAGCATTTGTCATGTCTTCAACTCCTTTTGTCATAGCTTTTACAGCCGTATCAACTCCTGTAATACCTGCAGAGTCAATATTAGTTTCAACATTTGAAGTAAGGTCAACCGGAGCAATGTCGATGTTTGTTAATTTCCATTTTCCAACAATTGGACTTTCTACTTTTTTTCCACCGCATGAAGCAACAACTAATGCAACAACTACAGTTAAGCTTAATAAAACTTTTTTCATTTTTAAATTGGTTTATTGGTTTAAGAGATAAAGATAAAAGATTTTTTGAAATGGAAAGTTCCCTTCAAAAAGAATGTTCAACAATTTTATTCAGATGCAGGCTAACTTTGCGTAACTTGACCTTTATGAATAGGGTAAGCAGAAAAAATCTCAGAATCAATAAAAATCAGTAAAATCAGGTTTACAGGCAGGGCTATCGGAGCTTTATCATCACCACTTGAAGGAAGAAACTCAGTATTTTGGACAGGCGCGTTCCATTATCACTTTTTCACTTCAATCAGCAGTTTCGATTCAAACAGGTCTTGAGGAGAAACTACGCTTTCTTCGTAGGGAACATCTTTGCCATAGCGCATTTCCAATTGCTGTTTTACCAATGGGTGGGAAAGGTCAAATTCCTTAAGCTTCTTGGGCTTTGATAACTCTATGTTCAAACCATTCTTATACATTTTCCAAACGAGTTCAGAACAATAGATTTTTTCATCGGTCCAGCCAAATACATGATCATAAGCCTTTCCTGAGTATTTATCTGCCTTTTCGTTCCAGTTTTTGATAACCTCCGTTCCAATTTTTTCAGAATCGGTGAGACGCTTTGCAACAAAGGATTTTTTACTCCCGTGTTTTACCCATTCGTCCACAGGCGTATATTTTACAGGTCCAACAGCTTCATAAACCATCAGTTTACCGTCTTTTTTCAGGATCATGCCGCAATGACTGTAATTTGATTTGGTTGCCAGTTTTATCGCTTCTCCAAAATCTCCCTCAAAATCCTGAAACACCACATCACCTTCCTTTAACCAGGAATAATCGGTCGAGGTTTTAACTTTCTTTTTGCCTCCATCATCAAAGCCAAGCCAGATAAAGCTTACCGTGATTAGTACACTTAAAAGCAGAAGTAATTTTTTCATGATTTTAGATTTATACTAAGATAGAAAGTCAACACATAAAGTTTGACTTTAATAAGTTAAAAATGTAGAAAATGAGAATAGAAATTCAGGTGGAAAATCCCAGCTTTGAACTTTCATTTTAAAAGATCAGTGCGAATCCGCCTAATCCGCGCCATCTACGTTCCATTAACCCGATTGTCCTTGTTTTAAACAATAAATATCTTTTTTCAACAATTTGATAATACAGGCTTTACGCTGCTTTATTTGGTTAATTTTGCGAATGAATTTTATGAGTCAGTCAAAGAAAATAAAAAGTGCCCTTGTTTCTGTGTTTTACAAAGACAATCTTGAACCTGTAATTAAAAAATTACACGAGCAAGGTGTTGTATTGTACAGTACAGGCGGAACCCAGGCCTTTATAGAGAAATTAAATATTCCTGTGGTTGCAGTAGAAAGCCTTACTTCGTTTCCCGAAATTTTGGGAGGAAGGGTAAAAACATTGCATCCGAAAATTTTTGGTGGAATCCTTGGAAGACGTGAACTACAAAGCGATGTAGACCAAATGGAACTGCATGAGATTCCGAATATCGACTTGGTAATTGTTGATCTTTATCCGTTTGAAGAAACAGTTTTAAAAGGTGCTTCTGAAGAAGATATTATTGAGAAAATTGATATTGGTGGAATTTCATTGATCCGTGCTGCGGCAAAAAATTTCAACGATGTGATCATTGTTTCTTCACGAAATGATTATTCATCATTATTGAAATTACTCGAAGAAAAAGGTGGTTCATCTGACTTAGCTGATAGAAAACATTTCGCTGCTAAAGCTTTTGCCATGAGTAGCCATTACGATTCAGCTATCTTCAATTATTTTAATCAGACAGAAAACATTCCTGCACTTCGTGTTGCAGAGACTGAAAGTTATCCTTTACGTTACGGTGAGAACCCACACCAAAAAGGAATGTTCTTCGGTAAGATGAATGAGTTGTTTGATAAGTTGCATGGAAAAGAATTATCGTACAACAATTTGTTAGATGTTGACGCAGCTGTTTCATTGATCGCTGATTTTAAAGAAACAACATTCGCGATTTTAAAACATAACAATGCTTGTGGTGTCGCATCTCGCAAAACAGTATTGGAAGCATGGAACGTAGCTTTGGCTTGTGACCCAACTTCTGCATTCGGTGGAATTTTAATTACCAATGCAAAAGTAGATGCCGCAACAGCTGAAGAAATAAATAAATTATTTTTTGAAGTCATCATTGCACCGGCTTACGATGAAGCAGCATTGACTATTTTAAAGACAAAAGTGAATCGCATTATACTTATTCAAAAACAAGTTGAAATGCCAAAGACATCATTCCGTACTTTGTTGAACGGAGTTATTCAGCAAGACAAAGATGCGAAAGTAGAAACAGCCGAAGATCTTAAAACAGTTACCAACACTGCTCCTACAGCAGCTGAGGTAAATGATCTATTGTTCGCAAACAAACTAGTGAAACATACAAAATCAAATACCATTGTTTTTGTAAAGAACAATACATTGATCGCAAGTGGAACAGGACAGACATCTCGTGTAGATGCATTGAAACAAGCTGTTGATAAAGCACATAATTTTGGTTTCGACTTAAAAGGTGCAGTTATGGCAAGTGATGCGTTTTTTCCGTTTCCTGATTGTGTAGAGTTGGCACACAAAGCAGGGATCACAGCAGTTATTCAACCGGGCGGATCGATCAAAGATCAGGGAAGTATTGACTATTGCAACGGTGCAGGATTATCAATGGTATTCACGGGTACAAGACATTTTAAACATTAATTAGATAAAGAAAAATATTATGGGTTTTTTTGATTTTTTGACGCAAGAGATTGCAATTGACTTAGGAACGGCTAATACCATCATTATCGCGAACGATAAGGTGGTAGTGGATGAGCCTTCTATTGTTGCAGTTGATCGTACCACAGGAAAAGTAATTGCGGTTGGTAAACAAGCGCAGCAAATGCATGGTAAAACGCATGAGAATATCAAAACTATTCGTCCTTTGAAAGATGGAGTTATCGCGGATTTCCAGGCGGCTGAAGAAATGATCAAAGGAATGATCAAAATGATCAATCCGGGTAAACGTGTTTTTCAGCCTTCATTAAGAATGGTAATTTGTATTCCATCAGGTATTACCGAGGTAGAGAAACGTGCGGTACGTGATAGTGCTGAACACGCTGGTGCAAAAGAGGTTTACATGATCCACGAACCTATGGCAGCTGCTATTGGTATGGGTATCGATGTAGAAGAGCCGATGGGCAACATGATCATTGATATTGGTGGTGGTACTTCTGAGATCGCCGTTATTGCATTAGGTGGGATCGTTTGTGATAAATCAATTCGTATTGCGGGTGATGATTTTACTGCGAATATTGAAGAGTACATGCGTCGTCAACACAACATCTTAATTGGTGAGCGTTCTGCTGAGCGTGTAAAAATTGAAGTAGGTGCTGCATTAACTGAATTAGAGAATCCACCACAGGATTACGCCGTGCACGGACGTGATCTAATGACAGGTATTCCAAAAGAAATTCACGTTTCTTATGTAGAGATAGCACATGCGTTGGATAAATCAATTGCTAAAATTGAAGAGGCGATATTGAACGCATTAGAGATGACTCCTCCTGAGTTGTCTGCAGATATTTTCCGTACAGGTATTTATTTAGCGGGTGGTGGATCCTTACTTCGTGGTTTGGATAAACGTATCTCTATGAAAACAAAATTACCGGTACACATTGCAGAAGACCCACTGCGTGCTGTAGCCCGCGGTACAGGTATCGCATTAAAGAACATTCATAAGTTCCCTTTCTTGATAAAATAAGAAATGAAGCCACAAGAGATTGTGGCTTTTTTGTTTTGTAAATTTGAATGGGCATAAAATTTATTTCATGCAGACCTTAGAAGAATTAAAAAGACAACAGCAGCAAATAATCCAAATTATACTAGATGCAAATCAAGATATAACAGATATTGAGGCTATAGTTGATTCGCTTGAAAACACAGATGAGGTTTTTGAGTACAGATATAATGGTGTTTTCGATAGAGTTTTAGGTGGGCTTTGGAATCATTTAGTTTTGCAAGTTTGTATACTTTCTGATAAGACAGAACATTATAGTATTCCTAAATTATTAAACAAAATGGTTGAAAATTATAAAACTGCGGAATGGGGAGGGAAGGTCAATAAGAATGAGTTAAATGAATATTTAGATTTATTGAATGCAACAGAGTTTGTAAATGAAATTGAGAGGATAAAAGGCGTCAGAGACAAACATTACGCTCATTTGGATAGGAATAGGGAAAATTATAGTTTGTCAATAGAGGAAATTAAAAAAGTAATTGGTGAGTATGAGAAGGTAATGAACGAACTATCTGTTAAAACATTCGGAACTCAACACGGATTTAAACGTGTAACTTATGCAAAGTATGAAAATATAATAATGGATCTTATGGAATATAATAAAGGCAAGTGGGAAACAAAAAAGGACGCTGAATATTAGAATCTCCGCTCCTTTAAGAAGCAGTGATTTTTTTTGAAGTCATATTATCCCGAACACATTTCACAGGAACTATCGTTCTGTGGATTGTTCATTTCTTCGATTCTCTTTTGCAGTGCTGCATCTATTTGTTCAGCTGTCCATGTTGGATTTCCGATTTTTATCATTGCTCTGATGAAATTGTAGTCTTGTGATGTTGCGCTCATGTTGTATTGATTTAGGTTATACAATAATGGAGCATCGTATTCGGAACTTATGTTAAGCTCATTTAGACTTTTCAAACACTTATCTTCAATTCACAGGCGGATGTTCATAGCCCCGAAAGAAGTTTAATTAAATTGTTGATAATACTATTGTCACAATCTTACCTAGGATAAAACAGGCAATCAAAAAGTTGCTATATTTGGAAACTTTGTTTATCTTTGTTCCGAGAAACTATGCATTATTTTCAAACCAGATTTTTAGAAGAAGCCGAAAAGTTCATTGCGGGACTGGATGCTAAGACGATAAAGAAAATATTATATAATATAGATCTTGCTGAGCAAACCAATGACCCAAAGCTTTTAAAAAAATTGCAAAATGATATTTGGGAATTCCGCACCAAGTATGTCGGGCTTCAAATAAGACTACTTGCATTTTGGGATAAAAGCAGCGGGAAAGAAACCCTGGTTTTTGCAACGCACGGATTTATAAAGAAAGTAGATAAAGTACCAAAGAACGAAATTGAGAGAGCGGTAAGAATTAGAGCACAGTATTTTGAAAACAAATAAAAACATGGCAAAGAAAAATATAAAATCGACCTCGCTTGCCGAAATGAAGGACAAGTATATAGGAAAAGCCGGAACAGCTGCAAGGGATGAGTATGAATACGAACTTCGTATGGATGTTTTGGGAAGTATGATAAAAACCGCAAGGAAAGAACGTAACTTAACTCAGGAGCAATTAGGGCAATTAGTCGGCGTTCAAAAATCGCAGATCTCAAAACTCGAAAGCAGTACAAACAGCGCAACAATAGATACTATATTAAAAGTGTTTAAGGCATTAAAAGCTGAGATCCATTTTAATGTAAAACTGGAAAAACAATTTATTCAGCTTACATAGGAAGGTAAACAGCAGGCTATTCAAATTCCAAATGGAAAATAAACCGAAAATATCTGAACTTACTCTTAAGATAGCTGAGGGATTAAAAAAGTCCTTTGACAAACTTGTAAGAGAAAAAGCAAGTGTAGATGGCGAACTTATTTTTTCGGAAAACGGAAAGATTGTTAGGGTAAAAGCAAAAGAGCTTTTAAAAAATCTAAAGTAATTATAATAATGCAACGTTTTATTACATTTCTTTTTTCTGTGCTCACATTCACCGCCTTCTCCCAATCATCTTACCAATCCCTCGACACCATAAAAGCTCCGGCTAATTACGAAAACGTTTACGTTCGTGCTTTATACATGGATTCGGCTGATGTTTCCAGTTATGTGATTTTCATAAGAAACGAAGTGAAAACACATAAACATGTATCACACGCAGAACACGTGATGGTGCTGGAAGGTATGGGAATGATGACACTTGGAGATAAGAAATTCAAAATTAAAAAGGGGGATATTATTTTTATTCCAAAAGAAACATTTCATTCGGTTATGAGCATCTCTAAAAAATCGGCCCTAAAAGTATTGTCGATTCAGGCACCTTTCTTTGATGGGAAGGACAGGGTGTTTAAAGACTAATGCCGGTTGCTTTTTAACCTCTTTTGTGCATGCCGTTCATACAATAATTAAAACCTTGAAGCCGTTTTTCCGTTATATTTGTTCTAAGGTTTAAAACTGTATTTCATGCGTAAACTTAAAATCAGCATCATAGCTGTATCAATTGCTCTTATTGGATTTGTAGGTTCGGCCTTTACCGAAGATTATTTTGAAGTATCCAAAAACCTCGACATTTTTGCCACACTCTACCGTGAGCTCAATATTTATTATGTTGACGATACCAAACCGGGCGATCTGATGAAAAAAGGGATAGACGCTATGCTGTCATCCCTTGACCCCTACACCGTTTACTATCCAGAATCAGATATAGAAGAATATAAATTTATGACCACCGGTCAGTACGGCGGTATTGGCGCAGCGGTAAAAGACATTGGCGGCAAAATGGTGATTACCGAGCCGTACGAAGGTTCGCCGGCACACAAAGCGGGGATAAAAGCAGGAGATATTATTGTTGCGGTTAATGGAATAAAACTCGACAATAAAAATTCAGACGACATCAGTAAGATTTTAAAAGGTCAGCCGGGATCAGCCGTTAAACTTACCGTTCAACATTATGGTGAAACAAAAACAACGGATTATTCTTTAGTTCGTGAAGAAATAAAAGTAAAAGATGTACCTTATTATGGAATGTTAAACAATGAGGTTGGATATATTAAACTTACTGGTTTCACACAGGAAGCAGCTAAAGAAGTAAAAGACGCTTTTACCAAACTAAAGACCGAAAATTGTAAATCTTTGGTTCTCGATCTTCGCGGAAACGGTGGCGGCTTGTTGCAACAGGCAGTTGATATAGTAAATATTTTTACGGAAAAAGGACAGATCGTTTCTACCACAAAAGGAAAAATAAAAGAATGGGATGCTACTTTTAAAGCAGTGAACAATCCTATGGACTTAACAATGCCATTGGTTGTATTGGTAGACAGAAACTCTGCCTCGGCTTCAGAAGTTGTGTCAGGTGCTTTACAGGATCTGGACAGAGCTGTAATTATTGGCGAACGTACTTATGGAAAAGGCCTGGTTCAACAAACAAGAAACCTGTCGTATAATTCTGCCATGAAAGTAACAGTTGCAAAGTATTACATTCCAAGCGGAAGATGTATTCAGGCATTGGATTATTCTACCAAAACAGAAGAAGGAGCCGTTTTAAAAGTTCCTGATTCACTTACTACTGCATTTAAAACCAAGGGCGGACGTATTGTATACGATGGTGCGGGCATTTTACCGGATGTACAAATCGAATCAGAAAGTATGAGCAATATTGCATTTACATTAATTGTAAAGAATCACATTTTTGAATATGCAAATTTATATGTGATGAAAAATCCGAAGCTGAGAGGTACAGCCAAGGATTTTGCACTAACAGATGCAGAGTACGAAGATTTTGTTACCTACGCAAAACAAACGGATTACTCTTACACAACAGAAACAGAAAACAATCTGGATGATTTGAAAAAAAGCGCTGAAAAGGAAAAGCAGTACGATGACATCAAAGCCCAATTCATTGCATTGAAAACAAAAATGCAGCAATCGAAGAAGGATGATTTCAATAAGTTTAAAATGGAGATCAAGCGGTTGGTTGAAGAAGAAATTGTTTCACGCTCTGGTTACGAAAGTGGCAGAATGGAGGCAGGAATAAAATACGATACGGAAATTGCAGAGGCATTAAAATTGGCAAGCGACAATGAGCGTATTAAGACCATTTTAACCACCATCGAAAAGCCTAAACGCCCATTCAGTCCCAATAAGAAATTTTAAGCTGATAAAGAGATGGTTGGTTTGTTTTTTGGTTCTTTTAACCCTATACACATAGGCCACATGGCGCTGGCAAATTACATGCTTGAGTTTGAAGGATTAAATGAGTTGTGGTTTGTGGTGTCGCCTCACAATCCATTAAAAGATAAAGGAACTTTATTACATCATCGCCATCGTTTGCACATGGTGAATTTGGCTATTGGGGATAATCCCAAAATGAAGGCAAGCGATATTGAATTTAATATGCCGCAACCTTCTTACACGGTAAATACTCTGGCACATCTTAAAGAGAAATATCCTAAGAAAAAATTTGCACTTATCATGGGTTCTGATAATCTGGAGACTTTTCATAAGTGGAAAAATTACGAAGAGATCTTAAAGCGTCAGACAATATTGGTTTATCCACGTCCCGGCTATGAAGGTGGTGAGCTTTCTAAACACCCGTCGGTAAGAATAACAGAAGCTCCGATCATGGAGATATCTTCTTCATTTATCCGAAAAGCAATTGCAGATAAAAAGAACATTGAATATTACTTACCACCTGCCGTTTGGAAATACATTGAGGAGATGCATTATTACGAAGTTTAAGGTGCTTTGTAATCATTAATCGCACGAACAATATCCTTTTCGTTCATATTTGCTGCATGAATAATAATATTAGCCCTATCATAAAAGGGAGAGCGACTTTCGATTAGTTGCGATAATTTTTTTTCGATCTCTACTTTCGTTAAACCCCAAAACAAAGGACGTTGTGATTTGGCATTTTCTAATCGGTTCAAGAGTATTTTTTCGTTGGCTTTTATATATACAGATAACCCACTTGCCAGCACAACATCCATATTATCATTAAAACAAGGAGTTCCGCCGCCTAATGATACAACATAGCGTGAATTTATTTCGGAAACTTCTTTTAGGTAAGTAGACTCAACCTGGCGAAAATATTTTTCACCCTGATATTTGAAAATATCATGAATAGAACAATTTTCCTTTTTTTCAATAAAAGAATCAAGATCAATAAAATCCAATTTCAATTCTCTGGCAATTTTTTTCCCAATGGTTGTTTTACCCGAACCAGGCATTCCTATCAAATAAATTTTTTTCATTTCCTCAAACCCTCCCTTACACTCTTTCGTATCAATTTGGAAAATAATAGAACGGACCAGCAATATCAGTTGTGATACCGTAATTAATAGAAGTCAGCTTGTTATTGGCAAAATAAAGATCTACCCCGGCATCATCAAAACTCAACCGTTTTTCACCCCATTCGTGCATTTCGCTTTCCGATAGGGTGTAAGATTGTTCTTTAAACAATGTAATCACTTCTTTTTCATTGAGTTCGAATATTTTTTTACCGAACATCACTGATTCTTTATTGTCAATTTCTATACTAGTAAGTTTCTCAGCGGGTTGTGTAGAAAAAAAGGCGGAAAATCCATGATCCCAATAATGGTAAACCCTTGCGTGGTCATTAAAAACCTCATCGTTTAGCTCTTCTATTTCAGTGGGCTCGCCATAAACAGCTGTAAACTCTTTGGGAGTACATCCAAAGCTGAGTGTATTAAAGCCTTTTAAGGGTAATAGTATAAACTCCATAATTTGATTTCGAAATTACTGAAATATCTTATTTTAAGAGGGAAAAAAAATCGCAAAACAGTAGAAAAAAATTTTGCAGAAATAAAATAACTATCTATATTTGCACCCCGATTAAAAAAGGAACAAGTTCTTTAAAACAGTGAAATAAATTATACCACGTAAAAAGTGATAGGTAACGATTCCGTAGCTCAGCCGGTAGAGCATTACACTTTTAATGTAGGGGTCCTGGGTTCGAATCCCAGCGGGATCACAATAAGTGATTCTTTCACCTTTAAAGAATAACAAACCCTCTGATTTTTCAGGGGGTTTTTGTTTTTGTACTAGTTCCTAAAATAAAGTAATAATCTCGAACGGATAAACAACCTCTCTTCTATACTCAATTGGCTTGACTCAAGGGAATGTGCGGTGCTTTGATCTACACAATACTTCTGCCCTTCTTATTAATCTTAATCATAACCATATTTACCCAAAAACAGGAAAAACCTTGCATATGTAATGTTTGTACACTATTTGAAAGTAAAAGTCATTTTTTCAGCCTTAAATTTGGTTAAGGTGAAACAGGATATTGAGAAGTAGCAATAAGTATCAATCCTTAGAGCCTAAAAAATTAAACACGAATACCATTCTACCCTTATTCGTTGTGATCCGATTCTCACAAACTTTTAAAATGCTTAGTATGAAAATTATACAGAAAAAATTTTCCAAAACCAATGGATGGGAAAACATAAGAGACGAAAACTTTAATCAGGCATTATGTAATTTTGTACTTGTGTTTGGAAGCAGGGAAATTCTTTCCGATGCAACAGTATATAATTCATTACGAAGGAATTACCCTTTGGCTGAAATTATTTTGAGTTCAACATCCGGCGAAATAATTGATACACAAGTAAATGATGACACCATATCATTAACAGCAATTTGGTTCGAGAAAACAAAGATTAAGGCATGTGGAGTAGATATTGAAAAAGTGGGAAACAGTTTAGATGCCGGAAAAAATCTGGCCGGTTTGCTCGACCATGTCAATCTTAAACATGTAATGGTTATTTCGGATGGGCAAAAGGTAAACGGAAGCGAACTTGTTATAGGCCTTCAGGAATCTTTACCCCCGGATACTATCATTACAGGTGGCTTAGCCGGAGACGGGGACAGGTTCGAAAAAACCATAGTAGGATTGAACGAAACACCTATTGAAGGAAGAATCGTTGCGATTGGATTTTACGGAGATCATATTCTCACCACCTATGGCAGTATTGGTGGCTGGAGTCCATTTGGTCCCGAGAGATTAATCACAAAGTCAAAAGGAAATGTTTTATATGAGCTTGATGGAAAACCTGCACTTGGTGTTTATAAACTCTATTTAGGCGAGCATGCAAATGAATTACCCGGTTCAGGTTTGTTATTTCCGCTAAGCATTCGTGTAGACGGGTCGGAGAATTCTTTAGTAAGAACAATTTTGGCTGTTAATGAAGAAAACAGCAGTTTAACTTTTGCCGGAAATATGCCCGAAGGAACTTATGCCCGGCTTATGAATGCCAACTTTAACAAATTGATTGAAGGAGCCTCACGTGCTGCGCAAAATAGCCTTACCGATACAACTCAGAAACCTGACCTGGCTATTTTAATTAGCTGTGTTGGCAGAAAACTGGTTCTAAATCAGCGGGTAGAGGAGGAAATTGAAGTAATCAGGGCAATCTATGGAGATAAAACCGCTGTCGCCGGTTTTTATTCTTATGGCGAGATTTCGCCTTCATTTAATTTCATGAAATGCGGATTACACAACCAAACGATGACTGTTACAACCTTTACAGAAAGCAAATGATGATGTTAAATAAACTCTTATTACGGCAGATACAAAAGCATTTTGGAGGGCCGGATAATGTTCCGGAAGATCTCCAGAAATTTTTAATCGCTGTTAGCGAAGCATATGATCATTATGAAAAGGATCACAGCATGTTGGAGCGTGCTATTGACCTTAGTTCAACTGAAATGATAGAGCTAAATAGGGAGTTAAGAGAGGAAACAAAAAAACTGAAAACGGCACATCATGAACTGGGAACGCTGTTTGAAAACATCGATGAAACTTTTTTTTCAGTAGACATGAAGTTATTTAAAATTATACAGATGTCCCATGCCTGCGAAAAAATATACGGATACACACCCGAAGAGTTTTACACCAACACAAACCTTTGGCAAAATGTTATTCATCCGGATGATAAACACATTTCTGAACAACAAGTTAAAGCGCTCTATTCGGGTAAAAAAGTTTTAAATCAATACAGGATAATACACAAGGAAGGAAGTATAAGATGGGTTGAGAATAAAGTTATTCCCACAATGGATGAGGTGGGAAATCTTATACGTTTGGATGGTATAACCAGTGATATAACCGAAAGAAAAAACGCTGAGGAAATGCTTGTGGAGTCTGAGAAAAGATACAGGTTGGTATTTGAAAACCCATTTCTTGGAGTTGCCCTTGGTACATTGGAGGGTTGGATTATTAATGCAAATAAGGCCTTTTGTGCTTTGTTAGGGTACACACAGCAGGAAATTAGCAACACACATTTTTCAAAATTTACTCATCCCTCTGACCTGAAAAAGGAAATCCATTTCATTGATAAAATGGAAAAGGGTGAAATTGACAATTATCAACTGGAAAAAAGGTACGTAACAAAATCAAATCAGATTATTTGGGTGGAACTAAGTGTTACTTGTGTTAAGAATGAAGCAAAGCAGGTGCAATTTGTAATTGCAGTTGTTCAGGATATTACGACAAGAAAACAGGCAGAAAAATCACTCCTTACATCTGAAGCAAATTTAAGGAATATCCTGGAAAACACCGACACTGCTTACGTATTATTGGATAGAAAAGCCGATATACTTTCTTACAATAAAATTGCGCAGCAAATGGCGTTGGATGAAACAGGAGAATTACTGGAAGTGGGAGAAAACTATGTAAATAGTTTACTACAGGAAAAAAGAAGTGAAATGAAAAGTAGGATTGAAGAATTGCTAATAAACGAAAAAGAAATTAAATATGAAGCTAGTTACCCGCAAAGAAACAATTCCGCTAAGTGGTTTTACATTAGTATGTATCCTGTTTTTAGCGAAAACAAAAGAGTTCTTGGATTAAGTATAGCCTTTACGGATATTACTGACAGAAAAAAAACGGAAGAACGAATAAAAAAAAGTAATGAACGATACGAATTAGTAACCAAAGCAACCAGAGATGTTATATGGGATTGGAATTTTGCAAGTAAAAAAATATATAGATCAGAAAAGTACAAAGACGTATTTGGATATTCAAATTTTAAAGACAATATATATACGGACTCATGGGTAGACAACATTCATCAGGAAGACAGGGAAAGGGTACAACAATCCATTATTAAAAAGATAAACGACTCTACCGCCATTTTATGGGAAGAAGAGTATAGGTTTTATAAAGCAAACGGAGAAATAGCTTATGTAAAGGATCGCGGATACATTATCAGAGATGAAGAACATAAAGCTATTCGTTTGGTAGGTGCCATGAGAGATATAACAGATGAAAAAACACTTTCAATAGAGCGTGATAAAATTACTTCAGATCTTTTACAACGGAATAGGGATTTGGAGCAATTTTCCTATATCGTTTCACATAATCTCCGATCGCCGGTTGCAAATATAATTGGACTGGTAAACCTGATTCAACTTGATTCTGAACTGAATGAAAAAGAATTGAAGGAGTGCACAAACGGGCTTCTTTTATCTGCACATAAGCTGGATAATGTCATCAAAGATATAAACCATATTCTTCAGGTGCGTCGCGAAATTAATGAAAAGAAAGAATCAATTTCGTTTTCAGAAATGGTTGCAGACATTAAAATAAGTATCGAAAATTTGATGCAAAAAGAAAGTGCAGTTATAAAAACAGACTTCTCTGAAATAGACCAGATGACTACATTAAAAAGTTATTTATATAGCATCTTTTTTAATCTTATCACAAATAGTATAAAATACCGAAATGGCGTAACACCAGTAATTGAAATTATCAGCCGGAAAGCCAATAATAAAATAATTTTATCGTTTAAGGATAATGGTTTGGGAATTGACCTGACAATGCAAGGAAACAAACTTTTCGGATTATATAATAAGTTTCATTTTCACACTGAAGGTAAGGGAATTGGTTTGTATATGACAAAAACTCAGGTTGAAATCCTGGGAGGAAAAATTACTGCAAACAGTACCGTAAATAAAGGAACCGAGTTTTTGATAGAGTTAAACGAATAAATTATAGTGCCCCTAATTAATAGCCGTCACATTCATTACAACTGCTTCACCACTTGTGCAAACAAGATTAGTGTTCTTGTCTTTTATCAGTGTTTCAATAATAGCACGGTTTTTATCCTTGATCACGTCTTTTACAATGAATTCAGCAACGTAATCAGTTTCCACATACATCGGTTTCAGGAAGTTGAGTGATTGTTTCAGGTAAATAGTTCCTTCTCCCGGAAAAAGTGTACCGAAAACCTTTGAGAACAAAGAAGCAGACAACATTCCGTGCATGATCGGTTTCTTGAACATTGTTTTTGCAGCATAGTCAGCATCAATATGAACAGGATTTTTATCGCCTGTAACTTCCGCAAAACGGGTCACTTCATCCTGTGAAAAACGAAAATCATGCGTGTAAGTTTGGTCTTTTGCTATCATAAAAAGGTTCTTTTAAGGGGGTACTAAATCGATTAACAGCGTTTACTACTCGACAAAGATGCAAATTATTCGAATAATTTAACAAAAAAGTAACAGAAAATTTTTATTCTTCCCGAAAAATGTGAGACCTTTGCACCCGGAAATAATACCCTTCCTAAATCAGCATGAAAACAAATAATCCTATAATCGACAACATCTTAGATGTTCAATCTCAAACAATTAACAATTGGGTTGAGTCAACTCAAAAATTTCAACAAGCTTTTACAGGCGGAAATGTGGCAAATGAAGGTCAAAACATCTACAAAGACTGGATGGATAAGCAAATGAATTTGTTCAACGGAATGAAAGCAACAACTGAAGAAACAGCAGGTTCTTTCGCTAAACCGGAAGAGTTTTTCAAAAACTGGTATTCTCAGCAAATGGACGGGATCAAAAAAATGACTGATTTCAACCAAAGCATCTATAGCAGCGTTACCAATTTCGGTAGACCGGCTAACGATTATATCAATAATTTTTCATCTATGAACGGTGCGTGGACTAACATCTACAACAACTGGATGAATACGTTGAATAATTCTTACGGAACTTTTATGAAAAACATCCCGAATCCAACAAATCAGGATGCTTTCAAAAATATGTTTGAATCAAGTCAGGTATATTTAAAACTACAACAGTTCTGGCAACCGGCTTTCAAATCATTCCAAAACGGTGATTTTTCTGCTGAGACTTTCAAAACTTTTTTCAAACCTGAGTCTTACAAACAAGTAACTGAACAAATGTTCGGTAACATGTTCCAAACTACTAACATGAAAGATGTTTTTGATGCTTCTATTAAAAATATTCATGAATTTTTCTCAAACAACAACAACTTGTCTAAAGAGTATTATGCTCAAATGCAAAATATCTCTAAAGACTTCCCTAATTTAATCAGTGGAGATTTCGCTAAAGTATCTGCTCTTTACAATGAGGTAAACAATGTGTTTGGAAAAACATTTGAGCCTTTGATGAAATTAGCAACTCCGGGTAAAGAAAAAGAAACTATCGAAGCAAACATTGCTTTGTTGGATAAGATTGCTGAATACTCAGTAAAACAAACTGAAATGCAATATTATTTTTATACTACTTCTCAAAAAGCTATGGAAGCTGCTGCAAAGACAGCCTTCGAGAAAATGAAAGAAGGAGCTACTAACGTAAACGATATTCAAAGCTTTAACGATTTCTACAACGAGTGGTTGAAGATCAATGAAGGTCAATTTACAGAACTATTCGCTTCTGATGAATTCTCTAAACTTAAAGGAGATGTAATGAATATTGGAATGGATGTTAAATCTCATTTCGAAAAACAATTCGAGAACACATTTAGTGCTTATCCTGTTGCTTTCCGTTCTGAAGTGGATGAATTAACAAAGACTATTCATGATCTTAAGAAACAGGTTAAAACTCTTGAAACTCGTTTAGCAGCAATGGGAGCAGCAAACATTGAGTTAGATGAAGAAGAGAAAAGTGCACGTAAAAAGAAATAATAAACGGTAATAGTAATTTAAAGAGCCGCTTCTCCTTCCACTACGCTCAGGGACCGAAGCGGCTTTTTTATTTACAAAATTTAAAATCATTGCATTATGGAAAGTAAATTGCTGAGGGAAATAGCTGATGTGAATCAGAAGATGATTAAGAGTTATGAGACACTTTCTCAGATTAAGGAAGTAGATATTGCAACTACCCCAAAAACGGAAGTGTATGCAGAAGATAAATTGAAGCTTTATCATTACGACAGAACAACAGAAGCGGAAGTAAAAACTCCTGTATTGATCGTTTACGCATTGGTGAACACCTACAAAATGCTTGATCTGCAAGAAGACAGAAGTTATATCAAAAACCTGATGAATCTTGGATTGGATATTTATCTGATCGATTGGGGATATCCAACAAAAGTTGATCGCTATTTAAGTATTGATGATTATGTAAACGGATACATAAACAATTGTGTGGATGTGATTCGTAAAAAACATAAAACTGATAAGATCAATATCATCAGTATTTGCCAGGGTGGAACATTAAGTACTATCTATTCAGCTTTACATCCAAGTAAAATAAAGAACCTGGTAACACAGGTTACTCCGATTGATTTTGATACAAACGATGGTTTGCTTTTCAAATGGAGTAAAGATATAGACTACGATAAATTGGTTGATGGATACAATGGCTTGATCCCGGGAGAGTTTTTGAATGAAGGATTTGCACAGTTAAAGCCAATGATGAAATTTCAGAAACAACAATCAATGGTTGCGAGCATTGATGATAAAGAAAAATTATTGATGTTCCTTCGTATGGAGAAATGGATTGCAGACAGTCCGGCTCAGGCAGGAGAATGTTTCCGTCAGTTTATGAAAGATCTTTATCAGGAAAATAAATTGGTAAAGGGAGAATTGATGGTAGGCGGTAAAAAAGTAAACCTGGCTCACATCAAAGCATCTGTTTTAAATATTTATGCAACCGAAGATCATTTGGTTCCTCCTGCAGCTTCTAAAACTTTTACGAGTTATTTAAGTGTGACCGATAAAGAAGATGTAGCTTTCAAAGGCGGGCACATTGGAGTGTTTGTAGGAAGCAAATCTCAAAAAGAACTAGCGCCTAAAGTTGCTGAGTTTTTGAAGAAGAGAGATAAGTAATTCAACCGGCAAATAATGAAAAGCCCCACCCTTCGACTACGCTCAGGGATCGGGGCTTTTTTGTTTTTTTACAATAAGCAATAATTTTGCTCCTATACGCGTTTGTAATTTATAATTATCTTTAGAGGGTGAAGAATGCTGTTAGGCTCATACTATTTGTAATTGCTTTGTGTAATACGCATCTGATGTTTTCGCAGGAAGATGAGGATAGTATTCCCAAACCTCAGAGTTACGAAGACAGTCCACCAAGTGAACCGCCGAAAAGTATTCATCCTGTTTCGATTCGATTAAATGGTGGCGTTCCAAATCCTTTAAGTAGTCAGTTGTTTCGTAAACGCATGATTGGCATCTATGAAGCAAATGTTTCTGTGACTTTGCGTTTAGGTAAGTATATGTACGCAGGGATTGGATATAAAAATGCATTGTTTTCTGTTTCTAATCGCACCAAATTTGGTAATCATACTAAATTTCAAACCAATAGTGCGTATGCCCGAATTGGTTACGATAAATACCATTCGGCAAAAGTGTTTAGTTCCATATATTTAAATAGCGGGTACATGCACGGTTTTTATACCAGTGTTACCAATCAGGACACCAAACCTCACAACCTGAATGTGCGTACTGCATTTATACAACCTAATTACAGTATCAATTTTTTTGCAGAAGAACGTATGACGCTGGGATTTTATTTCGGTTACAATTATATGCTTTGGCAGTTTGATCCGGATCAGATCAATATGCGAGATACCGACCCGGATGTAAGTAAATTCAGTACTTCGGGCAACGCATCCTATTGGATCATTGGATTGGAAATGTATATTGGTTTAGGGAAGATAAAGTAGTTACTCTATCACTACTTTTTGTTGCCACTGATTTCCCTTTATAAAGTAAACTCCTTTGCTCAATCCACTCACATCAATTTTTATCCTTGAAGTATTTTCTTTAGTAATACTTACTTCCCAATTTTTTCCTAAAATATCTGTCACGCTGATTTTCTCATTAGCATTAAAATTATCTGACTCTATGTAAACCACATCAGAAGCAGGATTTGGAAACATGTTGATGTTTTTAGTTGTGCGTGTTTCTATAGAAGTAGTACAATACATATCCATTATTTTCTCCCATAATACATTGTCATAGGCTGAAATAGCCAGTGCAGCTGTTGATCCGGCATTTCCCATTCTTACTACTACAATGTCCAACGAAGGAACGATGTATATTTTTTGATCATACTTTCCTAATGCACAATACATATCAGCAGGAGCATTAGGGATCAAACTTCCGGTAAATACAAATTGTGTTTGAGGAACCATAAAACTCGATTTTCCATTAAGCCACCACAAGTATCCATAAGAAAGGTTGTGTGGGTTGGAAGTGTTTTTCATGTCGTTCAAATAAGTGGGATCACTTAAAACAGGAGTTCCATTCCAATTGCCATTAGCGGCACACAATAAACCAAATCGAGCCATGTCTCTCGGTTTTGAATAATAAACATGATCAAACCAAAATCCCGAACCCATACCTGTAGGTGTTTTTATTTTTTGATTGGTATATTGTTGAAGTGTAAGTCCGGAAGCTTGTTCAATAACATCATGTAATAAATGATAAGGAGCGTTGTGATACGCCCATCGTGTTCCTGCATCTGAAAGATAGATTAAACAAGTATCAACAGTGCAATCCTGATTAGGAACATTATCATTTAAGCCCGTGGTCATCTGTAATTGGTCTTTCAATGTAATTGCTCCTTCCTGAGCAGAAGTACAAGAGGTCCAGCCTGCTCCTAAATAGTGAGAAGTAGAATCATTGATATTCAGAATTCCATCCTGCTGAGCTTTTCCAATCATAACAGAAGCGAGTGATTTACCTGCCGAAGCCCAAAACCAAAGACTGTCCATGGTAAATGTTCCATAATACTGCTCAAGGGCAATTTTTCCTCCTTTTAAAATAATAAAGGCTTTTGCGTTTGTGTTTCCAACATATTGGGTAAGCGAATCTACTTTGTTTTGGCACCATCCAATGGAGGAAGGATGCACAGTGTCCCAGTTTGTTGAAAAAGAAGGAGGGAAGTAGGTACTTTGTGCTTTTAGCAATGGATTTAAGCCAAATAGGAGTGCTATAACTATATAAATATGGCCTTTTATGCGCATCTTGACTTGTTTTGCTTAATACGACTGTAAATCTATCAAATGGTTTAATTCAGAACGTATCTAAATTACAAAAAAATTGAAGCTCATGCAATAATAAGGAACTGGGTGCGTTATCTATACATAAACCCCAAATTTTGCCTATGGTAAGAACAATTACTCTTAATCAAGTTATTCCTTCATCTGACACTGAAAAGCTAAAAAAACGTAAGTTGAACACTTCAACTTGTGAGCCTTCAGAAGAAACGCTTCAGAACATCCTTAACTACTCAAAGGCATTAAAACCAATGAGCAGTTCCAATACAGGTGTTATTATGAACGTGATGAATTGATGGGAAGATCCGGCTTACAGTAAGTAAGATCTTTCAGGAATCAGAAATTGAGCTTTTTCAAATACGATAAAGCTCCCAAACCTTCGTTAAATAGCAGGTCCAACGTGCTTGCGTTTGCGGTAAACCCGTTGCGCTCCGAAAAGGGCTGGTAATAAGCAGGGAATTCCATCCTGCTTTTTTCTTTTGGAGAAATGGATGATCTTAGGTCAATACTATTTTCAATAGTGCTTTTATATTCTGTTGTATAACTGATGTCAACTTTTACGCGGAGGATATCCAATATACTTTGCAGACTTTGTTTATTGAGGTCAAATAAAAATTCATGCTCCTTTAAAAAAATCGATTTAATGTCGTCTTCAAAAAATTCGAAATAGGGTGAATTGTTATATGTGCTCTCAATCGCCCGCCAATGTTTGGTTTGCCAATTCTCGGAATAACTTATTTTCTTTTCAGTGATGAGGGTTTTGTTTCCTTCGTTAATCAATGGAACACTTAGGTCTAATGCACCATTAGCAGTAACAATACAGCAACGGTTACGATAAGTTTGTTTGATGAAGTTTTCTTGCGCTTCAATGTAAATCTGATTCCCACTCAATACATAATGCATGTAGTCAATAGGAGGGAAGTATGCGGTGGACAGGAGAGTCATTACTTTTTCTTTCTGTTCAAAAAATCTTCCAGTACATCATGCGGACGAGCAATGATAGCATTGTAGCCGTCTACAACAATTGGACGTTCGATCAGGTTAGGGTTTTCAATAAGAATTTGTAACCACTCCGCATCTGTAAAATTCTTTCCTTTAAATTTTTCGATAAAAAGAGGCTCTTTCTTTCTGACAATGTCAATAGGTTTTGCACCCAGTTTTGCTAGTATTTCTTTTAACTCTTTTTTTGTTGGAACTTCTTTAAGGTATTCTCTTATCTCAGTTTCATAACCATTTTCGTGAAGCCAGTTAAGTGCGCAATTACTTTTAGAACAACTGCTTTTATGATAAATGGTAACTTTATTTTTTGCCATTATTGAAAACACTTAATGAATTAGAGAGTAAAATGTTTTCGGTCAAACGAAATTGTTCGGAGATTTTTTTCCCGTTGATGATGAGTTGAGGTCCGTTGGTATTCATCACCTTAAAATCATATTCAGTAATGGAACGTAATTTTGTTTCATACGCTGCAAGTCTTAACACATCTTCTTTTGGAAGAATGGTGTCCATGTCTAAACTAAACCCCCAATAGTCTTTTTCCGTAAGTTTTAAATAAGCGTATTTTTTATTGGGATAATAAGTAGTCGGAGAATTGTAATGTAATAAGCGGTATACTTCTCCGTTCTTAAACAATTTGAATTTTTCAGTGATCGTAATGAATTGATTTTTACCTTTTAGTTCAATAACCTTTCCATCGGTTGTCGTTACTTTTTGTTCTTTAACAACTTCGGAATGACATTGAAAATAAAGAAGCGAATCGACTTCCTTTAGCTTTGCAATATTCGTATTCTGTAAGTGCTCAGGAAAAAAGGAAACAGAGATGAAAGAACAAAATACCACTATCAAACAAACAAGTGCAGTTAATAACAGAGTATTTTGGTTTTTCTTATTCATTAATTTAATGTTTCAAATGCTTTTGCAAAAGCATCAATTGTTTTTTGAATATCAACATCAGTATGAGCTTCACCCATAAATCCAACTTCGTAACCTGATGGTCCAAGGTAAACTCCCTGCTCTAACAAAGATGCGTGTAATTGCCTGAAATAGTTCATGCTGTCTCCGTCGATCTCTTCTGCAGATTGAATTTTTTCTGCCTTTGTAAATGCGATCCAAAAGATAGAACCAATACTGAAAATTTTAAATGGAATAGTAGGATGTTTGTATGCAGCAATAATACCTTCAATTAATTTTTTTGTTTTGTTCTCAAGGCCCTGATAGAATCCGGGTTTCAAACATTCGTTCAATTGTGCAATACCTGCCGCCATAGCAACCGGATTTCCACTCAATGTCCCTGCCTGGTAAACATTTCCATCGGGAGAAATACAAGCCATGATTTCTTTGCTTGCACCATAAGCTCCAACAGGGAAACCACCACCAATAATTTTACCGTAAGTAATAATATCAGGAGCAATGTCGTAATAACCCGCAGCACCTGTAAATCCAATACGGAAACCGGAGATTACTTCATCAAAAATTAGAAGTGATTTGTGCTGCTTAGTGATATCACGAAGGAATTGCAAATATTCTTTATCCTGTAATAATAAACCATTATTCGCAGGAATAGGTTCAATGATGATACAGGCAATATCATTTCCAAATTGTTCGAATGCTTGTTTAACTGCATCTTTATTATTTAAGGAAACAACTATTGTATCATTCACTACACTTTCAGGAACACCAGCAGATGAGCTATTTCCGAATGTTACTAATCCGGAACCAGCCTTCACTAATAATGAATCACTGTGCCCGTGATAACAACCTTCAAATTTTAAAATTTTTGTTTTGCCTGTAAAACCACGAGCCAAACGGATCGCGCTCATCACCGCTTCAGTCCCACTACTAACGAAACGAATTTTTTCGATGAAAGAATTATTGCTTAAAATAAGTTTTGCCAGATCATTCTCTAATTCAGTTGGCGCACCAAAAGAAGTTCCATTTTGCATGGTTTCCTGTACACGATTTAATACTGCGGTATTCGCATGTCCTAAAATAAGCGGGCCCCAGCTTGCACAATAATCTACAAACTCATTATTATCGGCATCCCAAATGCGGGAACCTTTTCCTTTTTTAATGAATAGTGGAGTTCCACCAACACTTCTGAATGCGCGTACAGGTGAGTTAACTCCGCCCGGAAAAAACTTTACAGCTTCTTCATATAATTGTTTTGATCTTTCTCTTTGCATAATAATAATTGTGGGGGCAAAGATAGGAGTTTTTCATCACTTCACCACTAAGGCACGGAGTACACAAAGGTACACTAAGACAGAGAAAATTAAACTATTCTAAGTGTTTCTTAGTGCGCTGAGTGTCTTAGTGGTAAACCGGCTACAACGCTTCGTTCTTAATTATATCTACTAAAGAAGGATCAAGTAAAGTACTTGTATCTCCTAAATTAGAGGTATCACCTTCAGCAATCTTACGTAAAATTCTGCGCATAATTTTTCCTGAACGCGTTTTTGGTAAGCCGGGAACAACCTGAATTTTATCCGGCTTTGCAATAGGACCAATAACTTTCGCAACCATCTGCATAATTTCCTGACGTAATTTGACAACGTCATCAACTTTTCCTTCTGCAATTACATAGGCATAAATTCCCTGACCTTTGATGTCGTGAGGATAACCAACAACTGCACTTTCTATAATGAGATCGTGGTTGTTAATGGCATCTTCTACTTCAGCAGTTCCGATACGGTGACCACTTACATTTAATACATCATCTACTCTTCCGGTGATCCTGTAGTTTCCTTCATGATCTCTCAAGCAACCATCACCTGTAAAATATTTTCCTTTATATGCAGAGAAATACGTTTGCCGGCATCGCTCGTGATCTCCATAGGTTGTGCGAATAATTCCCGGCCACGGAAATTTGATACATAAGTTTCCGCTTACATCATTTCCTTCCAGTTCATTTCCTTGCTCATCTACTAAACAAGGCTGTACTCCCGGAAGTGGAAGGGTTGCAAAAGATGGTTTGTGCGGAGTTACTCCTGCTAAGTTTGAAATTAAAATTCCACTTGTTTCGGTTTGCCACCAGGTGTCTACAACCGGACAATTTTTATTTCCGATGTGTTCGTGGTACCAATGCCATGCTTCATCGTTGATGGGTTCTCCAACAGAGCCTAATACTTTTAATGAACTTAAGTCTTTTCCTTTTAATGGATCTAATCCAAATCCCATTAAACTACGAATGGCAGTTGGTGCGGTGTATAAAATATCTACTTTATATTTTTGTACGATGTCCCAGAAACGGCCAGCATCAGGATAAGTAGGTACGCCCTCAAACATTAATGAAGTTGCGCCGGCACTTAATGGTCCGTAAACAATGTAGCTGTGACCTGTTATCCAACCAATATCAGCAGTGCAAAAATGTATTTGTCCGGGTTGGTATTGAAACACATTTACAAAAGTATAAGTGGTCCACACCATATAACCGGCAGTGGTATGTACAACGCCTTTCGGTTTTCCTGTTGAACCCGATGTATAAAGTATAAACAATATATCTTCTGCATCCATTGTTTCTGCGGGGCAATCAACTGATACCGTTTTAATTTCTTCTTCCCACCAAACATCACGATCAGCTTTCATGGTAACAGGAGTTCCTGTACGTTTGTTCACGATCACACGTTTAACAGTAGTATTATTTTTTAAGGCTTCATCAACAACAGCTTTTAATTGTATGTCTTTTGCAGCGCGGTAACTGCCATCACTTGTAATTATACAGCTTGCTTTTGCATCTTCTACACGATCAGAAATAGCTTGCGCAGAGAAACCTCCGAAGATTACAGAATGAATTGCACCGATTCTTGCACACGCTAAAGTTGCAATTGCCAGTTCAGGGATCATTCCCATATAAATACAAACACGATCACCTTTTTTTACTCCATTCTTTTTTAGAACGTTTGCAAACTTACACACCTCTTCATGCAGTTGTTTGTAGGTAAGTGTACGTGATGTTTCCTTAGGATCGTTTGATTCCCATATAATCGCTGGCGTATCTCCGTTTTTTGCAAGATGACGATCCAAACAATTTTCTGTAATATTTAATTTAGCTCCGCGAAACCAATGAATATCGGGTTCGTCAAAATTCCAGTCCAATACTCTGTCCCATTTCTTTTTCCACACAAAATGTTGAGCTATTTCTTCCCAAAATTGCTGAGGATGTTCAACACTTTTTGCATACGCTGTTTTGTACGCTTCCATGGATGTGATTTGATAAGGATAGCTCATAATATATTATTTTTTAATTCTGTCTTTTTGAATAACGGTGCAGGTAAACGACTGATACAACACAATTCGTTTTTGTCGTTTGTAATTCTTATGTCCCAAATATGATTTCTTCCTCCTACATGCACGGGTTTGCAAATTGCTGTTACTAATCCTGAAGTCACGGCTTTTACGTGATTGGCATTGATCTCAATTCCAACACCTATAAAAAGTTCTCTGTTTACTACTAACCAGGAAGCAACACTACCAAGTGTTTCTGCCAATGCAACGGAAGCGCCGCCATGTAATAAACCAAATGGTTGTTTGGTACGTTCATCAACCGGCATGGTACCTTTTAAAAAGTCTTTTCCTATTTCGGTGATACGAATATCTAATGATTGAGCAAGGGTGTTTTTATTCATCCACTCAAGGTCTGCTAAAACAGGATTTCCGTACCAAATTGTATGTGACATAAGAATTGGAAGTGAATAGCAAATCTAGTGATTTAGGAAAGGAAAAGCAATTTAAATTTAACACAGAGTTTAGGGAGGAAACAGAGTTTCACTGAGTTTTAAAGCAAGTATTATTGATGAAACAGATATAGCATTCTCTGTGGAACTCTTTTATCTCTGCGCTCTCTGTGTTGAAAAGACTAAGCCCCAACCATCTTCCGCTCTTTTCTCTTCACTCCGAAATCAAGAATATTATCTATAAACTCGTAGGGCTTGTAATTATTAATTGCTGCCTGATGGTAGATACAAGTTGCAGGTGTCATGCCCGGCAAGCTGTTCACTTCAATAAAAATTACTTCTACTTTTAAGTTATCGAACACACGAACAAATGCATCTATACGACAATAACCAATTACGTTTAATGCTTTAGCAGCTTTTTCCAATTCTACTTTTACTTTGTCAGAAATAGCATGTCTTTCTTTTAGATCTCTTGAATAACGTGCAGGAGTGATGTTTTGACCTTGACCCGCTAAAAATTTTTCTTCTAAACTTAATACGTCACCTTCTGATAATGCTTCGCTTGCTTCGAACACTTCGTATTCAATTTCACCTTTGCTATTGAATTTAGTAAGCATTCCGCCGGTAATTTCTAAAAAGTGTTTTGCGTCTTTTTTCGAAATTAACTCTTCCACCAATATCACTGGTTTTTGCGGGAACTCTTCTTTTGGTTTGATGTGTAAGAATGCTGCAGCCTGTGGATCCAGTTCTTCACTTGTTCTAAAAATTAATTTAGCAAAGGCTTCAAACTCTTCAAACGATTTTATTTTTTTTACTGCGCTACTGCAACCATCATCTACGGGCTTTGCAATAAATGGATAGTGATACTCATTTTGCAAAGTGTTTTTTATTTCTTCTTTTTTTGCGTTCCAATCGTCGCAAGTTATTAGTGCATGCTTCGCAACCAATAACCCGTTTTTCATCAGGATCTCGTTGGTTTTGTATTTGTCGATGGTGATAGAAGAGCTGTCTTTGCCCGAACCGTTATATGATAAACCAACTGCTTCTAATTTCTCTTGTATATCGCCATCTTCACCCGGACGGCCGTGTAATGCAATAAACACTTCCGATACTTCTTTCGCAAGCTCGTTGTAATTTAATTCTTTGGGTTCCAGAATTGTATTTATGGGCGCATACTTATTGGTGATAGAAGCGCATTCACTTACAATTTGTTTGATCGCAGGATGTACTTTCCAATGTTCTACTTTTTCTCTTATATCATCTGCATTGTCTTTTAATAATGCATTGATCGGCACTTTGTACATTTTGTGATTGTTACTACTTCCGGTAAGGAATACGGGAATAGGTGCATACTTTACTGAGGATGCGAGTTTTTCGTAAATGTTTCTCCCACTTTCTACAGAGATATGTCTTTCAGAAGAATAACCTCCCAATATCACAGCAACATTTATTTTATTCGTTGTTTGTGACTTTTCGTTTTCTAAAAATGCATCCAGTTTTTCTAAAGTAGCATTGTAAACGATCTCACCTTTTGCATGTTGGATACGTTTTGCCAAAGAAGTACGAATGATGAACGTAAGGAACTGTGAAGGGTTCAAACCGATCTCTGCTGCCTGATGAAAGAAAAAAGAAGAAGGCATCATCCCCGAAGTAGTGTTCGGATCATTCAAAAATATTTTTCCGTTCGAACTTAAGAAACCATCAATACGTGCATACACATCAAAGTTCAATGCGTAAAATAGTTTCTCACACTCTTTTCTGATCGCATGAATGGTTTCATCATTTTCTTCAATAGGTGTGATCTTTCTTGATAAGCCCGGAAGGTATTTGCTGCGGTAATCAAACAGTTCTTTTCCTTTTCTGATTTCTGTTGGAGGTAATGCAATTGCTTTTCCGTTCTCATCTTCAACTACAATACAAGAGAATTCTTTTCCTTCAATAAATCCTTCAATCAATACAGTGCTTTCTCCATCCAAAGCCTCCACTACAAAGCCTTCATGTTCGGATGCGTTTTTATTTAAGTAAGTAGTTAACTGATCAGGATTGTAAATTACCGTATTATTTATTTTTACCGGTACACCCATTCCTTCGCGGATGTCGGCTAACGATTGAATATAGATTTTCTTTGCTTCATTCGACATTGCTAACCACTCTTTACTATCTACCCAACGTGTAAATAATGCTTTTTCAACAGCTTCCATGAATTTGAATTCACTGTCTTCCAATAAAATAGTGACACCAATGGATGAACCCTGATTAGCAGGTTTGATCACCATCGGAAAACCAATTTCTTTTTTTGCCTTATCCCACAAGCCCTTCTCCGTTCCGTTGATCCAGGCATTTCTGTTGATGCTAAAAAAAGCAGGCGAATTAAATCCTGCATTCACCATCATTTTTTTCTGAACGCTTTTATCAATTCCAATTGCAGAAGGAAGTATGCCTGAACCTGAATAAGGAATCTGTAAATATTCTAAGAGACCTTGGATTTTTCCGTCTTCACCATAAGGTCCGTGTAAACATAAAAAGGCAAAATCGAATAATTGTTTAAATTCAGTAACGGCAACTTTTTTTCCGATCTTGTTGATCATTGCGTCCTGTTGTTCCTGGCTTAGATCTCCAAGGTTTTCGGCGTAGTATTGAAACTCAGAATCAGTTGCAGGAAGAAATTCTACCGGAGGATAAAAATCGCGGATAGTTCCTTTGTAAACGAAATTCCAATCGAGTAAAACAAAATTTCCAAATGAATCTACAAAAAGAGGAACGGCTTCGAAGATGGATTTGTTTAAATTATCATAAACTGTTCTTCCACCTGCAAAAGAAATTTCACGCTCTTTTGAACGTCCGCCAAATATAATACCTACACGAATTTTGTCCATACTACTGCTGAATTTAATATACCCAAAGATAAAGCACCGCAAAGGTCAGGAATAAAGGAATGCTGAATATAATCAACGGGTTTATTAACAAAATTTCGCGAGCAATAATATGATTTCGAAGAACATTCCTATTCGATTATTTCATCTCGTTTGAGAACAATGGAATAACTGAAGCTCGCACGTTCATCAAATATGAACGATTTTGTTCAGGTTTTGGGTTGATCGATAGTTAAAAACCACTGTTTAGTAGAAAATTTTTTGGAAAACCGATTTAGTTTCAATAAATTTGGTAAAACCCCTTTGCATGATGAAAAAATTACTAGCCTTATTTTGTGTATTATCTTCTTATGTTTTTGCTCAGTGTCCTGCGGGACAAAAACAAGTTGTTGTTACCATCGTACCCGATAATTATCCCGCAGAGATAACCTGGAATTTGAAAGATAATGCAGGTAACACTTTAGCATCCGGAACCAGTGCGGGATCCAGTGTGTGTGTTGATACCACAAATTGTTTAACCTTCAGTATTTTTGATTCATTCGGGGATGGGATCTGCTGTAACTATGGAACAGGTTCTTATACTGTTACTTATGACGGAGTTACAGTAGCCAGCGGTGGACAATACACCACACAGGAAATAACATCATTTAATTGTCCTCCGGGAAGTAATTGCAATCAGGCAATTGCGGTAGATACCGGGAGTTATGTTGCTCCTATGCATAATTACTGGTACACTTTTCAGCCGGATGTAAACGGAATGTATGAGATCACTACTTGTTTCCCTTCAAATACCTGCGATACAAAACTGTGGGTGTATGCTAATTGTACAGGAAATATCAATGAAACAAATACAGGAACACTTTATTATGATGATAATAATGGAGGTTGTGGAATTAAAGCTGTTATCAATGCGGCCCTTGATTCTAATACCGTTTATTATATCCGTGTTGGTGATGCAACAAGTGCTTGCGGATCAAGTCCTATAGCTTTTGCAGTTAATTATACCGGTGGAATTGTTGGTTGTATGGATGTGAGTGCATGTAATTACAATCCAATGGCAACTGTTGCCGGAACATGTTATTATTCTCCGAGCCCGAATTGTATAGGACCAGATCTTATCATAAATCAACAAAGTATCATCAACTCATTAAATATCGGAAACACAACAGCATCCAATTGTGAAGTGGTAGAAGGTTGTTTAGCTGGTTACGGAAACAGAACTATTTTACGTTTTGATACCCGTATTGAAAACATTGGGCAGCAGGATTATTATGTTGGAAACCCTACCAACAATCCTTCGCAATTTAATTTTGTGAACTGTCACGGGCATGCGCATTACGAAGGTTATGCAGATTATGTACTGTATGATGTAAACGGTAATGCATTACCAATTGGAAGAAAAAATGGTTTCTGTGTAATGGATCTTGATTGCCCCGTTGGTATTCCTGCTCAATACGGATGTAGCAATATGGGAATTACCGCGGGTTGCGCGGATATCTATAATTCAGGATTAAGTTGTCAGTGGATTGATATTACGGATGTAGATACCGGTTTTTATACTTTAGCTGTAAAAGTTAATTGGGATCAGTCTCCCGATGCTTTAGGTCATTACGAAACAAATTATGTAAACAACTGGGCTCAGGTATGCATTCATATTGGCGAAACAGCAGGTGTGAAGAATTTTTATACAGTTACTAATTGCCCTGCTTATGTAGATTGTGCCGGAACACCTTTTGGAAATTCAGTAGTTGATTGTAATGGATCTTGCGGTGGTGGAGCAAAGCGTGGAGACCTTGATAATAATACCATGCAACAAACAGCTGATGCGCAGATGTATGTTTCGCAAATATTAAATAGTACAACTACAATTTCTTCTTGTACGGATCTGAATGCTAATGGAAGTATTACAGTATTTGACGCTGCATTAGTAAATCAGTGTGCCGGACATGGAGCATCTAATAATACTTTGTGTAATTTCCCGAGAGGTGCACATAATCCAAATGAAGTTGCGGTATTAGGTGTTGAGAACCTCGATGTAACCAATCAGTTTTTTGATGTTACTATAATTAATCCAAATAATCAGATTCTTGCTTACGAAATTGATTTCAGTGGAGTTCAAATCTTAAATGTTACAAACATGATTCCTGCCTCTGATTATCCTATCACACCAGAGTTTTTGGTTGGCGGAAGCAAAGTGATCGGAATTTCATATGTAGATTCAGCCATCAATAAAAAGTACGTTCCAACAAAATTATGTCGTGTTTATTATTCGGTGCTTACTGATTCAAGTATTTGTATTGCTAGCATCATTGATGTGGTGAACAAAAATTTTGAAACCGTTGCTAAAGAAATTGGTGACACTTGTGTTATGGTTCCAAATTCTGTAAGTGTTAAAACTTACGTGAATGGAAATAATTTCACCTTGACTCCAAACCCTGCAAGTGATCAGGTTACAGTGAAACCTTATTTCAGAGGAGCTGCTTATCTGAACTATTCTATTGTAGATCTAATGGGTAGAGAAGTTGCTCAGGGAACATTAAAAACTGCTTTTGAAGAACAAACTATTGATGTTACTTTCTTACAAACAGGAGTTTATACCATCAATATAAAATCGGACTTTGGAACTGTAGGAAAAAAATTGGTTGTGAAAAGATAGGTTTGGCGCAGGTTCAGATTTTTTTTCCTGATTTGGCGCAAGTTAATTTTATACATAGCGTCTAACCTATATTATCCCTGTTTTTGAACGAAATCGAATTAATAGCATCCCTGAAGGAAGGCAACAGAGATGCCTTTAATAAACTTGTTCTTGATCTCAAAGACAGGGTGTTCAATACAGCTATAAGTATTCTTCAAAATGTGGAGGATGCTGAAGATATTACTCAGGAAGTTTTTGTAGAAGTGTTCAATTCTGTCAAAAATTTCAAGGGGGAGTCTAAACTTTCTACTTGGATTTACAGAATAACCGTTACAAAATCACTCGATTTTCAAAGAAAGAAAAATCGCAAAAAACGTTTTGCATTTGTTCAGACTTTGTTTGGGGCAGAGGACAATGCACCTAAAGTTGATACACCGCACTTTTATCATCCGGGAGTACAATTGGAGAATAAGGAGCGAGCGGCCATTCTTTATTTGGCTATAGATAAATTACCTGAGAGACAAAGAACTGCTTTCATTCTGAGTAAAACTGAAGACCTTAGTTATGCTGAAATTGCAGAGGTAATGGAGCTTTCCGTTTCTTCCGTAGAATCTCTTTTATTCAGGGCTAAACAAAATTTACAGGAATATTTAAAAGAATATTATCATAAAAATGAGAAATAAACGCAAGTTTTTAATACAACTAACATCTAATAGAATATGAACACAGAAGATACCAATATCGAAAACACAATGAATGGCTTAAACGGGATCAAACGTCCGGTCGCTAGTCCTTTGTTGGTCGACAGGATCATGAAGAGTGTTGAATCAGTGGAGGCAAAAATTGTTGACATGTCGCCAATGCAGCGATGGTCGATTGCAGCTGGAATAGTATTATTAATCACCCTGAATGTGTTTTCAGCGAAACAGTATAGTGGTGGTTCAAAGAGCAGCGAAAGCAATGCTTTTGAAAAAGAATATTTCTCTTATTTAAATAATCAATATTAAAAATCATGAAAGGAGAAAAATTCTTAAAAAGAATAATTGCTTTGTTGGTATTGATAAATATTGCCACACTTACTTACATGTGGATTCAACAGGATAAGCAACCAAGAGGTGAAGGTGCTTTGGAATACCTTACCAAAGAATTAAATCTGAGCGAATCACAACAACAACAGTTCAAAACTTTGCGTGATGAACACAGGGCAAGTCACAAGCCACTCAGAGAAAAAGGTAAAAAACTACACGACGATTTTTTTGATGCATTAAAAGGAAATGATTCTTTATTGGTTGAACGCATGGCCGATTCAATAGCTGCATTTCAAAAAGTGCAGGAGCTAAGTACTTTCTATCACTTTAAAAGGATACGAGCTATTTGTACCGAAGAGCAAAAGAAAAAATTTGACGGACTAATTAAAGAAACCATGATGAAGATGGCACCGCCGCCATCAGGACAAATGGGGCCACCACCGGGGAGATAAATCAAATTTGCAGATTAAAAAGTTGAAAAGAAAAAATCTATATATCATTCTGACCTTAGTAATGGGTTCACATTTTCTGCCTGCACAGGTAAAGAAGATGGATACGCTTGTGTTTCAGCCGATGTTTGGAGACTCTACTTTAGTACTTAGCACATACTCTTATAAATTAAATGACAAAGACAGTATTCAATTTGACGTATTAAAATTTTATATTTCAGGAATTGAGTTTTTGAATAAAGGTAAACCAGTTTGGAAAGAAGAAAACAGTTTTCATTTGATAGATGCTTCTCAGGAAAAAACAATGAGTGTTATATTGAAAAGGTCTTCTTCTATTATTTGCGACCAAATAAAATTTAACATTGGAATCGATAGTACTATTAACGTTTCCGGTGCTATGGGCGGTGACCTGGATCCTACCAAAGGAATGTACTGGACCTGGCAAAGTGGTTATATAAATTTTAAACTGGAAGGTATAAGTAATGTCTGTAAATCTAAAAACCAAGAATTTCAATATCACGTGGGTGGATATGAATCACCTTTTAATGCTTTTCAAACAGTAACCTTAGATTGTAAAAGATCAAATAAAATTGAAATTGATATAAAAGAATTACTAAGTGGTATTGATCTTTCAAAACAAGATCATATTATGTCGCCAAGTGCAGAAGCTGTAGTATTGGCTCAGAAAATTTCAAAAACTTTTAGTGTTCAGGCTCAATGAAAAATAAGATCTCGATTTTTATATTGATACCTGTTCTTTTGTCTGCTTTTATGCAAATGAAAATGCGGCTTTTTGAAACTCCGGCTAATTGGCCCAAACCGCAATATGATTTTTCTAAAAACCCTTTAACGGAAGAAAAAATAGAATTAGGAAGAGCATTGTTTTATGATCCGATACTTTCCAAGAACAATACTATCTCTTGTGCAAGTTGCCATTCACAGTACACAGCTTTCACACATGTAGATCATGCTTTGAGTCACGGAATAGAAGACAGGATAGGCACTCGTAATTCACCGGCTTTAATGAACCTAGCATGGCAAAAAATATTTATGTGGGATGGTGCTATCAATCATTTGGATGTACAAGCACTCGGACCGATCAGTAATCATTTGGAGATGGATGAGAAAATAGAGAATGTAGTTGCTAAACTGCAAAGCTCAAAAATTTATCCTCAACTTTTTTTGGAGGCATTCGGAGATAGCGTCATAACGGGTCAGCATACATTAAAAGCAATTTCACAATTCATGCTTACCTTGGTGAGTAAAGATTCCAAATACGATAGCGTAATGCGGAAACAAGCGGCGTTCTCTTCACAGGAAACCAACGGATACAAATTGTTTCAGAAAAACTGTGGTAACTGCCATAAAGAACCTTTGTTTACAAATGGGGAGTTTGAGAACAATGGATTAACGGTGGATACTTTATTAAATGACTATGGAAGAGTAAGTATTTCGAAAGACCCAAACGATTCTTTAAAATTCAAAGTACCTACTCTTCGTAATGTTGAATTTTCTATGCCTTATATGCATGACGGGCGTTTCAAAAAACTGAAACAGGTTTTGGACCATTATACGGATGGAGTACAAACGAGTAAAACACTTTCTCCTCACCTGCAACAGCAGATCAAATTAACAAGCAACGAAAAGGTTGATCTCATTGCATTTATGCTCACTTTAACGGATAAAAAATTCTTATTCGATCAAAATTACTCATATCCTAAACATATCTTACTGTCCTCCCGGAAAAAATAATTTAAGCCAAGCGCAAGTTTTTGAAACAAGTAGCATCTAATTACTAAACGATTAAACAAAACAACATATATATGAAGAAAACACTCATTTTATCATCGCTGATGCTTGCAAGTTATTTTGCAGATGCACAGTTAAGTCCTGCAATTACCTCCTGGTTGCAAAACACAAGTGTTACCGGAAGACATTATGTGTCAGGAAATTCAACTCCAATTAATGATGCAACATTGGTAAATGTTCAAACCGTTCAGTATTCCGGAAATTTTGTTTATGCGAGCACCAAAGGAATTCCGGCTTATGTGACGGGCCCTTTTATGGACGGAAACCCTTCGTTGGCAACCAGTCAAAATGCGATCTTTAAATTCCCATTAAATCCGGTACAAAACACGGGTACACCAACTTCTACAACTATGGGAAATATTGGGGTGTTTATTAACGGTGTTGCATTGTTCGATTACAGAGATGGCGTTTCGTATAAAAATTCGACGGGAGCAGAGGCAGGTGGACCACTGGGTGGAACGGGAGATGGGATTTGGAACAGGGATGCTATTGTTGCTGAAAGAGCAGGATTCGATTGTTCGAAAGGACATCCTGCTATGGGTAACTACCATCATCATCAAAACCCAAGTGCATATAATTTAGATCTGAATGTTATCTCTACGGTTTGTAATTTATATGCTGCAGATGGTTTGTATGCAATTGATAGTACACAACATTCACCATTAATAGGTTTTGCTTATGATGGCTTCCCGATCTATGGAGCTTATGGATATAAGAACACAAATGGTACCGGAGGAATTGCTCGTATCAGATCAAGCTACTACTTAAGAAACATTACTGTTAGAACACATTATGCTGACGGAACAAACGTAACGGATGGGCCTCCTGTAAATTCAACCTATTTCTTAGGAAAATACAGAGAAGATTATGAATTCATTGCTAATGCTCAACCGGAATATTTAGATGCGCACAACGGAAGATTTTGTGTTACTCCTGAATATCCTGCAGGAACTTATGCATATTTTGCTACTGTAGATGCAAATTGGAATTCAGCATATCCATATGCAGTAGGTCCGTATTTCTATGGTGTGAAGACGGCTGCAAAGGTAACTTCAATCACTGAATCAGTAACAACTTACACTCCACCTGCTGTTGGTTTGCAAACTAACTCAATAACTGAATCTAATGTTGGTGTATTCCCTAATCCTGCGAACGATATTATTGCAGTACAAGTTGGAAATATAAACAAAGAAGATGTTCAGGTGCAATTGTATGATATCAATGGGAAACTAATAAAAGAAAGTGTGATCTATCAGGGAACAACTATCGCTTATTTTGATGTGCAAACTTTGTATGATGGAATTTATATTGTGAAGGTGATCAAAGGAGCGGGAGTGGTGAATAGGAAAGTGGTGATACGGAAGTAGATAATATAATTTATCTAAAAACATTTTTAGGTTCGCGGCTAAATGCAATACGCTATATGTTTTATAAAACCCTCCTCTTGACAATTATCATGAGGAGGGTTTAAAAAGAATTTAATTAGTTGTTTTAATACTTTGTAGGACATCTAATAAATTAGTTTTTACATAATCAAAAGCAGCTCTTCTTTGTTTTTCTTCAGCAGCTTCATAACCTTCAAGGTGCATATGGAGATTACGTAGTGTTGTTATTGCTTCTTCGTTTTCTTTATATGGCATCACTTCTGTAGCTAATTCCCAGATTATACTTAGAAGTAAGTTGTAATTCTTAGGTATTCCTTCGTAAATTAAATCATCAATGATTAGTTCAATTTCACTGGTTTTTTCTTTTGTCATGGTTTTAATTGTTTTGGTTTCGATTAATTACAAAAACAATTAAAAGGTAACCTCAATTTGAAATTCTTTTCAATTAATTTTATTAAGGATAACTTTATTTTATACTTTTTGTAAAAATGTACAAATAAAAATGCCTCTTCGATTTTTCGAAGAGGCATTTTTGTATAAAATAACAAAAATTCTAAACCTTATTCTTCTCCAGAAAGAAATTCAGTCTTTTAATCGTTTCTTCTTTACCTATCAATTCCATTGTTTCAAACAAAGAAGGCCCGCCTGCTAAACCAGTTAAAGCAACACGAAACAATTGCATGATCTGACCTGTTGCAATTCCTGTTTTTTCGCAGGTTGCTTTTAATGCAGCTTCAGTATCAATTGCGTTGAAGTTACTTACATCATTCAATGCGTTTTTTAATTCCGCAATAAAACCATGTGTTTGAGGATTCAAACGTTTTTCCAGTACACCTGCATCAAATGTTTCAGGTGTAATAAATAAGAAAGAACCTAAACTCCAGAACTCCGTTACAAAATGAGCTTTCTCTTTTACAAGCTTACACACTTTTACGGCAAAGTCTTTTTTAACCTCAAAGCCCTGCTCTTTCAACATCGGCATAAACAGATCAGCTAATTCCTCGTCCGTTTTTTTACGCAAATATTGTTGGTTGAACCATTTTGTTTTTTCAGGATCGAATTTAGCACCTGCTTTATTGATACGTTCTAAAGAAAACAATTGTATCAATTCATCCTTACTCATGATCTCTTTGTTATCACCCGGGTTCCATCCAAGTAACACTAACATATTGATAAATGCTTCAGGGAAAAATCCGGTTTCTTTATAGCCAACATAATCTGTATTATCACGTGGATCGCTCCAATTCAAAGGGAACATCGGTAATCCTGATTTATCACGTTTACTTAATTTTCCGTTTCCATCGGGCTTTAAAATCAATGGAAGGTGCGCCAGTTGTGGCATTTGATCCTCCAGGCCTAAATAACGGTAAATTAAAATATGTGCAGGTGCACTTGGTAACCACTCTTCTCCACGCATAGCATGAGAAATTTTCATCTCCACATCATCTACAATATGTGCTAAATGGTATGTTGGCATTCCATCGCTTTTCAATAATACTTTATCATCAACCTGGCTTGAGTTTACAACAACCCAACCGCGGATAATATCATGAAAACGAATTTCTTCATTACGTGGCACTTTTAAACGGATCACATAAGGAGTTCCGGCTTCCAACAATCTTTTTACTTCATCTTCACTTAAAGTAAGTGAATTGCGCATATTCTGACGGGAAACAGCATTATACTGAGGGGCTGCTACCTTTGCCGCTTCCAAACGTTTACGCATTTCATCCAATTCTTCTGATGTATCAAAAGCATAATAAGCATGTTCACTTGCTACCAATTGATCGGCATATTTTTTATAAATACCCTGTTCTTTTCTTTCACTTTGACGATAAGGCGCATGCGGACCATCACCAAAACCAACGCCTTCATTAGGTTCAATACCGCACCATTTCAAAGAATTGATAATGTATTCTTCTGCGCCTGCAACAAAACGTGTTTGATCTGTATCTTCAATACGTAAGATAAAATCACCACCATGTTTTTTGGCAAATAAATAATTGAACAATGCTACCCTAACACCACCCATGTGTAAACCACCTGTTGGGCTGGGAGCAAAACGTACGCGAACTCTTTTGTTTTCCATATCAAAAAATTGAGGTGCAAATTTAAGGTAAAAAACGCTACTTTTATCTAATTTTTAAAACATGTCATTCCTTACTAAAAAGAACCTTATAACCTTTATTCTCATTGTATTATGCAATGTGAGTTTTGTGGCTCAATCAAAAACAGATTCCCTGATAGCTGTGCTTAAATCACAACCGGAAGATACCAATGCAGTTAAAACAATTCACCGGATATGCGTGGCTTATCTGGAAGAAAATAATCCGCAGGGTTCTTTAGATTACGCTAAGAAAGGAATAGCGATGGCTGAGCGTTTAAAATTGGGGCGACAAAAGATTAATCAATATTATCACGCAGGAAAAGCATGTATTTTACTATCGGATTATGATAAAGCGTTTGAGTATCTTGATTATGCTATAAAAAATGGAAAAGAGTACGAAAAGCTTTATCCACAATGTTTATCGGCGATGGGAACTGTTTTTATAAAGCAGGGAAATTACCCCAAAGCTTTGGACTATTTGCTGGAAAGTTTAAAGATAAAAGAGGAGATGAAAGATTCTACCGGAATCATTTCAACCCGTTCAAACATTGGCAATCTTTATGCGAAAATGAAGGATCGTGATAAGGCAATGGCTGAATACAGAAAGTGTTTAGCTATAGCAGTTCATACATCCGATGATCAGCTTGCAAATACGTATATCAACATTGCTAATGCATTCGTGCTTTTTAATAAGCGTGATTCATCTGATTATTATTTATTGAAGGCACTGGAAATATGCAGAAGAGATAATAACAAAAGAACACTGATGGTGCTTTTGGGAAACCTTGGTTTAAATGCAAGTGATGCCGGAGATAAAAGCAAGGCAGAAGAATACTTTTTTGAAGCGATAAAAGTATGTGAGGAAATCGGGAACAAAGAATTTATCGGCTCAACTTACAGCTCACTTGCAGAGTTATATCTTCGAAATAAAGATTACAACAAGGCGATCAACTTTGGAGAAAAGGGGCTTGCCGTAGCAATTGAATTAGGAATCATTTCTTCTGAACTGGATGCAAGAAATGTATTGTATATGGCGTACAAGGCAATTGGAAAGCAAGACCTTGCACTGGAACAGTATGAAAAATATATTGTCGCAAAAGACAGTATGTCAGGCGAAGCAAAACAAAGGGAAATAACACAGAAACAATTAAATTTTGAATTTGAAAAGAAAGAAGCTCTCCAAAAAGCTGAACAGGAAAAAATTGCGGCTCTTGCCATGGAAGAAAAGGAAAAACAACGGGTGATCCTTTATTCGGTATGCACAGGTTTTATATTGTTGGGAATAGTTGCTTTGCTGATCTACAGAAACCTGAAACGCAATAAAGGACAGAACAAGATCATCAGCCTTCAAAAAGCAATGGTGGAAGAGAAGCAAAAAGAAATTCTTGATTCCATACACTATGCAGAAAGAATTCAGAAAACGTTGCTGGCTAATCACGATGTGGTTAATCGTGTCATTCCTGATAGCTTTGTTTATTTTCAACCAAAAGATATTGTAAGTGGTGATTTTTACTGGGCTACTCACACACAAAATAAAAGCGGCGTTGAACAATTATATCTTACCGTTGCTGATAGCACAGGGCATGGTGTTCCCGGTGCCTTTATGAGTTTGTTGAACATTTCTTTTTTAAATGAAACTATTAATGAGAAAGAGATCCATCAGCCAAACGAAGTTTTTGATCATGTCAGAAAACGCCTTATAGAAAGTATGGAAGGCCGACAAGATGGTATGGATGCAGTGTTAATGCGATTTATTGGATCAGGTGAAAACATGAAGATAGATTACGCTGCTGCACACAATGCACCACTCCTGATCAGAAACGGGGAATTACTTCATTTGAAAGCGGATAAAATGCCTGTAGGTAAAGGTGAAAAGGTGGAAGACTTTGCCTTATACAGTATTGAAGCGAAAAAAGGAGATCTGCTTTATTTGTATACCGATGGTTATCCGGATCAGTTTGGTGGAGAACAAGGAAAGAAATTTAAGTACAAACAGCTGGAACAATTTCTGTTGGGAATTCAAAACTTACCAATGAACGAACAGGGTAAAAAATTGGAGCATCGTTTTCAGGAATGGAGAGGACAACTTGAACAGATAGATGACGTCTGCATCATTGGTATTCGCCTTTAAGATCAACCTAGCTTTTTCAATTCTTCTTCTAACTCTTTAAAAGTTTCTAAGCACAGGTCGTTCACACGTTGAACAGCAGTTGTAAATAAACCGGTGGAAGAATTTCGAGAAGTATAGATCTCTACTCTGTATAAAAGATCGCTCAGTTCGTGAGCTCCAAAATAAGTAGTGGGAGATCTCATTTTATGTGCATGTCTCTTTACTTCCAGCCAGTTTTTTTGTTTAAAATAAAAATTGAGTTCATTGAGGTATTCGGGCATGGATTGTAAATATATTTCTATCATTTCCCTGATGTAAACAATATCTCCTGCTGCGTTTTCTAATAATGTACTTAAATCGGTTGCTTTGTTTTTTGCGTTTGTTTTTTCCTGCGTGCCTGTTTGTGTTTCCAAAAGTTGAGCGTTTTCTCCCTGCCCCCATTTTAATAACTTAGTGTATAATACAACCGGATCAAAAGGTTTGGATAAGTAATCATTCATGCCGGCTTCATAGCATTTTTCTTTTTCTCCTGCTAGAGCTGATGCGGTCATAGCAACAATAGAGGTTTGATTAGCGGGTGCAGGAAAATCAGCACGTATTTTTCGTGTAGCTTCCAGTCCATCCATTCCGGGCATAGAGATGTCCATTAGGATCAGGTTGTATTTTTTACCCTGAGCCTGTTGAACGGTAAGTTTTTCAAAAGCTTCATTTGCGTTATTGGCCACATCTGTGTTTGTTTTCCATTTAGAAAGCTCGTGTACCGCAACACGCTGGTTAATTAAATTATCTTCTACTAAGAGAACATGGATGTGACTCAAATCAACATTCACAGGAATTCCCTCAATTTGTTGAATGATATTGCCTTTCCATTCAGGATCCCCTGTTTCAAAACCGAGTGTGAAACAAAAAGAAGACCCCTTTCCTATTTCACTGTTTACTTCAATTGTACCTCCTTGTTGTTCTACTATAAATTTCGAAATACTCAAACCTAATCCGGTGCCTCCATATTTACGTGTGGTGTGGGTTTCCGCCTGGGCAAAAGTTTCGAAAATGTAATCGAGTTTCTCTTCAGGAATTCCAATGCCTGTATCAATAATGCAAAATTGAATAATGTTGGTGTTACCTTCAGTTCTAACAAGAGTGCACGAAATTGTGACTCCACCGTTCTCTGTAAATTTGATAGCGTTACTTGCAAGATTTAATAACACTTGATTAAGACGTATTGGATCTCCTTTTAATACAGAGGGGATGTTTTTGCCGATGTCTGATTTTAAATAAATACCTTTTTCCTCAGCTTTATATTGAAGCATGAACAAAAGGGATCTAAAAAGATCAGGTAGTCTGAAGTCAATTTTTTCGAAAGTGATTTTTCCCGCACGTATTTTTGAAATATCTAATATGTCGTTTACTACGTGTAAAAGGTTGTTGGATGATTCTTTAATTGCCTGAATAAATTCTGTTTGTTCATGATTTAAAGGAGTTTCCTGAAGTTGTCGGATCATGCCTAATACTCCATTCATAGGAGTGCGAATCTCATGACTGGTGTTGGCAAGAAACTGCTCCTGAATCTGTAAGCTTTGTATGGCGGTTTCTTTTGCTTTTTTAAGCTCGGTTACATCAGTTTCTACAAAAATCATTTTTTGCAAATTACCATGTTTATCAAATACCGGGGAAAGGGTTGTTTTTATCCAAAGGGAATTTCCGTTTTTATCAGGTGTATCATTTTCGTAAGTAACAGAAGCTTTGGAGCGGATACTTTTTTCAATCAGTAAATTAATGTCTTTATTTCCGCTTACATCAATAATATTAGAGCCTCTGCTTTTTTTGTATTCTTCTATAGATTCCCAACCAAATAATTTTGAGAAACCTTCGTTGAACCATTCTATATTACCTCCGGCATCTGTAATAAAAACACCATTGGCAGTTTCCCGGGCAACAATGGAAAGTTTCTCCAACTCTATATTTTTTTCGTTGATTATTAAATGTTGCTTTTGTTTAAAACGGAAACGATTAAATAAACCTAATAACAGAACTACAACAAGTATTGTTGTGGCGATAAAAAAATTGCGACTGGTTTGTTGTTGGTTCAGTTTGATTTCTTTCAAGGCTCTTTCCTGATTAAGTAAAGCAATCTCCTTATCTTTTTGCCTGGTTTCATATTCTACTTCAAGTTTTAAAAGGGCAAATGCTTTTTCTTCATTCAAAGTGCTATCCTTATAGTTTTCATATAATAACCTTGCCTGATATGCTTTTTCAGGATTTTTCTGAGCAGTATATATATCAGCGAGTATCTTATAATGATCGCACAGACTCGAATTGTATTTTTCTGAGAGCGCTAAATCACCGTGTTTTTTAGCGTACTCCAGTGCCCTGTTGTAGTCGCCGATATTTTTAAATATGTTTGTAATAGAATAGAGGTTTTCAAGTATATAATCTATGTTGCCGCTTTTTTCCAAATAAGTGTTTGCTTCGAAATAGTATTCAAGAGCTTTTTCGTATTGCTTTCTTTCATAGTGTACTTCGCCAATGTTTTCGAGGTTAATGCCAATTCGCAAAACATCATCAAGTTGCCTGCTTATTTCAAGTGCCTGGGTAGAATACTCCAAAGACTTTGTGAGATTTTTTTCTGAAGGAAAGGATTTATTGAATGATAATTGTAGGTTGGCAAGGTTTAAAAGTGCCACGCAAATTCGCTCCCGATTATTGATTTTTTTGTAGTACGACAATACCTCATTGTAGTGAATAAGTGCCTTTTTGTAATAGCTACTGTCATTTAATTTTAATCCGATATCAGTATTTACATGGCCTAAAACTGTTTCACACAACGCATTGTTTTTTTCGTTTTTCAATGTTTTGTAAAGTGCTGATGCTTTTGAAAAGGCATTAATTGACTTTGGATAGTCCTCTAAATACTTATATATGTACCCTAATTCAAAATAGCATTTCGCACTTCCTTCCTGATCATTTATTTTTTCAAATATATTGATGGCCAAAAAGGTTTGCGAAAGAGCCTCTGCATAATTACTTTTTTGACGTTTAACCCTTGATGATACCAACAGGGCTTGCGCTTCTCCTTTTGGAAATTTGAGTATTTGCGAGATTCGGACAGCTTCTTTTGCAGCTGATTCAGCTTTCTCAAGATCATATTGAACAAACTGATGGCTGAGCTCAATAAGAGCATTTACTTTGTTACTGTCTTGGGGTGCGGTTTTTAGGAATTTTTGCAGAGAGTCTCTTAGATGAGGATTTTGGGCAAAGGAATAGCACTGTGTAAAAGCAAAACACAATAGAAGCAGATTTTTTATGACTTTTTCATAAAGGATCATTTACCTATAATAAATATAGACAAATTATCTCATAAGGGCAATAGTAATGGAGTTATGCAAAGCGTATATAATCGCATTTTGGGAAGTATGTTAATGCAAGGCATCGGATCCTTTTTGTTCAACCTCCTCTATAAGAGTAGGAGAACGTAACTCAACGGGTGGCGTTGTTTTTTTGCGAAGTTTCAAATTCAATATTTCTACTGAGAAAGAGAAAGCCATTGCAAAGTAGATGTAACCTTTGGGTAGATGTATGGTATCAACGTGAACACCTTCAACAACAAGCAATACTGCAATCAGTACCAGAAAGGATAAAGCAAGTATTTTGAAGGTTGGATGTTTGTGCACAAAGGCGGAGATTTTTGGAGCAAAATAAAACATTACTGCCATGCTTATCAAAATAGCGACCATCATGATGACAATATTATTTGCCATACCAATTGCGGTCACGATTCCGTCAATACTAAATACCATATCAATAAGCACAATTTGTATCATAATGGATTTAAAAGAGGATGGTTTTTTCTTGTCGTTTTTTAATTTTTCATCCGGATCTTCGCCCTCCAGTTTGTTGTGGATCTCTAAGGTTGAGTTTACCAAAAGGAACAAACCACCGGCGAGCATAATGATATCTTTTAATGCAACCGGATGATCAAACAGTTTGAAAAGTTCTTGTTCGCCTTTTATCAAATAGCCTAAAATAAACAAGAATAAAATGCGCATGAAGATACCTGCGATCATCCATATAAATCCTGCTCTTTTTGCTTCTGTTTTATTTAAACGTCCGAGAACAATGGAAACAAATATCACATTATCAATTCCCAATAAAATTTCCATCAGTGTTAATGGAATCAAACTTAATAGGGCTTCGGTTGAAAATATTTCAGACATGGTGGTAATTTATTTATGCGTAATTTCTTTTCCCAAAAATACTGCTTCCCACACGTATCATGGTTGAGCCTTCTTCAATAGCAATTTTGTAGTCGCTGCTCATGCCAATGCTGAGTATATAAAGTGAAGGCTGTTTGTCGTAAAACTGTTTTAAGGATTTGAACTCTTTTCTTATTTGATTAGGGTCATCAGTATTACTGGCCATCGACATCAGGCCAACGATGCGAATATTTTTTAATGCTTTAAATTCTTCTGATTTTAAAAGATCTGTACATTCTTCAAACGATAGTCCAAATTTTGTTTCTTCCTGTGCAATATGAATTTGTAGCAGGCAATTGATTACCCGATCATATCTGTGAGCATATTTGTTTACCTCTTGCAATAATTTTAAACTATCGATGGAGTGGATCATGGAAACAAAGGGAGCAATATACTTTACTTTGTTTGTTTGTAAATGGCCTATCAGGTGCCATTCAACATCATCCGGCATCTGATCTCTTTTTTCACAGAGTTCCTGAACTTTGTTCTCTCCAAATACACGTTGACCGGCATTGTAAGCCTCCATCACCACTTCGGTAGGATAGGTTTTAGACACTGCAACCAGCGTTACGTGTGAAGGAATGTTTCCTTTTATTTCTTCTAAATTCTTTTTTACAGAACTCATCTTAACTTAATTTCTGATAGGTTTGCCACCATCTGTCGGGAATCTCATCTTTACAAGCTGTTTCATAGTCTTTATATGAACAGGGAACTAAGGTGTGCCTCTCAAATTTCAATTTTTCGTGACTTGGGTATGGAACCTCCATCCACCAACGGTCACTTTTATTGCTCTTAAAGAAATTGATCTCGTATTTATTTTCCTGTAAAAAAACATGAAACCTGGTGTAGTCAGCACTTGTACGGGTAGGATAATCTTTTTTTCTATTGTAAAACCCATCCATAAAACACCAGATCATTTGAGCTGCTAAACGGGCTGTTTTCCCTCTCTCATCAAAAGATGGATTTAATTCGTAGATACCTATGGATGTTAGTTTGTCATTCATCCCCGCATAACGCATCATTTGGCAGGCTTCTTCCGCATAAAACCCATTTGGCTGTGCATCACTTTGTGCCGGTGCATCGGCATGTTTGATGCAGGAGAAATCAAAACTCAACATGTCGGCATGACGAATAATAGGTTCTGCTTCCTGAATATTATCACGGATCTGCCCTAAACGATAACTGTCGAAATATAGTTTCGTCATCATGTTAATGGAAGCAGGACTCACTAAATAAGTTTGGTATCCGATATTACTGTAATTAAAAAGGTAGTTCGGTTGATGTAAAATAATTTTTCCTAAGTAGCTTTTATTCGTTAGTTTTTCTTCGGGATTGCCCAGATCAAACTCTGCATCTACAGTTGCAATGTTAATGGTTTGCTCCAGTTTTTCGTACCCTCTGAATTGAGCGTAAGTAAGATCTTGTGAGCCACCGATAATGATCGGGATGATATTCTTTTTTACTAAAACTTCAATGGTATTTGCCAATGCATAATAAGTATCTTCTACTTCAAAGCCGGCATTAATATTCCCAAGATCGATCATTTTTGGATCAATACTTCCGGGATACAATTGATAAAGGAATTTTCTCACTTCATCAGGCGCATTTGAAGCCCCTAAACTTTTTTCGCTTCTTCTGTCCTCGCAAACCCCAATAATAGCAATGTCAATGCCTTCCAGCTCAGGAAAATCTTCGCTGTTGGTAAATGCGGTCATAGAACCCCCAATTTGAGTTGCATCATATATAGTATCGTTACTGATTTCAACTAAATTGATGGGTGTAAAATAGTGAGCTATATCTGACATATTCTTAAAAAACGGTTTCTTCAAAAATACTGTGCCGTTTCCTTTGTTTGAAGCGAGAAGAAAGTAGTTATTAACCTTTGGGTTTTCATTTCCTCAAACATAGAAATTTGAAGCAAATTGGAGCTGAATCTCTCTATTAAGGAGACTTTGTTTGAGAATATTAGTAATTTAGCAGAGGATAAAAGACTATGGAACAGGTTATTTTGGTTAACGAGAGTGATGAAGAAATCGGAGCGATGGAAAAACTTCAGGCGCACCGTGAGGCAAAGCTGCACCGTGCGATATCTGTATTTGTTTTTAATAACAAAGGGCAATTCCTCCTTCAAAAAAGAGCAAAGGAAAAATATCATTCAGCAAACTTATGGTCCAATACCTGTTGCAGTCACCCACGACCAGGTGAACAAACTCATGTTGCAGCCAAAAGACGATTAACGGAGGAAATGGGAATTGAATGCGATTTGCAATATAAATTTAGTTTTATTTACAAAGCGGAGTTGGAGAGTGGCTTAACAGAATATGAACTGGATCATGTATTCTTAGGAGTTTATAATGGAGAGCCGGATATAAACAGGGATGAAGTTTCTGATTGGAAATATGAAAACTTAGAAAGTATTGAGCAAGATCTTCTGCATAGCCCTGAAAGCTATACAGCCTGGTTTAAAATCGTTTTTGAAAGGGTTTTAGAATTACGAAAGTGACTTAGTGTACTTGCGTGTAAGAAAAATGCAGCAAGCTTTACCTGTATTTCAATCTCACCAATTATTCAGATTTCAATTTTCACCTTATTGAGAAATGTCATGTTTACGGTTGCTGGAAATTACGTACATTAGTATTCAAATTCAAAACATACGCATGAAAAAAATCTACCTTAGTTTATTTACTTTAATTAGCGCTGTTGGATTATCGCAGATTCCTAACGCCGACTTTGAAAATTGGAATATTACTCCGAGTGTGACACCGGCTAACTGGAATTTCTTCGGGCAAATAACACAGGTGCCGGGTGCCAATGGAAATTTTGCTGTAAGAATGGAACGTGCGGGCGATGCTCCGGGAGCAATTGTACATGGCAACCCTGATGGAAATAATTTTTGGGGAGGGCTGCCAACTACTGATCGACCTGATTCTATAGTTGGAAATTTTAATTACTCTATAGCAGCAAATGATACTGCATGGGTTCTCGTTACATTTAAAAAAAATGGTCTTGCTATTAGTTTTGATATTCATAAAATCTATGGAAACAGCGGAGGTAATTTTCTGCATTTAGGATTTAAGAATAATTATTATGATGCAACTATCCCGGATTCGGTTGTTGTTGGAGTAACATCAACAAATCCTGACGATACATTACAACAACCCATGGGTGGCTTTATGATTGTGGATGATTTGGAATTTAAGGATGCCTCCGGAACAACTTACCCTATTTTAAACGGAGATTTTGAAATTTGGAATACATTTAATGATGAGGAACCGATGTCGTGGTTTACTTCTAATGTATCGTATTTGCCATTTGGCATAGCTCCCGTAACAAAAACTACTGACGCACAAAATGGTTTGTATGCATTGCGTGCCGAAAATTTGAGTGGATCGTTTGGATTAGCAGCTGCTTATGCTATTGCGGGACCGCAGGGACAAATGGGACCTATGCCCGGTTTTCCTGTAACGCAACGCGATAGTAGTTTTAATGGTTATTATAAATTTTTCCCTGATAACGGTGACACAGCTTCAATCGGAATCATGATGTTTTACCAGGGCAACCAGGTTGGCTGGGGTTTTCACGAAGAATTTGATACTGTTAATACCTACACTTATTTTTCTGCACCAATCAATTATTCCATGTCATTTTTAGGTGTCCCCGATAGCGCAACAGTTTTTGTATTACCTTTCAGAGGAGGTTCAAACCCGTACGGAAATTCGGTACTGTATGCTGATAACTTAAGCTTGAATGATCAGTCTGTTTCCATCAAATCAAACAAAATTAGCCCTTTCAGAATGTTATTGTACCCTAATGCTGCTAACGAGTTTACTAATATCAACTACTATTTAGATCAGAGTTCAGAACTTAGTATTACTATTTATGATGTAAGAGGAAAGTTGATTGAAACTATTTCTTCAAATAAACAGAATGCAGGTGCTTATATTTTAAAGTACAATACAAATGATTTAGCAAACGGATTATATTCTGTAGAAATTAAATCAAGGAAATCTGTACAAACACAAAAACTTATCGTTCAGCATTAATACTACAAAAAAAGCCTGCTCTTGAGTTTCGGGGGCAGGCTTTTGTGCTTTTAATCTTCAAAATACTCGCCTTCTTCCGATTGTTTTTCAAAAATAATTTTCTTGTATTTGTTTTTCTTACACCAACTTCTTATCAGGTCATTTGTATCAGGGTAATAGTGTTTGAGTTTCACCAGATCTTTTATTTCTTGGGCATTGCTGGCCTGGGAGTACTGATCCATATAGCCAAATCCTGCATATTTTCTATCCTCAATTAAAACAACAGATCGTTCTTCGTGATTGCGGCCTTTATCAAGGATAATAAAATTGGGATCTTCGAATAAATGTTCAGTTAAAACTGTGCGGGCTCTTTCGTTGTATTCTTCCACTTCTTCTTCACCACAACAAATACCGTTGCATTTTTTTATCTGATGATTAAAACACAAACTTCCTTCGCTGGTGAGTGAACAATATTGCAGGCACAACGTTTTTTCATCTATCCAGCTTTCCAGTCGTTCGCGCGCTGTTATATAAGTTGTAAAAGATAAGAGTGCGTTTTCCGATTCTTCGTACGAAACGATTTTGAAACTGATAATTCCTTCGTCGTTTAAGAACCAATCGATGCTGTGTGTAAATACATCTGCCTTACGCATACGATTGTATTTGGGCTTGTGTTTTTTTATTTCATCTGCTTCCAAAAGTAAGGCTATGAGCTCGCTTCCGGTTTCCACAAAATCCACATTTATCAAGTCGTTCAACATTTTCTTTCCCTTTTTTTCATCGGTATTAAAATGACTTAATGCCCTGCTATACATGTTCACACTTTTGCCAATGTAGATGATCTCTTTTTCTTTATTCAGAAAATAATAAACGCCGCAGCTCTCGGGTAATTTATTCAGAATGTATTTTTTGATGTTATCAACGCGACGTGTCATGATCTCCATCACGCCCTGATTTTTGTATTGAGGATGATTGGCTTTTAATGCCATTAAAAGGTCGAATAATTTTGCTGTAGCAACCGCATCGCCCTCTGCACGATGCCTGCCGTTAATTTCAATTCCTAACGAAGCACATAAGTGACCAAGGCTATATGAAATTCTTCCCGGAATTAATTTTCTGCTCAAACGAACAGTGCATAGAGTTTCTTTTTTGTATTTAAATCCGAGTGAAGCAAATTCATCTTTTACAAAACTGTAATCAAAGCCAACATTATGCGCAACAAATATGCAGCCTTCAGTTAACTCTAAAATCTTTTTTGCTACTTCATGAAACTTAGGTGCATCACGCACCATGTCATTATCAATGTGAGAAATATTGGTGAAGTAGGGTGAGATGTAACATTCAGGATTTATCAATGTTGTAAACACATCCACCACACTCAATCCATCATGACGCACAATACAGATCTCAATAATTCTTCCCTTCCTGAAATCAAATTTAGCCCCGCAGGTTTCTATGTCTATTATTGCGAACAAAATTTATTAATTTAGTCTTCTAGCCAGCGATTATTATTTGCAAAAACAATGAAGTCATGAAAGGTTTGAAGCACCTTATGAACTTCATGAAAACTATATGTCGCTTCTTCAGAGCCTTTTCTCCAAGAGGAGCCTTCAAAGTAACTTCCTTCACCTTTGTATGTTTTGTCTGGGCTCCAAGCTAAACTCAAATAGAGTTTAACGCCATTTTTTTCTACGTTAGGATGATGAAAGTAATAATCGTCAGAGAAAAACATTATGAGTTTATCATTATCAGATTTCATTATGTTCTCCGCCAAGAAAAATAGTTTAATATAATTCGCTGTCATTGGATAATGATAGTTTAAAGGCTTATCCACTCTTGCATATTGTTTAATTGTGTTCAGTAAACTTTCATAACTGCTAAATACTACTTTTAAGAATCGTGCAATTTCGATTAGTTTGATGTCACTTCTGAATATCTTCAACGAGCTGACTGCATAGGGAATAAAAGAAGGATATTTAATAGTAGTGTGGTCATATCTACTCATTTTGTCTTGAATTATTTTCCTGTACGGAAAATCCATTATATGCCTATCTTCTTTCTTTGTAGAAAAAGACGCTCTTATAATACACCTTAAGGAAATATGACCATTTGAAACAAAAGTAGCTAGCATGTCTGTTAGAACATCAACTGCATAATCATCTAATTCAATTTTTAAATCATTTTTTAAATAAAAGTATATCGCCCTTTTGTTATCGAAAAAGAATGGATTTGTTGAGTAGAATTTATCTATATATCCATCAAAGTCAACTTTTGTTCCATATAGATGTTCATAGAGACCTTGAATATTACTTAAATCACAAACAATAATTATTTTATCAAACCCAAATTTGTTGCCTTTGTTACCCGTATTGTGCGCGGAAAAAATGTTTAAAACTCGGAATATGTGAGAAGGGTCGAGTCGATCAAAATCTTCAATAATTAAAATATTTTCTTTTCTTTCGTCTTCTTTTAGCTTATATAATGAATCAGCAATTGATTTTGAAATCAAATTATACTCTAAAAAGGAACCAATAGCCTGATATTTTTCCTCGGCATATTCTCCTAATATGTTTTCTATTGGCTTGTATTTTGTATTAAGTTCTTTTTCGAATTTAGAGAATTCTTCAATCAAGCCCAATGAGGCATCTATTCCTAATTTTGTGTCTCCAACAAAAACCCCGAGTTTCGATAAATTGGATGCAAATGAAAGAATCGATTTAATTGGTTTTTTCTTAACTTTCTTTGCACCTTCAATTATGGCTTCCTTAATTACAAGAGTGGGTAAGAAGTCTTTATCAACGGCGAACTTTAGTCTCTCTTTTAAAAAAAGTTGTTTAATAATGTCTACTTTTATGAGTTCAAAAATGTCTTCATTTGCAGATACAACATAATTGATTGGAGATAAAGTAACAGTATTATATTTTTTCTGCGCCTCTTCGCTTTTAAAATAGTTATCTAAAAAGTATGACTTCCCGATTCCGTACTTCCCTGAGAAAAGAATTTTTTCATTTCCTTCAATCGCAAGATGGTCGTGAAACTCTTTTTGAACCTTATCAATAGGAATGTTAGCTATCGCAGAAGTGATTAATTTACCTGTACTCATCTTGCTTTTAACTCTAAACTTAATACTTTTAACTTTTCCTGATACTCTCGATCTCCACCTTCATGCTTTTCAGCATGTGCATTACGCTTTCCATACTGATCTCTTCTTCTTTTTTGTCCGAAGTATTTAAACAACAAACAAATTCCCAAACTTCTAAAACATCTTTTGCTTTGATCTGGTAAGGCGAATAAGTTTTGTTATCGGAATGTAATTCGAGTATGCTTAAATTGTTTCCTCTGTAAATGCGTTTGTAAACAATACCTTCATCTTTTGTAACTAAAATGTAAGTATTTCCATTTTTAATACCATCAAGGCTTTCCATGTATTTGCCTACTACAAATGATCCTGTTTTTAAAGGCGGCATCGAATCTCCCTGAATAGGAAAAGTGCGGTGTTTGCCGGTAACTTTAAATGGCAGATTCATCATAGGTAGCTTTTCTATATAATCAGGATCGGCATAGCCATTCAAATACCCTGCCGAAGCTCTGATAGTAACTACTTCCACACAATCATTGTTGTCCTTATCTACTAATATTGGAAATAAAACCCTGTTTTTACCTATTTTCATAAGTGCATCCGGATCCGTCTTTCGCAGATCGGCCCGAACTAAAGCATCAACCGAAACATGAAAATAATCGGCAATTTTTATCATCAATTCTATAGGAGGTTCGTTTCTTCCTTCTTCATAAGCACCCAAACGAGCCCTGGTAATATCCAGTTGAAAGGATAAATTTTCTTGCGATATCTTCCGAAGATCGCGCAAAACCTTGATATTAGTAGAGATTCGTTTCATATGTAAGTGTTTATTGATTTTAATTGTCATATGGGTTAGACCATGTGTCTTTATTGGTTCCCGATAAAATCGGGATGGACTCTGAGGCACACGGTCTAGCTCATTGCTATAAATTATAGAACAAATATACTACGTTTTGTAGTTTTTTGCAAAAAAAGGTAACCGAAAAATAATCATTCCGTAAACGTCGTATAGCAATTCTCCTTTAAATTAGGCGTTTAGAAAAAATTCGACTAAGTCTTTTAAATAAGGGATGTACACGGAAAATTAGTTCTACAGTTTTGATACAGATACACGCATAATATTTATCTTTGAAGACGTGGTGGGTAACAAAACAGAAAAACAACAGTAACCCAGCGATTAGATATTATGCGCCGTTTAAACATACTGATAGCTACCACCTTGTGTTTATTAAATATTCATTTAATAGCACAGTCTGTTGGTGGAACAACATCCGGAGGAACGCAGGCATGTGTAGTCAGTGGCTCCGGGTTTTTAGGTTTATCCGGGCACAATGGTACGAGCCTTATGTGGCAGTCTTCAACTGATGGCGGAACAACCTGGACCAATACCGGTACTACAGCTATTAATCAGGGTTATTCCAATCTTACTCAAACTACGTGTTACAGGGTAATTGTTACAGATGGAGCATTTCCTCCCGATACTTCAACCATTTCATGTATTGATATTTTTGCAGCAACAATTGCAGGAACCATAAGTGGCAGTGCGGTTTCATGTACCCCAACTGCAGCAGGAACATTAACCGTGACCGGAAACATCGGAAATGTACTTAACTGGCAATCTTCCATCGATGGAGGAGCAACCTGGAGTTCAATAGCTAACACCAGCATTACATTAGCTTATGCAGGAGTTGCCCAAGCAACCATTTATGAGGCTGTAGTTCAAAATAGTCCGAATTGCACAATTGATACAACAAGCCAGGCTACTGTCACATTTGCACCTCCTTCGGTTGCCGGAAACCTTACTTTGGGAAGCAATGATACTGTTTGTTATGCGTATAACAGCAATACCATAAATCTTTCAGGTAATACAGGCATTGTAACAGGCTGGCTTTCTTCTACCGATAATGGCGTTACCTGGAATGTAATCGCCAACACAAACACAACATTGAATCCAAACACTTTGATCCAAACAACATTGTTTGAATCAATTGTTCAGAATGGCTCATGTCCGGGCGATACAACACCATCCATTGTTATAAATGTATTAGCGCCGCCTGCAGCGGTAGATGCAGGAACAGATACAACAATTGATGTTGGGCAATCCGCTCAATTAAATGGGTCGGGAACGGGAATTCCTTTTTGGATACCTAATACCGGTTTAAATAATCCTGCTATATATAATCCTATTGCAACGCCAGCCGGAACAACCAATTATATTCTTACCGTTACTGATGTAAATGGATGCTTAAATGCGGATACTGTTGTGGTAACAGTGTTTTTGCCCGCTTTTACAGGAATTGTTTCAAATTATTTTAGCCCTAATGGAGACACAATTAATGAAACCTGGTACATAGAGGATATAAAGTTGTTTCCAAAAAATGAAGTGTTTGTTTATAATATATATGGGCAGGAAGTGTATACAAAAAAGGGGTATACAAACGATTGGAAAGGGACATATAACGGAGCCGAGTTACCGGATGGAACTTATTATTATGTATTAAGATTTGATGATGTGAGCACTATAGTAAAAGGGACAGTAGATATTTTGAGAAAAAAATAAAATGAAAAAGGCTTTATACATATTAATTTTATTTTCACTGAGTTTCGGTATAAAAGCTCAGCAGATTGGTATGTACAATCATTATTTCTACAAACCGTTGTTTTATAATCCTGCCTTTGCCGGAAATAGTCAAGTCACGGAAGCAATGATGATCAATCGTTCGCAGTGGTCGGATTTTAATGGCGCACCTCAGCTTAATATTCTAATGTTAGATGGTATTATTAAGGAAAAGAAAGCGGGGCTTGGTTTAACACTACTAAGTGATAAGCGTGGAATTAATAAACGTAACGGAGGCAATGTATCTTATTCATACAGGGCAAATTTTAATGAGGATATGTACCTGTTGCTTGGACTTTCGGCGGGACTTGTTAACCAAACAATAGATTACTCAAGAGCGGTATCCGAAAATTATAATGATCCAACATTATTTGTAACTCAGCAACAAAAAACATCTTTTGATGGAAATGCAGGCTTTGCATTTGTTTGGAAAGGTTTGGAAGTGGCAGCATCTGCACCTCAGTTATTGGGAAATAAAATTAATTATGTAGATAATACTTCAGGGGTGAAGGCATACTACACTCAGTTGCGACACTACGTGAGTTCGGTAAAATATAAAATTACAATTATTGAGGATAAAGGAATTTCGGTTGCGCCACAAGCACTGGTACGCATTGTTCCCGGAGCACCGTTTCAATATGATGGGAATATCAATTTTGACTGGAAAGATAAATTCTGGATCGGAGGCAGCTATAAAAGTAATTATGCGGCTTCCGTAAATGCAGGCGTTTGTATTCACAAGCAATTAAACATTGGTTATTCCTATGAATTTATTATGGGTAATCTGGCCAGCTATTCAGGTATTAGTCACGAGCTTATGGTGAGTTATAAATTTGGAAAGGGGAAAAAATCGGATGAACCTGATACCGCTTATCTAGCTCAACAGGCAAAAAACGAATTATATGAACATCGCATAGATAGTATGCATACGGAGCTTTCAGAAAATCAACAAAAGATAAATGAAAATCAACAGAAAATCAAGGATCTTACAGCCAGGTTGGAGCAAATGAAAATTCAGCAGCAACAATTAAAAGATCAACAAACGGCTATTCAGAATAACGTTGCAAATAATGCAGTTAATACAAATCAGCAAAACAACAATAATCAGAACGCTACGAATAATAATTCGGGACAAAATATATCTAATAATACAAACCCTCCGGTTAATAACACAATAACTAATAATACCGGCACGCAGAATAATGCAAACCAGAATGCTGCTGTTGTGAATGAGAATGTTAATAAGGTTATGGATGGCAATGTTTGGGTGGTAACAGCACCTGCAACAGGATTTAAAAATGCGGCTAATGCTACTCCTAAAGCAGGTTATTATGTGGTGGTTGGTACGTTTGTGTATCAGGATTTTGCAGAAGCAGAAGTGAAACGTTTTAAATCAAAAGGTTTTGCTTCTACCGGGTGGATGTTTTCAGGCTCACATCAATATAATTACGTTTACATAAAAAAAGTAAATAGCAAAGAAGAAGCCATGAAAACAGTAAAAGAAGCTAAGAGCGCAGGAGTAAATGATGCGTGGGTACAAATATTAGAATAAATTAAAAAGAGCACCAGGATTGTTTGTATAAAATTTATTTTGTTAAATTGCATGCAAACTTGAGCAAACAAACGAGTAAGAAGTTTTATATGTGAAAAATCTTTAGTAAATTGGTATCCCCCTTTCAGCTGATTAATTTATAATCTTTGATTAAATCCGGCTGTTGTTTTATGTTTACCAACTTATCCTAAAGAAATAAACAATAGCAACTTTTCTTTTTTTATAACGTAGGACTAAACTGAACAGAGACCCAATGATAATTAAGTGTAGAGTATGAAAAAACGAATACATTACTTAATCCTGCTTTTTTTCTTAAGCCTCCCGTGTTGGATGTTCTCCACACACATTGTTGGCGGGAGTTTAACATATGTATATAACGGTGGTTCAAGTTATACAATTACCTTAAAATTATTCAGAGATTGTACACCGGGAACAGCAAGCTTTCCTGCTACCGTTAATATCAGTGTTTTAGGATACAATGGCCAGCCATTTACCCCGAGCAAAGATATTACTATGACATTAGGCCCGGTAACCGCGGTTCCTGCTAACCTACCTCCTTGCGCTCAACAACCAAATCCAATTCCGTGTACCCAACAAGCTATTTATACAACAACCGTAAACAATCTTCCTCCTAATCCAGGTGGGTATCATTTGTATTTTCAAATTGTTGCAAGAAATGGAAGTTTAACCAATATTACTAACCCACTTAATACAGGCGAGAGTTTTTATGCATACATACCTGGTCAAACAATGAACTGGTATGAGAACTTTACATTAGCAAACGGAACTACAGTTGATAATGGAACTACAGCCTGGTCAATTACTGCAGGAACACCTGCGCCTGCAACCGCAAGTGTAAACGGCAATCTCTTTCAATTAACAGGTGCCGACAATGGTTCACAAACATGGACTTCGCAGTCAATTAATATTGCTTCAATTACCGGGGGCGCTAATCTAAGTGTTAATCTTACAGAATCAGGAACTCTTGAAGCTACAGATTCATTGATGGTGTTTTATAGCCTCAATGGAGGCCCACTTATTCCTTTTACAACAAACGGAATAATTACGGATGATTTTGGAAATGCAATTGCTTCGCAAACCGGATTGACGGGAGCTACTGTGCAAATTATAATCAAAGTTCATTATAGCGCAACTTCACCTACAAGTGAGGTATATAGTTTTGATAATGTATCAGTGTTTGCAAATGATTTTGTGGCAAACAGTGATCCAACCTTTACACTTTTCCCACCATTATTCTTATGTAATAATATTCCATTTACATTTGACCATTCAGCTTTTGACATCGACGGAGACTCTTTGGTATATGAATTTTACACGCCTTATAATGGAGAAAACAATGCCGGTCCTTTGGACCCAACATTCACAAACAATGTGGCCAATTTTACACCTATAACATTTTTAGGTGGTTATTCAACAACAGCGCCTTTGGGAGGAACACCGCTTACTTTAGATCCTGTAACAGGTTTGTTGTCAGGAACCCCAAATCTTTTGGGGCAGTTTGTAGTGGGAATCTTAGTGAAGGAATACCGTAATGGAGTTTATCTTTCTTCTACACTTCGCGATTTTCAGTTCAATGTAATTACTTGTCCACAAACCTTAGCTACTACTATTGGACCACAAAACCCTACTATTTGTTTCGGAACATCAAACACAACTATTACTGCTCAGCCTTCGGGAGGGACTCCTCCGTACATCTATATGTGGAACAATAATCCCGCTATCAATACACAAAGCATACAAGTAGGTGTAGGTACTTTTACAGTAACTGTTACTGATGCTTCAGGTTGTCAGGTATTTTATTTTGTTACCGTTACGTCTTTTGCATCTACAATTTCGGCCAATATTGGGGCAGATATTAACCGATGTAATCAAACACCCATTGCCACACTAACCGGGACAGTTACTGCTGCCACTGGCGGGGTCTGGTCCGGAGGTGGAGGCACCTATAGTCCAAATACTACTACTCTTGCTAATATGCAGTATACTCCAAGCGCAGCGGAATTATCTGCAGGCTTTGCAAACTTAATTTTAACAACAACAGGAAACGGAACCTGTCCTGCAGATGCAGATACGGTAAGAATAAATTATGCCCCATTTCAGGGAACCGTTGCACCAACCACAACACCTATTAGTTGTTTTGGCGGAACCAATGGGAGCGTTACAGCAACTGTAACAGGAGGTAATGCACCATTTACTTACGTTTGGAATACTGTTCCGGGTCAAACAACACAAACAATAAGTAACCTGGGTATTGGAACATATTCTGTAACCATTACTGATGCTACAGGATGTTCTTTGAGTACATCAACAACAATTACGCAACCGGCGCAATTAGCAGTAAGCACTTCGGTAACCACTGGTGGTTGTGCTGCCGGAAATATTACAACTACTGTTTCAGGAGGTACCGCTCCATATACTTATTTGTGGGCTCCGGGTGGGGCAACAACATCTTCTTTAACTGCAGTACCTGCCGGAGTTTATACAGTAACTGTGACAGATGCCAGAGGTTGTCAGATTACTACTACGGTTAATAATACTCAACCACTACCATTAGCTGCATCGGCAGTAGGAGTAAACGTTTCTTGTTTTGGCGGAGCAAATGGTTCGGCAACTTCTACCGTGAGTGGAGGCACTAGTCCTTATTCTTATAGCTGGAGCGGATCGGGAGCCACTTCTGCAAATGTTACAGGCTTAAGTGCGGGAACCTTTACTCTTACCGTTACCGATACAAGATCGTGTTCGACTACCGCAACAGTAACAATAACTCAACCTACCGATCTAACAGCTACAACCAGTGTAACCAATGAAACATGTTCTTATTTAAATAATGGATCAGCAACTACTGTGCCTGCAGGCGGAACTGCACCTTACACATATTTATGGCAACCCGGTGGACAAACAACTATTACCATTTCCAACCAGGCAAGTGGTACTTATTCAGTAACGGTTACTGACAGCAGAGGTTGTACAGAGGCTGTATTTGCTACCATTACAGAACCGGCAGTTCTGTCTTCAACTTTTGGGAGCCAATCAAATGTTAGTTGTTTCGGGGGAGCAAATGGGTCTGTTACGGCAACGGGCACGGGAGGAACACCTAATTATACTTATAACTGGATGCCAGGTAACGTTAGCGGAGCAACAGTGAATGGATTAGCTTCTGGAACATATACAGTAACAGTAACAGATAATAATACTTGTACTGCTCAAAATACGGTTACAATTACTCAACCTGCTGCAGTTCTTTCTGTTGGCTCAACTATAACAAATGTTTCTTGTTTTGGTGGGGGTAATGGATCCATTACTGCAATCCCCGCGGGGGGCACTTCACCATATTCATATCTTTGGGCACCGGGTGGCCAAACAGCTGCAACAGCAACTGGTTTAAGTATAGGGGTATATACTGTTACTGTAACAGATAATAATGGATGTGTAACAAATGGAAGTTATACTGTCACACAACCAAATGCATTAAACATTAATTTAATCGGTAATAACCCGTTATGCTCCAGCTCTATTGACGGAAGCATAACCAGTAATGTAAGTGGAGGCACCCCTGCATATACTTATACCTGGACACCAGGCAATATGAGTACTGCAAATGTTTCTGGTTTAGGGGCTGGTACATATACATTAATGGTGAGAGATAATTTGAACTGTACATCCACCTCAACAATCACATTGGTAAAACCTGCTGCCGTTTCATTAGTTTTTACAAAAACCAATGAAATATGCCAGTATTTAGATGATGGTACAGCAACGGTTACTCCTAGCGGAGGCACAGGAGCATATACATACCTATGGTCGCCGGGAGGTCAAACTACCAGTACAATAACCAATCTGTCAGCTGCGGTTTATTCTGTAACTGTAACCGATGCCAACGGATGTTTCAGGACAGGAACAGTTACGGTTTTACAGCCACCAGCTGTGACAGTCAATTTTACAAATCAGGTTAATGTAAGTTGTTTTGGAGGGAATAATGCTTCTGTTTCAGGCATTCCTGGGGGTGGAAGCCCAAATTATACTTACTTGTGGATGCCCGGCGGAAATATTACTTCAAACATTTCCGGGCTATCTGCCGGCACATATACCCTCACGGTTACTGACACAAAAGGTTGTTTCGCCCAAAATACAATTACTATTACGCAACCATCAGCACCTTTATCGGTTACGGCAACGTCTACTCCGGCTTTATGTTTTGGAGCTGCTAATGGAACCGTATCTGCAACTCCTTCGGGAGGTACTAGCCCTTACTCAAGTTTTACCTGGATGCCAGGAAATGTTGTAGGGCAAAACATTACTAACCTTGTTGCAGGTACATATACCGTTACTGTTCGTGATAATTTGAATTGTACTGCAACAAATACTGTAACAGTTAACCAACCAACACAAATTGTTCCTTCATTGTCTTCCAGTCCTTCAACCTGTACACTTGCAAATGGCGAGGCATCCACAACAGTTGCCGGAGGAACGGGCCCGTACACTTATCAATGGTTCCCTGTTGGCGGAACGGGTTCAACAACAGTACCTATAAGTTCCGGATCCTATACAGTTTTAGTTACTGATGCCAATAGTTGTACTGCTTCAGGTTCTATAAATGTTAATGATAACAGCGGACCGGTGGCCACTATATTTGGTGTAGTAAATGTTACTTGTTATGGGGGGAATGATGGTTCTGCCTCTGTTGGTGTAGTTGGAGGTACAGGCACTCTTGTTTATCAATGGTTGCCAACAGGAGGTAACGGCCCTGTAGCAACCGGTTTAACAGCGGGTATTTATACAGTTTCTGTAATAGATGATAATGGATGCCAATCGTTGGCAACAACAAGTCCTCCAATAAGTGAACCGCCGGAAATCAGCATAAATATTACCACAACGTCTGTTGCCTGTTTTGGAGGTAATACCGGAACTGCAAATGCTTCGGCAAGTGGAGGAACGGGTACGCTTGATTATTTGTGGCTGCCGAGTAATATTCCCGGTACAACTATTTCAGGCTTAACATCAGGAACTTATACTTTACAAATAACAGATGATAATAGCTGTGTACAAACTCAAACTTTTTCTATAACACAACCTAGTGCTGCTTTATCTGTTTCAGTTTCTGCTACACCGGTATCCTGTTTTGGAGGAGCAGACGGAACGGCTTCTTCTATCGTTACGGGAGGTACATCACCCTATACTTATACCTGGCAGGCAGGTAATATAAGTGGCCAAAATATTGCAGGATTAATAGCCGCCACTTATACTGTTGATATAACTGATTTTAATAGTTGTACAACATCTAATTCTATTTCGGTTACTCAACCAACGCAAATTGTTCTTACTCCTTCCAGTAACAATTCTACTTGCGGAAATTCAAACGGAACGGCATCCGTTACAGCAGTTGGCGGTACAGGTAGTTATACCTACTTTTGGACACCCGGAGACCAAACTACAAACATTATCACAGGAACATCATCCGGCCCGCATTCTGTTTTAGTAACCGATGCAAATAATTGTACAGCCACAGTAAACATAACTGTTAATAACACTCCAGGCCCGGTTGTTTCAATTACATCAACAACAAATGTTAGTTGTAATGGTGGAAGTGATGCAACATCAACAACAAATGTTGTAGGTGGAACAGGAACCATCAATTATTTATGGTTGCCTTCGGGAGGAACCGGATTAACAGGAGTTGGTTTAGGAACCGGAACTTATACAGTAACTGCTACTGATGGAAATGGATGTCAGTCTTCAGCAATAACATCTCAGATAACGGAGCCCACTGCATTATCAGTAAACGTGAGTACAGTAGGAGTTAGTTGTTTTGCAGGCGCCAATGGGTCTGCATCAGCTGCAGCTTCAGGAGGAACTCCCGGATATTCATATTTATGGCTTCCAAGTAATACACCGGGGTCAACCATTAGTGGGCTAAATGCAAATACATATACTCTACAAGTTACCGATACAAAGAGTTGTGTCCTAACACAGACATTAGCAATTACTCAACCAAGTGCTGCATTAAGTGTAAATGTAACTTCAACTTCTGTATCTTGTTTTTCAGGAAATAATGGTACAGCAACAGCAACCCCTTCGGGTGGAACCAGCCCTTATACATACTTATGGAACCCTACCGGAAGCCCTGCACAAATGATCGGGAATTTATCTACAGGAAATTATTCCGTAACTGTAACGGATAGCCAGGGTTGTACTACCAATGGGGCCATTACTGTTACACAACCTGTTCAGGTTTTAAGTGCAACGAGTGTAGGAAGCCCTACATCGTGTTTCAATGGTAATAATGGATCAGCATTTGTAACACCAAGTGGAGGAACACCAACCTATACCTATTTGTGGAGCCCAAGTGGAGGCACATCTCAAACAGCAAATACGTTAACGCCCGGAAATTATGTTGTTACAATCACTGATGCAAATAATTGTCAAACCAACACGGCTATTACCATTGGTCAACCAACACAGGTTATCGGCTCTTTATCTTTTACAGATCCTTCCTGTGGTTTAGCCAATGGAATTGTGAATGCACAAATTTCAGGAGGAACCAGCCCTTATGCTTATTTGTGGAGTAACGGAGCAACAAATACTGCTTCAATAAATGGCTTGAGCCCGGGAGTTTATTCTGTTCAGGTTACTGATGCACAAAGTTGCGTTCAAACATTTTCTACAACCATTACCAATATTCCAGGACCAACAGTTACGTCTGCGGGTACTACAACCGTTTCCTGTTTTGGTGGGAACAACGGGACTGCATTAATAAATATAACACAAGGCACAGCACCATATACTGTTAACTGGATGCCAAATGGAGGAACTTCTGTGAATGCTACCGGACTTGCCGCAGGAACTTATACGGCCGTAGTAACGGATGGTCTCGGTTGTATTAACTCTTCAGTTGAGGTTACTATAACCGAACCGGCTGCTTTATCAATTGCTATCAGTGGTATTGCTAATGTATCCTGTAACGGAGGGGGCAATGGAACAATTACAGTTGCTCCTTTTGGGGGAACACCAAATTACACTTATTCATGGGCACCTGTTTCGTCTACCTTACCAACTATAAGTAATCTGACAGCCGGAGTTTATACTGTAAATGTTACTGATCAAAATGGTTGCGCAAAATCTATTTCTTTACCTGTTACCCAGCCTACACTTCTTGCCTCATCTCTATCTTCATCTGTTAACCCAATATGTTTTGGCGGGGATGGAGCGGCATCAGTTTCTGTTACCGGTGGCTCAATTCCTTATTCTTACTCATGGAGTACCTCACCTTCGCAAACGGGAAGTACTGCACAGAATATTTTGGCAGGAACTTATACAGCAACTATTACCGATGCAAACGGTTGTGTTACAACAAGCAGTGTGAGTATTACTCAACCTTCTCAGGTTATAACAACAGGCGGTCCTAACACCGTTGTTTGTTTAGGAAATTCAACAACTTTAACTGCATCCGCAAGTGGTGGTAGCGGTAACTATGAGTTCACCTGGCTTTCACCGGCGGCATTAAATGCAGGTAGTTTAACTTTTACTCCTATAGGAACAACTACATATACGGTTACTGCATATGATCAATCGGGTTGTCAGGGAACCAGTGATACAATAACTGCAACCGTTTACGACCTGAATATTTCAAGTATTGATGTTATTGCAGATACACTTATATGTCCGGGGACTAATACGGGAGTTTTTGTTCAGATTAATGGAAACCCCGGTCCGGTTAGTGTTGTTTGGAATAACGGTTTACCAAGTGGACCCGGTGCTCACCTTGTTACTCCGTTTCAACCTACCACTTATATTGCAACTGTTACAAATTCCTGCGGAACAATAATTCGTGATTCTGTGACAGTAAATTTTAATCCACAGCCTACAATAAGTTTTTTGCCGGATACAACTGATATTTGTGCGCCTAATTCAATTCAGTTTACTGATGCATCAATAACAGGAAACATAAATGATCCAATAGAATCCTGGTTATGGACTTTTGGTGACGGAACCACATCTAATTTGCAAAACCCGTCTCATCAATACTCTGCTCCCGGAACTTATAATGTAAGTTTAATGGTATCTACTCCCGGAGGATGTACCAGTAATAATGGCGGAAGCCCTGTTACTATTCACGCATATCCATACCCGGTTGCGGGATTTACTATTAATTCAACAACATTGAGTTTGCCAACTGATCCTTTAATATGCACAAATACTTCTTCGGGCGCTCAAACATATCAGTGGACTTTTGGAGATGGAGGAACGTCAACAGCAATCAACCCTCAGTATTCATATTCTACGGTTGGCATATATCAGGTGCAGTTAATCGCTACTAATCAGTTTGGCTGCACGGATTCTGTTAGCAGAGAAGTTACAACAGATGCGGACGTTGCTTTCCCTAATGTGTTTTCACCGAATCCAAGTGGACCTGGAGGGGGAGTCTATAATATAAATGATCTTACCAACGATGTGTTTTTCCCATTTACTGCCGGAGTGAGTGAATACAAGTTGCAAATATTTAACCGCTGGGGCGAATTAATTTTTGAATCAACGGATATAAATGTAGGATGGGATGGATATTATAGAGGGAAAATATGCCCTCAGGATGTTTATGTTTGGAAAGCTTTCCTTAAACTGAATAATGGAAAAATCTATAATAAAACTGGCGATGTTACACTACTTCAATAAAAAACTACTGGTATTACTGTCACTTCTTTTGTGCTCCGTTGTTTTTGGGCAGATAAGCTCGCGCAAAGATAAACGCACCTTCTTTAAAGCGAATACTAAATTCGATTATGGAGATTATCCTGCTGCATTAAAAATGTATGAAGGATTGTTACTATTAGATACAAATAATGCTGAACTTAATTATAAGATAGGTGTTTGTAAATTTGAGAACAAAAAAACAAGAGAGCAGGCAAAAAAATATTTTGAGAAGGCTTCTGCAACTACTTATCCGGAAACAAACTATTATTTGGGAAGGTTATATCATGCCGAAAGTAAATTTGATAAGGCAATTAGTAGTTATCATGAATATATTAATTATAAAGGAGAAAAAGAACGCACCATAAAAGATGTAGAGAGTTTGGTAGAGAAGTGCTACTTCGCTATGATACAAACCAAAAACATCAATAATACTGAAATTGAAGTGGAGAATATGGGTAAAGTGGTGAACACGGAATTTGCTGAATACGCCCCTCTCATTTCTGCGCAGGAAGATGTGTTGTTGTTTACTTCCAGAAGAAAAAATAATTATTGGGACAAAAAAGATGCACTTGCTGAATACTATGAAGATATTTATATGTCTAAAAAGCAAAATGGGATATGGCAAGCACCTCAAATGATGGACACAACCGTGAATACAGAATATCACGATGCCGGAGCCGGGCTTTCAGCAGATGGTGAGAAACTCTTGATCTATCATACAAGCGAAGATCACGTTCATGGTCATATTTATGAAAGTTCTTTTATAGACCAGAAGTGGTCAAGACCAATTAAGTTTGATGCTCACGTGAACTCACCTAAATACAACGAAACGAGCGCATGTTTTTCTCCGGATGGACAGATGGTTATTTTTTCGAGTGATAGGTTGGGTGGCTACGGGGGTAAGGATTTATATTCTGTAAAGAAGGCCCCCAATGGAAAATGGGCAGCGCCGATGAACCTTGGACCGATTATAAACACTGAATACAATGAGGACGCCCCTTTTGTTCACCCTTTTGATAGTGTTATGTTTTTTAGTTCAGAAGGTCACCAAAACATGGGAGGGTATGATGTTTTTCGTACGCGTTTTGATGAGGTAGAACATTTTACCGTGCCTGAAAACCTTGGATCACCATTGAATACAGTAGATGATGATATTTTCTTTGTGCTCAATGCAAGTGGCTCAACCGGATACATCTCTTCTAAAAGAGATGGAGGGATGGGCTCGTATGATTTGTATTCAATCAATTTTTCGGTAAATAATTCTCCACTTAATATATATAATATTAAAGTAATGGATGATTCTAATACTGCTATCAAAAAAGTAGAGCTATTGTTAACCGACCTTGAAAAGAAAGAAATTTATGGCGAATACAAATCGAATCCATTAAGCGGAAAATCTATTATTATTTCTAAACCCAACAAATTTTATAAATTTGTAATTCAAGCTGCAGGTTACGAACCTCTGGTTTTGGACTCTTATTTATTGGGGGAAGAAACTGATCTTTCTTTTAAATTAGCTAAGAAACAACATGAATAAGTTCATAAGAAATATAACATTCATACTTGTTTTTTGCGGTGCATATGCAAATGCGCAGGATATGCACTTTACCCAATTTTATGCTTCACCACTTTATCTGAATCCTGCTTTTGCCGGCTCAAATGCATGTGCGCGGCTTAACCTGACATACCGTAACCAGTGGCCGGGAATTTCTAAAACATACAGGTCATATATGGTTGCGGGCGATCATTATTTGCAACAATATAATTTAGGTATTGGAATGCTTGTAGCTAATGATGTAGCCGGAACGGGAAATTTGAGAACAACTTATATTAATCCGCAACTTGCTTATGAAGCAAAATTCGGGCGCGATTTTGGGATGCGCTTCGGAATACAACCGGGCGTAACTATGCGGAGTGTAGATTTTAATAATCTGATTTTTGCGGACCAAATTGTTAATGGCGGCGGAGCTTCAACAGTTGAAATTCCTAAGGCAAATGTTACTTTTTTCGATATGGGTGCAGGTGTTTTGGCTTACTCTTCTTCCTATTGGGGTGGGATTTCTTTGTATCATTTGAATCGCCCAAATCAATCGTTATTAGGAAACGAAGATGTTCCTATGCCTATCAGGTATACTTTTCACGGTGGGCATAAATTTGTGTTAAATGAAGAGGAAAAAAACCTGTTGCAACGTAAATCGGTAACAGCCGCAGTTCACTACAGAGGCCAAAAGGAATTTGATCAATTTGATATTGGTTTTTATTACATGCAGAGTGTAATGACTTTGGGAATGTGGTACAGAGGCCTTCCTTTAAAACACTATAAACCGGGGTACGCAAACAATGATGCATTGGCCTTTGTTGTAGGTGTTAAAACAGATCGCTTTAATGTTGGGTATAGTTATGATGTTACTATCTCCAAATTGGCAGGTGCCTCAAAAGGCGCACACGAACTAAATATTTCCTACCAGTTCTGCGTTCCTAAAAAGAAAAAGAAACGTATTGAAGTGGCTTGCCCTAAGTTTTAAATTCTAATTGCTACAATTCGTAGTTAAAAACACCTACTTTTCGTAGTACCTTGCGGTTGTAAATGGACCGCAGTATTGTACATATCGATTTGGATTCCTTTTTTGTTTCTGTAGAAAGAAAGATTAATAAAGCCCTGATTGGTAAACCTGTATTAGTAGGTGGTTCCAGTGATAGAGGTGTAGTTGCATCCTGCAGTTACGAAGCGCGTGAATTTGGAATTCATTCAGCTATGCCTATGAAAATGGCAAAACAATTATGTCCCGAGGCAATTATTGTGAAAGGCGATAGCGGACAATACAGCTACTATTCCAATATGATCACCGATATCATTCAGGAAGATGTTCCGGTTTATGAAAAAACTTCCATTGATGAATTTTATATTGACCTCAGTGGCATGGACCGTTTTTTTGGTTCTTATAAATTAGCTACCGAATTGCGTCAAAAAATTACGAGAGAAACCGGCTTGCCTATTTCTTTTGCTATGTCGGCTAACAAAACGGTTTCTAAAATTGGAACGGGTGAGGCAAAACCAAACGGGCAAAAAGAAATTCCACGAGGAACAGAAAAAGAATTTCTTGCACCACTATCCATAAAAAAAATCCCGATGGTAGGAGATAAAACCTATCAGCTATTACGTGATATGGGTGTGATGTGGATTCGCACCCTGCAGGAAATGCCGATTGAATTAATGGAGCAAGTGTTGGGAGTAAACGGAACGGCAATCTGGAAAAAAGCGAACGGAATTGATAACTCTCCGGTAGAGCCGTATTCAGAACGTAAATCCATTTCTACAGAACAAACATTTGAACGGGACACCATTGATGTAAAAGCGATAAAAGCTATTCTCATCAGCATGGCAGAGAAGTTGGCATTTCAATTACGTACCGAAGAAAAATTAACGGCTTGTGTCACGGTAAAAATTCGTTATTCAGATTTTAATACTTATACCATGCAGGCGAAAATTCCTTATACCTCACTTGATCACACGTTGATTGAAAGAGTAAAAGAATTATTTGATAAGCTGTATCAAAAAAGAATGTTGATCCGGTTAATAGGGATCCGATTCAGCCATCTTGTGCAGGGAAGCTATCAGTTCAATATGTTTGAAGATACTACCGAACAAATACAATTGTATCAGGCAATGGATCATATTCGTAAGCGTTTCGGGAAAGATGCCATTAGTAGGGCAGTGGGAATAGATGTGAAACACAATGATTTTAATCCTTTTAATGGAAAACAGAGGTAATGCGGAAAAGTCACCACGGAGACACAGAGAGCCTTTGTTTATTGATGTAAAAGTAGGCAGATAAATTTTCTTTGTGAACTTTGCGCTAAACTTCGTGAACTTTGTGGTTAATCAGATTATTAATTCAAGCCATTATTCACAACAGCATATTTAATATTCTCAAATGTTTTGCTGTCTTGTTTTACATCTAATTCTTTCAGTGTTTCGTTCCAACCTTTATTAGTGTTGCGGCTGGTATTGAATAATTTAAAGATATCGGTTACATCCTTTTTTGTTTCTTTCGCTGTTTCGAATATCATAAACAAATCTCCGCCTGTATATTGAGCGTAGTATTCTGTAGCCTTGCCTTCGGTAATAAAATACTTCGCTACTAATGTTTTTTTGAATGTTTCACCGTCTTTACGTGCAGAAGCAGTTATGCTTTTAATACTATTGTCCAATTCCAAATCACCACTGGTGGCTTTTTTTGAAGTTTGGGCAAACAAAATGTTAGTACAGCTAACAAAAATAAAAAGTATAAATAGTTTTTTCATAACGCTTGATATTATACTCTCAAAGATAGTATTTTCCCTGAAAACCAAAAAGTTCTAAAATTAAAACCACTTGAGCCTAAAAACACTATTTTTGAGCATGTTTAAAAATCTCTTATTAGTCGGCTTGGTAGCAATGGTTTTTTCCTGCACAAATAAAGAGATTGAAGAGGCTCCACCGGCGGACCTGCTCGATAAAAACCGTATGGCCGACGTGATGGCCGACCTTAGTTTGGCAGAAGCGGTGATAAGCATTAAAACCATTCAAAACCCGGCTTTCAATACAGATAGTTTAGTGAAATTTAATGTTTTCAAACAAAACTCTATTACCCGTAAGCAATACGAAAGCAATATCCAATACTATAGCGCACATCCAAAAGAATTTAAAGAGGTGTATGATCTTGTTCTTAAGAAGATCGAAGGAATAAAGAAGTAGTAACGCTTGCTCCCTTTCTTTAAGGATAGGTTCCCGAAATAGTATTATATTTAATCTTGTTGTATTAAAAGCTTGGATTCTGAATAAGTACTCAAAGAGAAAAATGGAATACTGCTTTTGAAGAATGGAGAGGGGATTTAGAACAAGTCGACGATGTATGTGTTGTTGGGACCAGGCTTTAATAAAATGCAGAAGAAATTAGTTTTTTAATTCCCTTAAAATTGTATATTTGAATAAGGTCACAAATCATTGGTCTAATATTTATTCAATGTACGAACTGTTCAAACATTTACGTGAGGAAAGAATCTTTCTATCTTATTTTGGTTCGTTTGACGATTCAATCACTGACAAGTTCACTGAAATAAGTGAGTATTACCTCGAAAGTTCCAATGAACTTAACAGATTAAAGAATAAAGTTTCTTTCCTTATTGCTGAATCTTTTCAAAATATAGTGCGGCATGGAGTTGAAAAAGGCCAGGAAAAAAAAGCTATTAAGAACCACAAGGATTTTTTTCAAATAAACGTTTTTAATGAACGCATTGTTTTATCTACAGCTAACCTGATTGCTCATGAAGAAATCGAAAACTTAGGAAAGAACATAGATAAAATAAACGTGTTAAATCTGGATGAACTGAGGGATTTATACAATGATGTATTGGAAAACAAGGGATTTTCAAAAAAAGGCGGTGCAGGACTTGGCTTGATTGAAATGGCAAGGAAATCTGGTTTGCCAATTAAATACCGTTTTAACTCCTTAACAGAAACGCATCGTCAGTTCTTCCTGTCACTTGAAATAATTGATAAAAAGGAAAGAAACGACGCAAAGATCAACATCAATTCAATTGTAGATCTTTATTCCATTCTTATTAATAGAAATTGCCTTATTTTATACAAGGGCGATATGTCGAGAGAAGTTTTATTGCCATTAGTGGAGATTTTGCGGACTAACTTTATGGCAGATGGCATTTTTTCTCCAGAAGAAAGAAGGACTATTGAAACACTTATTGAACTTGTTAAAAACGCTTCTAAGCATGGCAAAAAAAGCAATAGTATATGTGAAGGTGTTTTTTCAATTACAGAAACAAATGGATCGTTTGTGGTGGAGTGTGGTAATTATATTGAACAGGATAAAGTGGCATTTTTTAAAAACAAGTTAGATGGAATAAAGGAATTAAGTTTAAAAGGTATTGATGATACATATTCAAAGGAGCATGCTGACAACATCAGTAAATCACCACAAGAACGCGTTGGAATAGGTTTGTTGGAGATTGCCAAAACCTGTTCCAACAATTTCACATATGAGTTTAGTGAAACAGAAAAGGGTGAAACTTTTTTCTCAATAAAAATAAGTTTGTAATTAGCTGTTTATTTACCAAGCTTAAGCTTTACTACCAATGTAACATTACTTTCCTTTCATTGCTGCATCTACCATTTCTTGTAAAACCTTTACATCCACATCTTCAAGCTTATTAATGTAAAGGCAACCAACACCGGTTTTGTGTTTGCCCAATTTCGCGAGAGATGTAGCATGTTGCTTAATATCTAAAACAAGATTGAGAGAGAAATTTGTCTTGCGCGGAGAAAAACCAATTTTGAACCAATCCACTTCCCTGCCTGTTGCCGGGCTTTTATATCTTTTAATGCCAAAGCCAATCATGGAAGCGCCCCACATTTTTGGTTTTTCTCCCGATGCTTTCTGCATCATTTTTAATAAGACCAAAGTATCTTTGCGTTTTTGTTCATCAGCAATTTTAGCAATGAAATCTTCAACATTACTTTCCGTTTGTTTTGTTTTGATCTCTGCGAGTTTCGATTTTTTTTCAGGCATTGGGGTTTTATTTGTTTGATATTGTTTTGTATAACGTTTTGGAGCTAAATTTTAGTTTTGAAACTTTGTCTACCGAAATATTACTGACAAAGCTAAATGCCCAAATTGAATTTAGGTGCTGCTAGCGGTTTGTGTTTTTTAATTTATCTATTGTCTTCATAAAATTAATTTGTTTGGTGTCTATAACGGTTTACAGGTTTAAGAAGTTGGCGATTTCGGAGCACAAAACTGTCGACCTGCACTAATGTTTGATTGAAAACCAGTACTTGATTTAACCACTGAACCGCCAATTTCTTAAGCCAGCTGTTGCAAGCCACCCTTCTGTCTTTCGCTTTCATTTCTGTTTATTGTTTAATAAATTTGAGCATCTGGTGCGGATGATTTTTTATATGGATAAAATAGAGTCCGCTTGGCAAATCGGCAATGTTAATTTTTGCTGATTCCGGTACCTCAAATTCTTTGAGCAACATTCCCATAGGGTTGAAGATTTGAACTTGTACTGTACTGTTTTTGCCGGTTAAATTAATAGTCAAAGTTTCTGTCGCTGGATTTGGGAAGATTGAAAGTGATTTATTTATTAATTGTCCAACAATTACAGAAGTGTTAGGATAAAATTCATCCGCTCCAATGTCAATGGAAGAAACACGGGCTTCGGTGTCAAAATCATTTAGAATACCTGTTGGGTAACCCTGATTGATGACAGGCGAAGTAGATATAATATGAAAATCATTGCTTGAATAATTTACAAATAAAGGGTCGTTGATAAAGGAACCTATATCTTGTCCTGTATTGGTTTGATAAGTTGTAAATGAGGAGGTGTTATAAGCTGATGAAAAGAAAAGAAAAGCGACAGTGTCGGTTGGTGATAGTTGATAATAGCAGTTATTACTCAATTTTAATTTTTGGTATCCGTTAGTTGTATTCCATGTAGAGGGCATTGCTAAACAAGCATTTGCTTTATAAAAAATATTGTTGCGAATAAAAATACTGTCAGTATTGGCCTCGTTATATGAAAGTAATATATGTACACCTACTCTGTCGGGCCTCTGTGTTCCCCAACCATAACCGGCATTTACACAGGTATTATTTTCAAAATGAATATTCGCAGTTGTTGACGAAGCAGGCTTGTTCCAATATTCAAACGAAGCAAGGGCACAATTATAGATGATATTATTTTTGTAATAAATAGTGTATTGTTGAACTGTGCTTCCTTGATTTTGATTACTTAAACCAGTATCATAAATTTCCCAAACTTTGCATTGTTCAACTGTGTTGTCGTGTGCATTGCCCCAAAATTCAATGCCATTCCCAAAGCGAATATTACTCCCGTCCTGATTAAGATCTCCACCACCGATGTATGAAATTTCACAAGCCCGAATGTTCAGATATTGCGTATTCCCTCCTCCAAAACCGTGTGCAGCTCCATATTTAAGCGACAGATTATTGAAAACAGCATAACTTACATTTTGCTGATAGATAATATGATTTCTTTGAGCGCATTCAATGTCGGAATAAAAAAAAGCAGGATTAATAGTTGAAAATATTTTCAGTTTTCCGCTACTTAAATCATACCAATAATCACCTTGTGTTACTAAATCTAATTGGCTCCATTTTTTGATGCCAAATGAGGTTGTGTTATTGAAAATCAAATTTCCAATGTCAGTTGAAAAAGTTCCTGAACATCTCCAAATATTTCCTCCTTCATTAATCCAGTCGCTTGTTGCGGATTTATTCACAGAACCTAGAAACAAAGGTTTTGCACCTGTTCCATAGTCGGAATAAGTAATGTAGCCCAAAACAGAACCACTTTGGGGAATGAGTTGTCCACGCCAAACACCATTTCTTATAAACAAAATACTATCATTAGGAGAAAACAAAAACGAATTTACTTTTATAAGTGTCTGCCAAGGTGAACCTGTGCTTAATCCATTATTCAAATCATTGCCAGCATTATTGTCAACATAGTAGGTTGTCGCAAATGTCGAAGTAATAGAAGTCAACAAGGTAAATACAAACGCGAAAAATGCCTTTTGAAGATTAATCGTCTTTGATATACTTAACTTCATTTGTTCTATTCTTTTGTTGTCAGTTTGTTACCGTGTTGTCTTATTAGGGTTGCTTATAGCGGTTTGGAGCTAAAAGAAGTGCGGTTTTGAAACCGAAATGTTTTCTACCCACACAATATTAATTAGTTGCCGAAATACTGTACTCTTTTTTGCCTACATAAAAATAACAAACTTCCGCGAAGCGGCAACTTGTAGGCAAAAAACTTATACTTCCTCCCGCATTTTTTTAGGTGCTGTTGTGCGCTGCCCTACCTTCACATTTGCAACTTACTTTCTATTTTTTTTAGGTATTCAATTGTTTGTTGACTGAATGTAGAAGGTTTCAATTTGTCTTTCTTTGCTGCTTTATTGTAAATGTAAAAGAAATTAAAAGGGTTGTCATTAACACTTATCAACTCACTCATATAACCATTTCGTTTAATAATGTCTACCATATAAAACCCTGGTATATGTCCACTTGAATAATTTGTAATTTTTCTAAATTCTTTGGAATTAGTAAACTCTTTTATTGAAAGTGAATTAACAATAAAGCAAGAATCTATTTTTTTTATTGTATTGTCGGCTTCACTAATTAACCAATTTTTTATAGCATTTCCAATGGCTATTTTTTCTGCATTTTCAATGAAAACTGTTTTATCAATTAAGTCAGCACAACCTTCGTTATTCACTTGGTCAACGATATCTACGGTTGCAGAGTCTCTTGGGGATAATTTGATTTTAAATTCTTTGTTTTTTCGCAATATATGATGAAGTTCGTGAGCTGCAACAGAGCCCTTTTGAAATCTATCTAAATCATAAACGCAAGATATTCCAAAATACATACTACTGTCTTGAACAGCTGCATCGTATGTCATTGCCATTATATAGACCGTCAAATTCTTTGGGATTTTATTGTACTTATTTTTTGGTAAATATTTTTTAGCAAGTTTAATACTTGTTTCTAAATACGCTGGCTTTTGTATTTCTTTTGAATATTCTTTAAGCTTTTGCTCATTTGATTTTATAAAATATAAATTTTGAAAAATATCGTCATTTTCAAAATTCTTAATATTAGACTCTATGTTTTTTAGTGAATCAGTTAAACTTGGTTTAAAAAGGAATTCTAAATATTTACGATGTGCCGCAACATTCTCTTCACTTCTATTATTATCCATATAAACTTTATTCCCTTGAACGCTATAATAAAAATTCCACAAAGAATCTGTTAAGGGCTTATCAGATTTAAGCAACTCAACGACTGTCCAAAACCTATTAACAGCGTCAGTATTTATTGTTTGAGAATAAACGCTATTTGTCAAAATAATTGCAAGCAAAAGTGAATTCAATATTTTCATTTTATAATTTTGTTTAGAGTTACTGTCTGTAAGGGTTGCGCACAACGGTTTGCGTGTATGAGAATTAGCGGATTAAAAAGCACTTCACTTTCGGTTTGGTGCCGAACTTTATTAAAAGCACGGATGTTTGAATTAGCACTGTACCCGCTATTTCTTATACCCGCTGTTGGCGGTAGTTTTTATTCGTTTTTTATATTCGTCTAATTCGGACCAAATTGCATTATTGTCAGACAATGTAATTCTTGTTACGTGTGGAACTCTAAAAAAATAGTCCACTCTAAAAGTATCTTCTCCAAAAGCATCAAATTCTTTTAAAATCTTAATAGCCAATTCAGCCTTGTGTCCAGCATTTGCAAAATTAATCGCAGGTTTATTTTCCAATTTATTCTTTATTAGAACACCTAACAAATAACTATATCTCTTAAAATTGAACATTTTGTTTCTGTCTCCATATAGTTGTTCTGCTGTTTTGAATAAATCATTTTCTTCTGATAATCGATAGCACTTATGATTCAAAAAATCCAGTTCTTGATAAGAAAAATGTTCCTTTAGTTTTCTACAAATAATTTTTGATTGTAAATAAGAATGTCCAGTTTCTGTTTTTATTAACTTAATGTCACTTTCTGTATTTAATGATTTCAAGTAATGCTCACAAATACCTTGAAATATTTTGGCTTTTTCAAATTCATCCACAAAAAACACATCAACTGTTTCTTCATCTAAGGAATAACCACCGAAATATTCTTGTAAACATCCCATAATCACATATAAAGTGTCAATTTCAGCATTTTGAAAAAGTCTTATTTTGAACCATTCGGAAGTATCTACACTCTTAATGTCGTTCTCTGTATATTTCGTTTTTTTTGTCATTTTCAAATTACCGCCAACGTTTTTGGGCTTTGCGTTCGGGCGGGTTTCGGAGCACAAAGGTTCAATTTATTACTAAAGTTCAATAGAAGCACAAAGCTTCGAATTTGCACGTCGGCCCACCTGATGCAAAACCCGTGTTAGTGGTAGTTAATTTTGTCGCAATTGTTTGTCTTTAAGCTCCACTATATACCAACCGTCTTTTAATAATATTATGTCTTTAATTTTAATTGCGTAGTTTTTTTCTGAAAACTTAAAAGTCATAATTCCAGAAACACTTTTCATGTCGGGTATTCCAGAATGAGGTTCATAAGTGAAACTTATAAATTCAATTTTAGACCATTTGATTTTTAGTTTGTTTCCATCTTCTGATAAGGCTTTAAAAGATTCTTCGCTCTTCGTGACAAATAGACTGAAGGCCTCCTCCCAATTTTCATTAATTATTTTGGCAAATCTGACTTTCATTTCCTTGTCTTTCATGTTGAGTTCTATACCCTCATTCATGTTTTTCTTGTTTATCAAGAGTTTTTGAAAACTATTGATTTCAGCTTTTTTAAACGAGTTGAATAAATTATTACCCAATACAGTGATTTGTTTTTTTTCCTCATTTGTCAAAACTATAGGGCCTTCCTTAATTAGTGTTAGGTTTGAAATGATGTCCCGAACCATTTTTTCATTTAAAGCACAGTCATTCGAATAACAGTTATTATTTATTACATATTTCAAACCGTTAAACAAAAAAATAACCGATATATTATGAGTTTCCTTTCTCATCTTGGCATCGGTATTAATCGGAAATAAGTAAGTTATTCCAAGGTAAGCTTGAATAGAATCAATTTTTATCGTTTCTTGGTTTTTCAATTCCAAATCTGAGTTCTCCTTTTTTTCTTGCTCATATGAAGTTTGCCAAATCTCCTTTGCTGTTAAGTCCCCGCTATATCGTTCAGCATAAATTGATACGTTGATTCCGTTTGACTTTACAAGTATATATGGAAGCTGCTCCTTTATTTCCCAGTTTGAATTGTTACAAATTTCAACACCGAATCGATTATTAATATACTTGTCAGCACACTGGGTAAAACCTCTGAAGGTGCAAGATATTAAGCATACTATTAATATTGTTGTTTTAATTTTAGTCATGTCTTTCTGTTGAATTTAATTACCACTAACGTTTTGCGCACAGGCGCAGGCGGCGTTCTCAAATATAATAATTTTTCGCCGCTTGGCGCTTGTGCGCTGTGTGTGCCCTGAATGATAAATATAGTTCTTTAAAATTAAATAGAGAAGCCAGAGAGTGAAAATCTCTTATGCGCGAATTAACAACTCGAAGCATTAGTAAGTCGCAAGGGTGATAATAGTGATGTTATATCTGAAGTAAGCGAGACTACAAAAGTTTGTACTGACGAACAGAAACTGTATATGAGGCAAAATATCGTGGATAAGATAGCACACCATATCGAAGTCCGAAGAATACAAAAGCGATGTTATGTAGATGCAGCAGGAATAAACTGAAGGCTATTTATCTTACCGGGGGAGATCTTTCACGTTACGGGCTAACGAGAAAGAAGTCAGCAGAAGTCATAGTAGCTGAAAGCAACGAGCCGATGAATAAATCGGAGGACTCACAAATCAGCGAAGGACCGAACATTAAATTGTTCCAAATGCTGCATGGATCCGCCATAGGCGGAAGCCATGCGTTAAGCGGAACAGAGTAAAACAAAAGAGTAAACCAAAGATGATTGAAAATGTAATCAACCGAAGGAATATGCGCTTAGCATATCAACAAGTACTAAAGAACAAAGGTTCTGCGGGAGTGGATGGTATGCAGTTAAGTGAGCTAACAAGCTATGTGAAACAGCACAGAGATGAAGTAGCTATGGCACTATACAAAGGAAGATACAATGCTCAAGCCATCTTAGGAGTATCGATTCCAAAGAGCAACGGAAAAATGCGTCTGCTTGGTATTCCGACAGTAGTAGACCGTTGGCTTCAACAATGTGTAACGCAATCCATCACCTTAAAATTTGAGGTGGAATTTAAAGAACACAGCTACGGATTTCGACCGAACAAAAATGCACACCAATGCATACAACAATCACAGAAATACATTCACGATGGCTACCAACATATCGTTGATATCGACTTGAAAAATTTCTTTGACGAAGTAGACCATTGTTTGCTACTTCAATTGTTGTACAACAAAGTTAAATGCCCCACAACAATGCGCCTAATTCGCAAATGGTTAAGAGCCCCCATTTTAATAAATGGAAAACTTACAAAACGCAGAAAGGGCGTGCCACAGGGAAGCCCTTTAAGTCCACTCCTGTCCAATATCATGCTACATGAACTGGATAAAGAGTTGGAAAAAGGGCAACACAAGTATGTACGCTATGCTGATGATTTTAGTATTTATACCAAGAGTAAAAGTGAAGCGAAAAAGATAGGTAACAAAGTATTTCTGTTTTTACAGAAGAAACTAAAATTGCAAATCAATCGTGAAAAGAGTGGCATACGCAAACCTGTGAATTTTGAAATACTGGGATGTAAATTTGTACCCACGTATGAAAAAGGAGTGAGGGGTAAATATCAAATAGTGGTGAGCGATAAAAGCTGGAAAACTTTAAAACAAAAACTCAAAACCATTACACGCAAAACTACACCAAGTAGCTTAGTTGAACGAACCCGCAAACTAAAAGAAGTGCAACGGGGATGGATAAACTATTTCCGAATGGGAAGTATTTATGGCAAACTCAAAACACTTGATAGTTGGTTGCGCAACCGCTTGCGCTACTGTATATGGCATGATTGGAAAAAGATTGAACGGAAAAGGAAGAACCTTATGCGTTTAGGAGTAGATAAAGATCATGCGTATGCGTGGAGTAGAACACGAATGGGAGGGTGGCGAGTTGCACAAAGTCCAATTTTAGTAACCACAATAACTTTAAAACGGTTGCAAAAGAAAGGATACGAATCAATGCTGGATTATTACTTAAAAGTAGCTCCACAATTTAATGAACCGCTGTATACGAGAACCGTACGTACAGTGGTGTGAGAGGCGCACCTCGTCTGTTAATTCAGGCGAGGCCGTCTACTCGATTAGCTGCTGCTATTCTTTTCGTTAAGTTTTTTCTTTGCCGTCTGAAAGATTATCTGGCTCACTGTCTTGCCAAGTCCACTAAGTGTTTTTGATGAAACAGTTCCGCCTTTCTTTATTATTTCTTCAGATATATTGTCAATCGTTTTTGTTCCCTCAACTATACTCTCTTTCAAAATTTCAAACAAATCTTTATACATTGCGGCTTTGGCTTCTTGTCCACCCTTATCTGCTATCTTATCAATTACTGAAATGGAAAGTTTGGTTACTTCGTTTGTTAATTCGGAAACGGCTTTCTCTAATTGTTTCTCTGGTGACAGTGTTGCCTTTTGTGGATACATACCTAAAAGAAATTTGTCCTTGCCTTTTATATAAGAAAAGCATAGTTCATATGTTTTTGCATTCATGTTATGCATGAACTGATTCCTTATTTCCATAAAAGTTATGAATTTAGTCTGGTCTTCTTTTTTTAAAGCTCCTACGTCAATTAGAAGGTTTACTTTTTGATTAAAGGATAAAGCTTTACCTGTGTGTCCGAACGACATTGATTTATCAGGATCCTTTACGTTAAGAAGTCTGGCGAGAAAATGCGAAACATATCCCTCAACGTAGAGGGCACTTAATAAAACGTCTTTTCTTATGTCTATGCCAATTTTTAAGTCCATATAGTTGCAGCTAACTTCTCGCTAAGCGCATGTTCCAATTATAAGTATTTGTAATTAATTACAATTGGTTGCCTCGCTAAAACAAATATACAAAACCATTCCCAACAAAAAAGCCTCGCAATGAAAATTGCGAGGCTTCTATATTATTATCCAGCGTCAGGCTGAGCTTGGACGAAGCCTAAGCTGTTACTGATTTCTGTGTACGTTTACGTTCGTTCTCATCAAGAACGATCTTACGGATACGTAAATGGTTTGGAGTGATCTCAACATACTCATCGTTTGCAATGTATTCCATTGATTCTTCCAAAGAGAATTTAATAGGAGGTGCAATACGCATTTTCTCATCAGTTCCACTTGCACGCATGTTGGTTAGTTTTTTCTCACCACACAAGTTTACAACTAAATCATCAGGACGAATGTGCTCACCAATTACCATTCCCGGGTAAATTTCTTCACCGGCTGCAATAAAGAATTTGCCTCTGTCATGTAATTTATCGATACTATATGCAACGGCGGTCCCTTTTTCTTTGCTGATCAAAACACCCGCAATACGTTGAGGGATATGACCTTTCCAAGGCTCATATGCTTTAAAACGATGCGCCATAATTGCTTCACCTGCTGTTGCAGTTAAAATATTATTACGTAAACCAATGATACCACGTGCAGGAATTTCAAACTCCATGTGAACTAAATCACCTTTTGGTTGCATCACCAGCATATCGCCTTTACGCTGAGAAACCAAATCAATTACTTTACTGGTTGATTCTTCAGGGCAATCAACTGTTAATACCTCCATTGGTTCACATTTTTTACCGTCAATTTCTTTAACGATAACCTGTGGCTGTCCTATTTGTAACTCATATCCCTCACGACGCATGGTCTCTATCAATACAGATAAATGGAGAATACCACGACCATAAACCAAATAGGAGTCAGGAGAACCTGTTTCTTCAACACGTAATGCTAAGTTTTTTTCTAACTCTTTCATTAAACGATCGCGTAAGTGACGTGATGTTACATATTTACCATCTTTACCAAAGAAAGGAGAGTTGTTGATGGTAAACAACATATTCATTGTTGGCTCATCAATAGCAATGATTGGCAAACCTTCAGGCTTTTCAAAATCAGCAACTGTATCACCAATTTCAAAACCTTCGATACCTGTAAATGCGCAAATATCACCTGCAATAACTTCTGTTACTTTTGTTTTTCCTAAACCATCAAATACAAAAAGATCTTTGATACGTGATTTTACAATACTTCCGTCACGTTTAACAACACTAACAGGGCTGTTTTCTTTGATAGTTCCTCTGTAAACACGACCGATAGCAATACGACCAATGAAAGAAGAATAATCTAAAGAAGTTATTTGTAATTGAAGAGATCCTTCACGAATAGGGGCGATAGGAGTTTTTTCAATGATGGTATCTAATAAATAGGTAATATCCTGAGTGGGTGTTTTCCAATCCGGACCCATCCAGCCTTGTTTAGATGAACCGTAAACAGTAGGGAAATCCAATTGATCTTCAGTTGCATTTAAGTTAAAGAACAAATCAAAAACCATATCATGCACCTCATCCGGTTTACAGTTTGGTTTATCAACTTTATTAATAACAAGGATAGCTTTTTTTCCTTGAGAGATAGCTTTTTGTAATACAAAACGAGTTTGAGGCATTGGACCTTCAAAAGCATCCACCAACAATACAACTGCGTCAGCCATGTTCAATACACGCTCTACTTCACCACCGAAATCGGCGTGACCGGGAGTATCAATAATGTTGATCTTGTGTCCTTTGTAAGTTACGGCAACGTTCTTAGCAAGAATGGTAATACCACGCTCACGTTCAAGGTCGTTGTTATCCAAAATAAGTTCTCCTGTTTCCTGATTATCACGAAATAATTTGCAGGTGTGCAGGATCTTGTCAACCAAAGTAGTTTTACCGTGGTCAACGTGGGCAATAATAGCGATGTTACGAATTGTAGACATTAATAATTTTTTAAGGGCGCAAAGGTACGTAATTTTTGTTGGACTTTTTCATTTAAACTATCGATTTAACTTGCTTATAACGAAAACAATACGAAACCAGCCCTTATTATGTAACTTTATCGTAAATATTAGTGCTTTAATCTATAAAATGATATATTTGGGGAGGTGTGTATTCAAAACCTCTTTTACACTCTCAACTTTTATGAATAAGAAAATTCTACTTGTTTTAGTTGCGGTTGCCATTTTTTTTGGAATTGGCTATTACATGTGGCCGCAAGATGCAGCTTCGCATGAACTTTTACACCCTACTACCAAATACGCGATCTGGGCATTTGTGTTGGGCGGTGTTAGCGCAATTTCGTTACCACTTGGTGCAATTGCGGGAATCACGTTTAAACCCCGTCCTTCTATAACGGCCGCCATGACTGCTTTTGGGGCAGGAGCCTTACTGGCCGCATTAAGTGTTGAATTAATAGCGCCAACAGTAATGGAAATTGTTGGTCAGGCCGAAAGCCCTACACACATGGCACACGATAAAAAACATGCTTTTTTTACCATGGGAGCTTTAATTATAGGTTGCATATTGGGTGGCTTATTATTTTTTGTTTTGGATGACGCCTTAAATTCAAAGGGCGGCTTTATGAGAAAGGTTTCTACTGTTATAGCATATTTTAAAACCAAAAAGAACCGCGATATTGAAGAAGAAGTAAATGATAGTGTTCATATTTTGGAGAGTGCAGAAGTTCAAAAGGAAGGAGAAGAACATAAATCGGGAGCTATGGCTATCTGGCTCGGTTTGTTAATCGATGGTATTCCTGAAAGTTTTGTAATTGGTGCAGGTTTTTTAACCATTCTTTCGGTGAAGTTGGGAGCTGGTGTTGAACCCGAGTTTTCTTCTCTCATACCTTACACATTGATGGCTGGTTTGTTTCTTTCAAACTTCCCTGAGGCTTTAGGAAGTAGTATTGGAATGAAAAAACAAGGAATGAGTACCGGAAAAATAATTATGCTTTGGATGTCGCTGGTACTAATAGTTGCTATTGGTTCAACTGTTGGTTATTTTTTAGGAGCAGAAGTTCCGCATGAAGTAGAAATAGCTATTGAAGGGTTGGCTGCCGGAGCAATGCTTACCATGATTGCCCAAACTATGATACCTGAAGCTGTTCATATTGGCGGACATAAAGTGGTTGGGTTAAGTGTACTAATTGGATACTTAAGTGCTGTTGCTTTTAAATTATTAGAGTAATATGAGTCAACTTCATCTTTTTCTGAATGCATTAAGCGAACCTGACAAAAAGGGGCTGGAAAATCTTAATCTGCGTGGAAAAGAAAAGGAAGTATTTGCTTACACTTTGAAGTTTCTTCAAAAAGAAATTCCTGAAAGCGATCTTGCTGCCGAACAATTAGAAGTTTCTAAAACTCATTTATATAAACTGAACTCTGTATTGCTTAATAAATGCTATGCTCAGTTGTTTAACGGTGATGTGTTTTCTTTGCTGGAATTTCTCAAGCAGAGAGGTTTGTATGTGTTGATGCGTTCTGAAGCGCGGACAGCGGAAACAAAATTTCTGCAACTTTCAGACCCGTCTATCGAACGGGCAGCATTTTACTTACGTTTATTTCATTTGTTTATTGATGTTCCCTATAAGTACTTCGACAAAAAAACAGTTCGTTTCTATGGAAACCAATACTTGCAAAAGAAAAGCAATAGATCTGTTTCGGATACATTGTATGTAGAAAACCATTTATTGTTCGCCGATTGTAATCGTTGCGCGGCACTAAAAAACCCGGCCAAAATATTTGGCTTTGCAGAAAACGACCTGATTGAAAAAGAAAAAAAACTGGAAGGCGCAAAACATTATCTGGCACAATACTACTTATTCAGAACCTTTATTAGTTATTACTCATTTTATCATAAGGACCCAAAAAAAATCAAGCCTTATTTAAAAAAGTGTATTGCACTTAAAGATAAGATCCAATACTTTTTTCCGATAGATATCGCTCAGTTCCTCAATCTGATGTATGCCGACCGTTTGTTTGCAGAACAGGAAATTGACGAGGCATATAATTTATTTCAACAGGAATTTAATAAGGGAGTAAGTGAAAAAATGTATGGTTATCATTACCATTGTGAGCAGTACATTTTGTTATGCATGATAAAAAAGGATTGGTCGAGAGCCGAAGATTTATTAAAAAAGGTATTTGCACCTTTAATTGAACTGAAAGCCGATATAATGGCAACGAGAGGCTGTTTGGCTTACATTAAACTTTTCCTGCTCAAAAACGATTTTAAACAGGCAATGCATTACATCCAGGTTGGGTCCGACATTAATGAAAAAACAACTTACCTTCCTTTCGAAATTCAACTCCGCTTATTAGAAGCTTTATGTTTTTATAAAAAGGGTGATTTTGTTTTTTGTGAGAAACTGGCGGCACGAAATTTAAAATTTGTAATGGCGCAAAACGATAAATCGCTTTTGGAAGATTATCTGCACCTGTTTAAAATCATAGGCGTTTTCTGTAAGGCCCACATAAAAGGTAAAACGGTGAACACATCAGACAAAGAACAAATGGAAGCCTACTCAAAAAAATACCTGAATTTATATTGTGATCTGTTGAGAGTGGAATGAGATTTGGTTATAGAACGCTGATGACACTGATTTATATGAGTATGTATTAAATTTAATCCGCGAATATCCGCCTAATCTGCGTCATCCGCGTTCCATTTCACGGATTACCAATCCTTCTCCGGTTTAGTTCTATCGCTTTTATCGCCTTTGTGTTTTTTCTTCACGGCAATTTTCTTTTCGTTATTTTTTAAAGCATCCAACATACGTTGCGCTTCTTCTTTACTCATTTGACCTTGCTGAGGATCCGGCTTTTGGTTTTCATCATTCTTTTTAGCCATTTCCTGCTTTTCCTTATCACTCTTTTCCTTATCGTCTTTATTTTGTTTTTGATCATTACCTTTTCCGCCACCTTGTTTTTGCTGCTCCTGCATTTTCTTAAGCGCATAGGCAAGGTTGTAACGGGTACTGTCGTCTTTCGAATTTATTTTTAAAGAACTTTTGTAAGCAGAAACAGCGCGCTCGTAGTTTTTCTTTTTTAAATATGCATTACCCAAATTATGAAAGGTTTTAGAGAGGGTATCCTGATTGTTGGTTGATTTAACTACATTCTCAAACTGATCAGCAGCTTCACTGTATTTTCCTTGTTTGTAATAGGTGTTTCCTAAATTGTATTCAGCTTTTAAGTAGCCTTGTTTTTCATTAATAGATTGCAGATAATTTTTTTCGGCGTCAACATATTTCCCGTTTTTGTATTTGCGGTTTCCTTCACGCAGTATTTTTTTTTCTTCTTGCGCAAAGGACTCCAATCCGGTAATGCAGGCAAGTATTAGTAAGAGAATGTTTAGTCCCGATATGTTGGTTCGTATTGATCTCATTTTCCAAAAAGATTTAGTTTGTTCCACCACTCGCTCTTACGTTCGTTGATAAAGAAATCGATGAGTAAAAAGAAAATAGCGGCGTAAATTCCCCAAATGTATTGATCGTCGTAGTCGGTATACATTTTAGATTCTATTTCCTTCTTCTCTAATTCTCTGAGTTTATTCATGATGGCGCTTAAACCAACATCGGCATTATTTGCTTTTACATAAACACCTTTACCAGCCGAAGCAATATCCAGTAATAACTTTTCATTTAGTTTGGTAACAACTGTATTCCCCTCTTTATCTTTTCTGAAACCCGATTTCACACCATTATCGAATGCAGGGATGGGAACACCCGTAGAAGAACCAACTCCGATAGTATTAATGATCACGTTTTTGGTGGCAGCATCTTCTGCCGCTTTTATAGCACCTTCCTCATGATCTTCTCCGTCGGTAATAATAATAATGGCTTTGTTTTTTCCTACATCCTGTCCAAAAGATTCCATTGATAATTCAATGGCTTTGGCGACATCAGTTCCCTGCACCGGCACTATTCCAGGACTTATAGAACCTAAAAATAATTTGGCGGCGCCGTAATCTGAAGTGATTGGTAATTGCACATAAGCGTCTCCTGCAAATACGATCAATCCAATTCGATCGCCCTCTAACTTGTCAATGAATTTTTCCAATGCCAGTTTTGCTCTTTCCAATCGGTTTGGCGAAAGATCTTCAGCCAGCATAGAATTAGAAACATCCAAACAGATCATGATGTCTCCGCCTTCACGTTTTACATCCTGCATTTTAGAGCCGGTTTGTAAATTGGCAATTGCAAATATCAAAGAACAAAAAGCAAGCATCCAAAGTATAACTTTCACGACCCGTTTGTCGGAAGAAACATTTGGGATCATACTTTCTATCAGGTGCAGATCGCCTAATTTTTTCAATTGTTTTGTTCTACGCTTTGCCAGCCAGATATAAAACAGGATCAACACAGGTACCAGTAGATACGCCCACAAAAACTCTCTATTTTCGAACTTAATCATTATGGCAACGATCTATAAACTGTGAACTTTAATATAAATTCTAATAATAATGCAATGGCAGCAGCACAAGCAAAAAAGAAAAAGCGCTCAGCCTTGTTACTGAAATTTCTTTCGTTGATGGTTGTTTTTTCAAGCTTGTCAATTTCAGTGTAAACTTTTTTCAAACTCTTGTTATCGGTAGCTCTGAAATATTTTCCACCTGTCATGTTCGAGATTTTGGTCATAACAGGTTCGTCTATCTCTACATCCATATAGTCAAATTCCATTTGTCCGTTTGGATATATAGCCACAGGTGTAAGCGCTTTACCCATGGTTCCAACACCAACAGTGTAAATTCGTACGCCGAAGGTTTTAGCGATTTCTCCCGCAGTTAAGGGTGCTATCTCGCCAACATTGCTAACACCATCCGATAACAAAATAACTACTTTACTTTTTGCAGTACTTTCTTTTACACGCGCAACAGCATCAGCTAATCCCAACCCAATTGCTGTTCCATCAGCCAACTGCCCCGTTTTAATTTGAGAAATAATATTCTTTAAAACATTTTTGTCGGTTGTAAGCGGGCATTGTGTAAAAGCTTCACCACTAAAAACTACTAAGCCAATGCGATCATTTGGGCGGGCGTCAACAAATTCCTGAGCAACTTCTTTTGCAGCTTCTAACCGATTAGGATCAAAATCTTTTGCCAGCATAGAGTGACTCACATCCATACACAAAACAATATCAATCCCTTCCGCTTTCACATCTTTCCAATCGGTACGCGATTGTGGTTTTGCAAGCACGCAAATTAATGCTGCGTAGCATATCAAACGTAAAACAAAAAGTGAGTGGCGCAATCTTACTTTTAATGATGTTCTTATTTTTCCTAAACCCTGTAGCGAAGAATAATGAAATTCACCTTCCTGATTTTTATTGCGCCAGATGTACCACGCAATAAGCATAGGAAAAATAAAGAAGTAGTAAAATGCTTCTTTATTGGCAAACGTTATATCATAAAAAAAACCTATCACTGTTGTGGCTTATTAAATTGAGAAGTTTCTGGTGTTATCTCTTCACGTAAAGTTCCTTTTACAAATTCAAATGCATTGTTAAGGGTTAATTCGTTTTCTACATCAATAGGTTGTGCTTTTGCAAATTTTACATAATCAGCTAAGGAAAGAATTTGCCTTAATCTGTCTTTACTTACATTGTCAATTACCTGCGAACGCATAACTTGCATAATTTCATCAGTAGTTAATTCCATTGCCATCACTTCGTAGCGGCCTTCAATGTATACACGAATGGTGTCGGTAATAGCGGTATAATATTCTTTTGTTTTTCCCTCCTGCCACAATTTCATATTGCGTATGGTTTCCAAATCACGAAGTGCTGTAATGTGCGCCGGTATTTTTGGCTTGAAAATGACCATGGGTTTTTTCTTTTTGTTTCTCCCCAGTCGATAGATTACGTAATATAAAATGGCTAAAGCAGCTAATATTGCAAGACCCCAATAAATATATGGAAGGTATTCTTTCCAGTTAGTTGGTTCATCAAAAATTGGTTTTATATCTTTTACAGATGCTTCGGCTGTATCAACAGGAATAGTTTGCACTTCCAATAATAAAGCCTGAGTATAAACAGGATTTGCAGTATCACCATTCACTATAAATTTAAACGGCGGCATAGCCCAATAACCCGAATCGAAAGAAGTAACATAAATGGTTTGATGTTGCTGAATGGTTTTCGGATCGTTTTTATCCGGAATAGTAGTATCAATTTTAGAAACATTCACTACCTCAATTTCTTTCCGAAGCGTGTCGCCTAATTGTGGCCACTGAATCTTAAGGTTTTTTGCGTCGCCTTTGAAGTTGATGAACAGATCGATTTTTGCTTGTTCGCCGATCTTTATTTTACTTGTATCAATTAATGCAAACGCCTGCACATCTTGTGCAAAAGAAAATTTATGCAGTAATACCGCAAATAATATGAAAAGATATTTTGTCAGATGTTTCATATATTATCTGCGTTTAAACATATTCATTAATGGTTGAATGTAAGGCTGGTCGGTTCTCAAACGAACGTGGTCAACTCCGGCTTTGTTCAGCATATCTTTTAAACGGTGATCATGAGCAACACGGTTTAATTTTAATTGATGTTGAAAATCCTTACTGGAAGAATCAACCCATTTTATTTCGCCTGTTTCAAAATCTTTTAGTTTTATTAAACCAATTTGCGGAATTTCCTGTTCGCTTCTGTCATATATTTCCAAAGCAACAATGTCATGTTTTTTATTGGCGATCTTTATAGCATCTTCAAAATAATTGCTGTCGATAAAATCAGAGATCACAAAAACAATGCTTTTTTTCTTTACCACATTGGTCAGGTATTTTAAGGCCTGAGCAATATCGGTTTTTGTATTGGATGGTGTAAAATGCACCAACTCGCGGATGATCCGAAGAATATGTGTTTTTCCTTTGTTAGGAGGAATGTATTTTTCTATTTTATCACTAAAAAAGATAACACCGATCTTGTCATTATTAGTACTTGCTGAAAAGGAAAGTACAGCACACAATTCGGTAATAAGGTCTTTCTTCGTTTGTTTGTGAGTTCCAAATAATCCGGAAGCGCTCACATCCACGAGCAACACTACATTTAATTCCCTTTCTTCTTCAAATACTTTGATGTAAGGAGTTCCAAAACGAGCGGTTACGTTCCAGTCGATGGTTCTGATGTCATCTCCGGGAGTATATTCACGCACCTCGCTAAAAGCCATACCTCTTCCTTTAAAAGCACTGTGGTACTCACCCGAAAAAACCTGGGCGGAAAGACCACGAGTTTTAATCTCGATCTTACGTACTTTTTTTAGAAGCGATTGTGTATCCATTAATGAATTAAAAATTGAGAATTAATAAAATTAAAAATGAGGCTAACTTTTAATTATTCATTATTAATTTCCTAGGGGACTTCAACAGTGTTTAGGATCTCATTAATGATATGCTCTGTTGTGATGTTCTCTGCTTCCGCCTCATAAGTTAAACCAATACGGTGACGAAGAACATCCATACAAACTGCACGCACATCTTCGGGGATCACATAACCTCTGCGTCTGATGAACGCATATGCTTTTGCAGCCAATGCTAAATTGATACTTGCACGTGGAGAGCCACCAAAAGTAATCAGCGGGGCTAATTTTTCTAATTTATGTTCTTTAGGGAAACGGGTTGCAAAAACTATATCAACAATGTAACGCTCAATTTTTTCATCCATGTAAACATCACGTACAATTTTTCTTGCTTCAATGATGTCTTCGGGTTTTAAAACCTGATTGGGTGTTGGCATCCCTTCAGGAGAAATATTACTGGCGATAATCTTTCTTTCTTCTTCCTTGCTTGGATAACCAATAACTACTTTAAGCATGAAACGATCTACTTGCGCTTCAGGTAAAGGATACGTTCCTTCCTGCTCAACAGGGTTTTGAGTCGCCAATACTAAAAACGGATTTGGTAGTTTAAAAGTAGTTTCACCAATGGTTACTTGTTTTTCCTGCATAGCTTCTAGCAATGCACTCTGCACTTTTGCCGGAGCACGGTTGATCTCATCAGCTAAAACGAAGTTGGCAAATACAGGCCCTTTTTTTATAGTGAACTCTTCTTTCTTCTGATTGTAGATCATAGTACCAACAAGATCGGCAGGTAAAAGATCCGGAGTAAACTGAATACGGCTGAATTGCCCGCCAATACATTTACTCAAAGTATTAATGGCAAGTGTTTTTGCTAAGCCGGGAACACCTTCCAAAAGCACATGTCCGTTTGAAAGCATTCCGATCAGTAAACGTTCCACCATGTAACGTTGACCTACGATCACTTTATCCATTTCCGAAAAAAGCATATCTACGAAAGCGCTCTCTCGTTGTATCCGTTCGTTGATTTCTCTAATATCTGTCATATTTATAGCCTTGTTTGGTAGTGTGCAAATTTAACATTAGTGGGAGTGTTAAGAACGTTAAAATATGTTAAGCTCACACAATAAAATGAAAAGACGTTAAAATATGAAAAAGCCCGAATTCGTTGAGAAGTGAATAGGTTTAAGAGAGTTTATCAGGATAAAAAGTTAGTGAGGGGATCTGTTTACCTAAACCTCAAAGCCTTAATAGGAGTGATTTTGGTGATAACAAGAGTAGGAAGTATCATCATTAGCATACACACCGCTACGGTTCCAATGTTCAATAAAACAATGTGCGTCAGGTCAAAATTAATGGGAACAAAATCGAGGTAATAGGTTTCTTTATTGAGTTTAATCCAATGGAATTTTTGTTGAATCAAACACATACTTATTCCAATCAGGTTTCCCCACAACAAACCACGGGCAATAAGTTTTAGCGCCTGGTTTAAAAAAACTCTGCGAACTGAGCCATTACTTGCTCCCAAAGCTTTTAATAAACCAATCATATTGGTCCTTTCCAAAATAAGGATCAACAATGCAGAGATCATATTGATGGCAGCTACGGCTATCATTAAAGAAATAATAATAATCGCATTTGAATCCATTAAGTCGAGCCAGCTGAAAATGCCCGGATTACTTTCTTTTATACTTTGTGCAGTGAGGTTGTAACCAATAGCTTCGTTCACATATTCGCTTGTTTCATTGAGCTTACTGAAGTTACTTACCTCCAGTTCAAAACCTCCTACTTCATCGGGTGCCCAGTAATTGAGTTTACGTATTTGTTTAATGTCTGCAAAAACCGTTTTAGCGTCCAATTCTTCAAAGCCTGTTTCATAGATTCCGCAAATTTTAAAATCGCGTACGCGTTGTTCGTACTCTATAAAATCGCTTGAGTCGGTGGTTGCTCTTTTATTGATAAAATAAACGAGTAACTTCTCTCCTAGTTTTAAATTTAGTTTATCGGCAATACTTTTAGAGATCAGGATTTCTTTGGAAGCCACTGTATCTGTAAAGGCAATTTTTTTTCCTTCGAGTAAATTCTTCTCCAAAAAATTCCAGTTATAATCTTTGTCAATACCTTTTATTACAATTCCTTCATTATCGGTTTTGGTTTTAATGATCCCGTTTTTAGTAGCAAAAACCTGAATATGTTTTATTGCCGGGTTGTTTTCCAGCTCTTTTACAAAACCCTGCTTTTGAGGCATAGGTTGCGGTTCGAAAGAAGTATTGTTGTCGTATTTAGCTATACTGATGTGACTTCCGAATCCAACTACTTTGTTACGGATCTCGTTTTGAAAACCGGTTACTATTGCAAGCGTTAAAGTCATAACAGCCATTCCTAATGCAATTCCTCCTACTGCAATTTTCACTATCGGACGTGCAATACTTTTTTTTCCACCACTGTGTGCGGAAATCTTTGAAGATATGAAGCTGTGAAATCTCAAAAATTGGAACTTAATTTGTAAGGGCAATTAGTAAAGCTGTATATTTAAGCTTTGCTTTTCACAAAGGTAACAATAGCATGAGAATTTTAGCAATTACATTTTTTTTATTCTCCCTTTTTAGTTTATCTGCACAGGACGTGAAAGTGCTTACGGATAAGGAGATAGTTGTAGGCGCTAAACGAATGGATAAATATCTTCCATTATTGCAAGGGAAAAATGTGGCCGTTATTGCTAATGTTACTTCGCAAATAAACAGTACTCACCTGGTTGATACGCTTCTCAAACTGAAGGTGAAGATCAAAAAGATCTTTTCTCCGGAACACGGTTTCAGGGGAAAAGCGGATGCAGGCGAAAAAGTAGGAAATCAAACTGATAGTAAAACAGGATTGCCCATCATCTCCTTATATGGCAAACATAAAAAACCAACCAAAGAAGATCTTGCCGGAATTGATATAGTAATCTATGATATGCAGGATGTGGGAGTTCGTTTTTACACCTACATTTCTACCATGACCTACTGTATGGAAGCTTGTGCAGAGAACAACAAACAATTCATAGTATTAGATCGTCCTAATCCCAATGGCTTTTTTATTGATGGACCTGTGCTGGATATGAAGTGGAAATCCTTTTTGGGTTTACATCCCGTTCCTCTTGTTTATGGAATGACTTGTGGAGAATACGCACAGATGGTGAACGGAGAAGGCTGGCTTGCAGGTGGAAAAAAATGTAATCTTACCGTTGTTCAATTGCTTAATTACGATCATACTGTTTCATATCAATTACCAATAAAACCTTCGCCAAATTTGCCTAATATGACTGCCGTTTATTTGTACCCTTCTCTTGGTTTATTCGAAGGAACAATAATGTCGGTTGGAAGAGGAACGGAATATCCTTTTCAAATGATAGGCCATCCTGATTTGAAAGATGGAAGAATGAACTTTACACCAAAATCTACGGAAGGCGCAAAAACTCCTAAATATGAAGGGAAAGTATGTTATGGGTATGACTTGAAAGTTTTTGGTGAAGAAGTGGTTAGAGTATCCCGTCAGGTTTATGTTTATTGGATCATCGGAACATACAACAGTCTCAAGGATCCGAATTACTTTGATGAGAATTTTAATTTCCATGCAGGGAACGATATACTTCAAAAGCAAATAAAGGAAGGTAAAACCGAAGAAGAGATAAGAAAGAGCTGGCAACCTGATATTGCCGGGTTTAAACCAATCCGTAAAAAGTATCTTTTATATAAAGATTTCGAATAATAAAGTTCGAGTGAATTTTATATGAATGCATCAATTTCTTTATCAAAATTCCCATTATTCTTGTAGTTATAACATAGGGTTTTAGCCAATAATAAACTTGCTAAATTGCCCCGAATTTAGTACATTCGTTATGCTAATCGATTATATTTGGCTTTTCGTTTATGAAAATCGGCTTTTCGTCTATACTACTTTTTCTTTCCCTCACTTTGTTTTCTCAAACAGATACTATAACGAATTTTAATAAACTCAGTGAAATGTCTCTGGAAGAGTTGATGGATGTAGAGGTTTTTAGTGCTTCTAAAACATTGCAACGTTCAAGTGATGCTCCGGCGATTATGAATGTAATTACTCAGGCTCAAATAACGAAAATGGGGGCAATAACATTAGTTGATGTGTTGAAATTTGTACCCGGTGTAGAAGTGAGTATCGATTCCTATGGGTTTTACAGAGTAGCATTGAGAGGTGCAAGAAAGGACGGTGAAATTCTTTTTTTAATAAACGGTCAGCAATTAAATGATTTTTATAGTGGCAGGGCAATCTACGATATGCCTGTTGAATTTATTGAAAAGATAGAAGTTGTTAGAGGTCCGGGTTCTGCTTTATTTGGTTCAAGTGCTATGGCAGGAGTAATCAATATATTTACGATTAAACAATCTTCGGTAAACGCCGCCGCCGGGAACAATGGAACCGTTAAAGCCAATATTAATTTTAACGTGGAAAAGAGAAATACAAAATTCAGTTTATCGGTAGGTGGATTAACGACAAAAGGGGCAAACTCAGTTGTTGATACAGATCGCGTGAGCAACCAAGCCTGGAGCCTAACCAAAGGAGATACCGGATATACCACAAACAGATGGAATAAGGATTTTTACTTAAACAGTAATTTTTCTGTTGGGAATTTTTCTTTTAATCTGTTTAACATAGGGAGACAGCAAGGGTCATGGGTTGGTCCGGTATACATTGCCGCTCCTGAATCTAAACTGTTTACCAATCAATTTGCTTCTTCCATGAAGTATGATTTCAGGATAGGTGAAAATGTTATTATCTCTCCAAAAGTATATGGAAATATTAATTACCATGATTTTCTGAGTCAGGAAACCCCTGATAACTATATTTCACCAATTTCTAATGATACGTTTGCAAATGGCAAGTTTGATCATGAAAAATATGTGGGGAAGTTATATGGCGCATCAGTTGATTTATTTATAAAGGCAAATGAACATTTGGATATTTTAACAGGAAATGTATTTGAGGACCTGTCCTTGTCAAAGTATGAGCTTACCAGAAATTATCAAATAGTTGGAGATATAAATAAAGAATCGTTTTCAAATTACGACAACATCCCTTATGATCAAAAGAACAAAAGAAGATTTGTATTCGCTTATTTTTTGCAGGGTTGTTATAAAATAAAAAACGTGAATGTTACGCTAGGTGTTCGTTATGATGACTATAGTGATTTTGGACAATCATTTAACCCCCGTGCAGGATTAACTTATAAATTATCAAAACATTTTAGTTTCAAGGCGTTGGCAGGAAAAGCCTTCAGGGCGCCCACCTTTTTGGAACTGTATGATAATACAACACTCGGAAATGAATCAGGGGTGAAAGGGAACCTCAATCTCGTTCCTGAAAAAATTAATACTTATGAATTGGGCGTAGAAGCGGCTTACGAAAAATTCGTTTTAAAATACAATGTTTTTTATATTCAAAATAAAAACCTGATACGTGTTTATGATCCGCACGGCGAAGGCAGCATAGGAACCTATGAAAATATCGGAGATTTATACACAATTGGAAATGAAATTGAGTTGAATATTAAGTTCAATTCAAAAATTCTGTTTTTTGCTAACTATTCTTATTTCTTAAGTACTTTTAGTTGGAACGGGGATAAAGTGAAAAAATTTGACGTCACTTTTTTTGATAAGCAAGAGTCTTATTATAAAACCCTAAATAATTCGCCCACAATGCGTATTAATTCGGGCATAAATATAAACGTATGGAAATTTCAGTTTTTTGCCGGAGGAAACTTTGGTAACTCCTGTTATAATAATAACCGGACTTACCTGGAGCAGGACCATTTTGTAAATATACCCTTCTATGTTCAGGGAAATTTTAATCTGATCTACACGCTCAATAAAAATATTTCATTCGCAATGCAAGGGGCAAATTTGGGAAAAAAATTCAGCGACCCGAATGAGTCTACCGACATTAACTCTTTTGGAAAAAGAGGATTAATACAACCCGGGCCATCAGTTCTACTTAATGTGAAATATAAATTTTGAATCGGGTAGCTAAAATGAAACAGATAACCCAAATAGTAATAGTTGTATGTGTTTTGTCGGGCATAAGCGCTTGCAGGAAAAAGCCGGTTGTTCCCGAATCACCTGTATTGGGAAGCATAACGGTTGATCTGGATGCCAACCTTAATATGGTGAGGAACAAAGAAACAGTTATAGGAAACATGATATGTGATGCAGTGATGAATGATATGGTTAACAAAGGGAAAACAGTTGATTTTGTAATGGTAAATGGAGGTAATATACGGTTTAGTGCTTCAAAACGGCCTAACGGAATATACCCCGCCGGTGATATTACGGCGGGCGAAGTTGATGAAATGCTACCCTTTGGTGATGCCAGCGTTATTGTTAAAGTAAACGGGAAACAACTTAAGGAAATACTGGAACGTTCCTGTGCTCAGCTACCATTGTCGATGGGTCCCTTTATGCAATTATCAAAACAAATAAAAGTGAAAATTGACCCTACAAAATCTCCCCAGTTACTTAGTGTTGATGAAAACAGTATAACAAGTGCAGGTAACAGAGTTGTTTCCGTGATAATAAATGATGCGTCTCTGGATTCACTCGCGGAGTACAAAGTGGTATTGCCATCATACATTGCCGAAGGAAATGATGGGTACGTTACACTTAAAAACATTTCGGCAGGTAAAAAGGAAAACCTTGGAGAGAACCAGGCAAATGCCGTGAAGGAGTATATTACAGTTTTCTCACCATTAACACCGGTTTTAGATGGAAGAGTGAGCTTCCAATGAGTTTGATGTTGAGAGCAGATATATAAATAAAGAAATTGTGTCCAAAAATAAACACATAGCCGGGATTATAGTTGCGGGAGTTTTTTCCGTCGCAAATCTATTGGCCCAGGAGGATACAACTATTAATTTGCTCGACATGAGTCTCGAAGAATTATTAAAGATCAATGTGATAACAGCTTCCGGGAACAAACAACCAGGGTTGGAAGCGCCTGCTACCATTGTGGTTATAACGGCCGAAGAAATAAAAAAACGCGGTTATACTGATCTTACAGAAATCATTACAGATCTTCCGGGCTTTGATGTGGTTAATCCTAACGGAAGAGGAGGAATTGTTGCCTATCAAAGGGGCTACAGAACACCTATTACCCAACGAACTTTATTAATGATTAACGGGATTATTGATAACGATTTGTGGGCGCACGAAGCCTTGTTGGGAAAACACTATCCTATATATAATATAGAGCGTATTGAAGTACTTTATGGCCCTACATCTTCCTTATATGGTCCTAATGCTTTTTTAGGGATTATTAATATAATCACAAAAGATGGGAGTTCATTAAATGAGGATGGCACTAAAACTTTTGTCAGCATGCAAGGTGGAAGTTATAATACAAAAAGCGTAGAACTGGCCACTATTGGTAAAAAGGGGGATGTTTCTTTTTCGCTTGCAGGAAAATTTTACAGAAGCGACGAAGCAGATCTTTCGGGTAAATGGGGTTTTTTGTCTAATAAACAATTTTCGGATACAGCTGTTTGGGGACCTGTTTTACAACATAAACACCTTAATGTAAATTATGGCAAGTATTATTCACCGGCAGATAATTACGGTGTAGTAGGCCATATTATTTATAAGAATATAAAAATTGGATTTATTAACTGGAAAAACAGGGAAGGTTATGGATCGTGGTATGCAGCCGATAGAGCACAAAACAATGCACTCTGGAAAAAATCTTCTTTTCAGTTGTACCTCGAAAATAATACTGAATATAAAAGGTGCAGGTTCAATACACTTTTGTTGTTTCGGAAAAACAGAGTGTGGGGAGATTGGGCCGAGGCCGAACCTGATTGGAATACCGGCATGGAACAGTATTCGTATATAAGCATTACCAATTGGAACGCTATAAATAACAGTTACTTATTTAAAGAAGATTTTACATGTGACATAAATAAAAATATAAGCTTGCAGGCCGGTGGTAAATATGAACGAAAACAGTTAACAAAAGCGTATGATATTCCAGGGTATTGGGATGCATTTAGTTCAACCATACCAACATCAACACCCGGACCGCAAGGCTACGGGGCAGGAATCGGTCATAGTAAAGATTCTACTTATGATATTGTTGTTGCCCCCCATCCTGAAATGCCTGCCGAAAATTTATTGTTTACAGATGATGCAGGAACTTATCTTCAGTTTCTCGCTAAGTTGAAGAAATTTCGGTTTAATGCCGGGGGGCGGTTTGATTATAATAGTATATATGGTATCAATACAAATATAAGAGCATCTACAATTTATTTATTGAAGAATAAGGGAGCTGTTAAATTAATTTATGGCGAAGCATATCAGGAACCGCCTCCGCGCCAGCTTTTCGGAGGATGGAATGGAAGAAAAGCAAATGTGAATTTGAAACCGGAAAAAGCGCAAAATTTTGAATTAGCAAGCATGTATAGTTTCGGTTCTCTCACATTAACAGGTTCTTTGTTTTATTCCATGTATCGTAATGTTATAAAGGAAGAGGCAGAAAATGCGGGAAAAAGAAAAATCTACGGCGCTGAGTTAAAAAGCAGTGTAATGTTTAAGAATTTTATTCCTAACTCCGCTAAAATTTCGGGTTATTGTTATTATTCTTATACGCAGGCACTTAGTAGTATCCATTATAATCATACATCGGGAGAGTGGGAAAATGGAGAAGTTGTATTAGGAGATATTGCTCCCCACAAAGTAAATATCGGAATAAACCTTCCGGTGCTTAAAAACATTAATTTAAATGTTAGGGGAAATTATGTAAGTGATCGTTTAGTGTATTCAAGAAACGCCTTGCGAGAAAAGGAGTATAAAATTGGATCATATTTTACTATGGATGGGAGTATTACGTTTAATTATAAAGTTACCTCACTGGTTTTTAAGATTAAGAATATTACAAATATCGACTATTTTCACCCCGGCTTAGAACAAGCAGATTCCGGAGACGACTTCACTAAACGTAGTCTCGGATATAGAAACTCTTTGCTGCCTCAGGCAGGAAGATCGTTTATGATTAGTTTAAATTTGGATTTGTAAAGAATAAAGGAGATTGTAAAAACGAAATGTATAAAGGATCGAAGAACATATTACTGATTATTGTTATTATTATAACAAGTTCTTTTTTTCAATTGCAAAAAAGTGAAGTGGAAGAGTATTCTGCAAAGGCAGCCTTTATCTATAATTTTACAAAATTTGTTGAATGGGAAAAACAGGAGGACGGCTCTTCCTCATTTGTGATCGGAGTTGTTGGTGAATCTTCCATTTACAAACCATTACAGGGATTAGCACTAAGCAAAAAAATCAATAACAGAAAAATTGAGATTGTTAGGTTTAATAGTGCTGCAGAAGTTACAGCCTGCCAAATATTATTTGTTCCTGAAACATCTTCCTCCAAAAACCTTAAGGAGTGTATTAACTCTAAATACACTAAAAACACCTTAATCATAACAGAGAAACAAGGATGTCTGGAATATGGATCCGGAATCAATTTTATGGTAATCGACAATAGAATAAAATTCGAAATAAACTTAGGATCCTTGAGTAAAGCCAACTTAAAAGCCAGTTCACAACTCTTAAAATTGGCTCAAAACGTTCAGGAATAATGGGACTATTAACCAACATATCTATTCACCGAAAGCTAATACTTATGCAGGTATTAACAGCTTTTGTTGTGATTATTTTATGTTCGGTTACTTTTTTTGTGATTGATTACAAATCGATGTGTGAAAATAAAAACAAGAGTTTACTTTCCATAGCAAAAGTTATTGGTACAAACTCGGTAGCCCCACTGCTTTTTAACGACAGAGAATCGTCGGAGGAAATATTAAGCGACTTAAAGGTTGAGACCAATATTACCAATGCCTGTGTAATGGATACATCGGGAATAGTTTTGGCTAATTATATTAGGGCTGATGGGCAAAATTTTGCTTTTAAAGTTAACACTAAGAAAGCAGAATTATCCGAATTTACAGATAACGATTTGTTTATCTACTATAAAATTGTTCATGAAAAGGAGTGGATAGGTACAGTTTGCTTAAAAGCGGAATTGTCTGATATAAAAGATCAGTTAATGGCCAAAATAAAAATCGGGATGTTAGTAATTCTCGTTGGATTTATTTTCGCATTCATTTTATCCGCTTTTTTACAAAAATACATTTCGAAGCCAATTATTAAGTTAGTGAATGTGATGGAAAATGTAATAAAAACAAGAAATTACAGTATTCGCTCCACGCATCATGGTAAAGATGAAATATCTAAATTATCAGATGCGTTTAATAAGATGTTGGTACAAATAGAAAGGCATGACCAGGCACTTTCTGAAACTAACAACCTGTTGGAGGCAAGGGTAAAAGAAAGAACGCAGGAATTAGTTGAAAAAAATGAAAAGCTTTTTGCTGCCAATACATTAGCGGAGCAATCCAAATTGGCCAAGGAACAATTTTTGGCTAGTATGAGCCATGAAATTAGAACTCCCCTAAATGCTATAATAGGATTTCAGTCGCTGCTTAAAGAAACACCCCTTAATGAAGAACAAAAAGAATATGTTGAGTCCATTGATTTTGCCGGAAGAAACCTTTTAGTAATCATTAACGATATTCTTGATCTCTCCAAAATTGAAGCAGGTAAGTTTGAGTTTACGGAAGACGACTTGAATATTAATCAGATAATCGAATCTACTTTGGAACTGCTTGAGTATAGAGCCCGTGAAAAAGCTATAGAACTGATATTCATGCCCGATGAAAAAATTCCGCTTTCGTTGGTTGGCGACGCGGCGCGTTTTAATCAGATCTTGTTAAACCTGGTAGGTAACGCAATTAAATTTACGGAAAAAGGTAATGTGACTGTTACAACTAAGTTAATAGAGTCAACTGAAAGCGATGTGCTATGTGAATTTGCAATTTCGGACACAGGCATTGGAATTCCGCAGGATAAATTAAAATTAATTTTTGAACGATTTACTCAGGCTTCAACTGAAACTACCCGAAAATATGGAGGAACAGGTCTTGGTCTCACAATTGTTCAGCAATTACTCAATCTTCAGGGAGGAAAAATTGAGGTGAGCAGCAAAGTTGGCGAAGGTTCAATTTTTAAATTCTTCTTAAGATTTAAAAAAGCGGGCGCTAAAATATTTACACCGATTACTTACTTGAAGCAGCCTACAGAGTATATAAATAAAGAAAACAGTATGAACCATAAAATTCTTTTGGCCGAGGATACGCCACTAAATCAACGGTTGATTCGTAAAGTTACCCAAAAATGGGGAGATGATTTGGAAATAGCAATGAATGGAATTGAAGCTATCGAAAAATTAAAAGCCGGAGAATATGACATTATATTAATGGACATTCAGATGCCGGAAATGGATGGATACACCGCAACGCAAGTGATAAGAGCGCTTGAGGATCCAATAAAGAAAAATATTCCTATAATTGCACTTACGGCACATGCTTCAAAAGAAGAAGCTGAGAGGTGCCTGAGTATTGGAATGAATGCATACATATCCAAACCATTTAATTCGGATTTTTTAAGAGAAACAATAATTCAATTAACCTCTAACACCATGTTAAAAGAACAAACCGAACTTAAGAATATTGTAACTGATTTAACCGGTCTTTATGACCTTACTTACCTAAAGGAGCATGCCGAAGGAGACTCTGCTTTTTTAGCAGAAATGATAGGAATATTCCTAACGGATACTCCCCGCTTACTGGAAGAATTGAAGAGCGATATTGATAGTAATGATTACAAAAAAATAAAAATCACATCGCATAGCATGAAGGGTTTATTTTTGACACTTGGAATAAATGATGCCGCTGCCAGCCTGAAAGAAATTGAAAAGATGGCCTTGGATATATCTCCCATCGAACTGATTAAATCTAATTTTCAAAAAGTAGAAACTACTTTTCAAAAATGCCGTGAGCCTCTTACTAAGGAATTAGAAAAAATAAAAAGTGCCGAATAATTTACCTTATCAGACTTACTCTTCCGGAATAATTAGTCGTCCCTCAAATATTCCACAAACATTATTAATAAAGGAAATTCAGTCAAAATTATATTGTTTCGTATTGCAAGGAATCTTTGACCTACTTTAAAATTCTTGCAGATATTTACTGTACACAAAAATATTTGGCTACTCTGTAGCCTTAAAACTTTGATTGCTTGTAATATTATTGTTTTGCTCCTCTGTAGCAAATTCTTACAAAGCACGGCTCCAGCGGAGCCAAATAGTAGTAATTTAATGTTAATAGATGAATGCTGGCCACAGCGTGGCCAAACATTTATGCAGTAAAAGATATGTTCCTTGTATCGATAAATACCCGAATACTTTTTGAGGGACGACTAATTAAAACTGCACGTAAATAAATTGCTCTCCACTACTGAAAATCCCGAAGAGGAAAATTAGCAACAACAAAATTGTAGTGTAAACCACAGAGAAATTCGTTTTTATAGATTGAGTATTTATTCTTCTTTCGAAAAGCAAGAAACCAAAAGCCAAAGTCAACACCAGATAAAAATTAAAGAAATTCCATTGTTGTCCGCCAACCGCAAGTGGTGCAAGTAACTCAGCGATGTAGTCTTTTGGGAAGAAATTTTTGAAATCAAAGAGTTTTTTTGTATTTGTTATGAGTGCATCAGATCCCGGGCTTCTGAAAAACACATTACTAAATGTAACTGCAAGTATCGTCAATAACCAACCAAATGACTTCATCAAAATACTGTTAACGTTTCTGATCCCTTTGGTAAATAGTTCTATTTGCAGGTAAACCAAATGACAGATTGCCCACAACATAAAAGGTAAACCCAATCCGTGCCAGATGCCAGAAAGGAGAAATGTGCCGGCGATTCCCACCGAGGCCGCCAGACTCTTATATTTTCGGAATTTGTAACTAACAGGGTAAAAAACGTAATTGGTAAAAAAACGGATCAGGGAAATATGCCAGCGTCTCCAGAACTCGCTTATGGAAAGGGAACGAAGAGGTAAGTTGAAGTTCTCGGGTAAATTAATACCAAGCATCTTGGAAGCTCCCAGAGCCATATCCGTGTAACCGGAGAAATCGAAATACAATTGAATTGTAAATAAAAGAGCGGCCGAAAATATAGTTAAACCGCTGTAATCATTGGCAAAATCGAACACCGAATGAACGGAAGGTGCCAAACGATCTGCAATAACCATTTTCTTAAACACACCTAACAACAATCGATTGAAGCCGGAGATCATGTTCGCCTGATTCACTTCTTGCCCACTAAGTTGTGCCTTTAATTCCTCATGTTTGGTAAGCGGACCACTCAAAAATTTTGGAAAATATAGCGAACAAAACATAAACTGCAAAAAATTGGTTTCGGGGTTTTGTGTACCTCTTCTGCAATTAATACTATAAGCAATATGTTGTAAGGTGTAAAAAGAAAGGCCCAGCGTTAAAACTACCGGTTTTAAACTAAAGGAAATTTGAGTTAACTGAAATTGAAGATTAGTTTGGTAAGTAACAATATAATTTCCGAGTATAATGCACCCAATATTAAAAACAAGTAAAGAGTAAAAAAATTGCTTGTTTTCCTTTACTTTTCTTACCGCCACAAAATTCACAAGACTTATAAAAGCAGCTACCAGCAAAGCCTGCCAAGAAAACCAGGCAATAAACACACAACTTCCGAGTAATTGCCACACCATTCTAAATCGGGAAGGCAACAGGAAATTCACACTTACAAGAATAAGTAAAAAAACAGGAAGTATCCAGGTAAGAAGTTGCATAATCTCCGGCTAATTTAATGTTTTATTCGCCTCCAAAAACCATCCGAATAGTTTCAATAGTGCCTCAAAAAATTGTTAATATCCTAGCTTAAAACTAAATCAAATTCTTTTCTAAATCCTTATTGAAAAGCCCTGCAATTACTTAATTTTGGGGAACAGAAAAAAGGATCTCTCTTTTATCTGTCAGCCTGTATTTATGCGTAATCTATTAAATTTAATTTATAAATATCATTATTTCCTGCTCTTTATTGCATTGCAGGTGGTTTGTTTTTTATTGATCATAAATAACAGAAGCGTTCAAAGTACTGCCATCTTAAATTCTACCAATTCAGTTTCCTCTAATTTATACAATGTAGTTTCCAACTCAAAAGAATATTTAAGTTTAAAAGAAGAAAACGATAAACTTGCAAAAGAAAATTCAACTCTTCGTAACCTGCTTAAATCATCCTACGATATATTAGATCAACGTGCGCCAGATTTTGTAAAGAATGATTCGCTCTACAGAAAGGAATACATTTTTCGTTCAGGTAAAGTGATCAACAGTACTTCTAATCTCAATAAAAATTTCCTTACGCTAAATGTTGGATCTAATCAGGGTGTAAAAAAAGATTTCGCTATCATTAACAGCGAAGGAATTGTTGGAGTGGTAAAAGATGTATCAGCAAATTTCTGCACCGCCCTTTCTATTTTGCATACAGAACAAAAAATAATTTGCAAAGTGAAAAAAGATGGATCATACGGCCCTTTGTCATGGGACGGAAAAGACTATCGTTATTCTTACCTTACGGATATTCCCACACACGTTCGCTTAGTAAACGGCGACACAATTGTAACAAGTGCATTATCCGATTATTTCCCTGAAAACATGATGGTGGGAATTATAGAAAAATTTGAACGTAAACAAGGAGATGCATTTTACACCTTGAAGGTTAAACTAAGTACTGATTTCAAAAAACTCAACCACGTTCACGTTGTAGAAAAAACTCATAAGCTTGAACAAGACAGTTTAGAGAACCTCATTAAAAATCCGGTGAAACCAAAATGATCGCAGAGATAGGAAAAAATATAATTCGTTTTGTTTTATTGATATTATTGCAAACGCTGATAATAAAGAATATTCCTTTCGGATCCTACTTTGTTCCTATGCCCTACGTTTTGTTTTTATTGATGTTACCTTTTGAAACCATGCCGCTATTGGTTCTTATTCTGGCATTTGTTACCGGTTTAACAGTAGATGTTTTTTATGACACTCAGGGCATACACGCTTCGTCTTGTGTAGTACTTGGTTTTGTACGATTCTACTTCCTTCGTTTACTTGCTCCGCGCGAAGGTTATGAAGCTAATTTAAAACCAACGGTTCAATACATGGGTAATGCCTGGTTTGTTTATTATGCCCTTCCTATGTTATTGATACATCATCTTTTTTTCTTCTATTTGGAAGAATTTGGTTTTAATGATTTCCTTTTCACTTTATTAAAAACCTTAGGAAGCACATTGGCGAGTTTTGTATTCGTTTATATTATTCAGTTTTTGTTTTATCGTAAAGACGGGGTACTCGCATGAACAATCCACAATTATCAAACAGGCAATATTACATCGGCGGCTTTTTTGTACTGGTTGCATTGATCTATATTGGTCGTTTGTTCTATATTCAAACTATTGATGACACCTATAAAGAAGCTGCCAACCAAAATGCCTTTCGTTATTTAACCGATTATCCTCCTCGAGGATATGTTTTCGATCGTAATGGAAAAAAATTAGTTGTGAACGAGCCTTCCTATGATTTGATGGTGATACCTATTGATGTAAAAGGATGTGATACCATGGCGCTTTGTAATATTCTTCATATCGACAAAGGCACTTTTAGAAAACGAATTGAAAAAGCAAAATACGTTAATGGCCGAAGGAAATCTTCCATTTTTGAAAAAGCTTTAACATCTGAGACTTATGCTAAACTTCAGGAAAAAATTTTTCGTTTCAATGGATTTTATTTTCAGAAAAGAAGCGTGCGTTCTTATCCTGAAAAACTTGCCCCGCACCTTTTGGGTTATGTGGGCGAGGTAAGTAAAGAAAAAGCAAAAAGCGATCCTTATTATAACGAAGGCGATTATATTGGCGTAAGTGGAATTGAGCGTTCTTATGAAGAATTATTAAGAGGAAAAAAAGGTGTTCGCATTGTTTTAGTTGATGTGCATAATCAGGAACAAGGGAAGTATATGGAGGGAAAGTATGACACCGCGGGTGTTGTAGGAGTTGGAATTACCTGTACCATAGATGCTGAATTGCAAAAATACGGCGAACAATTGATGATGGGTAAAAAAGGAAGTATTGTTGCCATTGAACCTTCTACCGGTGAAGTACTTTGTTTGGTATCTTCACCAACTTATGACCCAAACTTATTAGTAGGTCACGACCGTGCCAAAACATTCTCCAAAATGTATTTAGATACTTTGTACAACCCTTTGTATAACAGAGCCACGCAAGCAACCTACCCTCCCGGATCAATCTTTAAATTAATAGATGCCTTGATCGGGCAACAGGATGGCGTACTACAAACAAGTACTGTTTATCCTTGCGCAATGGGTTACCCTCCAATGGGTGGTAAACCAAAGTGCCACCGGCATCCGGCAGGAAATCTTATTGCTTCTATTCAGCACTCATGTAACTCTTATTACAGTTATGTATTCAGAAGTATTGTTGATCAAAAGGCATATCCAAAATTTAAAGATGGATATCAACACTGGCGTGACGCGGTTATGACTTTTGGAGTTGGGCAAAAGTTAAATTCTGATATTCCTTTTGAACGTTCAGGAAATGTGCCCAGCGTAAAATATTATAATAAAGTTTTTGGAGAAAACGGATGGAGATCTAATACCATTGTTTCTTTAGGAATTGGTCAGGCTGAACTTTTGATCTCTCCCGTTCAAATGGCAAACGTAATGTGTATCATTGCAAATAAAGGATATTATTTTACGCCACACATTGTAAAAGCAAACACAAGTGGCACACCGATCGATAAAAAATTTATGGAAAAACACTACACCTATGTTACTAATAAAATTTACTATGAAAATGTAATTGATGGTATGCAAAAAGTTGTTGAATCGGGAACGGCTGCTGCCTCTAAACTTAAAGATGTTGTTATTTGCGGAAAAACAGGGACAGCTCAAAACCCTCATGGAAAGGATCATGCGGTGTTTGTTGCTTTTGCCCCAAGAGACAATCCTAAAATTGCAATTGCCTGTATTGTAGAAAATGCAGGTTTCGGTGGAACATGGGCAGCACCTATTTCGAGTTTGATGATAGAGAAATATTTGAACAGAAAAGTTTTAAGAACAGATATGGAGAAGCGAATGATGGAAGCTGATCTGATAACAGGTAAAAGTGTTCCGGCAGAAAAACCACATCACTAAAAATGAGAAAAGACGAGAGCAAAGTATTTTATAATGTAGACAGATGGATGGTTCTGATCTACATACTTCTCGTGCTCATGGGTTGGTTAAACATTTATGCTGCTGTGTATAACGAAGAACACAGTAACATTTTCGATATGTCGCAAAAGTACGGGAAGCAATTACTGTGGATCGGTGGAGCGGCATTTCTGGCAATTTTAATTCTTATCATTGATTCGGGTTTTTATACCGTTTTCGCTTATATATTTTATAGTTTCTTTTTACTCGCATGTATTGCAGTTCCCTTTTTGGGACGCGAAGTAAAAGGAAGTAAATCCTGGTTCCGCTTTGGTGATTTTGGTATACAACCCGCTGAATTCATGAAGTTCGCTACCAATCTCGCACTTGCAAAATTCCTTAGTAACGTTAACCTAAAAGTGGAGAATGTAAAAACAAATCTTTCTTCCATTATTAAAAACTACAAAAACACTTTGATTGCAGGTATCATCATTATGGCACCTTTAATCATCATTAAATTATTGCAGGACGAAACCGGATTAGCTATTGTGTTTATTGCTTTTATTGCGGTTCTCTATCGCGAAGGCTTATCTGTAAATTTTCTTCTTGTAGGTTTTCTGGCGGTAATTTTAATGATACTTGCCCTTATGGTGGAAGATATTTATTTGTATACCATTATTGGTGCCATTTCGCTTTTGTCGTTTGTATTCATCAAAAGAAACCGCAAGAATTTGATTATAGTTATCCTCTGCACAGGGCTTGCGGGCAGTATGGTTTTCGGGGCATCTTATGTTTATGAAAAACTCGAAAAACATCAGAAGACAAGGATTGATGTATTGCTTGGCCGTGGTGAAGTTGACATGAAAAAAGAGGGCTACAACGTGAATCAGGCAAAAATTGCAATTGGTTCCGGCGGCTTTTTAGGAAAAGGATATTTAAAAGGAACACAAACTAAATACGATTTTGTGCCCGAACAGGATACCGATTTCATTTTTTGTACGGTTGGTGAAGAATGGGGGTTTGTAGGGAGCGCATTTGTCATTATACTTCAAATAGCATTGATGCTTCGGGTACTTAATATTTCAGAACGGCAACGATCTCCTTTTAGTAGAATTTATGGATACGGTGTTGCCAGCATTTTATTTTTTCACCTTGCAGTAAATATTGGCATGACGATAGGACTGATGCCGGTTATCGGAATTCCTTTGCCCTTCTTTAGTTACGGAGGATCATCTCTGTGGAGTTTTACTATTTTGCTTTTTATCTTTATTAAGCTGGATGCGAATCGGTTATTGATATTGAGGTAAATTCTCTCAACTCAGAGTATTTTGAGTTACACAGAGTTTTATAGAATTGTAGAGAAAACAATAACAAGCAGATTTGAACCATACATCGGTAAGCTCAGCAACCATATAAGGCATGTAAGGGCATTTAAGTTACTATTCTTATATGAACTTCTATGCTTAATGGTTTTATAAAAGATCAGTGCTCTCTGTGTTAAAAGCATTCCCGTTCACCACTCCCACATATCGCATTCAAAATTCCTAAGAAAATCTTTTATTCTTTCTGATTCTTGTACTGCTTCTTTTTCGTTCTGAACATAATCGGCTATTTCCCTATCGTATAGATTGCTTTCCTTTTTTATAGTACTATTGAATTTTCTTTTTACAAAAAGTTCATCAAAGCTTCTTTTCTCCGAATCGTTCTTTGAATTTAACGCGGAAAATGAACTTAGCCATGGCCTCGCTTCTTCATAATTGATCCAGAATAAAGGAATTAATAATCCCTTTTCCATGTCATATTTCACTGGACAAATTGCTTTGATCCTGACATCCATAACGGATCTTTGTTTGTCGAAAAACCAAACTTCCCTTACATAGTATTGTACAATGTATTCCCCACTCATCGTGTCGGTTACTAATTTTTTCTCAGTGCTATCATTTCCAAACTCATCGGCATAATAAAACAACATCGAATCTCTGAATACTATTTTACTTTTAACCTGATCGGGAGACAAAGTATCTCCTTCCGTTATCTCATCCGTTTTGTATGCATTAAATTCATTATTGATCAACCCTTTCGAAATAACGTCAAACAAACAGAGTTGATCTTTTCGTTTTTGGGTGGGAAAATAAAACGAGAAATTGAAACGATCCGAAAGATCAATTGTGCGCCAGATTTCTTTAGACCACATAATATCGGCTCCCCTAACCTGTGGCAATACTATCATAGGTTTGCTTTGCGACACTATTTTGTTGCTGAATACCGCAAAGAAAATAATACATATATAAAACCCTGATTTCATACTTTCTTAAACGCTCAGGTCGGCAGATTATTGCAGTTAAACCTACTCTTTACTGAGTAGTTTTTTAAAATCATTGGCAAATTTTGAGCTAAACCTTACAGCACCTTCTTTTTTCATGTGATAAAAATCGGCAAAGAGATTGCCCTTATAACATATTGAATCCTTGGTGTAATCCATAAAAGGAATTTCCCTCTCCTTTGCTACTTTCTCAAAACCTTTCATGTGTTCTTCTAAATTCACTATCCTTTTACTTCCTTTAATATAAGTTGGCGAAACAACAATATACACCTTTGTGCTATTTTTTTTGCTGATGCTTATTATTGAATCCAGGTAATCTATGTTTTCCTTTAAAATAATTCCTTTATAGGTGCTTGTATCTTCTTTTGAAATATCTTTAAACTGAATTGGATTGATCGCCTGAAACCCCTTGTAGCAATCCCAGTCATAAATACCCGGCTTACCGGTGTATCCTCTTGCAGCTATGTTCAGGTACTTATCTCCCATAAAGGCTAATTTGTACAATGGCATATATTTGAACAAATAAAATCTGGGATCCCTTTGCTTAAGTTCGTTATACAATATCTCATTATCTAAATATGGGAAATAACGCGGGAATTCATAAATAGTATCACTACTGTGATGAGAAAAGTGAAAATCAATATTCATTACTACAATTTTCGGAGCTTTACTCTTACTCAAATAGGTTTTATAAATTCCGTATGTAAATGCATTATTAGAGCCTGAAATTCCAATATTGAATGAGTTGCAGCCTACGATGGAATCGATGATCTTTGTATTAAAATGCCCTTCTGCTCTTGAAGATCCGATTATGAGTAAATCATAATTATTTTGCTGATGAAATATCCGGTTGAATTTATTGTAGAGACCGATCTTGTTTTTCCGAATTCCATTAAGAACCGCATACTCCAGTAACCACGATAAAATGACAATTAATAAAGTATAAAAAACAATTTTCTTTACTAACGCCATTATAGTTTATAGGTCATTTTAAATGTGAAGCAATTTTTTCTGCTAATTCAATCATCTCTTCATTGGATAGCTGAACACGTGGGTTGTGAAAGTTAACTTCCGATTCGTTATTAATGGGAATAAGATGAATGTGGGCATGAGGTACTTCGAATCCTAAAACCACTACCCCAATTCTTTTACATGCTACCTCTTTTTTTATGGCTCTTGCAACTTCTTTTGAAAATTTCTGTAAAGCAAGGTATTCGGAATCTTCCAGATCAAACAAATAATCTGTTTCCTTTTTGGGAACAACTAATGTATGACCTTGCTTTAAAGGGCGAATGTCCAGAAAAGCGAAACAATGTTCATTCTCTGCTATTTTATAACATGGAATCTGCCCTTGCATTATTTTAGAGAAGATGCTAGCCATTTTTTACAAACTGATCTCAATGATTTCAAAAGGTATAACTCCGCTTGGGACTGCAATATCCACTTTGTCGCCAACTTTTTTACCTAAAAGACCTTTTCCGATAGGTGAGTCTATCGATATTTTCAGTTCTTTTAAATTAGCTTCGTTTTCTGCAACAATTGTATATTGCATATTTGCACCATTCTTCAGGTTCTTGATCTTTACTTTGGTCAGTATAGAAACTTTACTGAGATCCAATTGTGTCTCATCAATAAGACGAGCGTTAGCTAATATATCTTTTAATTTATTGATCTTAAACTCAAGTAAACCCTGAGCCTCTCTGGCTGCATCATACTCCGCATTCTCAGAAAGATCACCTTTATCTCTTGCTTCTGCAATTGCTTTTATAATACCTGGTCTTTCAACCTTTTCCAGATTGTGCAATTCATTCTTTAATTTAAGCAAGCCTTCTTCCGTGTAATAAGCAATTTGTGACATATGTGATGGGTATTTATTAAATTAAGAAATCCGCCCCTAAAGGCGGATTACTAAACAAATATAATGAATTTTTCTAAGATTACAAGTTGATTCTTGCACCAATTGAATGCACTCCGCTGAACGGGTTTGTGAATCTGTATGAATAATCTAAAGCAAAGCTCTTATTTTTTTCAGCACCAAAAGGTAACTGTAATGTTACACCTGCAGTTGGTCCGGTAAAAACAGTTCTACGTGTATCTGACTTCAAAATTCCTTTTTCGTAAGTATAACCTCCCCTTACCATCAGGTATTTTTTGAAACCGTATTCAACACCTAAAGAGTATTGATCGTAGGTGAAAGAATTTGATGTATAGTTAGCGGCAACAGAAATTCTGTGGTCAACTTCGCTTGCTTTTACGCTATCACTAACACCCAAAAGGAAGTCATAAGATAATCCCATATTTAAACAAGAAGGTAATTCATAAGAAGCAGAACGTTGCTCAAAAGTTGCGTTGTAACCGGAAACAGAACCATTAGATTGAGTGCCATTGGTAATGTTTGCTTCAAACGACATACCATCTCCGCGGTAAGTCATTTTAGGTCCCACATTTTTCAATGAAATTCCAATATGAAACTGATCGTATTTACCTGTGTGGTATTGAATACCCGCATCCAAACAAACTCCTCTTCCCGAAATGTTAGAGATTTGCTCAGATACAATTTTTAAAGTTGCTCCACCATAAATATTATCTGAAAATGCTTTTGCATAAGACAAACCAATATTTAAAAACAATGGAGAGTATTGACCTATTCCACCTTCAGGTTGATCAACAGTTGTGATATCAATATCGCCTCCGTCTAAGGAAACAATTCCTAGTCCTAACACTCCGGTTTCACCCACATGTTGAGAAAAACCAAAAGCATTCATATTAATACCGGATCCGCCTAACCAACTTGAACGAGAGAAAACAACTTCCGTTTTCTTAGTAAAAGCCATACCGGCTACGTTTAGGAACATTGCTTCTAAGCCATGTGCGTTAGCCTGATTAGAACCAGCCCAACCCGTAGAGCGAGCCCAAGGGTTTATTAAAAGCTGACCGCTCCCGGCTGAACCCGCACGATCAGGGTTACCTGCTGTTGCTACACCTGCAGACAAAAGAGAAATTCCAATCGCAGAATTTAAAACTATTTTAGATATCTTATTCATCATAACTTCTTTTAAACAATTAATTAATACGATTGTAAATCTATTGGACGCATTACACAGAACCACTTAACTATTTTCTCACCTAATTCACCTGCATCAACATGGATAATATATAAGCCACTTGATATTAAGATGTTTTTATCGTTTTTAAGATCCCATGAAACATCTGTTGTTGCATCCGTATCTTTATTCAAGGTTCTTAATAACGTACCATTTACAGTATAGATCTTAATAGTACATTTCACAGGTAAGTTTACAATTTTCATGTAATTATCAACCCTTTGTTTCTCGTATTGAGAGTGTCCGTAATAAGGGTTTGGAACAACATTGATAAGATCCAGTGCACTCTTTGCAACATCAGTTTCGTTAAGGGTAGCACCTAACCCAACAGTATTAAATGAATACATCGGGAAGTTATTGTTTTGAGAGCCAGACACCGTATCACTTGTTAAATTCGCCGGGTTTATTGAGTTTAGGAAAGTTGTACCGGGTATAAAAGTTGACGGGTTAGTTGTAGTTTGGGTTTCTTTTACAGAATAAGAAGGGTTCCAGGTTCCGGTTAATCCAAAACGTAAAGGTTTTCTTACTCTTATTTTAACCTTAGCGTCGCAAGGAATAGATACCTGGTAACCCGCTGGCGGTGTATAACCATCTGCTGTAAGAGGAATGTTCACCCACATAGCATCTTTATAAGCTTCCACAATGGTAGCTTGCCCATAACCGGTAAGATAATGAGTATTATTTGTAGTAACGGGTTTGCCCAACATTTGAATTAACGCTGCACCTGCATCATATCTTGGCACATCAATAGGATCCGTTCCCGAAACTCCATCAGAGTTATGACCGAAAACATAGATGTAATGCATACCACCAAAAGCTGCTTCATTATTTGTTGGGTTCCAAATCATATCCTTTCCATTATTTGTTCCATCGGACGAATTTTCACCAAATGCTATGTTAAGTCGCTCACCTGTTTCAACATTAATAGCATAACCTGGGAACCAGCCCATACCATAAGGAGAGATATAATCTGCATCATTCGGATCTGTTGAAAGTAAACTACTATCGCCAGCAGCACCATTCTTATCTACAGATTTTTGCTTGCGTGGCAGGAATTTACGCTGGGTACCAACATTGTCTGCATTGTAGTAGCCCATTTCTAAAACAACCGCTCTTGTCCATTTGCTTTTATCAGAGGTAAACACAATATCAACACTTGACAGTGATCTGGCATCTAATTCGTAATTATTCAATCTTTTCCACTGCAATTGAGCACCTGAAACGAAACCAATTGATGGAGCATACGTCAATGGAGCAGGACTAGAACCGAAAGCCGCACCAAGATTAGCTGCTGCAGTTAACCTGAACGGAGCCCATGTACCGCCTACAACACTCTCATAGATCTGATTGGGGTCATCAAAAACGCTTTTTCCATCAGAGCCCGGTACGTTTGCATCATTGTATGGGTTATTCGGACCACTTGTTACAGTACCTGAACGAATCCAGTTGGTTTCTGTTTCTCCATCAACATCAGCAACCGCACTCAACCATTTCAAACTGGAGTTAGCGAAAGTCAATGAAGACTCTAACAATTCTCCTTCTTCGGCAGAACCAATATTTAGTTGAGTATTAGTTGTAGTTTTATCGGTATAAATATTACAATTAGGATCCTTTGTTTGGGCCACAGCTACTGATATACCAATTGGGGTATTATTATTACCAATCAATAAAAACTCTTGGCCAAACTCCACAACTTCATCAGCATCCCATGTTTTTGTTACAGAAGAACCATCAAAATCAGTATAAGTTCCTGAAACCTGAAATTTATAAGAAGGTTTAACTTTTCCTGAATCCAAATCAGTTGTTTCACCCATTACCAATGTATCACCTGTATTATCAAAATTCGCAATTGCTTTTTTTACTTTTACCACAAAGTTACCTTCCACAACTTTTAATGGGTCAACTACTTTAACAGTAATTGGTGCTCTTCCGCTTTCGTATTCTAATACAGTGGCTCTGCTATCAGAGCTGTTTAAAATACTATTAACTGTTGCAGCGGTTAAATCCAATGCATTCCCGCCATTTCCCTGTCCTTCAATACGTTTTACCATTGGACTGTAGCCATAATAAGAGTTAACAACCGTACCACCTGCTTCAGGCGAAATATTGTGAGGGACAGCAGAATAAATTTTTATATTTCTTCTTCCCTGAAGGAATGGCTTTTTCTGTCCCGCATAATCACCACTTGAAGGGTGAGCATCGGCACCTGTAGAGTCAATACCCGGAGCAACATCTTCCTTATAAGTAAGATAATTATTGTAAGCATACGAAACCGCCATGAAATAATAAGTCTTATGGTTTACCAGTTTCTTAACACCTTCAGCAAATAAATCTTCTGTAAGAACGAATGAGTTTTTAATTCCTGCATTTTCTGCTTTCTCATTCATTAATTTAGGGACTAAACCTAAAGTTGGATCTAAGGTGTAATTAACCAATAATCCTGCTCCATTTTTCTTATCTGACTGGAATACTAAACGGGCTTTATTTTGATCATATAAATCAGAAGCAGAAACTGTTTCATCTTTTAACTGATAAACCATATATCCTTCAAAACGGTAAGATCTATCTGTAGCTGCACCAAATATCGGAGTGATAGTTGGGTCAATATCAGCATATCTCTTTAACTCATAGTTATTAGACGTTTCTTTGTTAGACAAATACACAATGAACTGATTTTCCATTTCCTGAATAGTTAAATCAGGTGCATCAGGCCCATCCAATACTTTGAAACAATTATCAAACAAAGACTGGGCTTTATCATCTGCAATAGTTAACAGTGGAATCGCAGAGAAATTATCATCCGAATTGGTTCTAACGAATGGCATACCAAAAGTAATGGTGTTGATAGCCCCAGGTTGTAAAGTAAACTTACCTGCTGATTGTAAAAATCTTCTGTCACCAACTGAGTTATTCGCTGTTTTTTCAGTCCATTCTGTTGTAGTGGTATTTGGATTTGAAGGAGTTCCTCCAACACCATAACCAATAGTCAAATCTGATTTACCAGGAAATACATAATCACAAATTGGCTTGGTTGTTACTGTAGATGTTCCAACTGCGTTATCGTAACGAACACGGGTATCATTTTTCCATGAACCGGTCATGTAATTATAATAATGCTTCAAAGCCGAAGGGTTACCAATATTACTGAAGTCATTGTTATAGTACATAAATTTGGACATACTAATAGTTTCAGGAATGGAATCTTCGCTAATCGGTGAAGCCAAAGTATCTTTTAATCCTGTTTCGTTATCAATGGGCCAGGTACAATCAGTGCAACCATCCTTATCGTTATCCAAGCCATCCGCTTTATCTGCAATTGGTCCCTGAAAGAAATCACATCCTAATGCAGGAAGTTTGTTTTTGTAACCTATAACACCCTGACCATCCTGATCATAGTTATCTCCATTGTATATATAACCTAAACCACGACCAACATCACAACCAATATAATCATCATTATAATATCCCAAATCAGCATCCACCCAAACAGCAAAGTAAGTAGAATCTAAGATGTCTGTAGAACGGTTAATGATCTCGAAATTGTAAAAAGTCATATCGTTCAAGGCATCACCTGTAGCAAATTCAAATGCCTGTGCTCTGATCTCTACACCAATTTTGTTAGGGCTTCCGGATTCCAAGTGGGTATTACCTTTATCGTTAAATACCCAGAAAAGCGTTTCATCACCAAACAACAATCTCTTACATTGTCCTTGCTCAATTTGAGTGTTACTTACGTTATAACGAGGATAATCTCCAACCTCCCAACTATAAACGTTATCACCATCCACATCTTCAAAAGGTGCTAAATAAGCATATAAACTTCCAGCATTACGATCCAATTGAGAAGGAGCGGATCCGGGGTAATCTTTTATCCAAGCCGGAACTGAATAAGTAGCATCAACAGCGTCCCCATTTTTAGTAGGAAGAGCGTATTTAGTGTAAAACTCGTCTGCCTCTGCACGGTTAAATCTCCAGTGCTTATCATAAGCAACACAGGTAGCAGGATCAACATCTCTTGTTGCCGGATCCAATGGCCCCGGCCAAAAATCCACACCACTCTGACGGTAAGTCATTGCAGAAACACGTAAATCAGTTCCCACATACCCACCAAACCACAATGATCCGGCGAAACTGGCATAAGAACCGGATCCCTTTGGTACTTCATACTTTGGGTTGCTGTTCAAATCCCACCACATATCACCACAAGTTAATATCCTTGTTCTAACATTGTTAAGCTTTAATTCTGTATAAGCAGAACCTGCACTACAACCGCTTAATACCTTATCAATGTTTGATAATTTCTGAGCCCCTCCAATATTTTCTCTTGAAAACACAGATGAACAAACCAACATCAGTACCGCCATCATGCTGGCACTAATCTGCTTTTTATATTTACCGTTATACTTTTTCATATCAATAATTTTTATTCAATTAGAATTCAAACAAAACACCCACACGAATTACTCTTGGTCTGTTATAATAAGTGCCATCATTTAATTTAGCACGGTATTGATCAACAAAACCATTTAAATAAGCATTTCCATTAATTGCAACTGTTGAATTAATAAACTGTTGCCCGGTTTGTGCTGAATTTAAGTATCCGTCATCAGTAGGTGACCCGGTATGCTGATGCACATTAACAATGTTTTTGTTATTGAAAACGTTTAACACCTGAAGGTATATGTTAAGGTTAACCGATTTTCTGTCTTCTTCCGGTTTGCTTTTTCCAAACTCCAATTCAAAATTCTTGTCAACACGCATATCAGCACGGAATTGCCAAGGCAGGTAAGAACCATTTAATGCACCTACAATAACTGTGTTTTGCTGAACACCAACCATTACATCAGACAATGGAACAGCAGTTCTTGTATATGGTGTACCTGAACCTAAACGGAATACCATGTTTGCACCAACGTTTTGAAGGATTTGTACTGTTTTCTCAGTATCACCTTTTTTCTTAGTGTACTTAGGTCCATTGTAATCTTTTCCTTCGCCAAAACGATAATCTAATGTAGTTGTTAAAGTATGACGCTGATCGAAATCTAAAGGTAAGGTTACACGAAGATTTGGCTGATTAGTGTTAGCTAGATTAAATCCTCCGTCAGCACTTGAACCTGATCCTTCAGCAAATTGCAAAGTGTAGTTAGCGTTTAAAGTAAAACCGCCGCTTCTTCTCATATCAAACTCTACTGAGAAACCTTTTACAGTTCCAAAATCAAGATTTGAGTAACTGATATAATCAGCAGGATAAGCTCCTGTTAAACGCTGAGTTGCAACCTGGTTTCTTAACTCTCTGTAGAAAGCAGACAGCTTAAGGGCTGCACTTTTCTTTTCATTTAAGATCTGGTTAAAACCTAATTCATAATCAATTGTTTTTTCAGCTTTTAAATCAGGATTATTAAAGGTGTTACCTTGTGTAATCCATTGTTGAAAATAATAATAAGCATTGGGATCCAAACGATTTTGTGCGTCTGAAGGGCGCTGAGTAAGTACATCGTAATGAGCAAAGAAATTTGCCACGTCAGAAATTGGGAAAGAGAAAGCCACACGGGGCATTACATTGATTTGTGGTTTGTAATCCTTAAAGGCGTTATTAGAATAGGAATAATCAGAAGCGTAGAATGGATCCTGTAATTTCAACGCAGGATTAGCGCCACCGTTTGAAGCAGCCAAAATAATTTTTGGATCCTGAACAACGTTACCATTAACATCGTACCAAGTGCTTTCAAATCTGTATCCTATAACGTTTGCACCTTGTGCATTGGCACCTTCTCCAAAATATACAACTGCATCATCAGGAACTCCCTGAGCCAAAGAAAGACCAGTTACATTTTTATAATCCTGCTGAGCAGTCATTTCTCCTCTTGTATAAGCAGGTTTTAATAAATACCTGTCAGCTAATACATTTTGATTCGCATCGTATCTATCAATCCTAACTCCAATGTTAAATTTCATATCCTTGAAGTCGAATTTATCCTGAATATAACCTGACATGTAAACGGGTTTAAATGCGCCAACTGCTCTGGTAAATTCATCTTCCCCTCTGGCATTTTTCTTGGTTTGCGTAGCGAAATCATCAAAAGTTACATTTTTCTTTAATCTGTTTCCGTAATAATCGTAACCATAAGCTGCAACAAGGTTATAACCTGCAGCTACTAATTCATCAGGGCTAAACATATCAAGCGACATTTGATCGGGATCCAAACCATCTACATTTATTCTGTCGTCTTTTGAATATCCGAACTTGTCCATCAAACTGTAGTGGAAATTAGAAATTTGTGTATAATCAGGGGCATAGTTCACAACTATATCCCCTGCAGTTGTTGTATCAATTGTAAATGATGATGATGAAAGTGTTGCAAATTGCTGGTTAGTTAATTGGCGTGCATACTGCCACAAACCTACTGCATTGTTTACTGTAAAGTTTCTGTAATCTCTTTGATCGAACTCAAAACCAACCATTAAAGCATGATTTTTAATATCAGCAGAGAAACTACTTGTAATCCTGAAAATCGACTCGTCGTTTTTAACGTATCCTACATACTGATTTCCGGAAGGCGTATACAATGAATGGATTGTTTGCCCCGGTAATCCGTTAATATTACCACCTAAACCATAAACCTGATAAACACTATTTACAGGATAACCAAACTCATCAAAGAATTGAGTGGTGTAGTTGGTCATTGATTGATTGTAAGGACTTGACTGTGGGGTAAAGGTTACCAATGAATCACTTGGTGAAACGTTATAATAAACAAGTTCACCATTTTGAGCAGTATTTGGATCAAGGTTTACAGTATCAGTAATTCCATCTCCGTTTTGATCGTAATAAACTGTGCGGATGGTATCAACTTCTAATGCAGTGCTTGCATAAGTGTTAAATTTACCCACATAACCATATCTGAAAAATTTATCTTTATGCGTATCATCCTCACTAATTTCTTTATTTTTCTGATAACCTACCTGAAAACTCAAATATGCATTTTTTACAACTGACTGAGATTTTTCTTCTTCAGAGACATTTGACTTACCGAATTTTTGTTGAAGTCTAACATAGGTTCTCCATACATTTCTTGTTACAAAAGCATTGTTTTCAGCATTGAACATAGAGTTGTTTCTGCTATAAGCATGCTGCTTGTTATAATCCCATGAACCACCTAAAGTTATGTTTAAGTTATCTGTAATTTTGAAATCAATTTTAGGGTTCACACGGAAAGATGTTTTAGCAACGTTTGGTCTTGCTTTCAACAATACCATATCATCTTTTGTAATAAATGTAGCAGCAGGTAAAAAACTACCATCTTCTTGCTTAATTAGTGGCTTAGCTGTAATCTCAGCTAATTTTTCGTCGTTTACAGTATAAACTCCAACCGCAGAAGGATCAGGATCCTTTTCGCGGAAAGCCTCACCGGCTAAGAAGAAACCAATTTTTGGCTTTTTTGCACCTGTTGAGTCCTTTTTAGACCAGATTGGTCCGCCTACACTAAATCCAATAAAGTTATATCCGTATTTATCGGTGATTTGAGAAGAAATTGCTTCAACACCACCAAAGAATTTTGGCTGAGGGCCGCGTGTTGTAACACTGATAACACCACCGGTAGCATCACCATACTGTGCAGGTAAACCACCTAAAATTACGCTCACTTGTTCAACACCTTGCTGAGGAATTCCAGATGTTCCAATAGCTCTTTCTCCGTCAATAAAAATCTGAGTGTTACCAGAACGGGCTCCGCGTACATTTACCGCATCTCCTTCATCTTCCTGATAAACACCTGCTGTTGTAGATGCAACCGAGTTAATGTTTTTCGTTGCCATATTTTGGTACTCCTCACGAGTAACTGTACCACCCGATTTAGTATCCGGATCGATTAAAGGCTCAGTATAAGAAATGATTTGCACCTCATCCAATTGAACACCGCCATCATTTATCAATCCAATATTTACATAAGCAGTTTTATCGGCAAAAACCTGCACACCGCTCATCTCTTTTTTATTGTAACCAACGTAAACCGCCTTAACATTATATTTACCCGGGTCTAGTGGTTTAATAATAACAACCCCATCAAAATCAGTGGTACCAGTACCAACCTGTTGACCATTACTTGTTACAATTACGTTAGCAAACGCCAATGGTTCTTTGGTTTTTTCATCAATCAAAGTTGCTTTAATAGCTCCTTTATTTTGCGCAAAACCTGCAACACCTAAGGCAATTGTGGCTATAATACTGAAGTAAATTTTTCTTAACATGCTTTACCTATTTATATCGTTTTTATACTATGTACCCAATATGAGGGGCTAAAAATACTTATCGTGTTAAAATAAGCCAAATGAATTATCAAATTATTCCTAATTGCCTGATAACCAATTTTAATTTTTTCCTCAGCACCTGTAACTTTTAAATATTTTAACAATTTTACGACAATAAGCGTGTTTTTGATAGAACCGGTTGATGAGTGGTGGTGATAAATTTGATAAGTGGTAGCTTTTTTCAGATAAGTGGTTAATTCCGGTTTTAACAGATTTTAAGTTTAAAAAAAGTCGAGGCTTTTCTCAGACCGAATGATGTGTGTGAAATGGTGGAGTAAATAGAACCATATGAGGCATTTAAGTTCATATAAGCTTAGTGAAGGTGAAAAGTAAATTATGTTGACATTTGGTTTTGCCTTCAATGTCCTTACATGCCTTATATGGTTGGAAAAGATTTGGGTTTTACCACCACTTTTTGCTCTTAAAATAGATGCCCATACTTATCATTAAAACAAACATAATTCCAATGGTAATCCAATACCCATAAGGAGATCTTAATTCGGGCATGTAATCGAAATTCATCCCATAAACACCTGCAATAAAGGTAACCGGAATGAAGATTGCTGAAATAATGGTAAGTGCTTTCATCACCTCATTCATCTTATTTGCGTTATTGGAAAGGTGAACTTCCATGATACTGTTTAATGTCTCCCGGTATTGTTCAATGGTATCGTTAACCCTGTTGATGTGGTCATGCACGTCACGCAAGTAAATAGTATTTGTTTCCGCAATTAAGCCGGTATCACTACGCATCATATTCAATATCATCTCTCTTACCGGCCAAATCAGTTTACGCACCAACAATACTTCCCGTTTTAATTCGTGTATATTTTGAAGAGCATCTCCGTTTGTATTATTGATGATGGTTTCATCCAAAGCTTCTATCTTTTCTCCCAGTTTTTCGATCACAAAAAAGTAATGATCCACAACGGCATCCACCAAAGCATAAGCAAGGTAATCCGGTCCCATTTTTCTCACTCTTCCCTTACACTCACGAAGTCTTGCTCTTATCAGATCGAAAGCATCACCTCCGCTTGGCTCCTGAAAAGAAATTACCGTATCTTCAAATAAAACTATTCCCAAATGCTCATGTCTAACCCCTGAATCGTAATATAACATCTGAAGAATGGAAACAACGTATCTTGAGTATTCTTCAAACTTTGGCCGCGACTCCACATGAACAATGTCTTCCTGTGTAAGTGGATGTATGCTATACAATTTTCCAATTTCTTCAATGATCTCGATTCGATGTATACCATCCACATTAATCCATTTTATCAAATCCGGTTTAACGGCTTTATACATGGTTTGTACATCAAAATATTCTGCCTCAAAATACTCCGATTCGTTGTATTGAATAAGTGTAAGTTTTACCTTGTTCTCAGTAACATCACCTGAGTAATACAGCTCACCGGGAGGTGCTCCCACGTTGTGTTTCTTGTGGTTTCTAAGCTTCTTCTTCGACATCTTCATGTTTGTTTTCAGATTTACCTTCTACTACAACTACGATCTCCCCTTTAATGGTTTTCTTTTTAAAATGCTCCAATACTTCAACTACTGTTCCGCGTTTATTTTCTTCAAACATTTTTGAGAGTTCGCGAGAAACAGAAACTCTGCGCTGCTCACCTAAATTATCTTTTATCTCTTCCAGTAATTTTATTAAACGGTAAGGGGATTCATACAAAATAAAAGTACGTTCTTCATCTTTAAGTTGTTGCCATTTGGTGAATCTTCCTTTTTTTTGTGGAAGAAATCCCATAAAAACAAACTCATTACATGGAAAGCCCGAATTAACCAAAGCGGGTACAAATGCTGTTGCTCCGGGCAATGTCTCCACTTCAATTCCGTTTCGTAAACACTCGCGAACCAATAAAAATCCGGGATCCGAAATTGCAGGAGTTCCTGCATCGGAGATTAAAACAATTTTTTTTCCTTGTTGCAAATCAGTAATCAGTTCTTCCAGAATTTTATGTTCGTTGTGCTGATGATATGATTTAAGCGGTTTGTGAATCTCTAAGTGCTTTAGCAAATGACTGCTTGTTCTTGTATCTTCAGCAAGGATAAGATCACATTCTTTTAAAATACGAATAGCCCGAAGAGTAATGTCTTCAAGGTTTCCAATAGGTGTGGGGACTATAACAAGTTTCGACATTTTCTAACACTTTTAACACAGAGCTCACTGAGGAATCCGCTGCGGCGGAGAGTTACACAGAGAGAAAAGTAAAATTAATTATTTATAAAATTATTTTAAGAGTCACTATTCTAATAATAAATTTTCATCATCGGTTAAACTTAAATTTACTGAATCCTGCCCTGCTATACCTTCTACAGAACCTTTTATGTGTGCCGCATTCAGCATTACTTTTTCCAGTTGCTTTTCGCGTGCCTTCCACAATTTTTCCATGGCATCACGTTCTTTTTGTATAGAAATTTTCATGCTCATAAATCCCTCACGAATAGCTTTCCATTGTTCTGAAAACTCATTACTGGTAAGGTAATTATACAACATATGCATTTTATCACCTTTGTTTTCCTGTGATAATGTTGCAGCAAAAATTTTCAGAATTCCATCGCGTAGTAAATAAGATAAAGCTTTTACTTCAGAGAAACGACAGATCCAAACTCCGTCTTTTTCTCCGAATACTTCCATATCTTTTGGCAATACTTCGGTAACCAACACAGCTACATCAGCTTGCTGCGAACGCATATCAGCTTTTAATTTTTCTATCCAGTCGTTACTGAACGCTTTAGTGCGTTTACTTTCGTAAATTATTTTTCCGCACTCTTGTCCCTGTTTATTTCTGACAGTTTGAATTGCATCTGCACCTCGAACTCCCTTTCCAACTTCAGAAATAGTATCGAATGGGAATGTACCTCTTAATAATTCTTCCAAAGCCAGTTCCTGCACCTCTCCCTGCAACTGCATACTGCCCTGCTCTGCGCGGCGTTTCATTTCATCGATCAGTTTTTTCTGATCTTCTATCTGCTTCTCGAATTCTTTTTGTTTTAACTGAAAATCGTTTTCTTTTATCGCGTTTTTCTCTTGTTCTTGTTTACGGATTTGCTCCTGAAGAGAAGTTCTTTCTTCCTGTAATTTCTTTTGTAAAATAATTTCCAACTCTGCTTCTTTATCCTTGAAAGCCTTTTCTTTCCTCATGAATTCCAATTCTTTTTCACGGGAAGCTTTTAGTTTTTCTTTATTCTCTTCATCGGCTTCTTTGAGCATTTTCAATTGATTCTCAAAATCACCGGAAACGTTTTTACGGATAGCGGCTTCTATATCTGCCTTTTGTTTATCTAATGAAACTTTCAATTCATTCTGAAAGGCTTCTTCCTTTTTGCGGTATTCCTCTTCCTTTTTTGCCTGCCAGTCTTTCGCTTTTAAATTCAACTCACGTTGCACTTCATCCCTGAATGCATCGGTTGCTTCAAACTGAGTTCCACAATTAGGACATTTTATACTGGATGCTGACATCTTTAATTTCTGATTTATTTCCAATTGTGATTTTTTACAATCACGAATTTGTCTCCCAAATTTAACTAATAAACTATTCGACTCAATGAACTATTCAACTTTCTTTCCAAGAATTATGAGGTCGCGCCAAACACCTTCCATGTCGGCTACTTCAGGTAATTTCGCCCATTTTTCGAAGCCTAAAGAATAGAACAAACGCAAACTTGGTTCGTTATGCCCGAAGATAAAACCCAACAATGTTTTGATCTCACGTTTTTTTGCTTCCTCCATTGCAAATTGTAAACACAATTTACCCAGGCCTTTTCCTTTTGCATCTTCCTCCAAATAGATACTTACTTCCACTGTTTTGTTGTATGCCGGTCTGCCATAAAAGCTGGTGAAACTGATCCAACCCATGTATTGATCGCCTGAATGAACCAACCATAAAGGGCGTGTAGTTTCGTTATGTTCATTGAACCAGGCAACTTTACTCTCTATCGAAACAGGCACAAGATCAGCAGTTGCAAGCTTCGCAGGAATACTTGCATTGTATGTACTCACAATTTTTTCGAGGTCGGAAAAATTTGCGAATTGAAAACTCAGTGTGTCAGACATGGAAACAAATGTAGTAATTTAGAATATGCGGACATCAGCTTTTAACCACAAAGGACGCAAATCCCGATAGCTATCGGGATTACACAAAGGTCCACAAAGATTTTTCTTGTGTTAGCAATTATGAGGGGGGAAGTAAATTGAGTAACTTTGTGGGGATTTTATTTGAATATGATTTTAATTGATACACATACACATCTTTATTCGGAGGAATTTGATGGAGATAGAAAAGAAGCCGTAGAAAGATGTTTGGCAAACCACATCAGCAAATTGTATTTGCCCAATGTGGATAGCGAAAGTATTCCGGGAATGCTGGAACTGGAACAACAATTCCCTGAAAATTGTTTTGCCATGATGGGATTACATCCTTGTTCGGTGAAAGAAAACTACAAGGAAGAATTGGCTATCGCAAAAAGTTGGTTAGACAAAAGAAAGTTTGCTGCAGTTGGTGAAATTGGAATTGACCTGTACTGGGACAAAACTTTTTTGAAAGAACAACAAGAGGCATTAGTAACACAAATAAACTGGGCACTGGAATTTAACTTACCAATTGTAATTCATTGCAGGGAAGCGTTTGATGAAATCTATGAAGCACTTTCTTCATTTAAAAAACTACCAGCCGGAATTTTCCATTGTTTTAGCGGCAACAAGGAACAAGCAGATAAAGTAATTGCATTAGGTGGATTTAAATTGGGAATTGGCGGAGTGCTTACTTTCAAAAATTCAGGTTTAGATAAAGTTGTGGAGCAATTAGATATGAAGCATTTCGTTTTGGAAACTGATTCGCCCTACCTTGCTCCTATTCCACACAGAGGAAAGCGTAACGAAAGTTCTTACGTGAAACTGGTAGCTGAAAAACTTTCACTCATCAAAAATATTTCTCTGGAAGAAGTTGCCGAGATCACTACAAAAAACGCGATAGAGATTTTTGGCAACTAAGGCTTACATAAATAATTCGTTCAATAGGGTTTTGGTATATGCCAATGTCTTCATTGCCATTTGTGCCTTTGCACAGGTTTTAATGACTTATTTTCTTTTTCATTTGCCTTTTAATTTTAACACGATCTCTTATTTAGCTTTTGTAACACTCTCTACTTTTCTACAATACAATATGCAGAGAGGGCACATGTTGTTCGCGCAATTTTTTCAACGTGTTGCAATCTTCATGAAACATAAGGTTTGGGTAAAACACGAAACACTTCCTGCAACAAATGAAAACGAAAGGTTACAGTGGCTCGATAAAAACCGAAATGCTTTTCTTGCAAGTAATTTAATCTCGCTACTATTACTTCTCTTTTTGTGCAACTGGCTTAGCTGGACCTCTATCTACATTATGATAGGGGCAGAAGTTGTTTCTACACTTTATTACATGCAGCCATTTAACTTAAGAAGATTTGGATACATCAAACCCTTTTTGATCTCTGCCATTTGGGCCATCAGCTGTGTGTTGGTTCCTTTACTGGAGTTTTCGAAAGTAAGTGATGAGTCTATTTACTTTTTGATCGCTAAATTTTTATTCATTGCAGAACTTTGCGTTGTATTTGACATTAATGATTCCGACAAAGATTTTCGTGATGGTGTTTTTACTTATGCAAATAAACTGGGACTTATATTCACTAAGATCTTCTGTATTGTTCTCTTAGCCGGAAGTGGCATTATGTATGGCTTGTTCATTAAAGAAACCACACCAATCATATTTGCTGCTGTGTTTTTAAGTTTGTGTGCTGTGCTTTCTCTGTTGGCGTATAATGGAAAACACGCCTTCTATTATTATCTGGTGATCGATGGTTTGATGCTCATTCAACCACTGTTTTATTTAATGCCTTTTGCATTGTAGAATACTACATCTTACACTTCATTTAATTTGTTTTCCAAATCATATATCGCCCCTACGGGGCTCTTCTTTATTAATTAAGACTTGCTTTGTTACTAATATTTTGTCCCTCTGGGACAATCCATTTGCACTATTGACAATCCCTTTAGGGATGGTATATTAGTAAATAAACCAGCCAAGCAAACTACAAAGTCCCGTAGGGACGACATATTTCACAAGCCATAGGTTGGAAACAAAAAGCCCCACACTTCGACTACGCTCAGTGACCGGGGCTTTTCATAATAATTAATACTTCTTCTTAAAGGATCAACATCGCATCTCCATAAGAGTAGAATTGGTATTTTTCTTTGATCGCTTCTTTGTAAGCTTTCATGATAAGATCGTAACCACCAAATGCTGAAACCATCATCAATAAAGTAGACTCAGGCATGTGGAAATTGGTGATCATACAATTTGCAACGCTAAAATCGTAAGGAGGGAAAATGAACTTGTTGGTCCAACCCTGATATGGATTTAAATGCCCGGAAACAGAAACCGAAGTTTCCATTGCACGCATAACAGTTGTTCCAACAGCACAAACACGTTTTTTATTGTCTTTAGCTTTGTTGATCATGTCCGCTGTTTTTGCAGGAATGATAACTTCTTCTGACTCCATTTTATGTTTAGTAAGATCTTCAACTTCTACCATACGGAAAGTTCCCAATCCAACGTGAAGAGTTAAGTATTCCAAATCAACACCTTTAATTTCCAAACGTTTTAATAACTCACGGCTAAAGTGTAAACCTGCAGTTGGCGCTGCAACAGCTCCTTCGTGGTTAGCGAATACAGTTTGGTAACGATCAGCATCTGTATCTTCTACTTTACGTTTGATGTATTTAGGAAGTGGAGTTTCTCCCATTTCGTATAAACACTTACGGAACTCTTCATAAGTACCGTCGAATAAGAAACGTAATGTTCTTCCACGAGATGTAGTGTTATCGATAACTTCAGCTACCAACACATCATTGTCACCAAAATATAATTTGTTACCGATACGGATTTTTCTAGCAGGATCAACCAATACATCCCACAAACGGCTCTCTGCATTTAACTCACGCAACAAAAACACTTCGATCTTAGCCCCGGTCTTTTCTTTGTTTCCATACATACGAGCAGGAAATACTTTTGTATCATTGAATAACATTACATCCCCATCGTCAAAATAGTTGATGATGTCTTTAAAAACTTTATGTTGAATTTTTCCGGTTTTGCGATCTACAACCATTAAACGGCTTTCGTCACGGTTTTTCGCAGGGTGTTCTGCCAATAATTCTTTCGGCAAATTAAATTTGAATGCTGATAATTTCATCTATGTGTTTTAGGCTGTAATCTAATGGAATCAGGCTCCCGAAGCGGGCAAGGAAACGAAGAATTCGTAACCTTTAGACTTATTGCATAATCTTACAGGATTATTAGGGCGCAAATATACATCATTCGGGAGGCGAAGTCAAGTCTTTTTAGCTAAACAGATGATTTACAGAGCCTAAAGGCGCATTACGGCACGCAGATGACGCGGATTGTTTATGATTTTGCTGATGTTTAACCACAAAGGACGCAAAGGTTTTACACAAAGGGCACAAAGTATTAATAAAAAATCCGCGTTAATCTGTGCTATCTGCGGGAAAATTTTAATTCATTCCAACAGTTTCATCATAATTAATCCGCTCAAATCTGCGTCATCTGCGTGCCATTGTTTATCTTTGCCCATGATCAATATTGCAGTATTTGCTTCGGGTGAAGGCACCAATGCAGAAAACCTTTTCAACTATTTCTCTACTTCCTCTAAGGTTAAAATAAAAGTGGTTGTTACCAATAATGAAAATGCGGGAATAGTTGCCAAAGCCGAGAAATACAGAAAGAACTTGCAGATTATTTCCAAAACAAGTTTAAACAATTACACCGCACAGCTGATCGATTTTTTGCAAACTGAAAAAGTTGATCTGATTGTGCTTGCTGGATTTCTTTTAAAAATTCCTGAAGGATTAGTAAAAGCATTTCCAAATAAGATCATCAACATTCATCCTGCTTTATTACCAAAGTTTGGCGGGCATGGAATGTATGGAATGAATGTTCACAAAGCTGTGATCGAAGCTAAAGAAAAACATACAGGCATCACCGTTCATTTTGTGAATGAAGAATACGATAAAGGAGAAATTATTTTACAGGCAAAATGTGAAGTAAATGAAAATGATACTCCCGAAACTGTTGCAAAAAAAATACACGAACTGGAGTATGAGTATTTTCCAAAGGCGGTGCAAAAAGTGATCGACACAATAGAACAATAAATACGAATTTGTACGAATATACCAATTGATGTGCAATGTTATTGCGATTGGTATATTCGTACAAATTCGTATTCAGCATAAGGAACGTTGCAGTTGGGACACCCAATTTGCTTGTTTATAACTCCCTTAATTAAATCTTTACCCCGGCTTTCAAAAAACCGTTTGATTGCTTAGCTTTACTACATATGTCAAGAGCAAATAAACCAAAACAACGATACCTGTTCGAAGAAGTTGTGGATCTGATGAAACACAATGCAGGAAAATCCCTGAACTATAAACAAGTGGCTGCAGGCCTGGAAATCAACACAGAGTCAGAACGATTCCTGGTGATCGAAGTACTTGAGAAACTGGTAGCACAAGGATTTGTAACTGAAACCGATAAAGGAAAATATACCTACAAAGAAACCAAAGCATACGTTACCGGAGTTATTGATTTTACATCAACCGGCTCAGCATACGTTGTGGTGAATGATATGCAGGACGATATTTTCATCGCTGAGAAAAAAACCAAAGATGCATTGCAGGGTGACTTAGTAAAGGTATACATCTATGCAGGTGGAAAGAAAAAGAAAGAAGGAGAAGTAGTTGAAGTTACCAAACGTAACAAAACTCAATTTGTTGGAAGCATTCAGCTTACAGAGAAAACCTGTTTCTTCATTCCGAACAACAATAAAATTCACGTTGACTTTTACATTCCCATAGAAAAAGCAAAGGGTGCGCAGAATGGTCAAAAGGTAATGGTGAAACTTACCGATTGGAAAGATGGCAAACCAAATCCTTACGGAGAAGTAGTTGAAGTGTTCGGTTTCCCAGGCGAGCATCAAACGGAAATGAATGCTATTATGGCTGAGTTTGGCTTACCACCTGAGTTTCCGGCTGAAGTAGAAAAAGCGGCTAAACACATCAATACAGAAATTACAGCAACAGAAATAGCACGCCGAAGAGATTTCAGAGACATCACCACTTTTACCATTGACCCTGTTGATGCAAAAGATTTTGATGATGCTTTATCTTTGAAAAAATTAGAGAATGGAAATTATGAGATCGGCGTTCACATTGCTGATGTGACTCATTATTTAAAACCCGATAGTATTTTAGACAAAGAAGCCGTGAACCGTGCGACATCAGTGTATTTGGTAGACCGTGTTATTCCGATGCTTCCCGAAATACTGAGTAATTTTGTTTGTTCATTAAGACCAAACGAAGACAAATATTGTTTCAGTGCAGTATTTGAAATGGATGAAAATGCAAAAGTAATTACTGAGTGGTATGGAAAAACAATCATCCATTCTAACAAACGATTTGCTTACGAAGATGTTCAAAAAGTAATTGAAACCGGAGAAGGTGAATACAAGGATGAGATCTTTATATTGGACGGATTAGCAAAAAAATTACGTGCTGATCGTATGCGCAAAGGATCTATTTTCTTTGATAAAGAAGAAGTGAAATTCCATTTAGATGAAGAAGGAAATCCGGTTGGTGTATTTTTTAAAACGCAACAGGACGCGCATAAATTGATTGAAGATTTTATGTTGTTAGCAAACCGCAGAGTAGCTGAACTACTTGGCAAACCTAAGAACGCGGGCAACAAAAAAATTGAAGGAAAACCAACCGTGTATCGTATTCACGATGTGCCTACTTCTGAAAAGCTAACCAGTTTAAGTGAGTTTGTAGGTAAGTTTGGTTACACTGTTAGTTTAAAAGACAAACAATCGACCGCACAATCTATCAATAAATTATTGTTAGATGTAAAAGGAAAAAAAGAAGGCAGTATGATAGAGTTGCTTACTCTGCGCTCCATGCCTAAAGCTGTTTATACTATAAGCAACACAGGTCACTATGGTTTAGGATTTGAGTTCTATACACATTTCACTTCACCTATTCGTCGTTACCCGGATGTAATGATTCACCGTTTATTGCAGGCGCATTTGATGGGAGAAACCTATTCGGATGCAAACGAACTTGAAATGTTATGCAAGCATTCTTCCGATATGGAACGTATGGCTGCAGAAGCTGAGAGAGCTTCCATTAAATTCAAACAAGTTGAGTTCATGTCGGATAAATTGGGCACACCATTTAAAGGAACTATTTCAGGTGTTACCGAGTGGGGAATTTATGTAGAGATCACCGAGAACAAATGCGAAGGTATGATCCGTATGCGCGACATGAAAGATGATCACTACATTTTTGATGAAGAGAACTATCGTTACATAGGAAGAAATAAAAATACCATTTACGCATTAGGTGATACTGTTTGGATAGAAGTAAAAAAAGCAGACGTAGCGCGTAAACAATTGGACTATGCATTTGTGAGCGGACCCGATAGTGATGTGAAAACAGATTCTTCTAAAGGTGATGAAAAGAATGGAAGATCAGGAGGCGGCAAAGCTCAGCAATCATCGGGCAAAAAACCTGAGCAACAAAAATGGAGATCGGGGAAGGCGAAGAGGAAGAAGTAGGCTAATTTGGTGATTAGTTAATTTGAAGATTTGAAAATGGTTTACGCAACCTCGTCGATAATATAGTTGCATAACTGAAGATTTGTGGCAGGTATAAATAAGTTGCGCGACATGCCTTAAAAACTAACCGATGAAACACCTAACAAATGAAATAGAAAATATTTGGCAAGAAATCGATGAATTACTTAATACAGGTCAACAAACATTTTCTTCAGAAAAATCTATTGTGTTTAACTTCGCATTGAAATTTTCAAAAATATTTCCAGATGGAAAAATTGATTTCGAAACACCACTTTTTGGTGCATTTTCGGATGGCTCATATCTAGATCTTTTGATAACAACTAAAAATAGTTCTGGGATCGACACAAAAATTGGATTTGAATTTAAATTCCCAAAAAAGGTAAAACACAATTCCGATCGAACTAATACTCGCCAAAAAATCATTAACGATTTAAAGCGTCTTACATGGTTAGTTGAAAATAATCGAATTGACCTTGGCTACTTTCTTTGCTTGACCAACGAATTAGCTTATACTAAATCTAAAACTTATTTGAAGGCACCTGAGTTTGTTACTCATCACGGAAAAACCTATTGCTTAGAAAATCATTTTCCAGAAAACGCCAAATTTCGAGAACATATAAAACCTATTTCACCAATAAATTTTAATTGGAGATATTTTAGTAACGGAAAAACTTTAATTGAAAATAAAATTTTCACATTTTTAGAGCCAATTTTAATTTCGAAATAATTGACACGCATGCACAACAGTAGCTAAACAAAATGGCGAGCAGCGTTTAACTGGAAGATCTTTTCTCTAATTTCATCTTACGTCGCCGAAAGAACTTTGCTCCGATTCCTTACCACTTCGCTTGAGCTTCTAATCGTTAGGAATAATACCTACAGGTATCGTCAAAATAAATTTGCAGTATATACTTTTAATATATACCTTTGTAAAAAGAAAGCAAATGAAAACTCTATCTTTAAAACTCGACGATAAGATATTTGATGAGGCGGAGGAAATTACCTCTCAGCTAAAACTAGCTAGAAATCGTTATATTAATGAAGCTGTAAGTATTTACAATCTTTTTAATAAAAGACGTTTATTAAAAAAACAGCTTACGAAGGAATCGAAGTTGACCAGCAAGGATTCAATGGACATATTACATGAATTTGAGAAATTAATTGATGGAGATTAAACAATTTGAGATTTGGTTAGCTGATCTTAATCCAAGCAGAGGAACAGAACCTGGGAAAACAAGACCGGTAGTAGTAATTCAAACAGATCTTCTGAATGAAACGCATCCTTCAACAATTATTTGCCCCATTACTTCAAAAGTAAATAACGAAATAGTTTTGCTAAGAGTCCATTTAAAAAAAGGGCAAATTGATAAACCAAGCGACGTACTTGTAGATCAAATCCGGGCAATTGATAACAAACGCTTAATTAAAAAACTGGGCAAGCTCACTAAAGAGCAAATTCAAACATTAAAAACAAATCTTAGAATTGTTCTTGATATTTAACAAACTCCATACAGCGCAAAGGCTTTTTTGCAGATTTTTATGACATAAACTCGTAAGCAGGTACAAGTTTAATTTTACACCCTTCAATATTAAATTCATCACTCTGATTCATAGTTACAATAACTCCTTCTTTTTTCTTAAAAAACCTGAGAGCTTCTATTAAACCATTTTTTTCTCTTTCAAAATTTTCGTCATTTACTTCCAAACAAACTTGTATCAGTTGTTGAACTTCATTTTTTTCAAAAACAACAAAATCACACTCTCCTTTATCTTTGAAAAAATACAACTCTTTGTGTTTTCTGCGTAAATGCAAGTAAACTAAATTTTCAAGTTTATGTCCGAAATCTTCGCTAAAAGACAATGAGGCTGCGTTAATAAAACCCGTATCTATAGCATATACTTTTTTGGGATTTCTCACTTGTGCTTTAAGCGAATAATTAAATTGCGGCAAAAACTCCAGTAAATATACATCAGCGTAGTACGAAAAATATTCGAGTATAGTAGTTACCGATTTTATCCCAAACATTCCCGCTAATTTATTGGCAGATACAGGTTTCCCTACGTTAGATATAAGGTACACTGCCAATTGTTTTAAAGCACTTACATCCCGCACAGAATGCCTCACTGCAATATCTCTCACAATAATATCTTCTGCCAAACTTGTTAATATTAACGTTTGCTTTGTCTTTACAAACTCAGGCATACCACCTGTTTGCAGGTACTCCATTAATGTTCCCTTTTTAGGCTTTGCTTTTTTAAACGCTAAAAATTCGGTGTACGAAAAAGGAAATAACTCCATTGATAGATGCCTTCCTGTGAGATGAGTACCCATTTCTCTGCTTAACAAGGATGCGTTAGAGCCTGTTACAAACACAGTGTAATTTTCGTTAAGCAATTGGTGTATAAAAATTTCCCACTTTTCAACAAGTTGTATTTCGTCAAAAAACAACACCTTGTGTTTTCGCCTAACAATTTCCTGATGCAATCGAACAAAATCCTTTGGCTCAAAACCGGTAAGCCTTATGTCTTCAAAATTAAGATACAGAGCATCTTTATAATCTTTCTTTAAAACCTGTAACAGCAAAGTGCTTTTTCCACAACGGCGCAGACCTGTAATAATTGTTACAAAATTTTTAACAACAGGAACTTTTATCAAAAATTCACGAGACAACTTTACATCCTTATGTGCAAAACTCAACTCCTGAGCATCAATCACATTCTGTATTTGTTCTATTCTAAGCATGCTCGTTATTATTTACTGATACAAACATACATATATTTCGTCGCAAATGCAAAACTTTATTCATTAGCAATGGAAAATATAATTCATTAGTAATGGAAACAATTGCCAATTATTGATAAACATATAAATTACTTCGGTAACAATTGGGGCAAATTACCAAATCAAGCCCATTTCCATCCCGATAGCTATTGGGACACAAATTTTTGTTATCTTTGCCATTATGTTTACAACAGACCAACTAAAAGATGTGTTGGAACGCACGAGTGCGTTGAGGGGGCATCTTTGACTACGATAGAAAGCTAAGAGAAATCGAAGAAGAAGAGGAGAAGACCCACGATCCCAACTTTTGGAACGACGCCAAAAAGGCCGAAGAGATCCTAAAAAAAATTCAATCAAAAAAATCATGGACGCAGTCTTTTGCTGCGCTTCAAAGTACTGCTGACGACCTCAACACACTTTACGAATTCTTTAAAGAAGGAGAAGCAACAGAAGAGGAAGTTGACCATGCATTTAACGAGGCTTTCAAACAAATGGAAGACCTTGAGTTTAAGAACATGCTCCGAAGCAAAGAAGATACACTGAATTGTGTATTGGAAATAAATGCCGGTGCAGGCGGAACAGAAAGCTGCGACTGGGCAAGTATGCTTATGCGTATGTACACCATGTGGGGTGAGAAAAAAGGCTACAAAGTTACACAGCTTGATGTGAATGATGGTGATGTTGCAGGGATCAAATCCTGTTCATTACAAATAGAAGGTGAGTTTGCATACGGATATTTAAAAGCGGAGAACGGCGTACATCGTTTGGTACGTATAAGTCCTTTTGATTCCAATGCCAAACGTCATACATCTTTTGCCTCCGTTTATGTTTACCCGATCATTGATGAAACCATTGAGATCAATATTAATCCGGGCGATATAGAAATGCATACATCCCGCTCGGGTGGTGCAGGCGGGCAGAACGTAAATAAAGTTGAGACCAAAGTTCAGTTAACACATAAACCAACAGGAATTATTGTTGTTTGCCAGATAGAACGCTCACAATTAGGTAACCGAGAACGTGCCATGAACATGTTGAAATCTCAGTTGTATGAACTGGAGATGCGTAAACGTACTGCCGCCAAAGATGTTATTGAAGACGGCAAGATGAAGATTGAGTGGGGTTCTCAAATTCGGAGCTATGTATTACATCCATATAAAATGGTGAACGATGTGCGTACCGAGTTAAAGATCACGGATGCGGAAGGCGTTTTGAATGGAGATTTGGATGAGTTGATCAAGGCTTATTTGATGAGCACGGCTCATAAGAATTAAGGTTTTAACACAGAGTTCACAGAGGATACAGAGTTGCACAGAGTTTTTTTGCCGCGGATTAAATAGATTTTTAAAGATTTTTTCTTTATGAACTTTGTATTAAAGGTTTCCCGCAGTCCCGAAGCTATCGGGAGCGCAGATCAACACAGGTTTTTATTGTCACTTTGTGTTCTTTGTGTAAAGCTTTGTGAACTTTGTGGTTAAAGGTTTCCCGCAGTCCCGATAGCTATCGGGAGCGCTGATCAACGCAGATTTTTTATTAATTCTTTGCGCCCTTTGTGTAAAGCTTTGTGACCTTTGTGGTTAAAGGTTTTCGAGACAATTTTTTCTTTCATTTTAACTTTCTATCTTTGCGCATGAGTAACGGCAAACTTATTATCTTTTCGGCACCTTCAGGGTCAGGGAAAACAACTATTGTAAGGCATCTTTTAAAAACCTTTCCTGATAAAATAGAGTTTTCTATTTCCGCTACCAGTCGCCCCAAAAGGGGTGTGGAGCAAAACGGAAAAGATTATTATTACCTAACGCCGGAAGAATTCAAATCACAAGTTGATAAGGGAGAATTTTTAGAGTGGGAAGAAGTATATGCCGGAACCTGCTATGGAACACTGCGTCAAGAAGTAGAGCGTATCTGGGCAAAAGGAAAGCATGTGATATTTGATATTGATGTGGAAGGTGGATTAAATCTCAAAAATCAATTTAAAGACAATGCACTCGCTATTTTTGTAATGCCCCCATCGATCAAAATATTAGAAGAGCGTTTAAGAAGTAGAAGCACCGACAACCAGGAAAGTATTGGCCGCCGTTTAGAAAAAGCGGAGAAAGAATTAAAAACAGCAAGTTTGTTTGATCGTTTTATATTGAACGAAACATTAGAAGTTGCTTTTGAAGATGCGGAGAAGATCGTCGGGGAGTTTCTCGAAAAATAGCACGCAAACTACTTTCCTTCCGAAATTTTCTTGATGATGTTGGTGGTAGAAAATCCTTGAGACAGATCTATTGTAATTACTTCACCGCCTTTGGCTTTTACTATATCGTAACCAACAATTGCTTCGGCTTTGTAATCACTTCCTTTTACTAAAATATCAGGTTGAATTGCTTTTATTAATTCATAGGGAGTATCCTGTTCAAAGAGTATAATGTAATCAACACACTCTAAAGCACCTAAAACAGTAGCTCTTGAAACTTCATTGTTTATTGGACGTTCAGGTCCTTTATTTAATCTTTTTACAGATGCATCGGTATTTAATCCCAGCACCAATATATCACCGAGGTCTCTTGCTTTACTTAAGTAATCAACGTGACCTGTATGAAGTATATCGAAAACGCCATTGGTAAAAACTATTTTCTTATTCAGAAAACCTGCTACTGCCAGTTGATGTTTTATTCCTTCAACTGTTGTTAATTTAGCGTATAGCTTTTTATTTAGCGACATTTTTTTCTTTGTTATACAATGGCAACACGATCAAGCTCGTAAGACCCAAAACCACAATAACTGCCAGTTGAGTGGTCCAAACTGCCCATCCATAAGCAAATCCGGCAACATCGCTAACAGCATAATACATCAATACATTCATAACGATCCATTGATAGGCTCCTATTCCACCCGGAGTAAAAATCACACCGAAAGTGGCGAACAACAACAATACCAAACCTTCCGAAAATCCAAGATGTGACGTTTCTTTGAAAGCGAAAAAGCCAAAGTACAAACCTAACAAATAGGTAAACCAAATTGAGATGCTAATCAGAACAAACATTCCTTTGTTTCTGGTTTGTTTAACAGAAGCTATGCCTCCACCAAATCCCTTAATCGCATTACCAAATTTACCTGTTAGTTTACTTTTGATTTTTTTTCGAAAATAAAAAAGAGCTGCAACACAAATTAAGCCCACAATAGCCAAGGCAATTCCTAAAATTGGCTTATCTATAAATACATGAAGCTTTTCCTTCAATTTTGAAAATATATATTTATCGGCAAGGCCTATCAACTCAGAAAATTGAAAAAGTAAAGTAAGTCCGAATACAAGCAGTAATAAAAAGAAATCAATGATCCTTTCTGTAATAACGGTGCCTAATGCTTTCTCGAAAGGTATACCGTCGTATTTTGCAACAACCGTACAGCGGGTTAATTCGCCCATTCTTGGCAAACCGTAATTAGCAAGGTATCCTATAAAAACAGCTCCATTAGCATTCCAAAATTTAGAGCGATATCCCATTGGTTCCAACAAATAATTCCATCGATATGCTCTCAGAACATGACCGACAATAGAAATCAAGCCACTCATTGCCAGCCAAAAATAATCGGCGTTTTCAAACGCATCTATTATTTCGTCTTTCTTACCGGAAACTTGTTTAAGGATAAGCCAAATGATGAGCCCGCCCAGCGCTAACAGAATTACAAACTGGAGAATTTTTTTATTTTTGGGGCTCACGAAATTATTTTAATTTGTTTGTTTCAGTATCGGGGAACACAACGATAGGTCTGTATTTCTTTGCTGCTTCAAAATCCATTCCTGCATAAGAAATAATAATCACCACATCTCTCAACTCAAACTTAAGAGCTGCAGGCCCGTTTAAACAAATAGTACCGGATCCTCTTTCACCACGTATTACATAAGTAATGATACGCTCGCCGTTTCTTTTGTTTAATACATGAACCTGTTCGTTCTCGATCATGTTTGCGGCATCCATTAAATCTTCATCAATGGTAATGCTGCCGATGTAATCCAATTCAGCCTGCGTTACAGAAGCACAATGGATTTTTGATTTTAATACTTGTATTTGCATTGCAGGGCAAAATTACACTTAATTTGTGAATTGAGGAAACGGTCAGAGTACAGACCTACTTTAACTTTTCGTTGTCTTTGTGGCGATCTTTATCACGATTTGTTTTTTTCTCCATGTTTTTTTCAAAAGCCTCCGTAAGATTCACTCCGGTTTGATTTGCCAGACACATCAATACCCAAAGTACGTCTGCCATCTCATCAGCAAGGTCATTTTTTTTGTCGCTTTCTTTAAATGATTGCTCACCATATTTGCGAGCCATTATTCTTGCCAACTCCCCTACTTCTTCCATCAAAATCGCGGTATTGGTAAGTTCATTAAAATAACGAACGCCATGGGTTTTTATCCATTCATCAACCTGTTGTTGTGCATTTTGAAGAGTCATTATTCTTTATTTTTAGTGTCAATTATTATTGTAACAGGCCCGTCATTTACCAAGGCAACTTTCATATCAGCACCAAACTCTCCAGTTGATATATCTTTTCCCAGATCTATTTGCATCTGCTGAATAAATTGTTCGTACAATGGAATGGCTTGTTCAGGTCGAGCGGCTTTTATGTAAGATGGTCGATTTCCCTTTTTTGTTTGGGCATGTAGTGTAAATTGAGAGATTAATAAAACATCTCCATTCACCTCTTTAATATCGAGATTCATTTTTCCTTCTGCATCTCCAAATATACGCAGACCAATTATTTTTTTGGAAAGCCATTCAATATCTTCTTTCGCATCGGTTTCTTCCATTCCAACGAGGATCATGTATCCTTTTTGAATAGAGGATTTCCTAACACCTTCAATAGTAACTGAAGCTTCTGAGACTCTTTGTATAACTGCTTTCACATGTAGTTATTTATTGTTTTTATTACCATGTGGTATTAACTCCACTTTTGTATTGTTGTTTTTGTGTCGTTGAACTTCGTTTCACCATGTATCTATTTTATATTGATAGATTTTGGTACATGGCTATTTCATCTTAAAATAAAAAAGCGTCACACAAAATTGCATGACGCTTTAAAAGTAGGAAATTATTTTTAGGGAAATTCCAAAAATTAGATTTTTTTAGGCGATCAATATTTTAAAACCACAGCAGACGTAGGTCTGTGAGGCCCCGATAGCTATCGGGATTAAAATTGAAGATTAACGACAAAAAAGCCATTTTTCGAATTTCCCTTTATTCGGTGATACTATTGATCATTATATCACAAGAACCCTGAGTTCCTGCCGACATATTATTTACTGCATTGGATAAAGTGTTGGCAGCTGGCGCAGTTGTTGAGAAAACACCGTTGTTGGTTGCTACATAAGGCGAAACCGCATTGGTTGAATTAAGTGCAGCACCCGTAACTGTTCCCGCAGGGATATACCATTTACCATCAATCTGCGTGCCTTCGGACCAGGTTTCCCCTGCAACGATCAATGCTCCGTTGTATGAGAAAATTCCTTCTATCCGCTCGCCGCATCTGTCGCTTGACAATTCCGCCGTAAAGAAATTATACTGTTTCAATAAATTTCCATTAAGGTCAAACTTCAAAAGTAAGCCGTCACCCCAGGCAGAATTATCGTAGCCATCAAAGCTTCCTTTGCCACCAACGTATAAATTATTATTGATCAAACGCAAACAAGAAATATTGTTTCTGTCGTTAGCCAGTCCCTGGAATTTTTTAGACCAAAGAACTGTTCCGCTACTGTCTGTTTTCACAACTCCAACATAAGAAGAAACCCCACGATGATCCGCACCTAAATAAAGATTTTCGGAAGCATCAACATCTATATCTGAAAAGCGAGCTGCATACCCAATATCAATACGTTTTGCCCACACAAGATTTGCTCCACCATTTTTAAATTTAGCGACCATACCTGAATTGTTTGCACCTTCCCATCCTGCAATGTAAACGGTATTTCCATCAGGTGATTTCACAGTGTAACCCCTATCGTTATAACCTGCTGAAATATCCAGCTCGGTAGCTGCGGAGATTGAACCGTTGCTTGCATCAAGTGCTAATAGGAACGCTGATGAAGAAGCTAATTGTCCGGTAACAAAAACTTTCCCTCCTGCAACATCTAAAGAATATGCCTTTGCTTCACCGTTTGCCAATCCACTTGCATTTCCCTCCCAGTATTTTTGCCATAGCACGGTTCCCGATGAATTGATCTTCATTACCACTACTTCATAAAAACCTTGTTTGGTATTTCCGCAAATATAAATATCACCATTATTATCGATAGCGATGTTTCTTGAACCTGCCCCGCCTTGCGTATGACCATTCTCTCCCGGACTTGCCTGAAAATCTTGATTACCGGCATCAAATGATTTTGACCAAACCAATGTTTGTGTTGCAAGATTTATTTTAGTCACAAAAATATCTGCATAAGAACCATCAGGTTGTGTTGCTCCTGTGAAATACATATTTCCTGATACATCCATTACACCGCCTCCAAAATCATCGGCATAAATTGTTCCCCATGATTTTTTCCAGTTGAGGGTAAAGTCGGCTGCGGTGTAGGTTGGACCTGCAGGTGTGGGATCTTCTTCAGGAGTGGTTTCTGCTTTTTCGCAAGAAGAAAATAACAAAGCGCCCATAAAGATGGACAGAATAGGTAGTAAAGTTTTTCTCATTCATTTAAATTTTAATCAAAACGAATTTAGAAAAAAGCTCAACATGCCTAATGCTTTGTTGGTGAGATGTACAAAATAGTTGGTGAAATAACGTTTTATTGTTTTATTAACTTACAGGAAACAGGCGTGTACTTATCATTTATTTTAACAATGTAGATTCCGCTTGCAAGATCTGCTATTGAAAACACTTGTTTGTTAGATGTTATATTTTCAGTCATTACTCTTTTTCCAACAATATCAAAAATTTCAATAGTATTGTCGCCATTCAATTGATCCGTTACTAAAGTAAAAGCATTGGTTGCAGGGTTTGGATATAAAGAGTAATTCAGCTTACCGGTTTTATTCTCTTTTATACTTATTGTGCTAAGATCCAAACATGATGGGAAATTTTTATTGTTGTACCATGCTTTAATTCTTTTTACATCCTGTTCATTCTTTACAATACTTGCAAATGGATTCGCACTATCTTGTGTGAATACCATAGCATAAACAATTTTAGTAGTGTCTTTTGCTTGCAAGGTGAAAGGACCGGAGCCCACGATAAGTCTTCTATCGCCCGGTAAATTCCCCGCTGTGGCTTCTGTCCACGTTGGTTGCGGCATTGGGTTTGACGGACTTCCTCCTACTCCATATCCAATAGGATCCGTGTTTCCGGGATATTGGTATTTGGTTGCAATAGTGCCACTTGTCCCATTTCCTCCATATTTTATTGCGCTACCATCTTTCCAATTACCTCTCATATAATTATAATAATGTATTTGTTGTGAAGGATTTCCCATGTTGGAAAAATCATTGTAATAATTCAAAAAGGAAGACATTCCTAGCTGCTCTCCAGGCTCATCTACTATTCCATCATGATCATTGTCTGTACCATCACCAATGTCTGCTACCGGCCCTTCCACAATAGCAGTGGCAAAACATGGTAAATAATTTTTATAACCAATACCACTTCCATCTTCATCGTAATTATCTCCATTATATATGTAGCCATAATTCTCTTTCACATTACATCCTACATAATCATCATTATAAAAGCCAAGATCCGAATCATTCCAATAAGCGATATACATGCTATCAATAATATCATCACTTCTATTAATGATTTCAAATTCGTAAAAGGTTGTGTAGTTCAATGCCTTCAAGCTATCAGCAATTCCTTCGCATGTGTAAGCATAAGACTTTTGTCTAATCTCCAACCTCAAGGGATTAAGGCTTCCTGATTCAAGGTGATTGCCACTGGCATCGTTATAAATATGATACAACATTTGATCTCCTTTGATATCCGGATAATCTCCTCCTGTTAATGGATCATACAACCCATTTAAATTTACATCAATAAATGGAGCTGTGTTTCTTGAAAAATTTCCTGTTCCATGAGCGGGCCAGTTTAAAATGCCACGTGAAGGCATAAAATTTCCTGATTGTACATTTCCGTTGTTATAGTTGAAAATGAAATTCTGCACATCAAATCTATTAACCTTCATAATATTCCCTAATGAACCAGTATCGTTTGGATTCTGAGCAGTAACAGTATCCAATGGTCCCGGCCAAAAATCCGTTCCGCTTTGTCTATATGTTTGACAAGCAGTTCTAAGATTAGTACCAACTCTTCCGCCTATCCAAATACTTCCTGCAAATGCCACATAAGAACCCGACCCTTTGGGAACTTCATAACCATCATTGTTGTTGAGATCCCCAAACATATCTCCTCTATCCAACATGGGCGCACTAACCTGATTAATATTTAACTTTTCTGTGTAACAATTTGTTATGGACTGAGCCAATGGAACAAATGCATTAGGGTTATTTATTTCATCAATACTTAAAATACACAACTGACTTCCGCTATATGCTAAAACAAAATACTTTCCGTTTTTCCGTTTCAATAGCCCTTTAACAGAGCCTAAAATAAGATCCGCGCTTGCACTTCCATTAAATTCACGAATGTATCCACCATAATTCACAACAATCCCATTAAATGAATTTGTTTCAATATATTTTCTCTTTTCCGTAGTAGAAAAAATAAAATTTTGTACTGAACAAAAATCAAAATAATCTTCTAAAATTGTGTATGTTCCATTATTAAACATAAACACACCTTTGCTGGTCGCAATCACAATACCATAGTCAGAAGTAAGTTTTATAGAACTTGTTATATTTCCTACCTGAAAATTATGAGGATAATTTTGTACAACAGAATTGTTTAAAATAGACAAACCATTGGTTGTTCCTATATACAAATTAGTCCCATCACTTTCCAGACTATTTATAATATTGTTATTCAAGCCCGAATTTTGGTTATTGAATGTCGTCCAGTTTGAACCATCAAATTTACTCAATCCATTATTTGTACCTAACCAGAGATTACTGCCACTTTCCTTAATCACATAAATAGTATCAGAACAGATTCCTGAATTAGCTTTATTGTATACGGTCCAATTTGTTCCATCAAATTTCGCCAAACCTGCATTCGTTCCAAGCCAATAGTTATTGTTTACATCCTGAATTACCGTGTTAACACGATTACTTGGCAGTCCTGAATTACTTGTTTGATATAAAATCCAATTTGCACCATCGTATCTTTTTACACCACTAAGGGTGGCATTTGTATTTGAATACGTAAGCCAATAGTTCCCAGTATTATCGATTAGCATATCTTGAAGTTTCGATGAACCTCCCCAGGTTGGTCCAGTAACAGGTAAAGTATCTATTTGAGCATACCCTCGATAAACAACAAGTAAAATGGTTAGTAGTAAAATTCGTTTCATGATTTTAGTTTTTCCAAATATACAGTGAGTGTCATCATTTCCATGTTGCCTTTTTGTAAGTGGTCACTCTTACTTCACAAGTGGTCAAAAAAAAGCGCAAACCTAAAGGAATGCGCTTTAATTTTTGATATAAGATTTTAGATTTCTGATATTAATGGTACAATAAATCAACCATCAGATATCAAAAATTTTAATGATGATGTCCGTGCTCACCATGAACGTGTCCATGATCAAGCTCTTCAGCAGTAGCCGCTCTTACGTCCAATACTTCTCCAACAAAATGAAGATCGTGTCCTGCTAATGGATGGTTAAAATCCATTGCAACGTGTTTGTCTGCAACTTCTAATACCAAACCGTACATTTGATTTCCTTCAGCATCCATCATCGGAACTTCTTTACCAACTGAGATTTGAGTTTCATCAAATTGCCCTTCAATGAAAAATGCTTCTTTAGGAATTTCAGCAACGTACTCTTCGTTGTACATTCCATAACCGTTTTCTGCATCAACTTTAAAGTCGAATTTATCTCCAACTTTTTTTCCTGCTAATTCTTGTTCGAATTTTGGGATAATACCTCCTGATCCGTATAGAAATACGAATGGGCGATCGGTACTTGTTTGTTCTACTAGTTCTTCTGCTTCGTTTTCGAATTTAGAACTTAGGTGGTAGTTAACTGAAACTACGGTGTTTTTTGCAATTGTCATCTTAATAATGTTTGGCTACTCTGTAGCCGGTTAATGGTTATTGTTTATTAATGTTTGGCTACCCTGTAGCCGGTAATGATTAATTATATTTCAAATTTAATTCCTTGCGCCAACGGCAATTTTGTACCGTAGTTGATAGTGTTAGTTTGACGGCGCATGTAAACTTTCCATGCATCAGATCCAGATTCACGCCCACCGCCTGTTTCTTTATCCCCACCAAATGCTCCACCAATCTCAGCACCTGAAGTACCAATGTTCACGTTTGCAATACCACAATCAGAACCTGCTGTTGACAAGAACTTCTCAGCCTCACGCATGTTCAATGTCATGATAGAACTTGATAATCCCTGAGGAACATCATTTTGAAGTGCGATAGCTTCTTCAATTGTTTTGTATTTCATTAAATATAAAATCGGAGCAAATGTTTCGTGTTTCACGATCTCGTATTGTGAATGCGCTTCAGCAATTGCGGGTTTTACGTAGCATCCGCTTTCGTATCCTTCTCCTGTTAACACTCCACCTTCAGCCAACATGTTTCCACCTTGTTGTTTTAATTTTTCGATAGCAGCTAAATAATCTTTCACTGCATCTTTATCAATCAATGGTCCAACATGATTATTTTGATCCAATGGATTTCCAATACGTAATTGTTTGAATGCATTTACTAATTTCTCTTTCAAGCTATCGTAAATACTTTCGTGAATAATTAAACGACGTGTAGTTGTACAACGCTGTCCAGCTGTTCCAACTGCACCGAAAACGATAGCTGGAATTGCATTGGTAATGTCAGCTTCAGGAGTAACGATGATGGCATTGTTACCACCTAACTCCAATAAACCACGGCCAAAACGTTCAGCTAATTTAATTCCAACTTCTTTACCCATACGAGTAGAACCTGTTGCAGATACAAGAGGAATACGTTTGTCCATAGAGATGTATTCTCCAATTCCTTTTCCGTTGATCAAACAAGAAATACCTTCAGGTAAATTATTTTCTTTTGCTACTTCAGCCCATATTTTTTGTGATGCGATTGAACATAATGGAGTTTTTGGAGAAGATTTCCAGATACAAACATCTCCACACACCCATGCTAAAGCAGTATTCCAGCTCCATACGGCAACCGGGAAGTTGAATGAAGAAATAATACCTACAATTCCTAATGGATGGTATTGCTCATACATTCTATGATCAGCGCGTTCACTGTGCATTGTTAAACCGTATAATTGACGGGATAAACCAACTGCGAAATCACAGATATCGATCATCTCCTGAACTTCTCCTAAACCTTCTTGTAATGATTTTCCCATTTCGTATGAAACCAACATTCCAAGTTCTTGCTTTTTCTCACGTAACTTATTTCCAAACTGGCGAACATACTCACCACGCTTAGGCGCAGGAATATGTCTCCACTCTAAAAACGCAGCAGATGCAGCAGTCATTGCCTTTTCGTAATCAGCTTTGGTAGCAGTTTTTACTTTTGCAATTAATTTTCCGTCAACCGGACTATATGATTCTATGATGTCTCCGGAAGCGAAATCGTTGTTTCCGGTAGAGCAACCATCGTTTAATTCTTTTAAGCCAAGAGCAGCCAAAACCGGTTTAATATCGGTTATTTGTTTTTCTAACGTTTCCATGAAATAAGGATTTAAAATGAGGCTACAAATGTAAGAAATTAGGGCGAATTTATTGCAGATTTCCGGTCTTAAAAACCGCCACTTTTCCTCAGTAAAATCAGGGTTTACTGTTTTTTAACGTTTTATGCTCCTTTATCCGACTATGTGGCTTACTTAGTTAAATTGGGTAAAGAGGAGACTCATTAATCCTCATTAAACAATGTCCCCTTATTATTCCAAATTGATTTTCCAAGATGTTTATAAGCAAGTTCCGTAGCTTCTCTTCCGCGTGGAGTACGCATCAAATAACCTTCCTGAATAAGGAAAGGTTCGTATACTTCTTCAATGGTTCCGGAATCCTCTCCAACAGCAGTACTTATAGTATTTATACCAACAGGCCCACCTTTGAATTTATCAATGATAGCAGCAAGAATACGATGATCCATTTCATCTAATCCGTTCTTATCTACATTTAATGCGCTTAATCCATAGTGAGAAATTTCAATATCAATTTTACCGCTTCCTTTTATTTGTGCAAAATCACGGATCCTTCTTAACAAAGCATTTGCAATTCGAGGTGTTCCTCTGCTTCTTCTCGCAATTTCAAAAGAGGCTTCGTCACTGATCTCCACATTCATTATTCCTGCACTACGCTGAACTATACCGGTTAATGTTTTTGCATCGTAATAACTCAAACGTGAATTGATCCCGAAACGAGCACGTAATGGAGCCGTAAGCAAACCACTTCGGGTTGTTGCTCCAACTAAAGTGAATGGATTTAATTTTATTTGAACCGTTCTTGCATTTGGCCCACTGTCGATCATAATATCGATCTTGTAATCTTCCATGGCAGAGTACAAATATTCTTCTACCAAAGGACTCAACCGATGGATTTCATCAATGAATAATACATCAAACGGTTCCAGATTAGTAAGTAGCCCTGCGAGATCGCCCGGCTTATCCAATACAGGACCTGAAGTTATTTTAATGTTTACCCCAAGGTCATTTGAAATAATATGAGCAAGAGTTGTTTTGCCCAAACCCGGAGGACCGTGTAATAATACATGATCCAAAGCTTCTTCACGCTGCTTTGCAGCCTCTACAAAAACGCGGAGGTTGTCTACTACATTTGGTTGTCCACTGAAATCATCAAACAGAGAAGGGCGCAATGCTCTTTCATATTCCTTTTCAGCAGAACCTAATTTGTCTTCACTTGGATCGAGATGTTCATTCATTGGGAGTAAAAATACGAAAAGCTAAGTCAGCTTTTGCTCTAATATGTAGCAATTTACAAAAAAGATGGGGCATAATTTCCACACTTCCGAGGTTTCTAACCATTCTTTTTACCAGAAATTAATCCTCAGTAAAGAGGATTACCGTTTATCAGGAAAAATTTCGGTACAATATAGTTTTACCCCACTTAACATAGTTTAGATACAATCATACTTCCTTTGGTATATCTTTACAGTGAAATTCAAATTCATTTTATACTATCCGGAAAAACAAAAGTGTTCGCCCGAACCTTATCCGCTAAAGTATTTTTATCACCGAAATTTTCACTTTGTAATTTGTAAATATTGGTCTATTTACAGGCTACACAGTAATATATAAAAAACTAAGATCATGAAAACCACAAAAGGAACCATTTTCCTCCTCACGTTGCTAGCCTGCTTTATGTTATCAACCTCTTCGTCAAAATCCTTTACAACAAAACTTACTAAACAAGTACCTGCTTCGGGGTTTATTACTGTTTGCCATGGCGGGAGAAACCTTAAGGTGAGCCCTAACTCTTTAGAATTGCATTTGAGGCATGGTGATCGCTTGGGTGGTTGTCTTGCCGATACACACTAAAACAAACATAAAAAACTTTGATTGCTTGTAATTATTGTTTTGCTCCTCTGGAGCAAATTCTTACAAAGCACGGCTCCAGCGGAGCCAAATAGTAGTAATTTAATATTAATAGATGAATGCTGGCCACAGCGTGGCCAAACAATTATGCGGGAAAAGATAGGTCTTTTATATCGATAATTTAATATGGATGCTTTTTGAGGGACGACTATGTACCCTTGAGAAAACTATTAAGTTGTGTGTTACCCGGAATTTTTATAACAAAAAAAAGACAGGCCTAAGGTCTGTCTTTAACTGTGTCTTTTCACGGTTTTATTCTTTCAAATCAAAGCTTTCCAAAAATTTGGTAGTATAATTTCCTTTTCTGAAATCTTCATTTTGCATCAAACGTAAGTGGAAAGGAATAGTTGTTTTAATGCCTTCGATCACGTACTCACTTAAAGCACGTTGCATTTTTGCAATTGCTTCTTCACGTGTTTGTGCAACAGTAATTAATTTACCTATCATGCTATCGTAGTTTGGAGGAATAGTATAACCACTATACACGTGGCTATCTACCCGCACTCCATGTCCGCCAGGTGTGTGTAAAGTTGTAATTTTACCCGGTGACGGGATGAAATTCATAAAAGGGTTTTCCGCATTGATACGACACTCGATCGCATGTAACTGAGGGTAATAGTTTTTTCCGGAGATAGGAACACCTGCTGCAACTAATATTTGCTCACGAATTAAATCATAATCAATTACTTCCTCAGTAATCGGGTGCTCTACCTGAATACGGGTATTCATTTCCATGAAGTAGAAGTTACGGTGTTTATCAACCAAAAACTCAACGGTACCTACACCTTCGTAACCAATTGATAAAGCAGCTTTCACAGCAGCATCACCCATTGCTTCACGTAATTCAGGTGTCATAAACGGAGAAGGGGTTTCTTCTACCAGTTTTTGATGACGGCGCTGAATGGAACAATCGCGCTCACTCAGGTGACAAGCTTTTCCGTATTGATCACCTACAATTTGAATTTCGATATGGCGTGGTTCTTCAATGTATTTTTCCATGTACATTGCTCCGTTACCAAAAGCTGCTTCTGCTTCTTTACTTGCTGATTCAAAGTTAGGCGCTAATTCTTCTTCTTTCCAGATAATACGCATACCACGTCCGCCGCCACCTGCAGTAGCTTTAATGATCACGGGATATCCAACTTCTTTTGCTTCTTTAATTGCTTGCTCAACATTCTCCAACAAACCTTCTGAACCCGGAACACAAGGAACACCGGCTTTGATCATCGTTGCCTTTGCGTTACTTTTGTCTCCCATTTGGTTGATCATTTCGGGAGCAGCGCCAATAAATTTTATTTTATGGTCTTTACAGATCTGAGAAAACTTTGCATTCTCAGACAAAAATCCATAACCCGGATGAATTGCATCTGCATTTGTGATCTCAGCTGCGGCAATAATGCTTGCCATGTTCAAGTATGAATCCTTACTTGGTGGAGGCCCGATACAAACCGCCTCATCGGCAAACTTTACATGCAATGATTCTTTATCGGCAGTGGAATAAACGGCCACAGTTTTAATTCCCATTTCTTTACATGTACGAATTACACGTAAAGCAATTTCGCCACGATTGGCTATTAATATTTTTTTAAACATTCCTGATCAATTTGAAAATTAGTTAATTTGAAATCCCGATAGTTATCGGGATGAAAATTATTTGAAGTGCGTTAATTCATTTCCGAACCTACCCATTTTCAAATTAAGCTGTTGGATCTACTAAAAATAAAGGTTGATCATACTCTACCGGAGTAGCGTCGTTCACCAATACTTTTACAATTTTTCCTTTGATCTCACTTTCGATCTCGTTGAACAATTTCATTGCTTCAATGATACAAACTGTTTTTCCCGGAGCGATCTCATCGCCCACATTAACAAACAAAGGTTTATCAGGTCCCGGTGAACGATAGAAAGTACCGATCATTGGGGATTTGATAGTGACATACTTACTGTCTTCGGAAACAGCAGGAGCCTTTGTATCGTTTGAAGAAGCAACAACCTGAGGTTGCGGTACACTTACTACTTGCTGAGGAATGGCTTGTGGAGCAGCCATAGGTGCTTGTTGATAAATTACCTGAGCAGCGTTTTTGCTGGCTGTTTTGATGACAATCTTAACTTCCTTTGTCTCCAATTCAACTTCGCTAACGCCTGATTTTGAAACAAATTTAATCAGGTCTTGGATCTCATTTAACTTCATTGTATTTGTGTTTGTTAGTTGATACTTATTTTTATTGTTGTTGTTTGTGTGTCTTTTTTTAGTCGCTGGTTTACCGGTTTTTAGTCGTTAGTCCTTTAGTATACTATATGTTTGGTTTTACATTAGAAATCTCAAATTAAAATTTACTATCAGTAAGCCCATTTCAGATAAATACTTCCCCAGGTAAATCCACCACCGAAAGCTGAAATGATCAGGTTATCGCCTTTTTTTAATTTACTTTCGTAATCCCACAACAAAAGAGGAATAGTACCTCCGGTGGTATTACCGTAACGCTCAATATTCATCATTACCTTTTGTTCAGGAATACCAACACGTTGAGCTGTTGCATCAATAATACGTTTGTTAGCCTGATGCGGAACCAACCAGGTAATATCATCACCGGTTAGTTTGTTACGTTCTAAAATTTCCGCACTTACATCAGCCATTCCTTTCACTGCAAATTTGTAAACCATTTGCCCGTCCTGATGAACAAAATGTTGCCTTGCATCCACTGTTTCATGCGAAGTTGGAAGTAATGAACCTCCAGCCGGAGTATATAAATAATTTCTTCCTGCTCCGTCCGACTTTAATAAAAAATCTTTGATTCCAACATCTTCCATTGTAGGTTCCAACAACACTGCTCCTGCTCCATCTCCAAAAATAATACAAGTTTCACGACGGGTATAATCAATGATACTCGACATTTTATCTCCACCTATAACTATTACCTTTTTATATTTTCCTGTTTCTATAAATTGCGCCCCGGTTGAAAGCCCATACAGGAAACCCGAACAAGCTGCTGAAAGGTCGTAGCCCCAGGCATTTTTTGCTCCAATTTTATCACAAATAACATTGGCTGTAGAAGGAAATGCATAATCACCGGTGATAGTACCAACAATAATCATATCAATCTCTTCAGCTGAAATATTTTTCTTTTTAAGAATCTGATTAACTGCTTCCACGCACATATCCGACAAAGCTTTTCCTTCTTCTTTTAAAATTCGGCGTTCCTTTATACCTGTGCGGGAAGTAATCCACTCATCGTTGGTATCAACCATGGTAGAGAGTTCCTCATTTGTAAGGATATAATCGGGAACGTAACCTCCAACAGCAGTTATAGCAGCTTTTATCATTATCTTAGTTGAATACTTGTTTTATTTTTTCCGGAAGATTTGCATCCACAATCTCTTTGGTTTGCAACAACATATTTTTAAATGCTGTTGGACTTGAAATTCCGTGAGCTATCATTACTGTTGAGTTGATCCCTAAAATTGGAGTACCACCATATATCTCGTAATTAAAACGATCAAAATATTCATCTGAGCGGTCACGTTTTTTTATCATTCTGTAAAATGATTCCGCCATTTTTAAGACTACGTTACCAACAAATCCTTCGCAAACGATTACATCGGCTTTGTCATTAAAAAAATCTCTTCCTTCAACATTTCCTATAAAATTGAAGTCCTTGGTATCCTTCATTAAACCATAAGCTGCCTGAGCTACAAGATTCCCTTTTTCGGGTTCTTCTCCAAGGTTCAATAATCCCACTTTTGGGCTTTCAATTTTTTCAACGAATTCTGAATAAAGTGATCCAAGGATTGCAAATTGATACAATACATCCGGTTTACAGTCAGCATTGGTTCCTACGTCCAAAAGCAAGCCGTATCCTCCATTCACTTTAGGAAGCACAGTTGCAATGCATGGACGGATAACGCCTGGCACCGATTTAACAGAAAACATACTTCCTACCAACATAGCACCGGTATTGCCAGCACTGCAAAAGGCATTTAGCTTGTTTTCCTTTAATAATTTAAATCCTATGGAAATACTTGAATTTGGTTTTTGAGAAAGGGCTTTAGTAGGATGTTCGCCCATATCTATTACTTCTGTAGTATGAACAAGCTCGAACCTGTTTGGATCTACGTTTTTTGAAGTAAGATAAGTTTTTGCCGCATCACTATCTCCAATCAACACCAATTTAACGGTGGGCGGAAACACTTCAGAAGCTAAAATAGCTCCTTCTATTTCATTGGCCGGAGCATGATCTCCACCCATTATATCGAACCCAATCTTCATAAGCAGTTTTGCCTCTTTTTGAGACGGCTAAAAAACTAATTTTTTCGGAATAATCCTATTAATAAATCGTGAGTTTTTCATCATTTTTCAGCTAAAAACTCCAAAAAAGAACCCTTTTTAACGCAAAAAACAGGTTTTTCAACCTGTTTTCGCTAAAAATACGATGATACAAAATTTCTATAAATTGCTTTTTTGTCGTTCCACTGCATTTTTAAAATACTCACTTACAAAAGTAAACTCCGTTTTTAAAAACTTGTGTGCCTAAAAAAATCTAATTTCTAGTAATTTTCTATATTATTTTGCAGCTTTTTCCATTACTACTTTTCCTTTGTAGTAAAGTTTTCCTTCCAACCAATGAGCGCGGTGCATTAAGTGCGCTTCACCTGTTGTAGAATCAACAGAGATAGTAGCTGCAGTAGCTTTGTAATTAGCTCTTCTTGTTGCAGTACGTTGCTTCGAATGGCGTCTTTTAGGATTAGGCATGATTATTTATTTTTAATTGTTATTAAACTTTATTTTTTTTAATTCTTCCCAAACATTAGTGTCTTGGTTTTTTTCTCCGGGCTCTTCCTCAACCGAGAGGTCTTTCAATTTTTTTAATACTTCTTCGTCACATTTATATAGTTCAGCATCTATTTCGCAAGGAACTCTTCTTATTGGAAGGGCTACTGCTATTAGCTGATAAAAATGCTCTATCAGATCAACTGATGTTTCGCCATGCGGTAAAACAATGATAGAATCATTACTTTCCGATACATCTCCATTTTTTATATACATGGAATCTGTATTCTCTATCGGCAAATCATATTCACCCACACAACGGTCGCAGGTAATACCTACTGTTCCGGAAAGGCGAAAGTTGAGCGTCATAACATTGTTTTGTTTAACAAAATCAACATTGATCAGCACATTTGCTTTATGGATCTCTGAGTATTCGAGCGATTCAAAGAACTTATCTGTAATCTCGAACTCAAAATGATGGGTTCCAAAACCCAAACCTCCAAACTGTATGACTGCTTTGTTTGGTTTCATCATTTCTCCAAAAAGGGATGCAAAGATACATAAAAAATGAATTTAACAAAGAATTTCAGAGGAAAATAGCTGATTTTTAACGCTTCAATCAAATTTAGAGCTAAATTCGGGAAAGAAATCCGGTCTGCAATGGGACTCTCAGCTCCAAAAACTAAAGAAATAAACATTATCGGCCACCGGGGAGCACGTGGGCTATTTCCTGAGAATACGCTGAGTTCTTTTGTTGAAGCTGTCAGATTAGGCGTAGATGCTTTGGAACTGGATGTGGTAATTTCTAAAGATAATCAGGTAGTTGTTTCGCACGAAGCCTGGATGAATGAGGAGTTTTGTACAAGACCGGATGGAATAACCGTTGAACCCAATTCTAAGGAAAAGTATAATCTCTACAAAATGGATTATGAAGAGATCCGTAAATATGATTGTGGTAAACGTGGGAATCTAAACTTCCCAACTCAAAAAGCCATTCCTGAATACAAACCTTTGTTGGGCGAAGTGATCTCCACTATAGAAGCCTTCACTTTAACGAACGAACTTCCTCCTATAAATTATACTATCGAGATCAAAAGTGAAGAACCGGAGGACGGCATTTTTAATCCCAATCCAAAAACCTTTGTTGAATTGGTATATAATGAACTTATAAAGCATGATGTGTTGGATCGGTGTGTATTACAATCATTTGATGTGCGAATCTTACAGGAATTAAACAAAAAACACCCTGAGATTACTTTAGCCTTACTTGTTGAGAATAATGATAATTTAGAGATTAATTTAAAACGGCTTGGCTTTGTTCCACCCATTTATAGTCCGGAATTTATTCTAATTAATGAAGAGTTAATCAATGAATTAAAAAAACTCAATGTGAAACTCATTCCATGGACAGTAAACGAATCTGCAGACATGATTCATCTAATAAACTTGGGTGTTGATGGCATCATAACTGATTACCCCAATCGGGCAATAAAAGTAGTAAGTGAACTCTTCAGCTAAACTTTCGTACACAAGTAATCGCTTCCGCAAACCTATATGAATTCAGGAAATTTTTCATCAAAGAACAGATCAGTCATCATTGAGAAGATGAATGCTTCTATTTTTGATATTTTGATTATCGGTGGTGGAATTACAGGCGCAGGCATTGCATTGGATGCAAGTGCAAGAGGATTAAAAGTTGCATTAATAGATATGCAGGATTTTGCCGCAGGAACTTCAAGCCGATCAACCAAACTCATTCACGGAGGGTTACGTTACTTAAAACAATTTGAATTTAAATTAGTTGCTGAAGTCGGTAAAGAACGTGAGATCATTCATAGAAATGCTCCGCACTTAACTAAGCCCGAACCTATGCTCCTGCCAATTGTAAAAGGAGGCTCGCTTGGGAAATTTTCTACTCGCATTGCCATGTGGATTTATGAATGGCTTGCCGGAGTAAAAAAAGAAGAATGGCATAAGATACTAAGCAAAGAAGAAACCATTAAAGCAGAGCCATTGCTCGAAAAAAATAATTTACTCGGTGGAGTTTTATTTTATGAATACAGAACAGATGATGCACGACTTACAATAGAAGTGATTAAAGAAGCTGTTAATAGAGGTGCAACTGCTTTAAATTACATGAAAGCAATTTCTTTTAATTACGAGAAGGAAAAAATATGTGGTGCAATCGTTCAGGATCAAATCACAAAGAAAGAGTACAGCATAAAAGCAAAATATGTTGTAAACGCAAGTGGTCCCTGGGTAGATGAATTGGATGATCTGGAAACAAAAAAGGAAACACATAAATTACAACTGACAAAAGGAGTTCACATTGTAGTTGATCAGAAAAAACTTCCCGTAAAACAATCCTTGTATTTTGACACTCATGATAAGCGAATGATCTTTATTATTCCGCGTGAAGGAAAAACATATATAGGAACAACGGATACATTTTATAATGGTGATCTCGTTGATCCAAAAGTTACCCAGGAAGACACAGTATATTTATTGAAATGCTGTAATGCTTATTTTCCGAACAATCAAATTCTTGAAACAGACATTGAATCAAGTTGGGCTGGTTTGAGACCTTTGATCAAAAAGCCGGGTAAAGGTCCGTCGGAAATTTCGCGTAAAGATGAGATGTTTGAATCCGCATCTGGAATGATCATTATTGCCGGTGGTAAATTAACAGGTTATAGAAAAATGGCAGAGCGTGTTGTTGATTTGATTGGTAAAAAAACTCTTTCTACAGAAAACAAAACTCTCTCTGAATGCAGTACTTCAAACATTTCCATCGCAGGTGGGAAATTAAATAGTAACCAAAGTTTTTCGACCTTAAAGAAAACATTGATTGAGCAAGGGAACGTATTAGGTTTATCAAACAATGAAGCAGAAACACTTGTTTATAGATATGGACCAAACACTTTAAAAATATTTAAATTCATAGAGCAGCTAAAAAATGAAGAAAGTGATTTGCCTGTTTTAATCAGGGCGCAAATTCAATATTGCATTGAATATGAAATGTGTTTGACACCTGAAGATTTTTTCATCAGAAGAACGGGCATGAGTTATTTTGCTATTGGGGAGAAGAGGAAGTGGGAAGAAGAATTGGTGAAGTATATGAAGAAGATTATCGACATGAATGGTGCGGGAGAAGTAATTTGATAACAATCAACACTATTATTTAATTGGTTTTCCAATAAGGATGATTTACGTTTATCACTTTAAATTCTTCTTCTGAAATAGTTTTACCCTCTGAATTAAAATAGAACGATTGGCCCTCTTCTGTATCTGCTCTTATAGAACCGTTATCAAAGACTCCTGCAAAGCTATATTTAAAAGGAATAATTGTTTTATTGTTCTGATCAATTATACCACAGTTACCACCATTACGAGATAATCTTCCCATTATTAAACTTCTTCTTGATCGCGACAATCCCGCATATATAAAGTCCGAAATTTGCCTGCCGGTGTTTGCAAACAAAGCAAATTTTTCATTTTTTATTGCCTGAAGGTAGAAATTACCAGTGCTGTCATAGAAATGATCTTCTACAAAGCCGTAAATCTCTGCATGAATAATTTTTTCATCTAATATTACATTCTGCAAAGTATCAATTATCATTTTGTTATAGATACTATCCCGATTTGACTCACCAACAAGCAATAAATTTTTGTAAATATCTAATATGCGAGGGTATTTTAAATCGAGCAACTTCTTCCCTTTCAAATCTGTAAGACCGTAATTTCTAAAATCTTTTGAAACAACAATATATTCTTTATCCATGTCATAGTGTGGTTCTATCCATCTATATAAAGGCTGTAAAATCAGAGTTCCATCTAATGCATATAGTCCAATCATTGAATCTTTTTTCACCGTCCACTTAGCCCATGTTGTTTCAAAACTTACTTCAGAATAAATTGCAGGCACAACAATTTTCCCTTTTGCATTTTTAAACCCAAACAATTTTGTTTTAGCATCTTTAAAATCAATAAAGGAATTGCTTTTGCTATAGAGGTCGCCAGGTTGGGCGATACATAAAAACGCATGGCAAACAAATAATATTACTAATACTGTTTTCATTGCTTTAAAATTTTTCAATTGGTCGGTTTTTTCTTTTTGGGGAGAATAATTTTTTTCCTTTCCAATATAGGTAAATACTCCTTTTTGACTTCCCGTTTTCCTTTATTTCGCCGTTTCCTGAAATAACAATTCCATATTCGTAATCGTTAATGAATCTGGCACGTCCGACTTTTTGTCCTGCCTCTGTGAATTCTTTCCAAACACCCTTTTTCTTTCTGTTACGATTATATTTACCGGAAATCTTCTTTTTTCCATTTCGATGATACTCTTTATAAACTCCTTTTGCGTGAGCATCATAATCCACATTTTGTACAATTCGTGGATTACCATTTTGGGAATAATACTCAATCCATACCCCTTCTTGTCCATCATTATATTTTCCTTCAAATATTTTTATCCCATCCGATGTGACAAACTCCCAATATCCGTTTATTTTAACTTCCCGGTCAATTAATTCTATACGATTACCACAAGGTAGTGTCACAAACAAATGACCAGTCGAATCATTGTATTCACGCCATTGAAGTTTAAGCTGTTTAATGGCTGAAATACCAGTTAATCTATTATTAGCAACATAATGTGAATTGGTTTTTGCCTTTCCATTATATTCCCATTTATTCGCTACCTGACCATAGATCATTTCTGTTTCTCCACGAAAGTCAAGTGGCTTATAATAATTTGACATAAAATAATCACATCCACTGTAGTATTCAAATAAAGGAAAAACAAGCTTTTTTGATGAAGTCGAGTCTTCTTGTTTTTTTGAGTCGGGAACTTCACAAATCTGAAGCCCTTTGTAATAGTAATAACTTACAGGTTTGCCATAACTATTTATTGAGCTGCCAATTCCGTCCCGGTCATTATATTGATTTACAATAAAAGATTGATCTTTGACGAATTTTGAGTCGAATGCCTCTGTTACACTTCCATTAATAAAATATTCCCTGTTAACAATACTGCCTAAAGAATCGTAATGCAAATGCAAGCCCCAGGGGATATTATTAATATATAAACCTGCATCTGCAATTTGTCCATTTGGGTAAAAACTAAACCAACTTCCTGATTTTAACGTATCCCCCGTTTTATTTATACTGTAATATCCATATTGCCGAAGGTTTTTATCAGGATAATAAACGGCAAGGTTTTTTATTTTCTTAAACTTTTCAAAAGGATACTTTTCATTTACGACAACTTTCCCTGCCATATCTTTCTTTATAATTAAACTAACTTCACCAAGACTGTCAAATTGATAAAGCGAATAGGTTGGATCAGTTTTAAAATAGGACGAATTGCTTTTATATTCAATTATCCTTTTTTGCAATATTCCGTTTCCATAAAAGTGTTCGCAAAAGTTCATTGCATTATTTGATGCGGTATCAAATTTCACGCTCCCATCCTCATAATTCTCGGTTCTATAATACTGATAGTTCTTACTGCTAATTCGGGATTGAATATGTCCGTTGTTATACCACTTGTAAATTGAATAAGCAGAGTGGTCCTTGGTCTTTAAATACGAAATTTTACCGTTTTTATAAAACGAAATTGAATCACAGCTACTCTGTGCAATGCAAACAGGGCTCATCAAATAGATCAATACTATTTTTAATGCAAACTGACACTTCTCTTTAGCGTTCTTCAAATTTTGATAGTTTTAAACTATTTCCCTGCTGCCTTCAACTGTTGAGCCACCAAAGCCAGGCCTTCTTCAAAGCTATGAGGCTTGTATCCCAAATCCTTTTTGGCTTTATCAATTATGAAACCCGTAACAGGCGGTCGTTTTGCAGGTTGTTTAATTCCTTCGCTGGTACTTGGTGTTATTAACGATTTGTCTAACTTCCAGAAATCAGCTACACGGGTTACTAATTCGAGAATATGCATAAAATCCGGGCCTGAAATATTGTAAACACCCTTTGCTTTTTGTTTTGAAATTAAAATGCAACCATCCGCAAGATCTTCTGCTAAGGTTGGCGTACGGAATTGGTCGTTTACTACGTTGATGTTTTTATTTTGCTCCAAGCTACTTTTTGCCCAAAGCACAATATTACTTCTGCTTGCATTATCAACTACGCCATATACCAGTACTGTTCTTGCAATTGCCCAGTTCAATTTACTTTTAGTAACAATATTCTCCGCTTCCAGTTTCGACCATGCGTAATAACTTAACGGATTTGGTTTTTCTTCTTCTGTCAAAGGTCCTTTTGTTCCATCGAAAATAAAATCGGTTGAGAGGTGTAATAAATGTGGTTTATAGTTTACGTTTTTTTCTTGTAAACCTTCTAAAGCAGACACAATATATTGCACCGCATCTACATTCATTTTTTTACATTCGTCCTGTTGCAACTCGCAGGCATCTACATTGGTCATTGCTGCAGTATGGATAATTGCATCAGGTAAATATTTTGCCAATACTTCTTTTACATTATTTTCATCCGAAATATCAAGAGAACAATATTCATATCCTTCCTGATTCAACAAGCGATTTTCTCCTCTTGCAGTTGCAATTAACTGCACACCCTCCTCTTCTCTTAGTTTATAAACTAATTTCTGCCCCAACAATCCATTGGCTCCTGTAATAAGTATCTTTTGCATAATTGAATAATGTATCGCAAAAATACAAAAACCTCATCAATTGCTTTAACAATACAAAAGATTAACTTAGCATTATCATTTTAAGAGGGATCAATGAAGGTTTTTACTGTTCTACTATTGGCTGTTGTTCTATCTTCTTGCGGATTTAATTCCGGTGGAAAATGGAAACCAACTTCCATTCAATCAAAAGAACATCATATGTTCGATAATTATTTTTCGGATGGGATCGTATTTGTTGTTGTAAGCGGTGAAAATATTTATGCACTTACTCAGGAAGCAGGAATGTATATTTCAATTGATGAAGGAGCTACCTGGACAAAAACCAAGCTAAACGGAATTCCAGATACAATCAAAATCAACGATATTGTTGTAAGTGGCAATAAAATGGTTGCCGGAACAAGAGGGGCGGGAGTATTTATTTCCGAAGACAATGGCAAAAACTGGAAGCCTGCCAACAATGGCTTATTCGACACCACTGCTTACAAACTATATTGTGCGCAGTCAGTGGAAAAAGAAAACAAAGAAGGTTATTGGAAAAAGTCTTATGCAGGTTATTCAGATAGTGCAAAGCTCTACAATCAAACCATGAGTGAATTCAGGAACCCTGATTTTAAAAAGTACATTACAAATACCCTGCAGGTTTCAAGTATTGCTATTAGCGGCAAAAATTTATACGCTTATCTTCCTTATGCCATTTTTTCCAGTACTGATAATGGAAAGAACTGGACAAAAGTTTCCGTTGGTGAAAGATTATTAAAATCAGGAAACCCTGTTGCGCTTGCTGGCGGAAAAGAAAACATTTTTGCTTATTGTGGAAGTGAACTACAACGATCAAAAGACAATGGGAAAACCTGGAAAAAACTCCACATAGAAATTCCTCCAGATACTGCATATGTTGGCGAAGGTGGTATTGTTCAATATGGAGATAAAACAATAGAAACTATTGTAATAAACGGAAAAACAATTTATGCAGGTACTAATAACGGAGTATTCGTTTCAATTGACGAAGGAGATCACTGGAAGGCAATAAATAATGGGTTGCCCAATACAAAACGTATTTCTGCTTTAGCTGTTTCAGGCAAAACTCTTTTTGTTTCTCCCGGAGATTATATGGGAGTTTTTGTTTCCAATGACAATGGTGAAAACTGGAAAGAATTTAATAATGGCTTCAGGCATAATACCAAAGTGGATTATAATTGCGGCTACATAACTTATTTCGCATTAAGCAAAAAGAACATTTATGCCGGCGTTTGGACAAATGGACAATGCCCTGATGCATTATGGGTGAGATCTCTTGAAGATGCGGAGGAATAATAGAACGCAGATGACGCTGACAGATATGATTATTGATGATATAGGATTTACATCTGTCATTACTTAATACAAATCAGTTCAATCTTAATAATCCCCACCTGAACGGACGGGCAGGTGTGTCATCAGCGTTCCATTTCACCACTTTGTACACCTCGAATTATCTTTTTTTCCAAAACGTACTTTCCTCTTTTTAGGTGAATGTCTTTTGTGTTGTATAGTTGAACGCTTTGCAAAAACAGAACGCTTTACTCCTACCTTTTTCAATTCATTACCAGAACTGTTTTCCATTTTTACATAAAGTTCAGAACCTGAGATCAGGTTTAAATCGATAGGGTTTTCTCTAAGCACAACTACTCTTTTATTCACATTCTCTGCTGCCATTTGTACATCCTCATTGGCAATTTGTTTTTGATACTCTTCATCAGCTATCTTCTGATACTTATGACAAGGACAATTTGGATTACGTGGATCATTGATGTCGTACTTCGTTTTAGTACTATCTTCTCCGCTTGCATAAGAGAAGAGACTAATGCAACTAAGTGCTAATATATAAACAAACGTTTTCATATGTTGATCGTTTTTTTAACCACAAAGAGCGCAAAGAAGGCGCAAAGTTCACAAAGACTTTCTTTTCTTAGTGTGCTTCGTGTAAAGCTCTGTGTTCTTTGTGGTTAAATTGTTATTATGATTTTTTAATAGTTACTTTATCTGCCCCGCTCCATGTTTTAAATTCATTTGTGTAATACAAGTATGCTGAAGAGGCAGGAGCGTCATATTCTCCCGGCATTTCTGCCTTCAAATCCAGACCAATTTCTTTCACTGCTGAAGGAGCCATACAACGGTAGTAGATTGCTACATTGTTTCCTTTGATCTCGTAATAGTCAAAAGCTTTTTTCTCCTGCAATTCTTTTAACTGCCATGGCTGAACCGTAAATCCAGCTGGGATTCCAACTATCACCATAGTAGTAGGAATACCTTCATTCTTTTTGTTTGTAATAGTTGTTGTTAAACGAACTGTCTCTCCAACGTTTGCAGTTTTAGCCGCCATTATTGTTTTAAGATCAACAACGCATTCTGAATTACTCACCGGCAAATAAGTATTCCAGTTTACAGCTACTGTGTATGGAAGTGGAGTTTTTACACCCAGGTATTTTACCTTAACAGTGTGCTTTCCTTCTTCTTTCATAAACTCTTCCATCCCTTCAAAAACAATCGCTCCTTTATCGCCTGCTTTGTAGCTTTTCTCAGCTGCTTTCTTTCCGTCTACATAAACAACAATAGTTCCGTCTTCGGTTGTTTTTTTACTTGCTTTCGCAAAATCAGTTAATGCTTTTAATGCTAACACAGTTCCCTGCGTATTTCCGAAAGTTCCACTTCCGTTTCTTGCTGCAATTAACCACTCTACTGATTTATTCACTGCGGCGCCATTCTTGTTGGTTTCTTTCAACATTGCCATTGTTGCCAATGAAGTAGTTTCAACAATAAGTGATTGCCCGGTTGAATAGGTAATTGAATGTTTAGTTCCTGTCCAGCTTCCGTTGTTTGCTTGCAATTTCAACAAAGCACTTAACGCATCACTTGCTTTTTTCGTTTCTTTTAAATTAAAAGCTGCATTTGTAACCAAAGCTAAGGTGTAAGGATCTTTTGATTTCACTGCATCATCATAAGCTGCGTTAAATTCTTTTTTAATATCTGTATAACCTGCTTCTGATAATGAATAAACAATATAAGCATCTGTGATCTCTTTGCTTGCTCTACCGAAATTATCCAGTGCTTTTGAATTTTGTTGGAAACCACCTTTACCATCTTTTCTGCTCATCAACCATTCAGCCGTTCTGCCCACCATTTTTTGATCCACATTAGCGCCCACATTTTTCATATCGTTGAATTGCATTAGTCCGTATGCACTTAAAGCTTCATGTCCCGGATTTGAACCAAACCACTCGTATCCTTTTTCTTTTGTTTCAAAAGTGATCAAACGATTATAACCTTTACCTAACAACTCTGTTGCACGGGAAATTGTTTTTTCATCATCGCTGTTGGATGTTTTCAAATAATCCAACACCATAGCATTTGGGTAAGAGCTCATGGAAGTTTGTTCGAAACAACCTGATGGCTCTCTCAAAATTCCTTCAACACCTTTCATCAAATCAGAAACTACGTTTGGAAATGCTGTTACAACTGCTTTTAAAGAACCACGAACCACATTTCTGTTTGAGAAAGTATATTCCTTTTCTACCTCTTGCCCTGAGAAAGAAACGCCAGCAGGAAATCCTTTTGGAGCGATACGGATCTTTTGTGTGAAAGCATCGCCTAAACCACAAGCTTTAAACGTTACTGTAAAATCTCCTACTCCAATTTTATCAGACACTTTATAATCTAAATAAATTGTTTTTGCTTTGCCTGGCATAATGGTTTGAATTTCAGGAGTTGCTTGAACAGCCAGCAAAGCTTCAGGTGCCAATACACTTAATTTTCCACCTAACGGCTTATCAGTGTTATTGGTTAAAGTTAAAGGAATGGAAACAACATCTTCTGTTGCAACCTCTACCGGAATTTTTGTACTCATTCCGAAAGGTAATTGAGTAAAGAATGTTTTCTCACCTCTGCCAATTGTTCCTTCATTACTAATTCCTTCAACAGTTGTGCGGAAAGAAGAAACATCATCTGACATATAAAACTCCACTGTTTTTTTTCCGGTATGATCTACTTCAATATTCGGGTTCCAGTAAACAGTATTCCTAAAATCGGTACGGGTTTCAACATTCTCTTGTGCTTCATACTGTGGTGCGTAAAATTGTTTCGCACGATAATATGTAATAGCCTGCATTGGTTTTCCGGCAACAACCTTTGCCATTTCGCCATTTTTGAAAAAATTGTTTCTGTTATCATTTACAAAAACGCCATCATCATCCAAGTCTCCAAGTGCGATCTCATTCAAATCCGCTTTTGCGCTCAACACATTTTTCTTTTCTTTATCCTTTCCTTTTTTTACATCCTTCACTTTTCCTTCGTCTTCTTTTACAACAACTCCCGGTTCCGCAATAGCAACATTATTTGCAACATTTTCCTGAGGAACCATTTGAACGTTATCAACCATCACATTATTAGCGGGTACATCATTTCTTTCCGCCTTTTTTGGGACATTATTTTTATTCCTAACCCCACCTTTTCCTGAAGGTTGTTTTGGTACACCAGCAGCATTACCAGTTCCTGTAGCATATGTGTATGAAGGATAAGAAACTGGCTTATACAAATACACCATTAAATTTTGATTGTATTCGTAAACTGGGAGAGACTGATATGAATATCCGGTAGAAGTAAAATTAAGAGTTACATAAGAAGTAAGGTCCATTTTTTTGAAAGTGAATTTCCCATTTTCATCCGTTTCCACAACTTCTCCTATTGAACCTACCTTAACTTTTACTTTTGAGAGAGGTTTTGATGTATTTGCATCCACAACAGTACCTGTTACAATTGCTTTTTCATTTGCATAAGTGATCAAAGGCTTTTCCTGTTTCATGATTTGCTCCCAGGTAAATCTTCTCCAGCCTGAGGTCATCAATAAATAATCCAGTGCTTTTTCCGCTTTCTCTTCTTTTTTATCGAAATAAAATGCAGGCTCTTCTACTTTCCCTTTAAGATCTTGTTGTAATAATAATTCCGATAAAATATTTCCCGTTTTATCATCTGCAAAAGAAAGAAACTGATCGTTCACAACACTCAGTGCCACATTAGCCGGTGCAGGCATCCCTTTTTCATCTTTTACACGTACAGTTAATTTTACCTTTTCACGTGGCAAGTATTTTTCTTTATCTGTTTCAATAGAAATTTGAAGTTGATTGTTACTGTTTACAAAACTTAAACGTTCTGCGCGTTCAATCCCTTTAGCATCAAACAATGTTACCTGAGCAACACCTACAGGAAATTTTTCAGTTGGAATAATAATAGCGTTGTCGCCCTTTTTTGCGTCTATAGCAGTAGAATAATAGATTGTTCCTCTCACCTGAGCAACCAATGATAATTGCTCTGTTTCAGTAGTACGAATAGTTGCAGTAAGTTCGCCGTCTTTTGTATTATTCACATTTAATACATAACCTCTTTTTAAAACTTCCGGCATTTTATATACTTCAGTAATTCCTTCCGGCTTTGTTATCTTTACTGTATATGTTTCGTTAGCAGCAGGAGTAAAATTAAACGCACCCATACCGTTATAAAAACTGCTGAACGTACTCACCTTTGTTCCTTTTGAATTTAAAACCACACCTTCAATATCAGCAGGTTTCCCAAATTCGTTTAAAGCTTTGATCGCAACGTTACTTTGTAAGCCTTCTACTAAATCTCCACCTTCAGGTAACAAAGCAAGGTCAATTTTATTAAGAACTATAGGGATAGAACGTGAAACACTTTCTGTGCTTCCATTGTAATCGATCATTACATTTAATAAACCATCATTGGTTTTCAAATCTTTTGGTAAAGTGAATTTGATAAATTTAATTCCTTCTTCATCGGTCACTTCTGCTTTCTCAATAAATTTTTGTCCGTTTAAATTAGCAACAAGTTTTATTTTATAATCAGCAAGTGGCTTGTTTTCGTTTGTATTCAAAACCAATTTCGCGATCACTTCATCACCTGCACCAAAAGCTTTCTTTTCAAAGTCCAGTTTCATTTTCAGGTTTGGAAGAACCACATCCTGAACCTGAATTTCTTTTTCGAATACATTATCTTCACCACTATTCTTCATCCAATTGGTGTATGCACGGATTTTATACATACCACCTAATGCTTCTTTATCCAGATCAAAATCTCCGGCAACTCTACCATTCTTTGCAATAAGTTTTATGCTTCTCTCTACACTTCCTTTTGGGTTGACAAAATCAACATGCAAAATATCACTCTTATCCGAAGCCTGCATGTTTTTTGCGTTCAACAAATTTGCAGAAAACCAAATCGTTTCTCCCGGTTCATACATTGGTTTATCAAACTGAATATATACTCTGTCTTCCGGAAATTCTTCGTTATAAGAAGTCAGTTTTTTCTTTAGATCTTTTATAAATTCATTTTCTAAAGCTTGTTGGTAATAACGCGAAGGTGTAACCCAAGCCAATAAAGAAAACGCCAAAATTGCTGTGGCACCTACTTTTAACCCCTTTTTAATTGTACTTGTTTCCATAATATGATGTGTTGATTATCCCGATAGCTATCGGGAGCTTTTGGTATTGAGATGTGCAGGTCTTCTGAATTCCACAAAAAAAGTGAAATCACTCAAAAATAAGTAAAATTAAATGCATTAATTAGCTGATTTTCAGTAAGATAAACTGTATTCTATATCTCTTTTCTCATCCGTGCAACCGGAATATCAAGTTGTTCGCGGTATTTCGCAATGGTTCTTCGAGCAATATTGTATCCTTTTTCTTTTAGGATCACCATTAACGCATCATCTGTAAGCGGTTTCTTCTTATTTTCAGCATCGATACAATCTCTAAGGATTTTTTTCACTTCACGAGTAGAAACTTCTTCTCCACTATCGGTGCTTAGTGATTCGGAGAAAAATGATTTGAGAAGAAAATTTCCGAATGGTGTTGTAACATATTTACTATTTGCCACGCGGGAAACAGTAGAAATATCCAAGCCTATTGATTCTGCGATGTCTTTCAGGATCATTGGTCTGAGTTTGGTTTCATCACCTGTTAAGAAATATTCTGCTTGATATTTCATTATCGAATTCATAGTAACCAGCAGAGTTTGTTGGCGCTGAAACAATGCATCAATAAACCATTGAGCTGATTCGATCTTGCTTTTAACAAAAGTAGTTGCTTCTTTACTGGAGCGGTCTTTATTTTTGGAATACTCAGTAAGCATTTCCAAATAATCCTTACTTAACTTTAGCTCAGGCATATTACGCTGATTTAAAGAAAGCTCCAATTTTCCTTCCGAATTATTTATTACAAAATCGGGGACAATATCACCCGCAACACTTGTATTAGCAGAAGCTCCACCCGGCTTTGGATTTAGGTGTGTTATTTCATTAATAATATCTTTAAACTCTTCTTCATCGTTGATCTCAATATTCTTTGCGATCTTCTCATAATGCTTTTTGGAGAATTCATCCATATAATGTTTTACAACATCAATGGCAAAATGTATTTCACGTGTACGTGGGTTTTTTCTGTCTAATTGCAATAACAAACACTCCTGCAAGTTACGTGCTCCTACACCGGCCGGGTCAAATGTTTGAATAACCTTCAACACTTTTTCCAACTCGCTTGTATCGGTTGTAATGTTTTGCGAAAAGGCAATATCATCAACTACTGAACTAAGGTCTCTTCTTAAGTACCCATCTTCATCAATACAGCCAATGAGATATAAACCTATTCTGTATTCGTGGTCACTGAGGTCACGTAATCCCAATTGTTCTTCTAAAACATCATGAAATCCGGGTCCAACAGAGATGGGGCTTTCTTTCCGATCATCGTCCTTACCGTTGTTATTGATCTCATATTTATATTCCGCAACTTCAACTTCATCCATGTAATCTTCAAACGTAACTTCATCATCTACACGCTCCAGTTCAACGGGTCTGTCATCATCTATACTATTATCCGACTCTTCAACATCATTATCCAAATCATCATCATCAAATTCTTCTTCCTGCATCTCCTCTTCCATTTCCTCTTCGCCTTCTTCCAATGCAGGATTAGCCTCCAACTCCTCTTTAATTCGTTGTTCCAAAGCCATAGCAGGCAACTGCAACAATTTCATAAGCTGAATTTGCTGCGGCGACAACTTTTGCTGAAGTCGCATTTGTTGGGATTGTTTCATTGCCATACAGTGCGAATATAAGAAATTTTATGGTGTAAGAACCTGCCAAAATTGATTTAAACAGAAGTCTTTGAAATGTAACGGGATGCTTTTTGCTGAACGATTTCCTGCATAGATTTATTCTCAATTTTACTTTCAAGCCAGGATACAATATCAAAATAAATGAAAGCTCTTTTTTCAAAGCGGTTATTCTCCAATTTTTGCATGTTTTTTTTCAGTTGACCAAATCGGGCAATGGTATTGGAGCGTGTATCTGTTTTTTTACTGTTCCGCAAAAAGTCCATAATCAACTGCTGATACTTTACAAAACTATGCTTCTTCTGTAAAAAGCGATAAGTAGCCTTTACGTTATAGTTAATCATTTCAGCATCTTCCAGCTCGAAATAACAGATAAGGCGAAGAATCCGGGCAAACGACTGTAAGTCCTCACGAAGATCGGATGTTTTTTCATTAATGATCTTATTCAACCACTTAATTGATACTTTAAATTGATAGTTTCCAAAATATAAGCAGGCAATTTTATAATCAAAGATCATCACCGTGTTTCTGTTTAGTTTAGGGATAAAATTCATCAGATCCTTTTCCAAAGCATTTACTATTCGTGTTCCGGACTTAAATTCACCCAACATAAAATGTCGGTTTATTTCATGTATATAAATTGCTTTGAAGAGATTTAATTGTAGGTTTTCGGTAAGTATGATCTGCTTCTGTCTTTTTAAAGAAACAAGTCGCTGATGAATTTCTTTAAATTCGGCATATAGAAATAGCTTGTTTTGTGCAACCAGTACATTATTCAGTGCTTTGATGTACAGCTCTGTTTTCGCTTTGATCAATTTAGGGTTGTGCTCAAAAACCTGCAACCACTTTTTAGCATATTTGTATCCTTTATTAAAATCCTGAACAAAAAAATAAAATGAAGTAATAGTTGAATACAGATACAATTGTTCCAACTCCGACAAATCACGTATATTGAATTCCGGAAAGTTTTTATTATAATAATCCCTAACGCTTTTCAAATCCTTGTTGTCACGAATAAATCCAACATGCTGGTAAAAGGCAGTTAAACGAACCGATAAGTTGGAAAACCTGTTAATATTTTGCAATTGCCTCGATACCTCTGTTATTTCCTGCACAGATTTATCAATTCGCTCACTTATATTATCGTTTGCGGTTTGAATAATAGCTGCCTTTTCCAACTCGAGCAACTCAAGCATCATGATTAACTGATAATTTTCTCTTGCCGCTCTTTTAGCCTTTTCAATAATAATCAAACAATCATTATACAAACATTTGTTGTACAAAAATTTGGCATGTTCCACATATCGGGTAACCTGATTCTCCTGCGACATCACTGAACTATTACTCAAGCTGGCCAGAATTTGTTTATAGAGATTTTGTTTGATGTTGGGAACCTGACTTGGCTTCAATTTTTCTATTGAAAGTAATTCCTGCTCATTATATTCCTTTTGTCCGGATATGATATCGAATGCTTCAACAAAGATCTTATTCCCTGTTTTATTCAACCGATTTGCATATACCTTAAATTGCCATTTTTCACTCTTACTGAGTGAGTTGATCAGGCTAAAAATACTGTCATTTTTTACTTTGGACATTGTATTTGATTATTTATAAAACAACCACATAATTCAATAAAATCAATAGATAACAAAAATAATGTACTCCAAATATACAAAAAGAATATAGTATTGTAAATTTAATAAAAACTCACTTATAAGCACTAATACCCTAACTTTACCTAAAATTTTTAACATGATCAAAGCTGCTATTACTGCCGTGTCTGCCTATTTACCGGAATATGTTTTAACCAATAAGGAATTGGAAACAATGGTTGATACAACTGATGAGTGGATCACCAGTAGAAGTGGCATTAAAGAACGCAGGATTTTAAGAGACAAGGATAAAGCGACAGCATTTATGGCAACTGAAGCTGCTAAATCTTTGCTTAAGAAAAGAAATATAGCCGCAACCGAATTAGATCTTATTATAGTAGCAACTGTTACTCCGGATTATCAATATCCGGCCACTGCCAATATTGTTGGGGACGCTATAGGAGCAGGGGATGTTTGGGGATTTGATGTGCAGGCAGCATGTTCCAGTTTTATTTATGCATTAGAAACCGGTGCCCGTTATATAGAATCTGGTCGGTATAAAAAAGTAATGGTAATAGGTGCCGATAAAATGAGCAGCATTATAGATTATACCGATAGAAACACTTGTGTATTATTTGGAGATGGCGCGGGTGCTGTATTACTTGAACCAAGTACGGATGAAACTGGAATTATAGATTGCAAAATGTATAGTGATGGTTCGGGAAGAAAAAGTTTATTCCAAAAAGCAGGTGGAAGTTTACACCCTTCTACTGCAGAAACTGTTGCAAACAGAGAGCATTTTGTTACTATGGATGGGCAATCGGTATTTAAAATTGCAGTTATTAAAATGGCTGATGTTGCCGAGGAAATGATGCAAAGAAATAAACTATCTTCTGAAGATGTTGCCTGGTTAGTTCCACATCAGGCCAACAAACGTATTATTGATGCCACCGCGCATCGTATGGGAATCAGCACGGATAAAGTAATGCTAAACATTCAGCGTTATGGAAATACAACGTCTGCAACTCTCCCTTTATGTTTATATGAATGGGAAAGTCAGTTAAAAAAGGGTGACAACCTTATACTAACTACATTTGGTGCAGGTTTCACATGGGGTGCTATTTATATTAAATGGTCCTACTAATTAAGAATTCTATAGGAATATACTAATCAGTAATTATGCAAAGTAACGATTTGTATATTCGTGCAGATTGGTATTATCAATTAGTATATCCGTACAAATTCGCAAATATCTTTTACCACATAATCGTTATTTCCCGCCACTTAAAAAAATCTTACTGCCACATCTTGGTTTCATGTTGATGTAATGCTTCTGTGTGTATACTTTTGAATTGTCAATTGGTTCGAAGTATTGCGCAATGCTAAAGGTCAGTTGATAGTAGAGCGCTTTACTTTATTATTAACCCTTAAAAATGTCAATCATGAATACCACCATCAAAAGCACAAACAACATGACAGAGATGTTGTTTGAAAAACGCAACAAGGAATATGGGGCTTATGCAATCAGAACTACTTACAATGATTCGCTAATAAAATCCTTATTAATTCTTGGAGCAATTTTACTCCTTATTGTAGGATCAACTCTTGCGTACAATAATTTTTTTGCAGAAAAACCTTTAGCCTTGGAAAAAGAGATTTATTTCCCGGATGTTGTTACAGAAGTAGATCTTACAGATCATACCCAACAAAAAAAGGTTGAGCCGCCTAAAACCCATTACAAACCGGCAACGCAGGCTATTGCAACTACCTTTACGGATAATCCGGAAAGGCAACCTGATCCCAATGCAAAATTAGGTGCCTCAACAAGTCCTGAGGTCAAAGGCGATACAACAGACCTAATAACTGTAATTGGCGACCCCAAAGGTGGTGTACTTCCTGAAGTAAAACCAATTGTAGAGGATAAGATCGAAATTGTTGCTGATGTTATGCCTGAATTTCCGGGCGGAACAGAAGCGTTAATGCACTTTTTATCAAACAATATTGTTTATCCTGACAAAGCGGTTGCTTTAGGTGTAGAAGGAACCGTTTATGTGAACTTTGTGATTAACAAAGAAGGAAAAGTAGACAATATTAAAATACTAAAGGGTATTGGCGGCGATTGTAATGAAGAAGCCATGAGAGTTGTTGCAAAAATGCCGAAATGGAAACCGGGAATGAATGCTGGAAAAGAAGTAAAAGTGATGTTTAATTTACCAATCCGGTTCAGATTACAATAAAATAAATTCGCTGCTAAAACCAAAAACGAGTGTCAATCGGCACTCGTTTTTTATTGGCTCACTAATAGATTGGTGTTATTTTAAATAATGGATTTAAAGGGAAAGTTCTTAAATCAGAGAAAACTCTTTCTATCGAATCTTCTTCATTATAACAAGGTATTATAATTGCTACATTCAATTTTTTCAATCAATTAGTTTCTATAACATGGCTTTGCGTAAAGATAAATACATTTTAATGCTTCAATTCACTACATTTTGAATCTATTTATTCTATATATTTATTCAATAATATTATTCATATGAAAAAAATGTTTTTTCTAGTCTTGGTTCTATCGCTTACAGTAGGTGATTTGTTTTCAGGCACACCTCCGCATGGTTTTGAAATGGGAAAACCAACTAAACAATGGGAGGCAGATGGTCTTAAAGATATTTCCAATCCGCAAAGCTGGGAAGAAACACGTTTTGAATATGGAAAACCTGTTACGCTGTTTGGGATTGAGGCAAATAAAGCTGAACTTGCTTTCTGGAATAAACGTTTATATGAAGTTAAGATCACTTTGCCAATGGAAGCCTGGGATGAAGTGAAAAAGAATTTAGACAAAGAATATGGGCAGCCCTGGATAATTGATACTACAGTAACCGAAAAATCGGGGCAATGGGGCGAAACGAAAAATGGAGTCGCTGTATATCAAATTAGCAGTTTTGGCACAATTGTTACATTTACCGATGAAGCACAAAAAGATTTTCACTTCGGTGATCTTTTTCATGGGATATTACTTTGGATAATAGTCACTATTGTAGGTCTATTTGTTTTAAATTGGTTCATTGCATGGCTGCTGACTTCTTATTGCAAGAGATGTAAAACATTCAACATGAAACTTGCAGGGCGTGACGTAGATAACTTTAAAGATTACAATACAGAAATTTTAGGCAACGCAAATTACCACCATGATACAACCTACAAGTATAAATGCAGTAGATGTGGGCATACTCGTAAAGATAAATATAGTGGCTTTTGGAGTTATGTTAGAAGTAAGGATTAAAAGATTATTTCTTTAACCAATTTTCAATTTCAGTCTGATCGAGAAAAAAATAATTTAAATCGTACTCTACTGTTTGATTGTTCACCAAGACAATACTTGGTAAATGAGTTCCTGCAAGGTATACAAAGGGTCGTTCACCTAATTTTGTCCATGCTACATTATGTGATTTTGTTTCGTCCAAAAACACCTTCACCTTTTCTTCTTCTCCATTGATAACAAATAAAAGCGGAAGATTTTTATTTTTATCTTTCATGATCCTGAGTTTTGTTGCGGCTATTTTACAATGTGGGCATGAGCTACTCAGGTATGCAACAATATGTTTGCTCTTTTTTATTTCGTTAGAAACCGGATGTATATATGCGTTATTAACAAGTGTATCTAAAGGCATAAAATACTGATTCTCTTTTTTCATAAGGTAAGCCTTAGAATAATTAAGATCAACCGGGTTTAAGATATATGGTATAGCAATGGAAATCACTAAAAGCAAACTAATCACTGGAATTCTGAACTTCTTCAAATTGATCTCTTCTCCCCATTTCAGTAACACTATATTTACAAGTATAAGCGCCAGGTTTTTTATAATGCTTTCAACAGGTGTCATTTTTATCAACTCACCAAAACAACCACAATTTGAATCATTACCGTTTTTGATCAGGATAAAACAAAGGTATAGTACAAAAAAGGTGAGTATACCAATACTTAATTTTGATGTAAATCCTCTTGTTTTATAATTTATAATAAAGAGAATTCCGATAAAAAACTCCAATCCTATAATCGTTCGGGCAAAGAAGGGTGATAAACGCCAGTTAGATATTCCTATATCCACAAAAGTAAACTCAAAAGGCTCAATTGGGTATAGTTTTGAGTATGCTGAGAATAGGAATAAGCCGCCAATTAAAACCGAAAGTAATATGAGAGAGTACTTCTTGATCATTTTTGAAAATTAATAAAAAATCCCGACTGCAAAGCAATCGGGATCAATCTTATTCTTCACTGTTAATGAAGAAAGTGATCTTACTTCTTAGATAATGTACAAGTTGTTGTAACTGTGTAATTAGTAGTAGTTCCACCAGAAGTGTAACTCTCTGCAGATTCCGTATTATGACAAGCTGCACCAGCCTGTACTTTTTTTACATCCTTGTGAACTGTTACATGTGCTGGATCAGCAGTGCTTCCAGCAAGAGATGAAGTACTAGTACAAGAGCAAGAATAATCTTTTTTGCAAGATGCAAATACGAACATAGCTGCAACAGCAACTAATAATGTGATTTTTTTCATAATTATTTTTTTTTATTTTAGTTACACAAAATTATGATTCCTTTTTGAATACGCAAGTATATTTATCTTAATTTTCGGTTAATATACCTCCATCAAAAAAGCCGTTTGTTAATAACAAACGGCTTTTTAAATTTCTAATGCCCTCCTCCATCGTGCTCATCAGGTCCTAATGGAACTGTTTGAGGGATGAAATCACGCTCTGCACCCGGCTTACTGTAGTCATAAGGCCAACGGTGAACCTCAGGCAACGCGCCCGGCCAGTTTCCGTGAATATGCTGTGCAGCAGGTGTTGTCCACTCCAATGTATTTGAATTCCAAGGGTTTTGAGGAGCTGTTTGCCCTTTGAACATGCTATAGAAGAAATTGATAAGGAAGACTATTTGTCCTAATGCTGCAATAATTGCAAATACAGTCACTAATTCATTAATATCACCTAAATTATCGAATAAAGGGAAGTTGCTATTTGTGTAATAACGACGAGGTACACCGCTCATTCCAAGGAAATGCATCGGGAAGAATACTCCGTAAGCACCAATAAATGTTATCCAGAAATGCAAGTAACCTAATTTTTTGTTCATCATTCTACGGAACATTTTAGGGAACCAATGATAAACACCCGCAAACATACCGAAGATAGCAGACAGACCCATTACAATATGGAAATGAGCCACTACAAAGTAAGTATCATGAACTGTAATATCCAACGTAGAGTCAGCAAGAATAATACCTGTAACACCACCTGTTACGAACGAGGAAACTAAACCTACTGAGAACAACATTGCAGGTGTGTATTGGATATTACCTTTCCATAAGGTAGTGATATAGTTAAATGCTTTTACTGCAGAAGGAATTGCAATCAATAATGTAGTGAACACGAATACAGATCCTAAGAAAGGATTCATACCAGTCATGTACATGTGATGACCCCAAACGATAAATGATAAGAAACCGATAGCTAACATTGAGCCGATCATGGCACGGTAACCAAAGATTGGTTTACGTGAGTTAGTAGCGATAATCTCCGATGTAATACCTAAAGCCGGTAATAATACAATATATACCTCCGGGTGACCTAAGAACCAGAATAAATGCTCAAATAAAATAGGAGAACCACCAACCTGATCTAATGGACGTCCGCCAATGTAGATATCAGATAAGTAGAAGCTTGTTCCCATACTTCTGTCGAAAATCAACAACAAAGCGCAAGATAATAATACGGGGAAAGATAATACACCTAAAATAGCTGTAATCAGGAATGCCCAAATGGTAAGAGGCATACGGGTCATTTTCATCCCTTTTGTACGAAGGTTGATGATGGTTACTATGTAGTTCAAACCACCCAACAAAGAAGATACGATGAATAAACTCATTGAGATCAACCAAAGCGTCATACCTAATTTAGATCCGGGAATCGCCTCAGGCAATGCAGATAAAGGAGGGTAAATTGTCCACCCCCCAGATGCAGGACCGTCTTCAATAAACAAAGAACCGATCATAATACAGCTTGAAAGGAAGAAGAACCAATATGATAGCATATTCAGGAAACCTGAAGCCATATCCCGTGCACCAATTTGATACGGAATAAGTAAGTTACTGAAGGTTCCGCTCAATCCACCTGTTAATACAAAGAATACCATGATAGTACCGTGGATAGTCACTAATGCTAAGTACATATTAGGATCGAGAATTCCATCTTTACCCCATTTATCTCCTAGCATCATGTTGATGAACGCAAATTTTTCTCCCGGCCATGCTAATTGCATACGGAAGATGATTGACATCATCATTGCCACAACCGCCATAATCACTGCAGTTATCAAAAACTGACGTGAAATGGTTTTGTGATCCATACTAAATATGTACTTGCTTACAAAGCTCTCCTCATGATGATCATCGTGGGCGTGCGCATGATGAAGCTCATGTTCGTGCCCAACCGCTACTGTATGACCGTGACTATTTCCCATCTTATTCTATATTAAATTCGTTAAAATTATACCTTATTAATTCTTCTCTGCAACAACTGCGGTTTTATATGCTTTTTGTTTTGCCAACCACGCTTTGTAATCTTTCTCTGATTCAACAATAATTTTCATTTGCATGTTGAAGTGGGAAACACCACAAATTTTGTTACAGATTAACACATAATCAAATTCAAATGGATCCTCGCCTTTAGCAGCACGAATCGCATTGATCTCTTTCATGTTTCTAATCACCTGTTCATCTTTACGCATTTCAGCAGTGGTAATTGTAGGAGTAAATCTGAATTTTGTAACCTGTCCAGGAACGCAGTTCATTTGAGCACGGAAATGAGGGAAGAACGCACTGTGAATAACATCACGTGAGCGGAACTGGAAATCAACTTCTTTCCCAACCGGAATGTGAATCTCATTTTTTACAATAATATCATCGAAACACTTTTTATCGGTAGTATCTAATCCCATTGAGTTTCCACCATCGATCTGAGTATAATCATCTAAACCAAAAGCGTTATCAACCCCTGCATAACGAGCGGTCCAATCAAATTGTTTTGAATACAACTCGATCTTAATTGCTTTTTCATCTGTTGACTTATCCATAATCTCATTCCAGTATTTTAAACCAAATATGATAATGAAAGCAAGCACCAAAGCAGGAACAACTGTCCATAACATCTCTAGTTTATTATCATGCGCAAAGAATACTGCCTTTCTGTCTTTTTTACCATAATATTTCCATGCGAAATAAAACAATACAAAGTTAGTTGCAACAAATACGAACCAAATGATATACATATTGTATTTCATCAACTCATCTACCTTTAAACCATGTTCAGAAGCAGATTTAGGTAAACATTTGTATCCGTATTGGTAGATCTGATATAAAGACCATGTAATAAATACAAACACAAACACAAGGAAAAATCTTCCCATCATGCGGTTATCGCTTTCAGTAGGTACCCACTCTTTTTCCGTTTTTAGTTCGCGCGAAAGTTCAATTACTCTGAACAAATAGCCTAAGGCTACACACAATAAAACGAATGCTAAAATATACAACAGCGTCATTCTATCTTTATTTTTAAATTATTATTAATTCTATTTATTTACTCTGTCTGTTAATTAAAAATCTTACGTAGTATGATGAATTGCTTCATCAAGATAAGGGTGATTTTTAACTTGTAACGGACGACTTGCTAAGTTTCTTAAGAGGATGTTAATGAAGAATCCTAAAAACCCTGCAAAAATACCAAACTCCATCCAGCTTAAACCTGTCCAGTGGTGGCCAACAGTTCCCGGCATCACCATCATTACAACATCTAACCAGTGACCAATGAAAATAACAGTACCTACAATAGTTAAGAACCAGAAGTTACGTTTTGCATCACGGCTCATTAATAAGATCATTGGGAATGCAAAGTTAATTCCTAATACTGTCCACATAAGTGGTTTGAAATTCTCCCAACGTTGTTGGAAATAAATTACCTCTTCAGGAATATCAGCATACCAAATCAACATGAATTGTGAGAAATATAAATACGTCCAAAGGAAAGAGATGGCAAACATCCATTTACCCATATCATGCACTGTACTTTCAGTAACATTTTCTAAGTAACCTAAACGCTTTAACCAAACAATCAACATAATAATAGTAATGATTGCACTTACCCACATACCTGAGAACATATACCAACCGTACAATGTAGAGAACCAGTGTGTATCAATACTCATTAACCAATCCCATGCAGATGTGGAAGAAGTAACTGCGAATAATACCATGAACCATGCAGATAACTTAACGTTTTTCCAGTGGTGAGTATCTGTTCCGATTGCATTATCAGCTTCTATGGAATTTTTACGAAGTTTCCATGTAAAGAATACCCATCCTGCCATGTACAGGATTGTACGTAGCCACCAGAACCAACCAAAGTATCCGATTTTTGCGGCTACACCGGCATCATAGTTTGGAGAACCAACGTCTGCAACTCCTTCAGCCATCCAATGATAAATATGATGAACGTGTAATTGTCCTAAAATAAACAACAACAACATAAAACACAAACCATAAGGTAAGTACCAGGCAACAGCTTCAATGATTCGTTTGATGGTAGTAGCCCAACCTGCTTCTGCAGCATACTGTAGCCCCATAAAGAACGCCGCAGCCAAACCAATCGCCATGAAGAAAAATGAGTCGATAAAAATATTAGCCCATGTACGGGTTTGATGATACTGAGCATCCTCCGGTTGCGTGTCAGTTAAGAACGATGCAATGATCGAAATTACACCAATAGCCATAAGGATATAGGTGAACATCTTTGCTTTTGATGGTATGGTAAAATTCAGATTTGACATATCTTAATTCTTTATCTCTATTATTATTATTTCTTTTCTTTAACTTCTGCTACCGGAGCAGTTACTGTTGCTGTTGAATCGGTAGCTACCGGTGTATTACGCACACCCTGTAACGTCTGCACATAATGCGTCAATTTCCAACGCTCGTCTTGATCCAAGATCAAACCGTGAGGTCCCATTGAATTTTTACCGTTAGTGATCGAATAAAAAATCTTTCCTTCAGATAAATTTTTCAAAGCTCCGTCGTATGCCGGAGGTGGCCCAGGAAGTTTTGCAGCAACTTTACCGTCTCCTTTACCTGCATCACCGTGACAATGAACACAGAATTTTCCGTAAAGAACTTCCCCTTCTTTTTCAACCTGAGGGCTGAATGGAATTGGGTTTCTTAAATTATCTGCCATATCATAAGTCATTCCTTTTGGAATAGCAGGTAAAAATCCACGTGCAACGGTTCCTGAAACAGGAATACGTGCTGCATTTAATGTATCGCCGGTAGCGGTTACATATTGGTTATAATATCTTAATCCACGTGTGCGGTACATGTCGGGCATAAACTCAAAACCCGGGCTGTTTGGCACTTCTTCGCAAGATGTTAAACCTGCAACAAATGCAAAGGCTACTGCCGATATTGCAAATGCTTTAAGGTTTATAAATTTATTTAAGTTCATCTTTTTGATGTTATGTTTCTATTTGTAAGATGGCTTGCTAAAGCAGGTCATCTTTTACCGATTTTCTTTATTAATGTTCTTTTTCTGTGATAGTTCCTTTGTGATTTACTTCGCTTGCACCCGTAGCAGTTAAAATTTCTCCTGCTTTTACTGATTGCTCATCGTTAAGCTCTAAGTAAATCATAAATTTATCATCCGTTGTACGAGGGTCAGGATTTTTTGCCTTAGCGCCCGGTACCAACCAACAGCGCAATAAATATGTTAAAGCTAAACCGTGAGCTGCACAAAATACTGTTGATTCAAATGTAATCGGAATGAACGCCGGAACAGCCATGAAGTATTCAAAGCTTGGTTTACCTCCAATATCAGTCGGCCAATCAGTAACCATCATGTACCACATCATCCATGTAGCCAAAGCTGCTCCAGTTAATCCATAAAGGAAAGCGCAAATAGCCAAACGTGTACGTGGAACTCCAATAATCGGATCTATTCCGTGAATTGGGAACGGAGTAAATACATCCTTAATACGAATACCTGCTGCACGAAGTTTTTTACATCCTTCCAACAAAGGAACTTCGTCGTCGTATATTCCGTGTATAACTTGCTTTGTGACCATATCTGTTATATCTAATTCGTTAATTAATGTGCGTGTGAATCATTAGCATGCAAAGCCGCTTGTTTCTTTTGCGCTTCACCTGATGCTTTTAAAATTGATTTTAACTCAGCCTGTGCAATTACAGGAAAAGTACGTGCATACAATAAGAAGAATGTAAAGAACATACCAATTGTACCTACGAAAATTCCAATATCAACAAACGTTGGGTGATACATGTTCCAGGTACCCGGAACGAATGTACGACACAAAGTAGGAACGATAATTACAAAACGCTCGAACCACATACCAATGTTCACTACGATTGAAAGAATAAAAGTAAATACAAGACTCGTTCTTAATTTCTTAAACCAAAAGAGCTGCGGCGAGATTACGTTACAGGTCATCATGATCCAATATGCCCATGCATAAGGCCCCGTAGCTCGATTGAGAAATGCGTACTGCTCAAATTCAACACCCGAATACCAAGCAACGAATAATTCTGTTAAGTAAGCAACACCTACAATAGAACCTGTTACGATGATAACGATGTTCATGTATTCGATATGCTTGATAGTAACATAAGCTTCTAAACCATATACTTTACGAACGATCAACATTAATGTTAATACCATCGCAAATCCTGAAAACACCGCACCTGATACGAAATATGGAGGGAAGATGGTAGTATGCCATCCCGGTACTACCGAAGTAGCAAAGTCAAAGGATACAATGGAGTGAACTGAGAATACAAGTGGTGTTGATAAACCTGCAAGTACTAAAGAAACTTCTTCAAAACGACTCCAGTGACGAGCTCCACCACCCCAACCAAAAGACAATAAAGCATAAACTTTTTTGCTGAGAGGTTTTATAGCACGGTCACGAACCATTCCAAAATCAGGAATTAAACCAATATACCAGAACACGATGGATACCGTAAAATAAGTTGATACCGCGAAAACGTCCCACAATAAAGGAGAGTTAAAGTTTGGCCACAACGAACCGAATTGATTTGGCAAAGGGAATAACATATAATCTAACCAAGGACGTCCGGTGTGTAACAATACGAAGATCGCAGCACACATTACGGCAAAGATCGTCATCGCCTCAGCTGAACGGTTAATAGCCATACGCCATTTCTGACGGAATAATAATAACACGGCAGAGATTAATGTACCTGCGTGACCGATACCGATCCACCATACAAAGTTGGTGATATCCCAAGCCCAGTCAACACCATTATTTGAACCCCAAACACCGATACCAGTGCCGATAGTGTAAGCTAAACATCCAATACCCCACATGAAGGTCAATACCGAAACGGTAAATAACATGTACCAATACTTATTGGCTTTACCTTCGATAGGCCTGATGATATCATCAGTGATCTGTCTGTAAGACTTATCGCCTATGATCAGCGGCTCTCTTATTCTCGATTCTGCGTGCATATTCTTATTGATCTAATTTTTTACTAAACTCTTTATTCTGCAATTACGCGTGTTTTTCTTCTTTCTTCACTTCGTCTTTTTTAGGAGCTTCTTCTGCTTCCCAAACTATTTCTTCTTCCTGATTACGAACTTTAACTAAGTAAGAGACGTTTGGTTTAACTCCCAATTCATCCAATAAATAGTAATTTCTTTCGTCAGCACGTAGTTTAGAAACTTCTGAATTAGGATCGTTTGCATCACCAAACACAATTGCATTGGTAGGGCAAGATTGCTGACAAGCCATTTTAATAGCTCCGTCAACTAAAGGTGCGCCTGCTTTTTTCGCTTCTAATTTACCTGCTTGTGTACGTTGAGCACACATTGAGCATTTCTCCATAACACCACGGCCACGAACAGTTACATCAGGATTCATAACCATACGGCCTAAATCATCCTGAACAGGGTTCATTGCAAAATCAGGGTTTTCGTTATAGTTGAACCAATTGAAACGACGTACTTTGAAAGGACAGTTGTTTGCACAGTAACGAGTACCGATACAACGGTTATAGGTCATTTGGTTAACACCTTCTGTACTGTGGCTGGTAGCAAGTACCGGACAAACAGATTCACAAGGTGCGTGATTACAATGTTGACACATCATCGGTTGGAAGGTAACCTTCGGATTATTGGAAGGGCTTTCCATTTGAAGATACATATCCATTGCTCCAACTCCTTCTCCTGCTGCTTTCACCTTGTCCATATCAGATGTGTAGTAACGATCGATACGTAACCAGTGCATTTCACGGGTGTTGATTACCTGAGATTTACCAACAACTGCAACGTTGTTCTCAACCGTACAAGCTACAACACAAGCTCCACAACCAAAACAAGAGTTTAAATCGATTGCCATAGCCCACAAGTGACCCGGACGTTCGTGTTTGTTCCACAAGTCAACTTCTCCAACAGGTCTTGGACCTGAATGAGTAGGTAAAAATGCTTTTGGGTTATTTGAAGCAGGATCTTCTTTGTATTGTTTTAATGAAGTTTCACGTAACAAAAATTCCTCACGTCCCATGATGGTGTGATGAACTTGTGTTGCAGCCATGTCGTAATCTTCGTTAACATTAGCTATTGTAACTTCAGAAGAAATAGGCTGAATAGTATCGTTTGTCCACGATAGCATTTCGAATGCGTTAACACCAATTCCATTAGCTACTTTTAATGTTTCACCAACACGTCCGTAACCTAATGCTATACCTACAGTTCCTTTTGCCTGACCTGGCTGAGGGAATACCGGTAATCTTTTTGTAACACCGTTAACAGTAATATCAGCTAAAGTAGCAACTCTGTCCTGACGTAACATTTCTTTGTAGCCACCTGTTTTTACATCCTCAGGGTGCATAGTAATGTAATTATCCCAGGTAACTTTAGAGATAGGATCAGGAAGTTCCATTAACCAAGGATTGTTACTTTGGTTACCATTTCCTAGAGCAACTTTTTCATAAACTGTAATTTCCCAGTTTCCACCTTTAGCACCTGCAGCTTTAGTAGCGTGAGATGAGTAGTCAACAACAGGGAGAGCAGCAGCAACAGTTTCTACTTTCTTATCTTCTTTTTTCTCTTCTACTTTTGGAGCTGCTTTGGTAGTATCAGAAACAAGAGCTTCCAATACAGTTGCAACACCAGTTAATAATGGCTTACCGCTAGAGTCTTTTGCCATTGGAACTAAAGGCATATCCACAATTGCAGCAGCTTTAGCCACATTTACTTTCAGAACACCATCATGTAATGTATGTGCCCAGAAATCATAGAAGTTACCATATTTACCTTGCATTGGGAAAACATGATTTTGCCAGTATGCCTGTAAATAAGTTAAGTAATCAGTTTTTACACCTGACCATTTTAATAATGAATCCTGTGCCTGACGTGTTCCTTCGAAACGAGGAGCAACGAATAATTGAGAAATGGTAGGTTGTTGTAATGAATACTGTCCGCGTTTTGGGTTAGCATCACCCCAGCTCTCTAACCAGTTATTATCAGGGCAAACGTAATCAGCTTTTTGAGCTGTTTCGTCTAGCACTTGAGCGAAAGATATTTTTAAACCAACTTTAGCATACGCCGTTGCAAAATTCATTTTTGAAGGAGCAGTATAAATTGGATTACAGTTATAAGTAATGATAGCCCCTGTTTTACCTCCATTCATGTTATCAACTAACATTTTGAATTGAGCGTCGTCACCTTGTTTAAGGTTACTGTGCATATCAACGTCAACAGATTTACCGTAGTTATCCAACATCTTGTTGATGCCGTTAACCATTACCTGAACATCTGTATCATTTAATCCACAAACAACTAAAGACTTGCCTTTGTTATCAGCCAATTCTTTTGCAATTTTTGCGATTGCTTTGTTTGCTTCTTCATTTGCAACTTTACCCGAACCTGCAGGAGAATTTCCTGTAGCATTTGCCACTGCATTGTATAAAGCAACAACTGCTTTTCCAATTTCAGATGGTTTGATCATGTAACGCTCATCTGCGTTAGCGCCTGTAAGTGATAAGTTAGATTCGAAATGATAATGTTTATTCATTTCGCGGTTCTCTTTAGAAACTTTACGGTTCGCAGTATATTGAACAGCAAATTCAGTATCGTTTCCTAACCAGTTTCCTAAGAAATCACAAGCAATACCAACTACTACGTTAGCTTTACTGAAATCGTAAGAAGAAACAACTTTTTTACCCCATACTTTTTCGTTTGCATTACGCAATGCGCTGTAAGAAACTGAATCGTATTGGTAAACTTTAGCTGTAGGATATTTTGAAGTAAATTCTGCAATTACCGCTTTAGTCGAAGGAGAGATAATTGTAGAAGAAAGAATAGCGATCTCTTTACCTGAAGCAGCAACATCTGCTAATTGTTTAGCGATTGCAGCATCGGCGTTTGCCCATGTAGCAGCGGCTTTTTTAGCAGTTGGTCCAGTTAATCTTGCTCCATCATATAATGATAAAACAGAAGATTGAACACGCGAACTTGTTCCACCGTTAGTTGCTTTTGCTAATGTATTCCCTTCAATTTTGATCGGACGACCTTCGCGTGTTTTAACTAACACAGAAGCATAATCGTGACCATCATAAAAAGTTGATGCATAGAAATTAGCAATACCAGGAGTTATTTCTTCCGGTTTCACTACATAAGGAATAGATTTAATAACCGGTGTTTCGCAAGAAGCTAAAACAGCTGCAGTTGTAGTAAATCCCATTACTTTAAGGAAATCGCGGCGTGAAGTGTTTGAAGACGATTTTTCATCATTCAAAAGTCCTTCCAACGGAAGCTCTTCAGCAAACTCGTTATTGGCATTTTTTTGGAACTCAGGGCTGTTATGCAGTTCTGATAATCCTTTCCAATATCTTTTATTTGTACCCATCTATGTTGAAACGTTTACGTTCGTAATTCTTTTAATTAATAATGACACTTAGCGCACTCTATACCGCCCATTTTATCAACAGTAAAGGTTTTCATGTGCTCACCTTTGTATTTATCTTTTAAGTAAGCATGTAATTTATCGTAGTATGCATTACCTTCCATTGCAACTTCTGTTTTACGGTGACAATCAATACACCATGTCATTGTAAGTGGTTGTTTTTGTTCAGCAACTGTCATTGACTTTACATCACCGTGACAAGTAGTACACTCTTGTTTACCAACTACTACGTGTTGTGAGTGATTAAAGTAAACGTGATCAGGCAAATTGTGAACTTTGATCCACTGAATCGGGTTTTCTTTAGAGCGACTGTAGCTTCCTGTTTTTGGATCGAAACCTGCTGCTTCATATATCTTAGCAATTTCTTTCTCTCCATATTTAGGGCCTGTTTGAATTGCTTTGTGACAGTTCATACACACGTTAACAGTTGGTATACCCGCGTGGCGTGATTTCTCAACTGAATTGTGGCAATATTGACAAGCAATAGCATTATCACCTGCGTGCAATTTGTGAGAGAATTTAATTGGTTGTTCAGGTTTGTAACCTTTATCAGTAGCTTCATCATAATATACACCCACTTGCCATAAGCTGTTCCAACAGCCGCGCATGCCTATTAATAAAAGAATGATACAGCAAACACCAATAAAACGGCGATGACCTGCCATCCATTCTTTTGTTTCCTGCCAAAAAGGTTTTGCTAATTCTTCTTCAGAAGCTTTTTCAGTTACTGAAGATATAGAGTTACGAACTCCACGTAAAATGCTGATTAAAATTGCAAGAATTACAATGATCGCTAAAATGATGTAAAGAGGGTCGATACCGCCTTTTGCATCTGTTGCTACCTCTCCTGTAGTTGAATCTGTAGTTGTTACAGTTGTCACCGGCGGTTCATCTCCCTTTTTCAAATATTCTATAATAGCATCAATATCGCCATCTGAAATTACTCCTTCAAACACAGACATGGTAGCATTATTATTCTCTTTAAGAATCTTATTTGCATAAGCATCTCCGGATTTAATCAACTTATCTGAATTCTTAATCCAATCATGTAACCATGGCCCTTTAGGAACACGATCCATAACCCCTTTTAATCCGGGACCAGTAAGCTTTTGATCAGTCATTGCGTGACAAACCGCACAATTTTGCTTGAAAATGGCTTTTCCATCAGCGGCAAGTGCCTTACCGGAGAATAAAAAACCCGTCAATACCAAGCCCATCAAGAGATTCAGAGCTAATCGGGAAATATTTTTAATCATATTCAAAACTTATTTTTATGACATTCTGATGACAAAACATGCCACCATTCGGGACGCAAATTTAACAGAAGATTATATTCGAGGTGCGGAAAACGTTAAAAAAATTAACTAATTTCATAATTTATAACGATTCTAAATAAGAATATTTTTTTAGTCGACACGATTAGGATTTTGGTCTAATGAAAACCATTCCGCCTTTTGAGATTTTTGAACGATTTTTTTCTCAAAATAAACGTCATATTTGTGGGCATGAAAAATGGAAGTTATTGTCCCATAGGTTTTTTTGACTCAGGCTACGGTGGTTTAACTGTGATGAAAGAAGTGATTAAAAAAATGCCTGAATACGATTATGTATATTTAGGTGATAACGCAAGAGCTCCATATGGCTCACGTTCTTTTGAAACAGTTTATCATTATACACTTGAATGCGTCCGAAAACTTTTTGATATGGGTTGTGAGCTGGTAGTTTTAGCTTGTAACACAGCATCTGCCAAGGCTTTGCGAACAATTCAACAAAAAGATCTTCCTACCCTTGCCCCAAATAAACGCGTATTAGGTGTTATCCGTCCTACAACTGAGATAATTGGAAATTATACCAAAAGCAATCATATTGGTGTATTGGCAACAAGCGGAACTGTGGTTTCTGAATCGTACCCAATTGAAATACATAAATTTTTTCCGGATATTAAAGTTCATCAGCATGCTTGCCCGATGTGGGTTCCATTGATAGAGAACAATGAGTATAATCTTGAAGGCGCTGATTATTTTATTAAAAAAGACATTGCTCAACTGTTGCAACAATCAACTGAGATCGATGCGATCATTTTAGGATGCACTCATTATCCTTTATTGCTGGAAAAAATAAAAAAATACTTGCCTCCGAATATTTCTGTTTTGGTACAGGGAGAAATTGTTGCGAATGGTTTACAAGACTATTTACAAAGACATCCTGAAATGGCTGCCAAATGCAGTACAGGAGGCACCGTACATTTTTATACAACGGATTCGGCGGAGCAATTTAATAAACAGGCAGGGTTGTTTTTTGGTGGAGAAGTTAAGGGAGAGCATCTGAGATTGTGAGATTTTCAACACAGAGGTCACAGAGAAAAAAGAGTTGCACAGAGTTTTTTAATTTATTGTCTATGAAGAATTTTTACATTCTATTTTTCTATTTGATAAGTGCTTTTTGTTTTGGGCAGAAACAGGGAGTGTATCCGATCATTCCGATGCCGACGGAAATTATTCCATCAACGGGAAGTTTTATTCTCTCTGATTCAGTTGTGATCATATCGAACAAAGAATCAAGAGAAGCGATATACCTTCAACAATATCTAAAGAACTCGTTTAGTTTAAACATTAAAATAATGGAATTAAATGACAACAGCATTAGCAAAAATTTTCCGGTCATTACTATTTATAAGTTCGTTATTCCTGATACAACACTTTCTTATACCGAGGCGTATACACTTGATGTTACTAAAAGAAATATCATAATTAGTGCAGATCAACCTTCCGGGATTTTCTATGGAATTCAATCTCTCATTCAACTCATCCCTTTGCAGGGAAAACTAAACATTCCATGTCTTCGTATTTATGACAAACCATCATATGCATGGCGTGGAATGCATCTTGATTGCAGTCGTCATTTTTTTACCAAGCAGGAAGTAATGAAATACATTGATTATTTAGCGATGTATAAACTCAATACTTTTCATTGGCACTTAACCGATGATCAGGGCTGGAGAATTGAAATTAAAAAATACCCTTTGTTAACTACCATTGGTTCACAACGCAAACAAACTTTAATTGGTAAACCATCCAAAAAAAACAAATACGATGGTAAATCATACGGAGGTTTTTATACCCAGGAAGAAATAAAAGAAGTTGTTGCTTATGCTAAAGAGCGTCACATTACTGTTGTTCCTGAAATTGAAATGCCCGGGCATTCTTTAGCTGCTCTTGCTGCTTATCCTCAATATTCCTGTAAAGGCGGAAAGTTTGAAGTTGGTGATACCTGGGGAGTTTATGACGATGTATATTGTGCAGGCAACGATAGTACATTTATCTTTTTAGAAGATATACTTTCTGAAGTATGCGATCTTTTTCCTTCTACTTACATTCATATTGGCGGTGATGAATGTCCGAAAGAGCGCTGGAAAACCTGTGCTAAATGTCAGAAAAGAATGAAAGATGAAGATTTAAAAAACGAACATGCCTTACAAAGTTATTTCATCACACGCATTGAAAAATTTGTGAATACTAAACAAAAACAAATCATTGGCTGGGATGAAATACTGGAAGGTGGTCTTGCACCAAATGCTGTGGTAATGAGTTGGCGTGGAACAGAAGGAGGGATTATTGCTGCCAAACAAAAACACTATGTAGTTATGAGTCCCGGCAAGCCTTGCTATTTCGATCATTATCAGTCGAAGAATAAAAGCAAAGAGCCCATCGCGATAGGTGGTTTTAATCCACTTGATTCGGTGTATAAATACAAGCCAACTCCTAAAGAACTTTCAGTAGATGAAGGCCGTTATATTATGGGTGCGCAAGGAAATGTTTGGACAGAATACATCACCACCTTCAAAAAAGTGGAATATATGAGTATACCCCGAATGGCTGCATTGTCGGAGGCACTGTGGCTTTCTCCGGAGAAAAAGAATTATAAAGATTTTGTTTCGCGATTAAAAGTTCACTCAAAGTTATTGGATAAGATGAAGGTTAATTATGCAAAACATTTTCTTATAAAAAAGTAAATGAGCGACAGAAGATATTTTATAAAAACAACGGCTTTAGTTTCTGCAGGATTAATTCTGAACGGATGTACTGATAGTAAAACAGACACTTCGACTGCTTCGACAGGCTCAGCAACCGCAGTGTCGGTAAACAAACCCATTGTTTTATCAACCTGGAGATTTGGCATTCAAGCAAATGAAGCCGCATGGAAAGTTCTTTCTACCAACGGAAGAGCGTTAGATGCAGTTGAAGCAGGAGTAAAAATTCCGGAAGGAGATCCGAACGAACGAAGTGTTGGTTACGGCGGAAGACCCGACAGAGATGGGCGAGTAACATTAGATGCATGTATCATGGATGAGAATTCAAACATTGGTTCAGTTGCATGTCTGGAACACATTAAACATCCGATATCTGTTGCGCGGGCTGTAATGGAAAAAACTCCACACGTGATGTTAGTTGGCGATGGGGCATTGAATTTTGCGCTATCTCATGGGTTCGAAAAAGAAAACCTGCTAACTGAAGAATCCGAAAAAGAATGGAAAGAATGGCTAAAGACGAGTGATTATAAACCAATCGCAAATATCGAAAATCACGACACTATTGGAATGATAGCTTTGGATACCAATGGAAATTTATCAGGTGCTTGCACAACAAGTGGCATGGCCTACAAGATGCATGGCCGTGTAGGAGATTCACCGATCATTGGTGCAGGTTTGTATGTAGATAACGAAATTGGTGCTGCTACAGCAACCGGGCATGGTGAAGAAGTAATTAGAATTTCAGGTTGTCATTTGGTAGTAGAACTAATGCGCCAGGGTAAAACTCCACAACAGGCCTGTGAAGAAGCAGTTGGACGCGTTATGAAATTAATGAAACTACGAAACAAAGATCCAAAAGAAATTCAGGTTGGTTTTCTTGCATTGAATAAAAATGGTGAATATGGATCGTATTGCGTACAAAGTGGGTTTAATTATGCTGTATGTGATGTGAACGGAAATAAACTGATAGACGCAAAATATTTTTTAGAAGTTCCCGCCGAAAAATAAATGGCATCACACAAACTCGAAATAGCTTGTTTTAATATTGAGTCTGCAATCATTGCCCAACAAGGTGGTGCAGACAGAGTAGAATTATGTGATGACATTTCAGTTGGAGGAATCACTCCTTTATTTGAAACAATTGCCTCGGTCAGAAAAAAAATTCAGATCGACCTGTATATCATGATTCGTCCGCGCGGCGGTGACTTTGTTTATTCGGAAGATGAGTACGAAGAAATGAAAATGGAAATTCTCCTTATAAAATATAAACAGGTAAATGGTTTTGTTTTTGGAATATTAAACGAAGACGGAACAATTGACAAAGAAAGAAATAAAGAGTTAGTTGAATTGGCTCATCCCCTGCCCTGCACTTTTCATCGTGCTTTTGATGAAGTCGAAGATCCCAAAAAAGCATTGGAAGATCTTATTGAATGCGGCTTCAAAACCATTCTTACTTCCGGACAAAAAACGAATGCAACAGAAGGAATAAATGATTTAACGGAATTAATTAAACAAGCAGGTGATCGAATTATTATTATGCCGGGTGGTGGAGTTCGCTCAAGTAATATTGAAAAATTAAAAAAACTAAACGTTCCTTTCTATCATTCGTCAGCTATCACAGATAAAACTGAAACTGCATCATTAGAAGAAGTTAAGGAACTAAAAAGAAAATTGAATGCTTAAACACATTCATATTCTCCTCTGTGTTCTTTGCGCATCTGTGGTGAGCATTCTACCGCTTTCTTCCTTCTCTCAAAATGTCACCCGCACCCTCAATACCGAAAAATGGAGCTTTCATACATTGAAGGAAAAGAAATGGTATCCTGCAACAGTTCCGGGTACCGTGCACACTGATCTTTATGCAAACAAATTAATTCCCGATCCGTTTTTTTCCGACAACGAAAAACAATTGCAATGGATAGAAAATGAAGACTGGGAGTACAAAACAAATTTTACGCTCTCTAAAAAAGAATTCGCTAATTCACATATAGAAATTGAATTTGAAGGTTTGGATACTTATGCAAAAGTTTATCTGAACGACTCACTAATTATCTCCGCCGATAATATGTTCCGAACCTGGAATACCGACATAAAAAAACATGTGCGTGTTGGAAAAAATAATTTGAGAATAGTATTTGAATCAGCAGTAAAAAAAGGAAAAGGAGAAGCGAAAAAACTTCCTTACACTTTGCCGGGAGATGAAAAAGTGTTTACCCGAAAAGCACACTATCAGTATGGTTGGGACTGGGGACCGCGTTTTGTTACCTGTGGCATCTGGAAAAATGTAAATCTTCTTTTTTGGGATGCGGTTAAGATTAGAAACGTAAGTTGTATTCAGAAAACACTTACAGATTCTTTAGCTGAATTAAGTTTTGTTTATGAAGTAGATTGCGAAAAAGAAGGTGTTTATGATGCAGTTGTTTATCAACCCGAAAAACAAATAGAATCAGGAATCTATCCTTCAACACATAATAGCGTAATAAAAAAAGGCAAACAAACTGTAACTGCTGAGTATTACATCAAAAATCCAAAACGTTGGTGGAGTAATGGATTGGGAGCTCCTCATCTATACAACTTCACCGTTGCATTAAGTAAAAAAAGTGGTCCCATAGATCAAATAAATGTGAACATTGGGTTAAGAACAATTGAACTTATTCAGGAAAAAGATACCCCTCGACAAGCTCAGGGTAAGGGTTCTTCTTTTTATTTTAAACTAAACGGGATTCCTGTTTTTATGAAAGGCGCAAATTATATTCCTCCTGATAATTTTTTGCCTCGCGTTAAGAACGAACAATACAAATCAATTGTTGCCCTGGCGAAGGACGCGAACATGAATATGTTACGTGTGTGGGGCGGTGGTGTTTATGCCGACAATGCCTTTTACAATGACTGTGATAAAAATGGAATTCTTGTGTGGCAGGATTTTATGTTTGCCTGTGCTATGTATCCGGGAGATGAAAAATTTATTTCCAATGTAAAACAAGAAGTAATTGACAATGTAAATCGTTTAAAAAATCATCCATGCATTGCATTATGGTGTGGTAATAATGAAAGCGATGAGGGTTGGAAAAACTGGGAATGGCAAAAACAATACAAGTATTCAGAAAGTGATTCGGCAAAAATATGGAATGATTATGCAAAGCTCTTTCATAATGTAATCCCGAAAACAATCGACAGTATTTCACCCGGAACAATTTATTGGCCTTCTTCACCAAGTATTGGCTGGGGGAAGAAAGAAAGTTTGACGCAAGGGGATTCACATTACTGGGGTGTTTGGTGGGGAATGGAACCTTTTGAAGTGTACAATAATAAAGTGGGAAGGTTTATGTCGGAGTATGGTTTTCAAAGTATGCCTGAACTTTCTACATTAAAACAAATTGCTTCTGAAAAAGATTTGGACTTTAATTCGGAAGCAATTAAAAATCATCAAAAGCATAAAACAGGTTACGAAACCATCAATACTTACATGGAGTGTGATTATAAAGTTCCAACAAATTTTGAAGATTATATTTATGTTTCGCAATTACTTCAGGCACGGGGAATGAAAACAGCTATTGAAGCGCATCGTAGAGCAAAACCTTATTGTATGGGAAGTTTGTACTGGCAGCTTAATGATTGCTGGCCGGTAACTTCATGGAGTAGTGTTGATTATTACGGGAATTGGAAAGCATTGCATTATGAGGTTAAAAGATCATTTAATGAAGTGATCCTTTCTATTGAAGAAAGCAACGACTCTATTTATGTTTATGTGATCAATGATAAACCTACAGATATCACAGGAGACCTTAATATGTCCATTGATCTCTTCAGCGGACCGGGTTATATGACCGACTCACAGATCAGAAACATTACAGTAAAGGCAAATTCAAGTGGAGTTTATTTAAAGTATAGTAAAGAAAAGTTCAGAGACTTCGATCCAAAAACCTTTGAATTAAGCGCTCATTTTTTTTGTGGAAAGGAAATATACTCAAGCAACTATTGTTTCGAAAAACCAAAGAGCCTCATTTTGTTCGATCCAAAAATCAGTTTTAAGGTATTAGATAAAAACATTATTGTTATCCGTAATCAAATGCCGGCAAAAGGCGTGTATCTTTCTTTACCAAACGCAACGTTCAGCGACAACTATTTTGACATGATGAATACAGGTGGTGAAAAGAAAATTCAAGTGAATTGTTCAGAGGCAATTGATCTCAATAAAATTGAAATAAAATCTCTATTCGACGTAAATTAAATTCTAATCCCAACCATCAACACATCATCTATCTGTTCCAGATTTCCTCTCCAACTCTCAAAGTAATCATCGAGGTATTTATGTTGTTCTTCGATTGGATGTGCCGTGATTTGATGTAACAGTTGTTTTACATTTTTTACTTTAAATTTTTTACCATCGGTCCCGCCAAATTGGTCAGGGTAGCCATCAGTAAACATATAAAGGGTGTCTCCCTTTTCTAATTGAAGTGTATTTAATGTAAAAGAAACTGTATCTCGCGGTGATTTTCCTACCGGCATTTTATCTCCAGTAAGATGCATTACCTCTCCGTTTCTTACAACTACAATTGAATTATTGGCAGTTGCATAATGCAATGTATTATTGGTAAGATCGAACTTGCATAAAGCACAATCCATACCGTCATTCATTTCATTATTTGTATCCTTATCTGTAAAAGCTTTTTTGATCTCTGCTCTTAAGTCGTCCAATATTTCATTTGGTTCCGTTCTATCTCTTTCCAATACAATTTCGTTTAAGAAACTAATTCCCAGTAAGCTCATGAAGGCGCCGGGAACACCATGCCCGGTGCAATCAGCTACCATAAAATAAAAATGATTTTTGTGGCGGATCGCCCAGTAAAAATCGCCGCTTACAATATCTTTTGGTTTATTAAGGATAAAAAACTGATCTAAATTTTCCTTAATGTAACTGTGTGAGGTAAGTAATACATTTTGAATTCGCTGAGCGTAATGAATACTATCTGTGATACTTTTATTTTTATCCTGTAGTTCATCCTTCTGCAAAAGAACTTCTTTATTTAGGGTTTGCAATTGTTTATTCGCTTTACGCTTATTTATAAAAGCAAAAATTGCAAACCCTAAAGCGCACAACACCAATACTACACCAATAAAGGCAAATACAAGCAATTGACTTTTGCGTTTGCTTTCCGATTCGCTTGCATTTTTTTCGGCATTCAGTTTTTCTATCTCGGTTTGTTTCTTTTCGGTTTGGTATTTTTTCTCCAATTCACGCGCAGCATTGTTTCTTTCTTTGTTATTGATAGAGTCATTTAGGAAAGTATATTGCACATGATACTCCAATGCTTTCTGAAACTGTTTACGCGCCATATACAATTCATATAAATTATAATTCGCACTGGTTTCAATACTCAGCAACTTAGCATGTTTGGAGTAATTCAGCGATTTTAGTAAGAGTTTTTCTGCTTCATCGTACTTCCCTTGTCTAATATAAATTTCACCTAATGAGTTTGTGTAACTTGCTTCATAATATTCCGAATTTAAATCCTTTATAATATCCAAAGCAATCAACATTTCCTTCTCCGCTTCTTCTAATTTATTTTCCGACAAATAACATTTTGCGATACTGGTATGTACACTGGCATTTATACCTGCTTTTTCAGAAGGAAATTTTATCGCTTCATTATAATAATACATGGCTGAGTCAGTATTCCCCGATTCAAAATACAAAATACCAATATTAAGATAACAGGATGTAAAACGCTTGCTATCCTTCAGTTCACGGAACATCCGTAAACTCTCGAACATATAGTGTTTAGCATTATCGTAATCGCCCATCGATTCATAGGTATTCGCCAAATTAGCGTATATCACGGCAGACATATGTTTCATGCTTTTGTACGTACCTTGTTCGGAAAATTTGCGGGCAGTGGTAAAACATTCCACCGCCTTTTGAAAATTGGCCTGATCGTGATAAATAGTTCCAATGGTGTTATAAATTCCGGCTTTACCGCGCTTAAAGTCAGTTGCCTCCGCCAGTTCCAAAGCCTTATAAGCTATCCTCATTCCACTGTCGAGATCAATATAACTGTACTCAAAGGCAAGAGAATTCATCTGGAGTACCTTCATTGAATCATCATCCTTTCTGGTGGGAATAACTTTACGAAGACTATCCATTAATTCATGATCCTGAGCAATACCTGAGAATAGGATGCTCATGAAAGCAAAACAAATATATAGACGTTTATGACTTCTCATAAGAGGTTTTAAAGGTATACATTTCCTGATAATATCAAAAAACTACGGAAGAATAGCAGCACCTCCACCAAAATCAGACGCGGATTTCACGATCCCGATAGCTATCGGGATCGCTGATAAGATTTTAGGATAAATTAGATAGATTATTCGTTCGCTATTGGCGAACAAATCTGTGCAATTTTCTAAAAATCATACTGCTTTTTGCAATTGATCAAATAGTCTGCGCCTTCCGCGAAATCCGCGTCTGGCATTCATAAAAAGGCATTATTCGAACCATCACTTACATTAGTCTTAGAAGCAAAGAGTTTAGATGCTTTTTCGTACTTTTGTTCCGTTCATGCAAAAGCTGTCTGTTGTCATAATCACCTTCAATGAAGAGAAGAATATTGCACGTTGTTTGCAATCTGTAAAAAAGGTGGCAGATGAAATTGTGGTGCTCGATTCTTTTTCGAAGGACAGAACCAAAGAAATTTGTTTAGAACACGGCGTGCAATTTTTTGAACACGCATTCGACGGACACATTCAGCAAAAGAACAGAGCAATTACATATGCAAAAAATCCAATCGTCCTAAGTTTGGATGCAGATGAAGCATTGGATAAAACATTGGAACATTCAATACTCGAAGTAAAACAAAACTGGACGCACGATGGTTATTACATGAATAGGTTAACCAATTATTGCGGACATTGGGTAAAACACTGCAACTGGTATCCGGATAAAAAATTACGTTTGTGGGACAGCCGAAAAGGTTCGTGGACAGGCATCAATCCACACGATAAGTATGAGCTATTTGAAGGTGACGGAAGCACCAAACATATTAAAGGAGATATTTTACATTACAGTTATAATAGTTTGGAAGATCATTACAAACAAGTAGAATACTTCACCAATATTGCTTCCAAAGCATTTTTTGAAAACGGGAAGAAAGCACCTTTGTATAAACTGATCGCGAACCCAATTGCAAAATTTGTAAGTCATTATTTTATACACCTTGGGTTTTTAGATGGCAAAGCAGGCTTTTTAATTTCGAAGATCTCTGCTTATGCAACTTATTTAAAATACAAAAAGATCAGAGCACTCTACACCAATGCAAGCAGCTGAAACATTTTTAATAAGCCGTACCGATAGCATTGGTGATGTGATCCTTACATTGCCGATGGCAGGAATATTGAAAAAACACTTTCCGGGTTGCAAAGTTGTTTTTATGGGAAGAAATTACACAAAGGATGTAATTCAAACTTCTTCATTCGTAGATGAATTCATAAGCTTTGATGAGCTCATACACAAAAGTAAACCTGCACAGTTAGAGGTCATAAAAAAACTGAACCTTACAACTTGCATTCATGTGTTTCCAAAAAAAGAAGTGGGAATACTTGTGAAAAAAGCAGGTGTAAAAAAACGCATAGGAACTACCAACAGAGCACATCACTGGCTCACCTGCAATAAGCTTGTAAGGCTATCGAGAAAAAATTCGGATTTGCACGAAGCACAATTGAATTTGAAATTACTAAAACCTTTGGGTATTGATAAGACATTCAGTCTGGAAGAAATACAAGAAGCTTACGGTTTTAAAAGCAAAGCTGTTTTGCCTGAAAACATAAAACAACTTATTGATCCTGCTAAAAAGAATATCATCCTTCATGCCAAATCGCAAGGAAGTGGTCGCGAATGGGGATTGGAGAATTTCGGAAGACTGATAGAATTATTGGACACAAAAAAGTATGCTGTTTTTATTTCAGGAACAGAAAAAGAAAAGCCATTGCTTCAACCACTACTGGATAAATATCCGCAAGTAATTGACATTACCGGAAAATTAAATTTAGCTGAGTTCATAACCTTCATAAATAGTTGTGATGCTTTAGTAGCGGCAAGCACAGGCCCATTACACATTGCAGCAGGATTTGGAAAATACGCCATTGGTTTATTTCCCTCGGTAAAACCAATGCATCCCGGACGCTGGGCACCTATTGGCAAACACGCTCACGTAGTAATGATGAAAGAAGATTGTGAGAACTGCAAACCAAAATTGAATTGTGTGTGCGAGAATAATAAAGAGGCGGAAGAGGTTTTGGAAATTTGTAAAAAAATAAAAAAATAAAACTCCCTTTAAAACTTTTTCTCCAAAGCAGCTTTAATCTGAGCCAAATGGTGCTCCCCGTGCCATGCATACAACGCACACATTTCTGCAAGAGTAACCGTTTTTTGATAAGCAGGGTGAAAATAAGTTTTCGCGAAAGCTTCTTCATTCAATGAGTGAAGTACCTTGCACATACGGTGGTGAATACCTGAAACAATGATAACAGAAACATGAATATCATCGCCTGAAGCAGCATCCGGCATTACGGCCCACAAATTTTCATCATAAGGTTTAATAGTAGGATTTTCTTCTGTCAAAGTAAATTTCAAACGGATGTACGCATTTACGTGGCTATCCGCGATGTGATGGAAGATCTGTGCAACAGTCCAGCTGCCCGGACGATAACGGTAATTCATTTCCTCAGCTTTGATCTCAGCAGATAACTTCATTAAGGCAACCGGAACTTCAGCTATACGATCAATGTTTTTTTTGATCTCTTCGAAATCATATAGTTTTTGTGAAGGCGACTTCCCAATTGGGTATTTCAGCACTTCAATCTCAGCCTGTGATAAGTTCATTATTTATTATCAATTACTTTGGATACTTTAAAATAATCGCTGTCATGCTTTGGCGCATTCTTTAAGGCCTCATCTTGAGTAAGCGTAACCTTTGGTTCATCTTCCCTCATTACGTTGCTTTCTTCTGTCATGTAGATCAAAGGCTGTACATTATCTGTATTCAACTCGTTCAGTTTTTCTACAAACTTAAGCATGTTATTCATGTCTTTGATGATCTCAGTTTTTGCTTCGGCTTCAAATTCTAATCTCGCCAAGTGTGCAATCTCATCAACTGTTTTTGTATCTATTGTCATCTCGAATACTTTTTAAATTCTTCCAGTGTTTTTACAGTTAAGTCATAAACCTGATGGCGCAAAGATACTAAATTTTCTTCTGTCATTCCTTTAGTTTCTATTGGCGGATGTACAACAGCACGCGCAATTCCCGGCCTGCCAAAACTCTTAAAAAAACCTCCGTTCTGCAACAGTTTCCAGTTGTTGATATACGTGATCACAACAATAGGAACTTGTTTTTCAATTGCCAGTTTAAATGCCCCATTTTTAAAAGGTTTTAATTTCCCTTCGTCGCTAATGGTTCCTTCCGGAAAAATAAACACCGCTCGTCCCTTATCAATCTCGTGTCCGCATTTTGCCAATGCCTGATGTGATGCAGAAGCACTTTTACGATTAACAGGTATATCTAATTTCTTAAAGAAAATACTAAATAAAGGCACTTTTAGCAACTCTGCTTTTGCCATAAAAATTATAGTGTGTGGAAACAAATGCACACTCATGATAATATCGAGATAGGAAGTATGATTAGCAACTACAATACATTTAGAAGGAAGTTTATTTCTATCCGTACGATAGATCCTTTTCATAAATATACCTGCTAAAGTTATAGACAAGCCTCCCCACCATCGTTTCAACACCATCACTGCAGAAACGGTTTTTCCGCTCTGAAGAAACAAAACAAAAAAAGGATAACACAGCAAAAAGATAATAATGAAAACAAGGGCGAACCAAATTTTCCAAACTGCTGCTAATAATCGTCGTAGTAATTCCACGGAGCAAAAGTACTCATTGTTGATGATACAATAACCAAAATTAAGGGCGAGGAAGAGACTATTTGATCTACATCAAAAAAATCAGTTTATTTTAGTGAAGCCCCTTTTGCTGAATACCAGGGATGAATTTCGGCGATCAACCTGCCTGATTTAACAGCCGGATCCTGTGCAGTTAGTTCTTCTACTTCCTTTAAAGTAGCCACATTATAAACGCATATACCTTTTACATCCCAATCATCCATAAACGGACCTGCAAGATCCATTTTTCCGGAATTAGCCATTTTAGTAAGGTGCTCCAAATGCCCTTTTTGAATTTCCGAAGCTGTTGCGCTATCCTGGTTTCTGTTTGGGCCCTTTTTCAAAAATACCATGAAGTAATTCTTCATTTCGTACTCGTCAATACGTTTGTTTTTCTTCCCGGCTTTTTTGGCTGCAACAGGTTTTCCCGAATTGTTTTTAGTTTGGGCGTTCACGGAAAAACCAAGCATTATTAATATTAGAAATAATAAGATTTGTTTCATAATTCTGTTTTTCCTTTATTTTTCAATAACCACTCTATCGCTAATTCCTTTTCCTGAAAAACTTTTACCGGATAAGGTCTTGGAACAACCTTATAATAAAAGTTAGCCATGATCCGGGTAGGAAGATTTTTTATTACTAAAGCTTCAGCTATTGTTTTTTGCTTGATCTGTAATTCTTCAAAAATATTAAAGGCAAATGCTTCTGTTGAAATATTATTTCTTTGCCCGGTAACAACAAGGCTCAATAAAGGCACTTCGCCTCCCGATAATTCCTTGGATCCCTGGGCCAATTCTTTTATTTCGGGAATACCAATTATGATGTCGTCCAATAATTCAACTATCATAATTCCTTCTTCACTATAACTGATTTTAGCAACTGAAATATCCTTGTGAGCAACAATCGTTAACTCCTTTACAATGCAATTATCTTCCATTATTCTTTTTCCAGGTTTTGTATATATCTTGTTGTTTAGGCCTATCCTCAGGCACTTCCGTCAAAGGTTCACAAAGTTTCAATGACGCATAACAATCGACAGGCAATTGTTGATATAAGCCGGTGCCTTTTGTTTTCCATGCTATCATGTCATCACTTACATCTTTCACTACTTTTGCAGGGTTTCCAACTACTATTTTTTTTTCAGGAATAATGGTATTTGCCGGAACAAATGTTAAAGCTCCAATGATACAATTATCGCCAATTATAACGTCATCCATCACCACCGAATTCATTCCTATCAATACATTTTTTCCAATCACTGCCCCGTGAATAATTGCCCCATGACCAATATGAGCTGATTCTCTCAAAATAACCGTTGTTCCCGGAAACATGTGAATCGTGCAATTTTCCTGCACATTGCAACCGTCTTCTATTATTATTTCTCCCCAATCACCACGTATTGCAGCACCCGGTCCTATATATACATCTTTGCCTATTATTACATTACCTGTAACACAGGCTTGTGGATGTACAAAACTGCTCGGGTGAATAACAGGCTTATATCCGTTAAATTCGTAGATCATTTTTTAAATCAAACCTTAAATTTATTTTTTTTCTCCCAAGAAAACAAGTATTGAAATGAACAATTTATGAGCAATCTTACTTCTTTGATTGATCGATTTAGTTATCTTTGTTTAGGATCTAAGCTTTTATGTGCGGAATAGCAGGAATAATCAGTTATACTAATTCAATTCAGGAACTTGAAAAAATCAAAGAGGTTCCCGACCTGTTAAAGCATCGTGGACCTGATAGTCAAGGTTTTTCCATTTTTAATCATGTCGCATTTGCCCATGCACGCTTAAGTGTGATTGACACCTCACCTGACAGTAACCAACCTTTTTTTGACGAAAACAAGGAATTCAAAATTGTTTTTAATGGGGAAATTTTTAATTACAAGGAATTAAGATCCAACCTGGAAAAATTAGGTGAAACATTTATCACTTCAGGAGATGTGGAAGTATTGCTGAAACTGTACAAACATAAAAAAGAAAGGTGTTTAGATGAAATACGTGGTTTTTTTGCTTTCGGCATTTATGATGTAAAAGCAGACACCGCATTTATTGCAAGAGACCGGTTTGGAGTAAAACCATTATATTATTCACAAACAAAAGAGGCATTTTATTTTTCTTCAGAATTACTTCCTCTTCAACACCTGCGTGGAACAAAAGAATTGAACCACAAAAGCCTTACCGCGTATTTTCAATTGAATTATTTACCTGGCGAAGAAAGTATTTTAAAAGGAATTGAACGTTTGTTGCCCGGACATTGTGTAACTATTAAAAACAATAAGGCAAGCTTTCGAAAATATTATATACTATCTACAAAACAACCTTATGTAGTTTCTTCATCTCCCGAAAAGGAATTGCGGAAACATCTTGAAAACTCAGTAACAGACAGGATGGTTGCCGATGTTGATGTTGGAAGTTTTTTGAGCGGAGGGATTGATTCAACTATTGTTACAGCACTTGCTTCCAAACAAACAACACATTTGCATACATTTTCTTTAGGGTTTAAAGACAATACTTTTTTTGATGAAAGCTCCCTGGCCGAATTAACAGCAAAAAAATACGGGACCAATCACCATGCATTTATGTTATCAAATGATGACCTGCTTGAAGAGTTCGATAATTTTTTACACGCTATCGATGAGCCATTTGCTGACTCATCAGCACTAAACGTTTTCATTTTAAGTAAAAAAACCAAACCCTTTGTAAAAGTGGTTTTATCGGGTGATGGAGCTGATGAAGTTTTTGCAGGTTACAATAAACACAAGGCCGAATGGTTAATACGAAATAACAAAGGTTTTAATACGCTGGTAAAAATAGCTGCTCCCTTTGTGAATTTATTTCCTCAATCAAGAAACTCAGTATTTGGAAATAAAGTGCGCCAGTTAAGTAAATACAGCGCAAGTATGAAGCTGGATCCGAAGGAACGATACTGGCGATTGGCAAGTATTTCAACCAAAGAAGAAGTGCAGCAATTATTGCTTTGTAAAGAAGAAATTACAGAACTTAAAAAACACTATACTTCAGGTATCAACAATGATTTTAATTCATTTCTTTTAGCGGATGTAAACATGTTATTGCCTTACGATATGTTAACTAAAGTTGATATGATGAGTATGGACAATGGCCTGGAAGTAAGGAACCCATTTTTAGATCACCGTTTGGTGGAGTTTGCATTTAGTTTACCCGCGGAATTAAAAATAGATGGCAAGATTCAAAAAAAAATCCTGAAAGAAAGCTGCAGAGATCTGATCCCGGATGAAATTTTGAACCGCCCTAAACATGGCTTCGAAGTGCCCATTCAGCAATGGTTTTCAAATGAACTCAAAAGCAGAATTGAATCGGAATGGTTGAATGAAGATTACATTTCTGAACAAAAAATATTTTCATTAAGTGCTATACAAAATTTAAAAAAACAATTATACTCCAATTCTCCCGGTGATGCCGCTGCTAAAGTTTGGGCAATTATTATTTTTAATTCCTGGTACAAAAAACACATTGCCTGATGCCTAAAATTCTTCGTATCATAAACCGTTTCAATTTAGGTGGAATAACATATAATGTTACTTATTTATCAAAGTACATGTCGCCTGAGTTTGAAACCATGTTAATTGGTGGTGATAAAGAACCCGGGGAAGACAGTTCGTTGTTTATTCCTGAGCAATTAGGATTAAAACCTATTCTTATTCCTGAATTAAAACGCGCGATCAGTTGGAGTGAGGATAAAAAAGCTTACGAAAAAATAAAACAGATCATCAAAGAATTTAAACCGGATATTGTTCATACACATGCTTCCAAAGCAGGAGCTATTGGGCGATTGGCAGCTTTTAATCAAAAAGTTCCGGTAGTAGTTCATACTTTCCACGGGCATGTATTTCATTCCTATTTCGGGAAAGCAAAAACTGCTTTTTATAAAAACGTAGAACGTTATCTGGCTAAACGATCGAGTGCCATTATTGCCATCAGTGATAAACAAAAAATGGAATTAACACAGATTCATAAAATTGCCCCGCCCGAAAAAACACATGTCATTAATTTAGGATTCGACCTTAACAAATTTATTGATGATAAAGAAGGAAAAAGAAAAGATTTCAGAAGTAAGTATTTACTTGATGATGATGAGATTGCTATTATTATAATTGGTCGCCTCGCACCTGTCAAAAACCATGATATGTTTTTGCGTTGTTTAAAAACCACCTTGCAAACTACCACTAAAAAAGTACGCGCATTTATTGTTGGTGACGGAGAAACCAGACCACATATCGAAGCCAAAGCAAAAGAATTGAACATTGATACAGTTGATTTTTTGAAAGAACAAAGAAAAGCTTCTTTAACATTAACGTCCTGGATCACCAATGTTGATTGGGCATTGGCGGGCACTGATATTGTTTGTTTAACTTCTTTCAACGAAGGGACGCCTGTAAGTTTAATAGAAGCCCAGGCGGCAGGAAAACCTGTTGTAACCACAGACGTAGGTGGTGTAAGAGATGTAGTAAGTTTAAAAACAGGTTTTTTAACTGAAGTAGATGATGATGTCTTGTTTACAGAAAAAACCTTGTCCTTAATTGAAAACGAAGAACTCCGAAACAGTATGGGAGCTCAAGGCTGGGAAGTAGTAGGAAAACAATTTCACTATACACGTTTGGTAAGTGATATGGAGAAATTGTATTGGAGCTTACTGAATAAAAAATAGTCTTCGATAATTTTGAACTAAAGTCCATAAAACTACTAGCATTACATAACAACAGGCTTAAACCTACTGTTATGATGAGTCTAACGAGACTTACCTGTATAATAATACTTCGCAACTAAACTAGCATCACTCTTTTTATCCTTGATCCGAATTACAATAGAAAAATCCTTTTCCATTCCATAGATCATAGGATTGGAAATAAAAGTTACAGCAAAATATTTTTTTACTTCTTCCGGCGAAAAACCCTTTTCATCATCCGCTTTAAACAAATCAGGAAACTCACCGAGCAACTCACTTTGATCAGAATAATATCTAATAGATCCGTCAATCCAAACCCTTCCGTCTACTTCCGCAAAGCCTTTCAATCCTGTGAAATAACCAAGCAAAGTGTCTCCATGAAAAATCACGTTCTCCGACATGGCCCCGGTTTTCATGTTATTCCTGTATATAAAAAACCCATCTGCTGTGAGCCCTTTTTCTTCGTATTGCAAACCTTTGGTTGGACGAGTAGTAAAGTATTCACTTATCTCCATTGCTGCATTTCCTTCTTTATCCTTTAATGAAAAAACGAATTTATACTTCTCATTCATTTTAATCGGGCTTTGCAAATACAAAAACAACTCAATAATGTCAGTAAAAGTTTCTTCCTTCATTCCATCAGGATAGTTACTTTTGAGAACATCTTCTGCGTTAACAATTACAACATTGTTAGTGTCTAAAACTTTCATAGAAGCATTGCAGAATATTTTTCCCTGCCCGAATGAAGATTCGTTCAGGCGTGCATTTTTAGCTTTAAATCCTGAAATGCCTTTAAGTCGCAGGCCAAGTGTACAACCATAAGGAAGTAAGTTTTGCTCAATGGTTTTATTATTGATACTGAAATAAAATTCATCAACAGTGCAGTTGGATGAAGTAATATTTCCTAAGGAAGTAATTTTCCCTTTGTTGCTATTATCCTTTTTCTTATCGGTAGAAGGCAAACAAGAAAATAGAGTTAATAATAAAATCAAAAGGCAACTATTTTTCACTTTACTTAATAGTGAAATCGTACTTAGCCGAAAGCTCCTTTGTTTTATCATTTTTGTCTGCTAATGAAAAAGTGGCAGAATATTTTTTACCGCTTTTCAGATCAGAGGGCAAAAACAAGCGCATAGAAATTTGTTGTTTTACCAATGATGCTTCCACACCTTTCTCCCCATAACTTTTGTAAATATCCTTCACTTCCGTTATCACATCACCATATTCATTACAAAATTTAACAGAGCCATTGGGGCGAACCAAACCATCCTTTTCAGTTAACCCTTCTATCGTTGTAAAATAAACGCTAATGGTATCTCCAGCCGAAATTTTATTATCACTTAAAGCATTATTAACATCTTTGGAATTGAGCAAAAATGGTCCATCTGATGCAATTCCCCTCTCTTCGTACACAAGTCCCGGAGTAGGTATCATGGTGAAATTTTCAGCAACCTCAACTTTTGCTTCGCTAGCCTTATCTTTAACGGTAAACACAATTTTGTATGTCTCATTCATTTTCATCGGAGTTTGGCATCGCAGTGTTAACCTCAGGAAATCAGAGAAAGATTCAACCGGACAGCCATTAGGAAATTCTTCTGCAAATAAATCCTTCAGGGCAAAAATTTCTTCACTTTTATTATTGTAACCCGTTACACTTGCATCAAGCATTACTTTGCCCTTTGTTTCTTTAAAGCCTTCCAATCCCTTAATTTTAAAAGCAATCAAGCAACCATATGGAATCTTACTTTCGGTTAACTCAACTCCGTTTATTTCAAATTTATACTTATCAATCTCCGCTTTATTCAAACTGAGTTTTCCAACTTTTTCCGTGCGGGCTTTAGCTTCTTTGTTTTCTTTGGAATTTCCACCGGGAATGCAGGAAACAGCACCTAAGAGAATGAACAAGGCAATGATACTTTTCATGATTTTTATTTTGATCACGAATATAAAAAAATTAGCTCTGGTAAGCACTACAATTTGGTACACTGAGCCAAAAGAATGGTGAAATTCCATATAAACAGTGTCTACATATTTATTACCTTTACGCAAATCTTACAACAGATGTCAATTAAAGTAGAAAACATAAGTAAGTTATACGGAAAGCAAAAAGCGCTTAATAACGTTTCTTTTGAAGTTAACGCAGGTGAGATTGTTGGTTTTTTGGGGCCAAACGGTGCCGGGAAATCAACTATGATGAAGATCCTTACTTGTTTTATTCCGCAAACTTCCGGGAAAGCAAGTGTGTGTGGTTTTGATGTGGCTGAACAATCTATTGATGTAAGAAGAAATGTTGGTTACCTTCCTGAACACAATCCGCTTTACCTGGATATGTACGTGAAAGAATACCTGGAATTTATCGGTGGCTTACACAAAATTTCCAACGTTCGCGCTCGTGTAAAAGAGATGGTAGAATTAACAGGTTTACAAATCGAACAGAATAAAAAAATAGGAGCATTATCTAAAGGTTACAGACAACGTGTTGGTATTGCACAGGCAATGATCCACAACCCAAAAGTATTGATATTGGATGAACCTACAACAGGCTTAGATCCAAACCAATTAGAAGAGATTCGTAACCTGATAAAAAATGTCGGGAAAGAAAAAACCGTGATGTTAAGTACACATATCATGCAGGAAGTGGAAGCTGTTTGTGATAAAGTAATCATCATTAATCACGGTGAAATTGTTGCTAACGATACTACATCCAAGATCAGAAACAGCCAGGAAGAATTACAAACTGTAATTGTAGAATTCGACAAGCCATCCAGCAAAAGTGCTTTAAAAAACATTTCAGGAGTACGTGATGCAAAAAACACTTCAGGAAATATTTGGCTGATCGAAAGTCCATCTTCAGTTGATATCCGTAAAGATCTTTTTGATTATGCAGTAAAAAACAACCTTAGCATTATTTCTATGCAAAAAGCAGAGAATAAACTGGAAGATGTGTTTAAAACCTTAACAAAAGGGGAATAAAACCTTCTTTAAATTTCCTTGATGATATAAATTTTCCAGTTCCATTAAACCTTGATGGTTTTAAACAGTCAAAAAGGCAAAATCAGGAAATCATGAATCGTTTTATTAAAATTTCATTATCCGTAATATTGTTCATATTACTTCAAAGTACAAGCCTTTTTGCACAAAAAAAAGCTCATCATAAACATGGTGGAAACAAAAAGGTAGTAGTAGTTAAAAATCACCATCACCACGGGCACAAACATTACAAACCTGTTTACCATCCGGTATGGGGACCAAAAATTGGTTTTTACCGCCGCTGGGTCTTCTTTCCTCGCTATAATTTTTATTGGGATAATTTAAATAGCCAATATGTTTATTGGGGCGGAAATGTTTGGATACGCACAGCAAGCCCTCCACCGGCTATAATTAATGTTAATATTTCCAACGAGAAGAAATATGAACTAAAAGAGCCGGAAGATACGATTAATGACATTTATGGCAATAACAGCGCACATAAAACAGAATATCCCGAAAACTAAATAGTTTTCCTATTCCTGCACATCCTCCGAAATTTGTATCTTTACGCTTTATTTTCAAAAAGATACAATGTCGGTTTACGAAAAATACGAAGCAGTTATTGGATTGGAGGTACACATTCAGTTACTTACTAAAAGTAAAATGTATGCCAACGACATTAACGAATACGGTGCGCTGCCAAATACAAACATAAGTGTGGTGAATCTTGGTCACCCCGGAACATTACCCCGCGTAAACAAACGTGCAATTGAATATGCCGTGAAACTTGGTTTAGCAGTTAATGCTAACATCACTTACGAAAATCAATTTGCCCGCAAAAATTATTTCTACGCCGATCTTCCAAAAGGATATCAGGTTACTCAGGATAAAACTCCTATTTGCACCGGCGGGCACATCACCATTAAATTAAAAGGTCAGGAAGCAAAAGACATCAATCTTACGCGTATTCACATGGAGGAAGATGCGGGTAAAAGCATGCACGATCAGGATCCATTTGATAGTTTGATAGATTTGAACCGTGCGGGAGTTCCTTTGTTGGAGATCGTTTCGGAGCCGGACATTAAAAGTGCTGAAGAGGCTTATGCATATTTAACTGAAGTGCGTAAACTGGTTCGTTACCTTGATGTGTGTGACGGAAACATGGAAGAAGGATCGATGCGTTGCGATGCCAATGTTTCTGTAAAGATAAAAGGTGTTGAGCAATTCGGGAAAAAAGTGGAGGTTAAGAACATGAACTCCATTCGTAATGTTCAGCGCGCTATTGAATTTGAAATTATCCGTCAAATCGATGATATTGAAGCAGGAAAAGAGATCCCTGTTGAAACCCGTAGTTTTGACGCTGTGAACGGACTTACTTTTAGTTTGCGTAGTAAAGAAAGTGCAAATGATTACCGTTATTTTCCAGAGCCTGATCTTCAGCCGATATTTGTAACACAGGAATACATTACGAGCATGAAAGCTTTGCTTCCCGAATTACCTGCTGAATTATTCAATCGTTTTGTGAATGATCTTAAGCTCTCAGATTACGATGCTTTAAACCTTACAGATACAAAAGCAATTGCCCTGTATTTTTCTGAACTGGTTACTAAAACAAAAAACTATAAAGCTGCGGCTAACTGGATGATGGGAGCTGTAAAAAGTTACCTCAACGAAAATGCATTAACCATAGATCGTTTTCCATTAAAGCCTGAAAAAATTGCTGAATTGATCGCTATCATTGATGAAGGAAAGATCAGTAATACGGTTGCGTCAACACAGGTATTTCCTGAAATGATGAAACAGCTAGATAAATCTCCATTACAAATTGCAACTGAATTAAATGTGATTCAGGAAAGTAATTCGGATGCATTGCAGGATTTTGTAAATCAGGTGATCGCCAACAATCCTGCTAAAGTTGCCGAATACAAAGGGGGTAAAGTAAACTTAGTTGGAATGTTTATGGGCGAAGTAATGAAACTTTCGGGTGGAAAAGCAGATCCTAAAATGGCAAGCAAACTGGTGAAAGAGACATTGGATAAAGCTTAAAAGAATTTATGATTGGCCCTTCGACTACGCTCAGGGTCCTAAATGTAAAATTGAAAATTTAACTCGTAATAATATATAAATGAAAAATATTTTTAAAACAGCAATAGTATTAGCAGGTGTTTTATTTCTTTCTTCATGTGGAGGATCTAAAAAAAGTAATGGTTTCGAATTAAAAGGAACACTTACCAATGCTAATGGAGAAACATTGGTGCTTGAGCAGATGTCGCAAACAGGTTATGTTTTTATTGACTCAGCAAAAGTTGATGAAAAAGGAAATTTTGAATTCACGAATGTAAAACCTACAGCTATCGATTTCTTTCGTTTGAAAACAAGCGAAGCAAATTTTGCTGTTTTGGTAGCTGACTCTACACAAAAAATAAACTTTACAGGTGATGCAAAAAATTTAGGAAAAGGATATACTGCTGAAGGATCAGCTGACACCAAACATTTTATTGAGATCAACAATGAATTATTAAAAGCCAGTGCACAATACGATTCACTTCAAATGTCAATGCAAGCGGCTATGAGTTCTACCAAAATGGACTCTGTTGCGGCCATGGCTATGAATGCTGATGCAGAGGAAAAATTCAATGCCATATTCGAAAAAACATCTGCTGTGTTGGTTAAAAAAGTTGATGCTTTCCCTGGAACAATTGCAAATTTCAGTGCTTTCAACAACATCAATATTGAAAACAATTTACCGCTTTATGAAAAAGTATTAAGTGCGCTCACAGAAAAATATCCGGGTTCTTTCTACACCCAACAATTAAAAACCAGTATCAGTCAATACAAAACACAATTTGAGTTAGCAGCTGAACAGGATAAAATGCTTCCTACAGGTTCTCCTATGCCGGATATTAAATTGAAAACTCCGGAAGGAAAAGAAATTGCATTATCGTCTTTAAAAGGTAAATTAGTACTGGTTGATTTTTGGGCAAGCTGGTGCGGGCCTTGCAGAAAAGAAAACCCGAACGTTGTTAAATTATACAATCAATTTAACAAAAAGGGGTTTGAGATCTATAGCGTTTCTTTAGACGAGGAACAGGACAAATGGGAAAAAGCCATTGAAAAAGACGGTTTAAAATGGATCCACGTTTCTGACCTTGGAGGCTGGAGTTCGTCTGTTTGTAAGCAATTCAATATCTCCTCTATTCCGTTTACCATATTGGTTGGTAAAGACGGGAATATTGTTGCTAAAGGGCTTCGTGGGCCTGAACTGGATGCTAAGGTTGCTGAAATTTTAGGGAAATAAAGAACGAAACTTCTAAATGTTAATTTTAAGCCTGGTTTATAATCAGGCTTTTCTTTTTGAAAAAATTTCTTATCTTAGTTATCCAAATCAAAACCCTATGAAAAGAATTTATTCCTTATTAATTGCATTTATTTTGTTTTCTTCCGCAACTTTCGCAACAGGGCATATTGTAACACCAACAGTTATTCAAAATGTTACCTGTAATGGTGGAAGCGATGGAAAAGCTTATGTTACTGTTAGTGGCGGCGTTGGCTTATTCACCTATAGCTGGAATTCAACTCCTGTTCAAACAACAGATACTTTGTTCAACGTGGTTGCAGGAACATACACCTGCACTGTTACTGATCAAAATGACATGAGTGTATCTACTGCCACGGTTACCATCAATAGTGCACCTCCTATTTCTGTGAACGTAGTTCCAAACAATGTGTCTTGTGCAGGAATGTGTAATGGTTCCGGGTTTGCAACTGCAACAGGTGGACAAGGTACTCTTACTTATCTATGGCAACCATTTGGCATAACGTCACAAAATGCTTTTGGTTTATGCCCGGGTACTTATACGGTATTTGTAACTGATTCTGTGGGATGTTCAGGTACGGCAACTACTACCATAATAGAAGCCCCACCCATCATTGTTAGTATTAATTCAACTAATGTTTCCTGTTCCGGAGGTTCAGATGGTTCCGCTACCGCAGTTGCAACAGGGGGAACACCAGGTTATACATATAACTGGAGTCCATCCGGTGGAACAACATCAAGCCTTAACGGAATATCTGCCGGGGCTTTTACAGTAACTGTTACAGATGCCATGGGTTGTACGGCAACTGCAACAACCTTGGTTTCTCAGCCTACACCTGTAACGGCAAGTATAACTGTAACCAATCCAACATCTTGTGGCGCATGCGATGGAACTGCTCAGGTAAATATGACTGGCGGAGTTACTCCTTATTCATATACATGGAATCAGGGTTCAACTACTCAAAACATTAATAATCTTTGCCCCGGCGTTTATCAGTTTACCGGTGTAGACGCCAATGGTTGTACAGTTACCACACAAGCTACTATAACTAACAGTGGTACACTTGTTATGAACACAACAGCTACACCAGATACATGCGGACAGTCGCTTGGAACAGCAATTGTTACAGGTGCTCAAGGCCCCGTTACTTACTTGTGGCAGCCCGGAAATTATACCACCCAAAGTATTGCCAATGTCCCTGCCGGAAATTATTTTGTAACTGTTACAGATACTACCTGTTCTTATAGTGCTTCCGTTGCTGTATCAAATTATGGTGCTCCAAATGTAGTTGCAACATCCAATGCGGCAAGTTGTGGAAACGCAAACGGACTCTTGGTTGTATCTGCATCCGCCGGAACACCTCCTTATCAGTTTTCTATTAATGGCTCTTCCTTCTCCACCAACACTACCTATAATAACTTAACCGCGGGTAATTATACCATTGTGTGTAACGATGCTAACGGTTGTCAAAGCACCATTACACAAACTATTCAAAGTACAGGAATGTTTGTTTATTTCTCAACTACAAACGCAACTTGTAACTTAAGCAATGGAACTTCTTTTGTAAATGCAACGGGTGGAAATTCCCCATATACTTTCTTGTGGAATGATGGCTCAACGGCTCAAATGCAATCTAATCTGGCACCCGGTACTTATACGTGTACTGTTACTGATAATGTTGGCTGTGTTGCTGTGGGTAATACAACAATAAATACGCAAGCAACCATTTACCTTAATTACGATTATGATTATTACAATTGTGGTGTAAATAGTTTAACGGCAACTGCAAATTTTGGACAAGCTCCTTATACTTATGCATGGACTCCAAATGTGGGCAACGGTTCTACAGTTAGTAACCTTACACCCGGCAACTATGTGTGTACAGTAACTGATGCCAACGGTTGTACCGGAACAGGAAACTACTGGATTGGAAACAACAGCTACTCTTTGGTAAGCGGAGCGGTGTTTGCTGATCTTAACAGTAACTGTATATTTGACAGCGGAGAAGAAAATGTTATCCCTTTATATATTTCCGCAACCAACGCTTCCAACCAACAGGTAGGATGGGGATATATCAGCAATCAAAATAATACTTACCAGATGTATCTTCCTCAAACAGCAGGAACATATACAATCAGTCTTAATAACTATTATTATTATTCTTACACCAATGTTACATTCAATTGCTCCAATAATGTGATTACCCTAACAGGTAATTGTGATACCCTTCAAAATTTGAATTTAGGATATACACCTGTTATTGGGCAGGATCTTCATGTTTCCAGTTATTGTGGTGTTGCACGCCCCGGATTCTCCCGTTATAACTATATTTCTTATTACAACCCCGGAACTGTTACTGTAGCTGCAACAGTAAAAATGCAATTGGATAACCTGTTAACATACAATGGCTCTACTCCTCCCCCAACTTCTATCACAGGTAATTTATTCGAATGGAATTTAGGAAACCTGGCTCACGGACAATCCGGAAGTATTAATGTGTATTCAACTGTTCCAACTATTCAAAATGGTGGTGCTTTAGGAACTGTTCTTCATGATTCTGTTTGGATAGAACCCATGATCGGTGACAATTACGTCAGCGACAATACAAGTGCATGTGCCAGTACCATTGTAGGCAGCTACGATCCAAACATGAAAGAAGTGTATGCTGATAACATGGATGCAGCAGGCGGTATTGACACTACTGACACCGATCTTTATTACACCGTATATTTTCAAAATACAGGAACCGATACTGCTTTCACAATTGTAGTGAATGATACAATTTCGGATCTGTTAGAAATGAATACATTGGAAGTACTTGCAGCGAGCCACCCTTACACAGTAAGCATTCAACCGAATAAAGTACTGCAGGTTCGCTTCAATAATATTTTGTTGGTTGATAGTAACAGAAACGAAGTTTTAAGTCATGGTTATTTCCATTATAAGATCAGAACAAAAAGCAATTTAACTTTTGGTCAGCAAATTGAAAATACTGCTGATATTTATTTTGACTTTAATCCTCCCGTAATTACCAATACAGTTGTTACTCCGATACAAGCTCCGGTTGGAATCAAAAACAACAAGGCTCAGTTGAATGCAGTAGTATATCCAAACCCTGCAAATAGCGGAAGTTTCAAAATACAACTAAACGATGCTTCCTACAAACAATTACATTTTACATTGTATAATGTTGCAGGAATGAAAGTGATAGATAAACAATTAACGAGTCAGCCTACAAATGAGATCTCTACTGCAGGATTAACATCGGGAATTTATTTTTATCAGTTGATGAATGCTGATGGGAAAAAGATCTCGGGTAAAATCGTCATAAGCAACTAAGATTAACCACAAAGTACGCAAAGTCTTTCACGAAGGGCGCAAAGTTTATAGAGGTTTTACCTTTGTGAACTTTGCGCCTTTCTTTGTGACCTTTGTGGTTAAAGCTCCAGATTAAAGCCCGAAGAACTTTTCAGGATCAATAAGATTCTTCTCTTTATCCTCCTTGATGAAAAGAATATTTTTTGCGATGGTATCGCGTTTATTTAAACTGATCGTAAAAGTATCTTTTGTGTATTCCTGAAATTGTTCTTTCTCTGTAAACATACCAACGGATGAGCCGTCTTGTTTCTTTTTATCTTTTACAAATGAACCTACACTTCCCAAATAATTTCTCAGGTAATACGTTCCTTCGGGCAGGAATTCGAAATACAGATTAAAATTATCCTGAATAAAATAATGTCGCACTACGTTATTTGTTTTGGCATCTACCACACAAACCACTGCATCCCGATTAGCCCAATTAGTAACCTGCACAACCTGCAAGGTTCGCTTATCTACTTTTGCCGGACCAAACAATTCCTTATAAGGCTCAGCGGAAGTAACAATTGGTCCGTTTAATGCCATACTGTCGGCCTTTTCTTTATCTTGTTTTTCTATATATTCTTGCACTTTTTTCATAGTGGAATCCGCCATTGAACTGTTCACAACCTTTTCAACTTCTTTGCCCCTGTTGTAAATATTGATAATAAAAAACAACAAAGCAATTGCCACCGGAACCGAAATGAGCATATACTTGATCTCATTAAAATTCTTTTTCTGTTCTTCACTGTTTACTTTTGGCCTGGGGTTTTGCTGCTTATAATGCTCTTTGTAGTATTGTCTTCTCTTAAGATCTTCTTCGGTAAACGTATATTTTTTGGTACGTGCTTGCTGTTTTTTTTCTGCTTGCGCAAAGGGTGATTCGTATGAATAAGCTGCTGAAGAAAAACGATTATCGTAACGTGTTCTACTCAAAGCATGACTCAATACATCGTAAGCTTCCTGAATAGCCCTGAATTTCTCTACTGCAGCAGGATTGTTAGGGTTTTTATCGGGATGATAGATCTTAACCAACCTTCTGTAGGCAGCCTTTATTTCGGCATTGGTAGCAGATTTGGTGAGACCCAGTATGGAGTAGTGATCACTCATTCAGAAAGATAAAGATACTAAAATATAATACTGAACATCCGTTTTAGTAACCACAAAGCACACAAAGTTTTACGCGAAGGTCACAAAGAAACATTAAGAAAATTGCTTCGTGAACTTTGTGCTTTGCTTTGTGTTCTTTGTGGTTAAAGCTATCCATGCAAATACCTGTCAATCAATCTCGGCAAAGCAAATGAATTAATATCCTTGGATTTAATGATCTTATATTCTTCGTGCTTTTTTAATTTGCTTTCTAGTTTCACATGCACAAACTGAGCGTAAATATGTTGATGCGATAAAATATGTTTTCTGGATTCGGAGATCTTTTGAATGGTGATTTTTTCTTTCCCGAAAAAAGAAGCTATTTTCTTTAATAGTTCTTTATTCTCTAAAGCCTTTTCTGTTTCTATTAATGGGAATTCGAACAATTCAGTCCAGATGTCTTTTCCTATACGCTTTTTAATGAGGGTTTGTTTTGCTTTGTCTTCTATGATCAGATAATAGAAGTAGCGGTTCCTTACTTTGGTCTTTTTTTCCTTGATCGGCAAAACGTTCACTTTATTCTCTGCTAAAGCAGCGCAGGAAGCATTTAATGGGCAGTTTAAGCAATCAGGATTTTGAGGTTTACATTGTAATGCTCCGAACTCCATAATAGCTTGATTATGCGTGCCCGGATGTTTTATGCTTATTAATTCATTTGCCAGTTGCAGAAATTCTATTTTGCCGGTATTGGAGTCAATGGGCGTTTCAATTCCAAAATACCTGGAAAGAACCCTGTACACATTTCCATCCACCACTGCTACCCTTTCGTCAAAAGCAAAGGAGGCAATGGCTGCAGCGGTATAGGGGCCAATTCCTTTTAATTTTATCAATCCTACATACGAATCAGGAAAAACACTTTTGTGTTCCGAAACTATGATGTTTGCTGTTGCGTGGAGGTTTCGTGCACGCGAATAATAGCCCAAACCCTGCCATGTTTTCATTACCACATCTAAAGGTGCTTTCGCCAAATGCTTTACTGTAGGGAATTTGGTGGTGAATGCTTCATAATAGCTTCTGCCCTGCTCTACTCTTGTTTGTTGCAAAATGATCTCGGAAAGCCATATTTTATAAGCATCCTGCGTGTCTCTCCAGGGAAGATCACGTTTGTTTTTTTTGTACCAGGAAATAAGGGTAGCCGAAAAATCCTTCATGCATCGAGTGTTGGGGCAAATGTAGAAAGAATTTACTTATCAAAAACAAGGGTTTTTCCATTATCTCTTACACAAATTCCCGATACTTTGCACCGCTAAAACATCTTTTTTTTACAAACTTTTTAGAAAAATACCTATGTGCTGAAAAACAAGCAATTGAATTTTTTAGTGTCAGAATTGACAAATTGGTCGTGTTAAAAAGTAGGTTCAAATGTTGATTTCATTTTTTGGATGCTCCCCTTTTTTTTGAAACATTTGTAAAACACAAAACGGGTTATTTAGTGTTTTGAGGGTGAATAGCCAAATCACCAGTAAAACCAATAGATACAAGCCTTGCCATGTGTAAAAATTGTTTTTTGAAATTATTGATTTGTGCAGAGAGAAAATGGGCGAGCGATTTTGCTCATTTCTTTCTGAAACAGATAAAAAAAATAGAAATTATAACGTACGTTATTTTTAATTCCCCCACCTCGCATTTGCGATGAAAAAATTAAAAGTCGCGTATAATTAAAATAAGATATGACTGAACCAATATTAGTAGAGAACAAAGACCGCTTTGTTTTATTCCCGATAAAGCATAACGCGATCTGGGAAATGTATAAAAAAGCTGAAGCGAGTTTTTGGACAGCTGAAGAAATTGACCTTGCTCAGGATCAACAAGACTGGGATAATAAATTAAGTAATGACGAACGTCATTTTGTTAAGCACGTGCTTGCGTTTTTCGCAGCTAGTGATGGTATCGTAAATGAGAATCTGGCAATTAACTTCTTAAACGAGGTTCAATACCCTGAAGCACGTTGTTTCTACGGTTTTCAGATCATGATCGAGAACATTCACTCAGAAACGTATTCCCTATTAATAGATACATATATTAAAGATCCAATTGAAAAGGATAAATTATTCCACGCCGTTGATACTGTACCTTGTGTAGGTAAAAAAGCGGATTGGGCTATGAAGTGGATCAGCAACGGTACTTTTGCCGAGCGTTTGATCGCATTTGCTGCGGTTGAAGGAATTTTCTTTTCAGGTTCATTCTGCTCTATCTTCTGGTTGAAAAAACGCGGGTTAATGCCGGGTCTTACTTTCAGTAACGAACTTATTTCACGTGATGAAGGTTTACATTGCGACTTTGCCTGCCTACTATACAGTCAATTAACAAACCAATTGCCTCAACAACAGGTTACCGACATTATTACCAATGCCGTAACTATTGAAAAGGAATTTGTTGTTGACGCCATTCCTGTTCGTTTGATCGGAATGAATGCCGACCTAATGTGCCAATACATTGAATTTGTTGCCGATCGCTTGTTAGTGTCTTTAGGATGTCCTAAATTCTACAATGCAACCAACCCATTCCCTTTCATGGAAATGATTTCGTTGCAGGGAAAAACAAATTTCTTCGAAAAACGCGTTGCCGAGTACCAAAAAGCGGGTGTTATGGGGAAAAGCGAAACAAACAACGTGTTTAAACTAGACGAAGATTTTTAGCCATTGAACTTGAGGAGTTTAATTTTTAACGAGGATCAATTCTCGTAAGGGATTAGTAGCCTCATAATCAATCAGGTAAAGTAATTAAAAAGCGATTGTTAATATTAAAAAAATATAAAATTAAAAATCGGGTTTTGTGGCAGTAAATTGCATTTCGTAACCCGGTCATTACAAAACTTAATCCCAACCCAAAAAAAGTATACCTATGTTAGTTGTAAAAAGAGATGGCACCACAGAGTCGGTTAAATTCGACAAAATCACAGCCCGTGTTCAGAAACTATGCTACGGCTTAGACTCTGCCCACATTGATTCTGTTAAAGTAGCAATGAAAGTTATCGAAGGTTTGTATGATGGCGTAACTACAACCGTTCTTGATAATCTTGCAGCAGAAACAGCAGCATCATTAACTACTAATCATCCTGACTATGCGTTATTGGCGTCTCGTATAGCGGTTTCTAATTTACATAAGAATACTACCAAGTCTTTTTCAAAAACAATTGAAGAGCTTTATAACTATATAGATCCTAAAACAAGTCAACCGGCAAAATTAATTGCTGACGATGTTTATGAGATCGTTATGGCAAATGCACAAATTTTGGATTCAACCATCATTTATGATCGTGATTTTGGGTACGATTATTTTGGGTTTAAAACATTAGAGCGTTCGTACTTATTAAAGATGAACAATCAGGTTGCTGAGCGCCCTCAACACATGATCATGCGTGTTGCTGTAGGTATACATAAAGAGGATATCGCTTCTGCAATAGAAACTTACAACTTAATGAGTGAGCGTTGGTTCACACATGCAACTCCAACATTATTTAACGCAGGTACTCCTAAGCCTCAAATGTCTTCTTGTTTCTTATTACAGATGCAGGATGATAGTATTGAAGGTATTTACAATACATTAAAACAAAGCGCACGTATCTCTCAAAGCGCAGGTGGTATCGGTTTAAGCATCCACAATGTAAGAGCTACAGGTTCTTATATCAAAGGAACAAACGGTACTTCTAACGGAATTATCCCTATGCTAAAAGTATTCAACGAAACAGCTCGTTACGTTGATCAGGGTGGTGGAAAACGTAAAGGTTCTATCGCTATTTATTTAGAACCTTGGCATGCTGATGTTCACCAGTTTTTAGATATTCGTAAAAACACAGGTAAGGAAGAAATGCGTGCACGTGATCTTTTCACTGCAATGTGGATTCCTGATTTGTTCATGAAACGTGTGGAAGAAGAAGGAATGTGGAGTTTGATGTGCCCGAACGAATCACCGGGATTAGGCGATTGTTGGGGAGAAAAATTTGAAGCATTGTATGAGAAATACGAAGCTGAAGGAAGATACCGTAAACAACTTCCTGCGCGTGAATTGTGGGCTACTATCATAGAGTCACAAATTGAAACAGGAAATCCATACATGTTGTTTAAAGATGCTGCTAACCGTAAAAGTAATCAGCAAAATTTGGGAACTATCAAGTCTTCGAACTTGTGTACAGAAATTATCGAATACACTTCGGCTGATGAGATCGCAGTTTGTAACCTTGCTTCAATCGCATTACCTCGTTTTGTTGATTTGGAAAAAGGAGTTGTTGATCACCAGAAATTATTTGAAGTAACATATACTGCAACTAAGAACTTAAACAAGATCATCGACCGTAACTATTACCCGGTTCCTGAGGCAAGAAACAGCAACATGCGTCACCGCCCTATCGGATTAGGAGTTCAAGGCTTAGCTGATGTATTTATTATGTTACGTCACTCTTTTGAAAGTGATGAAGCACGTCAGATCAACAAAGATATTTTTGAGACCATTTATTACGCAGCAATGACTGCAAGTAAAGACCTTGCAAAAGTAGAAGGACCTTACGAAACGTATGCAGGTTCTCCTATCTCTAAAGGTATTTTCCAATTCGATATGTGGGATGTAACTCCAAGCAGTCGTTGGGAGTGGGATGTATTACGTGAAGAAGTAATGAAACATGGTGTACGCAACTCATTGTTAGTTGCTCCTATGCCAACTGCTTCTACTTCTCAGATCTTAGGTAACAATGAATGTTTCGAGCCATACACTTCAAACATCTACACACGTCGTGTATTATCAGGAGAGTTTGTAGTAGTGAACAAACATTTATTGAAAGACTTAGTGAAATTAGGTTTGTGGAACGAGAACCTGAAAAACAAAATCATTGCTTCTAACGGATCGGTTCAAGGTATTGATGAGATTCCTCAAAATGTAAAAGACATTTACAAAACAGTTTGGGAGATCAAACAACGTTCGTTGATCGATATGTCTGCAGACAGAGGAGCTTACATTTGCCAGAGCCAGTCCTTGAATTTATTTATTCAGGATGCGAACTTTGCTAAATTATCTTCTGCACATTTCTACTCATGGAAAAAAGGTTTAAAAACAGGTATGTACTACTTACGTACTAAAGCTGCAGCAGATGCTATTAAGTTTACAGTAGATCAAGGAGCTTTATCACAACCAAACGTTCAGGTATTAGGCAACGAAGATGCGTTGTTAGTAGAGCGCGGTGTAGTGAATGAATTAAGCTTTGAAGAACAACAAGCACAATTAGCATGTTCACTGGATAATCCGGATGCATGTGAGGCTTGTGGATCTTAATCTTTAACAAAACAAACCCGAACATAAGAAAGAAAAGCGAACTTTAACGGTTCGCTTTTTTTGTTAAAGGAGGAACTCTAAATACCAAGACTCCGCCACATTTAATCAGACGCTACTTCTATGAAACTTGAAATAGACTACAAAAAAATTACTGATGCGCCTTATAAAAAGGACACCGATAGTTTTTTTACATTTACCCCCATTGAGGTTGAATCCTTTGTTAATCTAATTTCAAAAATGAATGAAAGTAGCTATTATCTTTCAGGTTTCAGAGGTGTTGGTAAAACTTCATTTATTAAAAAGGTTGAAGAAGAGCTTGAGAAAACTGACAATTTCGTCTTTATTCACGCCCCAATTGCAAAATATGATAAATATGAAATACTAATTAGAAGCTTAATTCGACAATTCTATTTTCAATTCGTAGGGAATAAGCGATATGAAAATTTAAAAACAAAAAACAATTCGACAATAAAAGATCTTGGTCATTCATTAGAAAACCTTAATAAGCAAACGTTTTCCTCAATCGACCGCGAATTTTCTTCTACAAAGAGTATAGAAACAGAGAGAGAACTTACTTCAGTTAGCTACAAAGATGGAACGTTATTTTTTCTAATCGCTCTTGTTGCAACAGTATTAGCTACCGTAGATTTAGGATCTGAGAACAACTACAAAACAGCAGCTCAAATTACTTCAATTGGTCTAACAATTGGTCAAGGTATCAAATTCGGCTATACTTTGATTAAGAAACATAAGTCAAAAAAGGAAACTAAAGAAACTCAGAAAAGTCTCTATGATGATGAAATAGCTGAATATCGGTTTATTTCAATCCTTAAAGAATTTAAAAATGCTGGCGTGAAACCAGTGTTCATTCTTGATGAATTAGATAAATTGCCAATTAAAGAAGCCAAAAATGTCCTGTATTTGTTTAAATCAACTCTACTATCTGGACATGCCAATTTTATTGTAATTGGAGGCCAAGATCTTTACTACGAATTATATTCAGTGAATGAAGCAGAAGATCCAATTCTAAGCACCCTATTCTCTAAAACATTTCATGTTCCTTTAAAATCAAGTTATGAACTGCGCAATTTATTCGAAAAGCTCATTATTACAAAGGATTTTCTTAAAACCGATGACAACCGAATTGCTTACGACCAATACGTTAATTGGCTTGTATTAGAATCCAAGAAAATCCCTAGAAAGTTTCTTAATCTTATAAAGGAAGAACTATACTTTGAAAATGATAAAGCATTTATTGACATCCCGCAAGAGTTTAATCGACCAGCAAATACCGAATTATTAAATGCACTTGATATCGTCTGCGATAATATCAGCGGTCATCCAAAGCCTATAAAAGATTATATAGTTATCAATCTATTCAACAAGGTAGATGATATACTTAATCTCAGAACCAGAGATGAATTAAATGAATACATTCAAAACTTAGAATAACATGGGGATTTCCGAGAAAAAAATAAGGAAGATAGTTTTACCTGCACTAAAGGATTGTGTATTAGACTTGGTGTCTGAACTTGAAAAGGCTCATCTTACATCTTTCACGGATGAACAGACCACTAATACCGAAACTTCCAAAACGAGTAAAAAACCTGACTTCAACTTCGAGACCGCAATGAATTTTAGAAATAATTTTCACGCTTTTAAAAGTATAATAAAAAGAATTCTAGCTAGTAGTTCGAAGTTATCCGAAGGTCCAAATACAAATTCATTAGATATACTTGGAATTCTAAGTGTTTTCAAAAAACATAATATTTATGATCCTTACTGGATCGAGAATACTGAGGTTGCTGAGGCAATAAATATTGACCCGAAAATTTCTCAAGATGATGAAAATGCAGTATACATACAAAGGACACTTGAAGCTGCTAAATTTAATGTAGTTGCCGAAATTAATTCCCTCCTCTTGGGATTCACGAATTACAAAATATCAGATTTCTTTCGATTAAATAGGGATAGAAAAAAGGATTTTTACGTTGATCTTTTGGGCGAACATCCCATATACCCAGGAAGTTATGTTCTGTTTGAGGTAAAATGCCATAGAGAAAAGAGTTATTACCCAGAAAGAGAACATATATTTCAACTCTATGAAAATTTAAAAAAAGCAGATGAATTTGCAAACAATACTACCTCTCAAATTACACTTATTTCTTATTCCCAACTTACTCTAGATCAATTTGAAAGTGTAACGTTCAAATTTCATCAATTTGCAAAACAACTTGAGATTCCTTCCTCATACTTGCAACGTATAAATTTTATACCGGCTATTATAATGGAGCCGATAACTGTTGAAGCCGGTATAACAAATTTCTATAAGAAACTAGCCTTATTAGATCTAAATTATGACTTCATTGGAAAAGAATCAACAAAAAACAATCATGAGGTATTTCCATATTACTTTAATGCCAATAATATTGAAATAACTATTACAATCACTCCGCAAAACACAGAGTTTTGGAGATTTGGATTCGTTTTAAGTAATGAGAAAGATTTTATTATTGACAAAAGCTCAACAGATAGACATGCAAATCTAGATACAACAGACATTCATATATGTGCGGGTAACATGCCTACCGATGGGAACTGGCAGGATAGCAATCACCTTACATTGGCCTCATATAATGCTGAGTTTATAGATGGTGAACAGAGTAGTTACTTGGATTACAAACAAGAACCTGTTATCATGAAAGTACAATTTTACAAAGGAAAAGTTAGCGTCTTGATAATTATCGCAGGAAAGAGCTTAGGCACTAAAAACTTCGTATGCAACAAAACTTACGTTCACTTTATGGCATGGTGTGATTTTAAAGAATATCGCTTGAATACTCGTTTTAATGTAAAACCAATGAATCTTACGGATACCAGATCCATTATAAAAATATAAAAACCTCCCGTCCGCACAGAAGTACTTTCAGAGAGTTTAACAAAGCAATAAATTTTCCATTCCTAAAAAATTCGTAAATTCGGAATACCATTATTTATTGTTATGATATTTTTTTAAAATAAAAAATGAAAAAGTATTTAGATAAAATTCACACTAAAACTACTGTTGCTTATACAGTGGAAGGAGAAAAACTTACACGCGGTAAACTAAAGAAGGAAGTTGCCCATGCTCATTTGCGGATTAAAAAGGGGCAATTTGTTGAGCATTCTAAGCTTATTTTTTCATAGAATTAATTTCGTAACTTTACGCTGTGCGGTTCGTAAAACCCTGAACAGATTAGTTTATTACGTTGTTTTATAAAATAATTACACCATGCAAACTGAAAACATATTTATCGCTCACCCAACAACTACCGATCAATTAAATGCATTGAAAGCAGTGGTTAAGGCTATGAAAGTAAAGTTTGAATTAAAAAAAGAAAACCCATACGATATTTCGGATGAGGATAAAGCATTGGTGTTAGGTCGCATTAAATCAGATAAAGACGAAGATCTATTGGATTGGAATACCGCTAAAAAACAACTCAAAAGAAAATAGTGGCTTTCATTTACTAAGTCTAATAAATTTATAACTTCTCAAAAATTTCGTAAATTTGAAATACCAATATTTATTGCAATTACAATAATCTTCAATGTCTTATAGTAACAGTTATCAAATGACAGCAACAGCCATAAAAAAACAACTAGATAATTATCTTCCATTGTTGAGCCTTCCACAACAAGAGTTATTGTTGCAAATGGCAAAGAGCCTATTGCACGTTGAAACCAAAGATCAGCGTGTTAGTGTTAAACAATACAATAAAGAATTAAAAGCCTCTGAAAAACAGATCGCTGAAGGAAAATTTACCACCCAAGCGGATCTGGAAAAAGAATCTGAGAAATGGTAAAGAAAAAGAGGTATGAGGTTGTTTGGTCAGACATGGCAAAACAAGAGTTGAAAGACGTCCATTCCTATATCAAAAGGCAATCCGAGCCCGCCGCCAAACAAGTAAAGAACAAAATACTCAGCTCCACTAAAGTGCTGGAAACGGGTAAAGAAATCTACAAAGCTGACACCCTGAAAGTTAATAATGACGGAACCTACCGTGCTTACATTGTTTATAGTTATAGAATTGTATATCGGATTACAAGCTCACAAATTATGATTTTAAGGATAAGACATACCAGTAGAGAGCCTTTGGAATATTAATTTGCAATATCATTTTACCACTTTTCCATTTCTTTCATTACATCATCATTAGAAATAGACTTTCCGCCTCTTACTCTTTTTACTGCCGCATCAATTTCTCTATTGTATTGTGCTTTCGTTGGTCTTTTGTTTATAGATGAGGTAAGTTCATCAACAATTAAGTTAATGGTATGTACAATAGATTGGTCTTTTAAGGAAAGAAGTTTAATAGCAAGTTCGTTTTTTTCTTCTTCAACTGTTTGAGCGAAGGATTGCTTATGTTTAATTATTGCCGGCATAGCTTCTGAATTTTAGTTTAATTCTACGAAAAAAATTCTATCCCTGCAGCAACAAAACACAAAACAAGCAGCTAAATTTCTTTAACTGCCTGCTGCGAAAAATTTGTATGTTAACTAAACAAAAAACAAATTTTATTTCGTGATCACTAAGTATTTTGACGCACTCCAGAATTTTTCCGGATTAGTGATGGTGATATTATCAACTACTTTTCCGGTTTTATTTAAGGTGTATGAATCTTCCGGGTGAGTAGTAATGACTTTTGCGTTTTTTCCGTTTATGTAAATGTTTGTTGTTTGTGTGTAATCTATTTTTACAAATTTGCTATAATCAAAATCGTCACTCAGTTTAGATGTTCTGCCAATACCAAGCAATCCACCTTCTTTATCAATGAATCCCTGCTTACGTAATTCTTTAGCATCACCTACTACATAATACGCAGTGTGCAATTCAGTAACAGTTTCAGTAATTGTTTGTGACTGATCTTCGTTTACCACATATAATGAATCAACACAAACCTGTAATTGAGCAACATGCAAATTAAGATTATCTAACCTTTCGTTCACAGCTTTTAATTCTTCAAACTTTTGAGTCAATTGATCATTCAGCATCGAAATTGTTTTAGCCAGTTGAGCATTTTTTTTATCAGATTTAACCAGCTTACCATCAAGTTGCTTTAACTTCCTGGCATTTGCTTCCATCAATTCATTAATCGCTTTGATCTCATCATTAATACGTTCTTTCTGATCAGCTTTCATTTCCTTATCAGCGTTTAACAAAATGGTGTTTTGTTTCGCACTAATAGCACTCAGATTACTTTCTACTTCATTAAAAGAAATCATAAACTCGTTAACCGTTGTTTCACGTTCGTCAATAACCATCATTAATGAATCGCGCTGTTGAATAAGCGATTCGTCCGCTTGTGGTCCTTTACAAGCTGTACCTAAAATAACTGCTATAATTAAACTGTACTTTTTCATAATTGTTGGTTTGGTATTTATTTATATTTATCCCGATAACCCCGCCTGAATGACCCAGTCGGGCAGGTATCGGGAGTTTACTATTTACTCATTCTCTAAGCAATTGTATCAACCCGAAGTACATTGACTGCTTATTAATCCTGATAAAGCGATCACCAAAAAAATGGCAATCAATATTATACTTGGCAAATTCTCTTTTTTCATGAGAATCAATCTTTTTGGAGCACCGCGCATGGTTGGTTTGTTATGAAGCAAAAGTAATCTCATCAACAAACTTGCTGTTACACATATAAGAAGGATTGTTACATAAATCACATTTATTGTAGAACCCTTTTCTTCCGGATCGCGATTTATCCTATGTATGGCTTGGTTCATAGAAATTACAGCAGGCAAAACGTGAATAATGTAATCTATTGAAAGACTTGTGTAATTTTTTAAAACACAGATTCTCCACCTTTGCCCGAGGCTGACGCATGATCATATGCTTGAAACCGGAATAATATTTATAAACAATTCAAATCATAAAAAACAAATCATGAAAGTAAACATTGGAATCTCAGAAAAGAGCTTAAAGTCAAGTGCTTCAATGCTCACATTGGTCTTATCAAATGAAGTAGTACTATATACCAAAACCCGTAAAGCACATTGGAATGTCACAGGATCAAGCTTCATGGAACTACATAAGCTATATGAAGGACAGTACAATATGCTTGAAGCATCTATTGATGAGGTCGCGGAGCGTATTGGTAAACTGGGAGAAAAAACGATCGGTACCATGCAAGAGTTTTTGAAACATGCAACCATAAAAGAAAGTGCGGGGAAATACACTTCTACAAAAGACACTATCACAGAACTGTTAAACGACCATGAAATAGTGACAATGCAATTACGAACTTTTATTGAAGAAAGTTCCGTAAAAAACAAAGATGCGGGCACGATTGATTTCCTCACTGGTTTAATGGAACAACATGAAACAATTGCGTGGATCTTAAGAAGATACTTAAACTAATAGCTATTCCCTAAATGCCGGCAGAAATAAAATCAAAAGTAAAGCAAGTGGAGTTTTCAGAAAACTCTTACCTAAAAAAAGCAAAGAGTTTTTTTGAGGAAGCTGCACTTGTAACTATGTTCTGCGGTCGGTTTTTTAAGGAACTTGTTAAACCTCCTTATGAGTTTGCTGAATTTATTAAGCAGGCTTATCTCGTTGGCTATAAATCATTTCCACTTGTAGCAACTACAGGTTTCATTATGGGACTTGTATTAACGATTCAATCGAGACCAACACTTGCGACATTTGGAGCTGAGTCATGGTTGCCGGCAATGGTTGCTGTTTCTATCGTAAGAGAAATAGGGCCGGTGATCACCGCTTTAATATTCGCAGGAAAAGTGGGCTCAGGTATAGGAGCCGAATTAGCTTCCATGAAAGTTACCGAACAGATAGATGCAATGGAAGTTGCCGGAATAAACCCCTTCAAATATATAGTAGTAACGAGAGTTATGGCTGCCACTTTGATGTTGCCCATATTGGTTATAGCAGCAGATGCCATTGCTTTGTATGGATCTTATATAGGTGTGAATTTGAAAGGCGATGTTAGTTTTCATCTATTCTTTTTAAAGGTATTTGAAAAACTAACTTTCGCAGATGTTTTTCCTGCTACTATTAAAACGGTTTTCTTTGGTTTTGCTGTTGGAATAATAAGTTGTTATAAAGGATATAATTCGAACAAAGGAACTGAAGGAGTTGGCCTATCTGCAAATTCTGCCGTAGTAATGGGTTCACTTACCATATTTATTATGGACATGATAGCTGTTCAAATCACTAGTCTTTTTAGCAAATGAAAGCAGAAACCATCAAAGCTGAAGTGGCTCATTTAAACAAATCATTTGGAAGCAATAAGGTGCTCCTTGATATGAATTTTAAAATACGTGAAGGAGAGAATCTTGTCGTATTGGGAAAATCTGGAAGTGGAAAGTCAGTACTCATCAAATGTCTGATAGGCTTAATTGAACCTGATGAAGGAGAAATTTTTTTGCTGGGCGAAAACGTTCAGGATTTGGAAAGAGAAGCGCTAAACATACTAAGAAAAAAAGTAGGTTTCCTGTTTCAAAGTGCAGCTTTGTATGACTCTAAAACGGTAAAAGAGAATCTTGAGTTTCATCTTCGGGGTTCAAAAACAAAATCCAAAGAAGAAATAGACCAACTTGTTCTTGAGGCTTTGCAAAATGTAGGGCTGGAAGAGGCAATAGATAAAATGCCTTCCGAACTTTCCGGAGGAATGAAAAAACGTGTTGGACTTGCGCGAGCCTTAATGCTAAAACCGGAACTCATTTTATATGATGAGCCTACAACAGGTCTGGATCCGATTACATCAAAAGAGATCAGCAGATTGATCCTGGATGTACAGAAAAAATACAATACTGCTTCCATTATCATTACACATGACATAGAGTGTGCGCGTATCACTGCCAACAGAATGATCATTCTTAAAGATGGAAAAGCTTTTATCGAAGGAACCTATAAAGAACTATCCGAATCAGGTGATGAGTGGGTAAGTTCATTTTTTAAATAGTCAAAAAATAATGAAAAAGACAACAGGAAATAAAATCAAATTGGGGATTTTTGTTACATCAAGTATTGTGCTACTGATTGCCGGAATTTATTTTATCGGAGAAAAAGGGCAACTCTTCAACAATACATTTTTAATTAGTGGAGTGTTCAAGGATATCAGCGGACTGCAGGTTGGCAACAATGTCAGATTCTCCGGAATCAATGTAGGCATCATTGATAATATAGAGCAGATTACTGATTCAACTGTGCGAGTAGATATGATCATTGACGAAGGCTCCCGAAAATTCATGAAAAAAAATGCAAAGGCAATAGTTGGTTCAGACGGGCTAATGGGAAATAAGATCGTGGTGATCGCCCCAGGTACTCCCGGTAAAAAACAACTCGTTGATGGAGATTTTATAGAAACAATTCAACCGATCAGTATAGATGACATACTGGCAAAATTAAAAGTAACCGCAGATCATTCAGCGCTTATAACCGGCGATATTTCTGCTATCAGCGGCGAGATCAGAGCCGGAAGAGGGACCATTGGTAAACTCTTAATGGATAGCACCTTTGCAGAACATGTGGAGGAAACGATCATTAATATTAAGCAAGGCGCCGGCGGCTTTAAACAAAACATGAACGCTGCAAGCAAAAATGTTTTATTAAGAGGTTTCTTCAAAAAGAAGAAAAAAGGTGAGGATAAAAAGAAAAAATGAAATCGAAAATAACTCTTAAGGGAACAAGGCTTAAGCTGTCAAAAATATTTTTTGTGGTTGCATTAGCTATTACAGGCATTTTTACGTTCGTTTTCTTGTTCATTTCACCGCTTGCAAAGTACCTGCTCGAAAAGTACGATGTAGAATTAAGCGGCAGAGAGGTAAAGATCGATTGGGCTTATGTAAACCCATTTACCGGATATATTTATTTAAGCAATCCAAAAATTTATGAATTGAACAGCGATAGCCTGGCCCTAACAGCTGATGGCATAAGTGCAAACATCGCCCTTATGAAACTTTTCTCAAAAACGATTGATATTGGCGAGCTTGTTTTAGAACAACCAAGATGGATGATAGCACAGAAAGGAGATAAGCGTGCTCTTAATTTTGGAGATCTGATAGAGAAATTTTCTTCAAACGGAGCAGGGGCCAGCGGACCTTCCATTCATTTTATCATAAGTAGTTTAAAGATAAATGAAGGTGACTTTTATTACCACGAAAATATGACTCCCATAAATTACTTCGTAAAAAAGGTAAATATCACCAGTACCAAAATAGGCTGGGGTGCTGATTCTATTGCTTTTAAATATGCTTTTTTAGCGGGCATTGGTAAAGGAAGTATGAACGGAGCTTTCACTATCAATGTGGACAATCTCGATTACAAACTTACGGCCGACATTAAGAAATACGACCTGCAGATGATAGAGCAATACCTGAAAGACATGATCAACTACGGTAAATTTACTGCCAACCTGGATGCAAAGATCAATGCAATTGGCAGCTTTAGAGATGCCGGTGATCTGAACATGAATGGAAAAGTCAACATCAACGATTTTCATTTTGGGAAAAAGGTGGGAGAAGATTATGCAGCTTTCAATAAATTCTCATTAGATGTAATTGAGCTAAGTCCCAAAAACAATAAATACATTTTTGATACTGTATTGCTTAATGAACCTTTTCTTCTTTATGAGCATTATGATAACTTAGATAATTTTCAAACCATCTTTGGTAAAGGTGGAGGAAACGTCATTAACGTATCAGGGAATACAGCACGTTTCAACCTGATTCTGGAAATCGCTAATTACGTAGAAAAGCTTGCCAAGAATTTTTTCCGGAGCTATTATCAGGTAAACCGACTTGAGATTAACAAGGCCAATTTTCAATATGAGGAATACTCGTTGAGTGAAAAATTTTCAGCAGGAGTGTACCCTTTTTTTATGGAAGCAGATTCCATAGATAAAAGAAAAGAAATGTTGAACGTGACTTTCCGCTCAGGAATTAAACCATACGGAAATGCAGTACTTGATCTTAGTATAAATCCGCGTGATAGTTCAGATTTTGACCTGCAATATCATATTGATAAAGTTCCATTAACCCTGTTTAATCCATACCTGCTCACCTATACTTCTTTTCCTCTCGACAGAGGAACGATGGAAGTGAAGGGAACATGGAAAGTCAGAAACGGGAATATACAAAGTCGCAATCACCTCGTGATCATTGATCCTCGGGTAGGTGATCGTGTAAAGAACAAAGATACAAAATGGGTACCTGTTCCTTTAATGATGGCCTTTGTAAGAGAACGCGGTAATGTAATTGATTATGAGATCCCAATCACCGGGGATTTGAAAAACCCAAAATTCCACTTAAAGGATGCAATTATTGATCTGCTCAAAAACATACTTATCAAACCTCCTATGACTTACAGTTCTGCCAAAGTAAGAGGGAACGAAAATGAAATAGAAAAATCATTGAGCGTAAAATGGGAAATGCGTCAGGGCTATCTAACAAAGTCACAGAAAAAATTTGCACGCAAAATGGCTAATTTTCTGGAAGAAAACCCGGAAGCATCCATAACCGTTAACCCAATACAATACACGACTAAAGAAAAAGAACACATTTTGTTTTACGAAGCCAAGAAAAAATATTTTTTAATTCATAACAGTAAAACCTTAAAGTCATTTACTGAAGACGACTCCATGTTCATTGTAAAAATGTCGGTAAAAGATTCATTATTTATTAAATACCTTAATAAACACTGCAATACCCACCTTGTCTTCACCACTCAGGAAAAATGCAGGTTATTTGTTGGCGATGCTTTGGTTAATAAAAGGTTTGATCAATTGATAAAACAAAGAGTGAGTTCCTTCAGGTTCTATTTCAAAGAAAATGGCTCCAATAAACGTTTGAAAATTTACAATAGTAAAAATGATATTCCCTTTAACGGTTTTTCATATTACAGAATAACTTATAAAGGTGAATTACCTCAATCATTGATCAGGGCATACCAGAAGATGGATAAATTTAATAACGAAGCGCCAAGAAATAAATTTAAAAAGAAGAGAAGTAAAAGCCCCACAAACATTATTAGAAAAGATAAGTAGAAAGTCCTGCAGACCTCAAATTTTCGGGAAATTTATTTTTTAACTGCTCCTTTTGCCTGAAACTTCTCCACTAAGGAAACTATTTTTTTATACAATAGTTCATCGTCAATTGGCTTGGAAACGTAATCATTCATTCCAACAGCCAGGCACTTTGATATATCAACCGTAGTCACATCAGCAGTTAAGGCAATGATCGGTGTTTCAGAATGCAATTTATTACGGATATATTCAGTGGCCTCAAATCCATTCATTTCAGGCATTTGTAAGTCCATTAAAATAATATCATACGAATTCGTAAGTAATATTTCTATGGCTTCCTTTCCATCTGAAACAACATCATATTCGAATCCGAAATCATTTAATATGGTCTTCATTAGTAATTGATTGAGCCTGATATCTTCCACCACCAATACTTTGAAGTGCTTAGCTTCTCTTACCAATTCTACTACATTCTTTTCATATTCAGTTTCACTAGTAACCTTTTCGAAATCTAAAACAAAACTAAAGCTTGAGCCCACTCCTATTTTACTCTTCACACTAATAGTGCCCCCTTGTCGTTCTACCAATTGTTTAGCGATTGCAAGACCTAGTCCTGTCCCTCCATATAATCTTGAAGTGGCCCCGGATGCCTGAAGAAAATTCTCAAAAATATGTTCGATCTTATCTTCGGCAATACCTATTCCCGTATCGGTTACAGAAAATTCAATGCTGGCTTTTTCTTCATCCTCCTGCAGCAAATCAATACTCACTGTAATTTTTCCCTTTGATGTGAATTTCTCAGCATTACTAACAAGATTCAAAATAATTTGATGCAATCTTACCTGGTCACCAATTAAGGTCTCAGGTATTCGTTTATCATATTTTTTTTCAAATTCCAGATTTTTTTCCTGGATCTTTACGTCAAACAAATGAAGCATTGCCGCAATAGACGTTTCCATTTTGAATGCTCTTTTCTCAAATGTCATCTTTCCTGAATCCACCTTTGCCAGATCCAGTATATCATTTATTAAAACAGTTAAGGCCTCACCACTTGTTTTTATAGCACACAAAAATTCCCTTTGCTTTTCAGGAAGATCCGCTTTCAACATCACATTCGTAAATCCTATAATAGCATTCATGGGTGTTCGGATCTCATGGCTCATGTTCGACAAAAACTGTTGTTTAGCAAGAACTGCATTTTCTGCTATCTGTGTTTTTATCTCTGCGTTTTTTCTCGCCATTACCAATTCAATATTACTTTCCTCCACCTTCGCCATCATTCTTTTCTCTGTCTCCAACTTCACCTCCAGTACTTTTCTTTCTTTCACCTGAAGCTCAATGGCAAGCTTCTTAACTTCGGTTATATCAGAAATGCTAAGAACAATTAATTCTTCACCTTTATTTTGCTGCATTATCCGATGCGCATTTAATAGCATTGTTTTTTGACCTATTCCGGGAAACGTATGCTCAACCTCAAAATCATGAAAACGATTGTTTTTTGGCACAATTTGCTCCAGCAATTCTCTTAGCTTCGGAATATTCCATTGGTTATCTCCTAGTTTATAAAGCAATACGCCTATGCTTTCTTTTTCGTTTACCTGAAACATTTTAAAAAATGACTCATTAGCCGATTTAACCCTCAGGTCTTTATCCAGAACAAGCATTGGTTCGTGAAGGGTAGAAAGTATTCCTTCATAATACGAATATAATTCTTCTACTTGCTGGATACGAGTATGAAGCTCCTGATTGGTTGTAGTAAGTTCCTCATTGGTAGATTCAATTTCTTCTTTCGAAGTTTCAAGTTCTTCGTTTAAGCTTTGCAATTCTTCATTACTTGAAACAATTTCTTCATTGGCGCTCTGTAGCTCTTCGTTAACTGCCTCCTGATCATGTGTTATAGAGCCCATGTCATAACGCGCCGAAGCAAGCTCTTCCTCCAGTTTTTTAATTCTCCGGTCTTTACTTGCCGAATTATTTTTTGTTCCCTTTATCGGGTGCTCTGTCAACTCAATGTGCTGTCCGGTAAAAACAACTATCAATAATGGTTCTTCACCCTCACTTTTAAGAGGTGCTACTTCCAGATTGACTATTTGAACAGTATTCTTGGCTGCATCCCTATTCATTTCAATCCCCATTTTGCAGACGGATTGTTTTGATTTAATTGCGTGATGAATTGCATTGCGCAATTCAAAAGTAATTTCTGAATTAACCATTTTTAAAATATTAAAACTGGCTTTACCCGAAGATTGCATTAAATACAATGAAGTTTGCCCTCTGAACTGGAGAATCTCCATATCGTGGTTTATAATAACGCTCGCAGGTACATATTTACCAAGAAGAACAGCGTCAAATGTATTGCCCAAATTGCTATTTTGTGCAACGTTTGTTTTTTTAGGTGCTGAATTTATGCTCTTACTTTTTCCCACCGTTACCGTATTTAAAACACGCGGTATTAGGTCAGGAATTCTATTTGAGCCTACATGGTTTTTTCTACTATAAATTTTATATGTCTTATTGAGAGGAGTGAATAATTGTGATGATGCTCCAATAGTTTCTGATTTACCAAGCATCATACATCCGCCCTCGTTCAAGGCATAATGGAAGGTTGAAATTGCCTTTTTTTGAGCGGCAGTTTCCAGATAAATAAGAAAATTACGGCAACTGATAAAATCCATTTTTGAAAATGGAGGGTCGCTTAAAATATTGTGTTGGGCAAATATACATACATCACGCAAGGATTGCGAAATGCGGTACTTGTCCTTTGACTTTGTGAAAAATCGTTGAAGACGTTTAACTGAAACGTTTTTAAGTTGATGTGTAGTGTATTCTCCTATACGTGCGTCCCGAATTGCTTCTGCACTTAAGTCAGAGGCAAAGATCTGAAAAGGAATATTATTGGTTTTATTGTCCTGTAATTCTATCAATGACATTGCAATGGAATACACTTCTTCACCTGTAGCACAAGCCGCCACCCAAATACGTAATGTTTCTCCCGCCTTTTTACTTTTCAATATTTTTGACAATACTGTTTTCTTTAAAAGAATAAAAGCATCTGTATCCCTGAAAAAATCAGTGACATTAATGAGCAGATCCTTATAAAGCAGGTCTATCTCTATATTCTTCTTCACAATTAAAGCGGCATATTGTTTTAGTGTTTTTACTTTATGTATCAGCATTCTCCTCAAAATACGCCTCTTTACAGTGTTCATTTTATAATGACTGAAATCAACATTTTTTCGTTTATGCAAAAGTTGAAGAATAACTTTTAGATCAGGGTCACTATTTTCAATTTCATCCTCAGGCACCACTTTAACCAAAGTTTTCTTTCCTAAAGAATGTTCACTCAATGACATGATCTCGTTTGCGATTTGTTTAGGTGATAAAATAAAATCAACAACGCCTTCAGCAATCGCTGATTTTGGCATACTATTATATTTTGCCGAATCGTCCTGAGCAAATGTTACTCCTCCTGCAAATTTTATTTCTTTTAACCCTCTGGTGCCATCGCTACCATTACCTGACAGAACAATTCCAATAACATTTGCATGATGAGTTAGCGCTAGGGAAGAGAAAAGAACATCAATAGAAAGATTCGCAGCTTTATTTTTTGGGCGAGGAATTAGCTTTATGTGTCCGTTTGTAACTTCAATCTCCCTGTTATATGGGATGATGTAAACATTATCAGGTTCCATCATTTCCATATCTTCAACTTCCTGAACCTTCATTTCGGTTTTTTTAGATAAGATCGAAGTCAACATGCTCTTATGGTCCGGGCTAAGATGCTGAACATAAATGTATGCCATTCCGGTAGTAGAAGATAGATTTTGTAAAAAGGAGGAAATTGCTTCCAATCCTCCTGCAGAAGCACCAATAGCGACAACAGTAAAAGATTCTTTTTTAACCTTCTTTTCCGTTGTGATTTTTTTCTTTTTTATTGTGCTTGCGGCTTTCATTGGAAACTATTTTACTTATTGTATCTGAATTTCACGTTTCCACTCACTAATTGACGATCAGTCAAAATAGTAGCATTAGTAAAGGTACGCCCATATATCGGGGAAACCGCATTAATCTTAGTTTTTAATCGTCCGAAACACTCTTTTTACAAGCAATTGGGAGATTTATCT
>JAUXTT010000044.1 GCA_030684395.1 Bacteroidota bacterium | reverse complement strand
ATACAAGGCTTTCCATTCTCCGTAGTAAATCATATTGCTGATTAGTTGCTCTCCAGCAGAGCTAATGTCCTCTTCTGATCTACGTTGCTATAATAACAATTGTTTTTTAGAAAAACACCAACTATTTTTTGCACCATTACCATTTTTTTCCTTTTTCAATATCGGAAATGGCTTTGTCAGTAACAATAACTTGCATTCCAATTATTTTTTACTCACAATTTTCCTCGCTTGCTCTACGGTGTAGTACTTTAGTTTTCCGGCTTTATGATCAGCTAATGTTTTGTCTAATTCGTGTTTTTGTTCTTTTGTCATCAAACTATTATTATCCTCGCTGTTAAGGATTTCCTCCAACATTGCATCAATTGAGCGTAAAACCATTTCATTTTCCACATCATCCAGTTTTTTCTTGATGCTTGTTTTTATTGATGTAGTTCTCATGTTTATTTTCATTTAGGTTGATGATATGTAAATTTACTCATTTTTTCAATTACTTAGGTATCAATAACTATTTTGCAACAGGAAGAAGAAATACAGCGAAACGCATCGTTTTATGGCAAATGAGGTTTTTTGGAAGGGACCTAGGATATACCGAAGTTTTTCATTCAGATTGAAAATCTAATGATTTCTTTTATTCCGCAGCATGGCACATGCATCGGAGTGGATTGCTCTTCGAGACATCTTGCGGAATGGGGCTTATTTGTTAAACCCAAAAAAATATTATATTAACCAAAGGATCTAGAAAAGACGTGAGTTGTATTTTTACCGAAACTTAAAACGAACACAAATGAATACTGTTATCCTTTTCATTCTTATTTTTATTGTAATAATGACGCTTATTTTATGGATGATACCTGATTCGAAGATAAAATCTATAAGTGGATTTTTCTCGATCGTTTTACCAAAGAATTCCCTTTGTCGGAATGATAAAAGCATATAAAGAAAGTAAAAATGCGAAAGGGCAAGTTTTCGTTCATTTTCTGTCGAAAACTTCTTATACAAATCCCCCAAAATCCCTATATTTACGCTTCTTTTAAAATTAAGTAATGAAGTACGCAAAAAACGTTTTGGAAACCATCGGAAACACGCCAATGGTAAAGATCAATATCATCACTAAAGACATTCCCGCTTTAGTATTGGCTAAGGTAGAAACCACTAATCCCGGCAACTCCATCAAGGATCGTATGGCGATCAAAATGATAGAAGATGCTGAAAAAGACGGTCGTTTAAAACCGGGTGGAACCATCATCGAAGGAACCAGCGGTAACACCGGTATGGGTTTGGCAATTGCCGCAGTTATTAAAGGTTACAAGTGTATTTTCACTACTACCGATAAACAAAGTAAAGAAAAAGTAGATGCTCTTCGTGCCTTTGGTGCAGAGGTTGTTGTTTGCCCTACAGATGTTGATCCGGAAGATCCACGTTCGTATTATTCGGTTTCATCACGTTTGGTGAACGAGATCCCGAATGCATGGAAACCTAATCAATATGATAATCCGTCAAACTCTGTTGCACATTACGAGCAAACAGGTCCGGAAATTTGGGAACAAACAGGTGGTAAGATCACACATTTAGTTGTTGGTGTTGGTACCGGTGGAACTATCAGCGGAACCGGAAAATATTTAAAAGAAAAAAATCCTAACATTAAAATTTTAGGAATTGATACCTATGGTTCTATTTTCAAAAAGCTAAAGGAAACCGGTGTTATTGATAAAAATGAAATCTATCCATACATAACAGAAGGCATAGGTGAAGACTTTTTACCACAAAATGTTGATATAGATCTGATCGATCATTTCGAAAAAGTAACGGATAAAGATGCGGCAGTGATGACTCGTCGTATCCCGCGCGAAGAAGGAATTTTTGCAGGCAACTCTGCAGGTTCTGCAATGGCAGGTTTAATGCAGATGAAACACATGTTTAAAGCAGGTGATGTAGTGGTAGTTATTTTCCACGATCACGGAACACGTTACTTAGGAAAAATGTTCAACGACGATTGGATGCGTGACCGTGGATTCCTTGAAGTTAAAAAACCAAAAGCAAGTGATCTGATCCGTAACCATGCAGGCAAAAAGTTAATTACTGTTGAGCCAACTACTTCTATTCACGATGCGGTTGCTTTGATGACCAAATACAACATTTCTCAGATCCCGGTTATGAAAGGGCATGAGATCGTAGGTTCATTAAACGATAATCACGTATTCACTCAATTGATCACTAACGATCATTTAAGAGAAGGAACGGTAGAAAGTGTAATGCAAAAACCTTTTCCGATCATTGACGGCAACTTGTCTTTAGAGGATCTTTCAAAACAGATCACTCGTGAGAACAGCGCTGTTTTGGTGAAAGATCTGGGCGGAAGCGTTCATATCATTACCAAACACGATATTATTGAAGCTATCAGCAATTGATTTTATCCGTTAAACACAGTAGCTTACCACTTATAAAACTTTAGAAACGCTATGCGCTTTATTGCGTAATATCGATAGATTAAAATACAAATATCAAATGAAAAAGATCATAATCTTAGCTTCCCTGTTTTTTGCCTATAGTCTTAGTGCACAAAAGGGACCTGCAAACTGGTTTAACCTCGATCCATCAACCAATAAAGTAAATGGTGTAGCAACTGAGCGTACCTACAAGGAATTGTTAAAAGATAAAAAAGCAAAGACAATTATTGTTGGAGTTATTGATAGCGGTGTAGATTACAACCATGAAGATCTTAAGGACGTAATGTGGACCAATGAAAAGGAAATTCCGGCTAATGGAATTGATGATGACAAGAACGGTTACATCGATGATATCCACGGATGGAATTTTTTGGGTGGGAAGGATGGAAAAAATGTAGATCACGAAACACTTGAGTTGACCAGATTGTACAGAGAATTAAAACCTAAGTACGATGGGAAAACAGAAAAGGAAATTGTTGCAAAAGATAAAGTAGAGTTTAAATTATATCAACAGGTTAAGTATGATTACGACGCTGAATTAAATGAAGCAAACCAAAATTTAGTGCAGATCTCTTTTATTCAGCAGCTAGTGGAAACAATGAACCTGCGTATCAAAGATCAATTGAAGGTTGATAAAGTAAGTACTGAGCAATTGGATCAGTTTAAAGCAGAGGATGCTCAGCAAAAACAAGTGCTTCCAATTTTAAAAGGAATGGTTGCGCAATATGGTGATCTGGATAGCTTTCTTGAAAAAATGCAGGAAGGAACTGATCATTTCGATGATATGTTGAAATACAACCTGAACCTGGAATACGATCCGCGTAATATAGTTGGTGACGATTATAAAAATCAAACAGAAAAATATTACGGTAACGCAGATTGCAACGGACCAAGCAGTTTGCACGGTACGCATGTGGCGGGAATCATTGCTGCAAAAAGGGGAAATAATGTTGGTATGGATGGAGTTGCTGATAATGTAAAAATCATGGCGATCCGCGCAGTTCCTAATGGTGATGAGCGCGACAAGGATATTGCAAATGCTATTTATTATGCGGTGGATAACGGAGCAAGTGTTATTAATATGAGCTTCGGAAAAAAATATTCTTACAACAAAAAGATTGTTGACGACGCAGTGAAGTATGCGGAAAGTAAAGATGTGTTAATTATTCATGCTGCAGGAAACGAAGCTTTGAATATTGACGAGATCCAACACTTCCCTTGTAAACGTTTTGAAGGGACAAAAAAGCAGGCAAAGAATTTTGTGGATGTTGGAGCATTATCATGGAAAGAAGGAGAAAATATTCCTGCTGAATTTTCTAACTACGGTAAAAAAACAGTAGATGTATTTGCACCGGGAGTTGATATTTATTCAACCAAGAGTGGTGGTGGTTATATCGACGAAAGCGGAACAAGTATGGCTTGCCCGGTAACTGCGGGTGTTGCAGCTGTGCTTCGTTCTTACTATCCACATCTTACAGCTGTAGAAGTAAAAAAGATCCTTGCAAAATCATCTAACACCGAATTTAAAAAGGCAGAAGTCGTAAAACCGGGAGGGCAAGGCGAAAAAGTTACTTTGAAAGTTAAATTCAGCGAATTGAGTAATACAGGAGGTGTTGTGAATTTATACAATGCTGTTCAAATGGCCAATAAAGTAAAAGTGAAAAAGAGTAAGGATTAATTACTGCACTTTACTTTTAACGACCAACTTTTTTATGAAACTTCTTATACTGGATAACTACGATAGTTTTACATACAATCTGGTTCATTTGGTAGAAAAATGTTCCGATATCGAACTCGAAGTTCATCGTAATGATAAGATCAGTATTAGAAATGTAAATGCATTTGATAAGATTCTTCTTTCTCCCGGTCCGGGTTTACCAAAGGAAGCTGGAATATTGAAAGAGCTTATTGTTGCTTACAGCTCAACTAAATCTATTCTAGGAGTGTGTTTAGGTCAACAAGCCATTGCTGAAGTATTTGGAGCTAAACTAAAAAATTTGGAAAGAGTCTATCACGGAATAGCTACACCAATTAAATTAACTAACCCCGATTCGCTTTTTACAAACTGCCCCGCTTCTTTTGAAGTAGGAAGGTATCACTCCTGGGTTGTAGATCCCAATACTGTCCCTAATGAGTTGGAAGTAACCGCCATTGATGATGAGCAAAATATTATGGCACTTCGGCACAAAACCTATAATATAAAAGCCGTTCAGTTTCATCCCGAGTCTATTCTTTCTGAATATGGGGAAACTATTATCAGGAATTGGATTTCGCTTTAGGTTCTCTGCCGCAGATTTCCGCAGATTTGATAATTTACACATCAAGGTTGCATGATGGTTTAATCGGTAAAATACAAGTCTTCAATAACAATAATCTGCATAATCTGTGAAAATCTGCGGCTAAGAACCTTCATTATGAGGTATTCCGCTTTCTTTTCACCACAATTTTCACTACATTTGGTAAACGTCAAAGAAATAGTACATTTGACCCGAATTTATGATCAAAGAAGAAACCAAAGATACAGTAAAACAGATCTTTTCAGATTTTTTAGAGAATAACGGACACCGTAAAACTTCGGAACGTTTCGCTATTTTGAATGAGATCTATTCACACGAAGGACATTTTGATATTGAGTCACTTTATGTGTTGATGAAGAACAAAAAGTACCGTGTTAGTCGCGCTACACTTTATAATACTATCGAAATTTTGTTAGAATGCGGGTTGGTAACCAAACATCAGTTCGGTAAAAATCAGGCGCAATTTGAACGTGCATACATGTTCAAACAACATGATCACCTTATTTGTTCTGATTGTGAAAAGGTATTTGAATTTTGTGATCCGCGTATTCAACAAATACAACAAATGGCGGGCGAGATATTGAATTTTAATATAAACAGTCACTCGCTTAATTTTTATGGCAATTGTAAGGCACTTGAGCAGACAGGGAAATGCAAACATTTTACTTCTCAGATAAAGAAATAATGACATTCGAGCACAGCATAAGCGAAGAAGATGGCATTCAAACGGTTTACTTTAAGGGGCAACTGATTGAACGCACTCAGTCTGTTGACCTGGTTGCTGATGTAGTGAAATTATTAGAGCAAAAACAGCTCAAATTTATTTTTGATCTTACCGATTTGCGTTATATGAACAGTAGTGGTTTAAATGTGTTGATTAATTTGTTGACCAAGGCAAGAAGAGAAGGTGGAGAGGTTGTGATTGCTAATGTAAATAGTAAAATAAGAGAGTTGCTTATCATAACAAAACTTACCTCCATGTTCACGGTTACCGATTCGCACGAAGTAGCGGTTGCCAAACTAAAATAATTTCATGAAGAGTTTTAAATTATCAGTTACGCTTCCTGTGGGAGTAAGTGAATTATACAAAGCTTGGTTGAACTCAAAACAACATACTGCTTTTACAGGTGGAGAAGCGAATTGTTCTGCAAAATTAAATGGAGAATTTACTGCATGGGACGGATACATCAGTGGTAAAAACCTGGAATTGGTTCCTGATGAAAAAATAGTTCAGGAATGGAGAGCCGCTGATTTTGCAGAGGGTGATAAAAGCTCCTTACTTCAATTGCGTTTCGAAAGTGCAGGCAAGGGTAAAACAAAACTTACTTTATTACATTCACAACTTCCTGATGACTTGGTTGATTCCTACAAAAAAGGCTGGGGCGATCATTATTTTATTCCAATGAAATCATATTATTCTAAAAAGAAATAACTAAGAAGATGCAGAAGAAAGTTTTATTTTTAGACTCTAACCATCCTTTACTTCACGAAACGCTTATCGCAAAAGGTTTTCACTGTGATCTGTTTTATGATAAGAGTAAATCGGAATTACTTAAATTGATCCCGGAGTACCATGCTTTGGTGATTAGAAGTAAATTTAGGATAACAAAAGAAATTATTGATACTGCGCCTTTGTTGGAATGTATAGGCAGGGCAGGAGCCGGTATGGAAAACATCAATGTTGTTTATGCAGAAAGTAAAGGAATAAAATGTGTTCATGCTCCTGAAGGAAATCGCGATGCAGTGGGCGAACATGCTTTAGGAATGTTGTTGAGTTTGTTTAATAATATCAATCGTGCCGATAAAGAAGTAAGACAAGGACATTGGTATCGTGAAGCAAACCGTGGTGTTGAATTAAAAGGCAAAACGGTTGGTATTATAGGATTCGGAAATATGGGAACTGCTTTTGCAGAAAGATTAAAGGGTTTCGCCTGCAAAGTAATTTCTTACGATAAATACAAAAAAGGATTTGGAAATGAATTTGTACAGGAAGTTTCTTTGGAGCAGTTAAAGGAAGAAGCGGATGTGATTAGTTTGCATACACCATTAACTGATGATACGAATTATTTGGTTAATAAGGATTTTATCGATTCTTGTAAAAAGCAAATCTATATTATCAATACTGCAAGAGGTAAGTGTTTAAGTACCGCTGATCTGGTTGAAGCTATGAAATCGGGGAAAGTAAAAGGTGCGTGTTTGGATGTATTAGAATACGAAGCCGTTTCTTTTGAAAATATTGAAGCCGATAAATTACCGGAGCCTTTTCAATACCTTGTGGGTTCTGATAAAGTTATACTTACTCCGCACATTGCCGGCTGGACACATGAATCCAATGAGCGAATTGCTCTTGTGCTTGCCAATAAAATAGCCGAAGCTCTTCAATAAATAACGTTAACTAAATCAGTTTACGTTCTGGTTTTTTTACCACTTTTTTCTTATATTTGAATTGAGCCTTTGCTCATACTTATTACCTAATTTCTTATTTATACCTTTTATGAAAACTACTTATGTACCTGTGATGCTATTGGCATCTGCGCTCGTTTCCTGTATGGAAAAAAAAGAAGAGATCAAACCGTCTTTATCACAACAAATTATCGGAGAGTGGCAAAACACCTATTTAAAGGTAGAGATGCCTACATCCAACAACTCCATGTCTCTTGAGATTTTGGAGGTTACCCAGCAAAATTGGGAGAAGAAGATGAAAATCCAACCCATTCGCACGGTTTTTAATAAGAACAGAACTTACCACAGCGAACACAGAAATTTAAAAGGAACACTTATATATAATCCGGCCGGAATATGGAGCATAAAAGGTGACACCATTACCATGATGGATACATATCCTATCCAGGGTAAGTGTTTTAAATATAAGATCGCTATAGATGGAGACTGTGTGGAATTTTGGGGCAAAGAAGACTTTGATGCTGATGGAGCAAAGGACGATTTTTATTATGGAAAGCAAAAGAAATTAGTTGAGGTAATCGATGCCACGATTAAATAATACCTGCTTCGGATTAAGCATAAAAAGGAAAGCTTCCCCCCTTCGACTACGCTCAGGGACCGGGAAGCTTTCCTTTTTTAATATGTATTCTCCGCGCGGCGGATTATTGTTTTACAAACTTGATCGTTGTGTGAATTTCTGAACTGTTAATTCTAATAAAGTAAATACCTGTAATCCAGTTTGCAGCATTAATAGTTTGTACTTTGTTCCCTTTTGCAATTTCTGAATTGTAGATCACTTGCCCAAGAGAATTTACTACCTCAATTTTTGCATTTTCTTTTAGTCTCTCAGATAAAGAAACACTAAAGTCATCACTTGAAGGGTTAGGATACAATACAACTTTATCAGCATTTACTTTGTTCTCTTTTACCCCAACAATTAAAGAAGAAGGTGATTTGATGTTTGAACGACTTGTATTGATAGCACCACGGGCTGCTTCACAGGTTGTTGCAAATACAACTTCTATGGTGTATTCAATGTACCCTGAAGGACAGTTTACATCATCAAATGAAGTTTGAGAAGATGGAACAGTTGCAACATCTATCCAACCTGTATTGTTAGCATTTCTTTTAACGATGTAGTCAGTAATTGGTCTTCCGATATAATCAGTCCATACTAAACTTGGTAAACCTACTCCGTTTGTATCAACTGTTAAGAAAACCGGACGGTGTTCAACTTCACTTACACCGGTTTCAACACCACAACTGTCAATTGCGGATATTTTATATTTCCATCCGTGTAGATCTGCATTTGCTACAGTATCCTTTAATTGCGTTAAACTGTCGATAGGAGTTGTCCCGATATAACGGTAAACATCAGCCTGACTTGTTTCGCGGTAAATAACGAACTCTTTAATACCGCCCATAGTAGGACGTTCCCAAATGATCACGTTTTTCTCATCCAATGTATCAACAGTAACCATGCACACTTCAGGTGCATAAGATGCAGTTGATGATGTTACATTAAACTCCAGCGCTTTTTTACAACCAGAAACACCATCTGTAATTGTTACCCCATAATATCCGGGATACAATGAAGATATATCTTCCGTAGTTGCACCGTTTGACCAATCAAAAGAATATAAACCGGATCCATTCATAGGTGTAATATCAATGCTTCCGGTGTTTGTTCCGCAATTGGTAACAATACCGTTTCCAAAAGCATCAAGAGCTGTATTATCACTTAAATATGCTTCACTTGTGTGTATACATCCATTAGCATCAGTTATTGTTAAGGTATAAACATCAGCCATTAAATTGCTGTTAGTAGAAGTAGTTTGTCCATTATTCCAGTTATAAGAATAAGGCATCGCTCCTCCATAAACCATTGCATCAATTGAACCGTCACCTGAAACACAACTTACCGGAGAAATGTAGTTAAAGTCTGCGTAAATGGCATCCGGGTTATTGATATATGCATTGAAAATTGTTTGGCATCCACTTATATCAGCAACAACTAATTCATAAGGCCCACCTTGCAAATTTGTTCTTGTAAGTGTTGTGTAGGAAGAATCCATATCGGTCCAGAAAACGGTGTAAGGAGCAGTACCGCCTGTTATTGAGACTGCAATCATTCCATCGTTAGCACCGCTACAGGTTATATCGGAGAAAGCATCCTGATTAATTACAGGACCGCCTGCTGAACCTAAAATAGCAGCATCAGATACAAGACAACCGTTTGCATCATAAATATCTACCATGTAAATGCCTGCTTCAACACCTGATATGTTGGAACCCGTGTTTCCTGTTGACCAGAAATAACTATAAGGAGCAGTACCACCGGAAGCATATGCAGCAACTGATCCATTGCTTAATCCGCAAGCCGGTTCGGTATATGCTAAACTATCCATAAGTTGAGTAGGTTCAGAAATAAAAACTGTATCATTTATTGTACAACTACTCGAATCATTTACAAATATTGTTGTGGAACCCGGAGGTAAATTATATGCAGTATAGCCATTTTCACCATTCCCCCAACCTACATAACCACTAGTTCCGGTGCTTACAGCAATTGTTGCAGAGCCATCGTGATTGCCAATACAAGTAATATTATTGTTTACCGTTATCGTATAAGTTAATCCTGTGGATGGGGCAACAACGATTGTATCATAATAAGACGGGCAAACTGTATCTGTCACAATCAATTCGTAAGTACCCGGTATTAAATTGAAAATGTTTTGACTGGTTGAGGTAAAACCGGAAGGTCCTGTCCAGGAAAAGCTTGGGCCATTTGCGTAATTCGGAGTAGCATAAATATAACCGTTAACTAGGCCACAAGTGGTGTTGTATGGATTTACAACTACATTCATAGAAGTATTAGGAATAAACACTGATTCAGTAGCAGTACAACCAGTACTGTCGGAAACGGTAATTGTATAAGTTCCTTCAACTGTTATTCCTGAAAGATTTTGAGTAGTTGCACCGGTTGACCAAAGGAAAGTATAAATACCGGCTCCCCCGGATGGATTACAATATAAGGTTCCTGTTCCGTAACAGTCTATATTTGCAGAAACTCCTGAAGTAGCATAAATGGGATTTGACACTGTTGCAAAAATACTTCCTTGTGTAGTACATCCTGAAGTATCACTAACAGTAACCGTGTACATTCCGGGAGTTAGAGTTTGTCCTGTTGACTGTGCATTTCCTCCTGAAGGTGACCAGCTGTATGTATAAAAACCATCACCACCGGTAGGAGTAACACTTAATTCTGCGTTATTCATCCCACAATCAGCAGACGATACAACAAAAGGATTAGCAATGATTGGATTCGCACAACCGGCAGTTACATGCGTTTGAAAATACATATCAATGTTCAATGGAGTGCTGTTAATATCAGCAGTTCCAAAGGTATAAGTACTGTCATCATTAGCTGAAAACCAATTCATAGTAGCATTGGTACTTGTTACAGAATCGCAGATTTGTGGACTGGCAAAAATGTCAAAATAATATAGGCTGCCTGCTTGCATAGTTGCAGGAGCTACAAATCCAATTGAGAACAAACCTCTTGAATATGGAACAGGAATGCCTGATGTTTGATTTGCTATAACATTTGTACCGCTGCTGTCATAAACATAACATGCAAACCATAAATTGCTCAGTCCGCTGGAACAACTAAATACTTCAGCATCAATATCAATACTTGCCAATTGCCCGTTCACACCAGCAATAAAACTCTGGCGAACCACAACACCTGAATCAATGATCTGATAGGAACTGCTTCCCCCGATATTTGATTGGTCTAGCACCTGAGCATTAGCAAAGGCACTAATAAATAAAAATAGAAATAGTAGTTTTTTCATAGGTGTTTTTTTAGAGTATCAAATATAATAATAATAAAATAAACGATAAATTGCTTAAAATTAAATACTTATATGTTTTTTTTGGATTTATGAAAACAAAAAAATCCCTCAATTGTTTGAGGAATTTTTAAGAACAGGATTAATAATTTACTTAGTTTACCTAACCGCAATAGGCATTTCTTTAGGAGCCTTAATGGTATAGCTGAAGTTTATTTTTTTATTGTCTTTTGCTTTAATACTGTTTTTCCAGGTAAGCACTCCTGTATTTTCATTATAGTCTGCACCCGATACATTTTCTTTCTGGATCACCACTTGTTTATTATTAGAAAGTGGTAATTGATCCTGAACTTCGATCTCAATATTTTTTGCATTCCCATTTTTTACAAGGATCTCATACGCATAAGTGTACAATTTGTCATTATCAAGTAGTTTTTCTTTTATTTTATCTTTTTGCTTTTCTCGTTTGATCACAATGCTTTTATCTTGCCCAAGTGTTAAAGAAAGGGTATCGTTTGTTTCTACCGAATTTAAATAAGTTTGCCCTACGTACGTTCCTGCAAAGAATAAGGTTGCTTGTCCGGGTAGCAGGTTCATATCTTCCCAACCTGTAACTCGTGCTGTTAAGTAAGCATTCATATCTAATTTCGGAATTGCTTTGTAAACATATTTAGTGGGAAGTTCTTTATTCATAACCGCTACAATATGTGTTTTATTGTCACTTGGAATGGTATACGGTAATTTTATCTCAAATTCAGCCTGTACGTAATTATCCGTCATTGTGGTGTAGTTTGTATTCCACTCCGCATCCTGTAAAGTAACAGTGCTTGCCGGTCCTGCATTGCCATAAGCTTCACCTGATTTACTGGAAAGTGTTAATTTGCTATCGTCATAATCCATACTGCGTTTTTCTTTTTTGTAATTGTTTTTATTGATGTATTGCCCCAACCACCAGGTATTTAAAGTAGGAATGGTAAAACTCTGATGCGGATTTCCGGTTGAAAGTGTTAAGCGAACATCTTTCCAGTCAGCTCCGGTATTTTGATGAACCAATGCTTTGTAAGTTAATTTGATAGGGCTTTCAACTCCATCAGTTCGCAGATCATAGATAGGAGTCCAGCTTGCACTTGCTACATAGTAATTTACATTTATGGAAGCAGGAGTTGCAACATCTGCAATTACATCAACAATAATTCTGTAATCCGTTTTAGCTGTTTGTACCGGATAGTTTTGAGTTCCTAAATCATTGTTTATTTCGGTTAAACGCGCATTCAGATTATTTTTCTTTAGAGTTAGACCTAACTCTTGCTTTTCCATTTTCAGTAATTCCAGGTTAATGTTCATTAATTTTTCGCGGAGAAATATTAATCCGTTTTTTAATAATTCCAAAGAATCCTTTTTAGATTCTCCCTTGTATAAACGATTGTTGAGTAACACACTTTTTTCGATACCTAATACCTCTTTCTTTACATATAATTCTTTAAGATCGAAATCAAGCATCACTATAGAATCGTTGATCTGTTTAATAAGCTTGTTGTACTTCGCATCATTTCCATTTACCTTGTATGTTTGAAGTTCCGGATAATGTACATTGTATTGAACACCGGTAATGATAAAATTTCCTTTTCCTCCGGCCTGTAAACTTTGCTGGTCGATGTTAGCTTCCAGTCCTTCCAGGATGATCTGGCTTTGCCCTGCAGTGAGATTTAATTCTGCAGTTCTGAATACCTGAGCACCGTTCATATAAACGGTAACTTTTTCGGGTTTTGACTTAACGAATTTTTCGGTGGTTCCTGCTACTGCCGCACCAATGCTTATTGCTAAAAGTGCCAGTGTGTAAAATGATTTGTTCATATCGATGGAGTTTAATTATTTACTGATTTTACCTTTTGATGCAAACAGAAAATAAATTCCATAACAAATGCGAAATCTATACCACTAACCTGCTTTTCGGTGGGCAAGGACACTGAGTTCACTGAGAGATACTAAGCTTTAATATTTTTTGATTTATAAATAAGAAACACTGTAATTGTTCTTAGTGAATACTTATACTCTGATCACCTTAATGGTGAAAACTAAACCCCACTTGTTTTTCTACTCTTAATAAACCCTTGTAGGTAATAATACCTCCACCGTTTTGCAGCAGCAGCGTTTTGGTATTCAAGTACAGGATGGTTATCAGTAATAAGCGATCCTTTTTCAATCAATACAGGTTCTTTTAACTCATTATCTATTTCTCCAATTTTACTTTTTGAAGTAACTATTAAAAAATTACGATAATCTTCGCTAAGGTTTTCACCATCTACTTCAATTTTATAATTCAAGCCACAGTGCGAAATTGTTTTTAACAATGAAAGATTCCCTAGCCCGGTTGGTGGTTGAATATAACCGTAGGTATTAAAAACCAGAAGAGCACTGTCTTTTAATAAAGTTTTTATTTTACTAATGGCTTCTACGCTTAAAGCATGAGACGGAGTAACTTCTGCATTAAAAAGATCCACCAAAATCATATCGTATTGTTTGTTTAGCCTTTCAACACCATGCCGGGCATCGTCAATGATAACATTTACTTTGGGAGATAAATTAAAGTAATCGTGCGCAACTTTTACCATACGCTCATCCAATTCAATAACATCTACGTCAAAACCTCTTTTATATAAAACGTTGGCGGCCATTCCACCACCTAATCCCAATATCAATGCTTTGGGGTGATGTGATTTTATCTTTGTAGCAAGGAGTTCTACTTTATCAATGTAATGTAAGTAAGATTTATTGGAATCACATTCCACCCAGGTTTGAATAATATTGTTGATCAATAGTAACCGGTGCTTTTCTTTCTTTTGCAGGGAATCCATATCCCAGGCAGTTTCCATTACTTCCAGTTTTCCCAGCATTCCTTCGTTTTTATACAATATTCCGGGTTCCGGTTTATTTTCTTTAATAATATTCAATACCGAAGCACCACCTAAAAGAAGAAATACAAAAATGAATGTTTTGTCTTTGTGCTTTACAAAATAGAATACACTAAACAATAGTAAAATACTTCCGAAAACAAAAAGGGGAAGTGTTAATCCGAAAGCAGGTATCAGGTAAAAGCCGGTTAAAAAAGTCGCTAAAATCCCACCAACCGTAGAGATTGCATAAACTTCACCTGCACGTTTACCGCTGTCTGCACTCCCCGCTGAGATGAGTTGAACAATGAGTGGAGATATCATTCCCATACAAAACACGGGAGGAATGAGTAGTAAGCATGAACAAACAACAACTGCAACTAATAAAGGAGCTTTAAAAGCCAAAGGTGAAGCAAATTGAATAATCATTGGCATTACTAAAACAAACAGGCCGGCAAGAAAAAGGGTAACGAATAATTTTTTTTCTGTATTTTCTTTCTGTGATAAGCGACCTCCAAAAAAGTAACCACCTGCCAAGCCCCCCAAAGTCATTGCCATTACTGAACTCCAAACATAAAGCGATGAACCGAATAATGGAGCTAAAAATTTTGCGCCGATAATTTCGGTAGCCATAACTGCGGCACCTTCAAAAAAACTTATGGTATAAAAAAAACTTTTGCGGTTCATTTAGCAAAGATGGTATGAGGTAAGCCCATCGATAGGCTCTTTTAAAATCTTTCCAATATTGATGTTTCTTTTAGCAGCTACGTCTTTCAATTGCCGGGAAAAATGGAAAGCAATGGAGCCAACAAAACTCACCTCATAAGAAGTAAAATTATTGTATTTTTCTATTTGTTGCTCAAAAAAATCGTGAAAACATTTTTCTACAATTTGTTTTACCTGCGGATGTTCAATATAAGTGTCGGCCAGCTTTGCAAAACTTGCAAGGTATCTGTTGGGTAATGGTCTTTTATATGCATTATGGAGTATTATTTCACGCTGAACCCCCTGCAATTCCAATTGTTTACTTAATTCAATTTCAAGTTCCCCGTTTGCATAGGCCTGTACCAGTGATTTACCAATATAGGCACCGCTTCCAAAATCGCCAAACATATATCCCCATGAAGGAATATTTTCGATCACATCATTTCCATCGTAAACACAACTGTTTGATCCGGTCCCCAAAATGCAGGCAATCCCTTTTTGTTTACCTAATAAAGCCCTTGCCGACGCCAACAAATCGTGATGAACTTCCACATCTGCTTTAGGGAAGCATTTTTTTATTGCACTCTCAACCATTTCGCACTTTTCCGGTTCCGAACAACCTGCTCCATAATAACGAATCTTAGTACTTTCTGCCATAGCCGCAAGGGGAATGTAGGGTAAAAGCTGCGTATAGAGAATTTGTTCAATGTCTTCTTTCGACTGAAAATAGGGATTAATGCCTTCTGTTGATATATCTGAAAACTCTTTGCAGTCTTTCGCTATCCGCCAGGTTGTTTTTGTACTCCCGCTATCCGCAATAATCATAAGGAAATTGTTAGTTTTGTACCCGATAAAGTTAAATATTTTTTTGGTTTCTCAGCATGACTAAAGTATTAATGGTTTGTTTAGGTAATATTTGCCGCTCTCCGGTTGCGGAAGGAGTTTTGCGACATATTGCAGATAAAAAGGGGTTGAAGTTACTGGTTGATTCAGCAGGAACCGCAAATTACCACGTTGGTGAAAGCCCTGATAAACGCTCAGTTGCAAACGCAAAGAAAAATGGCGTTGATATTAGTATGTTAAGAGGGCGACAATTTCATGTGAGGGATTTTGATGAATTCGATCATATTTTTGCAATGGATGAGAGCAATTTAAAGAATGTACTTACGTTGGCTAGAAATGAAGAGCATAAACAAAAAGTAGAACTTTTATTAAACACCATTCACCCAAATAAAAATTTACCTGTTCCGGATCCTTATTACGGAACGGAAAAAGATTTTGAAAAAGTATTTGAGCTGGTGCATAAAGCATGTGATGAATTTACAGAAAGATTAAAAGAAAATTAAAATGAACAAACAAACATTAGTTGCTCAGATAAAATCGAAGAAGTCATTTTTATGTGTTGGCTTAGACCCTGATATCACGAAAATTCCAAACCATTTGTTAGGGTCTGAAGATCCTATTTTTGAATTCAATAAGGCAATCATTGATGCCACACATGAGTATTGCGTTTCGTATAAGCCGAATATGGCTTTTTATGAAGCGCAAGGTTTAGAAGGGTGGAAGAGTCTGGATAAAACCATCAATTACCTGAACGAGAAATACCCCAATCATTTCACCATTGCTGATGCAAAACGTGGTGATATTGGGAATACAAGTGCAATGTATGCAAAAGCTTTTCTGGAGAAAATGAAGTTTGATTCTATTACTGTTGCTCCATACATGGGAAGTGATTCGGTAAAACCTTTTTTGACTGTTGCAAATAAATGGGTGATCGTATTAGCACTTACATCAAACGAAGGCGCTTTGGATTTTCAGTTTATAAAAGGTGACGATCACAAACAATTGTTTGAACATGTTTTGGAAACCTCTAAAAATTGGGGCTCTGATGAAAATATGATGTATGTGGTAGGAGCAACCAAAGCAGAATCATTAACAGATATTCGGAAAATTGTTCCTAATCACTTTTTATTAGTGCCGGGAGTAGGAGCACAGGGAGGAAGTTTGCAGGAAGTTTGTAAATATGGGTTCACAAAGGATTGCGGGCTTTTGATTAACGCTTCACGTTCAATACTCTATGCTTCTTCGGGAACTGATTTTGCAGAAAAGGCTGCAGAAGAAGCTAAAAATATGCAGCAGGAAATGAAAGGAATAATGAAACAATTAAATTTTTCATAAAAATTAATAAGTAACACTTGTCTTTATAAGACTTTGGTTGGGTAAGTAGTATATTTATTCTTTCATTTTATTTAAGATCAACTAAAAAAAATATGCTAAAGCAGCTAAGCATTAAAAATTATGCACTTATAGAAGAAAGTACTATTTACTTTCCGAAAGGGCTTACTGTAATTACCGGTGAAACAGGTGCCGGTAAATCTATTTTATTGGGCGCATTAGGATTGGTATTGGGTAACAGGGCAGAGACTGATGTACTGAGTGATAAAACAAAAAAATGTGTTGTTGAAGGAACTTTTGATATCAGTACTTACAACCTGAAAGATTTTTTTACCACCAACGATATTGATTTTGAAAATGAAACTACTCTTAGAAGAGAGATCAGCCCCGAAGGAAAGTCCCGGGCCTTTATAAATGATAGCCCTGCAAATCTTTCTGTAATAAAAGAATTGGCTGAGCGATTGATTGACGTGCATTCTCAGCACGAGACATTGTTGCTAAATCAAACTTCTTTTCAATTTAGAGTACTGGATGCTTTTGCCGGAATTAAAACGGAGCTTTCGGGTTACCGATCAGCTTTTTCTGAATATCAAACAATCAAAAAGAAATTGAATGAGTTACAGGAAAAGGAAGCTCAATTAAAAAAGGACCTCGATTATTTTAAGTTTCAATTCAACGAACTGGAAGCTCTCTCCCCAAAAGAAAATGAATCGGAACAATTAGAAAAAGAAAGTGAAACATTGGAAAATGCTGAAACTATCAAAGGCAATTTGAGTAGTATTTTTAATGTTGTTAACGGAGATGCAGAAAATATTGTTGCTCAATTAAATTCAGTAAAAACCATTGCAAACCAATTGGCAAAATACGGCGAAGAATTCGAAGAACTCAGTAGACGCATTAATTCATCTTTACTGGAATTAAAGGATATAGCGGAAGAAGCAGCTGCCCTGGAAGATAAAACCGTGTTTAACCAGGAACGTTTACAAACAGTAAATGAGCGTTTGGATTCATACAATCGTTTGTTTAAAAAACACGGACTTAAAACGGAAGCAGAGCTTATTGCATTAAGAAACGATTTTGAAGATAAAATCGGAAGCATTGAAAATTTTGATGAAGAGCTGGCAAAACTTCAAAAGCAATTGAAGGATATTCAAGCCCAACTAAGTAAAGAGGCTTCTGCAATTTCTGCGGAGCGAAAAAAATCAATTCCCGGAATTGAGACGGAAATAAAAAAAATGCTGGAAACCCTTTCTATGCCGAATGCACAGTTCAAAGTTGAATGTAAAGCCAGAGAGGAATTTAATGCAAATGGTTTGGATGATATTCGGTTTGTGTTTTCGGCAAATAAGGGAAGTGAATTTAAAGAGCTTCACAAAGTAGCCTCAGGCGGAGAACTTTCACGTTTAATGTTATGTATAAAAGCATTGGTTGCTAAATTAACTGCTTTACCCGCTATCATTTTTGATGAGATTGATACAGGTGTTTCCGGTGATGTAGCCGATAAAATCGGGACCATACTTCAACAGATGGGAAGCGACATGCAGGTGATCTCTATTACACATTTGCCACAATTGGCAAGTAAGGGGCAAAATCATTTGTTTGTATACAAAACCGATACAAAGGAAAAAACCATTTCCAACATTAAGCAACTTAGCAAGGAAGAGCGTGTAGTGGAGATCGCTAAAATGCTAAGCACAGGCAAGCCTACCGAAGCCGCCTTAAGTAATGCAAAAGAACTATTGAATTAATGAAGTGGGTAAAAAGAATTCCTCCTTATATTTTACTTTGCTTTAAAGTGTTTTTGCTTCAGTTTACGGTATTTTCACTGTTACGTTTGGTATTCTTTCTTTTTACCAATAATGATTCGGAACTTACATCTACTACCATTCAAAAGATAAGTGCTTTTCGAATGGGGTTTGAATTTGATATGGTTGTGTGTAGTTATATGTTGATTCCGGCATTTTTACTATTAAGTATTCACACTTCTTTTAGTGGCGATTTAAAGATCTTAAGAAAAACCATTTTCTTTTTACTGTTTTTAAGTATGGCATTGTTTCAATTTATTTGGGCGGCAGATATTCCATATTATAAGCAGTTTGGAAACCATTTAAACAAACAAGCTCTTTTATGGGAATCAAGCCCCGGACTTATTATCGGGATGGTATTTGGAAATTTCTCGTATTGGGGGTATCTGGTGGTGTTTATAATTTCCATAGTGCCACTTTATTATTTTCTTAACCGCTTTTTTAAAACATATTTGATACAAAAGGAGATCGTTTTCAGAGAAAGATTTGCATTCCGCCTTTCTTATTTTATTGTAATCGCAACTTTACTTGTTGTGGGTGCCCGCGGAAGATTATCTGCAAAAAGCACAACTCATGAAGGTTTGGCCGTTATATCCGATAATGCCTACATAAATAATTTAGGGCTCAATCCCAATTTTACTTTTATTCGTTCTGTTCTTTCCAAACGAACCCAAAAATATAATGTTCCCCCGGATATCAATAAGCAAATTCAATTTACCCGCGACTATTTCGGAATTACAACACCTTTTCAAAAGAGTATTTCGCGAAATGTGATTGCTGAGGGGCCTTTAAAAAAATGCAATGTGGTAGTTGTGGTTATGGAAAGTATGTGCCTCTTTAAAATGGGTTATTACAACGGGAAATCATTAACTCCTGAGTTTAATTCCATTATCAAAGAATCGGTGTTTTTTGATAAATTCTTTTCTTCCGGCATTCACACATTCAATGGTTTGTTTTCTTCCTCTTCAGGATATCCTGCTATTTTGGATGAACATAGTTTAATGCACTATAGGAAACAATCTTTTCAATCTTTACCCCGGATGCTGGAGAAACAAAACTATGAAGGTTATTTTTTTACGACACACGACCCTCATTTCGATAACATGTCCGGTTTTTTTCAATTGAATGGTTTTAAGAATGTATATAGCCAATACGATATGCCTTCCGGTAAAGCAATTAGTTCTTTAGGCGTTCCTGATCATGTATTGTTTGATAAATTTATTGATGTCATCAATGACAGAAAAACCAACGACCCTTTTGTTTCATATATTATGACTGCCTCCGACCACGGACCATGGACGGTTCCTGATGATGTTCCGTTTAAGCCAACAGCAACAGACGAAAAAGACAAAGCAACCCAGTATGCAGATTGGGCATTGGGATATTTTATGAAAAAAGCGAAGAAGGAAAAGTGGTATGATAATACTATCTTTTTGTTTTTGGGAGATCATGGTTTGTCGTTGGGGCACACCTACGAAATGCCTTTGAGTTATCATCATATTCCTTTTGTGGTTCACCATCCGGAATCTTTAAAACCTGATACATTGCATAATTTGGGTTACCAACCGGATGTAAATGCAACAGTGATGGGATTACTTAACACTTCTTACACAAATGAAAGTTTTGGAATAGATCTTTTCAAACAATCACATCCCTTTGTACTTATTACAGCCGATGATAAAATAGGTTGTGTAGATAACAAAGGAAATTATTTTTATGAATTGCTTTCTACAAACACTAAACGTTTACGTAAGTACGAAAACCTTGATCCGGTTGATTATTATCCTAAAAACAGATCTTTGGCAGATAGCCTGGAAAGTGGTGCCAAATCAATTTTGGAAGCTGCCCGTTTTTTTGTGCATGATAAGTATTATACTTATTAAAAGAGGGTTGCTATCATTTGCTTTTGCCGCAAGAACTTAGTACCTTAATGCTTTCGAATTTAGCTTGTGGGCTACAAATAATAAAAGTTTTATGATAGAAATAGAAAAGAGAATGGATGTTTTTCCTACTGAAGAGCAAATACCTGCAAACATGGTTTTAGCAGCACCACTGGAACAAAAAGAGTATTTAATAAATGGAGAATTGAAAATGTGGACAGGTACTGTACAGGAGGTTTTTTCACCAGTTAGAATAAAAGGTACTAATGGATATTCCAAAATGCGTTTGGGTTCTTTCCCAATAGTAGGAGAAAAGGAATCATTTGAAGCGTTGGAGGCAGCGCAAAAAGCATACGACTTAGGTAGAGGAATCTGGCCTACCATGCCGGTAAAAAAACGGATCGAACACATGCTTCGTTTCACCAAAATGATGAAGGAACAAAGAAGTGAAGTGGTGAAACTATTGATGTTGGAAATTGGTAAATCATATAAGGATTCTGAAAAGGAATTTGACAGAACTGTTGAGTATATTATTGATACAATTGACGCATTAAAAAACCTGGATAGAGATTCTTCCAGAATACAAATGAAAAGCGATATCTATGCGCAGATCCGTCGTGGTCCTTTGGGGATAACTGTTTGTATGGGACCGTACAACTACCCGCTTAACGAAACTTTTGCATTATTAATTCCCGCATTGATTATGGGAAATGTGGTAATATTTAAACCGGCGAAACATGGTGTATTACTTATTCATCCTTTATTAAATGCTTTCAAAGAGTGTTTTCCAAAAGGTGTGATTAATATAATTTATGGCCATGGAAAAGATACTATTGCTAAATTAATGGAGAGTGGAAAAATAGATGTGTTTTCTTTTATTGGTTCGAGCAAGATTGCTAATATTTTAAAAAAATCTCATCCCCGTCCAAACCGTTTACGTTCAGTTATGGGTTTAGAAGCTAAGAATCCTGCTATTGTATTACCGGATGCGGATCTTGATCTGGCAGTAAATGAATGTATTTTGGGAAGCCTTTCTTTTAACGGACAAAGATGTACCGCTTTGAAAATAATTTTTGTTCATGAGCAAATTGCTGACGAATTCAATAAACGTTATGTAAAGAAATTGGAATCTTTGAAAATGGGCATGCCATGGGAAGATGGAGTGATGATAACGCCTTTGCCTGAATTGGATAAACCTCAGTATATGAAAGAATTGATTGAGGATGCAACAAAAAAAGGTGCTTCAGTAATCAATAAAAATGGTGGAGCCATAAACGAATCGTTTGTTTACCCGGCCGTTTTATATCCAGTGAATACAGAGATGCGTATTTATCACGAGGAACAATTTGGTCCCGTAGTTCCAATTTGTTCATTCAAAAGTATTGCAGAACCAATTCAGTATATGGTTGATTCTAACTTCGGGCAGCAGGTAAGTATTTTTGGAACGGATTCCGCTCAATTGGCGGGATTGATAGATCCATTGGTAAACCAGGTATGCAGGGTAAATATCAATTGTCAATGTCAACGTGGCCCTGATATGTTTCCTTTTAACGGAAGAAAGGATTCGGCCGAGGGGACATTAAGCGTAACAGATGCTTTACGTGTTTTCTCTATTCGTACTATGGTTGCAGGTAAAGATATGGACCTGAATAAAAAAATCCTCACCGAAATAATTGAAGGAAGAAGGTCCAACTTTTTGAGTACGGATTATATACTGTAACTCATTCTAAAGATACATTTGTTCAATAAAAAAAGAGGCTGTTCTCTATATTTGAGACAGCCCCTTTTTTTTAGCAATAATCTTTATTTATGAAAAAGCGCAGATAACACCACCCATTAAAGCAAGGCTTACGGTAAAGTAACCTGAATTAATTGCAATGTATTTGAAACCTTTGCGCTCAAACAATGCGTTAATAGCAATAATAGGCATTACAAACATAATTCCAATTATAATGCCATGTAACACACCATGTTTAAAAGTGCGGAAGTTATTCCCGTATTTAGCCATAAAATCGGCCAGCCACAATCCCATTTCGGATGTAGGATCCATTATGCCCGGCTCGTTGGCAAGAATAGAAAACACAGAAAATTGATGTATAACCATAAACTGTAGACCAAACGCAATAAGAAAGCTGAATACAAAAGTAAGCCCGAAAACTACCGCCATATTTGCTCCTTTTGCTTTCTCTTCGGTCATGCCGCTTGCCTTCATCCAGGCTGTTCCAAATACTTTTGGATTGTACCACACAAAGCCAATAATGAGAGGCACAACTGTGGCTGCTAATAAAATTAAAAAATTGATCTTGATCATAATGTTTTTTTTATAAAAGTAAATTTTATTCTTTGAATAAAAAAACTCATGTAAAATGCCTAAATTGTCCCATGAATTAATTGAGTTATGCCTATGAGATTTTTTCTTTCTTTTCTGATATGTTTCATCAGCATATCCTTTCTTTCTGCAAAGGAATCGCCTTCCGCAGTATTAAAGTCCATAATGAACGATGTAAATAGCAATCATACAGAATTGTTGGGCAAATATTTATGGACAAAGGCAAATAAAGAGGACGTTATTAAAACCCTGCACGATGTTCGCGAAAATTTGGGCGAAACCAGTTATTTTTTACAAACCGACAGTATTTACAAAACTTCTAAGTCTGCTCCAAAAAAATACTATGCATTTAAATACAATGGATATTATGAAACTAAGATACTCAAGTATGAGTTTATTATGGTGGAGGAAAAAGGTGAATTTAAGCTGGCTTCTGTAACTTATAATGAGTACAAAGGAAGTTATGATGATCCCTATCTCAACTATGGTTTAATAAATGTCCCAAAAGTTTTTATTGATTATGTTACTACAGGTAAAACGGAAGAGGCTTACTTGATTTTTAGTAACGATCTCAGGAAAACAGTTGATCTTGCCGGATTTGAAAAAATGTGCGCTACTGTTAATGAAAGCCTGGGGGAACTTAAATCAATTGAGTTTATTGATACCTGCGGTGCTTTAAACTATTACAATTTTGATGAAAGTATGGGTTTGTTTGCAGTTCGTTTAAAAGGAACTAAAACTGACCTGATATTTAATGGCACAGTTGCAGCTAACCAAAGCGGAACATTTTTTTTAACCCGTTTTCAGATTTACGAAAACTATGAAATAAATAATCTTAGTGATATGAAAACAGCTGAGGAGTTAATTGACCAGTTTTACTTTATAATGGAAACTGGGGCTTACGACAAACTATCTTCGATTTTGCATCCTGATCTTTTGGAGATAAGATCTATTAACGATATGTCAAAGTTAATGGTAGAGATCAAATCAGTAGCAGGCAAACATAAAAAGCACGAAACAGTATCCCAGATATTTTCCAGAAATAAGAACTATAGCGATTTGAATAAATTTATGATGATAGTGAGAAGCGAGAACCAAGCAAGAACTTTTCACGATAATTTTTTACTGGCTTTCGACAGGGATAATAACCTGAAAATTTCGTACGTATATTTTGTAGAGTATTAAAAGTGTAAAATCCGGACAATAAAAAAACCAAATCTGCAGATTTGGGTTTTTTTAAAGTATATAAAAAAAAGATTAAGCTTTTGTGTTTTTTATGATTTTCTCACGGATACGGGCAGATTTACCTGTTCTCTCACGTAAGTAGAATAATTTCGCTCTACGAACGATACCATGTTTGTTAACCTCAATTTTCTCAATGAAAGGAGAGTTAACAGGGAAAATTCTTTCTACACCAACAGCGTTTGATATTTTACGAACTGTAAAAGATGCGGTTGCAGGATGGTTTTGACGCATAATAACAATACCCTGGTACTGCTGAATACGCTCTTTATCACCCTCTTTAATTTTGTAATGCACAGTAACAGTATCACCTGCTCTGAAGCTAGGGTGTTGTACAGTTGGGTTCAATTGTTGATTTACGTAGTCTAATAATAAACTCATGACTCTTTTGATTTTTTGTTATACACCAGTCAGGCTTTCGTTGCACCATGCATCCAGAGGCTTGAATAGGGCTGCAAATATAGGTAATTATTTTCAATCTGCAAGAATATTTTTTAGGGTAAACTGCTGATTTACATATTCTTATTGGATTTGAAATAAAAATGCCGCCAAAAAGGCGGCATTTTAGAGTGGTTTACTACCAATATATCTATATATTACTAGCTTCTTGGTCTTTCTTCTCTTGGACGAGCTTCGTTAACGATTAACTTTCTTTCTTTGAAATCAGTTTGGTGTAACGATTCAATCGCTTTTGTAGCAGAAGCATTGTCAGGCATTTCAATAAAGCCAAAGCCTTTTGATCTTCCGGTAAACTTATCGGTCATGATTTTAACCGATGATACTTCTCCATAAGAGCCAAACAAACTGTTTAACTCACTTTCACTCGCTTTATAGCTGAGGTTTCCTACGTAAATTGTCATTGTGAAAAATTTTATTTCGACAAAGGTTATAATATTTTCGAATAAAACAAATTTTTTTGCAAAAATCTTTAAACCTGTCAAAAATTATAACCCGTCGAAATAAAAAAGGGCATGCCGGTAATTAAGTTTTTAATACTTAAAATGCCCCATATTTGAATGTTTCCGTTGAGTGTGTGAGCCCTGATTCACTTGCGGTCTTCTTCTTTCATGTCTGGTATCTCTCATCTCTTTGTTTTCTTTGTTTCTTTGTCGGATAAAAGCAATAAACATAAACAAAGCTAAAGCAACCACTCCTAATACAGTAAAAACAACCTCAAGATTAAAGGTGGGAATAGGAACTATTAAAAATGAATTTGTTTGCGAGAAAGTAGGAGCCACTGCCGTCATCAGTAAAATGCAAATCAGAATACTTTTTCTGACATAAGCATTAGTTGAGTTTTTCGTTTCCATAGTAGTATATATTTAGAGTTAAAATTAATCTCTTATCTATATGGTTCTACGGTGTTTCTTTTATAAGGTTAATGCAACTTGGTAAGTGGTAACATTTTTTAAATAAGTGGGTGAATCCATTCATTTAATCGGTTAAAACCTTAACAAATAACTCAGTTTAAGGTTCATTACTTTAAATGGAGATGTGTAAACTTCCGCAACCTTATGTTCATGCACATCGTTGGTTGTTACATTAACAAATTTTACTGTAAGGTCACGGGTATCGCTATCCGGATTTCCTGAACCCGAATGGGCTATTCCGTGACTTGCTTCCTGCATGTGATTAATGTTTACATAATTAAAATCACCGCCTCCAATGTATTTAACACCAATGTCGATATAATGAGAAAAACAGCTATTGCTTTGCGATTTTTTAATTTGCTGAATATTTATTCTAATTCCTCCCCCGGCGGCATAAATTCCCCCTCCGTATATAAAAGTATTTTTGTTGACTAAAGCTTTACAGCCTTCCAGATCATTTGGGTCTTCGATATAAATTTTGGAGTTCATAATAGCATAACCACCCTGCGCAGTTAAATAACCCGAAAAAAGATTCTCCCTTTTCCCAATATCATAATTAAACCCAAATAAAAATTTGTGAAGATTGCTGGAGTAATTTACCCAGGTATCGGTTTGGGTTCCATCTGAAAATACATACTGCTCTTTTCTGCTTTTATAAGCATACATACCGGTACTCAAATCTGTAGTAAAATAAAGCGGTGTTTTTTCCAATACTTTATATCCAATAAACAAACCGGCTCCGTGAGCGGTATTCATTTTAGGCATAGTTTCTTTGAAAGGGATATCTGCTGTATAGTTAAAACCAATATCCAGTTTTTGGGCATTCAACACCAAGGAACAGATAAATGCTGAAGTAAGTAGTAGTAGTTTTTTCATTTATAAGTTTTCTTAGACTAAATTTAAGAGATTTAGTATGAAAGCGGAGGTTTGAAAAGTTAAAAAGTGTAAATAGAAAAGTTAAATTTTAAATTTCTGTTAAAATGCGCCACTCTTTTGGAAGGTAATTGTTAGTACGGTTTCCTAAATTTTTTATCCACCCGATTGGGTGAGTATCAAATTTAACCACACAAAACCCGCGCGGGCTTTCATCAGGGCATTTGATGTCTGATTTTTTTAAGAATTTTAAAGCGGTTTCTTTATCCACTTCAATAGCGGAAATATCATTGTTCAAATAATTGCTTAGGGCCAACTCATGATGAGGAATAAAATCTTTACCTTTTATTTCACCTAAAAGAGTTCCTTTTTTTCGGATAGTTAAATGTTCACCCAATAACCTAAGATCTGTTTCAATTTTTGAGTTTATTAAAAAGAAAAATTCCTTTTGTTTGAGAATATGTGGCAATTGAACTTCTTCAACAAAGTTTGAAATAATGGAAAGCTCTTCCTTATTGGGTTTGTCAATTAATTTTTTTTTTGATCTATGATATTCTGTTTCTCCATCGCCAATTCTTTTCCTAAATACAGAAATAAAAAAACCTTCCCCGTTTACCAAATGTGGAAAAAAACGATAGCCCCAAGCTTTGTTATTGCTTTGTGTTTCTATAATCCCCCATTGCTTTTCGGGATTCAATTGGATGGGTTCTAGTTCTTTTTCCAATAAGTAATCACCAATTTGTTCATTTTCTTCTGCAGAGTAGGAACAGGTAGAATAAATGAGTGTACCTCCCGGTTTTAGAGCAGGTATAATGTCTTCCAAAATTCGTTGTTGCCTTTGACTGCAATGAATAACATTTTCTTCACTCCAATGTTCAATAGCATCCGTTTGTTTTCTGAATAAACCTGAACCTGAACACGGGGCATCAACTACTATTACATCAAAATATTCGTGTAAGGAACTGAAATGTTTCGGGTCATTATTTGTAACCAGCACATTTGATCTTCCCCATTTACTCATGTTTTCAGCTAATGCACCAACTCTTGTTTTTATAACTTCATTGGAAATAAGCAAGCTGTTTTCAGTTAATAACGAGCTAATGAGAGTAGATTTTCCTCCGGGCGCAGCACAAAGATCTAAAACTGAAATGTCTTTACTAAGATCTACTGTTTGTTTCAGAACAGTTTCCAAAAACATTGAAGAGGCTTCCTGTACATAATAACAACCCGCGTGAAATAATGGGTCTTTTATAAAGGAAATCCGTTCGGGTAAATAATAACTTTTATCACACCATAAAACCGGTTTAAGATCATTAAACCCGTTAGTAAATTTGAAGGGGTTCAATCTTATAGAAACAGGTTGTGTGGCATTGTGAGAATGGGCAAGTGCATCTCCATCTACAGAACAAACAGTTTTTATAGAATCAAGAAGTGATACAGGAAAATCAAAATTTGTAGAAGCAGGCATTTTTTTCGGAAGCTTATTCAGTTAATATTTGTAACCAAACATCGGGCACACCGGCTGCTTTTGCATCTTTCAGGTACAGCATAGCTTCTTCTTTTGTAGTAGCATAATTCACGTACACATAATGAAATTTGATTGTTTTGTCAACAATATAATCCGCATCAGGAAACCCAAAACTGGTATAACGTTTTACTTCCTGAATGGCATAATCTTTATAAAAAACGGATTCAACCACCACATAATAACCTTTTTGGGTCATAGTTCCGGTACTGTATTCAAAATCGCTTGCTTTGTTTGTTAAGATATAAATACCATTTTCGTTAACTGCATTTTTGCCCTGAAACTTAGGGTTTTTAGCAGTAGTGTTTGTGTTAGGTACAGTATTGTTTGTCGAATTGTCCGCAATCTTTACCCCACTTTTCTTTAATTCATCCACTTCTTTTTGAAGCTGCATGATTTTTTTGTCTTGCGGGGTAAGTGTATCGTCACCTTTTTTGTATTTTAATTTACCCAGTTTAATTGCTAGCATAATTTCGTGTGAAATGCCCGCATACTTCGCAATATCACCAATCATATAATCATAACTGTAACCAACAGAAAATCTTCGGTTAAGTGTAACACCTGCGTTGATTCCAACAGCGTAATCACTTCTATAACTTCCACCAACCCAAAACATATCCTTCCAGTTAAAGTTAATTCCACCATCATATTGAAGAGGAGCATTTGCTACAAACCGAACCAAACCGTATGGAACAACAAACATTTCTTTTTCTTCGGTTAGAGGAATTTCATATTGCAGTGATCCTAAAAAGTGACGGGATTGTTGATAGAATGCGCGGGTTGATTGCCCGTCGCTATATTTTAATTTACTGCCAAATACCTGAGGTGTTGAAAATCCAAGTGTTAACCCCATCAGATGAAAAGAAAGACCTGCATTCCCATCCAGGGCAGTTTTTCGCTGATTAGAAGTAAATAAGAAAGGATCGGCATAATTTGCAACTAACAGTTTAGAATAATTAATTGATTGGTCAGAAATGCCTATACTCATTCCTAGTTTCAGGTAAATATCATCTGCAAAATTTGCCCTGTAAGAATAGGTTCCAAATGCATTGGTATTATTCATTAAACCTTTTCTTTGATTGGCTACTAAAAATCCTGCATAAGCCTTTTTCTTTTTCAAAACCCCGTCAACAGCTGCTACATTAAAAACAGGAGAGCCCTGAAAATCGTTGAACATGTTACGATTAATTGCAAATACTTCAGTTACATCTTTGTCTCCCGCTAAAGCCGGATTGTACACAAATGGTTTATAAAAATAAGTAGAGAACATGGGCAACTGCTGCGCTTCCAAACTAAGAAAGGGTAAACAGGCAATTGCTATTAGTATTCTATTTATCATTTTCCTCCTAAAATGGATATGTAACCTTTAAACTCTTTTTCTTTATCAATATCTTTTAATGTAAGCACATAGTAATATGTTCCATCAGCAACCCGGGCATTATTATATGTTCCTTTCCAATCATTTGTGTAGGGAGCAGCACTATAAATTAATTGCCCGTACTCATTAAATATTTTTACCGAAGAGGTTTTGTATACTTCTATGTTCTCCACATAAAATGCATCGTTAATCCCGTCGTTGTTAGGTGTAAGCGAATTAGCAATAAATCCGCTGAATGGTTTTACTGTCATGTATATGTGCAAAGTATCTGTACCGGTACATCCCGAACCATCATCAACGGTTATAACATAGCTTTCGGGTGCATAAGCTGTAATGTCAGTAATAAACGAATTTGGGTTTGAAACATCAATTGCCGGAGACCAGCTTGGGGTACCTGTTCCGGTAGCAACAACACTAATTGTTTCTCCCTGGTCAATAGTTGTATCATTTGTTAAAATAGTAACAGTAGGGCTTGGGCTTACAACTACAGTAGCTGAATTGGATGTAACAGGTGGACATAAATTATTTGTTACAATACAATGAAAATAAAGTGTTCCACTGGGAAGATTGGAGTAAGCAGCGTTAGGGCCTGTAAAAGCAGCTAAAGGAAGCCAGGTACTTCCGTCATTAGAAATTTCCCAGTTAAAATCATTAGCTGTATAACCGTTTAAGGAAAGCACACCACCACTGGAAAATGCACAAATAGTATCTTCAGTTTGAGTTAAAGTTCCGGCTACACTTAAAGGGCTGATTGTAATTGTATCGTATGTCGAAAAAACGGAAGGGCAAACACCATTTCCTATCTCCACCCTATAGAGTGTATTTGTTGTTACACTATAATTACAAGAAGTTCCTGAGCAGGGGCTAGCAATCCATCCTGAACCGCTATCTAACCACCAATTTAATACTGTTCCACTGTGCCCGCTTAAATTTAATGTTCCTGTTGCGGGCGGTGCCCCACAATGGTAGGTAGCTCCCGAAAGCGATCCGCCAACAGGAGCGGCATCAACATTAATAAGAATATCATTACTTGTATCGGAAGGGCAAATCCCACTTTTTACGAGCAAATGGTAATACGTTGGGGTAGATAAATTTATTACAGAATATGAGTCGGTACTGTCTCCAACAGTTGTCCACGGTCCGCTTAAAGAAGTGGCAGTTTGCCAGCCCATGTTCGTTCCTGTAGTTGATCCGTTAGGCACGGATACTGTAACAGCGTTGGATGTAATACAAACCGTTAAGGAATCAGTACTTGCGATACCTGCGTTAGAGTATGGCGTAATGGAAATAGTATCTCTTGCTGTATCTGCAGGGCAAACACCATTTTTTACAACGTAGGCATAATAAGTAGTTCCGGTAACATTGTAAGCTAAAGAATCGTTTGTATCTCCAATACTTATATACGTACCACCAGTTGAATAATACCATCCAAGAGGAGCTCCAACACCCGAAGTAACCACCATGGTATCGTTTGCTATACCACATTGCTGTCCCCCGCCTGTAATAGTACCGGCATCACTAGGCTCATCAGTTGTAATACAATAAATCTGAGAAACTGCATTACCTCCATCATGAACAACCCTATAGCAGGTACTATTGGGAATAGAGAAATAAGAATATTGGGTAGAGGTAACAGTGGTAAGTGGATTCCAATTGACTCCTCCATCTGTTGAAAGTTCCCATCTTACGATTGGACTTATACCCCCATTCAACGTCATCAAACCTGTAGTTCCTACGCAAACCGTGTCATCATTAGGGCAGGTAATAAAGCCAACTACTGTTTGCGCTTTTGACTGAACAAAAACAGTAATACTTAAGAATAGTATGGCTTTCTTTAAAAATGACATTAATATTAATAATAGATTCACGAATTTAAGGTTTTTTGGGCTTAAATACAAGGAGATAGGGCTAATTTTATGAGAAGAGCTATGTGAATAAAAATTAGCCTTTTTCGTTTTGAAAATAAACCTATTTTTGCCCTTTGCTATTTACACTATGGAATTAAACGCACTTACAGCTATTTCTCCGATTGACGGACGTTACAGAAGGGTAACACACACACTCGATAATTATTTTTCGGAGTTCGCTCTAATAAAATACAGGGTAAGGGTAGAAACCGAGTATTTTATCGCTCTTTGTGAATTGCCTTTACCGCAGCTAACAACGGTTGACAAAAGCGTTTTTGCTTCTTTACGGTTGATCTACTCTAACTTTTCTTTGGAAGATGCGCAAAAGATCAAGGAAATAGAAAAAACAACTAACCATGATGTTAAGGCAGTAGAGTATTTTATTAAAGAAAAGATTGCTGCATTGGGTTTAAGTAAATACGAGGAGTTTATTCATTTCGGACTTACTTCTCAGGATATTAATAATACATCGATACCGCTTTCATTAAAAGAAGCTGCTGGTGAGGTAGTGGTGCCAAAAGTGCAGGAAATTAGTAAAATTTTAACTGGTTTTGCAAATGATTGGAAGAATGTTTCAATGCTTGCTAAAACTCATGGACAGCCTGCTTCTCCAACCCGTTTAGGTAAAGAGATCATGGTGTTTGTGGAACGTTTGGAAAAACAATTACAACAATTACAGCAGGTTCCATTTGCAGCTAAGTTTGGCGGGGCAACCGGGAATTTTAACGCACATTTTGTAGCTTATCCTGCTATCGATTGGGTAAAATTTGCAGATAAATTCGTTAACAATACACTTGGTTTAAGTAGAAGTAAATACACTACTCAAATTGAACACTACGATAACCTCGCTGCATGGTTCGACGCCTTAAAACGTATCAATACAATTTTGGTTGATTTGTGCAGAGATCTTTGGACTTACATTTCCATGGAATATTTTAAACAAAAGTTGAAAGAAGGAGAAATAGGTTCATCAGCTATGCCACATAAAGTAAACCCCATTGATTTTGAAAACGCGGAAGGAAACCTGGGAATAGCCAATGCAATACTGGAACATTTATCGGCGAAATTGCCAATCAGCCGTTTACAAAGAGACCTTACCGACTCTACCGTACTCAGAAACGTTGGTGTTCCGGTTGCTCATGCATTGATAGCTTATGAATCAGCATTGAAGGGATTGGGTAAATTGATACTAAATGAATCGGCTCTGAAAGCTGACCTTGATGATAATTGGGCTGTAGTGGCAGAAGCTGTTCAAACCGTGTTGCGCAGAGAAGGATATCCAAAACCTTATGAAGCTTTAAAGGCTCTTACGCGAACTAATTCAGCCATTACCGAATCAAGCATTAAAGAGTTTATTGAAACCTTAAATGTGACTGAGGAAATTAAAGTTGAGTTAAGAAAAATCTCACCTCATAATTATACGGGAATCGATTTTTAAATTAAGACCTGGAGTGGGAGGAATAGCACGCAGATGACACTGATTTAGCAGATTAAATCGGGTTTTATTATTTTTTATTGCTCCTTCTTTTTATCTGTGGCAATCCCTTGCATCCGCGTCATCTGTGTTCTATTTAATTCATAAATTTCGTGAAGGGAAGATCATTGATAATTAACGTTTTTTGTTTCCTTTGTAGGATAAAATCACTACATTAGTGAACCTTTTTTACAGGTGTTTATGAAGCGAATATTTCTTGTTTATATATTCTTAATTTCCGTGTTGCATTCACGTGCACAATTCTATTATGGATCACAACAAGAGTTCGGAAAAAACAGGGTTCAATACCAACCTTTCAACTGGACATATTATGGTTTCGATAGGTATCAGGTTTTTCTATACGAAGGCGGACAGGAGCTTGCAAAATACGTAGCCAAACAATCAGAACATCATCTAAAAGACATTGAGAAAAAACTTGACTTTCAGTTTGATAATAAATTGCAGATCTTAGTTTATACCAATCAGGGAGATTTCAGGCAATCAAACGTAGGGCTTTCTTCAGAGGAAACCGGAAATTTGGGTGGTGTTACAAAAATAGCCGGGACAAAACTGGCTGTTTATTTTAAAGGCAGTCATGCTGATCTCGATAAACAAATTCGTGCAGGAATTGCTGAGGTATTAATTAATGATATGATGTATGGTGGCAGGGCAAGGGACATGGTGAAAAACTCTACTCTACTTGTTTTACCTGATTGGTATAAAAAAGGATTGGTGTCTTATTTAGCGGAAGACTGGAATGTGGACGTTGACAACAATGTGATGGATGCAGTTGTTAATGATAAGTATTATAGTTTTAATAAATTATCGGGAGACGAAGCAACGCAGGCAGGTCACGCATTGTGGAACTATATTGCAGATACATACGGAGAAGCTTCTATTCCAAATATATTGTACATGACCAAAGTAAGCAGAAGTGTAGAAAGCGCTTTTACTTTTGTATTGGGAACTACTGTGCAAACAATTACTTACGAGTGGATAGATGCTTTTGCGAGAAGAAACATGGGAATTGATACTTCACAGAACCTTCCTACAACAAAGCCGGTAATAGAAAAACCAAAATCATTTAAAAACTATTACCAACTGAAAATAAACAGCGATGGAAAATATGTAGCTTATGTGGCAAACGAATTGAGTCAATACAGAGTTTATATTAAAAAAGTAAGTGGCGACGAAAAAGCAAAACGCATAGCAAAATGGGGACCTAAGATCGAACGTTTAAACGATGTTACTTATCCTTTGCTTGCATGGAATCCTAAAGGAAATGCATTGGCTATGATTACTGAGAAAAAAGGAGTGATCTATTTTTCAACTTATAATCTTGATGAAAAGGAAACATTTACCAAACCAATGACAGGCATAGAGAAGGTAATTGATTTTGGTTATTCTCCGGATGGAAAAAAAATTGTGTTTAGCGGAGTAAAAAAAGCAAAGGGACAAGCTGATATTTTTGTTTTCACAATTAATGCAGGAGGTCTTGAGCAGATCACGAATGATATTTGGGATGATAACTACCCGCGCTTCGTAAATAAGGGAAATCAGATCCTTTTCTCATCCAATAGGCAAAATGATACTATTAAGGATGCTGATAATGCCCGTTACGATTATAAGCAAAGTAAGTTCAATGATATTTTTATGTATGATCTTCATAAGAAATCGAAGGTGCTTTTGCGTGTTACCAACACACCTGAAATAAATGAGTCGTATCCTGTAGATTATGAGAATGGTTATTTTGCTTATTTAAGTGAGAGTAATGGAATCCGTAATCGTTTTGTTACCAAATGGGACAGTGTGATATCTTATGTAGATACTACTGAGCATTACAGATACACTTTTTACCCAAAGGCAATGACTAATTACAAGAGAAATATTCAGGAACAGGATATTAGCGTTAAAGGGAAAAAAGTTGCGGAAGTTTTTTATGTGAACGGTAAACAATATATGCATGTAAGCCCATTGGTTGAGGTTGAAAAATCTCCGAATATTGAATTGCAAAATACACATTACAGAAGAAGCCTTTTGTTTTCAGTTAAGAAAAATCCGTCCCAGGTTAGTGTGAATCCGGATGATGGAACAGGAAACGATCCGGGAAAAATTAATGTGGAAGATTATACTTTCAAAAAAGAAGAAATAAGAAAGGAACCTACAAAAATAGGTGAGGAGATAGATGATGATGACTCACTGAAGAACAAACCAAAATTACCAACCGAGTTCAAATTGCCACAACAAAGAAATTACTATGTTAATTTTTCAGTCGATAATGTGGTTACACAATTGGATAATTCTTTCCTGAATCAAACCTACCAGCGTTTTACAGGTTCATATATAAACCCTGGGTTTAACGGGTTCTTTAAAATTGCCATGAGCGATTTGTTTGAGGATTACCGGATTATAGGTGGTTTCCGTCTTACAACAGGTTTGAATACAGAAATGTTTGTGAGTGTAGAAAACAGAAAAAAACTATGGGATAAACAATTGATCTTGCATCGCCAGTCATTTTACAATATCAACTCTGCAGGGAATGCTTTGATGAAAATGAATATTCATGATGCTCAGTATAAAATTAAGTATCCATTTAGTGAAGTGCTGGCCATCAAAGGAACTTTCACTTATCGTAACGATAGAAGAGTTTATACCGCTACAGATGATGCAACACTGATAAAAGCAAATGAATATGATAATTATGTAGGCGCCAAGGCTGAACTTATTTTTGATAATACTAAAAACCTGGGACTGAATTTATATAGAGGAAACCGCTCTAAGCTATTTGCCGAGTATTTAAAAAGAATTGACATTAAAGACCTTAAGAAGCGTAACGATCTTATTGTGCTTGGATTTGACCTTAGAAATTACACACGTATTCATCGTAATTTTATCTGGGCTAACCGACTTGCAGGAAGCACATCTTTAGGGACCGATCGTTTGCTTTATTATTTGGGAGGTGTAGATAATTGGTTTGCACCTAAATTTGACGGTAATATAAATATCCTGCATCCGGAGCAATATCAATTTCAAACCATCGCAACTAATATGCGTGGTTTTAAGCAAAATGTACGTAACGGAAATAATTTTGTAGTGTTTAATTCTGAACTTCGTTTCCCAATATTTAATTATTTAATTAATAGGCCTATTCGTTCCGACTTCATTAATAATTTCCAAATCGTTGGTTTCACTGACCTGGGAATGGCTTGGTACGGATGGAATCCATACAGTGCAGAAAACACAGAGAACAAAACTTACGTTTATGGTAATCCGGTAAATGTGGTGTTGATAGAATATAAGCAACCACTTATTGCAGGTTATGGAGTTGGATTTCGCTCTCGTTTATTTGGATATTTCTTCCGTGTAGATATTGCTCAGGGAGTTGATAATAAAGTGAAGCAATCAAAAATGACTTATCTTTCCTTCACAACAGATTTCTAAGAAATGTCGGATCTGCACAAATCAAAAAATATGAACGAAATAATAATTCTGCTGCTGGTTGGCCTGGTGGCAGGCTTGCTCAGTGGTATGGTAGGTATTGGTGGTGGAATTATCATTGTGCCGGTACTGGTTTATTTTCTTGGTTTTACACAACATCAGGCACAGGGAACCACGCTTTTTATGTTTTTATTGCCCATTGGTGTTTTGGGTGTTTTTAATTATTACAAGGCCGGGCATGTTGATTGGAAAACAGCTTGTATCATGGCTACTACTTTTATTATAGGAAGTTACTTCGGATCTAAATTCGCCATTAAATTGGATCAAACAACCATTAAAAAAATATTTGGCGTTATTATAATTTTGTTGGGCGCAAAAATGGTGTTTTGGAAATAATGGAATTGAAAGAGAAAATAAAAGCACTGGCCTCAACCAATTATGAACGTGTAAAAAAAATACGCGAGCACCTGCACGCCAATCCTGAACTGTCTTTCAAAGAATTTAAAACATCAGATTACATAGCTTCTGCACTGGATGAAATTGGTTTATCGTACACAAGAGGAATTGCAGGAACCGGAATTGTTGGAGTATTGGAAGGCATGAACAAAGAAAAAAGAATGCTTTTGTTGCGTGCCGATATGGACGCATTACCAATAACAGAATTAAACAATGTTTCTTATAAATCGTGTAATGAAGGTGTGATGCACGCTTGCGGACATGATGTGCATTCTGCATCTGTGTTAGGGGCACTCATGATCTTAAATGAATTAAAAAACGACTGGGAAGGAAGTATTAAATTTATTTTCCAACCCGGAGAAGAAGTATTACCTGGTGGTGCCTCTATCATGATAAAAGAAGGAGTGTTAGAAAATCCAAAAGTAAGTAATGCCATTGCGCAACATGTTTTTCCAAGTATGGAAACCGGTAAAGTAGGTTTCAGAAAAGGAATGTACATGGCAAGTACAGATGAAATATATATTACCGTAAAAGGCAAAGGCGGACATGCTGCTATGCCTGCAGATTATATTAATCCATTGTTAGTTGCATCTGAATTGATCTCTAAATTGCATCAGGAATTTATGCTGGATAAAAAGTACCAGCAGGATAAATACAAGGATGCTCCAACTGTTTTAGCATTCGGTAAAATTGAAGGTAAAGGAGCAACCAATGTAATTCCTGATGAGGTTGCTATTGCAGGTACATTCCGTACTATGGATGAAAACTGGAGAAACGAAGTACATACTTTACTTCAGAAAACGGCTGATGAGATCGCATCTAAATGGAACGCTCAAATAAGTGTTAGAATTGAAAAGGGTTATCCCTTTTTGGTGAACGATGAGGTTCTAACTGATTCATGTATTAAAGCTGCGCAAGATTATTTAGGAAAGGAAAATGTAGAAGAACTTCCACTTCGCATGACTGCCGAAGACTTCGCCTTTTTCTCTCAAAAAGTGCCAAGCTGTTTTTACCGCCTTGGAACAGGCAACAAAGAAAAAAACATCACCTCGGGAGTTCATACTCCAACTTTTGATATTGATCCAAAAGCATTAGAGGTGGGAAGTGGTTTAATGGCCTGGTTGGCCGTGGTGGGCTAAATCTTTTTTCAACACAGAGTTACAGAGTTATCCGCCGCCGCGGAGAGTTGCACAGAGTATAATGAAAAAAATATTATTTGTTTGCACTATAAACAGAATGAGGAGTGCTACTGCTCACAAAATATTTGAGAATGATGAACGATTTAGTGTTAAGTCTGCTGGAACTGATAAAAGTGCTGCCACAGTTATTAGCCTTGAGTTGGTAACATGGGCTGATACAATTATTGTTATGGAAAAGCATCATCGAAACGAAATCAGAAAGAAATTTCCTAAAGTATATGAGACAAAAAAAATTGTGTGTCTTTATATTCCGGACGAATATGATTACATGCAATTGGAACTAATGGAATTACTAAAAACTCGAGTGGAAGATGTTTATATAAGAGGACTTTTATAACCTCAAACTAGAAAAGCTTAAAATAATTTCTCCGTGTAACTCTGCACTCTCCGTGCCCTCTGTGTTGAAAAAAACTCGAAGCCCCTATTTAAACACGTAATTCCCTTTAGCATCCACACTCACCGAGAATTTACTTTTGTTCTTCTCAAAAAGATCGTAACCTGTTTTTAGATTTGTCCAAAACTCTACTTGCTCTTTTGGGTAAGTAGCATTTAATTTTTTCATGTTCTCTTCTGTGAGTTTGCATGGATAAGAATCTACTTTCACATTATTTCCTTGTGATTTACTTTCCAAACATAAAATGTATAATTCTTTTATTTTATCATCTGTAATTGGGATACAACCAATTGTTACGCAGTTTCCATGGATCATAATTGCCCCGCCCAAAGGTTTTTTACCTTTTTTTGTGTCCGATAAATTGGGATAATTTACCCGCATGGATAAATAGTAGCTGCTGGTAGGATTCCAAAGATCGATCGAATAAAATCCTTCAGGAACCTGCCCGTCGCCTTCCTGCCTTTTCGGACCCAATTCGCCTGATGTTTCACAAATATCATAATCGAGTAGGTGAGTGTAAACATTGTCTGCTTTGTTTTTTACCCAGATCTCCAATTTTTTCTCCAATTTAAAAGCGCGGATCAATACATCATAATTAGCACTGTTGATCTTTTGTGCTTCCAGTTTAGCCTTCATTCCCGCCCATTTTTCGGTATAAGCGCCTTTTACCCTTTTGTTTTTCATTTGTGTCGTTTTCAGGCTTGCCTGAGCATAAACTCCGCTTGAGGCAAGTAAAGAGCCAATTAAAATAGATTTGAACACAAAAAGGTTGAATAACTTTGAAAATGAATTGGTCGGAGGTGTCATAATATGAAATATTTTTGCAGAGGTAATAACAATATTAGTACCACTAAATTAATGAAAAAAGTCTTCGCTGTCATAAAAAACAAATACCTGATCACAGTTGTGGCTTTATTGGTCTGGCTGATCTTTTTCGACAAGAACGATTTTTCTACTCAACGTGATTTAAGTAATAAAGTAGCTAAACTGCAAGGTGAACGCGATTATTACATTAAAGCAATCGAGGATAATAAAAGACAAATTAAAGAACTGGAAACGGATTCCAATAATTTGGAAAAATTTGCCCGTGAGACTTATTTGATGAAAAGGGATAACGAGGATGTGTTCGTGATCGTAAAGAAATGATTTTCGTAATCTAATTTAGCCGCAGATTTTCACAGATTACGCCGATCCTTGTTTTAGGAAGGTTGAATTGAGTAAAAAAATATAGATAAGAAATCTGTGAAAATCTGAGGCGGTATTTCGTATTATTGTTCTTTAATGTTAGATGAAAATGAACCTCGAAGAATTCAGAAAACAATCGCAAACTTTAAAGGATCAAAACAAACAGTTTTTGTCACGTCTGAAAAAAGCCAATCCCCGCAAGCTGGATAGCGATTTTCATGAGGCTCACAGTAATGCTTTTGACCGGATAGATTGTTTGACTTGTGCCAATTGTTGCAAAACTACTTCCCCCATTTTTAAGCAAAAGGATATAGAAAATGTGGCTAAACACATTCGTATTTCACCTTCACAATTCATAGATAAATATTTACATCTTGATAAGGATAATGATTACGTTTTGAATTCTGCGCCCTGCCCGTTTTTGGATGGAGACAATTATTGTTTGATTTACGAATCGCGCCCTACAGCTTGCCGCGGGTACCCGCATACCAATAGAAAAAAGATGTTTCAGTTGCTGGACCTCACTTATAAAAACACCCTTGTTTGTCCTGCGGTATTGGATATTGTTGAGCAGTTAAAAAAGGTGAAATAAGTGGTTTTTTAATCTCATTTATTACCTTTACCTTACCTGTTTATTGGGATACGCTTATGTTTAGCAAGTTTATATTATTATATATTGCCCTTTTAATTTCCGTTTTTTCTGTTGCGCAATCAACTAAGAAGTACAATTCGCTTTTTTGGGAGATAAGCGGGAACGGGCTTTCTAAGCCAAGTTATTTATACGGTACTATGCACGTAAGTAACAAGGTTGCTTTTCATTTAAGCGATTCGTTTTTTATTGCCATTAAAAACGTGGATGTGGTTGGTGTGGAAACCAATCCGGAAAAGTGGATGGAAGAGCTGTATGCAGAAAAGAGAAATGATGTAGAAATTACCAAAAACAATCCGCAGAGCACAAATTCGTTTTATAAAAATTGCTTTTACCTTAATATTCCAACTAACAGGGAGTTAAAAGGTGTCCTTAAATATTACCCTCAAATTGTAAATAGTTTACTCTATCGTAAACGTGAGGGACAGGATAATTTTGAAGAGAATACTTATCTCGATCTTTTTATTTTACAAAGCGGCAGAAAGTACGGGAAACAAATTGCAAGTCTGGAAAATTATAGACAGTCACAAATGTTGGTCGATAAGGCGCAGGAGAGTATTGATGAAAATGAAGAGGATCAAATCAGTTATGCTAAAAAAAGTAAATTACTAAAAGGCATGAGTTATACAGATCTCATCGAGGATGCTTACAGAAGAGGTGATCTTGACTTCATGGATTCTATTTCCAAGATATTTTATCCCTCAAAGAACTACACGAAATACATGCTCGAAATCCGTAATGAGATTATGGTGAAAAATATGGATAGCATTATGCGTTTGCAGAGTTTGTTTACGGGAGTGGGAGCTGCTCATTTACCCGGAGATAAAGGTGTGATCTACTTATTGATACAAAAAGGATATAAAGTTCGGCCCATTTTTTTAAATAGCGGATTAGAGAGCAAGTTTAAAGAAGAAGTAGAAAAAATAAATTATCCGGTAAATTTTGAAACCTATACTGATGTTGATAGTTTGTTTTCTATAGAAGTTCCGGGTAAGATGTATGAGGTAGCAAAAACAAAATCGTACAAATACTATTTGCATCCAGATATGGCCAACGGATGCTTTTACATGGTAATGACCGTTCAAAATTATGCGGCCTTGCTGGGAATGAAACCTTCGGATTATATGAAGAAAGTAGATAGCTTATTGTTTGAGAATATTCCGGGAAAGATATTGAAAAAAACACCCTTGCTTACCAATAACGGTTGGAGCGGCTACGATATTGAGAATCAAACAAAACGCGGAGATTATCAGTATTACAAAATTATTTTTTCTCCAACGCAATTGATTGTGGTAAAAGTAAACGGAAATGCAGAATATGCCAAAGGAAAAGAAGCTCAGCATTTTCTCAATTCATTGAAATTTCTGGATCCAAAAACAAAGTTGTTCAAGGTGCATGAGTTTCCTGAGTATGGAGCTTCTGTGTATATGCCTGAAAGATTACATAAACAAAGCAACAGGGATTATAATTACAGAACCTTTGCGCATTTTATTGCAAATGGCCTGGATGAAAATCAAAAACAATACACCTTTATACGGTCCGCTTATCATGATTTTAAATACATGGAAGAAGATACTTTTGAATTAAATGTACTTGCTGAAAATTTTTGTAAGGAACAAAGCATGAAATTGATTTCAAAAAAAATAATGGATAAAACCAGGTACCCATCTTTGCGTTTTACAGCTACTTATCAAAATAGTGAATTTCAGGGGAGGATCACAATTTCCCAACCTTTTTATTACTTGCAACTCACCAATGCAAAAGACAAGAATGCGGAAAAATTCATTACTTCCCTTCAGTTAAATGAGATAAAGGTAAAGGAATCGTTTCAGGAGTTTGTTGACAGCACTTTGTTTTTTCGGGTTAATACCATAACTATGATGAATAAGGAAAAAAAGCACCTTTCTCCATATGAAGAAAAAAAACCTAAAAACGGCAAGAAAGAACCGGAGGCAAAAAAATATTATTTCTCCCGCTCACATTATTACTCATCAGTAAATACAAATGAATGTGTGATGATTGATGTGAACAGGTTTTCAAAGTACAGCAATGTGGAAAATGCCGACACGTTTTGGGTTAGAAGGGCTGAAAAGTATACCTATGGGAAAGATCTTATTCTGAAATCGAAGCAGATAGAGAAAAAAGATTATTGGCAGGAGGCATATTTTGTATATGCGGATACAAATACCAATCAGTGTATCAATGTTCGTGCAATATTGAAGGGGGAAGTAATTTACATTATTAGAACTAACTCCGATAGTTTAACACAGCGTAGTAAATTTGTTACAGAATTCTTCAGAACATTTACTCCAACAGATACCTTTATCGGAAAGGGAATTTTTGTTTCCAAAGCGAACGACTTTTTTGAAGATATTTATAGTAAAGATAAATCAACACAATTGGGAGCACAGGATGCGGTTGAGAATAATGATGTTGATTTTTTCGCTGAGGATGATACTATTATATTAAGAAACATTCGCAAGCCTGATTTTCACTCACTCACTTTACGGTCGAAAGTAAACATTATAAGAGGTTTAACAAATACAAAGAATGAAACCGTTGCTGCTGAGTTAAAAAAGTTATATGAAGATTATACAGACTCTACCGAAATTCAATTAGTGCTATTGCAAACTTTGGCTGATTTGAAAACGGCAGCATCAACCAAAATTTTACTGGAGTTGTTGATTAACGATACACCCCCTTTAGAAACCCAGCAGGAAGCAATGGATATTTTATACCCGTATTTTGATTCGTTGGCCCTTACCAAACATTTATATCCGAAAATTCTCGACCTTACCCGTTATTCGGAATATAAGTACGCTATTCACAAACTGCTGGCTTATGCGGTTTATGAAAATGTATTGACTAAGGAGATATATGCATCATACAAGCCCATTTTATTCAAAGAATGTAAAGACGAATTGAAACGGCAGTTCAGTATGGAAAAAGAGGAAATTTCTTATTTCAGTAAAAGCATCGACAATGATATGTTTGTTGATTCGAAAAGTAAGCCTGCAGAAAAGAATGTATTTAGAGAAGAAAGCAATAAACAACAATCATATTTTGGTAACGATCATTTGTATGCTCTGGCAATATTGATAGAGCCATTTCTGAATGAAACAGGTGCAAAACAAATAATTACAAAAATGCAAAACATTAATGGTTTACGTACCAGAAGCAGTATTTTGACCTACATGTTAAGTAAGGGGCATACATTTCCTGATTCAGTGCTTAATAAATTGAGTTCTTCTGAAGAATCCAGAACTTATTTTTACAAACGCTTAAAAAAGTATGAGAAAGAAAATATTTTTGATAAAAAGTATCTGAACCAAAAAGATTTTGCTTACGCACTTATTTTTGGAAATATGAAACTGGATAAAAAAGAAGACACTGTTGTGTTTGTTGAAAAACGTGATATCACAATTAAGAACAGAAAAGGGAGTGTTTATTTTTATAAACTAAAACAAAAAAAAGATAATAATTACACCATCCATGCTGCCGGACTTTTCCCGGATAACAGTAAACAAGTGGTAACTTCTGATGACCTCTATCTGGATACAAAGGAAATTGAAAAAGGTGATAGGGAAAAAGAACTTATTGATGAAATGTTGCAACAAGCGCGTTATAGAAACAGAAAAAGAGCAAGTTATTCGAATAGTTATTTTTAAAGGACTTTAAATTCGAAATGGGATTTAGTAAATTTACAATTCAAAAAGAATAAAATAAAAATGGCAAAAATATTAATTGTTGACGATGAAAAAAGTATCCGTAAATCATTGCGTGAAATACTGGAATTCGAAAAATATAAAATTGATGAAGCGGAAGACGGTGTGAGTGGGTTAGCGGCAGCCACATCCGATAATTACGATCTTATTCTCTGCGATATAAAAATGCCGAAACTGGATGGGATGGAATTTCTTAATAAACTGAATGAACAGGAAATTGATTCCCCTATTGTGATGATGAGCGGGCACGGTAATATTGAAACAGCGGTAGAGGCGGTTAAAAAGGGAGCTTACGATTTTTTGGCAAAACCTATTGACTTAAATCGTTTGCTGGTTACAGTTCGTAATGCTATTGAGCATTCAGGCCTTGTTACAGAAACAAAGGTATTGAAAAAGAAAGTGAACAAAAATTTTGAGATGATAGGCGAGTCCAAACCTATTATGCTGATCAAAGAAATGATCGACAAGGTAGCACCAACTGAAGCACGTGTTTTAATAACAGGGAGTAATGGGAGCGGGAAGGAACTGGTTGCAAGAAGAATTCATGAAGGCAGCGCACGGGCCAATGGTGCATTAGTGGAAGTTAATTGTGCAGCTATTCCATCCGAGTTAATAGAAAGCGAATTATTCGGGCATGAAAAGGGTGCATTTACATCGGCCGTTGCTACACGAAAGGGTAAATTTGAGTTGGCGGAGGGCGGTACTTTGTTTATGGATGAGATAGGCGATATGAGCTTATCTGCACAAGCCAAAGTATTAAGAGCTTTGCAGGAGAGCAAGATTACACGTGTAGGCGGAGATAAAGAAATTAAAGTGAATGTGAGAATTGTTGCAGCAACTAATAAAAATCTGCAAAAAGAAATAGCAGAAGGAAATTTCAGGGAAGATTTGTATCATCGGTTAAGCGTTATTGTTTTGCACGTTCCATCTTTAAACGAAAGGGTTGATGATATTCCAATGTTGGCTGAGCATTTTTTAACGCAAATCTGTACCGATTACGGTATGCCTAAAAAAACACTTACCAAGGAAGCGATCAAAGCATTACAGGGAGTTAACTGGACGGGTAACATTCGTGAATTCAGGAACGTAATAGAGCGTTTAGTGATCCTTTGTGATAAAACTATTACAGATAAAGACGTGAAACAGTATACGGTGAAATAGCCTATCTGTTTACGGAAACAAAAAACTCCACCGGAAAAAATCGGTGGAGTTTTTATACATAATTCCTCTTCTTTTTATTCAACAACCAAAATACCATTCGCCATTACTCGAATTTCTTTTTTAGGTTTTGTAATCGCCGCAATTTCTTTCTTAGATTTTTTAGCATCTTCAGCATAATGTTTTAACTCATCTACTGAAGTTGTTTTGATGTAAGAAGCTCCTTCTACTACAACAGTTTTACCAGCAATTGCAGTTGGAACAAAAAAGCCGTAGTCTTTCATTTTTACAAAGGCAGTTGTGCTGTCGTTCACCTGTAGGGTCATCCAGCAACCTTTACTTTCACAGGAAGCTACTACTTTGCCCTTTAGTTTTTCAAATACAGTGTCCTTTTCCGTTAATTGTGCAGGAAGTTCAGCAATATTAATCGCGTTTTTGTCATTGATCTTTGCTCCGTAAGTTTCACCCGGCATCGCTTTTCCTTTTGGTGCCTGAGCGTTCATTACAATTGCAGAAATTAATAATGCTATTACTAAAACTAGTTTATTCATTTTCTTTTTGTATTTATTGTTTCAAATTCTGCGTAAATTATACTACTCTAATTATCCGCGTAACCCGCGTCCTGCCTAATCCGCCTGTAAAAACGGATATTTATAATCAACAGGTGGTACAAATGTTTCCTTAATAGTACGCGGAGAAACCCAACGTAATAAATTAATTTTGGCACCGGCCTTATCATTAGTTCCCGAACCTCTTGCTCCACCAAACGGCTGTTGACCTACAACTGCTCCTGTTGGTTTATCGTTAATATAGAAATTACCTGCACTGTGAACCAGTTTTTTTGTTGCGAGTTCAATTGCGTATCTGTCTTGTGCAAGGATTGCTCCCGTTAATGCGTAGATAGAAGTACTGTCAACTAATTCGCAGGTTTCTTCAAATTTACTTTCATCATACACATACAAAGTAAGCACTGGCCCGAATAACTCTTCGCACATAGTAACATACTTAGGGTCTTTTACCTGAATAATAGTTGGTTCAATAAAATATCCGTTTGTTTTATCATGATGTCCACCTGCAATAATTTCAACACCAGGATCTTTCTTAGCAGCTTCAATATAACCGGCTAATTTATCATAAGATTTTTCGTCAATAACAGCATTGATGAAATTGGTGAAATCCTCAGTGGGCCCCATTTTCATGGATTTCAAATCAGCTGATACCAATTCTTTTACCTCCGGCCATAAATTAGAAGGAATGTATGCACGCGATGCTGCTGAACATTTTTGTCCCTGATATTCAAATGCACCACGACTAATTGCAACTGCTAATGATTTAGCTTCTGCAGATTTGTGAGCAAGAATAAAATCTTTACCACCTGTCTCACCTACTATGCGTGGATAAGAACGGTATTTGTGAATGTTATTTCCGATAGTTTGCCAGATACTTTGGAATACTTCTGTACTTCCTGTGAAGTGAATACCTGCAAAATCTCTGTGATTAAAAATTACTTCGGCAGCATCAGGTCCGCTTGGGTAAATCAAATTGATCACACCATCAGGAACACCTGCCTTTTTGAAAATCTCCATCAATACATTTGCGCTGTAAACCTGTGTGTTGCTTGGTTTCCAAACAACCACATTACCCATCATAGCACAACTTGTAGGCAAATTACCTGCAATAGCTGTAAAGTTGAAAGGTGTTAATGCATAAATAAATCCTTCCAATGGTCTCCATTCCAAACGATTCCAGATTCCTGGACCGCTTTCAGGTTGATCCGAATAGATTTCGGTCATGTATTTTACATTGTAACGAAGGAAATCAATGATCTCGCATGCGCTATCAATCTCAGCCTGAAATGCGCTTTTACTTTGCCCTAACATAGTAGCAGCATTCAACTTTGCACGGTAAGGCCCTGCAATTAACTCGGCAGCTTTCAAAAAGATAGAAGCGCGTTGTTCCCAGCTCAATGCGGCCCATTTTGTTTTAGCAGCCAATGCAGCATCAATAGCTTGTGTTATATGAGTTTTATCACTTTTATGAAAAAAGCCTAATGTGTGTTTGTGATCGTGCGGTGGGGCGAGGCGGGTTTTGTTGCCGCTGCGAACCTCTTCTGCACCAATGTACATGGGAATATCTAATTCTTTACTTCTTAATTCTTTTAGCATTGCCTGAAGCTCTTTACGCTCAGGGCTTCCCGGTGCATAGTTTTTAATTGGTTCGTTATGCGGAGCGGGTACTTTGTAAATTCCTTTTGGCATAGTTTATTTTTTAGTCCCAATAAATTTTGGGAGTGATTTCGAAATGAAGCGCTAAATTACTAATTTTAATGGGTGCTTAAAAGCGGAAAATGAGTCTTTTTTTGCATTATTCACAGATTCTTGGGTAAAAAACTTAATTTGGTAATATGATCTCATTAATTTCTTTTAAAGAAATAGCGCTTTCCCTTCCGGGAACAGCCGAGGAGCCACATTTCGAAAAGACTTCTTTTCGCGTAAGGAAGAAGATTTTTGCAACCCTGGACCTGAAAAAACACTTGTTGTGCGTAAAGTTCACCGAAATGGAGCAATCGGTTTTTGCTTACGACCCAACAGTTATTTATCCTGTTCCCAATGCCTGGGGCAAACAAGGCTGGACTTATATCGATTTGAAAAAAGTAAAGAAAACGGTATTGAAGGATGCTTTGAAAGCTGCTTATGAAAATGTGAGTAAGAAATAGTTTTTACCACTAAGGCACTCAGGTCACTAAGAGGTACACTAAGTTGGGGTTTACTTGGCGGTAATTATAAGGATCAAATCAATTTAATCCTTGGTGCAACTCAGTGCACTAATCTTAGTGGTGAAATTTTAGGAATCCCCAAGGATCTTCACCACAACACCATCCAAAGCATCATTCAATCTTAACTGACAAGCCAACCGCGATGTATCGGTAATATTCGGAAGAGTATCCAGCATGGCGTATTCATCTGCACTTATCTCAGACAGTTTATCAAAACCTTCAACAACACACACATGGCAGGTAGCGCATAAAGCCATGCCACCACAGGTAGCAAGAATGTCGTAATCGTTCCCCTTTAAAAATTCCATCAGGCTTAAACCCATATCGGTTGGAGCGTCAAGAGTTGTAATGCTACCGTCGCTGTTTTGAATGTTTATTTTAATGTCTTGCATGAAATAGGTGATTTTTGTCCCGATAGCTATCGGGAGCTGATTTATGAAATATAATTCCTTTATCAGAGTTGTACAAAGGTAAAAATAAAATGGGATTGAGGAATTACATTTGGTCTTCTTCTGATGGCTCTGGTGTTTTCTGCTTTTTAAGTTTGGAAAGATCCAATCCTACAAAAAGTTTGATACCTGCATAATGTCCGCTTAATGTGTTTTTTTGTTGCTCTTTTAAAGCGAAATTATATCCGTAAGATAAGGCAAGCCTTGTAGCAATTGGTTTTACTATTGATCCCGTGAGCACAAATCCAAGTTCGGGCCTTAATGTTAAATTGTTCTGATTGCTGTTTATTATGTACGATGAGTTTAAGGAGGCCACCGAATGTAAACATAGGATTCTACCAAGCAAGAAAGGCTTTAAAATTCCCTTTGATAATTTTAGGGATACAGTATTAAAATTGTATTCTTTTCTTTTAAAGCTATACTCTAATGCTATGCTTTCGTAAGTTCTGTTGCTAAGACAATTTTTATAAAAACGATCGAAATAGACTCCGGTATTATATAAAGGGGAAGTGAGGTAGTAGTTTGCTCCACCAATTATTCCAATAGTTTTTGAGCGATAACCGAATTTCCCATATATTTGGGTAAATGTAATGCAGCACAAAATAAGTATGTAGATTATCTTTTTGGGCACTGAAGCTGATTGTAATACTTCCATCTAAGATAAGATTTTCCAGTAGTATTGTTGCAATAATTTTAAAACAGATAAATTTGAATTGGCTTATTAATACAAACAATATGAAACTCATACTATGCCTTGTAGCAATATTTTACTTCTCTGAAGGAAATTGCCAGTTCCTGATGCCTAAAAAGGATTCTACTTTGAAAGTGATCAACGATACTACTTTTATACTGCGGGAGTTTCAGGGAGAGAGTAAAATTTACCATGCTATTTATATTGAAAAGAGCAGTAAAGCGAAAAAAAGTAAATGGTTAATGGATTTCATATTTGATAAGTCAGATAAAGAAGCCTTGCTGGAAAATTTAAAATCTCAGAAGGAAGAGGCTGCTGTAAAAAAATTGAAGAAACACAATTTACAGGGCTTGCCTAAAAACTGGCTTCCTGTTTATCAGTACCATAAAAATTATTATCTCTATGCCCCATCCGATTGGGGAAATGCGGGCAAGAGAATACTGTCTGATTCATTGTTGATCAATTGGTACATGGATGGGCCTTATCCTGAATTGTTGCAATCGGTAACTAAAGAAAATGCGTCAACATTTGTTATTAAATACAAAGACAATGAGGAAGGGAAAGAAGATCAAACACTAGTTATTCACATCATAGATCCTAAAATTAAACTGGCTGTATGGGAATACCCAAGTAACGACGGAGGTCCTGCCTATTATAGATTATATATACCTGTTGCCGCTGCTCCCAATTTTGATATGGTGGTAAATCACTGTGAGCTCCAGAAACAAATGGAGTTTAAGTTTGATGAGATCGATTTTAAAAAGTTATTGAAATTTAAGTAACTCTTTTACTTTCTGTATTTAGGGTTGATCCTTTCTTATCTTTGTTTCTTCAATAAAGGTAATCATGAGCAAACAAAATTATTCCAATCACAAACGTTATTATTTTCCACATCATTTTTTGTTTTATCCTTCACTCGGAATACTTCTGCTTTTCAGTTTGTACTGTTGTTTTAAGTATTCCGAAAATATGATGATTTGGGCTGTAATTGCTGCACTTTGTACATGTGTCGTCTGGCTTTCTTTTATGATGCGACAACATTATGCCTTAAGTAATCAAAACAGAATTGTACTATTGGAAATGCGTGTTCGTTATTTTATACTTACAGGTAAGCGTTTTGAGGAAAAGGAAAACAAACTCTCTTTCAAACAGATTGCAGCTTTACGTTTTGCTCCTGATGAAGAGTTTTTGCCACTACTTGAACGTACATTGAATGAACAACTCTCGCCGGATGCAATCAAAAGAGCGGTTAAGAATTGGAATGAAGATAATAGGAGGGTTTAGAAGAAATGGGTAAATTCTATTCTTTACTGAATTTAAGCAAAGGAGCCTTTTGAGTTTCACTGATAGATACAAAATGAAAATTTTCCTTTTTTACAGCTTCAATTAATTTCTCTTTTGTATACAGAGGCATGCCACACCCTTTGTGGATAGTTCTTTTTTCAGTAACTAAAGCTTCACATAAATAAAGGCTCCCGCCGTTTTTTAAAATCCTGTAAACTTCTTTCAGCATATTTTGAGGCTCCGAAAATTCATGAAAGGAGTTTTCAATAAGAACTTTATCTGCACTGGATGAAGGGAGCAACGTACTACTTTCATTCCCAATTTGTATGGTATAAGTGCCGGCGTTCTTTTTTTGAAATAATTTTTCATAATAGCCCACCGTAAAATCAAGCTGCTTTTGATTAAGGTATTTTGCGGAAATGTTTTCTAAAATAAAATGGACACTATCTGTCGATGAACCATAAACCGCTTCATTGGTGCAGTTATCAGCTCCAATGGATACAACCGTTTCATTCTTTTGTAATTCGTAAAATTTAATGCGATCCGCGTATAGTTTAGTTGCCACCTCAGGAGTTTTACAGAAAAATCCAATATACCCATTAACTGTTTTTAATCCTGTACAGCAGGAAACAGACAATAGGATGAAAAGATAAATTGCGGTGTTTCGAAAACCCTTCATGTTTCTAATGTTCAAATATACCGTTTTATTAATGCGTGAATGTAAAAGCAAATTTTATAGCTTTGTTTTTTTGAATAGTTATTGTATGCATATTGAACTCCGGTTAATGATCATTTATTGTGTTGCCATAAACACTATTGCGTATTTGTGCATGCTGATAGATAAATACCTTTCAAAAACAAAGGGAAGGCGAATACCGGAGAATACCTTATTCCTCATTGCATTTTTATTGGGAGCTCCCGGAATTTATTTAGGAATGCTGGCACCGGTACATCATAAGTCTGCCAAAGCAACCTTTAAGTGGGGAATTCCTTTGTTGATTGTGATGAATGGGGTAGTGGTTTGGTATATTGTCAGGTGGAGAATGGCTTAGGCACGGAGCGAAGATCATCATAAGTAGATAAAAGAACATAAAAAAACGGCTGCAAATAATTACAGCCGTTTTAATTTGATCAAGGTTCTTATTTTATTTTGTAATAACAATTTTCTGAGTTACAAAATGTCCGTTCATCATTCCGGTGATAAAATAGATACCGTTATCAAGGTTTGAGAATGTATAGGAGTAATTGTTAGCGGCGTTTAAAAGTATATGTTGAATTGATTGTCCAAATTCATTGATCAATACAAATGAAGCATCATTGTTATAGTGGAGAGTAAAGTTTCCGGTTGAAGGATTTGGAAAAACAACCAGGTTTGCATTCGCTTTATAATCTTCCAATCCAATACATCCTGAAACAAAGATACTGTCGGTTGCTGTATTTGTACAGTTTCCGGTTCCTATGATGGTGTAAACAATAGTATGAACTCCAATACCTGCAATTGCCGGGTCAAAATCAGAACCAGTTACACCTGTTCCGCTCCATGTTCCTCCTGCCGGAGAAGAAGTTGCCAATGCAACAAGTGAATTGTTTACACAAAGACTATCTATAACTCCCAGGTCAATACTAACCGGATCAAGAGGATACACATTTACTACAGTAGCCATTATGGTGTCAGTACAACCGTTTACATCTGTCCCAACAACTTCCCATGATAAAACTCCCGGTGCATGTGTAATAATCAGTGTGTCGTTTGTTTCTGTGGTATTCCATAGGTAAGTTAATGCACCGTTGGCAATTAATGTATCTATTGAGCCTTCACACTCATTAGAAGCAAGAGAACCACTTACTGTTACTGATGGTAATGTGTTAATCGTTAGATTGATGGTGATAACAGAATCACAACCTGCAGCATTTGGAATAGTATCGTTATAAGTGTTTGATACTGTCCATACATTCCCTGAAGGTGAAGTATAGCTTCCACAAGCAGTTACTGAAAAAGAATTGGCAGTAGGATCGTTGATAGTAAGATTAATAGTAATAATAGAATCACAACCGACAGCGTTTGGAATAGTATCGTTATAAGTGTTTGATACTGTCCATACATTTCCGGATGGAGAAGTATAAGAACCGCAAGCAGTTGCTGAAAAAGAATTTGCCGTTGGAGCATTGATGGTAAGATCAATCGTGATAACAGAATCGCAACCTGCAACGTTTGGAATTGTATCGTTATACGTGTTTGATACTGTCCATACATTTCCTGAAGGAGAAGTGTACATTCCGCAAGCAGTTACTGAAAAAGAATTTGCTGTAGCGGCAAGAACAGTAAGATTGATGGTGATGATAGAATCACAACCTGCAACGTTTGGAATTGTATCGTTATACGTGTTTGATACTGTCCATACATTTCCTGATGGTGAAGTGTAAGTTCCGCAAGCTATCGGACTTATTGTAGCAGTAGTGGCAGGGCAACAACCCAAGCTTGTATGGTTACCAAGAAATGTAGTGGTATTCTGAGGATAAACGTCCCATTCGGTAGCACCAGTCGCCCAATTGGTATTACCGTAGGTCACACCTGCCATTCTTACAAGAGTAAATTCGCTTGTAGCGCCAGTTCCTACCGGCCAGTTTGTTCCCGGATCGTTACCAATAAGACCAACAACATCGATCATGGTGCGGGTAGGTTTGTAACACAATGCCATGGCATCATCTCCGTTGAAAAAGGTAATGGTATGTAAGGTATCTGACACTGCCAATATACCGGCTACGGCAGAAGGATTACCTGCCACATAAACAGCTCCGGGAGCCAGTGTGCCCTGCATGTATAATGAGTCGGTTGGAATCGGTGAGCCATTGTTATACCTGAACATTATATAATCTGTTAGGTTAATGGTTGAAGAAGTAGGGTTGTATATCTCTATCGCTTTGTTGTTTGATGCCCCTTCCAGGTATTCGGAAAAGAAAAGGTCACAGGCTTGAGAAAACCCCGCTAAAGGAGCAATTAGCATCAATAAGTAAAAAGTAATGTGTTTTTTCATGGATTTATTTTTTTGTTTTAACGGCTGCAAAGATACTAAATCATTGGGGAAGAAATCTTTGTTTTTTGTTAAGAAAATGGGGAGTTAAGAACAAATGAGTGTATTGATGACAGAGAATGAGGAAACGGTTATTTTTTAAAGATTCCTTTTTCATGATTGAATGCATCCTTTATGAAGAAAATCATTTCTGATTCTATAAATTGGTGGCTAAATAAAATGAACACATGAAAAAAACCGGTAAAGAACATATCGCTTAGCAGGATAAAAAAACGGCCGCAAATATATTGCAGCCGTTTAATCGTTTTGAGTGTTCCTTTATTTAGTAACGACTATCTTTTTAGTCATTAACTGACCGTTCATCATTCCTTTAATAAAATAAATTCCATTATCAAGATTGGTGAATGTGTGGGAGTAATTATTGTTACTGTTTAAAATAATATTGCTAATAGTTTGTCCCAGTTCGTTTACCAGCACAAATGAAGCATCATGATTATATTGGAGAGTAAAGTTTCCGGTTGATGGATTTGGAAATGCAAGTAAGTTTGCTTGTGCTGAGTAATTTTCTAAACCAACACATCCTGAAACAAAAATACTGTCGGTTGCGGAACTCACACAATTGTCGCTATTCAGTACAGTATAGGTTAGGAAATGAGTTCCTACACCAGCTGTTGCCGGGTCAAAATCAGAACCGCTAACACCTGTTCCACTCCAGGTACCTCCGGAAGGAGTTGCTGTTGCTAAAGGAAATGCGCTTGCGTTTACGCAGTTAGTATCAATTGCTGTTAAATCAAGACTAACAGTAAATGGTGTACTCACATTGGTAATAGTTGTTTCAGTTGTGTCTGAACATCCGTTCACATCTGTACCAATCACTGTCCACGATGTCACTCCTGATGTTTGAACTACTGCAAGCGTGTCATTGGTTTCAAATGTATTCCATGTATAAGTATCAGCTCCAGTGGCAACTAATGTATCCAACGATCCTTCACATTCAACGGCGGTTAAGCCCAATGAACTGATAGTAACGATTGGAACCGCATTTACGGTGATGTTTACAGAAGCGGCGCTCTGACAACCCAAACCATTTGAAACGCTTACATCATATAATCCTCCGTTATAAACGGTGATCGCTGAATCGGTAGAAGTAGTGTTCCATAAGTAAGTATATCCTAAGCTATTGCTTGCAATAAGTTGAGCACTGTCTCCTGCACAGAAAACAGTATCTCCGTTTACGCTGATCGATACCTGTATGGACATTGTATCTACTACAACAGTATCCATACCTACACAACCTAATGTGTCGGTAACAGTAAGAAAGAATGTCATCGAATCAGTCACAGTGAAAGTTGGGTTGGCAACAGTAGTATCTACAATAACTCCGGAAGGAGACCAGGCATAGCTTATTGTCCCTTGCCCGCCCGTAGCCGCAGGTGTTCCACCAAGCATAACATTTGCTCCAACACATGTAAGTGTGTTAAGACCTGCATCAGCTGCGAGGTTTATTATTGTTCCATAAATGATAAAAGGAAGTCCCTGAGCGGGAGTACCAGTGCCTCCATCTAACATATTATTCCAGGTTCCACTTGTTCGTTGTTTTGCATTTCCTGTTATTGCAACACCCGGAGGTGTTAATGGACAAGCCCAAGGACCCGAAGCAAGACTTCCTGTTGTTGACCAATCGATCCAATAAGTTGCTGCCGGCAAGAGTTTTCCTTCTGCTGTACATACATTGCGCATGATCGGCCTTGTTGAATTACCCATGGTGGTTTCCGTAACCCTGTAAGCACCACTCCACCCGGTGTTAATCAAACGATTAGTAGTTGTATCGCCAAATACCACATTTGAACCCGGCGCGTCGGGCACACTGTCCCATATTCTGAAGTTATAAGAGGTAAAGGTAGATGTTGTTGTTGAGCCTGTCTGGTATCCGAAAAAAGCAATAGAGTCAATTCGCCAGTAACAATCGGTGATAGTAAAATCATCGGCCACACGGTTGAATGTATTGCTCTGGTGTCCGAATCCTATGGTTCCCATTCCAAAGGTAGTGGTGTAAAGCACACTTTCGTTGGCCCCACCGGCTCCCGTGCCTACTGCATTGTAATAAGGACCGTTGTCATAAATAAGAGATTGTGCGGAAATGTTTGTGCCAAGAAAGAGACAAAGCATACCTAAAAATACCGAAAGTTTAAATTTGTAAGTTTTTTGCATATGTTTTAATTTGTGTTTAGCTACCAAAGATAGATGAATTAAATGAGAAGCCCCTGAAACCTGTCCGCTTAGTTTAGCACTATTTTACGGCGAGTCTTTGTAATCGGAGGATAATATAAATGTTTTGTCCTAAAATAGGTTTACATCCCGAAGCTTCGTGACCTTGCTAACAATACCTTTTCTGCCAAGACTACTTAAGTCCTTCAAGCATTTTTAATGCATTTTTGTTGTTCGGATTTAGCTCAATAGATTTTTCATAGCTCTTAATTGCCAATTCCTTTTTTCCTTTTATCATATAAGCTTCTCCCATGCTGTCGTATACATTAGAAGATTTCGGATGTGATTCAACATTTTTTTGAAATAAATAAAATGCAAAATCAATGTCTCTTTTTAAGAATGTGTATCCGGCCGAATTAATTACATCTTCACTCAAATGATCAGGATTTGTCTGAATTATTTTATCTATTACTTCTTTTTTTCTTCCTGTCAATAATTTTTGAAATTGTAAGTAGGAGGGCGGCTTTGAATAATCTGAATATTCAGGAGTCAGTGTGTAAAGTGAGCTACCTTTAGGTATTTCGTAAACCTTAACCAATTGCGTGTGTTTTGATAAAATAAAATTCTTAGCAGATGTATCATTGAAAAGAGTGTGCTTTAAATAATTTAAACAATACTTATTTATCAATGTATATTTAGCCCATACAGTTTCATTATCGTCCCTTTCCTGCAACCCGTTCAATATTGCATACGATGTTAGTGAAGTGTATTCGTTGTGCTCTAATTCAATCGTGGCGTATATTCTCTCAGCATGTGAGAGTGAATCCATTACTTTAAATGTAGCATCAGGAGCTGCAAAAACCAGCATGGGTACATTCATGTTATCAATTTTCTTATACAACTTGTCGGTTAACCGTTTAAAATTTTCAGGCTTTGCGTCAAATGCATAATCAACAGTACTGTCGAGAATGATAAGACACGATATGGGCAAAGCATTTTGTGTTTTGTATCCTAAAACTGCCTGTGCTCCAAAACTGTGACCAATAGCAGCTATTTTTGAAAAATCAACGAAGGGCAGGTTCTTAATTGCATTCAACATAAAACCAATATCTTTTGTAGAACGCTCCAGGTCCCAATCTAAATCAACATATTTATAATCATTAGCCTGAAAAGCTCCTGACATTACCACAAAACCATTACTGGCCAGGTATTCGCATAAAACGGTATTGTCGTTCAGTGTTCCGCCCAAACCGGGATGATAAATGACAAGCGGAAATTTCATATTTACAGGAGTAGCGTTTTTAAAAACTTCTATTGGTTGTTTTAAGTGTTTTGGAACCATTTTCTTTTGCTCTTCATCCGGATCATCCACATCAAACATACATTGAGATGAACTCAGTGCATTATAGTCCTCAATTCTTTTTAAAAACGTTTTTAATTTGGGATCTTTTGATTGAACCTTTATATAATCTCCATACAACATGGCTTTGTCTGCTTTGCTTATGTTTGCAGGATACCAGATAGAGGTAATAATGGGTCGTGGATCGTGAGTTAAAGAACTTGTATCATTCGGGTAGTTTAGCTTGTAGGTTCTTGAACTATCAAAATCAATAATTGTTTTGTAGCCAATGTTGTATTGGCTCTTTTCCAGCTTAGGATACAATACTTTTTTTTGTGCAATCACAGAAACATAAGCAAAGAGTATAGACAAGCAAAAAATGAATTTCAGGTTTACAAGATTTGCTGCTTTGATGTCTTTTTTCATTCTTTGGGGACTTTTGGAAACCCGTTCAAATATACTATTTCTGTTCAAAACAAAAGGCCCCGTATCTTGGCAGGGCTTAATGGTTTGGTTACGCACGGGTTTAACAAATTTCCCTTATTTCTTATCATGGCAAGCACATTCATGATGCTTGTTGATATAAGCAATGGAATCCTTGCAGATTTTCTCCAATGCCGGAATATTGATGTCGGAAAGTTTTTTAATATAAATGCAAGCTTTTGCGATTTTGAATTTACCCAGGTCGTTCAACAAATGTTCGTTGTCTTTGGTTGCAGAGTAAACATACAATGAGAACGCAGCTTTACGTGGAGAGAAGCCAATGATAGGAGCGTCTCCCTCGTGACCGCTGGCATATTTATAATGGTAGCTACCAAATCCAATAATGCTTGGCCCCCACATTTTAGCAGCAAAGCCCGACCATTTGCTCATGAGTTTTATCAACTCCAGGCTATCCAGTTTCTTTTGCTCATCTTCCACAAAGGAATTAATGAAGTCGATCACACTTATTTCTGTTTCTGCTGTTTTGTTTTTCTTTGCCATGTGGTTAAGTTATTGGTTACTTCTCTTAGCTTCGGGATCGTGAGAGCGGGGTTCTACTTCTCTTTTTTCTTGTTTAAGTCACATAGTATCAAAAGGTAATTTTCAAAATGGAAGCCTTGATCTTGCCAGGCTTCCCAACATTTGTCATATTCTTTCGGCCCATTAGGGATGCCTGAAAATCGTCCTGTTTCATAGGCTATAATCTCAAAAGTACTTCCAACGTACTCTTTTTTTAAGGAATCTAATTCCGTTCTGTTTGATGACTCTTGTTTTTTATTATAAATGTATTCATAAAGTTCTTCTTCATTCCTTGGCAAATTGATATTGAAGCTATTTTGAAAGTCCATAATTACATTGCCGCCAATAGATTTTCCTTCCACACTTTTTATTTTGAAATAGAAACTGGAATTGTAACCTTTACTACCCCTTGTATCACCATCAACAACTTCCACCTTCATTTTTAAGACAGTTCCAAAGGGATGACTTAATTTTTCCTGAACTGTATATTGGGCTTGCTCTACTACTTTAGTGCTACGACATGCAGTGTTGAAAATGATAATAATTAGAAGGACTTGAAGTGTTTTGGTCATTTGTGTTTGATTTGTGTATCAGTTCATGTTTTATAGGACAAGACAAGTTGTGGAGTTTATTTAAATACCTGAATAATTTCAGGAATGTCTGATTTACTCGCGAGTTGCTTACCTAAGCTATGGATTTCATTTTCCCACTTCTGCCAATTACTAGAGGTTGGATTGTGAACAGAAATAAATGTGTCTATATTACTGGAAATAATTCTAAGCCTATATGAAATACCATCTAAAGCAATTCCTTTATTAGCATTAAATAAATCAAGTTTGAAATGATCAATGATTGTATCCTGCTTGTTTTCTGAAATTTCCGAATATATGTTGGTGACACCATTATTATCGAGGGAAAAAACGCCTTGCACCAACTCTTCAGGATTTGAATGTTCACGGAATTTATGTTCATTGAATTTAATGGAAAATATTCCGCACCAACCAACAAAGGATCTGGCAATATAAACGATCCAAACATGGTCAATATACTTTTCATTTTGTCGCCAGCCTCGTTCATCACGGATCACCATATTTCCAGCCTTAAGGTCGCTAAGCCCCAACTTTGTAGCAAGACTTATTTCAATCCTTCTTTCAGATTCATAGCTTTGCGTAAATAGATGTACATTTTCTCCTGATCGCTCCATATAAGTATCTAAGATATATAAAATCCATACTGATTACAAATTCGTAAGAGTGGAGGAGTTATAAACTCCAGTATATTTCATATTCCGCAGTCCGCGGCGGCGGATGCCCTTCGGGACATACTGCGGAGCGGGAGCATTTGAATATTTCAGAAATATAAAATGAAAGTAAAGAATAGATTTATGTACATTTGTTATCCGTACTATTCAGATTGAGAGAAGTGAGCAAATTGCCTTTATACAGAGCTATTGAAATTAGAGAGAAGCCTATACAAGGAGGTACAACACTTCCGTTGCTTTCCGTTGCTGAAAATAAGAAGACGTATGTATTAAAACTGTTTGGGAAGAAACATGCAAACCAAAGGTGTTACACAGGTGCAGAGGTTTATGCACACTACTTAGCGAAGCAGTTTGAATTAAATACACCTGAAGCCGCCTTTATTAGCATTCCTAAAGAATTAATTAAGCTTTACAAAAAGACTAACCCAGCTTTACATAAACTGCTTCTGCAAAAAGATTATACAAGACCGTGTTTTGCCACTGTATACCTCGGAGATCTGCCTATATTCTCTCCTGCGCTTCATAAAAAATATATTGAGTCGCACGATATTGAGACGATTTATGCTTTCGATACTTTAATTCTAAATGATGACAGAAAGCGGGTGAAACCTAATATGCTTAAGACAGCCGATGGTTATTGCCTAATTGACCATGATAAGGCTTTTGGTAGTGTGGATTATGCTTTACGGGAGATTGCAAACAATAGATTATGCCCTTATAACAAGTATCATTTGTTCTATGAAATGTTAAAAAGGCGAGCCAAGAAAAGTGGAATAGACCAAAAATTTGAGACGTTCAGAGAATATTTTAACTCACTGAACTTGGGAAATTTAGATATTCTTAACGCCCAATTAACTGAATTTGACTATGATATTAGTGAATGTAAGGCTTGGAAAGCTTATCTTTATGATATTAAGCAAAATCGTACTAACTTTGTGTCCATTTTAAAGGAATCATTACTGTGAGCGGAACCGTTTCATATAGCATATTAAAATATACCCATTCAAAACTCATTGGTGAGGAATTGAATGTGGGAATTTTATTTGTATTCCCCGAAGATGGTCATGTGGAATTTGTGTATCCAAGTTCGATTCAAAGGATAAAAAAAGCGTACCCAAATGTTTCCATAGAGTTGCTTAAATCATATCTACATTCCTTCAAAGTTAAAGCTCCTAAAATGGTTAGTAGTTTGAAGAACTATGTTTTTGGATATGATGAGTTAATTAATGAGCAGTTTCTTGTAACCGATGGCTCATCACTTCAATTCACAAATTTTAGCCATGCTTTGTCGGTAAATAGCATAGAGTATACAAAGAAGATGTATTTTGATTTGTATCTCGACTCTTATGAAGTAGCTCATAGCGAGGTTAAACATAAATCAGATAAGTTAATAGTTAACGAGTGTAAGAAAATAATTCTTGGCAAAAGACCAGAAATTGAAAAAGCCTTGCATGTTGCTAAGCAACCATTAGCAAGCGATAAAGTTGTTTTTAAATATGACTTAAGCTGGCAGAATGGAACTTGTAATTTAATCAAGGGAGTTACATTTGATTTGAGTGAAGAGGAAGGTATTGTAAACAAGGCTTTACTTATTCAAAATCAATTAAACCACCTATCAGGTATTATTAGTAAGCAGAATTCCAGAATAGACCTATTGTTAATTAAACCTCAGGTTCCTAGCTTTCTTGATTCTTATAATTATGCTAAGCAAATTCTTGATAAGACAGGTGCAAATGCAGCTGTGATTGAAGAAAGCCAAATTGAAACCTACACGGATAAGGTTGTTAAGGAAATCGAATTTCAAGATTAATCAACTAAATATTTTGAATGAAAGCTCTTGAGAAATCAGGAGCTTTTTTTATTAATTCCAATCCTTTTAGATCAGGTAGTATTGCTCTTCTATTCATCCTGCGGAGCGAGGGAGATTGGGGTAACAAAGATTACAAATCCGCGTTAACTGGAATAGAGACTGTAAAGTTTATTACTAAAGACAATGTTTAGTATACAATTGATGAAAGCTGTCAATAAATGATTTAAAACTGCTTGAATTATTAGCACTTCTTTCATCGTCTGTCTTTTTGTACAATAATTTGGCGTGTACAGTTTTTTTATATTTCGTTGTCATCAATTTTTGCAACTCCGAAGTCCCATTCTTTCCATCAAAATCTTTTTGTACTGCGCCAGCATGAATTAAACTATTACCATCTTTAATACCTTCAACGTCCGAAACTATCCAATTCTCAAACATTATGTCTGGGGGACAAATGTGTATTGTTTCTTCTAAATGAGGCTTTAGAAATGAAGTTTCAGCCAATAGAAAATCAACAATTGTTTTTTTTAGATTATTTGCAAAGTCTGCAGGTGTTACTTTGCGTTTTTCTAAGTCAGGAATTAATATGATTGCTCGAACAGAAGAATTTAATAAGTATATTAAGGTAGGTAGTACTCCTTTTGCATAACCTTCAGTTGTGTATGTAATACCGTTTCCTGGTCCAATTCTTAAATTTGGGCAATCACAATATTTCATTTGAAATTTTAATCTCAACGAACCTTCCTCGGTTGGTCCGTCAACAATTAGTGCAATGTTTTTTAAACTCATAAAATTAAAATTGTGGCGTACCTCCAAGATTGCCGGCTATGTAATGATACCCACAGCCAAATCCTGAAGATTCAATTACTCTTTTTATACTCTCAATGTTGTCAAGCCTTTTACAAGTTGTAAAGCTTCCATCTAACTCACAAATAATGAGTTCTTCTGGTTGGATTAAATTTAATATTGTTTCCGAATGGCTCGTCAGAATACAAACTCCATTGTCAAATGTATCTCGCAAATAATTAATTAATAGTCGATTTGCGTATGGGTGTAGATAATTTTCGGGTTCCTCTATTATTGTTGTTTTTTCTTTTTGTCTAACAATACCAACTAGTAGAGCTAGCAGCTTTATCGTGCCATCAGAAAGGCTATTTGATGAAAATCCGTGCCTCCTTTTATCTATAAGAGAGAAAAATCTCTTTAAACTAATTTCAGATATTTCTGGTTTTATCTCTTTAAAATTTGGCAAAAGTTGCTCAAGTATTGAGTTAATTTCAATTAGGTCATCAGGTTTTTTAGAAAGTAAATGAAGAGTATTCGCTAAATACTTTCCATTTCCTAGCATTTCTTTTGGTTCAGTTATGTCACAAGCTTGTCTAGCGATGTGAGGGTCTATATTTAAAGATTTTATTTTAGAAAATTCTCTTGCAACTAAATGGCAAACAAAAATGAATCTTGATATAAGGGGGAGAAAGCTTTTGCTTTCATATTCAGATTCATTAAGTTCTAATTTAAATTGTTTTTCCCCTTTTTTAATTACGCTAAAATCTCCAATGAGTTCATTGTCCAGGATTTTAGCTACTAGTGTTTTTTTATCTTGTTTAATAGAGAGTACTTTTTTATAAGTACCTTGCTTAGATTTTCTCTTTACCTCAAGAACTTCAGAATTAACTAATAATTCTTCTGATAGTCCAAGCTCAATAGAGTATTTAAATTCCAAATCATACTCTTGATTTTTGAATGTCCCAATGGTTCTTCCACTAGCTTCAACAGTTATTTTTTTGTTTTCTTGTTCGCAATCTACCAAATTAAAAGTCGAGCGAACTCCACCAAATTGTGTAAAAGCATCGTTTAGTGAATTATTCGTTAAGGAAGATAATATCGTGAGGGCTTGGCATATATTTGTTTTACCAACTCCATTAGGTCCAACAATAACATTAATCCCTTTTTGAAATTTTATTTCAAAATTTCTCAATGATTTAAAACCGTCAACTTTTAAATTCTCAATCATATTTTTCCTTTTAAATATCTATAAAAATACTTCTTTTTATTATAGAGTGGCCTTTTTATAATTTTGCCCATAACTCCCGTTAAGCGCAATTTTTTCGTTTGTAATTAATTGGAAATACTTGTTGTATCTCTTCAGCTTTTCTAACCAAATATATGTTTTCCTTTTCCCAAAAACAAAAAAGCCCCACATTCCTGCAGGGCTTCCTTCATTATTCTCAAATCACAATTTAGTTCTGTTTTGCTTCAGCACCTTCCGGCTTTGGCAATAAAACTTTTCTTGATAATTTATGTTTGTTAGTTTTTGGATCGATGCCCATGTATTTTACCTGGATCATTTCACCTTCTTTAAGCACACCTTCTAATGTATCAAGGCGTTTCCAATCAACTTCAGAGATGTGTAATAAACCATCTTTACCCGGAAGGAACTCAACAAAAGCTCCGTATGGCATAATTGATTTTACTTTTGCATCATAGATCTCACCAACTTCAGGAACTGCTACAATGCCTTTGATACGCATTAAAGCTGCCTGTGCATCGGTATCGTTTGCTCCGAAAATTTCCACCAAACCTTTTTCTCCCGGTTGCTCCGTGATAGTGATAGTTGTTTGTGTAGTTTTCTGGATTTCCTGAATGATTTTTCCACCTGGCCCTATTACCGCACCAATGAATTCTCCAGGTATAACAATTTGTAATAAACGCGGAGCATGTTCTTTGTAATCTTCACGAGGTGCAGACAATGTTTTGTTGATTTCACCTAAGATATGCAAACGTCCTTCTTTAGCCTGGTTCAATGCTTGTTCCATTACTTCGAATGGTAAACCATTTACTTTAAGATCCATCTGGCAAGCAGTGATACCGTCTTTAGTTCCACACACTTTAAAATCCATATCGCCCAAATGATCTTCATCACCTAAGATATCAGATAGAATAGCATATTTCCCTTTGTCGTCAGTAATCAATCCCATTGCAATACCTGTTACAGGCTTAGTGATCTTAACACCTGCATCCATTAATGCAAGAGTACCTGCACAAACAGTAGCCATTGAAGAAGAACCGTTACTTTCTAAAATATCAGAAACAACACGGATAGTATACGGACAATCAATTGGCAATACTTTTTTCAAAGCACGCAATGCCAGGTTACCATGTCCAACTTCACGACGTCCAGGTCCACGGTTAGGTTTTGCCTCACCTGTAGAGAATCCCGGGAAATTGTAATGTAATAAGAATCTGTTTTCACCTTTGAAGAAAGCACCGTCGATCATTTGCTGATCTAACTTAGTTCCTAACGTAACCGAAGTTAAAGATTGAGTTTCTCCACGTGTAAATACTGCTGAACCGTGAGCTGCAGGTAAGTAATTTACCTCGCTCCAGATGTGGCGGATATCAGTTGTTTTACGGCCATCCAAACGAATTTTTTCGTCTAATGCAACACGGCGGATAGCATCGTACTCAACATGGTGATAATATTTTGCGATCAAAGCAGCTTTTTCTTTCAATTGCTCTTCAGTAAAAGTTGTTTTGTATTCGTCGAGGATTGCTTTGAAAGCAGCTTTACGTTCGTTTTTGTTTGCGTTACCTGATTTAGCAACGTCATAAACTTTTTGGTATGTAGCTTTACTAACTGCTTCTTTTAATTCAAGATCGTTTGTTTCGTGATTGTATTCACGTTTTGGTTTTAAACCTGCTTTAACAGCAAATTCGTTAATCGCATTGATCTGAACTTTGATTGCGTTGTGCCCGAATTTAATAGCTTCCAACATTTCATGTTCGCTGATCTCGCTCATTTCACCTTCCACCATTACAATATCGTGTGCAGAAGCAGCAACAATCATATCAATAGTTGATAAAGCCAAAGCGTCAACATCAGGGTTCAATACTAATTTACCGTCAATTTTACCTACACGAACTTCAGAGATCGGTCCGTTGAAAGGAATATCAGAAACTGCAACTGCTGCAGAAGCTGCTAAACCAACTAAAGCATCAGGCAATGTTTTTTTGTCTGAAGAAATTAGTGTGATCATTAATTGTGTGTCAGCGTGATAATCATCCGGGAAAAGTGGACGCATTGCACGGTCAACGATACGTGAAATTAAAATTTCAGTATCAGATAAACGCGCTTCACGTTTTAAAAATCCACCTGGAAATCTTCCTGTAGAAGCATATTTTTCCTGGTAATCAACTGTTAAAGGTAAGAAGTCAACGCCTTCTTTCGCCTCTTTATTACTAACGATGGTTGCTAATAGCATGGTGTTTCCCATTTTTAAAACTACCGCACCATCTGCTTGTTTCGCTAATTTTCCTGTTTCTAGGGTGATCATTCTTCCATCACCGATGTCGAATGTGTGTTGTGTACCTAATTGTGTCATAACTTGTTTTTGTTTTGTCCCCGGCGTTTCCGAGGTGATTTATATTTGTATCTGTTTTTCTTTTTTATCCGGTGCTGTTCTCTACTTCGCTCGAACTGACACCTGCTTTAGACTGGCCCCGAACTTTCCGAGCGACAAAATGGTGTTTAAACCTTTTGTCAGGCTGAGCGGAGTCGAAGCCCATAAACAACAAAAGGCAACCGTGTTACAGGATGCCTTTTGTGAATTTAATTTCCGTAAAACATTATTTACGAATATCTAATGTTTTGATCAACGCTCTGTATTTGTTGATGTCTTTCTTTTTCAAATAGTCTAATAAACTTCTGCGTTTACCTACTAAGTTGATTAGAGAACGTTGAGTGCTGAAATCTTTTTTGTTTTTTTGCAAATGCCCGGTTAAATGGGATATACGGTGAGTAAACAATGCAACTTGTCCTTCAGTTGAACCTGTGTTTTTTTCAGTTCCACCGTGTGTTTTGAAAATTCCTTTTTTTACTTCTGATGTTAAATACATTTTATTGTGTCTTTTAATATTATCAATATCGGGCTGCAAATATAGAACATTTTTGCTTAATGGGGAAGAGTTTTTTGAAAAAAAATCGGCAGGACGTTTTTTGATGACTTAATGATCTATAATTGAGCGAATTACGAATACCGAAATGACGTTTATTGTTTCAAGTTTCAGGTTTCTTGTTTTGTGGTCCGGAATCCCCTTGTTTAGTGCTAAACCGACCAGAAACCCGGAATTTAAAGAGTCCTTCCTAGCCCCAACCTCGGAGTATAAGCAATCCCGAAACTAAAAGGAATTACACCTTTTTGCCCTTTATTTTTCAAAAACACCTCAGATAATGCATAAAAAGCGGTTAAATGTACCTGTTCCCATCCTATGCGCATGGTTACACCGTATCTTATTGGATTCACTCCATAAATGTCATAAATTCTCACTTTCCCGTCTTTATCAAATATGGTACGGAAGGTTTGCATCACATAACCAACTTTAGCTCCTACCATAAATTTAAACTGATATTCTGAGCGGGTACGAATTCTGAATTCTACAGGAATTTCAATTAATTTGAAAGCAATTTTATTTGTTTTGTAGGGTTCAAATCTTTTATCAATAGATGTAAAATTGATGCTGCCGCTTACTGAATCAACATGGTAAACTAAATTAACAGGACCATGAATATTATGTGAACTAAGGCCTAATCCCCAGGCAAAACTTACTCTTGATTTTTTTATTGGGTAATCAAAGAAGATCTGAAAATTTGCACCTAAGGAACCCGGTTTTTCTTTTAGTCCCTTAGGCATTCCCAACCAACCGGTGTGGTTTACTTCTAGTATAATTCTGTCTTGCGGAGTGGGTTTATAATTGTATGCACTGAACTCACTCGTTGGTTTTTGAGCTAAAGCAATACAGGGAATTGCAAAAAGCAAAACCGCCACATGTTTAAAGCCAAAGCATAGAGAATTCATCTTGCCGAAATTACAAATCTTATATTGATTGAGAAAAATTTATTTTCCAATCTTTTTCATCAATGAAAAGGCAAAACCTCCCAAAAGTAATACGAGTCCGCCTAGGGTGATCCACAGCCACTTTTGTTGCTGGATCATTGGTTCATTCTTTTTTGGAGGAGCGTTTTTAATGACCATTTCAGATCTGCAATTTACATCTTTAGCAGTGCTTCCAATTTTGGAAGAGAAATAACCAAGGTCGTATTCTGCCAAAGGAACTTTGGCTTTTCCATAAACGATCAAATATTTTTCTTCCGGTTCCAATCTGCTTACTAAAAATGCATTCATTCCAAATACGTTTACATCAATGCTTTCAATGGGTGGATTATCATTATTGTATACCTTAATAGTGAAATTAGTTCCTATTACTTTGTTTAAATAGATACTGGTAATACCGTCCTTTTCTAATGAAGTAAAAGAACCCCTGCTTAGCTCAGCACCTTTGTTATTACAAACAGAAATGCTTCTGTAAAAATCTTCCGACTTGTTTCTGTTCTTAAGATGTATGGTGCTTAAACAAGTAGGGTAAGGAAGAGTAACTTTTATCTCTGTATAATTTTCGTAGATAGCAGGTTTTCCATTTGTTGGTTTTAGATCTTTTTTGATCTCTTTTTTTACAACGTATATATCTTTTATTTTTTCGTACACAGCTTTGTATTCGTTATTGAAAAAAGTTTGAACGGAGCTAACTGTAATAGGTTTAGCATTTTTATCATTGAAGGTCAGTAAGTAATAAGTGTAGGTACTTGAAGGAAAATAGAGTTTACTAAAATTAAATTGTTCCTGACCAAAACCAACAATGCGAATGTTTTCTTTAATGGTTTTCCAGTGTTTGTTATCATTACTTCCTTCAATAGTTACCAGTTTATCGAAATCCCTTTCAGCAATGTTCAGTTGAATTTCATTGATCTCTTTTTCTTCTTTTAGTTTTACAGTAATGTAGGAAGCGGCATTTTTACGATAAGATACATCAATGATACTTTCATTCTGAAAAGTATTGTACCAGGAAGATTCATTCCACTGAAGTAAGTAAGGAACTTCCGAGGTGTCGTTCTCATCTACTTTTAGTACACGAAAGTCATTAAAGTCACTTTTGCTTTTGGCCAGCATATCGGCACTTACCGGAATTTTGTAATAGCCGGCAGTATTTACCGGTTCTACTTCTTTGTAAAAAGTAAAGCCACTCATCTTTTGAGCATTCAATACCTGAACTGAAGAAACAAGTAATACAAATAGTAATAGTGTTTTAATTTTTATTTTCATTGTCATCTTCGAATAGAATTTTTTTGAAACGCTGATATAGAAATCCAATGGTAACAAGTATAACACCAACTGAAATGTAAACTACAAACTTATAGCCCATCGACATATGGATAGAATCGATCAATAATTTAATGAGTGTAATTCCAAAAAGAGAGAAGCCCATTATTCTGAGCATTTTGATTTTTCGTGCAATCCCAAAAACGATCAATACGGTAGAGTACAATGCCCACAAAATAGTGAAGCCCATTCTGCGCGCGACTTTTTCATAAAGTACAGCATCATCGGCATGAGACAAACGCATTTGATTCACTAATTCACTACTTAGAATGATCAATACAGAAAGGTGGAAAACCCATATAAAGATGGAACGTGCCAGTTTATTGCCATAAGCTTTTTGTGCGAAAAACATAAGGAACAAAATACCGAAGGTAAAAAGCATAAACACATACCTGAAATTCAGCATCCAATTTGTTTTAAATGCATAAGGGAAATAATCTTCGCTGGCAGAGTTGTAAAAATTTCTCAGCTGGGTTAAAGCTGTAAAACCGGCCGCCATCAATATAAACAACGCTAAAAAACTCATGATATAAAAAGCCCAGTGTATTCCTTTCGATTTAGTGATTTTACTATTGATGAATAAAACCACTGAAGCAAACACCGCATTGTAGATCACTAACCAAAGCACAAGGAATAAGGGTATAGCTTTGTTCATTATTGGTGCAATATAAACAGAGCCTGTTTCTCTTATAGTAGTTGCATTTTCCCAGTTTTTGAAATGATGAATGATCTCAAAAAAGAAGGAGAAGTATACCGTAATAAAAAACAAAACCGGAGTAATTATTTTCATTGCAGGATAAGCGGCATCCCGATGGCTATCGGGATTATTTTCCGTATTGAATTTTTCTTTCAGCATAAACCATAATGCTCCCAAAGCAACAATGGCAAATCCGGAAGTAAGGAACATTTTGTTTAATAATATTTTTGCCGGGATGTAAGCATCTTTGTCGAAGATCTCCGAATAGTACTTCATCCAATCGTGCCACAAGCTGATGAATCCTAACGCGGCAACCGTATAAGCAATTTGTTTGAAGAAGGAAACAGAGAATTTGCGTCCGATAAAATACAATACAGCCATTTCAGCAAACCAACAAAGTGTAACTACTTTTCCTTCCAACTGAATTGGAATAGCGATAGTAAGAAAGGTAAATACAAGCGCGAGAATAAAATACAAAATATTCTTATCTGTAACTTTTCTGGAATAAGCTGCATAAGCAACTATCATGTGTACCAAAGCATTAAAAACACAGAACAATCCTAAGTATTTTTCGGTAAACTCATTGTTAAGTGCATAATACCCCAATCCAAAATAAATGGTACTATTACTCAAAAGAGTAATAATATCCATTGCTTGGAAAGGAATTTTCTTGATGATCTTGTAAGCGATAAAGGTTGCGTAAAAAGTAAGGAAGAAAATAGTACTGAACATTACTGTCATGTTCAATTTATCGAGTGTATACTTATTCAATGTCCAACTTGCTACTAAGATCCAGGTTAATCCGTAAGCAGAGTATTTTACCCATGTCCAGTTTTTGAAAAGACTTAAAACCAAAATACCTGCATTGATGATTGCCATGTAAGTGTACATGTATTCAATCTTACCGCTTCCATCACTCAGCAAAGGAGGAATAGCGTATGCACCAACCAATCCAATAACAGCAATAATTTCGTAATTGTACATGTGCGCAGCAAAAACAGTGAAAGCTGTAATAACGAACATCAGTGCAAATGCAAAACCACGTGGATAGATCTCATAAAAAGCGTTTCCTGCAAATGCTGTAAAGAATAGAGTGGAGACGGCCCCGCCTAAAATTACAGCGCTGAACAACTGATACTTTTTCTTTAAGATAATAGCAAAGGTCATTAATATACCACCTGCAAGGAATCCGAAAATGATTCGTGTTAATGGATTGATAAGGTCTTTGTCGATTGCATACTTAACTCCGATTGCAATTGCAATTACTAAAATGATGATACCAATGATTCCGGCAAGTTTACCACCCACATACTCTTCCATATTAAAAGCTTTTGCAGCCTTAGCAGGTTGTTGAGGAATAGCATTTGGTGGCGGAACAATTGGTTTAACCGGTTCTATTACCGGAGTAGCAGGTGTTTGTTTTGTTTCAGGTACTACTGTCACATTAGGCTTGTCGAAATGTTCAACAGGAGTAACCACTTGCTGAACCGGTGGTACTACTTGCTGAACCGGAGGTACAATCGGTTTAACCGGTTCTATAACAGGAACTGTTTTTTCCTGTGGTTGAGATTGTGATAACAGAGCTATCTGCTGTCGGATAAACTCAATATCTGATTTTTGTTTTTCGAGGTTTGAACTTAATAAATTAAGTTTTTGGGCAAGCAACTGGATCTTTTCTTCAGAAGTCATAGTGTTCCGAATTGGGTTAAGTATAATTTAAAATAAATAAAGGAATAAACAATGTCTACAAAAACTAAAATGTTTGATAAGAAATCGTCAAGTTCAAAGCGAGTGAAATAAAAAAACACAGTCCCGAAAGAATCGTTGGGATAAACATTTTTTTATGAGCTCAACGACGAAATTGGTGTTTTCTTGCAAACATTATTTATGCCCTTTCATTTGTCCCTCTAACGCCTCAATCAACTGCTCTTTTCTTACAAGTTCTGCTTTCAATTCTTCAATCTGTTCTCTTAAAGTGCCTATTTCAGATTTGTATTTAACCTCCTGATCGCTCCATATATTTACGTTGTAATAAGGTTCGGTGTACGAAGCCATATAATGTTGCATAGCAGAAGGATCCCTGAAAAAACTATAAAGTGGAATACGTAATTCTTTGGAAATCAACTCAAGTGTTCTTACTTCCAACGTTTTGGTTTCCAAAGCATGATCCAACTGGTTTTCAGTAATATTAAGATGTTCTGCGAGTTGCTTGTACGTAAACTTCTTTTCCTGAAGAAGACGTAATATTTTATTCTTAAGGTTCATATCCGAATTATCTTATCAAAGATAAGTATAAATGCGATAATTGAAACAGATTTTTCGAAAGTTAACCTATTTTGATTTAGGTCAAAAAACACAATTAATAATTTTAAATTAATAATTATTAATTAGATGAGCGGTACTTCAACCACAACAGTAGTTCCTTGCCCGGGAGTGGAATCAAACTCAACATGCCCGTTCAAAAATTCAACCCTTGAAATGATGTTTTTTAAACCTATACCTTCAAATTTATCCAGGTTTTTTTTGTCAAAACCAACCCCATTATCCTCTATCATTATAGTAAGCTCACCATCATGTTTGATTAATTGCATGCTAATGTGATTGGCTTTTGCGTGTTTTATAATATTGGATACCACTTCCTGTATCACACGATATAAAACAGTTTCAATGGTATTTTCCAAACGTTCATCCAAACCTACAATTTGTAAATCAATTTTGAGATTAGGAATCGTACCAATTTTGGTAATAAATTCTCTTACAGCACTTGCCAAACCAAGCTTGATTAATGTATTTGGCATCATATTATGTGATACAGCACGTACTTCTTTTACCGAGTCGTTTACTAATTCCAGAGCATTTGCAAGAAGGGATGACTGTTCTACATTATCCAATTTTAGTTTAGATTCGAGTCCGCTTAAATTAAGTTTTGCTGCTGATAAAATTTGCCCTACACCATCGTGCAAATCCTGTGCAATACGTCTGCGTTCTTTTTCTTCCGCTTCAATTACGGCTTTTGAACGGATCTCTTTTTGGTTGGCAATTTCTGCGGACAGGCGTGCTTTTTCTTTGATCTTATTGCGCGAATAAATAAAATAACCCAGGGCAATAGTGAGTACAAGCAAAGCACCCAACGCTATTATAAATGTTTCTCTGCGTTTTTTTTCATTTTCGTTGGCTATCAATTCTGCATTTTGCTTGGCAATTTCCAGGTCTTTTTTTTCGCTTTCGTATTTAGTTTGCATCTCTGCAAATTTTTCAGAGTTGGTTTCGTTATAGATAGAATCCTTATAGTTGGAATATAATTGATAGTATTTCAGAGATGAAGTGAGATCCTGTTTCCCTTCATAAGCTTCAGCAAGCTTACCATAAGCTTGTTTTAAGTTGAGGAAATTATTTGTAGTACGAAAGATTGCTTCGGCTTTGTTTAAATATTCAATGCTTTTATTCCAATTCTTTTTTTGTTTTTCCACTTCCCCTATATTCATATAAGAAAGACCCATGCCATAAGTGTCTTCAAGTGCCTCGCGGTTTTTTAAACCTTCTTCATAAAAGGAAAGGGCTTTATTCAGGTCTTTCTTCTCCGTATAAATACGCCCAAGGTTATTGTAAACCACTCCTAAATTATATAAAGCATTGTTAGCACTTAAAATCTTCTCTGCTTCAAGAAAATAATAGAGTGCAGAATCTAATTGTTGGGCATTTACAACAGAATCGTTTATGACACCGGTTTCAAATTTTAGTCCGCCAAGATTTACCAAAATATTTCCTTCTATAACTGTAAATTTGGCTTTGCGGGCAAGTACTAATCCTTTCTTAAAAAAAACTTCTGCCGACTTGTTCTGCTCAAGTTCGTAATACAAATTGCCGATATTACCTAAAATCGTAGCTTGCTTTCCCTCGTCTCCGATTTGTTCAAATATTTTAAGGGATTTAAAATTTATATCAATTGCTTTTTCAAATTTACTCTGACGCATCAAAACCGTGGCAATATTGGAGTAAACACCGGCAATTTTAACATCCTGCTTTAGTTCTTTCCGGAGATCAAGTGCTTTGTTGTAGTGAATAAGTGCGGTATCGTAGCTGGTTTTCCGGTTGTAGATATTCCCGATGTCGCTTTCTGCCTGTGCGATGTCTGCTTTACGTTTTGTTTTTGTGGCAAGTTCAAGTTCCTTATTAGCATAATCAAGGGCTTTAGTAATATCACTTCCAATTAATTCCCAGCTAATATCACCATATAATTTGATCTTAACTGTGTCGTGAATGCCCTGTTTTTGAACTGCTTTAATTAAACTATCTACAAAAGTATTTTGCGAGGAAGAAATAGCAGGTAATAAAATCAGGAATATCCCTATAATAAGACCGAGAAAATACTTGCTTCGCATTTTTTGTGATTAATTTAAAAACTTCATGCAAAAGTACACTTTTCCTTCAAAGGTGAAATACTCAATTAGTGAGAAAGGAAATTTATCCTTCAGAATTAGGTTGTTGGGAGTATAGGAATTTCAATTACAACGGTAGTTCCCTGACCCGGAGTAGAATCAAAATCTACATTCCCGTTTAAAAATTCGACCCTTGAAATAATGTTTTTTAAACCGATTCCTTCAAATTGAGTAACATTGTTTTTATCGAATCCAACACCGTTATCTTCAATCATAATAGTAAGTTCGTTGTCATGCCGGATGAGCTGCATACTGATTTCATTGGCTTTAGCATGCTTTATAATGTTGGCAACAACTTCCTGTATCACACGATAAAGAACAGTTTCAACTGTGGAATGGAGCCGTTCTTCCATGCCTACAATTTGTAAGTCGATTTTTAAATTTGGAACTGATCCTATTTTTGTAATGAACTCGCGTATAGCACTTGCAAGTCCCAACTTAATAAGAGTGTTAGGCATCATATTATGCGATACGGAACGCACTTCTTTTACAGAGTCATTAACTAATTCGAGAGCATTACTTAATAAAATAGATTGTTCAGGGTTTTCAAGCTTCAATTTATCTTCCAGTCCACTCAAATTAAGTTTGGCTGCTGATAAAATCTGCCCTACTCCGTCGTGTAAGTCTTGTGCAATTCTCCTGCGTTCTTTCTCTTCGGCTTCTATTACTGCTTTTGAACGAACCTCACGTTGAAAAGCAAGTTCCTTATCCATTTGAGCTCTCTGTTTGATTTTATTGCGCGAATAAATAAAGTACCCAAGTATTATAATTAACACAACCAATACTATCAAAGCAATAATGAGTGTTTCCCTGCGTTTTTTTTCATTCTCTTTCGACTCGAGTTCTGCTTTTTGTTTGGCAATTTCCAGGTCCTTTTTTTCTGTATCGTATTTGGTTTGTATATCCGCAATTGCTTGTGTTTTATCCATGCTGAAAATGCTGTCTTTGATTTCACTTTCCTTACTTAGGTATTTGGTTACCGAATCGAGAACGCCCAGGTGTGAATAAATAAGAGCATAATTGTGGTAGGCTTCGGCAAGACTTTCTTTCATATCCATTTTAGAGGACATGGCAATAGCAGTATCTATATGGTTTTTGGCAATCTCAGGTCGGTTTTTATAAAGCCATGTTACACCCAAACTCATTTGGGTGGCACACATTCCTCTGTCGTCTCCAACTATATTATGTTCCTGTCGGGCCTTATATAAATAGGTAAGTGCAGGATCGAAATTATCCATTTCCAGGTATACACCTCCAATATTGTTATATACGTGTCCCAAAGCCCAATGATCCTTATACTTCAAAAAAATCGTTTCTCCTTTTTTTAGGTAATAGATCATACTATCCTTGCTCGATTCGAGGTAATTAAGTGCCAGGTTGCAATATACATTTCCAATATGAGCTTCATCATTGGACTTAGCATATATATTAATAGCCTGACGATGGAATTTAATTGAATTTTTATAATCACTCAAATCATAATAGATCATGGCCACATGCTCAATGGCATTTGCTGTTGCAATATAATTAGTACCGGTATCAAGTATGGCGAGTGCTTTTAGTGTATAATCGAGTGCTTTGTCGTAATCGCCCTGGCTCCAATGTATAAAACCTATGTTACTTAATCCGCTGGCTTGCAGGTGATGGTTTCCCAATTTTGTCGACATTTCCAGAGATTTGTTATAATAGAACATGGCTGAGTCGCCCATCCCCTTTTGGTCGTATATAATCCCAATATTATTATAGGCATGACAAAGACCTTTTTTAAAACCAATTTTTTCGGACAGAACAGCAGCTTGTTTTCCATAACTCTGCCCTTGTTCAAGGTCTATAGTTCCAAGATTATAACTAAGTGAGTTTAAGATCTCCACCCTCGCAGAATCACTTTTTGTTTTTTTTAGAAGTGTTTTGAGACTGTCAATTGCCCTGTTTTGAGCATTCAGCCCGAATAGAGTAAAAAAACAACTGATATAAAAAGCCACAATCCTTAATTTCATGATGTTGTTTTGATTTTTAGCCTTTGATTTAATATTATTTGCACAAATGTATTTATAATGTGCAAATTGCCATAAAGTATATCAGAGAAGTAATTTTAACATATTAACTATCACTATATAGTTGTGCAATAAAGTCCTTCAAAAATTTGGTATCTTTGCAGCGCAAATGAAAACAAAGACGTTAAAGAAAAACAAAGTAAATGTTGTGACATTGGGTTGCAGCAAAAATCTGGTTGATAGTGAAGTACTGATGGGCCAGTTAAAAGCAAATAATTTTGATGTGGCGCATGAACGTGAGGATGATGATAACCAGATTGTGATTATTAACACCTGTGGATTTGTAGATAATGCAAAACAGGAAAGTATTGATATGATCCTGAAATATGTGGAAGCAAAAAAAGTAGGTGAAGTTGAAAAAATTTATGTTACAGGGTGTTTAAGCGAAAGATACAAAGCCGATCTGGAAAAGGAAATTCCGGAAGTGGATGCATACTTTGGTACACGTGAACTTCCAAGGATCTTAAAAACGTTAAAAGCTGATTATAAACATGAATTGGTGGGAGAGCGTTTGCTTACTACTCCAAATCATTATGCATATTTTAAAATTTCGGAGGGTTGCGATCGCCCGTGTAGTTTCTGTGCAATCCCGTTAATGCGTGGCGCACACGTTTCTGTTCCTATTGAAGAATTGGTGAATCGTGCTAAAAAATTAGCATCGAACGGAACAAAAGAGTTATTGATGATAGCGCAGGACCTTACCTATTATGGTTTGGATACTTATAAAAAACGCGAACTTGCAAGATTGGTTGAGGAGTTGGCAAACGTGGATGGTATTGACTGGATTCGTTTGCATTACGCATTTCCAAGTGGTTTTCCGATGGAAGTATTGGATATAATGAAAAAATATCCGAATGTGTGTAATTACCTGGATATGCCTTTGCAGCACATCAGTGATAATATGCTGAAGAGTATGCGCAGGGGAATTACCAAACAAAAGAGTTTAGATCTTGTAAAACAGATTCGTGATAAAGTACCGGGCATTGCATTGCGTACCACACTAATTGCAGGTTACCCTGGTGAGACAGAGAAAGACCATGAAGAAATGCTACGTTGGGTTGAAGAAAGTAAATTTGAACGTTTAGGAATCTTTACATACTCACACGAAGAAAATACACACGCACATTTATTGAAAGATGATGTGAAAGAAAAAGTAAAGAAAGAGCGTGCCGATGCAGTAATGAAAATTCAACAGGAAATTTCTTTCGGATTAAATCAGGATAAAATTGGTCAGACTTTCAAAACACTTATCGACAGAAAAGAAGGTGAATACTTTATCGGTCGTACCGAGTTCGATAGCCCTGACGTAGATAATGAAGTATTGGTGAAAGCTGATAAGGATACTTACCTGAGACAAGGTGATTTTGCGAACATTAAGATCAATGATGCGAATGACTTTGACCTTTATGGGGAAGTTGTTAGTTAATTATAATTTTTTTCTTTCAATCAAAAACTTAAATGACTCCACTAATAAACGAAAGACCAGCAATAAAAGATGATGTTGAAAACAGGGTGTCTTTACCTGAAATAGGTACACAACGACAGCTTTTACTCATCTATGAATCAAGCGCTGAACTGTATGCTGCCGGTCTTAAAGGACGAATCATAGAATTTTTACTTTCTTATGAAGTGAAGGTGGGGCATATAGAGGTGCATATGAATTCTTCCCTTTATTTCAGAGTGAATACACCGTTTACAGACATTATGCTGCGGAAGCTGGCGGATGATTTTGAAGAATTCATATCTCAACTTGAAAAAGAATTTAAAGGTCGTATCTTTTGGTTATTCAACACAGTAGCTCAGTTGAAATTGGATGAGCCACAATCGGTAAGAGCTGCCATGTTGGGCAAAGGAAATAAAACGGTGCATGATGAAGTAGAAAAGGAGATTAAAAAGATACCTGTTGTTATACGGGAGATAAAAGAGACGCCTGCTGTAACAAGTGAGATCAAGGAAATACCAGTTGCAATTCCTGATGCCAGGGAGAACCTCTCTGAGGAAAAAGCTTTTGTTTTAAAGGTAATGGTGCAAAAAATAGTTGGTGTTTTTCTAAAAAACAATTGTTATTATAGCAACGTAGATCAGAAGAGGACATTAGCTCTGCTGGAGAGCAACTA
>JAUXTT010000041.1 GCA_030684395.1 Bacteroidota bacterium | reverse complement strand
TAAGGACAAGTTGTGTTATCACCCCACCTAGCTTTCTCCAAGTAATTAATACAACGCTTTTGGGTATTCAACTTCTTTGTTATTTCGATAAGTTCCATATACAAATATAATAATTCTACCTTATTCTAGGACATTGCCCTCAAGAGGGGAATTCATCACGGTAACAAAAATATTTCGTTTATTTAAATAAGATTCTACAATTACACTAACTCAAGAAAAAAATCTGCGGAAAACAAAATTGGAAGAAAGTTTAAAGTTCCAGCTTCTCAACATCACCCGCACCTTCACGAATGATCTCTATCTCATCTTTGCTGCAATCAACAACTGTAGTAGGATAAATACTTCCGTAACCACCATCAATTACTAAATCAACTATGTCTTTGTACTTTTCATAAATCAATTCAGGCTCCGAAAAATAATTGATCAACTCATCTTCGTTGTTGTACAATGAAGTAGAAAGGATTGGATTACCAAGTACTGTAACTAACTCTTTACAAATTGCGTTATCGGGAACACGTATGCCAACTGTTTTACGCGATTGTTTTAAGAGTTTCGGAACATTACTGCTTGCTTCTAAAATAAAGGTATACGGACCGGGCAAAACTCTTTTCATTACCCTGAAAACCGGATTAGAAATGGGTTTACAATAATCCGATAAAGAACTCAGGTCGGCGCAAATAAATGAAAAAGTAGATTTTTCGGGTTTAATGTTTTTTATTCTGCAAAGCTTTTCAATTGCTTTCGGGTTCATCATGTCGCAACCAAACGCATATACAGAATCGGTTGGATATACTACTACACCACCGTCTTTTAGCACTTTTACAGCCTGACTAAGACCTTTTGGATCTATCTTATCCTGATTTAATCTTATAAACATACCCAAAGTTAATAGTTTCTTTGCCACAATAATTTATTCCTTCTCTCTTTTATTAACTTTATCCGGTTTAATAAGTATAAATTTCATGTTGAAAATTGTTACAATCATAGGTGCCCGCCCGCAAATTATTAAAGCTGCTGCTTTGAGCAGGGCAATAAAAGATCATTTCTCAGATAAGATCAAAGAAATTATTGTGCATACCGGGCAACATTATGATGAGAACATGAGTCAGGTATTTTTTGATGAATTGGGAATTCCTGCCCCCGATTACAATTTGAATGTAGGCAGCGGATCGCACGGAAAACAAACCGGAGCTATGATTGCAGGAATTGAAGAGATTCTGTTGAATGAAAAACCGAATGCTATTGTTTTGTACGGCGACACCAATTCAACCTTAGCAGGCGGAATAGCAGCTTCTAAGATTCATGTACCTGTTGTGCATATTGAGGCAGGCTTACGTTCATACAACAAAGCTATGCCCGAAGAAGTGAACCGCATTATGTGTGATCATGTTTCTACGCTTTTATTTTCTCCAACAAAAACTGGTTTTGATAATTTGGTTAAGGAGGGTTTTAAAACGGATAGCGCTGTTCCCTACAATGCAAATAACCCTAAGATCTATCACAGCGGCGATGTAATGCTAGATAACAGTTTGCATTTTTCGGAACTGGCAGATAAAAAAATAAACATTGAAGAGAAGTACGGTGTACAAAAAGGAAATTATGTTTTAGCAACCATTCATCGGAATAACAATACTGACGAACCAAAGCGCTTAACAGACCTTTTTGATGCATTGAATCAGATCTCACTAAAATATAAAATGGAAATAGTACTTCCATTGCATCCGCGTACTGCAAAGTTGCTGGCACAAAATATTTCTAAACAAGTTTATGAAGCAGTGAAAAGTAACCACAATTTTAAAATTGTAGAGCCTGCCTCTTTTGTAGAAATGATAGCCCTTGAAAAAAATGCTAATATTGTTGTTACTGATAGTGGAGGAGTACAGAAAGAAGCATTTTATTTTAAGAAACCATGTGTTATTTTACGACCCGAAACGGAATGGATAGAATTGGTAAAGTGCGGTGCAGCTATTATTACCGATGCCGATAAAGAAAAAATCCTGGAAGCGTTCGAATATTTCAGAACACATACAAATCTTGAATTTCCTTCGTTTTATGGAGACGGAAAAGCGGCAGAGTTTATTTGTAAGGAAATGCTTACTCATTTAAGTTAGAAGAATGTTGTTGATTTACACACATAAGATCAGTTTGCGGTGCAAGTATATTTTTAACTTGTTCTTTAAAGATCTTTATGGAATAGAGTATACTATAACTTCCGATTGGGAAGAGTATATAAATCATAAAGGAACCAAATTCTCTTATTGCACACATAATCCTCAGGCAGGTTTTCATATTCAAAGCACTCCAATTATTCACGAGCAGGGAATTAAGGAACAAAATATTTCCATAGGTGAGTGGAAAGGCTATAAAACACTTTTTAAAACCGATTCTTCATTGGAAATTCCTTTTGATATTTTTTCGGCTTCGTTTTATCTGGTTAGCCGTTACGAGGAATATCTTCCGCACCTTCGTGATAAATACGATCGTTACGAAGCAGAAAGCAGTATTGCATATCAGCACGATTTTTTGCAAATTCCTCTGATCAATTATTGGGCATTTGAATTAAAAGAAATTCTGAAAAGTAAGTTCCCTGATTTAAAATTCAGAGAAGACAAATACAAATACATTTCAACCATTGATATTGATAACGCTTATGCATTTAAACAAAAAGGCGTTATGCGTACAGTTGGCGGATACGGCAGGGCTTTTGTCAATTTTTTCTGGAAAGATGCATCAGAAAGAACCAAGGTGCTTTTAGGTAAAATGAGAGACCCTTACGATACTTATGATATGCAGTTGGATATTCAGAAACGTTATAATCTGAAAGTAATCTATTTCTTTTTACTCGGTGATTATGGCATCAATGATAAAAACCTACCCTCCAATAATAAAAAATTTCAATCACTCATTAAACATTTAAATGATTACGCTGAAGTAGGAATTCATCCTTCCTTTGGATCCAACAACAATCCGGTTCAGGTTAAGAAAGAGATTAACCGTTTGTCAACCATCGTTCACCGGGAAATATCAAAAAGCAGGCAGCATTTTTTAAAATTACGTTTTCCTGCTACCTATAAAACACTTATTGATAATGGTATTACCGACGATTACACCATGGGTTATGCAACACAAATTGGGTTCAGGGCAAGTATTTGTACTCCTTTTTATTGGTATGACCTCGATACTGAATTAGAAACAAATTTCAGGGTTCATCCTTTTCCGGTGATGGAAGCAACACTTAAATTTTATATGAAAGTAAAACCGGAAGATGTTGCGGGAAAGGTGAAACCAATTATTGATCATGTTAAAAATGTGAATGGAACAATGATTACTCTCTGGCACAATGAAACATTAAGCGATTGGAGAGAGTGGAAGAATTGGGGAAACGTTTATGAAGAAGTAGTGAAATTGTGTATTTAGAGGTGGTTTTTGAGAAATAAACACCTGATTCTTAATAACCCATAGTTGCTGAGATATAGAAAATCAGATTATTATTATTATATTAGATGTATCAAAAACTACCCATTATGAAAAAACTATCATTAATTTTTGCTTTTGCATTATGCAACCTTATTGCCAGTGCTCAAATGTCAAAGTCTGAAGTTGAGACAATGATGAATGGTGTTAATCTCAAGGAGACCCCTGACATTTTTTTAATTCGCACCCGTCAGCATGATGGAACTTCTCAGGGATGGTTTGAAAAGTATGAGAAACTGGATACTAAAACAACCAAAATAACTTATAATGAGCGTTCTCTTTTATTGGAGGGCACAAGTTATACAGCCCTTATTCCTTACGATAAAATTAAATTGATTTTTGTAAAAAAATCAAGTTTTTTGTCAATCGAGATGATGGACTAATTCATTTCAATTTTAGAGCATCATTACATTAGGACCGGAAGCTTAAGCAATTGGGCGTAGTGCTGCTGTATTTTTAGTTGATTGTTTTTGTCTCCTGCGTTTTTTTCGAGTATAACATTTTTCTTTTTTTCTGTGGCGTGTACAAGTACCACTACAAATAGATTTATTTCTGTTTCGCTTTCAATACCACTTTTTTCAATACCTGTTTCTACTTTAGTTCCAATCCTTTGTAATTTAGCATTGGTTCTTTCCATTGTTTTGTTTTACGCAAAAATCCTTCTTTATGGTAAGAAACTTCAAATTGACGGATCTCAATTTTTTCATTGTACTGGCTGCGTGATCCAAAGAACCAAATGGCAACGCCGAAAAGTGCAAATACCAGAAAAACAATTAATACTATAAGGTCATAGCGTAATTGACTGCTATTGTATCACAAAAAACATGAATAGTATCCAGGCTAAACAAACTATGCTTAATGCTACAATCATCAGGCAGCCCCAGCCATAACGTTCTATACGAATTGGGAAGTTTTTGTTTGCAGTATTTGAATCTTCTGCCATTTATTTTTTTACTTTCAACTTATCAATCAAGAAACCATTTTCTCAAAGAAAACTCCTAATTCGTTTTGCGGGTCAATAAAATGAATCTCACAGATCCAAAAACGTTATTTCTCATGATCTGATAAATTAAAATTTTGCTCTAACTTTTGGTTTACTACGCTGCCTGTAACGCTTTTTTACCCAAACCGATTTTTCATAAAAAAAATCAGAATAATCAAAATTCTTTAACTGTAGTGATTTTATAAGTATTAAATTATTCCCTTTCCTGAGGAATTTAAGCTGGTAATCCTCATTTATCTCCATACTATCCGAATTTGAATCGAGGCCAATTAAAATAGTATCTCCCTTTTGTGTCCAATAGCCGGTATAGAATTGATTTTTGACCTGACGTATTTGTGTTTTTATTGGACTACGGTTTATATCACTTGATTTTACAGAAATGAGTTCTACCATATTTACTTCTAAAAGTGTTAGTGTCCATTCTTCCTTTTCATAAAATTTGGAGGTATCAATCAGGCAGTGAAACTTACCATTCTTCAGGGTTTGCCCATGAAGAATATTAATAAAAAGAAGAAGAAAAGCTACAGTTTTCATTTAGTTCAAATATACTTGTTTTACTTTATTCAACGGATCAATTATCCTTAAGTAAACCTTTTCAATTAATCAATGCCTATGATTATCCACTGCAAATGCTTAATTTTGCTGCGGAATGACAGCTACTGCACTTACATGTAACGATTTTTTAGATAAAAGCCAAGGAGAACTGATTGTGGATGTTCGTGCGCCTGTTGAATTTTTAAAAGGTCATGTTGTTAACGCAATCAATATTCCGCTTTTTGATAATTCGGAAAGAGCCGAAATAGGAACACTTTTTAAACAGCAGGGAAAGGATAATGCTGTAACACGAGGTTTGGAAATTGTTTCTCCTAAAATGGTGCCTTTTGTGAATGAAGTTAAAGCTTTGGCTAAGGATAAAAAGGTATTTGTTTATTGTTTTCGTGGAGGCATGCGCAGTAATAGTTTTGCATGGCTTATGAATACTTCGGGACTCAATGCCTGCATTTTAAACGGCGGTTACAAAGCATACCGTAATCATGTATTAAATTATTTCGCCATTCCCAAAAAGATTATTTTGTTAGGAGGAAAAACCGGGAGTGGAAAAACGGACGTACTAAAAGAATTGAGTAAATCAGATTATTCGGTTGTTGATATTGAAAAACTGGCAAATCACAAAGGATCAGCATTTGGAGGTATCAACGAAGAAAAACAAAATCCGCAGCAGGCATTCGAAAACAATATGCATCAGGCTTTTGTTGAGTGTGATCAGAGCAAAGTTTTTATATTGGAAGATGAATCACAAACAATTGGTTTCAATAAAATTCCACATGAGTTGTGGCAGCAAATGAAAAAATCACCCATCATTAAATTAAATATTCCATTTGAATTAAGAGTTGGAAAATTGGTGGAAGATTATACTACTGTAAACACGGATGCATTGAGAGCTTGTGTTACAAAAATTTCGAGCCAGCTGGGACCATTGAACACTAAGCTGTGTATGCAGTATCTGGGTGAAGGAAATCTGGCTGAAGTTGCCCGTTTGTCTCTGTTATATTATGACAGAGCCTACGATTTCAAATACAATAATAATAAAGAACAAAAGATCATTGAAGTGGATTCCGATTCTATTGATGCAAAAATAAACGCAGCAAAAGTTCAGCAAGTAATTGAAACATTAAAATAAGTTGAGATGTTGGTTAAACTTACACAGTACAGTAAAGCTTCGGGCTGCGGATGTAAAATTGCTCCTGCTGTTTTAGAAGAAATATTAAGTGGCAGCAAATCGCCAATCAATTTTCCGAATCTGCTTGTTGGAAATGATACCAAGGATGATGCGGCTGTATACGAAATGGCAGATGGCAACTGCATTATCAGTACAACCGATTTTTTTACACCAATAGTTGATAATGCCGTTGATTTTGGAAAGATCTCAGCCTGCAATGCTATAAGTGATGTGTACGCCATGGGAGGAAAACCTATGATGGCAGTAGCTATATTAGGTTGGCCCATTGATAAGATTCCGGTGAGTTATGCGCAGGAAGTAATTAAAGGTGCGCAGGAAATTTGTAACAAAGCAGGAATTCCATTGGCAGGCGGACATAGTGTAGATACACAGGAACCATTATTTGGACTGGCAGTTACAGGTAGTGTAAAGAAAGAACATTTAAAACGTAATAATACTGTTGAGGAAAACGATGTATTGTATCTTACCAAACCTTTGGGAATTGGGTTAATGAGCACAGCATTAAAAAGAGGTTTATTAAAAGAGGAAGACTATTCCGTTTTTTTAGAGCAAACAACTTCTTTGAACAACATTGGTGAAAGCCTCGGTAAATTATCCTTTGTAAATGCAATAACAGATGTAACAGGATTTGGTTTTGCCGGACATCTTTTGGAAATGTTAAACAATACCGGCTTATCTGCAATTATAAAAAGAGAAGATGTTCCAATATTGGAACCCGCAAAACTATTTGCCAAACAGTTTGTATTCCCTGATAATACAACACGTAACTACAATGCTTGTTCAGCCCAAATAGAAGGAATGATAGAGCTGGATATGTTATTCTTCTGCGATCCTCAAACTTCTGGAGGATTGTTATTTAGTGTTGATGTCAATCATGAAAATGAAATGGATTCATTTCTAAAGGAGCAAAAACAATTTTTCGTGAAGGTTGGAAATATTGCACGTAAAACGAGTAAAGAGATTGTTTTTATTTGAGTTTATTAAAAACAAAACGGGCGATCTTTTATTGACCGCCCGATTTTATATTAGCATGTGAGCAGTGTTTTATTCGAATGCTACTTTGCCGAACCACATTACATCTCCTCGTTTATCAACACCTAAATAAATTAATGAATTATCAGCAGGATTGGTAATAAAAGGGAATTTGTTTTGAAGAAAATAAGTTGGTTTATCTTTTACTGTTCCAATTTTCACAAACTCATTAATTTCAGCCGATCCAAGGTCAATTTTAGCAATGCTCGGATAAATTAATGCTTTTGCACTTGATTCGCCGTTACCCGATTCTTTTCTGAAACCACTCAGTTCCAGTACAGTCCAGTATGCAGCATTTCCTGATATGTCAATATACTGACGTGTTGCCCTTGCTTTCGAATCAGAGTTTATTTCATCCAAACGAACTCCGTACTGTGCTTTCAATTTACCCTGATTATCAAAATAGAACATTAGTACATCCTGAAACTCAGCTTCTTTAAAATTTTGACCGCAAATAAATAATGAACCATCATTTGATACGTTTGCAGTTGCAAATCTGAATCTTTTACCTTTGTATGCAGGGTTCTTTTTTTGTGAAGCAGGTTTTTTCAATTTTGCCTCAAACTCGTCCATATTGGTTATTGTAATATAATCCACTTTTTCTTTTGTGAATTTCGCCAATTGGTAATATTTCCATTTTATATCATCCGGAGCTTTAGAAGAAGGTTCATCGTTAGCAGGCCCAACAAAATACAGGCTTCCGTTTTTTGCAATAACACTTTCAATATTCCACGCACTAGCCTGAACTTTAAACTCAGTTTTCATTAAAATTTTTCCTTCTTTCGAAACCCTCCACATTTCATAACTGCTGGCAGCATCCTTGTTTTTTTTATCAGGTGCTCCTGCAAATATAAAGCACATGTCAGATTCAGAAATGTCTTCCTCATTTACAGTTGCCTCATCATCGTTTGATTGCACTTCTGCAGGAATGATAAAAGATTTTGAAAGGCTTTTGTATGTTGTAAACGTTGATTTATCTATAACTTCCATTTTAAGATTTTTGTCAATCTTCATCAAAAACAACTCATTGATATTAGCCGTTTTTCCTACAGCCATCACAAGCGCAATTACTTCACCCGTTTCATCGTTTTCATATTTCTTTATCAGCATGTAGCTGTTTCCGTCTTCATCTTTTGGTTTTATTTTATCTAATAAGGTTACTTTTTTATTGTAGCCGCCATTGAGCCAACTCCACTTGTATTCGATGAGTTTTTTTCTCAATACCATTTTACCTAACATATTTGGCTCTACCGAAATTCCTTCTACAGAATAGTTATCTCCTTTATATCTCTTATTCCTGTATTCGGCTTCCTTTTCTTCCACCTTCACAAAATTATAATCCTTATCAAAAATATAATCCTGATACTTAACCGAAAGCTTAGATCCGGTAAAATTATTACTGGCTTTTGTTACAAAGGAAAGAGTTGTTGTTTTATCGGTTGAGTTTATTGTTACCTCATCCAAAAAGCCCTTTTTCGCTTTTTTGTCTACTTCATAAGTTTTTTCAAGGACAAGTTTTTGTGCAGTTCCTAAAAACGGCAATGCAAGTAGAAGTCCTAATGTAGGTAATGATATTCTTTTTATATCTCTCATATTGGGTTGTATTAATTTATGAGCTAAAGTACTATTTTTTACAAATTAAAAACAGGGGGTAAAAGGGCATTTTTATCTACGTGCCAGTACGCATAAAATACTGCAAAACAGATATGAAATAAAGAGGTGGCTTAATTATAGATATGCAACACATTACCATCGTAAGTGTAATTGTAGGCTTTTAGTGGATAAGCCGATGGACCATTTATAATACTTCCATCAGTAATGTAAAATTTGGAACCGCATACAGTATCTCTTGCGGTAATTAGATCATTTTGTCTGTAAACTTTTGCATTAGTGTTGGTACCTCCTTCGTGAGGGCAGTTGCGCTCAAAAATCGCAAAATCACCATTGGTTTCATTCATTGCTAAACGATATATGATTAATCCGCATGTTCCGCCTGAATGGTAAATCGATCCACCGGCAACAATCAAATCATTGAATTCCGGAGTGTTTTTGTAGATATACTCATTAACATTGGTATTAACCTGATTTGGGTTAGTAACAGCCGTTTTCTTCTTCTTACAAGAAAGAATAAGGCTCAAAACAATGAGAAGTGATATTTTAAATATCTTTTGCATAAACGGTTAAACGTTTATAAAATTAATAAATTACTTTTGTGTAGACTATTTTTTTAGACAAACTATGCATTCTTCTCCCGATCAGCAGCCTAAATTCAATCCCTATACACCTATTTGGGTCTCTTTGGTTTTAATAGCAGGCGTTTTTATAGGCAGTTTTTTTAATTTCAAAGACCGTACCGTTACCAGTGGCTCCAGATCACCTCACAAAAGTGGTGGTAAGCTGGATAATGTGGTTGAGTTTATTTCAGCCAATTATGTGGATGAAATCAAGACAGATTCTTTAGAAGATATGACTTTAACTGCGATGCTGCATAGCCTTGATCCTCACAGTGATTATATTCCGGCACAGGACCTGGAACAGGTAAATGAACCATTGCAGGGTAATTTTGATGGAATAGGAGTGGAGTTTAATATTTTAAATGATACTATAACTATTGTAAACCCTATTAATGGCGGTCCGTCCGAAAAAGTGGGGGTATTGGCCGGAGATAAAATCGTAAAGGTAGACGGGGCAAAAGTTGCAGGCGTTAAAATTACGAATAAAGAAGTATTTACTAAACTGCGTGGTAACAGAGGAACTAAAGTTAAGATTATGGTTAAACGCAGTAACTCAAAAAACCTGTTGGAATTTACTATCACCCGTGGAGAGATCCCGATTTACAGTATCGATGCATCTTATATGTTATCTACTGATGTTGGTTATATTAAAGTCAGCCGTTTTGCAGCCACAACCTATACCGAATATTTAAAAGCATTTAATACACTTTCGGATCAGGGAATGAAAAAAATGATTTTAGACCTGAGAGGAAATGGCGGTGGTTACCTGAATGCCGCTGTTGATATAGCCGATGAATTTCTTAAAAAAGGAATGAGGATAGTTTACACACAAGGAAAAGCAAGTCCGCGAAAAGATTATAAAGCAAGCGACAAAGGTGGATATGAAAACAACCCTTTGGTTATATTAATTGATGAAGGATCAGCTTCTGCAAGCGAAATTTTGGCAGGCGCAGTTCAGGATAATGATAGAGCTACCATTATTGGGCGAAGAAGTTTTGGTAAAGGATTGGTGCAGGAGCAATTGGAGCTTCCCGATGGATCTGCTTTACGTTTAACAACTGCGCGTTATTATACACCAACCGGCCGTTCTATTCAAAAATCCTATTCAAATGGAAACGAGGCTTACTATGAGGAAGAGTTTCAGCGTTACCAAAGCGGTGAACTTTTAACTGCCGATAGTATTAAGTTTGCCGATAGTTTAAAATACAAAACTCCCGGTGGTAAAATTGTATATGGCGGAGGTGGCATTATGCCGGATGTATTTGTAGGCTTAGATACAAGTTATCGTAGTTTTTGGTTAAATAAGGTTGCTTATGCAGGTTTAATAAATGAGTTCGCGTTTGAGGAAATTGATAAGAACAGAGCAAAATATAGCACCTACAAAAATGCTATGGCTTTTCAAAAGGGATTTGTTTTTTCTTCGGACCTAATGAATAAGTTTATAGCTTATACCGAGAAGAATGGAGTAAAAAGAGACGATACAGGAATCAAAAGATCATCAACTTATTTAGCTAATCAGTTAAAAGCACTCATGGGTCGAAATTTATTAGGAAACGAAGCCTATTACTCTATTTCTGCCAAAACCGATAAAATGTTGCAAAAAGCACTGGCAATACTAAAAAAGTGATTTTAAATCTGTTTTTGCCTGATTTATAGCTATTTAACAGGTTTGTGTTAAAAATTTAGACCTAATTCTATTAATAAAACTATAACATTTTAGTAAATTTGCTGTAATGATTAATTATCTTGATATTACTTTGATTCTTGCTGCATACTTATTAGGTTCAATTCCTACCGCAGTTTGGATAGGTAAACTTTTTTACGGCATTGACGTACGCGAGTTCGGAAGTGGTAACGCAGGAGCAACAAACACTTTCAGGGTGCTTGGTAAAAAGGCAGGCGTTCCCGTTTTAATTATTGATATTTTAAAAGGATTTGCGGCAGTATGTTTGGCATTTGTAGGAAATTATACTACTGGAACGGCCGAATTTATAAATTTCCAGATAGCTTTAGGTGTAGCTTCATTATTAGGACATATTTTTCCTATACTGGCAGGCTTCAGAGGTGGTAAAGGTGTGGCAACACTATTAGGAGTTGTTTTAGCGGTTCAGCCGGGAGCAGCTTCATTGGCATTAGTTGTATTTCTCATTGTTCTTTTATCATTCCGTTATGTTTCGTTGGCATCTATGGCTGCCGGACTTTCATTCCCAATTATAGGATTAACCGTAATGCATTATACAAACGTTACCTTAATAGCATTCTCTATTGTAGTAGCCTTCTTATTGATCGTTACCCACAAAAAGAATATCTCACGCTTGCTTAAAAAGCAAGAGTCCAAAGTGAAATTGTTTAAGGTAAAAGCCTGATTTTTCTCTATCTTATTTTTTACAGACTATAACGTAATGTTATGTCGAGCGAAGTTGAGGCGCTTAGATGATGTTCTTCCAATTGGTCTCGACTTCGCTCGACCTGACATTCCCGCTGAATTATCATTAAAGCCGGCGTTGGTGTTATCACCAACGAAATTAGGGTAATTATACATGTTGGTGATAACACCAACATTGGCAAAAGTTCCTAACTTCGCTCGACCTG
>JAUXTT010000040.1 GCA_030684395.1 Bacteroidota bacterium | reverse complement strand
CTAAGCCGGGATTATATATCCTCATTCCGTAATCCTGGGTTTCAGTTTCAGGATCCAATTCCTTCCCATTAAACCCATACCTATAGCGGTTTGTAGATGCAAAAGTCCGCCCGATCATTTCACTACCGAATGAATAGTAATCTGAAGCCGAAATTACGTCCGATTTGAAGGCTGTAATTTGGGTATTTGTACCATCAGGAATTGGGATTCTGGAATCGCTGATTACTGATAATACGTTACCCAAATGGTTGCTTTCTTCGTAAGATTTTGAGCCTAATGTACGGGTATAAACATCATTGGCTACTATTGTCGCCATAAGATCTATATTACGATTCTTTACACCCAAACGGCTGCTACCATACATATCGTGCTCTTTCAATACAAATGCTGATGGATTGTTTACCAAAGGCACTTCATGTTCGTAAGTTGCCATGGTATTGCCACTTGCGTCTCTTACATAATAAGTAGTAACAATGTCACCTGAAGGCTTAATTACCTTTTTACTAATCCGGTTACCGGCAGCATCATATTCAAACTCCAGGTCGTCTTTACCACTTCCCGCTATTCTTTGTACTTTGGCAATTTTACCGTAAACAGTCCATTCTATATTAGCGATTTTTTCCTGAGCATCACGTTTCAGGTTACCGATTTCATCGTACTGGTAATTATCTCCTGCATGGTTTCCTGATACATCAAACACCTGCCCGCCTTTAATATCGCTCCAGGTTGCTGCTGTTGTTGAAGCATTATCTCCGGTGTCAAATACGGCTTTTAACTTATTCGTGTTTTTTCCAAAACCATTGGCAACTGTTTCATACTTGTATGTCATGTTGTCCATTTGGTTATTTACACCTTCTACGTAAGCATTACGGGTTGCATTTTGTATATTACCATTTGCATCATAAGTAAAACTTTCTGCATAGTCGGTTCCCGGGGCTCCGGATTTAAATGAGTTATAATCTCCCGCGCCGGTGTTAGTCTCCAACTTATCATCAAACACTACATTCACCAAACGGTTCAACTGATCGTATCCGAAAGTTTTCATTTCTGAATAACCACCATGGAAGCCCGGATCTTTAAACTTGTTAATAGAAGTAACCATTGCACTGATGTTTCCATTGAATAAGTCTTTACGTGTTGCTTCAATTCCACTGCTGCTTGCATCTGCAAGGAAGTAGTTAGAGCCTGCCGCTGTATTTATTGGTGTATAATCGCCTTTAAAATAAGTTAAGGAATAACCAAACTCATCTGTTGGCATGTATTCATGTAAATCGGTATGCGCTGTGGTTAAAGGCTTGCCGTCTTTTCCAATATCATTATCCGCTTTCAGGATATTAGAGTTAACACCTTTAATCCAGCCTTGCAAAGTATAAGCATAATCCATACCCTGCACTTTCAGATCACCTATTTCAGCACGTGCCAATGGCCCGTGTTTGTAGTAAAAATATTTTGCGTCCTGATCCCATATAACTCCATCAGATGAAGTTAATACATTGGTAATACGGTTATCTGCATCGTACTCATATTTGTGCATGAACTGATCAGCTTTTCCTTGTTGGAAAACAACCGTGTTTACTTTTCCAGAAATAAGATCATAACTGTAATCCACACGTTTGTATTGTTGATTAAGTGATGCTAAGGCAACCTCTTCCTGAATCAGTGTTTTAACGTTACCATGTATATCATAGCTGTAGTGTGTTGATCTGTCATAACCCAGTGTATTTGTTTTCCTGAAATTAGAACTTGACACACGTGTCCTTAAGTTTTCCTGTACAAAGCCCGGGATTGCACTTGAAACTACGTCGTACACAGTACGTGTAATTTCTGTACGTGTTCCCGCATTTAACCAGGTGCTAAATAAGTTATCATCTAACTGATTATTTACATATTGGTTTTTAATGCTAGCTGATGCAGCAACTTCGCCAACTTCTGTAATTCGTCCTAAGAAATCGTACAAAGTATAACTATATGTATAAGGGCTCTTAGCGAATTGCTTGGAGTTTTGTGAAACCACCAAACGACCTAATTTATCGTAATAGAAGAAAGAAGACCAATCATCTGTCATATCATTAATAGATGCAATTGCTGATGAAGTACCTCCTACATAATAGGTAGATGAACCTGTAGATGCAATAGTAACCAAATTACTGCCGGCAGATGACGTTGAATTAATTAAAGTCCAGCTATCACCACCATTGGTTGTTTTGAGAATAAGGTTGTTATTTCCAACAGCATAACCTGTAACATTATCGGTAAAATAAATATCATTCAGGTTTTGTGTAGTCCCGGTTAAGAAAAGAGGCCAGTTATTACTTGTAATACTTTCTTTTAAACAGGTAAACACAAATGTAGCTGCCGGCTTCTCAATACGAATTAACAATCCATTATTACCTGCAATAAATGCAAGCTTGTTATTTACTACATGAACAGCATTGTAAATACTTCCCGAACATGAGGCTCCCATAACAGGTGTTATAGATGCGAGTGAATTATCAAGTGCGTACAGAGCTCCACCTGTTCCAACAACCAAACCGAAAGTTTCGGCGGCATCAAAATGTACATCTTTTAAATCTACTCCTGTTATAGAACCTAATGGAGACCACGCACCTCCGTTTTTAACCAAAACGACTCCATTGTTACCAACAGCAATTGCTTTGTTTGGTACATTAAATGTGTAAACTGCATTCAGGTCCAATGTTGTTCCCGACACTTCATTTGTCCAGGTACTTCCTCCGTTGGCAGTAGAAAGTATGCTTCCGTTTTCGCCAACGGCATATCCGTTATTACCATTAAAAGAAGCATCATTAATAACAGGAGGAACCATAACGTTTTGTGCATTCCATGAAGCTCCGTTGAAGTAAAATATTTTACCGGCTTCACCAACTGCCAGCATTTTATTGCTGCTTGAAGAAGCTATAGCTAAAAGATCGTCAGAGCCGGAAGCGGCCTGAGCCACTGAACCTGTAGCTCCACTTATTGATAAAATACTGCAATCTTCTCCCGCCGCATAAGCAGTTCCGGAGTTATATACCACATCCTTTAAATCAAGTGTATAACCTGCTATTGCCGTTCCTAAAGTCCAGTTAGATCCTGATTTGTACAACCAGTTTCCGCCATCTCCAACTGCGGTTACATCTGTGGAGTTATTTGCAGAAATAGCATTTAAATTAATATTGCTTGCTGTAATTTCTGTTTTCCAGGAAGTTCCGTTATTAGATGAAGTAAGTAAAGTACCATCTTCCGAAACTGCATAATAATTAACACCGTTAATTTCTGCACCATTCAGTTGAGTGACTTTTATGTTTTGCTTTTTGGTTGTCCAGGTTCCAAATGAATCACGCTTCCATATTTCACCACCATTTCCAACTACTACAATATTTCCTGAAGGGTCTTTCTCCATTGAATTAACGGAAACAGGTCCAAAAGAACTAACTACCTCACTCGTCCATGTTAAACCTCCGGTAATAGAAGAGAATAGTGTTCCGTTACTATTAACAGCATAAATAGTTGGGATACCTGAAGGATCGTAGAACATATCTACAATTGTACCGGTAACACTTGTTTGCTGTACAAACGATACCGCATAACCACTTGTATTAGTTAAAGTAAAATTATACAACTTATTGCTTACTATTGCCCAACCGGATCCTGTTGCAACTGTTCCCACTAAAGAATAATTACTAATATATAATTCTGTAATTGCATCAGTAGCTAATAAGCCACTTGTAGTAATTGTTGACCATGAAGTAGAGCCCGTTGGTTTTATCATCATAGTTGCTGATGAGCCACCAATAAACCCAACATCGTTGGTTCCAAACGCTCCATAAACATAAGAACAAAGTGCATTTACAGAAGAAGCTCCTCCAAAAGTGTTCCATGTACCTCCACTATATCTGTATACCTGTCCGTCATTTTTAATGACATAACCTTCTGCAGGAGAATTAAAGTAAATGTCTTTCACACCTGTTAAAGCTATAGCAGGCGTAGGAGCCCAGGTAAGTCCCTGATCAGCTGACTTAAGCAAATTCCCATTTATGTCCAGCGCATATCCCTCATTAATATTTACAAAATACACCTCTTTCAGATCAACTGTAAGGTTATTGAATACTTCTGTCCAGTTGTCGCCTGTTCCGCTTGTTAACAGGGTTCCGTCTTTACCAACACTGTATAATTGTGAAGAGCTGTATGAAACACCGTTCTGATCAACTGACGATAAACTTAATGATTGTGCCCAGCCAAAAGGGTTAGTTGAAGTGATAAATATTTTTCCTGACTGGGTAACGGCCAAAGCATTATTCCCTTCAAAAGAAATATCATTAATAACATCGCCTGTTAAAAAGCTTGCAAGGGTAGACGAAACCGGATTCCAGATAACAGCTCCATCTGTTGAGATAAAAATATTTCCGTTTCTGGTATAAGCATACAAATTAGTTCCCGGCGCATCTATAAATATCCTGAAGATATGATCGGTAGACGGAGGGGTAACAATGTCCCAGTTTGTTCCCGAGTTAGTTGTTTTTAAAACAACACCATTGTCCCCAACTACATAAGCAATAGCTGGATTTGAATTATCAAACACAACATCGTTTAATTTTCCTAAACCTAAAGCATTTATTTCTGACCAGGTGTTGCCGCCATTGGTTGTAACAAAAATATGCCCTTGTCCGCTATTGTCGGTTGTATATGCTGATCCGTTTGAAGAACTGGTGAAACTGATATTATTAACGGTGTAGCCTGAAGGGATACCGGTGTTGGATCCGCTCACAGAAAACAAATTCATGTTTTGGTGATCGGGCATTGTTTGTGCCGTTAACTGATTTAATGAATTGTATTTGTAAGTAGTAGGATATGTATGTTTAGTAAAAACAGTTCTTGTATGATTAAAACGATCTTGTTTAATCTGTAACATTTCTGCATCCACAACGCTTTGAGTTCTGCCATTTGCCGGATCAAGATCAGTTATTTTCACAACACCCTGAGGTGGTATTGTTCTTACCAGGTTACCTGCCTGATCATAATAATACAATGTAAAATGATGTTCTGCATCAATATATTTCATTAAGAAATTTTCCTGCACTTTTAAACACTGACGAATGTAATTCTCCCTGAACTTGGCGCGAAGATCATTAATGTAATCTTCATATTTACTTTCTGCATTTTCAAAAGCAATGTTCATCAACTGTGTTGCACACGGATTAGGGTCTACCTCTATTGGAGGCATAGATGGTACATTGCACATGATAGAAGATGTCACCGGAGGGCATGGTGCTTTAAAGCTGATGTCATCGATGCCGAATAATTTGCCCTCGGTTGAAACACAGGTAATGCTAATGGTTACAGAAGTGTTGGTTCCCGAATTCCATTGATGGGCAAATTTATCCCAATAACACATCAGTCCGTTTTGAGGTGTACTGTAGTTTTTGATGGTAGGTGTAGAAGAATTGTTACCATCAAATCTAATTTCGAAAGGAAGGTTTTTTCCATCAAACGAATTGAACCATGCTTCGAAATCGTAATTGGTATTGCTGCTTACCGTAAAGGTTTTTCTCCATACGTGTAAGTATTTTGAATAACCGTTTTTTGCAATTAAGGCGAAGTTATTTGTATTACTAGGGGTATGATCCTGACAAAGTTCAACCGTTGCACAGTTCATTACATTGAAATTACCCGACACGAAAGTAAATGGTTGCGTAGAAGATGTATAAATATAAGTGCTTGCAAAATCCGGTGTTGTTGTATTATAACCCTGTTCAAAATTACTATTGCTTACCAACTCCAATCCGTTGCATGGAGGAGGGATTTCACAATCTTCTCTGAACGAAATATCATCGACAAAAATAAAGGAACCATTTGCCGCAAAACAATCTAACTGAATCTGGATAACTGCCTCATTTGCCGAGTTAACCGTATAAGTATACTTGGTCCAGATACAGGCTCCAACAGGTACTGTTTCGTTTGTGGTTACTTTAAGTCCGGAACGTCCTCCGAAAACAACACCAATAGGAATAGAGTTAACATCACCGTTTGAACTGAACCATGCTTCAAAAACATAATCCCTGTTAGGAAGCACCACATAGCTGTTGGACCACAACATGTTTTTCTGAGGATATCCGCTTCTGGCAATTAATGCCATGTCGTTTCCTGTTACAGTATGATCAGCGCAAGTACCACCTTGGATATGAACATTTGACATTTGGGTTACCAGCATTTCACCCGGCACAATTGATCCTACGGTTGATCCGATATTATTATCATATTGACTATTGAAATCAGGATTATTTTTGTCATACCCGTTTTCAAAATCACCGTTCACTACAAGGTTAACGCCTGTACAATTAGGACAGGATGCTACGTATCCACAAGTAATATATCCTGTTATTCTGAATGTATCATTACTAGGGCTTAATAAGAAATCGGCAAAAAAGTGGCTGGTGTTTCCATTTACGTCTGCGTAGGACATATCAGGCACTACACTTACTATATTGTTAAGATCAGTTGCAGGGAAACTTAAACCTACAGGAATATCAAATACTGCATAACATGGCGAATTATCATACGGGTTTTTTATTGCCATTTGTTCCTGCACTCCTTTTACCGCAATTGATTTACCAAGGTCTTTAAATATTGCCTGCATAGTGGGTGTTAACTGGCAATCCGCGTCGTAGATCCCTAATGAATTGTTATCGTTACCTGATTGGCCTGTTGTAAGGGATTCAGGCATTGTAGTGGAACACTGACCAAAAGATAAACAAGAACAGGTTCCGGTTATGGTTACATTTTGCGCAGGGCTTGTACCCGACTGAGCAATAGCTGTAGCTATAAATGCTCCAAAAACACCGGATGGGTCCGGTTTGATATTGGTTAATTGCTTTATATCTGCGAATGAATAAATAGAAGTCGGATCAATAGCAAAGGTAAATTCACATTTTGGGCCAAGAGTGCTCACTTTAATATATCCGTTCACATGTTTTGGATCCAACGATATTGCATCCCATGACCAAACTGCAGCAGGATCCACTACTGCTCCGCCTGACAATGCCGCATAAATTTTATCCTTTAAGTTATCTGTTAAAAATGCCAGATAGGGCTGGCTTGAAAGTGTAATACCTGTACTCGTGAAAACAGGAACAATAAGGGGACCTCCAGATGAACTCAAATCTTGTGAATATAACATTCCATTCCAAAGGTTTTGCATTTCCTGTGCTTCAGTACTTTTTTGGCAAATTGGATCTAATGCACAGGTTCCAATCTCTAAACATGAAATATAACCTTCAATTGGAAGGTCTTTTAATTGCCCCGGAACGGTATTAAAATCATAATCACCTGACTTAATTGCCACTTTTGCAATTAAGGTGAAATTGTGGTTTGTTACAAGAGGTACATTCGCAAGATCTAAAATTGAACTGGTTGCTTTTAAACAACACATATCAATAATATCCTCAAAGCTATAAATTGAATCTCTGTCTCTGAACGAAAGAACCAATTCACAATCTCTTGTTCCTTGCTTAAACTTACCTTTTAAAACAGTTGAAGTTGAAACAGAATTATCATATTCCCAGGTAATAGTAGATGTTGCCGGAACACCCCACATAGCTAATTCAAGAATTGAAGTATTCTCAGGGTGAACAGAACCGGGAGGTGGGTAACAACTTAAAGAGGCAGGTGTAGCAGTTGTTAAATCGTTTTCAGTTTGAATATTATTTGATTTACGCGTTGCCAAACCTTTTAATAGCATTTGGAAACTCATATCATTAGGACACTGACCACATTGTGTATATAATGATATAGCAGCAAGGTTTGCACTTTCATCAGCAATTGCCTGGTTTTGTTCAGGGCACACCAACATTTCTTCGCCAGTTGTAGGGTCATAACAACTCGCAGGAGTTGAGCTTGTTGCTGCTAAACCAATTAGTTGACTATTTACAGGGAATCGTGGATCTTTATCTTTGTAATACCAGTATCTTGCCCAATTACAAGGCTGCTCCGGGTTGTAGTATTGAGAAACAAAAGGATTAATTGACCAACCTCCATACCACCACCAGTTAAATGGGTAACCATAAAATGATGCCGGGCTATAGGTGTAAGTGTTATAGAAACCATTCTGAAATGGATTAAAGTTATCGTTGTTCATACAACCATTGTAACCGCCATGGCGATTTGAATATTGAATAGCATTTCTATCAACTAGTTTTTGCTTTAAACTTAAATAGGTAGAACGGAATAATTGCCACTCCTGATCATTATTGAAAACATTTACTCCTAAGGTGCAAGGGGGGCAAATAGAACTTCCTTGTGAGTTAGGACAATTTATAATTTGAAATGCAATTTCCCAGGCACTAAATGTTTGCGATCCGTTTATTGCATAATTGGTAAGTGCTTGATTTAAAAGGGAAGCGTTGTAACCAGCAGTTTGACTTCCATATACATCAGCACCTGTAATAGTATTATTAAAGAACGGGTCCATAGTAAATATGCCCCCACTTGTCATAAAATCAACAATTGTTTTCCCGGGGAAGGCAGTATTTACTTGTGCAATTGTATTTAAGCCCAATAGTTTCTCATCAAAATCGTGGCTTGTTGAAACCAATACACAATATTCATAATCTGCATACTCAGGATGGTAAGCTACTAATGAGCCAGCCCACGAAGGTTCAAATGCCGAAACAAAGTCGAAAACCAAATCTAAAAACTTAGGTTCAATATAATATGCACCATTAATTAATTCAGGAACTGTACCCGGAATAATTGCCGGAGTATATCCACCGGAGCCATCAGGGGTAACTTTTATTTTTACAATGTTACCGTCTTCATCCAAATAGGCAAAACGACGGGCCGGATCAGAAGTACTTATTTGCGGATTAAAAGGATAACGCCAATTTGTACTCCATGAGTATTTATACCAAGTTGGAACCGTTACTGTATAAGATGAAGAAGTTAATAAGGCATAGTACTCTGTTTGAATTGCATTTTTTCTAGGCAATAAATTGTTACCATTGAATACCGACAAAGGAAAAACACTTGGGTTAAATGTAGATGGTTGTGGGGCTTGAACTACACCGCCAACTGTGCCACCACCTGCCATTACCTGACCGTATTGTCCCATTGGGCTCATGTCTTGAATCATTGCCTGATAAGCATTTTCACACTTCACGCTTTTTTCATTACAAAAATCGTCACACTCCGCAACTAAATCATCATATTCTGATTGAGTTAAACAAGGGTCGCAGGTTGGATTAGTGACAATATTATACAAGGAATCATAGCCTCCTAATTTTTCCAAACACTGCTGACAGGTAATACCACAACCTGAGAAATCAGTAGCTGCAACTTCTGCAGCAATAAACTCAGAAAGTTTTTGTAAACACGCATTTTTATTGCTATCCAAATATTCTTTGGTATAATATTGCAATGCTTCTTCATTAATCTTAACAAGTTTTGTTAAGGTATAATTACCCGAAGGTATTTGTACAGTGGCTCCCGACAAATCATTCGTAACCCAGGGAGAATTTGTGGACGTAACCAAATTTCCTTTTTGGAAAGTAATATTCGGCTCGGTGCAACTCAGATGTGCATCGTAAGGTACACTGTCTCTGAAGTTTTGAAGTATACTTTGCCCACCGGGGATTTTGTCGAGAGTAGTTGTAATAGCCCTACCAGTGCCATCGTCTTTAACCCCTAACAAAAATTCATTGTTACACTCATCTGTTAAGCTGATAGTTAAATCAGCCACACATTCGTAACAAATATGATCGGTCCTTGTTACAATTACATCGTTGGTATCTTTAAAAGTAATAACACAGCTTGTGTCAAACTTTGGCATTGTTAATGAATAATCGAACTCTCTGATTTGAGCCGGTGCAACTAAAATTTCTTTAGAAATCTTTAATGTTCCCGCATTTTGGTCAATTACATTATTCTGTCCTAAATCATAAGGATCAGTTGGATTGTTTTTATTTAGCACATCAACTGTAAGGGTACTTTGTTGAGCACTTGGAAGTGTACTCATAGTTAGCGGGCTATTTCCGGTTAAACCGGTTGCAACTGTTTTACCTGATCCATCTATGTATGTAATGCTCAACTGACCATTTGCATCCAATACCATATTTTTTTGATAACGATTTGCATAACCTGCTTCTGTTGCAAAAAAACGGTCAATCTCTTCTTGTTCAGGAACACCGTAGTAATACTTGGTTTCGTGTGTGCTCCCTAATTGAAACTGGGGCCCTACTCCACCCTGCCTTCTTATTTTACCTGTATTGTCGGGAGCATATTCAGTTACAGTAAATGGGTAACCTTTTGCTGTAGGAACATACGCTTGCTCGTTTTGATTAAAGTCTGATTGAAATGAATAATACTTAGATGCTCCCGAAGTAGAATCCATAGGCGGTGCAGTAATTCCACAATTACCACCATTGCTTATATCAAAATCTGATTTATCATAAGGTTGATTATTGTACTGGTTGAAATAAGGCACAAAATCTATTTTCTGGCTATTTGCAGGAACAGGTAATGCACTTACCGCCTGTCTTCCCTGAAAATCATAATAAGTTTCGCCAACAATAATATTATCGTCCGATTTAATTTTTGTAACTGATTGTCTGTTTCTTAATGAACCATCAAAATATCCAACAACCGCTTTACTTTTTCCTTCTTCAGCATAAGTTATTGTTGCCTGATAGTTTAAATGATCTTCGTGGGAAATGGTTGCTGCATAATAGTCACCGGCACTGATACTTGAAAGTGTTGTTGGTGATGTTATTTCCATTGACCATTTTCCCGCAATCGGCGATTTATAATTATCAACAGAGGTATAACCAACAGGTCGTACTCTGTAAAGGATGTAGCCGTGACCATATACATACGGGAAAGTATAGAAAGTAGCGGAAGTTGAAATACGTGTACTATTGAATTGGAAAAGACGTTCATCCAAATTAATATATCCCGCAGGTTTGTATGCCCCTATAATGTTATCGTAGTCATTTACATATACCCACTCCAAATCATATTCTTCAGCGCCTTCTACCGGAGGCCATGAAATTTCTAATTCTCCTTTTGTTGCAAGATAAGCGTTGTTTGCGAAAATTTGTCCTTGAGTAATTGCTGTATTAGGATTGTAATGATAAAAACGCTCAATCTCTAATTCAGTTTCAATGTAAAAATTTAACTGGTCGGTTGTAAAGCCTGAAACCGGAGTAATGCTATTGATCTTAACCTGAACGTTGTGACCGCCCGCTATTTCCAAAACTGCTTTATCTGTCCAGTTGCCGGATGCTCCATGGTAATTGGTTATAGTTAATTGTTTGTTTATGGTTGTAGGAACAAATGAACTGCCCACGTATGAATAGTAAGTAATATCGGCATCCAGCGTAATTGAATAGTTAGCTGCAATATAGTTTGTAGATGCGTGATCGATTGCGAAGATCACGCGGTTTTTTACAGACTTATTGTGAAACAATGCCGGCCATCCCGGAGTGCTTTGCATAACTGAGTATTGCGGGTCAACAACACTTACCACAGTTGGGAAGCTGGTAATGCTCGATGCGTTTAACCTACTGTTATACTTTTCTTTTCCTGCCCAGGAAGTTAAGGCAATCAAATTAAGTAATACTACAAAGAGTATTTGTTTCGGGTTAATTAATTTCTTTTTACTAAGATTCATAAACACAGTATAAATATTATTATTTTCCTTTTTTCACAACATTTTCAAACAGATCTACACGTAAAGTATAGTCTTTATATTTCTCCAGGCATTTAAAAGTGTTTCCACTCTTTGCTACATATTTTGTTTCCGAAAATTCATTAGCAGCAAATTCCGGGTTTTCCTGAATATCCTTGTATATAATTTCCAAACGGGGCTTTTCCTTTTTACCAACTCCATCTTCATTCAAAATAGTTTCTTTTCTATAAAACAAAATCAGCTTAGTAATAAAAAATGTTTTCTTATCGAAATACAATTTGGATCTGCTATATTCTCCGGCCTTCATTTTTATATCATAACAACCCTGATTATCCTTTTCTTCTGTATAGCTTGTTGATTCACAATAAGGAAGTATTTTATCCAAGGTTCCTACATACATTTTTTCATCCCAGGAAAACAACTTGGTTTTATGTTCCATCATTGCAATAAACTGCTCGTCGTTATCAATCACCAATTCAAATCTATCAGTGCGAACCGTTTCCATGGGGCCAATTTTGTAAGACATAAGTTCATTATTTCTTTTCATCTCACCTTTCTCCTTTTGAAAAGGAACTGTAACTGTATGATTCGAGTATAAATTATACTCCATCTTCATACTCACTTTTTTTGATGTATTATATTTTTGGTTAATTTTCAAGCAGTCGCTCTTAATGTCCTGAGCATACCCAACACCAACCGAAATCAAAAAAACAAATATATTTAGTGCCGTTTTCATCCTTATTTTTTACTGGTATTGTTAACTGACTCCTTTATAGTTTTTATACCTCTTTCTGTTTCCTTTTTGATCCTTACAAGTTTACCTTCTTCATCATACTCATAGTAAGTAGCATAATTGTTCTGATCTAATTCCGACAACAATCTTAAACTTACCGGATCGTATACAAATGATTTCAGGTTAGAGTTAAAAGGATGAACCCTGATATCATCAAAATAAACCAATTCGGTAGCACTGTTATTGTTCAACTGCACTTCAATATCGCTTGCAGTCGAAGGCACCACAAACTCTTCTTCTATGCGTTGCCAGCCATCGATGATCACTCCTTTTGCAGTGAAAGGACCCAATAATCCGCCACCTGTAAAGGCAAGGGTAATATTAGGTGCTGAGTAAGTAGTCACATTAAGATTCAGTACATCCTGCTTAACCCATGCACTCAGTACATATTTTTCGCCAGGCAACGGAGCAAAAGAGCCTATGCAAACTTCGCATGGCGGCGGCGGTGAACACTCTACAATAGTCACAACAAAAGAACCTGTTGATGGACCGGGGCATCCTTCGGCAGACACTTCAACCGTGATGGTGTATGTTCCCGGGGCTGTATAAACATGGAATGGTTTAGGAATAGTGTCGCTTGCTCCGTCTCCAAAATTCCAAAGGTAAGTTAATGTTGGAGGAGTGAAAACGGATGAGCCTCCACCTGTTTGTCCATCTGCATAACTACAAGAGCTTATTCTTGGTAAATTCGAAATTGAAAAAACAACCGGTTCGCTGCTGCAATATACGGTACTGGTATCCTTGCTTCCTCCAAGTCCATGACTTGCCATTATACTTAAGTCCAACGGAGGACAACAGTCAATTACGTTTATCGGAATAATTACACTATCAGTTATACAGGTATCGCCCGAAATAACAACTGAAATAGTATAATTTCCTATGCTTGCATAAGTATGATTAATTGAGCAACCAGTCACCAATGGAGATCCGTCTCCAAAATTCCAGGTATACTGAAGACTTGAGCAACTGCAACTATTTACAACCGAAAGCGAAAATGGTTTGTTTAAACAAGCCTGAGCCGAGTAAGTACAGGTTGTGGTTCCTACAGGAGCAACTCCTCCGTGTGGTGCACCAACTGAGCTACTGCATTGTTTGGTAAAGCATAAAAGACCCGAATCCTGCAGGGTAATGTTTACAGCAGTGCAGCATGGTTGCGGAGGTGTTACAGTTGGACAAGAATAGTTACTTAAAGTGAAGCTAACTTTGTATGAGTCTGCAGTTTGGTAGGTATGTGTTACATTATATCCTTGAACAGTTGGGCTACCATCACCAAAATCCCAGGTTATTTGAGGGGCAATGTTTCCGGGAAGATACATAAGCGAACCTGCGCAAACTAAACCTGAATAAAAAGTAAAAGTTTCACCCTGATCAGCAGGCAGACTTACTGCCACTCCCTGGCTTAAATTAGAAAACACTGCATTGTGAGCAGGATTAGTTGAAGAATAGGCGTATAAATTAACGCTGTCACAACAACAATCAAAAACATTTACAACCGAAGTAAATGACCTCGGGGTACAATTGTTTCCACTAACTGTTAATGTAATACTAAACGTTCCAACCGAGGCAAATATATGAAAAGGGTGCTGAGGGCTGCTGTATGTTACCTGCGAAGTGCCATCTCCGAAATTCCATGTATAGCTTAAACCTGAAGCTGAACAATTTAAAGTATCCGGAGAGAAAAACACTTTTCCGTTTTTACAAATAGCAGCTGCAATACCACTTTCAAAATCAAAAGATTTTACCGCATCGGTTGAATCTATACTAAACATTACTCCCTGACAGCAAGAATTGGTGCCGCAGTTTAAATCCGAAAGCGTGTATGTTGCAGTATAAGAACCTGCTGTAGCATATTGATGAACAACATTGTTTCCACTTACTGTGGGAGTCCCATCTCCGAAGTTCCAAACAGGTGTAAATACATTTCGTATAGGAAGCCCTGCATTGCACAATGAAACAGAATTGAAATAAAGATTTTGATTGGGAGTTGCAGTACTCACATTAAAAGAAGATCCTGAACTCAGATTAGCATATGTTGAGTATTGAGAATTACCAGCATACAGTATGTTTATATTGGCTAATGAACAGCAACAATCTACTACATAAATGTTTGAAGTATAAGTAACCGAATCACAACCTGATCCTGACACGGTTAATGTTACTTGGTAAGCACCTGTATTAGCAAACAAATGTGGCGCCTTTTGTGCAGTTGTATATACCTGCAGAGGTGAACCGTCTCCGAAATTCCAGGTGTAGGTTAAGCCTGTTCCCAAACAGTTTACGGTATCCGGTGTAAAAAGTATTTCACCATTTTGGCAAACAATTGCTTTAACATCAGCTTCGTAATTAATTACTTTAACGTATTCCCCGGTGTCAACAGAAAATATAACTCCCTGGCAGCAAGTGTTTGGTAATGTTGTGGAAGTATCGCAACCGTTTTCAATTTTGGTAAAAACCAGATTGAATGGTCCTGAAGTCTGATAAATATGTCCCTGTGGGGTTGGAGTAAAGGCTACGGGAGGCGTTCCGTCTCCATAATTAAGTGTAGGATAAACTAAACCACAGGAAGATCCGCCTTTAATAATCAGTGTATCTCCTGCAGCCGGATTAATAGTTATTGGTGTTCCAAACTGAACCGGGGAATATCCGGTAGAAACACTTCCATAAGTATATTGAATCTGATAATCATCACAACAACAATCCTGAACGTAAACATTTACCGCATACTGTTTTGGTTCGCAGCCATTGCCTTCAACAGTAAGCAAAGCAAGAAAAGGTCCGTTTGCATTATAGGAATGTGTAACTCCCTGCAGAGAAGTGGAAACAACAGGTGCAGAACCATCTCCGAAGCTCCATGTGTATGTTAAACCAATTGATTGCTGGCAGTCGCTTGAATTCGGGGTGAAAGAAATATCCGCTTTTTGGCAAACTACTACATGCGTAGAATCTACAATCCTAACATACTTGCTTGTATCTATTTTAAATGAAAGTGATGAGCAGCAATAATTAGAAGAGAATGTGCCATAAGCAGCCTGACTGGTTATAAGTTTTGTTGTAGGGTCACTTGCATTTCCTAATGCCGACAAAGTAATTGCAATTCTATCATTAGAACCTAAAATAATAGTGGGTGGTATTGCAAATGCAACGCTATAATTATCATTCGCATTAACGCTTATAATATCAGAGCTCTGTACATATTGTACCAAGTCTCCGTTTGCATTAGATTTATATAAATCAACTACAAATGGCAAATTATTAGAGTTAAGTCCGGTGCAATTAAAGTTCACATTAACCGTTCCTCCTCCTGAAATAGTTGAGCCGTTCACAACAGGTTTTGAAACAAGCAGTACACCTTGAGTACTAATTGGATCATCAACAACAGTGCTGCTTATACTATTTTCTCTGAACAAAATTTCCCTGTTCGAATACAAAGGATTACCCCCACTGAAATCAGCATACTCTATAGAACCTGGTAATACTTGACCTATAAAATTTAGTCCAGCCCCAAAATTACCGGCTACAGAAATGGATTTATAATAATTAAGGTTTCCTGTCTTAACAAATGTATTATTTTGATTTTTAACCGCATAGTTTAAAGTGTTACTATTGATAAAATCCAAGCCACAAACATTATTTAAATTTGGTTGAATACAATATATGGCAACATTATTAAGGCCAGCAGAGAGTGTGTTGCCTGAAACATTGAAATGTTTGAATGGATTATCAAAAACAATATTATAATCAGTACATATTATATTATTGCCAACAATATCCAATGCATACGTGGAACCGATAGAAAAACTGGGCAATGAATTATTAATCAGTATTCCGTAATATATAGAGTTAAAATTGTTATTTACAATAGAGACTTGTCCCGCTAAATTAACATCATAGTTTCGAAGTTCAACCCCATAAACCTGACTACTGGTTCCTGTTTTGTTAAATGTATTGTTTAAAAGAGAAGCATTTATTGTTCCGGCTGAATTATTTTGATTTCTTATAAAAACATGATGTGCCTCTCTTTGAGATGTAAAAGTATTGCTTGTAATAGTTGCATTTGAATTTTGCAAAGTCACAGAGGCCATATTGTCAATAAAACTATTATTCAAAACAGAAATGCTACTATTGGAAGCATATATAGCACTATTAGCTGAAGCATTAATTTTGAAAAAATTAGAGAAGTCCAGATTTTTTATGGTAACAGGTGCAGTACAATTATCAATAGAAAATCCATATAGAATATTTGTAGTGTTAATTGGCAAACTCTGATTAAGTCCTTGAGTAAAATTGGTTGTAGGCGATTTATCAAAGGTAAGAGAGCCTGCACTAATAGTAATGGTTGGTAAAGAGCTTGATACCTGAACTATGCCAGGCGCATCAAATAGCACAGTTACATTGTTTCCCGTATTAGCATCCGCAATTGCTTGAGGTAGTATGAGGTCAATGGAACCAACTGACCCTAATGAGGCACTTGTAACAGTATAGCTATTCTGAGCATTCAAAGAAAAACTCATCAAAACCAATAACCATATTTTATTAAAAACTTTTTTCATAAAAATTTCTTTTCTAAATTAATTTGCCGCGTGAGTTTGACTGATTGTTTTACTGCAATTTTGTCCATCGGTAACAGTGAGGGTTAATGTGTAAGCTGAATTTGCCACACTTGCTGGGATATTAAATACTGGTCCTAAAGAATTATATGACTGACCATTATATGTTAACACCCATACGTATGTGAATGGAGCAATACCTCCGCTAGGTGCAGCATTAACCTGATTTCCGTTGGCAACAAAATTTACCTGAAGGTTGGCACAATCATTACAATCCCTGATATACTTTTTAACAGCAACCGTTTGTCCTGTACCAACCATTATACTTCTTTTGCCTGTGTGCGAAGTATTAGTAGATACGCCTGAATTAGTCATTGCAGAGTTTTTAAAACTAAAATGATCTTCTCCGCAATTACTAAATGTATAGTCTTCAAAACCGTCAAAAGCAATCTCTCTGTACTGGGCATTGGAAGCTACTGCTTTAGGTAGTGAATAGTTATATCCATAATCAGCAGAAGAATACCTGTTTAATGCATCTTTATTTTCCAACTCAACTCCATAAGGACTAAAGATGGTAACATCACTTACAAACGTCCAGTTGTTGGTATTTACACCCCAAATAGATCCTGATGTAGGCTTGTTATAGAAAGGTGAAAAAGTTGTGAATACGCCATCTTCTCTCACATTAAGGTTGTTATTGGACTTCGACTGCGTTCTGTCTGTTAAATAGGTATACGACTTCGCTTGTCTCCAATTTCCTTTTAAACCAACTACGTAAGGATTGTATGCTTGGCCGTTGTTAATATTACACTCACAGAATATTTTGGTATTATCGGTAAGCTCAATTGCACTTGCAGCAATAATTCCTGTAGCCTGATTAATATCCAAATTATAAGTTGCAGAGTAACCGCTTCCACCTGTTTGAACAAAAGGACGTTTTTTGGATGTTAGATTTCCTATTGGAACGTTTTGTTGATTACGGCGACCGGAACGAATAATTTTAATTTTATAGTTACCTGCCATATTTACCGGCGATCCATCTGCTTTCTTTAAAGTAAAAGGGCTAAGGCTTGTAACCCATGCCTTATATGGTGTTCCATCGTATACCATTACTTCATCACCTTCAACATAATTTGTAGTAGAAGATGTTGTTGTGCCTACAAGTCCAATATTTTTATAAGCAGCACCCATTTGCTCATATCTCCAATGCGCGGGGTAATTAAATGTATACACCATGTCCTTGAAATGGTTAGTTGTTTCTGTAGAAACAATTTCTCCCGTTTCAGCATCGTATAATGTATTCTTCGTTTCTACCTGCGCACCTTCTGAGTATGCAATTGTTTTATCAACCAAGCCATATTTATTAAAAACTTTGGTTACCACCGCAAGGTCAGTTCTTACTTTTTCGTTAGAGAAAGCAGGTAAAATCATTGGAACAGGTAACGGAATAATACCAAATAATGCCGTTTCTAAATTACCATTTACCGCGCAACCGAATGATTGTGTTTTACTCTCCCGCATATCAACGGTAACATCATAATCAACACCTACCTGCGCATTTTGTATATTTCCTTCCTGAGTAATTACCGGAACAATATTACCAATTTTGTTTCCTGCGCTCTGCACGTACTTATGTTCGACCCCTGAAATAGGCTCGTCTTTTCCTTCCTGATACACCCATTCAGCCTTTGGTTTTCCATGCATATCATTCAGCTCAATAGCATACCCCTGAGATGCTGTAAAGAAATCTTTAGAACCCACTTTCAGGATTTTTAAAATCGGATTAGGTTTATGCCTGTATGATTCTACCTCTGTTTTATTTACTATAACAGGGAAATCTTTTGCTGTATAAAATTCACTAACCGTTCTGCCCGTTGCTGTTCTTGTAACATTAGCATACTGCAGGTTTTTAACCGTTACTTTACTGTAACCTACACTGGCAGATGGGAAGAAAGATTCACCATAAGGTCTCTCCTGAAAATATTCATCATTGGCTGCCAACAAATGTTTTTCTTCAAAAAACACCGGTTGATGCCATGGGTTTTCTTCGCCTCCTACTGATGGTTCGTATGCTGCCACACCACTACTAATGGCATTACCATACTGATCTTTTGTGGTATAATCATATTCCTGACCGTATTCGGCAGTTTTATATTTATTTGTTCCTGATACATTCGGATCTGTTAAACTTTGCCAGTTATCCACTAATCTTAGTTTTTTCACGCGGTATCCTCCACCTTTTTTAAATTGAGTAGGGTGATACAAACGAATGTATGATTTGTTTGTATTAAATTTTTTAGAACAACCGTCTTGCTTTAACGAAGTATTCATTCCTGTAATCAAACTCCGGATAGAGTTTAATGTAGAGAACATTGCCTGAAACAATTGAACTATACCTGCATCAGTTGGGTCAGGTTTAGCGTATGCAACTCTGGATGCATATATGCGCGCATAGTTCCAGCCTGCCTGAGATATTGCATTAACAGGGGTATTGGAAATTTTATCCTGTATAGGTACGTTTTGAATTTTTATATATCCTTTATTTGTTCCGGGTATAAATCCTGAACTAGAAACGTCTACTTTGCAATAGCCGGGTACAAATTCATTAGAGATTTGGTTCAAATTAGAACGGTCGATATTCAACAAAAATTTAAAATACAGGTAATCCATTGTATTCCCATTTTCATCACATAAAAATTTCTTTCTGAAGTCCTGAACACTACCGGTAAAAACTTCATCCAGTTCTATAAATAAATAATTGTTTATAGTTGGACTACTACCATTAGAAAATAATTGGGCAGTTGGATCTGAAGACAAAGCTGAAGAAGACCAATCTCCACCAGAAGAGCCTGCTCCAACAACTTTAAACATACTCATGGTTTTTTTATCTTGTACATAGGCGTAATCATCGGCCTCGTACTCCATTTTTATCTGTCCTCCCGACGGTAGTTTAATATCCGTTAGATTCCAGGCCCATGCATATTCGTCACTTAGATAATTAAATTGCCCACCTGTTGCTTTACGTTGATCTACATATGGAAATTCGGCATTATTAGATGCGGCAAGTTCACTAAAACAAAAACTTGCTCCATTTGTAGGTTTGTAATTACCCCAACGGTCATAACCTTTCATGTGATAAGCAGGATTAAGGTTAGCGTCCATTGTACCGTCATGATTGCCATCTGCATACTTGAATTCATAAGGGCTTAACTTTCCTTTATTTGAGTTGCCATAAGTGAAAAACAATTTCTTCAGAGTTAATTTACCATGATTCGTATTCAAATCAACTGTGTTATTATTTGCATCTGTAACCATTTCAGATGAGCCATCATTGTTGTGAACATTAGGGCACAACTCATAGTTATATTCTAAATGAACAGTTTTAATTGGAACAGCCGTGTAAGAACCACCGCTATTTGCTTCTTTAACTTTATCTTCCTTAGAATACAAAACAATTTTATCCAGTTTGTAACTCCAGGCTCCACCTAATCCGCCTGCAAGTCCATTTGCCGATACACCATCTTTTCGTGGGCTGGTTGTAAATTCTGCGATGAAATTTTTTGTTTCAATACTGTGCATCAGCCAAATTTCTTTTTCACCGTAAGTATAATTGGCTTTGTTATCTCTAGCGTCAGATAGCAAGCCCTCATTCAAATTGGCACTGTTCGCCTGATAAGGCACCCTCCAATCGTAATTATCGTGAACTTTGGTGTAATTAATTTTGGTGTAATTTCCTAAATCATCATCGGTTGGTCCGTTCGAAGTAACATCAACGTAATCACTCGATAATATTTCTGTTAACAGATAGGAGTGGGCGTAAGCCGGTGTTCTCACTTTTTCAAAATAATTATCTACACCTTTTGAATTGTCTTGAGTATCATCAGATCCACCGTAATTAGCTAAACCTGTAGAACAACTTGTTCCGTTACCTGAAACATTAAAAGTTACTTCATCTTGCATGTTATTGTATGCCGGAATTCCATATACATAACGTGCTCCATCGTTTCTAAATGCAGTAACTTCTGAAATATGATGGTCAGGTCTAATTGCTGTTCTTGAAGTTATTACAGGTTGGTATCTATTTTTATATGTTCCGGATGTACCCAATTGAAAAGTATTCAATGGGTAGTTTTCAATCTCTTTTATATTACCAACATGTGACGCTTCATTAGCTGTTAATATATTAATACTTTCATTACGTTTAGCACGTTTGGTTCTTACCGTGTTGGTAATAGGTGAAGATGCGTTTGAACTGTAAGCCCAGCTTGCCTTTGCAGACACACTGGGAGACAGATTTTTATTTAATCCTATATAAACAGGCTCAAAACCACCCATAGAATTAAAGTGTGTCATATCACTTTCAGCAGTTTTTTCACCGGCTTGTTTAAAGTAATAGGGCTCATATAAAGGATCACCGGTTGACTTTTTAAAATACAATTGATCGTCGGCAGAGTTGTGCTTGGTCCATTTATGATTTTGAGAAACAGAAGTATTTACTGAAACGTTAACGCCAACTTTTACTAAGTTACCGGCTGCAATTTCTAAACCAACATCAGCTCCTACCGAACCCGATAAATTTCCGCTTCCCTTATCGTATACAACACCAATATCACTTCTAAACGGGCGATAGGTCCCTCCTATTCCCTGGCCTGAAACCGAAAATATATCATAAGTTAAATGGGCCAATGGAAGATTAGGAGTGTACTGACCAACAGCGCCATCCTTTTCCCGGTTAAAATCCAACATTGCGTTTTTATCGTTGTTGGACTCTTGTAGATACATATAACCGTAAGACTCATTATGCTGGTGTTTGTCGGCCAAAAACTGTCCGGAAAAAGAACCTGTAATAAATCCTTCGGGGTTACTATAAAATACATCTCCACCTAATTTTGCCTGAATAGATAAACTTAGATTTAAATAATTTTTTCCTGATGGTGGGCTAAACGTAGGATTACTGAAACTAATACTTGTACTCCCATTGGTGCCTGAATTTCCACTTTCAAATACTTTGGTCATGATATCGTTTCCATTTCTATCCTTACCCGGTTTATCAACTACAGTTCCCTTTTTATAATCAGCTTTTACAGTAAGTTCCTGTACACCTGCTCTGGAATTATAACTTAAACCTACTGATGCATTAAATTTAGAATCTTTGGAACCTTCGTTATCATTGGTTTTTGAATAAGAAAGAGAAGGTTGAATACCAACACCACTTTCTGAGCCGGCAGATAAACCTAAACCAAATGTCATAGAGCCTTTGTTTGCATCGCCGGCACTGATGGCAGGGTTTGCACTTACACTAAAACCCACGCCATTATAATTGTTGTAAGTTAATCCTGCACTTACATCCAAACTCAAAAAATCCAATTCCACAAACTCAATAGAAACGCCACCCTGAATACCATAAGTCAAATTAGGTTTCATGTTAAACCATTTCTGAATATCGTCTTCTTTAAAATCATCCGGTACACCTCGCGAAGTTCTATTAATAACTCCCGGATTTAATGTCCAGCCTAAACCTACCCAGCTGGCTTCCGCATCCATACCTTGCCCTGCAGCATAACTCAGGTTAAGTGGATAACCGCCCACATCCATAAGAGGAATATTGTATTTAAAATCTCCGCTAAATACGTCTACCATATCGGAAGTCCCGATTGGTGTAAAGCCCTGCATCTCGGGTTGGCTGGGACCTCCCGTTAATGCCAATGCCGCTGTTGGATAAATTGTTTCACACAACAAGATTATTGCAAGATACAAGCAAAATATTCGGTGTCTTCTTTTCAGCTTCATAAACTATGTAAGTTTAAAATTTCTATTATTCTATTAATTCAATACTAATTCGGGTTCATTGTTCAACACTTCTTCTTCGAACAATAATTTGATGGTTCCATTTTTAAAAATACGGTCTTCATAAATAAGTGTCATTGGTCCCAATTGCTTTTCAGGTTTAGAGAAACCAATAACAAAAGTGAGTACAGGTGCTAAACCAAACGAACGCTCAAAGTGAAACAATTCACACTTTACAGTATCAGTGCCATTTAATAAATTAAAATCGTTTTGCGCTTTAAAAGAAAAATATTCCAACCGATTAAAATACTCTCCGCTCGATGATGATTTGTATCTTAGTAATTCATCTTTTGTTTCGCTACATGCTATTTTGAAAGTGAAGTAATCCATTCCTTCATACGTTTTTTGAACCTCTTTGAATTTCTCCTCATTTATTTTTTCCAACACAGCCATCTCCACTAAAGTGGAATAATTGCCAGGCTTATATAAAGCAACATAAGAAAACTCATTGATGTTTTTCTCCAATAAAAATCCGTTTTCAGGATCTTCTACCCATTTAATATATTCCACCGGTTTCAGTGATAGTTTCTGAACTTCGTTTTGAGAACTTGTCGAAATACCATCTATAGCAGCAGCAGATCCTGATTCGCTATTATTACACGACACCAAAAAAACTGCCAATACGGCTATAACTAAATAGTTTAAACAGATAAATGATTTCATTATTTTACTTTTCCTTTGTATTTTTCATTTATATAAACCAAAATCTCTTCCGTTAAATCATCAGCCTCATTACCATACATTAAAGATCCGTTACCCTCAGCACCTAATATGATCTTGTAATTATTTTCCTTACCATAATCTTTAACGTACTGATTTAATTGAGTAAGAATTTGGTTATTAAAATCATTTCTCATGTTAAGATTTTCAGCTTCCAGTTGTTCCTTTTTCTCTAAAAATGCATCGCGCTGCAATTCAAACTTGGCATTTAATTCAGCACTAGGACTATTTGTAGCCTGAATTGTTTTGTAAAGAATTTTCACATTTAATTCCAAACTATCAACAATTTTTTTTCTTGCTTCTTCGCTCATCTTAAATTTCTTTTCAAGTTCAGCCTTATACTCAAATTTATTAAACACTCCGGGTAAACTTATCCAACCCGTTTTTTGTTGATTAAATAGCGTATTGTTCAACAGCAACGATAAAGCAACACTTATAATTACTGCCACTATATACCCACCCATTTTTTTCATGACCTGCTTATATTTTTGTTTTAAATCTTAAGTAAAATTTTTCATTCTTTTCATTCTTCACTTCAAGTATGTACACTGTGTCGGGAGAAACAGAACCACAGGTTGTAAGGTCTATTGAATATCGGTTATCACCATAATATTTTGTCAATAGTAAGCCGGAACATATCGTATTGGTTGGAGCCGGATTTTTTGTATAAACAGAAATGGTTAAATCACCCTTATTATATTCTCCAACAAATTTGAAGAACAAATCGTCAGTGCCTAGTTTATAATATGCTCCATCCAGCGTTTTGCTTAAAACAGCGTAAGTTTGCGAATTGTCAATTAGAACTGATGTCGTATCCTTATCAACACAATTGTTTGCATCTATAACAGTTAAAATATAAACAGTAGAAGTGGTAGGTAAAACACTTGGATTGGCAACATCTCCGGTTGATGGAGTCATTGCTGTTGTGGGTGACCAACTATATGAATAAAGTGGTGTTCCTCCGGTTGCCGCCGGAATATTTCCTAATGTAACAGAACTACTTGTAGTTAATAATTGATCTGCCCCTGCGTTTGCAACCGGTGATGGGTAAACGGTTAAAGCTACCGTTGCAGTGCCTGTACAATTACTTGCATCTGATCCTGTTACCGTATACGTTATGGATGTAACCGGATTGGCTAAAACATTTGCACCAGTAGGGCTATTAAGACCTGTAATTGGTAACCATGTATAAGATGTAGCACCTGAAGCTGTTAAAGCCAGAGGGGTTGATCCCGAACAGAAAGTGGCTGTTGAAGGACTTACGGTTACCGAAGGTGAAGCATTTATAGTTATTGTTGCAATTGCCGAACCTGCGCATCCATTTCCATCCGTTCCTGTTACCGTATATGCAGTAGTAACAGTGGGACTAGCGATAACGTTTGCACCGGTGCTTGCATTTAAATCAGTTACAGGTAACCACACATAGTTTGTAGCTCCCGACGCTGATAAAATTACAGGGGCAGGAGCGTCTCCTGAACAAATTACTGAAGTTGCCGGTGTAACCGACACAACAACGGAAGGGTAAACACTCACAGTAGCTGTTGATACCGACGAACAACCCAGTGCATCTGTTCCGGTAACACTGTATGTAGTGGTGACGGAAGGTGTAGCATTAACGCTTGCTCCTGTTGAAGAACTTAATGTTGATGAGGGTGACCAGCTATACGTAGTTGCTCCGGAAGCTGTTAATGCAACAGGAGAACCACCTGCACATATATTTGTAGATGCTGGGCTAATACTTACAGAGGGCAATGGATTTACGGTAACAGTTGCGTGCCCAATTCCCGGACATCCACTACCACTATTAGCGCTAACCGTATAAATTGTTGTAGCCCCCGGACTGGCTAATACTGTTGAACCAGTAGTGGTGTTTAAGCCTGCTGAAGGAGTCCAGGTATATGTTGCTGCTCCGCTTGCGCTAATTGAAATGGCAGTACCACCTGCACATAAACTTGCAGAAGCCGGTGTTACGGAAATAGTGGGGCTTGGATTTACAGTAACTGTAACCGAACGGCTGGATGAACAGCCATTAACATCTGTACCAGTAACCGTATATGTTGTAGTAACCGAAGGAGAAGCTGTAACACTTGCGCCTGTAGAAGAACTTAATGCAATAACAGGCAACCATGTATAAGTACTTGCCCCGCTTGCTGTGAGCGTACTGGTAGCTCCATTACATATTACTGTTGGAGAAGCTGTAACGCTTATGCTTGGTAATGCATTAACCGTTACAGTTTTTGAAGCCGTTCTGGTACAACCATTAACATAATTTACTGTAACACTATATGTGGTTGTTACTGAAGGAGTAACTGTTATTGTTTGTGTTGTAGCTCCATTACTCCATAAATATGAATTTCCGGCAGGAGCCACGGATAATGTAATTGGTTGGCCTGAACACGAAGTACCCGGGCCACTGATAGCAGATGCCGGCAATAAAGAACAGCAGGTACAATATGTTACAGTTGGTGCTATTATGCCGGCAGCAAAATCAATCTTTATAGCTGTAGCCGGAGGGGTGGCATCACAAATATCCATATAGCCAAGTATACTTGCTATACCGTAATTTCTGGATATGGCAGCTACCCTAATTACTCCGCATCCCTGACCAACGGAAGGACCCTGAATAATTCCTTTATTATATAAGTTAGTACAAGTTAAAATACTATTTGGCTTTGCATTATATACAGCTGCTCCCTGATTAGAGAAACTTATGCCAACCACTATTGAATTGAAATTTGTAAGTGAATTGGTATTTGTAAAATCTGAGTTGAAGCTCATTTGTGCCGCCGCCTGATTAGTCATTGTTCCCGAATTGGTAACGTCTGAGTTTACATTCAGTTGAGCTGTACCATTGTTATTAATATTGCCCGAATTTTGAAGCGTTCCTGTAACAGTAGCATTACCTGTATTGGTAAAACTACTTAAAGTAGCACTATTAAAATTACCATTCACTGTTATACTGCCATCATTAGTTAAAGTATTGTTGTTGGCAAAATTAACTGTGACATTAAATATACCGGTAGATAAATTGGTAATGCTTCCATCGTTTATTACTTTATTGGTAACTGATATTGTTCCGCTATTTGAAATTGTTCCACCCGAATTGTTATTCAGGTTGTCGCCCGGAGGAGAGCTATTTCCAATATTGATTTGGCCACCTGCATTGTTGCTTACATTACCCGCGTTTAGTAATTTATTAGTAATTGTTGCCGTTGCATTGTTTGTAAATACCGACAGGTTTTGCACGTTATCAAAATTATTAGAAACAGTTATTGTTCCGTTATTAGTGAACTGTGCATAATTGCTTAGGTTGTTGGTAACGCTAACTTGCCCCGAATTGATAAACACCGCTGTTCCTAAAAGCAAAGCCCCGTTATCTAGTTTATTACAACTTACGGTTGCTCCTGTTGAATTGATAAAGGATTTAGTAGTAGTAATCTTTTGTGAAACTGTAATGCTTCCCGAATTGGATACATTACCTGCATTGGTAAAATCATTACCACAAGTAAATGTTGCCACTCCAAGGCTGTTGTTTAACAATGCAGTTGCAGTAAGTGCTGTATAATTTTTACAAGCAACAATTCCTGTGCTATTAATGGTGCCTTTTGAAGAAAGTGTTTTATTGGCAGTAACACTTCCGGAACTATTATTTATTACTGAACCTGCGTTATTCAAAATAATATCTTTGTGAACATATATAGTTCCTGTAGGGTAATTATTCACAACCGAATTAGCTTCCATCTGAAGGTTTCCCTTTTTGGAAATACTACCACAGTTATTAATGGTACCTCCATTTATGGTATTAAAATTAATGGTGAGCGGATGTTGCATTGTCCCATTATTGTTTACAACACCACCATTCAGATTAATAGTTCCCGAAAAAACCGCGCCAGGCTGAATACAAAGCGATTGACCTGCATTAAGAGTATAGGTTGCCGAAACCGTTCCGGTAATTGTAGTTGTACAAGGAGAGCTTGGACATTGTGCTTTCATTTTATTGCTTAGTGCAATAATGAAAACAAACAGTAGGGCTAAAAGATTTTTTATATTTCTTGACATAAACTACGCATTAATTATCCTTTGAAAAAGGAACGAAGGTATAATATTATTTCATCTGATAACACGCCATTTTCGAGCCTGTATTTTTTATGCAAATGCCCGGCGTTGCATTTTTTTTGAGTGTTCAATAGCTAACTTGTTAATTTTCAACAAGCCCACGCTTTCGTATTAAAACAGGGAGTATTAATTACTTCTTTTTGTCTTATTTAATATGCCAAAAAACTTATTTATCGTATTGTTTTTTTTAACAAAATTATCGCATCAAAAATATACATGCATAATACTTATAGCCCTTACAGTTACTAGGTTAAGTGATTATTATCTTTTAAAATCAGGACAAAAAAATCTGTAAAATTCGATTAAAATGTGTAAAAAAAAGCAATATTTTTTGTAAATAATTTACACATGAAATTAAGATATATAGCACGTATAAATACCTATAAATATTTTCATTATTCAATGTTTTTAAACCATGCATTGATACTTGTAAAATGCTTTTTTATAAGTATAAATACCTATACAATTAACTCTAATTATACAGGTAAGCCGAACACCACTCGAAAATGGAACCATAATTTTAGGTATGCTTGAGCGCAATGGGAAAATGGTTCTTAAAAAAATTGGAAAAAACTGAAAATGTATTGCAAGTGAAAATGTTCATCCATTTTCACAAAGAGGTATAAGTCTAAACTCGATTCTCATTACAGATGAGAGTAATGTTTACGAGAAACCATCTCTTTTTTTTCAATAACGGGTATCGAACCTCAAAATTGAACAAAGCTGGCGAGATATTTTGCAAGACTGATAAGGGGGTACAAAAAAAGGGAAGAAAACTGAAATTTCAGTTTCTTCCCTTCAAAGTGGACTTCACCGACCAAATTTCAAACACCATTATAGAAGAACTTCAAGTTTTGGCTAATTTAAAGAAATATTTATCAGATTAAACAAAACCTAATAAAAACCGTCCCTTTACCTCTTCAAAATTTTCTGTTCACGAATTTCATTTGTTCACGTTATCGTGAACATCCCTTTAATCCTAAAGGGCGCAACTACTCGAATTTTTCGAGTAGTTCAACCATTAATGTATTAAATTTGTTGTAAAAAAATCAGATGATTCGGGAAGTCACAATACGCCAATTTAATGCCTTTTGCTATGTCAGAGATCCTTTTTTAGGGATTATTTCATCTGAGGTTGCTTGGTTTGAGGCATTTGATAAAAAGCTATTAGGGACAATTATAAAAGATTTTACAGATCAGGACTATGGATTTGTTGTTTTGGGAAGAGATGCGAGAAAGGTATTTAGGGCAATCGATTTGCCAGACAGATTTTATGCTACAAAGGAAGAGGCTATCGAAAAACTGAAGGTAAAATTAGAATCGTATAAAGACGATAATAATGAATTGTATCCACAGGGTGATGAAAAACATATTACTAACGAGATACTTATTCCAAAAGTTTCAAACGAAAAACTTCATCCATATTTCAAACTTCTAATTGAAAAAAAATCTTACGAAGCTGCAAGAAATATTATTAAGGAAATTGCTTACAGTTATGTTGACGTGGATGGAAATTATATTAAGGATTTTCAAACCACCGGATTTGATGCTCGATTATGGGAACTGTATTTGTATATTTTCTTACATAGTTCCGGATTTACAATTGACAATAATTTCCAGGCTCCAGATTACGTCCTTACCTATTTTGGCTGCCCCTGTTCTATAGAGGCAGTAACAGTTAATCCAAGCAAAGATTTTGATGAACCGCCTCCAAAAAACCCAAGGGAATCCTATCTTTTAAGCAGAGATTATATGCCAATAAAATTTGGAAGTTCTTTATTTAGTAAGTTGCAGAAGAAGTATTGGGAAAAGGAGCATGTTAAAGGAAAGCCTTTTATAATTGCGATACATGATTTTCACATGGCTGCTTCAATGGATAATTTGGGTTCAATGACTTGGTCTCGAAATGCATTAATCGATTATTTATATGGCATCAGAATGAAATCTTCTATTGACAAAGACGGTAAAATTGTTATGGAGGTTAAGCAGACTGAATCAGGGGTTGAGCCGATTACAGAAGAAATAATTTCGCATACATGGAAAAACAAAACTATTCCATCAAACTTCTTTGGACTGCCCGATGCAGAAAATGTAAGTGCTGTTTTATTCACGAATAACGCAACTCTAACTACTTTTAATAGAATGGGAAAATTAGCCGGCTTGGGAGGAAGTAAAATAAGAATGTTACGTCAAAGTATTGTTTATGATCCTGATCCTTTCGCTACTGAACCCATTATAAAAGTTTCAGATGTGGATTCTCCCGATTATGAAGAGTCTTGGTCTGATGGTCTTGTTATGTATCATAATCCGGACGCAAAATTCCCTTTAGATAGAGAATTATTTAGCAATATTTCTCATATATATTTTGACAAAGCCGATAAAAAAGTGTTTGGTTATACTCAACCTTATGATGTTTTATCTTCTTTCACAATGGTACTTACTACAACTGATTAGTTTATTAGAATGTCTTTAAAGATTCAATATTGTTCCGACTTACATTTAGAGTTCCGCGAAAACAAGGAATTTCTTAAAGCAAACCCTTTGAAAGCAGAAGGTGATATTCTTCTGCTTGCCGGAGACATTGTGCCTTTTGCGGAAATGAATAAACACGATGCTTTTTTTAATGAGATCTCTGATAAATTTGAAACCGTCTATTGGATACCTGGCAACCATGAATATTATTATTTTGACGCAGCAATGAAAAGCGGATCATTCAATGAAAAAATAAGAAGCAATTTGTTTTTGGTTAATAATTGTGCTTTGCTTCAAAACAATTTGCGATTAATTTTCTCTACTCTTTGGTCAAAGATAAGCCCTGCATACGAATGGCAGATTGAAAGAGGAATGAGTGATTTTCAGGTTATAAAATATAACGGCTCGCGGTTTTCTACTTCCCAATTTAATCAGTTTCATAATGAGTCGCGCGATTTTATAGAACATGAAATAACCAAAGATCACGCGGGAAAAACTATTGTCGTCACTCATCATGCCCCAACCTTTATGAATTATCCGGAAAAATATAAGGGAGATGTATTGAGCGAAGCCTTCGCTGTTGAGTTATTTGATCTTATTGAGCCTTCTAATATTGATTATTGGATTTACGGCCATCACCATACTAATACTTCTGATTTCAATATTGGCAATACTAAAATGCTAACTAACCAATTGGGTTATGTAAAATATAACGAAAACCCAACCTTTGTTAATAATAAAATAATTATAATTGATTGATTAACAGTATAATAAACCTATATTTGTATAATAAACCTTGTTAGTTTATTATAGGTTTATTATCTTTGTTAGATCAATGGAACAGATTGAAGCATATTTACAGAAACTATTAGGCATAGAAGCTAAGGTTACTCCTTTAACAAAGCAGGAATTAGCGATAATGCCCTATTACTTAACAAGCACCTTTAAATTTTACCGTTTAACGCTGTACAGTAGGGATTTTATTCTGGTTGATGTTCAGCACGATAATTTTAATATTACTCAAACGAAACAACAATTACAGGTTGTTAAAAAAGATTTTAATAAAGAAGTCGCTTTAGTGGCTCAAAATGTCACCGCGTTAGAGCGCAAAAGACTGATAGAAGCCGGGATTAATTTCATAGTTCCGAACAAGCAAGTTTTTTTGCCGGATTTATTGATAAATTTAAATGAGAATAATAAAGGAGTTAAGCAAAAGAAAAAGACGGAAAAATTATTACCCTCTGCTCAATATTTGCTTCTGTATTATATTCTTCACCGCTACGAAAAAAGGCAAATAGAGGAATACACATTTAAGGAGTTGGCTAAAAAATTTGATTATACCCAAATGGCTATAACAAAGGCGGTAGAGAATTTAGTAAGTCACGAACTGTGTGAAACAAAAGGTACAAAAGAAAAATATTTGCATTTTAAATATCCGCAACGTAGTGAATTGTGGAATGAAGCATTACCAATTATGGTTACTCCTGTATTGAAAAGAGTTTTTGTGGATGAAAAGCCGGAAGGTTTTATGTGCCTGGCAAACACTTCTGCTTTGCCGGAATACAGTGACATGAACCCAAGCAAACAAAAATACTATGCAGTTGAAAAAACTATTTTTTATGATTTACAAAAGAAGGAATTGCTTGTAAACGAAAATGAAAATGAAGGCAACTATTGTTTAGAAGTATGGAAATATAATCCCAAAAAATTAACGGAAGGTATTACTGAAGGAAGCAACGTAGATCCTCTTTCACTATACTTGAGCTTGAAAGACAATCAAGATGAGAGAATTGAAATGGCATTAGAACAAATTATAGAAAAATATATATGGTAGTAGGATTAGATAAATTCAAAGAATATTTTAAAGATTACCCAGATAATTATGTAATTATTGGAGGTACGGCATGTGATATAAAAATTGAAGAGGCCGGTTTTAAGCCAAGAGCGACAAGGGATATTGATATTATACTTGTGGTGGAAGCATTATCTCCTGAGTTTGTAAAACAGTTTTGGAAATTTATTAAAGACGGTAACTACGAGCGGAACGAGAAAAGTAATGACGATAAAAAGTACTATCGCTTTACAAAACCTGAAAACAAAGAATTTCCTTATCAAATTGAATTGTTTTCCCGCAAGCCAGAAATAATTGAGTTGGATGAAAGCATTCATATCACTCCTATTCCAGTCGATGACGATCTCTCAAATCTCTCTGCGATTCTTTTAAGGGACGATTATTACAACTTCATGATTAAGCACAGTGCTTTAAATGATGGTTTGCATCTTGCCAATACAGAAGCTCTCATTTGCCTTAAAGCAAAAGCTTTTCTTGAAATGACCGAAAGGAAAGCGAAAGGTATAAAAGAAGATGAAAAGCACATTCGCAAACACAAAGCGGATGTTTTTAGGTTGGCGGTATTGCTTACTGAAAAGGACATCTTTGAATTACCGCAGGGTATTAAAGATCACATGCAAGAATTTTCTAATGCTATTGCAAATGATGTACCGGACAAAGCTATTTTTAAAGAAATGGGATTAGGATCAGCAAACGCTGAAGAGCTATTTAATAGGCTTTTGAAAAATTTTAATCTGAAAGCAAAATAAAACACATTAATATTAAATAAATGACAACATACCTCGATAATAAATTAGTTTCCGTAAAAGAAACCGGAAGAAACGAAGATTGGGTTCATAAATGGATTGTGGAAAAGCCGGAAAGACTTGGCATTGGGCCATTTGAAATTATAGCGCAAGAGGTTCATCATTATAAAAATAAAGGTGGGCGGTTGGATATATTAGGCTATAATCGTCCGACAAATACTTACTATGAAATTGAAGTAATGCTTGGTGAATGTGATGCGGATCATGGATTTAGAGTACTCGATTATTGGGCAAGAGAAAGAACAAAAAATCCCAACTCCCTTCATTTCGCAGTATTAGTTGCCGAGAACTTGCAAGGAAGATACAAAACAGTTTTGGAAACATTACCTCAGTTTTTGCCTTTTATTTGCATTGAATTACGCACTCTTCAATTGACAACCGCCACGGGAGAAAATATCGTTACATGCAAATCAGAAGTTATTGCACAGCCGGATGATTTAGTGGAGCAAGGTGGTATTGTTAATATTGCGGAAGGAAAATCTATCATGCCGCGCGATGAAGATTGGTGGCGACAAAAAGAAAATGACAAGTTTGTTGATACAACGAAAGAAATGTATGAGTACTGTGATAAAAATGTGGGGCCATCGCGAATAGACTATACCGCTAACAGTTATATCTCATTGAAAAAAGGAAAAAGAGCTTGGCTTCCTATGTGGCCTCGTTCTGATGGTTTCTATATCTACCTCCCCGATAATTCAACTGGAACATTAGATGAGCCTTCGGAAAGATTCAGAGAATGGTCTAAAAAAATGGAAACAATAGGAATTGAATTATCATGGTCTTATAAATATAACGCGGGAGCGAACCCAATCGGGTTTAATTTACCAAAAACAAAAATGAAGGATAAACTCATCCTCGAATTTTTAAAAGATAGTTATGAATTGGCCTAAACCGAAAGGATGCTGACGTATTTATAATTTATTCCATTTCTCCATTTCTCTTTCTTTCACGCTGTCAACAATTTTCGCGTATACCTGAGTTGTTTTAAGATTTGTATGCCCCAGCAATTTACTGACGACCTCTATTGGTATTCCGAGAGTAATTGATACAGTGGCAAAAGTATGCCTCGCGACATGACACGTTACTTTCTTCGGAATTCCATAGCGCAGACCAACTTGTTTTAGAATTCGGTTGGTTACTTTGTTGCAATAGATCCGAAACAAAGGATCTGAACCGGAGGCCGTCTTTGCCGGTAAAAGTTCAAGAGCTTTTTGAATCAATGGAATGCTTATGAAATGTCCGGTTTTATGCATGTTAATCCTGACCTTATTTTCCTCAATCGAGGTCATTTTTAATGACTTTAAATCGGAATATCGCAATCCTGTGTAGCAAGAGAATAAGAAATATTGTAAGATCTCTTTTTCTATGGTTTTAATAATCTTGCCCGTGAAGTAAGCTTGTGAGAGCTTGTTTAATTCTTCACTTGTAAGGAAGTCTCTCTTTCCATCCACTTTTTTGATTGTTATAAATTTGAATGGATTGTTTTTAATATAACCATATCGGAGTGCAATATTTACGAAGGTGCGTAATGATCTCAGGCTCTTGCTTGCAGTATTCTCATTATTGTGAAGTGTATGAATCATATAATAATGATAGTCATTGATAATAGGAAATCCATTCCCTCTGAAGCAGAATTCCGGAAAAAGCTTTCAGGGGAATATTGTGCTGGGTACAGGCTTCGTGCTAACTGTTGAAGAGGCTCAGGCGCTTATTATAAAAGATCCACGCAATAATGACATTCTATTTCCTTACTTAAATGGTGATGATCTGAATAACGATCCAGAGCAAAAACCATCACGTTGGGTGATTAATTTCTTCGATTGGAGCGAGGAAAAGGCTCGATTATATCCCGATTGTTTTGATATAGTGGAACGCCTTGTCAAACCTGAAAGGGAAACGTATGATGAATCAAAAAACTCCTGGAATAAATCCGTAAAAGCTAAATGGTGGTTATATGGTGCTTGGCGCAAGAATCTCGAGGCGACCATATCAAAGTTAGACCAGGGTTTCTACAAAAGAACAGGCAGAGAATAATATGAGCCTAGACACACAAAAGAGTGCATGTGAAAAGTACGCGAAAGAAAATCACTACCGTATTTTAGGACAATTTGGTGGAACGTATGAAAGCGCGAAAACCGATGAGCGAATTGAGTTCAATAACATGCTCAAATTCGTTAGAAGAAGTAAGGAGAAAGTTTCTTTCATTCTTGTTTTTAGTGTTGATAGATTTTCGCGATCAGGTGCAAATGCTATTTACATTGCAGAACAACTAAAAAATGTCGGAGTAAATTTAATTTCGGTAATGCAACCGGCAGACATTAGCACTCCAAGTGGCGCATTACAGCAAAACATTCAATTTATTTTTAGCGAGTATGACAATCAATTAAGAAGAGAAAAAACTATTACCGGAATGCGTAATATGCTATTGCGCGGTGATTGGTGTACAAAACCTCCGCGTGGATATGATATTATTAGAATTAATAGCAAGAGATCAATAGTCATTAATAAAGAAGGGGAAATTTTAAGAAAAGCTTTCTTATGGCTTTATTATGAGAGATTATCCCAATCTGCGATCATAGACAGATTACTCGCATTAGGATTAAAAATAGGTAAGAGCAATCTTTCTTCAATCCTTCAGAATCCTTTTTACTGCGGCATTCTATCATCACGATCTCTTCAAGGGAAAGTAGTACATGGCAATCATGAAAAATTAATTTCACAGGAATTATTTCTTGATGTAAATGAAATTCTAAGAGGTAAAAGGATAAAAGGAACTACTTGGGGCATGGATAGTCCAGAGTTACCATTAAAAATTGTAATGAGGTGTTTTGATTGTGGATCACCTTTTGTCGGCTACGTAGTAAAAAAGAAAAACTTATATTATTATAAATGCAGGCTTCTTGGTTGTTGCAATAATAGAAGCCAAGTTAAAATTCATGATCTATTTAAAAACTTACTTAGCCAAGTAAGAATAGATAATTTTAATTACCCTAACGTACAAAAAGAATTTCTTTCCAATTTTATTAGAATTGAAAGGTTGAATAGAGCAAATGCAGCAAGCTTTACAACTACATTGTCAAATATCAAGAGGAAAATTAACGATTTGGAAGAACGATTTATTTCGCGAGAAATTCCCGAAAATTTATATTTGAAACATATAGATAAACTAAATGCTGAGAAATTAAAAGTTGAAGCTGAAGTGGATAAAGCTAAAACAGGCCTTTACATTAAAAGGAAAATAAAAGAACGATCAACAGAATTACTTTCCAATTTACATCGTGTATGGCATTTTGGAGATTTACAGGTTAAAAGAATAATTCAGTCCACAATTTTTCCAGAAGGATTGTTTTATAATAAGCACTTACAGCAACTGGTTGTAAAAAAAATCGCCCCGGGATTCATTTTAGGTGATAGTGAACCGAATGTAGAACAAATTCGAGAGATATAGCTGGAGATATAGGTAGAGATATAGCTGAAATGAATCTTTTTATTTCCAAATCAGCTATATTTCTCCGTTTTTTAAGCAGACTTATGATTTTATCAATGGTTTCGTTATTGATCCGTTAACCCTCCTTAACTTTTATTGCCTGTTTTCAATTGCTCCGCAATCACTCCCTAATTGTTCCGCAATGTTTCCCAATTGCTCCGGATTTGGTTTTAATCGCTCCGCAACTTGTACTTAAATGCCTGCAAGTGTTCCGGTATTCAGAAAGTAACGGCAACAATATTTGTTTCGCTGTTTTTAATTAAATCGTTAATGAAAGTAAAGGAAAATGAATAAGACTTAATATGAGATCGTATGTGTGAAAAATCCGGACAACACTAAATAAAGGGGGCGCAACTTTACACCAAAATCACACAAATGATGCGCGAACTTTTTAAACACTTCCATCTTTTACTGGAACAAGTCCTAACTCCTTGTCAATTAAGAGTTAATAAGAATTTAATCTTTTTTAATTGTAACTTATTGATAATCAATATATTTGTATTGTATTCAGGTGTTTCCAATTGCGGGTTCAATTCGTTCTTTTTAGTCATTAATCCTTCAACGATCCGGCCATGAGTTTAGACACAGAAAATAAAAAAGTGTCGCTGGCTGAGTGCAGAAAGATACTAAACACAAGAGGAGTTCATTACACTGATGAAGAAGTATTAGAAATCAGAGAGTGGTTATACCACATAATTGAAATCATCTTAGATGCAAACGAAAGAGAAGAAAGCAAACAATTAAAAGAGATAACATACAAACAAGCAGCATGAAAAAAAGAGCAATTATATATACGCGTGTTTCAACTGATGAACAAAACAATGGTTATAGTCCGTTAGACCAGAAGGTAAAGCTGCTAAAGCATTGTGAAAACAATGATATTGAAATGGTCGGTTTCTATCATGACGATAAAAGTGGTAAAACTTTTGATCGCCCTGAATGGATTAAAATAATGAAGTTCATTAAAAAGAATCGCGGTTACGTTGACAATATCTATTTCATTAAATGGGATCGCTTTTCACGCAACGTAGCTGAAGCATACATAACGATTCGTGATCTTAAAAAAATGGGTGTTGAAGCTCAGGCCATAGAACAACCATTGGATTTTGAAATACCGGAAAGTAAGATCATGCTCGCTATTTACCTTGCCGCGCCAGAAGTAGATAATGATCGCAGAGCATTAAACATTCTTCATGGCATTCGTAGAGGTAAGAAAGAAGGTCGTTGGTTAGGTGCGCGGCTTAGAGGTTATAGAAACGCACGCGATGCTAACAACAGACCAATAATGGTTCCTGAAGGTGGAGAGCAAGAAGAGCTGGTAAAACGCGCCTTTAAAGAATTTGCAACAGGACTTTATAATATTGAAGAATTAAGATTAAAGCTACTGAAAGAAGGTTTAAAATGTAATAGGAGTTCTTTTTGGATGCTTTCAAGAAACAAAGGGTACACCGGCAAAGTATTAGTTCCAGGCTATAAAGATGAGGCAGAACATTGGGTGAACGGAGTACACGAAGCAATAATTGATAACGAAACATTCTTCGCTGTTCAGGATATATTAGAAGGCAGAAAAAAGAAAATGCCGAATAAATTTCAAACGATCAGGGACGAATTTCCATTGCGCGGTTACTTAACTTGTTCCCAATGTGGGAGAACTCTAACCGCGTCTTCCTCCAGAGGCAAGATGAAAACTCTGTTCTATTATTATCATTGTAATAAAGGCTGCAAGGAAAGATATAAAGCAAGTCTGATAAACGGAGAATTTGAAAAACTAATCAGCAAGCTGACCACAAATGAACAAACGATAGATTTGTTTGGTGTTCTTTTGAAAAGTAGTTTGAGAAATAGAAATACCTCTGTTAGAACGGACATTGAGAAAATTCAAAAGGATATTAGCAAGCAAGAGTTGCGTCTTAAAAATGCTAAGGAAATGGTTTTGGATGGCGAAATTACTTCCGAAGATTATAAAGGCATGAAGTCAGAGATCGAAAAAACTTTAGAGAGATTGATTAGTGATGAATCAAAATTAAGAAATGCTTTAGAGAATTATGGTGGTTTGGTTGATGATGCAATGGATGTCATCAAAGAGCTTGAAACATGCTATAAGACAAGGGATACAGTAGCAAAACAGAGAATAATAACCTCCTTGTACCCTGAAAAACTGATTTTTGAAAAATCAGGATATCGAACTACTAAAATGCTTGATGTGATTACCCTAATCAATAGATATGACGCGGGTTTTGAAGGAAACAAAAAAGGGAAGAGTCGCAAATTTTGCAACTCTTCCCTCCAAGTGGACCCGGAGAGATTCGAACTCTCGTCCAAACAAGGAATAAAAATGCTTTCTACATGTTTAAAATGTATTTGATTGTCGGCTTAGTCCAGGCATACATTTAAACCAAAACTAAGCTTAGATGCTGATATTGTTTCAGGTAACATCATCACTGAAACAATTTGCTAATTTATGATGCAAAATTCCTGTCGCTAAGCAAAGACGCTACAGGGGTTGCAAAGGTTGGTTAATCTTAGATTAAGCAGCCATAGCGTAAGAATTCTCTTCGCCAGATAAAATTTTGAGATTTAGATTTAAAGTGCTCCGTTCCCAATACACTACATGCTTACACTCCTACTGCTCTCGCTGTCAAAACCGGGCGGGCCCAATTTTTTTCCCAATAGCTATCGGGATGAGAATGAAGAATTAAAAATGAAGAATTGAATTGCTCCATCTTTAATTATTCAGTAAGTCTCAAAGAACTAGGTGCAAAGATACTACATTTTAAAGCCATACTTACGTTTTTCACAATATTTACATCTAACTTTGCCTATGGATTATTCGAACTTTAAACACAAATTCCCTATACAGGTAAGATTTGTAGATATTGACAAACTCGGGCATGTTAACAATGCCGTTTATCTTTCTTATTTTGAAACCGCCCGTGTTGCTTATTTTGATGAAGTGGTGGGTGAACGGGTTGATTGGAACAAAACCGGAATGATACTCGCAAAAAGCATTGTAGATTATAAAACGCCCGTTTTTCAACACGATAAATTGGTCATCTATTCTTCCGTAAGTAAACTCGGAAACAAAAGTTTTGAAATAAGCGATGTATTGGTAAAAGAATCCTTCGATCCTTCGATAAACTCAGAACTCAGGGGTAAAGAAGAAATTGCTGCTTTTGCAACTTTCACCATTGTTTGTTTTAATTATGAAACTCAATCTACCATTGAAATTCCTCAGGAATGGAGAGAAAGAATTGAGGCTTTCGAAAAATCAGGGCAACCTTTAAAGTAAATTTAATGTTAACATTAAGTATATTTTAAAGAAACAAATCATTAAATCTGCTCGTATATTTGATCAGGAACTAAAAAATCAAGTATATGACCTAACCATGTTCAAAAGCGTTTAAGCAGAAATGATGCATGGAAAAAGCCATATGACAGTTAAAATCACCACGAAGTAGCATTGCTACAAATAAAAATAATAATTAAGCAATAATAAACGTCAGCCATATGAAAGCCCTTTTAACTTTAGCAATTGTATTCCTTACTACAGGAATTTTTGCGCAGAATGTAACAATAGAAAATGGTTTGTATTGTAAAAAAGGGAAGACTTATACCGGAGCAATAACGCTTACCAATTCAAAAGGCATTAAGCAATCTATTTTAAGTGTGGTTGACGGTAAATTACAAGGCAATGCTGTTTATTTTTATGAATCAGGACAAATTATGGAAACAGGTAGTTTTGTTGAAGGTCAACGTAATGGTAAGTGGGATCGTTTGGATGAGAATGGGTGCAAAATTGGTGAAGGAGAATACTTCAACGGTCAAAAGCATGGCAAATGGACTATTTGGGATGAAAATGGAAATAAACGCTTCGAGTTAAGTTATGTACATGGAGAAAAAAGTTCTACCTGGTATAATTGGGACGAAAACGGAACAGTTATAGCTTCAGCCAATTACGAGAAAATGTAATTCAACAATAGCTTATAATAGACAACAAAAAAGGAGATTCTTATAATCTCCTTTTTTGTTGTTAAGTTTAATGATTCTTGATGAGGTTCTCCACATCATGAATGGCATGCATGATGTTTTTCTTTTGCTCCTCAATAATTTCTTTAGTTTCTGCTTTACCTAATGCGAACTGCACCTTCAAATGTTCCAGTTTAGATCTCAGATTGCTAAACTCACTTTTTTCGGTATAATACTCATTGTGGGCTTTATCAATAAGTTTTTTAGCCTTTTCCTTGGCCTCTTTTAATTTATCTTCAGCCTCCATTTTCCCCAGTGTTTTTTGAACTTGCAGATCTTCTATTTCCGCGGTAATTTCCTTTAGCCCTTTTATAAAGGCATCGCTGATTTTGTTATTTGTTTCCATGGTGTTTAATTTTGAATTAAAGGTAATGGTGCGTTTTACGAAAGGTAGTCTATTAAATCAAGAAATCACATGATATTTGTCATTGATTTAATCCGCCTGATCATTTATATCTACACCCTCACTCCTATCACCAAAATATCATCTACCTGTTCAACCTCTTTTTTCCAGCTTTCAATAAAATCATCCAGATGTTTTTCCTGCAAATCCATAGGCAGGTTTTGAATTTCAAGAAGGATCTCTCTGAACTTTTTGGTCATTAATTTCTTACCGTTGCTTCCAAACTGATCGGCATATCCATCCGAAAATAAATAAAAAGTATCGCCGGTATTAAACTGTATTGTATGTTGGTCAAAATGTTGGTCATCTGAAGTGAAACCACCTATAGCTTTTTTCGTCGCTTTTATTTCTTCTACTTCCTTTGTTCCGTTTCTGATGATCCATATGGGTCGGTTTGCCCCTGCGTACTGAACAAAGTTTGTTTCCAAATTGATAGAAGTAAAAGCAATGTCCATCCCATCCCTGGTAGACTCTTCTTTATCGGATTGTCTCAGGGAAGATTTTATACCTCTGTTCAGCGTATTCAAAATTACAGATGGCTCCGTACTTTCCGACACTGCTCCTATTAATTTTTCACAACCTATCATACTCATTAATGCTCCCGGAACACCATGACCAGTACAATCAGCAGCTGCTATCATAACTGTGTTTTCTTTTTTCGCATAAAAATAAAAATCACCACTTACAATATCTTTAGGTTTAAATAACACGAAGCATTGTTTCAGGCTTTCATTTATTTCTTCTTTGCTAGTAAGAATTGCTCTTTGAATACGACGGGCGTAATTTATACTATCAGTTATTTCCAGATTTTTCTCAGCTAATTCGGAAGTTCTTTCCTGCACTTGTTCTTCGAGCATTTCGTTTTGAGTTTCCAGCATCCTCTTTTTTTCCTGTTCCTGTTCAATAGTTTTTGCAGAAAGTTCTTTCACCTGCTCCAATTGTTCTTCCAGACTTTTATTGGTGACTGCGAAACTCCTTGCGTGCCTAACTGCCATATATACCGGAACTACAAATATGAATCCTGCTACCGGTAGCACAACAATAAAAACCAGAATAAGAAAAGCAATAAGGGAAATAGCTTTATGAATAAACAGTCCTAAGCACGCTATCAAAACCAAAGAAGTCAGAATTATCAATACCCAACGGCGCTTCTTTTTTGTAGGATCATAACGTTTGAAATAAGTAACTAAAATTACTACCACTATATCAATTGCGGAATAAATACTAACAAAATTCTCAATGGTGTTGGCAATATCAGATTCCGGAATAATAAGACAAATTCCTATTAAACTTAGGCCTAAAACAACCCACAGGCGCTTAGGCATTTTTTCGTAAACAAAAGAAAAAACCAGCGACAGCAAAAAGAAGTTGGAGGTAAAGGAGAAAAGCATAATAAGCCGATCCATCATTACTTCGGTTCCTGCAACAGCTGTATTGCTCCTAATTACCTGAAAAATAAAGGTGACTGAAAGGGCCACACAGAAAATACTATAGAGCAGGTTAGTTTTATCGCGTTTGTAGAAAAGGAACAGTACAAAATTCAGCACTCCCAGCGCCAAAAACAAACCAAAACCTACTGCATACATAATACTTGCCTTAAAGATCTTTAATTTGTTGACAAGAACTGCACTTTCCTCAGTTACGATCTGAAAATTGAACGCCTCCAGGTATGATTCATCCATAGCATCACTCAAAAAAACGTGGTTAGAGAATCGAATGGCTATCGTATGTGTACCTGAACTACCCACAGAAAAACTTATAGGAAAATTCTGAGGGTTATAGAACTCTTCTCCGGCAAGCGAATTAGAAACTTTTCCCAGCTGGTGTACAAGTTTCCCGTCAATGTATATTTCAGAAGCACCATATTGTTTAATAAGGAAGGAATAATTCCTTTTCAGATTCGTCTCTGTGATAACAAATTTATTCCTGAGCCATAAGTTTCCTTTGAATTTATATTCGAAGAATTCTTCAATAGTAAGCGGCATATACACCGAATCCCATTTACTGTAATCGAAATCCGGATTTGCCCAATCCGTGTTATCACCAATGGAAAAACGCCAGTAAGGGTCTAATTTTACAGCATCCTTAACTTCATCCCCGGCTAAAACATTAACACCATTTATCGTAACAGAAGTAGAAAAACACTGGTTACTCAGTACTACTGAAAACAGGAAAAGTAACGACAGGCATTTTTTTACATTTCTCTTTATAAACATAATGAAAAAATTAGCTGATATTTATTTCAAATATAGACATATTTAAGTGGGGGGAACACCGCAAAAAACATCCGCTATACCCTTATCCCTATCAAAGTAACATCATCCACCTGCTCTATATTTGCAACCCAATCCCTGAATATCTTTTCCAACAGTTCTTTTTGTTCATGCATTGGGAGCACTGAATTCTTAGCCAGTAATTCCTTTAGATTCTTACTCATAAATTTCTTTCCTTTAGGCCCTCCGAATTGATCTGGGAAACCATCTGTAAGTGTATAAATAACATCACCTGAAATAAGATCTATTGTATGTGATGTAAATGGTTCTTTATCTCTATCATGTTTACCAACGGGCATTTTATCTGCTTTGATCTCTATGAAATCATTTTCACGAACTATCCATACAGGATTATGTGCTACAGCTATTTGAAGTTTTTTATTTTGAAAATCAAACGTCATCAAACTACAATCCATGCCGTCTTTTCCTCCCTCTGCACTACCATCACGCTTTAATCTTTTGATAATTGTTTGACGTGTGTGGCCAAGTATTTCTGCAGGGTCAGTATAATGTTCAATTGCTTTCTCTAAACTTGTAATGTTTAACAAACTCATAATGGCACCGGGAACGCCATGCCCTGTGCTATCCGCTGTGGCTAAAATGAAGTTTCCGTTACTTAACATCTCTGCCCAATAAAAATCTCCACTCACTACATCTTTGGGCTTAAAGAGAATGAAATAATTTTTAAGATTCTCATCAAGCAGTTCCTTTGTAGCCAAAAAACTGCGTTGTATTCTTTCCGCATAATTAATACTATCTGTAATTTCTTTATGTTTTTCTTCAACTATGTGCTTTTGTCTTTCAACCAATTCTTTTTGTTCAGTGATGATTTTGTTCTTTTTTTGATTTTGACGAAGGCTCCTTAAGATAACTCCCGCCAACAATAAAACTAAAATCAAACCGATAGTAACAGAAGTTGTGATGATCCTTTGTTTGCGTTTTTCTTCAACAACCAACGCATCTTTTTTTTCCTGCTCAGCTTTAGTGGCTACTTCCTTTTTATTAAACTCGTATTCCATCTGAGCCTGTACATTCTTTTTTGTGTTTTCTTCGTTAATGAGTGTATCGTGATTAACTATATAGGCTTTAAAATACTTAAGTGCTTCTTTGTCTTTTCCTGTTAGGGAATAAACTTCACTTAAGGCATAATTAGCATTTTCTTCGTATTCAACAGAGCCGACTTCTTTCGAAAGTTTCAACGCTTTCAAGGCATATTCTTCTGCTTGCTTAAATTGTTTTAAATGTTTATATACCGTACTCAGGGCAGCATATGATATAGCCACTCCCGGTTTGTCTTCAATCTCTTCTCTTATCGCTAAAGCCTGACTTAGCACCTTAAACGCGTCCGCATAACTCTGTTGTTTATCATACACAATACCTATATTGTGCAAAGAAGAAGCAACTCCGCTTCTATCTCCCATTGATTCTCTCAGCTTTAGAGCCGATGAATGCATTTTAAGAGCTTCCGATAAATCCATTTGTTTATCATACACATTTCCAAGATTGTTGTAATTCATTGAAAGAGCAAAATCATCTTTCATTTTTTTATTTATCTGAATAGCCGAATTAAAATTTTTGATTGCAGCTCCATAATTCTCCAATTGCAAATTTAGCAAGCCAAGATTGTTATAAGAGATAGCTATAGCATACTCATCGTTTATTTCCTCTCTTATTTTTAATGCTTCCAATTGCATTTTAAGAGCCTGAGTATTGTTCCCCTGCTTGTAATAAACTGTGCCGATGTTATCGTAAGAGTTTGCAATTCCTTTTTTATCTCCAAGTCCTTCTTTTATTTTAAGAGAAGCCATGTGCATATTAATTGCTTCCCTATTATTGCCCAGCATCTCGTATGCAATTCCCATGTTATTATACGAACCCGCAATGCCTTTTTTGTCTCCAATTTCTTTTCTGATCTTCAAGGCAAGAGAATAGTTTTGAAGGGCAATAGTATAGTCCCCCTTATTAGCATAAGAAAGACCTATGGTGTTATAAGCCTTGGCTTCGTATTTCTTTTGTTTGCTTGACTGAGCTAATTTTAATTGTTGCTGAGCAACAATGATAGCACTATCAGGGTTGTTACTTCTATAGTAAGTTGCTATTTCGTCTATTGCCTTTAAACGATTTGTATCGGTCTGAGACGCGTTTTTATAAACCGACCAAAGAGAATCCCGCTTTTGAGAATAAAACCGGCTTACACTTAACAGAATGATCAGAAGGAGTAGAAAGGTCTTTAAGCTCTTCATAGAACTTAAAGGTAACAAAATTGCAATTATTTACAAATCACCAATCAAAGATTGAAAAGTTGTAATAAAAACAAAAAAACTAACGTCACCATCAGGGTCTCCTTTATAAAGTATTTTAATATTACTCAACTGTTTCAGAAGCGCCAGTACCTTTATCTCTAAAATTGGATTGATGAGATAAGAACAGATTTTTTTTGTAGATTTGTAATATGAAGCATACAATAGTTATAGACGATCGTACCAGCATGGGAAAACACTTGCTTGCTCTTATTAAAGACCTAAGTGAAACTACAAAAAGTGTTGGCTTTGTGAAAGAAACGGTTGAAGCGGAGGAAGACGCTGCATTAGCCAAAATGATTAAAGCAGGATTAAAAAGTGGCTTGGCTGATAAAAAAACAGTACTTAAAAAACTTGGAATTAAATGAATTTTGAGTTTTCAAAGAGTTTTGAAAAGAGCCTCGATAAATTACGCGACAAAAAATTAAAAGAAGCAATTGCCGATGTGGTTGTTAACATTACTAAAGCTTCTTCTTTAGCCGAAATTAAAAACATAAAAAAACTAAGCGGCTATAAAACAGCTTATCGCATTAAAGTATTAACTGATTATAGAGTAGGAATTGTTTTTCAAAACAATATTGTTTACATGGTGGACTTTGCGCACCGTAAAGAAATCTACAAAAAATTTCCGTAAATACTTCGGTTTTATAAGGTATTTCAACATTACTCACCCTTTTTCCAAGTCACAAAAAAGCCCCACCCTTTGATTAAGTCAGGATGGGGATTCTTTTATAAATGCTTTATACTTTACTGCTTAACCAACTTAACACTCTGTTTTATTTCTTTACCCTCCACAGTAACAACATAAAAACCTGTTGCAAGGTTATTAATATCAATTAAGTTTTGTTCTGTAGTTAATTTCCCTTGTAATATTGTTTGCCCCAATTGATTGGTAATGTTATAAGTTGAGCCAACATTTTCTTTTGTAAGAAGAATAGTTACATTATTACTTGCGGGATTGGGGTACACTTTAATTTGTGATTTCTGATTTTTCACCTCTGATTTTAAACCAACAGCAAAATTATGCAACTGATTATTGATCGTGTGCAAAGTTTGGTTGGTGATGATGGGATCGTTAAAATCAAAATAAATATCAGCATCGTTCAAAATTGTTGTTCCATTTGGAAGATTAGGTTGCTGATCAACCCTGAAAGTTAAGAAGCCATGACTCGTTGCTTCATTCACATTACTATCCGGAAGCATGATGTTAGTAAAAGTCCATTCCAACACACGAGGCCCATACATTCTGAATGTATAATTATGACTTGCAGCACCCGGGACTACAGAGAAAATATTCAGATCAGTATCCAATGTATCTCTTACTACAATATTGAATGCAGTATCCGTTCCTGTGTTTTGAAAACGAATTAAGTATTGGATTTGTTGGTTAGGAAGTATTTCATGCTGCGTTCCTAAACCTATTGGAAAACCTGTTTTATCATTAGGATCGTACGCTCCTGAAACAACACCGCAATAAATATCAACCACAGGATCTGCGTCATCTAAAGGCAAGTTGTTTATCAAGTTTGGAGTCCAGTTTGCAATATTACCACAAGCTTCCACATGCGCATTGGGATGAGAGTTGCCGGGATGCAAAGGATGTTGATCAGCTTGTAAGATCCATGTTTGGCCGTTACCGGGATATGAGTACGTAATAGTTTGTCCACCACTCAATAAAATAGAATCAACATAAGTCAACACGCCATCCACATAAACTCTCACGGGAGCGTAACACTGCATGTTTCCATTAACTGCAATTCCGTTATTAGTAACAGTAAAATAAACCGTATCGTTTGCACACCAACCATCTACACTTAAACTTGAATGATCCCATGGCAATGTGCAAGGAGTTACGGAAACCGTATCTCCAGGAATTGGAGTGGAAGGAATGGTATCAAACACGCATGAATCGGCAGGATATAAACTTGCTTCAATGCAAAGCGTTTGATTTAATATTGCGTTACAACTAACTGTTGTGTTAATCGTAAAATTAACACATTGACCAGGGTTCAAATTACCGACATTAAAACGATACTTATTATTCCCCATTGACGTGTAGGATAGAGATGAAGAAGTAGGAGTTAACAATGAGTCTAACTTAACATCAACGTAAGCCGAATTTAACGCAGTTGTAGCGACGTTTTGATTACATGCCTGCACATATATAGTTTGATTCGAAAAACATCTCCTTAAGAAGGGAGCTGTAATGGAAACATCATGTTGAGCGCAGGGATGAGTATTTATGATACCCAAATTAGAAACAAGAATTGCCGAATCTGGATTTACAACTGTAAAGTTATCATTACCCACGCAGGCAGCCGTCCAGTTGCCAGATGTATCTACGTTAATAATATAATTCCCTACGGGAAGCGAATCAATATACCAACGACCTGATGCATTTGTTTCAACTATGACACTACCGGGGTCAATGACAACTCTTCTGCCAACCAAACCAATATCATTATTCCCTTGTAAACAATTCCCATTTATATCATGATAGATTTTTCCAATAACTCCCTTTTGGCTAAATTTCGCCAAAAACACTTCACTACCTCCTGTAGAAATCAAATTCTCGACATTACTAGTAGGGTCACAATCTATGGTATTGAGGAACATTCCCGTTACGTATATATTTCTTTTGTTGTCTAAAAATATAGAGTTACTACGATCTACAAGACTTTGACCGATACTTTTTGCCCACCTGTAATTTCCGGAACTATCCAACGAAAAAATGAAAACATCATAATTTCCTGCAGATATCAAATTGTTTGTTTGCACTCCCGGATCAAAGTCTACCGTTCCCTGGAAATGACCTGCACTATACACATTTCCTTCTTCATCAACCCCTAGATGCGATGCTCCATTATAATTTTCTTGTTCATAAACAGTTTTTGCCCACAAAAAATTTCCGTTAGAATCTAATTTTGAAATATAACTACCTTCGGCGCCTACAGCTGTGTAATTGCTAATACCTGGTCCTGGATCAAGATCTGCAGTAGCTGTGTATTTTCCCTTTGAATAAATATTTCCCGAAGCATCGAGAACAATACAAAATCCTCTGTCAAAATTACTTCCACCAAACGTTTTAACCCATTTGAAATTCCCTAGGTAATCCAATTTTAATATGTAAGAATCTGGAAAGGTACTTCCGCTTGTAAAATTATTTACTCCAGGTCCAGGATCAAAATCTACATTCAAAACAAACCAACCTGTTATAAACGCATTGCCATTATCATCAACAGCAATTGAACGTGCATGATCGCTATCACTACCTCCTATATTCCTCGCCCAAACAAAATCACCATTACTATTCAATTTTGTTATGAAAGCGTCAGTATTTCCATTGGGAGCTATCAAAGTATCAATTCCTACACCCGGATTAAAGTCAACATTACCGTTGAAGCTTCCGGTTAAATATATATTTCCTAAGGGATCCAACGCAATTGACTTCCCTTCTACATCGCCTCCATTACCTCCATAACCTAATCCCGCAAATGTTTTTGCCCAGCAAAAATTTCCCATTTGGTCAAGCTTCCAAACAAAAGCATCTCCGGAGCCGGTAATAGTATCTATGCCGATTCCCGGATCAAAATCTACAGTTCCCGAAAATTGTCCAATGATATAAACATTACTTTGATTATCAGTAGTAATAGAGAAACCGAAATCGTAGGTATTGCCTCCTCCTCCAAAAGATCTCGCCCATTTAAAAAAACCGTTCTCATCAACTTTAGAAACAAAAACATCAGTTCCCGCGTCCGATACCAAGTTATAAACACCAGTCCCAGGATCAAAATCTGTAGTACCTTGAAATGTTCCGGTCGTATAAACATTACCATTCTTATCTACTACAATACCCCTACCTTCTTCTCCTCCTGTTCCCCCAAGCTTGCGTGCCCATTGCAATTGTTGAGCATAAACTGAATTAATCAAAAAGCAAAAGAAGATAGAAATTGAAATAAAAAAAGAGATAGCTGATTTCATAGGTTTTAGAATTATGCAAATATACAAAATTAAAAAGCCCCATCCGCCAAAGGCGTACAGGGCTTTCCTTATAAAGTATTTTAATATTACTCAGCTGTTTCAGCAGCGTCAGTACCTTTAGCTGTAGCAGCTTTTTTAGTACCTGCACTACGGCTACGACGAGTTGTTGGTTTCGCTTTTTTCTCAGTACCGGCAGATTTGTTGTTGGTATAGATATCGTTGAAATCAACTAATTCGATCATTGCCATTTCAGCAGCATCACCAATACGGTTACCGGTTTTGATGATACGAGTGTAACCACCTTTTCTGTCTGCAATTTTCACTGCAACATCTTTGAACAATTCAGCAACTGCTTCTTTGTTTTTTAAGTAAGCGAATACAATACGACGGCTGTGAGTTGTATCTTCTTTAGATTTTGTAAGAAGAGGTTCAACATACGTACGTAAAGCTTTTGCTTTCGCTACAGTAGTGAAGATACGTTTGTTACCGATCAATGAACAAGCCATGTTAGCAAGCATTGCATGACGGTGAGCCGTTTTTCTTCCTAAGTTATTTATTTTATCTCCGTGTCTCATTTTGTTTTTTGATTTTTGATTTCTGATTTCTGATGGTTTAATCCATGATCAGAAATCTCACATCCACAATTAATTATTATTCTTTATCTAATTTGTATTTTGAAACGTTCATACCGAATTGAAGTCCTTTAGTTTGAACAAGATCTTCTAACTCAGTAAGAGATTTCTTACCGAAGTTACGGAATTTTAAAAGATCGTTTTTGTTGAAAGCTACCAGCTCACCTAATGTTTCAACATCAGCAGCTTTTAAGCAATTCAATGCGCGAACTGAAAGATCCATATCAACTAACTTGGTTTTCAATAACTGACGCATGTGTAAAGATGCTTCGTCAAATTCATTCTCAGTGCTTTTCTCTTCAGCATCAAGGGTGATACGCTCGTCAGAGAACAACATGAAATGGTGAATAAGAATTTTAGCAGCTTCTTTCAATGCATCTTTCGGATGAATTGAACCGTCTGTAACGATATCCAAAATTAGTTTTTCGTAATCCGTTTTTTGTTCAACACGGTAGTTCTCAACAGAGAATTTCACGTTACGGATCGGAGTGTAGATAGCATCGATTGGGATAACACCGTGAGCAGCGTTAGCAGGTTTGTTCTCGTCAGCCGGAACATAACCACGTCCTTTTTCAATTGTGATCTCTAACTTAATTTTTACAGATGGCTCGCAATGTGCAATTACCAACTCAGGGTTTAATACCTGGAATCCGTTAAGGAATTTTCCGATATCACCTGCTGTGATAGTTTCTTTTCCTGTTAAAGTACAAACCGCTTTTTCAAAATCGTGATTATCGATTTGTTTTTTGAAGCGGATTTGCTTCATATTCAAAATAATTTCTGTTACGTCTTCAACAACACCTTTCATGGTAGAGAACTCGTGGTCCACACCTTCAAGGCGAATTGTAGTAATTGCATATCCTTCTAAAGATGACAAAAGGATACGGCGCAACGCGTTACCAACAGTTATACCGTAACCCTGCTCCAGAGGACGAAATTCGAATTGTCCTACAGTATCAGTAGATTGAAGCAATATAACTTTATCCGGACGTTGGAATGCAAGAATAGCCATATTATATTTTGTGTTTTATTAGTTACTAATTAAAAAAAATATTTCGAAAACCAGATCAGGATTATTTAGAGTATAACTCGACAATAAGCTGTTCTTTAATGTTTTCAGGTATTTGTTGTCTTTCTGGACGTTGCATGTAAGTACCTTTCATATCTTTCGGGTCGAACTCGATCCAAGAGTATTTGCTTGATGCACCTGCAATTGAATTAACGATAGCCTCTAAAGATTTAGATTTTTCACGAACAGAAACAACATCGCCTGCTTTAAGAGTGAAAGAAGCGATATTCACTAATTCACCATTAACATTAATATGTTTGTGACCTACTAACTGACGTGCAGCTCTACGTGAAGGTGCGATTCCCATACGGTAAACCACATTATCTAAACGGGATTCCATTAATTGCAACAATACTTCACCTGTAATACCGTGAGAACGGGCTGCTTTGGTGAATGTGTTAGCGAATTGTTTTTCTAAAACACCGTAAGTGTATTTAGCTTTTTGTTTTTCCTGCAACTGAACAGCGTATTCTGATTGTTTAGCTCTTTTTTTAGCTAAACCATGTTGCCCCGGAGGGTAATTTTTCTTTTCTAAAGCCTTATCCGGACCAAAAATTGGCTCTTTAAACTTACGTGCGATTTTCGATTTAGGACCTGTATATCTTGCCATTTCTCTTTATTTACAATATTATTATCAATTATTCTTTTTAAAAGTACAAAGTACTACACTCTACGGCGTTTTGGGGCACGACAACCGTTGTGAGGGATCGGAGTGATATCCACGATCTCAGTAACTTCAATACCAACAGTACCAATAGTTCTGATTGCTGATTCACGACCTGCACCAGGACCTTTTACAAATACTTTTACTTTACGTAAACCTGCATCAAATGCAACTTTTCCGCTATCACCTGCTGCTAACTGAGCTGCATAAGGAGTGTTCTTTTTAGAACCACGGAAACCCATTTTACCTGCACTAGACCAAGCTATTACCTGACCTGCATTATTCGTTAAAGAAATAATGATATTGTTGAACGTAGCATTAATGTGCGCTTGTCCTGAAGCTTCTACCTTAACAACTCTTTTTTTAGATGCTGCTTTAGCTGATGCAGCGTTTTGCTGTTGTTTTGCCATTTTTGTTTTTAATTATGTACTCTGATCAAGTGAATGAAATATCATTCACCCATTTCAATTATTATTTAGTAACTTTCTTTTTACCCGCAATTGTCTTACGTTTTCCTTTACGAGTACGAGCGTTTGTTTTTGTACGTTGACCTCTCACAGGTAAACCATTTCTATGACGAATTCCTCTGTTAGAACCGATATCAGTTAAACGTTTGATGTTCAATTGAACTTCTGAACGAAGAGCACCTTCAACGCGAATCTCGTCGTTGATGATTTTACGAATAGCATTTGCTTCATCGTCATTCCACTCGTTTACTTTTTTGTCCCAGCTAATACCAGCTTTAGTTAAAATTGTCTGAGCTCTGCTGCGGCCAATTCCGAAGATATACGTTAATCCTATCTCTCCTCTTTTGTTTTTTGGTAAATCAATACCTGCTATCCTTGCCATTTTTTGCTATTAATTTTTAAAAATGTTTGCGAAAGTACAAAAAATTATCTTTGTCTTTGTTTAAATTTCGGGTTCTTTTTGTTAATTATGTAAAGTTTACCCTTACGACGTACGATTACGCAATCTACGCTTCTTTTTTTAAGTGATGCTCTTACCTTCATGGTTTCTTGTTATTTATACCTGTATGATATTCTTCCTTTTGTTAAATCGTATGGCGACATCTCTAGTCTAACTTTATCGCCAACCAATATTTTAATATAATTCATTCTCATTTTTCCGGAAATATGAGCGATAACTATGTGCCCATTCTCCAATTCTACTCTGAACATGGCATTACTCAATGCCTCCAGTATTGTTCCATCCTGCTCTATCGAGTTTTGTTTTGCCATATTTTAGCTCTGTAATTGCATTGATGAAGTTCTACCTTTAATTCTTCCACTCTTCATCAAACCTTCATATTGTCTGTTAAGCAAGTGGCTCTCGATCTGTTGTAATGTATCCAACACAACACCTACTAAGATCAACAATGATGTACCACCGTAGAAATTTGCAAACTCATTTGTAACCCCTAATAATCTTGCAATTGCCGGCATAATAGCTACACCTGCAAGGAATATAGAACCAGGTAAGGTAATTTTAGACATAACTGAATCAAGGAATTCAGCAGTTTTTTTACCCGGTTTAACACCCGGCACAAAACCTCCGTTACGTTTCATGTCATCAGCCAATTGGTTAGGATTAACCATGATAGCCGTGTAGAAATAAGTAAACAGAATGATCAGAATAGCGAAAGTAACGTTATACCAGAAACCAAAATGATCGGTGAAAGCCATTAAGAAACCACCTTTTGATTGGTCACCCATAGTAGCTACAGCAGCAGGAATGAACATAATTGCCTGAGCAAAGATGATCGGCATTACACCTGCAGCATTCACTTTTAAAGGAATGTATTGACGAACTCCACCGTATTGTTTGTTTCCAACTATTTTCTTCGCAAACTGAACCGGTACGCGACGTGTTCCCTGAACCAAAAGGATTGATCCGATGATTACGAACACTAAGAATACTAATTCCAATAGGAACATGATCAAACCACCACCTTGCGCATCTAAACGAGAACTGATCTCAAAACCAAATGCCATAGGTAATCTTGAAATAATACCAATCATAATGATCATGGAGATTCCATTTCCAATACCTTTATCTGTTATCTTCTCGCCCAACCACATCACAAACATGGTTCCAGTAACAAGAATCATAATAGATTGTATATACCAGTATGGGCCCGCATTTGGAACAGCACCCTGAATGTTAGTGATTTGCGTAGCAATATATCCGGGAGCCTGAACAGCGGTAACTGCTACTGTTAAGAAACGGGTGTATTGATTGATTTTTTTTCTTCCGCTTTCGCCTTCTTTCTGCATTTTCTGGAAATAAGGAACTGCCATACCCAACAACTGAATAATAATTGAAGAGGTAATGTAAGGCATAATACCTAAACCAAAAATGGATGCATTTTGAAAGGCTCCACCGGAAAAAATATTGATCAACCCAAGAATCCCATCCTGAGCTCTACCTTCATTAGCTTTCGCTAAAACGCTTGCATCAACGCCAGGTAAAACCACATAGGTTCCTAAACGATACACCAGGATTAATAAAAGGGTTAAGACAATACGTTGTCTTAACTCTTCTATCCTCCAGATATTTTTTAATGTATTTATAAATCTCTTCATAAATTATAGTGTGGTTGCAGAACCACCTTTTGCTTCGATTGCTGATTTTGCTGTAGCTGAAAAAGCGTGAGCTTTAACTGTAACTGCAGCATTTAATTCTCCACGTCCTAAAACTTTGATCAAAGAAGTCTTAGAAGCTAATCCATTTTGGATAAATACTTCCGGTGTGATTTCTTTAATTCCTTTGTTATCAGCCAATTTTTGTAGTGCATCTAAGTTAACAGATACATACTCTATACGGTTGATGTTTTTGAAACCAAACTTAGGAACACGACGTTGTAATGGCATCTGTCCACCTTCAAAACCACGTTTTGAAGAATAACCTGAACGAGACTTAGCACCTTTGTGCCCACGAGTAGCCGTTCCGCCACCGCCTGAACCTTGACCTCTTCCTCTGCGATAGTTTGTCTTCACAGATCCTTGAGCCGGTTTTAAATTACTTAATTGCATATCTTTTTAATTCTTAAGATTAAATATTTTCAACTTTTATTAAATGATTAACAGCGTCGATCATTCCTTTGATCTGAGGTGTTACGGTGTGTTCAGCTGTACTATGAACTTTTCTTAAACCTAAGGCCTGTACCGTACGTTTGATTCTTTCCGTTTTTTTGATGGTACTTTTAACCAATGTTACTTTTACTTTGCTCATTTTACCTAATATTAACCGTTAAATACTCTATCCAATGAAATACCTCTTTGAACTGAAATCGTGTAAGGATCACGTAATTTAGCTAAAGCATCCAAAGTTGCTTTTACCACGTTGTGTGGGTTTGAAGAACCTTTAGATTTCGCTAGTACGTCTGTTACTCCAACACTCTCCAACACTGCACGCATCGCACCACCGGCAATTACACCAGTACCGTGAGCAGCAGGTTTCAAGAACACTCTTGATCCACCGAATTTTCCTTCCTGAGCGTGAGGAACAGTTCCTTTAAGAACACATACCTTAACCAGGTTTTTCTTAGCATCATCAATACCTTTTGTAATAGCATCGGTAACCTCATTAGCTTTACCTAAACCGTAACCAACCACTCCTTTTTCGTTTCCTACAACCACGATTGCAGAGAAACTGAAGTGACGACCACCTTTGGTAACTTTCGTTACACGCTGTATACCAACTAATTTATCTTTTAGTTCTATTTCGGCTGATTTTACTCTTTTTACAACTTCTTTAGACATTTTTTCTTTTTTTAATTTTTTAGAATTTCAAACCACCTTCTCTGGCACCTTCGGCAAGAGATTTAACACGACCATGGTAAAGGTAACCACCTCTATCGAAAACGATAGTCTCGATTCCTTTAGCTTTAGCTTTGCCAGCAAGTGATTTACCAACCAATTTAGAAACTTCAGATTTATTACCTTTTGCATCCGCAAGGTCTTTATCTCTTGAAGAAGCTGTAACGATTGTTGTTCCAGTCAAATCATCAATGATTTGAGCATAGATCTCGGCGTTGCTTCTGAAAACACTAAGACGTGGAGAACTTGTAGTTCCGCTGATCGCCTTTCTGATGCGTTTTCTGATTCTAGTTCTTCTTTCAGATTTTGTGAGAGCCATTTTTTTATATCTTGAATTATTATACTTATCTTATTTAACCAATTATTTACCTGCTGCTTTACCTGCTTTTCTGCGAAGTACTTCACCTGTAAATTTAATACCTTTTCCTTTGTACGGCTCAGGTTTACGAAGTGAACGAATTTTTGCAGCAACCTGCCCGATCAATTGCTTATCGCATGATTCCAAAATAACTTTTGGATTCTGACCTTTTTCAGCAGTAGTAACAACTTTAATTTCTACAGGCAATTCAAACATAACGTTGTGAGAGTAACCTAATGAAAGCTCTAAAGACTGACCTTTATTGCTGGCACGGTAACCTACACCAACTAGTTCTTGCTCTGATTTATATCCCACAGAAACACCATGAACCATATTCGCGATTAAAGAGCGATATAAACCATGTAGTGAACGGTGACGTTTTTGATCAGTTGGACGAGTAACTTCTACTATTCCATCAGCTACTTTTACAGTAATATCTGCGTCAACAACTTGTGTTAATGTTCCTTTTGAACCTTTTACGGTTACGTTAGTACCTGCGATTGAAACTTCAACGCCTGAAGGTAGTGTTATCGGTAATTTTCCTATACGTGACATGATAATTTTCCTCCTGTTTTTTTAAGATACATAACAAATTACTTCCCCACCAACATTCTGTGTTCTTGCTTCTTTGTCAGTCATTACACCTTTAGAAGTAGAGATGATAGCGATTCCCAAACCATTAATAACACGTGGCAGTTTATCTGCAGCAGCATACTTACGAAGTCCCGGTGAAGAAACTCTGTCTAAAGTACGGATAGCTGGTAGTTTTGTTACCGGATGGTATTTTAAGGCAATTTTGATAGTTGCCTGGTTCTTTTCGTTTACATCAAACTTGTAGTTTAGTATGTAACCTTTATCGAAAAGGATTTTCGTCATTTCTTTCTTCAGGTTTGAAGAAGGGATCTCAACGATTCTGTGTTTCGCTCTAATAGCGTTTCTGACTCTTGTTAAGTAGTCTGCAATTGTATCTGTCATTTTATTTGTTTTATATCTTACCCCGACTTGCGACAGGATAATTATACATTAATACTCTTTTTTACCTACCCCGATTTTTTTCGGAACGCAAAGATAGGAAAATTTTGTTCGCTTTTGTTAAAAACTTTAGCGAATGCGAATTACCAGCTTGACTTGGTCACACCCGGTATTTTACCGAATAATGCCATTTCACGGAAAGTAACACGACTGATACCGAAAGTACGCATGTAACCACGTGGGCGACCTGTTAACTTACAACGGTTACGCATACGCACCGGGCAGGAGTTTTTAGGTAATTTCTGTAGATCAGAAAAATTACCTGCTGCTTTAAGTGCTGCACGTTTGTCAGCGTATTTTGCTACTAATTTTGCCCTTTTTACCTCTCGGGCTTTCATTGATTCTTTTGCCATCTTGTCGAGCTTCTATTATTTTGTATTTTTCTTGAATGGGAAACCAAATTCAGTTAACAAGGTGTGGGCTTCTTCATTAGTTTTCGCTGTAGTAACGAAAGTAATATCCATACCATTGATTTTGCTGATTTTATCGATATCGATCTCTGGGAAAATGATCTGCTCAGTGATACCAAGCGTGTAGTTTCCATGTCCGTCAAAACCTTTATCATTGATTCCTTTGAAATCACGGATACGTGGTAGAGCAGAAGAGATCAATCTGTCTAAAAATTCGTACATGTGGTTTCCACGAAGTGTAACACGTACACCAATAGCAACGCCTTTACGTAATTTGAAGTTAGAGATATCTTTTGTTGAGTAAGTAGCAACTGCTTTCTGACCTGAAATAGTGGTCATTTCTTTAATTGCGTTCTCAATAATTTTTTTATCTGCAACAGCATCTCCTAAACCCTGGTTAAGGCAGATCTTTTTTAGCTCAGGAACTTGCATTACTGAACTGTATTGAAATTTCTCTTTAAGAGAATTTTTAATTTCCTTGCTGAATTTTGTTTTCAGACGTGGTTGGTAAGTAGTAGCCATTATTTGATTACCTCCTTAGTTTTTTTAGCGATTCTTTCGATTTTACCTGTTTTCTCGTTTACCTGACGACCAACACGTGTAACCTTGCCTCCAACAACTAACATTAAGTTAGAAATGTGGATTGAACCTTCTTGTTTAACAATCCCTCCGTTAGGGCTCTTTGCGTTAGGCTTAGTGTGTTTAGAAATCATATTCACACCTTCTACTATCGCTCTTAATTTTTTAAGGTCAATAGATACGATTTTTCCTTCCTGGCCTCTTGCGTTGCCGGAAATTACCTTAACTAAATCGTCTTTTTTTAATTTCAACTTCATTGCTTGGTTCCTCTTTTAAATTTTAAAGCACTTCGGGTGCAAGTGAAATAATTTTCATGAATTGTTTATCGCGCAACTCTCTTGCTACCGGTCCGAAGATACGTGTTCCACGGATCTCGTCATCAGCCTTTAAAAGAACTGCTGCATTGTCGTCGAAACGGATGTATGAACCATCCTGGCGACGAATTTCTTTTCTTGTTCTAACGATTACCGCTTTACTAACTGTTCCTTTTTTAATGTTTCCTGAAGGAAGAGCGTGTTTTACTGTAACAACAACTTTGTCACCAATAGAAGCGTAACGCTTACGTGTTCCTCCTAGTACGCGGATCACCAATACTTCTTTAGCTCCACTGTTATCAGCAACTGATAATCTTGATTCGTTTTGTATCATTTTGTCTTAAATGCTTTAAAAAATTATTTAGCTTTTTCAATAACTTCAACCAGTCTCCAGCATTTTGTTTTGCTTACCGGACGAGTTTCCATAATTTTTACGGTATCCCCTATTCCGCACTCATTTTTTTCATCATGAGCTACGAACTTGGTACTCTTCTTCACGAATTTTCCGTATTTCGGGTGCTTTACCTTACGCTCAACTATAACAACAATGGATTTTTCCATTTTGTTACTGGTAACTGTCCCAATTCTTTCTTTTCTTAAATTTCTTTCGATTTCCATTGTTGGCAATTTATTATGATGCTTGTTGTTTTTTCGTTAATTCTGTGCTCAAACGCGCAATCAATTTGCGTGCTTCACGAATTTTCATCGGATTTTCAACCGGAGAAACTGTATGGTTAATCTTCATTTTGTTGATCACCGCTTTCTCTTCTTTTATTTTGTCTCTTAGTTCACTTAGTGAAAGAGCAACTATATCTTTATTTTCCATGTTCAATTTTTATTAATCGATTATGCTTCTGTTTCAACAAAGTCTCTACGTACCACAAATTTCGTACACACCGGTAATTTTTGAGCAGCTAAACGTAAAGCTTCTTTTGCTACTGCTAAAGGAACACCTTCAGCTTCAAAGATCATACGACCAGCTTTAACCGGAGCAACCCAATATTCAGGAGCACCTTTACCTTTACCCATACGAACCTCTGCAGGTTTTTTGGTAATTGGTTTGTCAGGGAAAATACGGATCCAGATCTGACCCTCTCTTTTCATGAAACGTGTTACTGCAACACGGGCAGCTTCGATTTGACGAGCTGTAACCCAACACTCTTCTGTTGCTTTGATACCGAATGAACCGAAGGATAATTGGTCGCCGCGTTTAGCTAAACCCTTCATCTTCATTTTGTGCATCTTTCTATATTTCGTTCTTTTTGGCTGTAACATTTTGGTAAATTTTATCTATTACTTAAATATTCTTAATTAGTTTGTAGGCTTCTCTCTTCTTTTGTTTCCTCCACGAGCACCACCTGCATTAAACTTAGGAGCCGGAGTATCACGTTGTTTCTTATCTTTTGGCATTCCTGCGTTTGGAGAAAGATCACGTTTTCCGAAGATTTCACCTTTACAAACCCAAACTTTTACACCAAGTAATCCAAATGCTGTAAGCGCCTCACCTACTGCATAGTCGATATCCGCACGTAATGTATGAAGAGGAGTTCTTCCGTCTTTGTACATTTCTGAACGAGCCATCTCTGCACCTTGAAGACGTCCTGAGATCTTGATTTTGATCCCTTCAGCACCCATTCTCATTGCAGATGCAACTGCCATTTTTGAAGCTCTTTTGTAAGAGATACGGCCTTCGATCTGACGAGCGATACTATCTGCTACTAAACGCGCATCTAATTCAGGACGTTTAATTTCGAAGATATTGATCTGAACTTCTTTCTTAGTGAATTTCTTAAGTTCTTCTTTTAATTTATCTACTTCTTTTCCACCTTTCCCGATAATAATACCCGGACGAGCAGTGTTTACAGTAACAGTAATTAACTTTAAAGTTCTCTCGATGATCACTTTAGAAATGCTGCCTTTAGGTAAACGAGCAGTTAAGTATTTTCTGATTTTTTCGTCTTCAACTAATTTCTCGGAATAATCATTCCCACCAAACCAGTTTGAATCCCATCCTTTGATGACTCCTAAACGAAAACCTATTGGATTAACTTTTTGTCCCATTTCTTATATTAATTTTTTGTACCTAAAATTACTGTTACGTGATTTGACCTTTTTCTGATTCTGTATCCTCTTCCCTGAGGTGCAGTTCTCAAACGTTTCAATTGGAAACCGCTATCTACCATGATGTCTTTTACAAATAATGTATTTTCGTCTGGTTTAGCACCTGTTTTTGCTTCGTAATTCGCAATCGCAGATTTAACTAATTTCTCCAATTTAACTGAAGCATGTTTTGTACTGAATTTTAAAACATTCAGTGCCTGGAATACTTCTGCTCCACGGATCAAATCCGCTACAATTCTCATTTTACGAGGAGAGGTAGGACAGTCATTCAACTTTGCGAAGTAACTGCTCTTATTTGACTCTTTTCTGGCTTCGGCTACTAACCTTTTTCTTTTGCCCATCGCTATTCTTTTTTATCTAAAAAATTATTTTTTATTATTTCCTGAGTGTCCTTTGAAAGAACGGGTAAGAGAAAATTCTCCCAATTTGTGTCCTACCATGTTTTCCGTTACATACACCGGAATAAATTTGTTTCCATTGTGTACTGCGAATGTGTGTCCAACAAACTCAGGCGGAATTGTAGAGCGACGAGCCCAGGTTTTGATAACCGATTTCTTTCCGCTCTTGTTCATGTCCTCAACTTTTTTCTCAACGTTGTGGTCGATGAACGGTCCTTTTTTTAACGATCTTGCCATTTTTATTTACTTTTTTGTTCTGCAATCGCGAAGCCTCGCGACCATTAAACTATTAATTATTTCTTTCTTCTTTCGATGATGTGTTTGTTAGAAGCTTTAGCTTTGTAACGGGTTTTGAATCCTTTAGCCGGTAAGCCCTTACGAGAACGTGGATGCCCACCTGAAGCACGACCTTCACCACCACCCATTGGATGATCCACTGGATTCATCACAACCGGACGAGTACGAGGACGACGACCTAACCAGCGTTTACGACCTGCTTTACCATGAATTTCAAGGCTATGATCAGGATTAGAAACAGCACCTACAGTAGCTTTACAAGTAATTAGCACCATACGAACCTCACCTGAAGGCATACGCAATACAGCATATTTACCATCACGAGCTGAAAGCTGTGCATAAGTACCTGCGCTGCGAGCCATAGCTGCACCTTGTCCAGGACGTAATTCTATATTATGAATGATTGTTCCAAGAGGAATATCACTTAAATAAAGTGTATTTCCTACTTCTGGGGTAGCATCTTTTCCGGATACAACTGTTTGTCCAACAGCTAAACCTTGAGGAGCTATAATGTAACGTTTGTCACCATCTTTGTAGTGGATTAAAGCGATACGTGCAGTACGATTTGGATCGTACTCGATTGTTTTTACTGTTCCCGGTACACCATCGTTATCTCTTTTGAAGTCGATGATACGGTATGCCTTTTTGTGTCCACCGCCCATATAGCGCATGGTCATTTTTCCGGTATTATTACGACCGCCGGATCTTGTTTGCGGAGCAATCAAACTCTTTTCAGGAGTATTAGTTGTGATCTCTGAATAATCACTTACTAATTTGAAACGCTGCCCCGGTGTTAACGGTCTTAACTTCTTTAGTGCCATTGTTCTAAATTCTTTTCTGAATTATTAAATATTTGAATAGAAGTCAATCATATCACCATCTTTTAAAGTGATGATAGCTTTCTTCGATCTGTTTACTCGTCCTACTGCGATACCACGAGTGGTGTTACGCGTTTTCACTTTACCAACGTACTGTTGTGTGTTTACTGATTTTACAGTTACACCATACATAGTTTCGATGGCTTGCTTGATTTGGACTTTGTTCGCCTTTTTGTCTACAACGAAGCCATAACGATTTAGTTTTTCGGCTTGCGATGTCATCTTCTCTGTGATGATCGGCTTTATTAAAATTTCCATTTTACTTTGTTAAAATTGTTTCGATTTGTTTCAAAGAACTCTCTGCTAATACCACATTAGAAGCGTTTAATATGTCGTAAGTATTTAAATCTGAAGCTACTACGACTTTTGTGCGCTCTAAATTACGGGACGACAAATATACATTTTTATTTGATTCACCCAACACTAAAAGTGTTTTTTTATCAGAAAGGCTCAAGTTTTTCAATAATTCCGCATATTTAGCGGTTTTTGGAGCATCAAAAGTAAAATCTTCCAACACAGTGATCTTATTTTCTTTCGCTTTGTAAGAAAGTGCGGATACACGAGCTAAACGTTTTACTTTTTTATTCAATTTAAAAGAATAATCTCTAGGACGAGGGCCAAATGCACGACCACCACCGATAAACAAAGGAGATTTCATTGAACCTGCACGAGCTCCACCTGTTCCCTTTTGTCTTTTCAATTTTTTAGTAGTACGTGAAATCTCAGCACGCTCTTTAGATTTGTGAGTTCCCTGGCGTTGGTTAGCCAAAAATTGTTTTACATCTAAGTAAATACAATGATCGTTGGGCTCAGCAGCAAAGATAGCATCTGCTAACTCTACTTTTTTACCGGTTGATTTACCGCTTATATTTGTTACTTCCAGTTGCATTGTAAATTTTTTTATTTCTCGATTACTACATAAGAGCCTTTAGCACCAGCAACAGAACCTTTAATTAAAAGGATGTTTTTTTCAGGCATAACTTTAACTACTTCGATGTTCTGGATCTTCACTTTGTCTCCACCCATTCTTCCTGCCATACGCATTCCGGGGAATACACGTGAAGGATCTGAAGAAGCTCCTAATGAACCAGGTGCTCTCTCTCTGTCGTGCTGACCGTGAGATTTGTTAGCGTGACCTACCCCGCTGAATCCGTGACGTTTTACAACACCCTGGAAACCTTTACCTTTAGAAGTACCTGAAATCTCAACGAAATCTCCTTCTGCGAAAAGTTCAACAGTGATTACATCACCAATGTTTTTTGATTCTTCAAAGTGACGAAACTCAACAGCTTTTCTTTTAGGAGTTGTTGATGCTTTTTGAAAGTGACCTTTCATGGCTGCAGAAGTATGTTTCTCTTTCTTCTCATCGAAAGATAATTGCAATGCTTCGTAACCGTCTTTTTCTTTGGTTTTTACTTGCGTAACAACGCAAGGACCTGCTTCTATAATCGTGCATGGTATGTATTTACCATTGGCACCGAAGAAACCAGTCATTCCTACTTTTTTACCAATTATTCCGGACATTTTTACTTATTTAATTATTAATTTACTTTTTACTCTAATGATTTGTTTAATCTGGTACTGAAACCTAAACTTTGATTTCAACCTCAACACCGCTAGGCAACTCAAGCTTCATCAAAGCATCAACTGTTTTAGAAGTTGAACTGTAGATATCAAGCAAACGCTTGTAAGTACATGCTTGGAATTGCTCACGCGCTTTTTTGTTAACGTGTGGTGCACGTAATACAGTGAAAATTTTCTTGTGAGTAGGAAGAGGAATTGGTCCGTTTACTACTGCTCCAGTCAACTTTACTGTCTTAACAATTTTTTCGGCTGATTTATCAACTAAGTTGAAATCGTACGACTTTAGTTTTATTCTTATTTTTTGGCTCATGTTATTATTGCGTATGTCTTACAATTAAACTTTTTCTGTTTTACCTTTTGATTTAGCGATTACATCTGCAGCAACGTTAGCCGGTGCTTCAGCGTAATGTGAGAACTCCATAGTAGAAGTAGCACGACCGGAAGTTAAAGTACGTAAAGCTGTTACGTATCCAAACATTTCAGAAAGTGGAACTTTTGCTTTAATTACCTGAGCAGTTCCTTTGCTATCCATACCTTCGATTTGTCCACGACGACGATTTAAATCACCTACAACATCACCCATGTTTTGCTCCGGAGTAAGAACCTCAATTTTCATGATTGGTTCCATTAATACAGGACTACATTTTGGTAATGCCTCACGGTAAGCCGTTTTAGCACAAATCTCAAATGATAATGCATCTGAATCGACATTGTGATAAGACCCGTCTTTTAATACAACTTTTAATTGTTGTAAAGGGAATCCTGCCAATACACCGTTCACCATTGATGCCTTGAATCCTTTTTCTACAGAAGGGATAAATTCACGAGGAATATTACCACCTGTGATCTCATTTACGAATTGCAAATCGCCACCTGTGAAGTCTGCATCGATAGGACCCAATGTAATTTTGATATCAGCGAACTTACCACGACCACCCGTTTGTTTTTTGTAAACTTCACGGTGTTCGATAGTTCCTGTAATATTCTCTTTGTAAGAAACCTGAGGAGCTCCCTGGTTAACTTCCACTTTGAATTCACGTTTCAAACGGTCAACAATGATCTCTAAGTGAAGCTCACCCATACCACTGATGATAGTTTGACCGCTATCTTCATCCGTTTTAACACGGAAAGTAGGATCCTCTTCAGCTAATTTATTTAAACCAACTCCTAATCTGTCTAAGTCTGCCTGAGTTTTAGGCTCAATTGCAATACCAATTACAGGCTCAGGGAAATTCATTGCTTCTAATACGATAGGATGTTTCTCTTCGCAAAGAGTATCTCCTGTACGGATATCTTTAAATCCAACTGCTGCTCCAATATCTCCTGCCTCGATAAAATCGATAGCATTTTGTTTGTTAGCATGCATTTGGAAAATACGGGAAATACGCTCTTTGTTTCCGGAACGGGTGTTCAATACATAGGATCCTGCATCTAAACGACCAGAATAAACACGGAAGAAACACAAACGACCTACGAAAGGATCAGTTGCGATCTTAAATGCCAACGCAGTAAACGGTTCTTTAACATCCGGTTTACGAGTAACTTCTTGCTCAGTATCAGGATTAATACCTCTAGTAACTTCTTTATCCATTGGAGATGGCATCAATTCCATAACCAAATCCAACATTGTTTGAACACCTTTGTTTTTGAATGAAGATCCACAAACCATAGGAACGATCTTGTTAGCTAAACATGCTTTACGCAATGCATCTAACACTTCTCTTTCTGTGATTGTTTCAGGAGCGTCAAAGAATTTTTGCATGATATTATCATCAAATTCAGAAACTGCTTCTAACATTTTTTCTCTCCACTCAGTTGCTTCTTCAAGCATATCAGCAGGAATGTCGATAGTTTCGTAAGTCATTCCTTTGTCATGCTCATTCCAAACCATTCCACGGAAGTTGATCAAATCAACAACACCTTTGAAAGTTTCTTCAGCACCGATTGGTAATTGAAGAGGAACTGCATTACCACCTAAAATTTCACGGGTTTGTTTAACAACGTTTAAGAAGTCAGCACCTTGACGATCCATTTTATTAACGAAACCTATACGGGTTACGTTATAGTTATCAGCCAAACGCCAGTTAGTTTCTGACTGAGGCTCTACTCCATCAACTGCAGAGAATAAGAAAACCAATCCATCTAATACACGTAAAGAACGATTTACCTCAACGGTAAAATCTACGTGACCCGGTGTATCGATAATATTTAATTTGTATTTGTTATCACGGTAGTTCCAGAAACAAGTTGTAGCAGCTGAAGTAATTGTAATACCACGCTCCTGCTCTTGCGCCATCCAATCCATTGTTGCTGCACCTTCGTGAACTTCACCTATTTTATGGTTAACACCGGTATAATAGAGAATACGCTCGGTTGTTGTAGTTTTACCGGCGTCGATGTGGGCTGCAATCCCTATGTTTCTTGTAAAATGTAAATCGCTCATTTTTGTTTTTGTATCTTTTTAAGAATGATTAGAAACGGAAATGTGAGAAAGCTTTGTTAGCTTCCGCCATTTTGTGAGTATCTTCTTTCTTTTTGAAAGCAGCACCTTCTTCTTTAGAAGCGGCAACGATTTCTCCGGCTAATTTCTGAGCCATTGATTTTTCGTTACGACGACGTGAATAAAGGATCATCCATTTCATGCCCATTGCAATTTTTTTGTCGGGACGAATTTCAGATGGAATCTGGAAAGTAGCTCCACCAACACGACGGGATTTAACCTCAACTTGCGGGGTGATATTTGCCAATCCTTTTTTGAAAACTTCCAAACCATCTTCGTTAGTACGTTTTGCTACTATTTCAATAGCATCGTAAAATACGTTTGATGCGGTAACTTTTTTGCCACCGTACATTAGGTTGTTAATGAAACGTGTTACTAACGTATCGTTAAATTTTGGATCCGGTAACAACGGTCTTTTTTTTGCTCTCGATTTTCTCATCGCTTGTGATTATATACTAAATGGTTCTTATTTCTTTTTCTTTGCTGGAGCTGCTGCTGCACCCGCTTTAGGGCGTTTAGCACCATATTTTGAACGTCTTTGTTTTCTTCCGTCAACACCCGCAGTATCTAATGCACCACGAATGATATGGTAACGAACACCTGGTAAATCCTTAACACGACCACCACGAACTAACACGATACTGTGTTCTTGTAGGTTGTGACCTTCTCCGGGGATGTACGCAATGATTTCCTCTTTGTTAGTCAAACGAACTTTAGCTACCTTACGCATAGCTGAGTTTGGCTTTTTAGGAGTAGTTGTGTACACTTTTGTACAAACACCACGGCGCTGTGGACATGAGTCCAAAGCTACTGATTTACTTCTGTTTGGCGCTTTAAAGCGTCCTTTTCTTACTAATTGCTGTATAGTTGGCATCTTAAACTTGTTGTATTACCTGATTTTACAGAGTTTTTACCTCTTAATTAAACACACCCCACCTTTTTAGGGAGGGCAAAGGTAATTATTTTTTTATAAACAACATCAATGTTGATAAAAAATTTCAAAGTTTTTTTACCGAGGAGGGAAAATAAAAACCAAATGTAGTGAAATTGGTTGAAGCAGGGGACAAATTCAACGTTCCTTTCTTAATTTTACTCCACTAAAACAAATGCAGCCCAGTAATAAGGATCATACTTTTTACGCATTGCTTTTTGGGTTAAAGTAAAAGCTTGACGAATATCCTTATTTTTGATCATGTTGGAATAAAACAACTCCATAAACTCCGCAGTTTCTTTGTCTGGAACTTGCCATAGACTCATCACAATAAACTTTGCTCCGGCCATTTTAAAAGCTCGCTGTAACCCGTATACGCCTTCGCTACCCTTTATATCACCTAATCCAGTTTCACAAGCAGATAATACAACCAAACCCGTTTTTTGAAGGTCCAATGTTGCAACTTCCTGTGCAGTTAAAACGCCATCTTCTTCATTTCCTGTCTTGTATCGAATATTCCAAACATCATTAGCTCCGGCTAATACCAAACCTGATCGCATTAGTGGATTTTTATTTTTCACAAACGTCCAAAGACCAAAACCTTCATTGCTTCCTCGGAAGGCAATTTCTTCTTTTTTAGTTTCCGGCTTTTTAGTGGAATCTAATTTAACCGAAGAGCTTATTGCTTTCATTTTTTGTAATTCCAATTCTGGGTCTGGATAAAAAAAACCATGTGTTGCTAAATGAATAATATTACTGTTGATTGCACTCCTTTTAAACTCCGCTTCAGATGCAGCTTTACCTACATAATAGTTAACTCTTGTTTTATTGTTTATTAAAGTGCTTGTGATCTTTTCTGTCTCAGTTTTTGTCCCTTCCAGATACGCCCATCCTTTGAATTTATCAACTCCAGAATTTGTACTGTCACCATCAAAGTCAACCCCACCATATACACCGGCCACTGTTGCCTCATCAAAAATGAAATTTTCAGGGAGAGCGACTTTAGCTGTACTGCTTAAAATTTTTACATTATATGCGTCACACAGATAAACATTTTTCTTTTTCGAAATAGCTGCAAAAGACACTTTGTGTAATAACCCGGAAGGTGAAACATAAACACTTTTTATCCCTCTTAATGTTCGTTCCAAGGGCTTCCAGATCAAATCGTATAGTTTGGTATTAATATCATTACTTTTGCCGTATACTACATTTATATATTCATAATTATTCCCTGGATAGGAATCCAAAATATCTGACAATTGCTTTTCATTAAAGAGAGGAATCATTTCAGGGTATTTACTTTGCGGGGTTATAATCAGGGCACAATAAGTTATCGAATCTATCTTCCTTTCTTCTTTAAAATGAATAAACTCAATTGCCGCCTCATTCTGCTCTAAGCTTTTTTGTACATCTTTCCAATTTATACTTTGTGCTTTTTCTAAATTATTAAAAACTTGTGATCCTTTAACTAATTCCTTCTCCAATTCATTTATTTGTTTTTCTAATATTTCCGGATCTTTCCTACGTCGACTAATTTCTGTAGCATAAAGTTTGCAGATCTCTTTGTTTAATCCGACCCATTTATTGTACTTTGAAATCAGGACTGTATCATTACTTTGCAATATCTGAGCACGCATAGCTGATGAAGATTTAAGCAATATTCCCTTATTGAATAATAGGGAGTTATAAACAATCTGAGTAATTTCACGATTCTTTGTTTTCCGTTCATTCGCAAAAGAATAAAAACTGCTATAATAATATCTATGCAGTTTGAAATACATTTCCTTTTCTTTTTCCGAAAGGAACGCAAAATTCTTTTTAATATTTTCCATGCTATTTTTGATAACATTCTCAAATAATGTGTCGGCCTTTTCCAATTTATTTTGCAAATAATAAAGCATTGCCAAATCGTGAAACGAAGCGTTAAATTCCTGAGTGTTTTTACCATAAAGATTAGCTTTTATTGCAATGGATTCAATGTACAAAGGCTCCGCTTGTTCATATCTACCCATTTTTTCATATAATAGAGCTATATTATTCAAAGAAATTGCATAATCAGGGTGAGCCTTTCCGAATATTTCAACGTTTTTTTCAATTACCTTTAAAAACAACTTCTCTGCATTATCATATTCGGCCATAGTTATATAAAGAGAAGCAAGATTTTCCAAACAAATAATATAATCCGGGTCCGAATCTCCCAATGATTTTTCAGTTATTTGCACTGCCTTTTTTGACATTTTTTCTGCTCCCGAATAATCTCCCAATTTCTTTAATACGATTGAAAGGTTATCTAATGTAATAGCATAATTTGGATCTTCATCTCCCAATATAAGTCTTTCGATGCCTTCTGCTTCAGTTATATAATCTTTAGCCTTCTCATAATTACCAAGTTTTGAATAGAGATTTCCTAAATTATTGATAGAATTTGCATATGTCGTATTGTTTGTCCCTAATACTTTTTTCCGCAACTCAGTTGCCTCAACAAACAACGGTTCAGCCTCTATATAATTCCCTTCATGCTTATATAACCTAGCCAAAGCATCAATAGCAGAAGCGTAATCAAGAATGACCATGTCTTTCCCATTTTTTAATATAGAAATGGATTTAATAAGAACTTTCTCACATGAATTATAGTTCCCTCTTTTAAAATATATTGCCCCAAGATTTTTTAATGTTTTCCCATAATCGATAGACTCCTCACCCTGTAATTCTTTTCGTATATCAATTTCAATTAAACAATATTGTTCTGCAGAGCTAAATTTCTTATCACGATATAAAACATTTGAAGTCAATCTTAAAATATTACAGTAATTTGTGTCCATCCTTCCAAACTCTTTTTCAGCCTGTATCATCGCCATTTCACTGTATATAAAAGCGGTATCAAGGTTATCATTCTCGTAATAACTTTGCGCCAAATACTTAAGTTCTTTAAATTTTTGTTGAGCGTTAATTGAAGAAGAAAATAAGAGTAGTATCACTAAACTTAGTAAATAAAAAAATCCATTGAAAGGTTTCATGTTAGATTTTAATTGAACTATAAAAATAAAATATTTCCTAAAAATAATTGATGACAATTGAAAAACAAAAGGCGATCAAATTGACCGCCTTCATCTTAACTCGTTTTCAATATCCCCAAAGCTTCTTCTACATAATCAAATGTAGAAAGAATCTCTGCTTTACCATCTATCAAGGCTACATCGTGCTCAAAGTGTGCGGAGGGCAATCCGTCTTTTGTTACAATATCCCAACCATTACTTGCGGTACGCACTTCTTTTTTGCCCATGTTGATCATCGGTTCGATCGCTATCACCATTCCGTCTTTTAATTTTGGTCCGGTACCACGACGGCCATAATTAGGAACTTGCGGATCTTCGTGAAGACTGCGACCTAAACCGTGTCCTACCAGCTCTCTAACAACTCCGTAGCCATGTTTTTCCGCGTGTTGTTGAATAGCGAAACCAATATCACCGATTCGGTTATTTGCAGTTACCTGCTCAATTCCTTTGTACAAACATTCTTTGGTTACTTCAACCATTTTACGAACCTCAGGCTTTACATTTCCGATACAGAATGTGTAGGCGTGATCACCATGAAATCCATTTTTTAAAACACCGCAATCAACGGAAAGAATATCTCCATCTTTAAGCACCCTTGAATCAGGAATACCATGAACCACTGCTTCGTTCAGCGACAAACATAAACTCGCAGGAAAGGAATTTCTAGAGTTTTCCGGATACCCTTTGAATGAAGGAATTCCACCCATACTGCGAATAAATTCTTCGGCAAGTTTATCAAGACGTTTTAACTCAATACCTTCCTTTAATTCTTTTGCGATCATACCCAATGTGCGTGATACACATAAAGCTGATTCCCGCATTAACTCAATTTCCTCACGTGTTTTTAAATAGATCATTTTCCAAATAATTTTTTTATGAAGGACTTATCTTCCTTCTTGTAATTTTTATGTGCATCTTCATTCACCAACCGATGTGTGAACTCTCCACCTTCCGGGTGAAGGGTTTGCCAGATCTTGCTCCAGCCAAGAAATCCACCTACATTTCTGTCATCAATAAAAATGTCGGCGTTTATTTTTCTGCTGATGGAAAGGTCATATACTTCTTCAGGATAACTTTTATTTACAGCATAAAATTCCACTCCATTTTCACGACAATATGCAACTGCCTCATCCAACAATTCACCATCTCTAAAAGTCCATAAAATAAGTTTATGTCCTTTTTTCTGGAGCTCTTTCAAAGTAGCAAATGCAAACATCATCTCCTTCCCTATTTTCGGGAATTTATGTTCAACAATTGTTCCGTCGAAATCAACTGCGATTACCTGACTATCCGTAGTTGTAAATCCGTGTTCCATTATAAATTCTCTGCTTTAAGAACATTCATATTTGAATCTAATTCATACAAACGAGGAACTCCTGTACCTATTTCAAATTCTAAAATCTGAGCAGGAGACATTTTTTCCAGATACATGATTAATGCACGTAAACTATTACCATGTGCTGCGATCACAACATTTTTTCCTGCTTTTAATTTTGGAACAATTTCTTGTTCAAAGTAAGGGATAACACGTGCTGCGGTATCCTTAAGACTTTCACCATTGGGCGGTGCGATATCAAAACTTCTTCTCCAGATTTTGATTTGTTCATCACCAAACTTTGCAGCTGTTTCTGCTTTATCAAGACCTTGCAGATCGCCGTACATTCTTTCGTTCAGTGCTTTATCATAAACTACCGGAAGATCACTTTGTCCGCACTCTTTCAAAGCAAGGGTAAGTGTTTTTTGGGCGCGAATAAGAGCAGAAGAATAGCCGATATCAAATTTATATCCGTTCAGTTTTTTTCCCGCGTTCTTTGCCTCTTCAACACCTTTTTCTGTAAGGTCCACATCAACCCAACCAGTGAATTTATTCTCTAAGTTCCAAACTGATTGTCCGTGACGAAATATGATAAGTAATGACATAGAATTAAATTTCGTGCAAAGATAGTCCGAAATTTGAAGATTTGAAAATGGGAGGTGGAATTTGAAAATTTGGTAATGAGTTAATTTGAAAATGGGAGCTAGGTGAAATATCAACTCTTTCGCCACAATGAACAGCTCGAAAGATTTAGAAGGGAACTCTAAATTTTGAAGTAAATCAATTTGAAAATGAAATCAGCTCACTCAGTAATTACAATCATTGCCAAATTAGTTCATCATCAAATTAAACAATAGCTTCGCTCATTTTCGGCAATTTACCGAAACGAACCAATGTGTTGATGTGAGAATTTAAAGCTTTCCCGAATGAATCATTCTCAAGATATGGAACACCAAATTCTTCTGCTGTAGCTTTAACAATTGGGGCAATTGCAGGGTAATGTACGTGGCAGATCAATGGAAACAAATGATGTTCTACCTGAAAATTTAATCCACCTACATACCATGAGATAAATTTATTGTGACGGGAGAAATTCACAGTTGTGTTCAATTGATGAATTGCCCAATTATTTTCAATTGTTCCTTCTTCGTTAGGCAGTGGATGCGTTGTGTTTTCTACCGTGTGCGCCAACTGAAAAATTACAGTTAACACCACACCACCTATAAAATGCATTAACAAAAACCCGGAAACAACCTGCATGGTTGGGATCCTGAAAACGAAGATGGGCACAGCAACAAAGGCCGCCAAATAAATAATTTTAGATGCTATTATCTTTATCATCGTCACTATATTCTGGCTTTGTGTATTTTTATTCACACCGCCTTTGGTGTACCTTGAATACTGAACAAAATCTTTCAATAGAACCCAGTAAAGAGTTAGGATTCCGTAAAACAGGAAAGCATAAATAAATTGCAGTTTATGGTACCATTTTACTTTTGTATGTGGAGAAAAACGAAGAATTAATTTATCATCAATATCATCATCCAAATTCACAATATTGGTATATGTATGATGAAGTACATTGTGTTGGATTTTCCAGTTAAAAACTGCACCACCCAAAAGGTTTAAGGTATGTCCCAACCAATAATTCACTCTTCTGCTGGATGAATAAGCTCCGTGATTAGCATCGTGCATGATACTCATCCCGATTCCTGCCAAAGCAAATCCCATGAGAGACCATAAAGCAATAGAGACTCCAAATGAAGGTGTAAAAATGAGTAATGCAGCAAAAGGCAAAAGATATGCGGATAATAAAACTATTGTTTTTATTACCATTTGAGCGTTGTAATGCTTTGAAATTTTATTCTCCTTGAAGTAATTGTCCACATTTTTGCGGAGAGTAGCGAAAAAAAGGTTCCTGTTTGGATCCTTATCAATAAAACGAACTTCTTTGTATCCCATCCTGCAAAGATAAGGGATTTTGGAAAATCATACAAAATAGAACGTAGATGATACAGATTTGGCTGATTTACACGGATGAAAATTGAAAAAATAGCTGATTAATGCAGTTCAGAATCAAGATTTCTTAGATTCTCCTGAGTTTCTGTCCCTCAAAGAGAAAAATGATGGCAGAACGGCTTCGGACTTTTGTTCCTTTTTATGGTTTTCAGGAGTTCTGGGCATTTGCCTTTCCTCTTCTACTGCTAAAACATCCCTTTTGATCTTTCTTTTGATCTTATCATATAATATGGCAACCGTATCCAACATTGGAATAGGCATTTCAGGGTCGAAAACAGGATATGTCTCAACCCACATCAAACCCGAAGTTGTCATCCCTTCCAATACCATAGCTTCCCATTCAACATTGACCAGAACAATTTCAGGCGTATTAACGCTAATGGTTGTATCGGCCAAAACAATATTTTCAGTACAATCATTTATACTATCCGAAGGGATGCTTTCAATTGACAATGCCAAACTATCTCTATACAGAGAATCGCTCTGAACCAAAAGCGTATCCTGCGACTGGCTTTTCGCTTCTTTTGCAGCAGATCCTATCAAAAAAACACTCATTACGCAACGAATAAGTCTTTTATGAGCCGGAATCGCAATATTTCTTTGTGAAGTATAAGTTTTATTCACCTGGTTTGTTCTGAACCTTCCACAGGCATTTTTCGGCTTACTTTTCAAAAATATCCCAATTTCCTTATCCGTCATTTGAGAGAAATCCTTAACCACCTTGGAACATGAATCACAAAACCTTCCTCTATCAACCGGATGCATCTTACTCCAATCCTCATGGCAAGGCTCGGGAATGGATAATTTGTATCTTCGGCGAAACAGCATCAGTTAACTAATTTAGGCAAAAGTACTGCGGAAAACAAGCGGTAAATAATATTTTTAGCTGTTAATGTTGATTTGTTCAAAAAATACCTATCTTTGCCGTCCCAAATTAAAAATCTAATAATATGTATGCTATTGTAACTATAGCCGGGCAACAATTTAAAGTGGAACGCGGACAAAAAGTTTACGTTCACCGCCTAAAGGCTAATGAAGGGGCAGACGTTGAGTTTGACAATGTTTTATTGATCGATAACGGTGGTAAAATATCTGTTGGAAGCCCTGCAATTGATGGCGCTAAAGTCGCTGCTTCAGTTGTTCAACACGTAAGAGGAGACAAAGTTCTTATCTTCAAAAAGAAAAGAAGAAAAGGTTATCAGAAAATGACAGGTCACCGTCAGGATCTAACCCAGGTTCTTATCCAAGGAATTTTAGCAAAAGGTGATTCGTTGAAAGACAAATTAGCTGTTGTTAAACCTGCAGGGAAACCAATGTTGGAAAGAAGAACTAAAGTTGTAGCTGCTCCGGTTGCTGAAACTGAGGTTAAAAAAGCTCCGGCTAAGAAAGCTGCTGTTAAAAAGGCTGCTGCTCCTAAAAAAGCTGCCGCTAAAAAAACAACAAAAACAAAAGAAGATTAATTAATATTTTTGATATAAGGTTTCATATATCTGATATATAAAAACATCAGAAATCAAACATCAGAAATCAAAAATAAAATATCATGGCACATAAGAAAGGTGTAGGTAGTAGTAAAAATGGACGTGAATCGCATAGCAAGCGTTTAGGCGTAAAAATGTTTGGTGGACAAGCAGTTATTTCCGGTAATATTATCGTTCGCCAGCGTGGTACTAAACACCACCCGGGTGAGAACGTTGGTATCGGTAAAGATCATACTTTGTACGCTTTAACTGACGGTGTTGTTGTTTTCAAAAAGAAACGCGACGATCGTTCGTATGTATCGGTAGTTCCTGCGCAAGCATAAGAATAATCGAACGGTATGCACATATTTAAGCCTGTCGGTTTCCCGACGGGCTTTTTGCTTTTGAGTAAGTGGAGAATATAATCTCACAAATTTGTGTAATTTTGAAAAGAACAAAAAAATAATTCAATATCAGAACCCAAAAATAGATCATGTTACAACTTAATTATATCCGTGAAAACAAAGAAGATGTTTTAAAAAGATTAGCGATCAAAAATTTTAAAGACGCTGAAACCATTATTAATAAAGTGATTGACCTGGATACGAATCGCAGAGCAGTTCAGAAACAAACCGATGATGTAAAAGCAGAAGCAAATGCTCTTGCCAAACAAATTGGTGAGTTAATGAAATCAGGAAAGAAAGAAGAAGCAGAAAGCATTAAAGCTAAGACTGCTGATCTTAAAGGAAAAGAAAAAACATTTGACGATGATTTAAAAACCATTGAACAAGAAATTCATGCTCTTTTGGTGCTGATTCCAAACCTGCCGCACATCAGTGTTCCAACAGGTAAAACTCCTGAGGACAATTTGAATATCTACGAACATGGCACTATTCCTACACTTCACGATGGCGCTATTCCTCATTGGGAACTTGCTGCAAAATATGACCTGATCGATTTTGAATTAGGCGTGAAATTAACCGGTGCAGGATTCCCTGTTTACAAAGGAAAAGGAGCAAGATTACAACGTGCATTGCAAAATTTTTTCTTAGACAAAGCTACTGCCATGGGTTACATGGAAGTTCAACCGCCAATAATGGTGAACGAAGACAGTGGCTTTGGAACAGGGCAATTACCGGATAAGGAAGGTCAGATGTACCATTGTACTGTTGACAATTTATACCTGATCCCAACTGCAGAGGTTCCTATCACTAATATTTACCGTGATGTTATTTTGAAAGAAAGTGATCTTCCAATAATGAATTGTGGCTACACGCCTTGTTTTCGTAGAGAAGCAGGAAGTTACGGTAAAGATGTAAGAGGTTTAAATCGTTTGCATCAGTTTGATAAAGTTGAGATCGTACAAATTGCGCATCCTGATAAATCATACGGAATATTAGAGAATATGCGTGAGTATGTTGCATCTCTTTTAAAAGACCTGGAATTGCCGTTTAGAACGCTTAAGTTGTGCGGAGGAGATATGAGCTTCGCTTCTGCCCTAACGTACGATATGGAGGTGTATAGCACGGCTCAAAAGCGTTGGTTAGAAGTTAGCTCTGTATCTAACTTTGAAAGCTTCCAAACAAATCGTTTAAAATGTCGTTTTAAAGGTGCTGATGGTAAAACAGTATTGGCTCATAGTTTAAACGGTAGCGCATTGGCATTCCCACGCATCTTAGCTTCTATATTGGAAAACAATCAAACTCCGGAAGGAATTAAGATCCCTAAGGCTTTGGTGCCTTATGCAGGGTTTGAGATGATCTCATAATAATACCGATGCGATGTCTGTAATAGTCCAATTAAAATGCACTAAACAGTTATCCAATTGGCATAAGATTCAAAAATTATCGAGATTAATATCCATGAAAATTAAAAATATAATTTTTAATTTTCATGGATTTTTTATTTGAGTTTGGGAAGGTGGTTTGCAATAAAATCCTGCAAATTCAGTAATAATACCTTGCTTGAATTGTAATAACTATCCCCATCAGGAAACACTACAAAGTTATGTTTGGTTTGCAGATCCTTTGTGGATTCATAGTAACCCACACTCAACTTAGCTGTTTGACTGGTTTTTATCTCCACAGTAGCAACAGGTTTGTGACCGTTTACAAGTACCAGATCAACCTCTGCTCCGTTATGTGTGCGGTAATAATACAAATCCAGAAAAGAGGGTTTTGCACTATTTATTTGTTCGATCACATAACCTTCCCAGGATGAACCAAAAAAGGTGGTATTGTATAAATCATCATAATTTCCAATACGCAACAATGCATGCAATAAACCACTATCTCTGATGTATACTTTTGGGGCCTTCACTAAACGTTTGCTTACATTGGGAAAAAACGGCTGTAGTTTTCGAACCAGATAAGCCCCTTCCAGATAATCAAGATAACGTGTGGCAGTAGGAGGACTAACAGCCATGGAACGTGCATAATCGGATGCATTCCAAATACCACCATGATTAGCAGACAGCATACTCCAGAAACGGCGTACTACTGATGCGGTAAATTCAATTCCAAAAGCATTATTCAGTTCCTTCTCCACATAAGAAGTAATGTAACTATTAAGCCAGTTGCGTGAAACCAACTCATTTTTAGCCAACAAACTCTGCGGAAAACCTCCACGAGTCCAGTGCTTTTTAAGACTAATAGATTTTGGTATTTCATCCAAACCAATTCCGGATAACTCCGCGTAAAGTGCCCTTCCCGCCAATGTTTCAGATACTCCTTTAACCAATTGAGGATTGGCAGATCCCAACAAAATAAAACGGGCCGGAACCCTCTTAATATCTACCAAAGCCCTTAACAAGGCAAACAACTCGGGCCTTCTTTGCACTTCATCAATGATGATCAATTTATCCTGATGTTGACGTAAAAAAGATTCAGCGTCATCAAACTTCACATAGTCGCTGTTCAACTCCATATCAAAATACAAACTTGCCTTCTTTACAGATTTTGCAAGTTGTTTGGCCAGTGTAGTTTTCCCAACCTGCCTCGGCCCTAGTAGGATTACAACCGGAAAGTGCTTTAAACTATACTGCAACGATTTTTCAATACTTCGTTTTATCATGTCACAAATATAAAACAAATCCATGAAAATTAAAAATTACATTTCCAATTTTCATGGATAAAACATTAAATTAATAAATTGAACATATAAAAATCATACAAGTGTATGGATATAAGATTTATTTTTATCTTTGAGTAATACTACCTCGCCGTTTTATTGAACAATAAGCTGCATGAGTATATCGTTTGACAAACAGAAAACAAAATTGCAAAAAACCAAGTTACATAAAACAGCAGCCGTATTTTACTCAGCAGGAATTGGTGATGCCTTATTGCTGACTCCTTTGGTTAAGCAATTAAAAAAAGACGGTTATAGAGTAACCGGGATTTTTACTTCTCCTTATCACGTTCATGAATTGTTTGAAGGAACAAGTTTACTGGATGAAAAAATAACTATTCTCTCAAAGCCCAAGCTGGTTTGGTTTATAACACGATATGGTTTAAATAAATTCGATCGAATTTATGTAAATTATTTTGCCGCCAACAGAAGTAATATTTTAGCTGCATCAAAAACTAGTAAGAAAGTAATTACTAATCGTGAAGTGAAGTTTAAGTTAAACGCAATTCCCAACTTAAGATATATTACACCTCATGAAAACAGATCAGATGCAGAACACAATTTGAATCTTTACACAAAAGGCTCTATAGTCGAATCTGATTTTTTCATCAACTTCAAAGATACTGCTCTCGAAAAATTTAATTTACCGGCTAAGTACATTGTTTTACAAGCTGGAGCAGGTAACAATCAAACTCCCTACAAAATGTGGAGCCTTGGGAATTGGGAAAGACTCATTGAAAAGATCCATAAAAATTTTCCAAATCTCTCCGTTGTTTTGTTAGGTGACAAAAACGAACTTGCTATTGGTGAAGAATTACATAATACTTCAATAGTAAACCTTACGGGAAAAACAAGTTTACCCGAAGTAATTTCTATTATTAAAAATTCGGTTTGTCTTATTGGAAGTGACAGCGGTTTGATGCACATTGCAGCGTCTGCCAGCAAACCAAGTTTTACCATTTGGGGTGCATCCAACGAAAAACTATACGGGTACGAACAATTCAATTCTTTAAAGCATCAAATCATATTTAACGAAACCATCTCTTGTAGACCTTGTAGTTCATGGATCTCCGCAAATATCACAAGAGTAAATAACCCAATGAAATGCCCTGACTTTATTTGTTTAGAAGGACTAAAACCGGATGCTGTGTTTGAAAAACTATCCGTATTTTTGAGCCAACAACTGAATAATGCTCAATAAAATAATACAGACTATATTTTCCAAAGGCATTGTATCCATTCTCAATTTTCTCATTGTAATTATTACAGCCAAATTTACTGGTTCAGAAGGGCGCGGGCAAATGAGTTTGATGTACCTGAATGTTACTTTGATTCTGATGGTAAATGATCTGATCGGGGGAAGTGCATTGGTTTATTTAATTCCTAAACTAAAAGCTCCAAAACTTGTCATTCCATCTGCTTTGATGGCTCTACTTAGTGCTTTGCTCCTACCCTTTCTACTTAACTTCTATTTAGGTTATGATTTTAAAGATTATTTGTGGTTCACGGCTCTTTCTCTTACCCTGAATTTTAGTGGGGTGAGTAATATGTTCCTGAATGGCTTGCAGCAGATAAAACACAACAACATCGCAAATATCATTCAAACGCTTTCATTATTCTTAACACTTTGCTTCCTGATATTTGTGAGAGGTCAGAACAATGCTCAGGCTTATTACCTGGCTTTGCTTGTAGGTTATTCGTTGAATTTCCTTTATAGCTTTATCATTCTGCGCAAACTTATTTTTCCAATTGAGAAAAGCCCTTTTATGCAAACAGTGAAAGAAATACTAAACTACGGATTTATTGTGCAAGCGGGTAATCTCATTCAGTTATTGAACTACAGGCTCTCTTATTATTTTTTGGATTATTTTTTTCCTTTAAAAGGTAAAGAATACGTTGGTGTTTTTTCCACCGGTTCGTCTGTGGCAGAAGCTGTTTGGGTAATAATGAATGGGATTTCAATGGTACAATACGCTACAATTTCCAACACTCAAAACAAATCATTTGCCATTTCTTATTCTATTAAACTCTCAAAAATTTGTTTGCTGTTAACTGTATTAGCGGTCGTTGTTTTGATCTTACTTCCAAATACTTTATTCATCTTTTTGTTTGGTAAGGATTTTTCGGAGATGCAGGAAGTAATTCAAATAATTAGTCCGGGAATAATTTTAATGGGTTTCACTGGAATTTACTCTCATTATTTTTCAGGGACAGGCATGATGAAAATTAGTGCCTACGCTTCTTCCTTTGCACTTATTGTAACGATTCTTTCAGGCTTATTCTTAGTGCCCGAATTTGGTTTACGAGGTGCAGCAATAACTTCCTGTCTCTCTTACTGTGTTTCATCATTATATCTTGTAGTTCAATTTTCGCGTTATACTAAATGTGGTATCAGAGAACAATTTTTTAGCTTTAAAAACATCATGAAACTCAATTCATAATGCAGGCGATCGAACCGAAAAAAACTGGTTTTAAAATTGCAGCGGTATTTCTAATACTGACGCTTGGTCTTTTTTCGCAAAGGATTCCGAAAGACAGTAGTATCTTAAATTACACACAGATTCTATTTGAATATCCATCTGTAAAAAAAGCCTCCGAATATAAGCTCCAGCTAATTGATCTTTCCATCCCAAAAGAAATAAAAGAATACACTAGTAGTTCAAACCTTAAGATCATATCCGAATTTTCATTTGGAAAATACTACAAGTGGAGGGTTTTAGCAACTGATAAAAACAAAAAAACAATAGACTCAAGTTCCTATTTTGTTTTTAAAATACGTGGTGTAGAGCTCGTAAATAAAAACCGCTATAGAATTAAAATCAATTATACTGATAAGTCCATTAACACTAATGAACTTGTTTTTATTGACTACAACAGAATTGCCATTAACAAAAAAGGAGAGCCTGTTTGGTACCTGCCGGATATTCCGGGGAAAGTAAATTTCACAGAAAGAATCAGGGATCTTAGGATAACGCATGATGGCACTTTCACTTTTCTTAATAACAGGTCAGCGATTGAATGTGACATAAATGGAAACATATTATGGGAAGCTCCTCCAATTGCAAATTATTCCAAAGACAGTATGGGATTTTATCATCATTGTTTTGAAAAACTGACATATGGAAATTATATGGTGTTAGGAACAAAATATGTTTTTAAAAAAATTCCAAAGGAAAAGCTTACTGAATACAAAGGAAATCAAAACACAAAGATCATAAACGGAGAAATGTATATTCGTGTAGAGTATGGAATTGTGATGGAATATGATATTGACAAAAAACTGGTTTGGTCATGGGATTCAGAAAGCTATTTGAAAGACGAAGATATTTTCGCTCATGGAAATGCCGATACCATTGCTAATCCGGGTCCCCACATGAATTCGTTTGACATGAATGAAAAAGAAGGGGGCACCGTAAGTGTAGGTTTCCGGGATCTCAGCAGAATTGTTCTCATAGACCGTCAAACCGGAATAGTCCTGAATAGTTTCGGAGAAAAACTGCCATCTGGTGAAGCTCATCAGGCAAATGGAATGTTTAAATTCCAGCATGATTCAAGATTTTTAAACGATGGAAGGATTGCTGTCTTCAACAATAATGATATTCTCCTTAATAAAGATGCAAGTTCTTCTGTGGTTGTTTTTAACCCCTCTCAGATAAAACCCGTGCTCGATTCCGAATGGTCTTTTAATTGCGATTTCGATACGCTGGCTAATGGTCGTAGTTTCAAAGGTGGCTCTGTTAGTGAGTTAAAAAACGGGAACCTCCTGGTTAGCATGGGAAATCTGAACCGGATATTTGAAGTAACTCCAACTAAAAAAATAGTTTGGGATGGGTTCTGTGAACAATATTCTCCCAGCGCAAAAAAATGGAACCCTTATCCACAGTATAGGATCAGCTATGCAAGTTCACTTTATCCTAATTACTTTTCCGTAAAGATTGAAAATGAGGCAAAGAAGAAAAAGAACAGCAAGCTGCATACATTTTCACTAAATGTTAGCAACGAAGGTTCTGAAAAAGACAGCTATCATATTTTGATCAAAGATGAATTTGGTTACTTTATACAGGAAATCACCACTGAAATTCTTGAAAGCGCAACAGGTTCTTTACATCCTGTAAGCATTCCAGTAACCCCATCAAGAAAAAAAATAATCATTGAGGTGACCTCAATAACAAATAAAAACAATACAAAAAAGTTAAGCTATGAGTAACAAAGTGCAATGTTCTTATTAATTTAGCTTCTTAGATATAAAACAGAGATATAGAACCATGTGTGGAATAGCCGGCATAGCATTACTGGAAAGAAAAAACATTTCTGTTAAAGATGCTGTTTTTTCTATGAGCAGAAGCATCAAACACCGCGGACCGGATGATGAAGGTTTTACCTTGTTTTCCGAAAACTCTTTCTCTGTGTTTGGTTCAGCCCACACACAGGAAGAGGTATTTCACTCCAATATTCATTATTGCCCTAAAGAAAAAATAGAATCAACAGCAGAATCGAACCATCACATTGCATTTGCACACCGACGTTTATCTATTTTGGACCTGAGTCCAAGTGGTCACCAGCCTATGTGCAATACACAGGAAACAGTGTGGATCACTTATAATGGCGAGATCTATAATTACATTGAGATCAAAGAAGAATTACAAAATGCCGGTGTGATTTTCAAAACTCAGTCAGATACTGAAGTAGTTATTGCAGCCTACGAAAAGTGGGGAACAGCATGCGTAAATAAATTCAATGGCATGTGGTCATTTGTTATTTATGACAAAAAAAAGAACTGTTTGTTTGCATCACGTGATCGCTTTGGTGTAAAACCTTTCTATTATTATTTCAAGAATGGTGTTTTTTGTTTTGCTTCTGAACAGAAAGCTATTAAACAATTGCCCTTTGTAGAAACAAGTATCAATAAAAAAGCTGTTTACGATTTTTTTGTTCATAATGAAGAAGAATACGAAGAAGAAGGATTTTTCAAAAACATCATTGAGCTTTTTCCTTCTACCAATTTATTGTTGGACCTGAAAACCGGAGAACTAAAAAAAGAGAAATACTATTCCTTAAAGATCAATAACACCTTCGAAGACTTTTCTGAAACAAAATACAAGCAATACATCGAACAAACACATGAACTCTTTATAGATAGCATTCGATTACGTCTGCGCTCTGATGTTCCTGTGGGTTGTTGCTTGAGCGGAGGAATTGATAGCAGTGCCATTGCAGGTGCTATGGATCAATTACAAAGCAAAGATCCTATTCATTTATTTTCTGCAGTATTTCCCAACGAGAACATTGATGAAAGCATTTGGGCCGAAAAAGTCGTGAAATCAACTCACTCTAAGTGGCATAAAACAACACCAACCGGAACTGAACTGTTTAAAGATTTAAAAGACCTGGTTTATTGCCAGGATATTCCTCTATGGAGCACAAGCACCTTTGCTCAATTCAAAGTAATGGAGTTGGTAAAACAAAGTGGTGTAAAAGTGGTGTTGGACGGACAAGGTGGTGATGAATTATTTGCCGGTTACATGCCTTATTTTGCAAGTTATTGGAATGAAATGAAAGCAAATAGAGGAATGTCTGCTACCCTTTCTGAACTGAAGAAAAAAGGGAAACTCTCAGGAGCTGCATTGCATTGGATCAAAGAAAATGCAAAACAAAACAGCACAGGTGTTCTTTCAGGTTTAAAAAAATTAAAATCAAATCCGGAAGCATGTTTGAATAAGAATTTTGCTAAAGAAAATACTTATAACAGAAAGAAGAACGAAAAGAATTCATTGAACGAAACCCTTTTACAAGAATTCAGTAACACTCGTTTAAAATTATACCTGAAGTGCGAAGACCGTTGCGGCATGTGGCATTCAGTAGAATCACGAACCCCATTCGCTGACCACTTACCTTTAATTGAAAATACTTTTGCTATTGAAAGTGCTTACAAACTTCATAATGGAACAAGTAAATCACTTTTGCGTGAAGCCGTGAAAGACTTACTTCCAAAAGAGATCTATGCTCGTAAAGATAAAATGGGTTATGTAACTCCTAACAATAAGTGGCTTTCTGAAAATAAAAAACAAATTCTTGAATTACTGGGCTCCGATATTTATGAGTTTGTAGACAAAAAGAAACTTCATAATGCCATTGAAAAGCTTGGCGATCAAAAACACGAACAAACCATTGTGTTCAAAGCCTTAACTTTTTCTGTTTGGAAGAATGTGTTTGGGATGTGATTTTAAACCATATAAGGCATATAAGATCATATAAGAATAAATTCCGCGAGCCTCTTGTTCTTATCTCACTCAGTATAGAAAACTATTATGTAGATTTCACCGAACAACTCGGTTCATGCTTTACCGGAAAATTACATGAGTTAGCAATAAAACATTTTCTATGGGCTTCATGATGCAGTTCGTTGGCTTCATCTATTCTGTTTGCATCTGTTATAACAACATAAGGATGTAAAGTGGCTTCCCTGAAATGTCCTCCACCACCTTGTACTTCATCCATTACAGCCGTTGCATTATCCTTATAATCTACCACAATAATTCCCGCATCAGAACATAAATGCAAAAACCATAACATGTGACAAGTTGATAAAGCCGTAAGCAACATATCTTCCGGATTGTGTTTTGTTTTATCTCCTCTGAAAGCAACATCCGAAGAGCCAAGAATGTCCGGCTTGTTCTCAATAGACACCGTGTACTCTCTTCCGTAATCTGCATAACCTTTTGTTCCAACACCTTTGTTGCCGGTCCAAACAATCGTTGTTTTATAGTGGTGTTCTTTCATGGTTCAATGGTTTACTGAGAGTTTAAACTTCTTTAAATTCTACTATAAAATTAAAGAAAATTCGGGACTTCTTCTATTGAATAATAAACAGGTAAACCCTTAGCCAAAATAAGATCCCGTTCTTTGTTTGCGCCCGGACTTTCAGCCAGCAATAATAAACCTTCGCAAGCACTTATTACAGCAAGAGAAATATCCATAACTGCTTTATACTTATCCTGAACATTTGCCTGCTCTAACACCGGAATAACGGCATTCATTCCAATAATTGGCGTATGTCCCGCTTCGAGCAAACGTGCGGCTGCGTAATTCATGGCGTCGAGATTTTTCTTTCTCTGTTCTTCTGTGGGCGCAGAATAGGGCCCCGCTACTCCAATGATCATAGTTTAATATTATTTCTCATAAAACTCAATTGGAAGATCATCCGGATCAGCTATAAAAGTAAAACGTTTACCAGTGATCTCGTCTGTTCTTATCTCTTCGATCTTAATATTCTTCTCCTTACAATATTCACAAACCTGTTGAATATCATCCACCTCAAAAGCTAAATGCCTCAAACCAGCTGCCTCCGGTTGTGATACACGTGCAGGCGGGTTAGGAAAAGAAAACAATTCAATAAGATAAGTTCCATTTAATGCAAGATCCAACTTATACGATTTTCTTTCTTCCCGAAATGTTTCTTTGATGATTGTAAATCCGAGTATCTCAGTGTAAAATTTCTTCGAGCGTTCGCAATCTGAACAGATAATAGCAATATGATGAACCTTGTTAAGTTTCAACATCAGTTAATTCTTTCAAAGTTTTTATTAAACCATGCCATCGGAATATCCGCTTCAAAACCACCGCTTGGACTTTTTATTCTATACTCCATTCTTCCTTCCTGCAAAAAACCCAGGCTCTTATAAAAACTAATCGCCTTTAAATTTGATTCACGCGTTACCAATTCAATACGTAATATATCAGTCCGGTTATTCTTCACATAGTCCAATAAAGATGTAAATATTAGCCTGCCCAACCCTTTACTATGAAAATCAGGGTCTACAACTATGGTAAGTTCACTTAGAATATGATCAAAAACATTCGGGATCAATTTGTAACAATGAATCTCTGCTATTAACTCATGCGGGTTTGCTGGATTTTCAATAACCAGTTCAATTCCATTGCTCAAAGCACTATTGATGAAATTATGAATATAAACATCAGAGATCTCATTTTTTGAACGGGCGATACCAATAGTATGCTCAGCTACCTTTTTATAAAGTGCTTTTATTGATTCAAAATCATCGGCTGTTGTTTTTCGAATAGAATACATCTACTGGTTTTCCCAAATTGTTCTTACATATACCGCACTACTGAAATTCTCTCCATTAATAGTAAGATTCCCAGCAATTCCACCTAAATGACCTAAAGTCCCATTATTCCCGGTCGCTACGCGAGTTGTCATATCAGCACCGCAAATTCCCGGATCGAAAGTATATACCCTTTGAGCCTGAAATATATATTCTTTCACATTTGCAGTAGCACAATCTTCTTCCTGATCAAACTGAATAATTGCTTGCTGAATAGCTTCAGGCACATCCGATTCACTTACCGAACCGGGTCCGCCCGGCAAGCCAGTATCTTTGGTGCATCCTGCCAAAGCAGAAATGAATAAAAAAAGAAGTACTATTTTTTTTAGAGGTTTCATTTTCTGATAATAAAGATAGTAAATTTACAAGTGTTAAAACGCTACATTAAGCAAAAAAGTATAAAGCATCAAAAAGATAATTTTCATAAGCCTTAGTGCTCTTATTTTTCTCCTGACAATTGTTTGGTTCACTCCCATTGCTTTTTCAGCTGTTGCACCTCATAGTATTTGGGGCGACATCGCTTTTGGGTTTACAACTTCAGGTGGACCGATAGGATTTTTAATTTTAATGATCCTCACCGGAATATTTTATGCAATGAGTGCCGAATCTATAAAACAAAAGCTACTAATATTTAGCAAAACACTTGTTTCGTTGCTGATCATTTTTGGTGCACTGGCATGGGTGAATGAAAATTATACCAAACCTATTTTAAAACTGCAAAGACCCAGTCACGTTTATATGCTCGAAAAAACAAATTCACTTAACAAAATAGATGCATTATATAACTTAAGCAAAAAAGATCGCGGCGTTTATTTTTCTGAACTCATAAAAGAAAACCAACAACAATTTACTGCAATAGATCATAAGATTCAGCAACACTGGATAGAAGAAGCAGGGTTTTCATTTCCAAGTGGTCATACTTTTAATGCGTTTTTATTTGCGATGATTATTTCCTACGCTATTTATTTCAACAGAAGTAAACCTAAGTGGAGAAAGTTATTCTTCTTACCTTTTTTATGGGCTTTAGGTGTTGGTGTTTCCCGTGTTGCCATGGGTGCGCACACGGCGTTAGATGTAAGTGCAGGAGCAACATTGGGGATTTTGATAGGCTCGGTATTTTTATATTTTGATTACACACGACACTGGCTCACCGGAAAAAAATAACATTATGAAAATACTATACGGAGTACCAGGAGAAGGCATGGGACACGCCACACGAAGCAAAGTAGTCATTGATTTTCTTTTATCACAAAAGCATGATGTGCGTGTAGTATCCAGCTCACGTGCCTTTCAGTTTTTGGATAAATCATTTCCGGATAGAGTAACGGAGATCAAAGGCTTTCATTTTGCTTATAAAAATGCGGAAGTATCTAAGACAGGAACTTTTTTATTGAATTTAAAATCAGCAGGAAAAAATCTTATTTATAATATTGGCAAAGAACTGAATCTTCATCATTCGTTTAAAGCTGATTTAGTCATCAGTGATTTTGAGAGTTTTTCTTATTTCTTTGCGAAGATGCACAAACTGCCCCTGATCAGCATCGATAACATGCAGGTAATGAATCGTTGCAATTTGGACATCACTATCAGCAAAGAAGAAAAAAGCAATTATACGTTAGCTAAGAATATTGTAAAAGCAAAAGTTCCGGGCTGCGATCATTATTTTATCACCAGTTTTTTTGATGCAGAAATAAAAAAGGAAAATACAAGCATCGTTCCTCCTATTATCCGGCAAGCTATTCAAGATGCCAAGGTTTCTAAAAAGAACCACATTTTAATGTATCAAACATCGAGCAGTTTAAAAACAGTAAAAGAAACCCTTCAACAATTACCCAACGAAACATTTTATGTGTACGGAATGAATCAGGACTATACAGACGGAAATGTAGCCTTCAAACCCTTCAGTGAAAAAGGATTTATTGATGATCTGGCAAGTGCAAAAGCAGTAATTGCCAATGGTGGTTTTTCTTTTATAAGCGAAGCTGTGTATTTAAAGAAACCTGTATATTCATTTCCGATTCACAACCAATTCGAACAATGGATGAACGCAGCATATATACAAAAGCTTGGATACGGAAGGCATTTTGATTCACTGAATGCAGATGGTTTGAAGGCTTTTCTTTTTGATCTTACCCTCTTTGAAAAGAATCTTTCAGGATATAAGCAGAACGGGAATGAGGTTTTGTTTGGGGAGTTGGAGAAGTACTTGGTAGGATAACTATATCACCCCTAATGGGGTTTATTACCCAGCTATAGGTTGTTGTTACCAATATGCCATCCCTACGGGATTGCCATATCTATGAACCTACAACTCTACTGTCCCGTAGGGGCAATATATTGGTAACTCTAAACCATATACGAAAATGGAATCCCGTAGGGATGATATAGATACACCACGCTAGTTACACAATCCTTATTCATATCACAACTCAACCAAAGCTTCCAAAAACTTCTCGATCTTCAACTTGGCTTCTGAAGGTGAACAATTGTAATTATTAAAGAGTACTGAAAAACTCAGCTCCGTTCCCTTTTTGGTTTTCACATAACCTGCGTAACCACGGGCACGGGTAATGTAGCCGCTTTTTGCACGCATGTTATTCTCAGCAAATGTTCCTTTGCACAAACTTGCCAATGAACCGCTTTTCCCGGCAACAGGCAATGATGCATTAAATGTTTTGTACATACTGTTATCACGGTAGATCTTTGAAAGTATAGTTGCCTGCTGAAAAGTAGAGATACCATTGCTTCTGGAGAGTCCGCTTCCATCACTCATAAAAAATCCTTCTACATCCACTCCTCTGCCCTTCCAGTAATTTAATACTATGTCTATAGCTGAATAGATAGATCCATATCCGGTTTTCTTTAATGCAATGGTTTTTAAAAGTGTTTCTGCAAATAAATTATTACTGTGCAAATTGGTTTGGTAAACAATGGAACTCAATGCAGGAGACTTGTGTGAATGCAAAACCTGCATCTCTTGTTTCATAGATTCTTTTGCTGTTTCCAACATACCTGTTGTACTCACACCCGCTTTCAATAGAGCCTTATCCAAAGCATACATACAATACCATGCAGGATCAGGCATTGCAATTTCAACTTCATAAGCACTTTTATTTGCGGGAATAGTACCAGTCATTAAACGTTCCTTTTGTCCGGGTGCTCCATACACATAAGCATTATCGTCTTTTCCGCCGGTTGTAATTTTATTATTAAAAACTAAACCCGGAACTTCCGGCACTTGTTTTACAACTTTAGTGCTATCGCCGGTTTTGGCTCCGGTTTTAAAATATAATTTGATCTTGTTGTCATTATAGGATAAACCATTGGGTGGCGCACCAAAATAATTTCCCATATCAGACCAGATCCAATTTCCTGGTACGTTATTATCAAAACAAGTATTGTCAGCAATGATCCTTCCGGTGATCTGTTTTACACCTTTTAGTTTTAATGCATTCGCCCATTCATCAACAAGTTCAGAAGTATCATCTTTCTTTTTAAAGTATTCTGAATTCAATGTAGGATCTCCACTACCTTTAATGATAAGGTTTCCGTTAAGTATTCCTGTAACAGAATCAAATATTCCATCAACCATTAATTTGGTTTCGTAACGATAACCTGCGCCTAACATTCCTAAAGCAGAAGCTGTAGTAATAATCTTTAAAGTGCTGGCGGGAGTCATTGCCAGTTTACTGTTATTCTCAATTAACTGATCTCCTGTTTTTGCATTCAACACACAGAAGCTAACAATAGCAGGTTTTAATTGAACATCATTTTTATATTCTGTGAGAATAGCATTGATCTTATCTACACCTGCTTTTTCCTGAGCAGCTATAGAAAATGAAATAAATAAGAGAATGGCAAAAACAAAACGCATGTTATTCTTTGATCAGTTTGTAGATAATATTCTTATTCGCTGATCTAAGCATAACAATATACATTCCACTTTTAAGATCACTGATATCAATACTTGTATTCGTTACTGAAAGAATAAGCTTTTTCATTACCTTACCTTGCAAATCGCAAATAACACATTCTGTAGTTTCGGTAAGTTCTTCCTTCAGGAAATTAATTGTGTTGCCGGCAGGATTTGGAAACAAAACGGGATAAGAACGATCTTTGAAGTTTTCACTCAAGGAAACCGTACAAGATAGATCACCTGCTTTTTTCACTGTATTATTTCCATTAGGAACATACAACGAATCCTGTGCACGGTTATAATAAATATCTGCAGGTGATGAAATACCTGTTGACATAAACGTTGTAGGAGTAGTAAAAGTAGGGCTGAATTTAGTGACTCTGTTCGGACTCCAGGAAGCAATGTAAAAATTTCCGGAACAGTTCATTGCAATCCCATCACAATTTCCAAGTGTTGTTGTTCCAATCTGAGTAACAGTTGAATCAGAAAAACTAATAGCATGTACAGGAGCATTTGTCCCCCAACAACAATATACCAGACGATCATTTATATCATCATAAATAATTCCGTTTGGTGTTTTAGAATTAATGGTAGAACAAAAAATATTATGCTGACGAGTTGTAAGATTAAAACGGTGGATCTTCTTTGCAGAAAAATCGGTTACGTATAAATTATTTCCCTTATGCGTGATCCCATTCATAAATGTACCACCCATTGTAACAGTAGCAATGGTTACCCCTGTAACTCTATTGATCATTTTAATATTACCTCCTGAACAAGCGTATAGTGTATCGCCTACCAATTCCAAACCATAAGGTCCGGAAGCCACACCTGTTGCGAAATTTTGCAAAGTTCCATTTGCACTTAATTTAAGAATTGCTCCTGTCCCTGTGTTCCCAACGAAATATTTTCCATCATTCGGATCAAACTCAATACTTTCGGGACCATTTAATGTTTGGGCCTTAGCCATTGTAAAACTCAGCGCAAGGGCTGCAATAAAAAGTCCTAATTTGGTCATTTGCATTAATTTAAGCGCTAAAACTACGAAAAAAAGTATGACTAATATCCTTCCTAATTCTAACAATTTATTGCATCTTTGTAGTCCTAAAAATTTCACATGCCAAGTATCTCAAATAAAGCAAGCCATATGCCTGCATCGCCGATCCGTAAACTGGTTCCCTATGCAGATGCAGCTAAGAAAAAAGGAGTTAAAATTTACCATTTAAATATAGGCCAGCCGGATATTGAAACTCCGGAGGTGATGTTGAATGCCATCAAATCAAGTCAGATAAAAGTTGTTGAATATAGCCACAGTGCAGGTAACGAAAGTTATCGTATTAAACTGGCTGAATATTACAAAGGGTTCAAAATAAATGTAAGTGCAAACGATATTATAATTACAAATGGCGGATCCGAAGCACTGTCTTTTGCGTTTATGACTTGTTTTAATAATGGTGATGAAGTAATTATTCCTGAGCCATTCTACGCAAACTACAATGGATTTGCTACCGCTGCAGATGTTGTTATCAAACCAATCAGAAGTACCATTGATACAGGCTTTGCTTTACCTCCAATCAGCGAATTCGAAAAACTGATTACCCCTAAAACAAAAGGGATCATGATCTGTAATCCTGGTAACCCAACTGGTTATTTGTATAGCAGACAAGAATTAGAGCAATTACGTGATCTTGTGAAGAAACACGATTTGTATTTATTAAGTGATGAAGTTTACCGCGAGTTTTGTTATGATGGAAAAGAATATGTTTCGGTAATGCATTTGGAAGGAATTGATGATAATGTAATTTTATTGGATTCTATCTCTAAACGTTATAGTGCATGTGGAGCGCGTATAGGTGCCTTGATCTCTAAAAACAAAACCTTTATGGCCGCAGCCATGAAATTTGCTCAGGCTCGTTTAAGTCCGCCAACATTTGGGCAGATTGGTGCGGAAGCAGCTTTGAGTACGCCACCCTCTTATTTTGAGAAAGTACAAAAAGAATATGTTGCCCGCAGAGATTTTTTAATTGAGGCCTTAAACAAAATGCCAAATGTGGTTTGCCCAAAACCAAGCGGTGCATTTTATTGTATTGCAAAATTACCTATAGATAATGCTGATAAATTCTGTCAGTGGTTGTTAGAAGATTTTTCTTATAACAAGCAAACCGTAATGATGGCTCCTGCTACAGGATTCTATTCAACGCCGGGAGCAGGGACGGATGAAGTACGTTTAGCTTATGTATTGAATCTGGAAGATCTGAAAAACGCTATGGAGTGTTTGGCAGAAGCATTACAGGTTTATCCGGGAAGAACTAATGCTACCGCTTCTTCAAAAACAGAGTTGGCAAAATAAATGAGTAAACTGTCTGCATACTTCAAATTGTTCAGAGGCGCAGCACCTGCGTACAATATATTGCATCAGAATACTTTACAACATAACAAAGACGCTTACAAAAAATACAAATTCAACCGGTTCTTATTTCAGAATATTTCCTCCGCAAAATTTGCAGGGAAAGAAAAAGGTGATACGCCCTGGCTGGATGATCAGAAATTACCTTCCGATTTCGAAAACAAACTAAGTTTGCAAAATTTCACCGCAACTGAACAACAGTCTATTCGTGAGTGGAGAGAAAAGGGTTATATCATTTTTAAAAATTTCTTTTCGGGCGAACAGGTTAATGAGATCAATAAAGAAATTGATCGTTTACTTTCTGATAAGAAATCCAACATCAATGATTTTAATAAGATCATGTTTGCAAACAAACAATCGGAGCTTATTAAAAAAATTACTCTCGATAAAAAACTACTTTCTATTCTTTCTTTTATTCTTGGTAAAGAAGTCATTCCTTTTCAAACCATTAATTTCATTACAGGTAGCGAACAACGTACGCATTCAGACAGTATTCATATGACAACCTATCCACTAGGTTATTTAATTGCCATTTGGATTGCACTCGAAGATATAGGTTTGGAGCAAGGACCTTTGAGTTATTATCCGGGCAGTCATAAGTTGGATTATGTTTTGAATGAAGATTATGACAAAGGCTCTACTGCATTAAAGATCGGCGACGATAAACATTACAGTGCTTACGAAAATAAAATTGCAGAAGTAGCTAAAGAATCAAATATCCCGAAACAAATCTTCACTGCTAAAAAAGGTGATGTACTTATCTGGCATGCGAATCTCTTACATGGTGGTGAACCTATTAGTAATCCTGCTTCAACAAGAAAGAGCATGGTAATTCATTACTTTGCTAAGGATGTGATCAAGTATCATGAGATCAGTGAGCGACCTGCTAACCTTTAACACAGAGGACACTGAGTCAAGGGAGTTTCACAGAGATTTATATCAATTACTCTCAAGCAAAAAAACAAAAAACTCTGTGTAACTCTGAAACCTCTGCGGTCTCTGTGTTGAAAAGGATTAATTATCGAGATAAACCCTACCTTCTCTCCACGCGTCAACAGCCAGATACCAGGGATCTTTGAAAAACACATTTCTTTCCAGTTCAAATGCATTATCTGAAAATTGTGAATTAACATGTTTAAACTCAAAACGTAAAGCATTAGGAGTTCCTATCTCACCGTATACCCATGTTTCTACTGCTTCTGTTTGATACACATAAGCAGGCGAACCGAAAATAACGTAGATCATTCCTCTATCCGTTCTCCAACCTTCTTTATCAGATGAAAACTGTGTATTTGCATCCTGTACACGACCATAATATTTTTTGATTAAACCTCTTGCGCGATCCATGTTCCCACCAATTCCTATCCAGAATTTCTCAATGGCTTGTTGCTTATCCTGCGCTTCCATTAATTCATCGTATTCATCTTTGGTTGTTATATAACGAATACTCTCTATCATTTGAGTATGAGAAGTAACTCTTGGAAAACTCTCATCAAATGAATATAATGCACAACCTTGCTTAGACATACTATCAACGCTCATAAAATAACATCCCTGCTTTTCAATATTCAAACTAAACCAATCGTTACTCGACCTATTCAAAGAAAAAGCACTATCAAATTTAACTACACTAGCTGGAATTTCCTTTACACTAAAAGGTGGAGGTGGGAGCTTTTGTTCAAGAGCGGCATACTGCACATAAGCTTTTTGATTATTGACCCTTTTGTTCTTAAAAGCGATAGTGCTTCCTTGTTTAATATAGGATGTATAAACAACACTACTATCCGTCAGTTTCAATAAATAGTTTTGTGAACCCAGTTTAGATAGTTTGTTGCAATACAATTGAGAATTATTTAAAGCCTTACGATTAATATCTTTTAACTCCAGTTCCATAAACAACTTAGAACCTTCAGTTGCCTTGAATAGCCTGCTTCCTGTAATCCTGCCTTTCGCAACAGCTTTTTGTCGATCTTTAATGACAACAGTAGCTGTATCAAGAAACTGTTTAGCGTTTGCATCTGCACTGATTTTATAAAACAAATGTAACTCTGCGGTAAAAAGGGAATCTTCCTGTGCTTTTTTATAAGTTAGCTCGCTGTTATTAATAGAATAATACAACCTGCTCACAGAATCATTCTCATGGCAGATCACATAATTTACTTCAATATCAATATTGTTTTGTTTATAGAGTTGTTCGTTTTTTCGAACAGTAGAAGTGGGTTTGCAGGAAAATGCAACTGTCAAGCAAACAAGAAAGACGAGGATATGTGTGAAAACTTTACCCATTATTTTGAACCATATAAGGCATGTAAGTTCATATAAGTGCTGTTAATATAATAACCTCTGTGCAACTCCTTTAACTTTGCGTCCTCTGTGTTGGAAATCTCTTACCCTCTCAACTCAGCCCCCAATTGCTCAGTATAAGCCTTAATCAGTTTATCCATTGTTTTAGTAATCTCTTTATCACTCAATGTATTTTGCTCATCCTGAAAAATAAAACTTACGGCATAGGATTTTTTATTCCCCAGTTTTTCTCCTTCAAACACATCAAACAAATTGACCTCTTTTAAAAGTTTACGTTCGGTTTTTAAAGCAATCTCCTTCACCTGCCCATACTTCACTGCTTTATCCAATAACAAAGCCAAATCCCTGCGAACACTTGGAAATTTAGATACTTCCTGATAAACCAGTTTCTCCGGGTTGATCATTTTGAATAACACTTCTGTGTTCAATTCAGCACAATAAACATCCTGAGAAACATCCGTTGCCTTCAATGGTGCTTTTGCAACTTTTCCGATAGTACACAATTGCTTTTTTCCTACGTTGTAAGTAATTGCATAAGAGTAATTCTCTGTTTGCGTTTCTTCCAATGCATACCCACCAATAGCAAAACGCTTGAATAGCTTTTCTACCAATGCTTTCAGAGTAAAAAAATCACTGTTCCCGTTTTGTCCGTTTGCATTTTCAGCGAAACGTTTACCTGTAACAAACAATGCTATTTGTTTTGTCTCAATGTATTTGTCCCGATTGCTATCGGGATCTTTTTCGTTGTTCTTGCTATATGTTCTACCTATCTCATATAGTTTAAGATCTGCATTCTTTCTGTTCACATTGTAGGCAATAGCTTCCAAACCACTATATAACATGGTTGGGCGCATTACACCTAAATCGCTGCTCAAAGGGTTGAGCATATTTACCAATGTATCTTTATCTGCAGATTGAAAATATGATTCTTTAGTTAATGAAGTTGACATGATCTCTGTAAAACCATTTGCAGTTAAATAGTCCGCAATTATCTCTTCGGTTTTGTACATATCCTTTTTATCCGAGAAAGAAACCGAGAAAGTTGTTTTTTCAGAGACAGGAATATTATTGTAACCATAAACGCGCATTACTTCTTCAATAACGTCTGCTTCTCTCGTTACGTCTGACTTACGCGCAGGCACACTCAAATACAATGCATCGTTACCTTCCTGCGTAATAGCAATACCAAGCGATTGAATGATGGTTTTCACAACCGAAGTATCAATTGACTTACCAATTAATCTATTTGAATTAGCAAATGAAAATGCAATTTTAGAAGGTTCAACAGGTGTTGGATACAAATCGATTACATCACCACTTATTTGTCCGCCTGCAATTTCCATGATCAGATTCGCAGCTCTGTTCAATGCCGTAACCGTGATCTCAGGATCAGTACCACGCTCAAAACGGAAAGATGCATCTGTTTTTAATCCATGCAATTTAGAAGACTTACGAATAGAAGACGGATCGAAATAGGCTGACTCCAAAAATATTGAAGTAGTATCCTTACTCACACCTGAGTGCGCACCGCCAAAAACACCCGCAATACACATAGGTGAAGAATTATCACAGATCATCAGATCGGTTGGATGCAGTTTTCTTTCAACTCCATCAAGAGTAACAAATGTTTCTCCTTCCTTCGCATTTCTAATGATAATCTTGTTTTCTTTTATTTTAGCCACATCAAATGCATGCAATGGCTGACCTAATTCGTGAAGCACAAAATTGGTAATATCCACAATGTTATTAATTGGACGAACACCAATTGCTTTTAAGGAGTTTTTGATCCAATCAGGAGAATCCTTAACGGTAACACCTGAAATGGTAATACCGGAATAACGAGGCGCTGATTTTTCATCTTCAACCTTCACGCTAATTTTCAAACTTTCGTTTGAAGGTGCAAGATCTTTTATTCCAACTGTGTGTGCAGTATATTTAAGTTCGTTCAACTGGCAATTTAAAACAGCCGCAAGATCAACTGCTACACCATAGTGTGAAGCTGCATCACCTCTGTTTGGAGTTAAACCAATTTCAAAAACATGATCTTCTGTAATTTTAAAATATTCGGCAGCAGGAGTTCCAACATTGGTTGATGGATCCAATACCATAATACCTGCATGACTTTCACCAAATCCGATCTCATCTTCAGCACACAACATTCCTTCACTTACTGCGCCACGAATTTTTGATTTCTTAATTTCGAATGGTTCACCTGTGGTTGGATACAATGTTGTTCCAATAGTTGCTACCACCACTTTTTGTCCGGCAGCCACGTTTGGTGCGCCACAAACAATATTCAACAATTCTCCACTTCCAATATTTACCTTGGTCACGCTCAGTTTATCCGCATCAGGATGTTTTTCTTTTTCAACTACTTCACCTATCACCAATCCTTTTAAGCCACCTTTCATGCTTTCAAATTTCTCCACACTTTCCACTTCCAATCCGCAAGCGGTTAAATGTTCAGAAACCTGTTCAGGTGTCAGGTCAATATCTATAAGCGTTTTCAGCCAGTTATACGAGATCTTCATATTGCAAAATTAAAGCAACGAATTTACGAAAATAATGGGGCATTTTAATCGGTATTTATTTGAAAAATACTCCTTTTAAGCTATTTTCGTCAAATGAAACGCGTGATACAAATTACATTGGTTCTTTTATTGTTCAGTTTGACTTGTAGTGTAAGAAGTCAATCCGATTCCTCCGATCTGAAATCAAGCGTTTTGAAACAACTTAATAGTAACAATAAATACAAAGCATATTATTCCAAATTATCATTTCATTCCTACTTCGATATTATCAGACAAGCAGGTGGTGGTATTGAATACGCACCATGGACATTTATGAATTTAGACGCAAGAATTTACGGAATATATCCGTTTAGTCCCGGAAGCAAATTTATTTTTTTTGATGATTATTTTAACTACAATGGAGTTGGAACGTCTCTTTGCTTAAAATTTTTTCCAAAATCAAACAATAATGGATTCTATTTTGGCCCATATGCTTCTCTTCAATATCTGGAATACAGAAGCAGGTGGATTTCTTATCACTATTCAGGCGAAGCAGATATTTATATGTGGCAAAAACAAAGCAAATTCATTTTAGGAATTGTTCCCTTTACAAGTATGTCCATCGGCATAAAGAAAAACTACAGGAATATAGGAATTGATGTTTTTTTCGGAATGGGTGCAGGTAATTACAAAGAACGATTGGTAATTCAGGAAAGAAGGCTTGCCTTTACTTATCCCGGCTATAAAGATCCATACGGGCCAGTTCCAGATACCAAACAACACAAAATTGCGTTTCCCGATGCGGTGTTTGGTCTGAAATTATCATACAGTATAAACAGGAAACAGATCAAAACAAAAAAATATTACACAAACTATTTTGAAACATGTATCTATTCTGTTTGCGAAAAACAAGAAACTCAAAAAATTCCGGCATGGATTCTAAATCCTGTAGCCCGCATAGTATGGGAATCGAAAAACGGTAAAAAATCGGATGAGTTAAAACCTTACAAAAAAGCTCTTAGTAAAGAATACAGAAAACATGCAGCTGACGAACAATATTTAATTCAATATACAAATGATATGATTGATGATTACATTAAATATCATCCAAGGGAAACTAAAAACAAATAATTTACTTAATCCTTGTATACCAGATCTTCAGTTTAGCAGGATAAGTTGAATTATTTTTTCCTCCCAACACAACCCGTGCAGGGTTGGTATGATGCTGAAACAACCGCATTGTGAATTTAAAATCGCTATACTCCCCGTTCGCCATTTTTTGCAGCGAGTAAGAAACCGGAAAATGAAATTCGGAATTATCGGAATCATAATAACCCCATTGACCACTAAGATCATAACTTTGATCAATTGCTAACGATTGTGTAACATTAGCTGAAGTTAAACCTTCCAAAGCCATTCTTCCGGGAATAAAAAATTTAGCGGCATCAAAATAGTTAGCGCTCTTGTCCACTTTAAAAACTATCTCTGCCTTGTTCACTGCTATTTTTCCTGAATCACTAAAGTGTTTAATTTGTGGGAAAGCAATTTTAATTTTACTACTTGCCATACCCTGCATAAACAAATTTGCATTTCCATTTGTGGTATTTGACTCGTCTAACTGAGATTTGTATTCTGGCGCTGCGTTTGTATAATCATGTTGATAGTGATTATATTTTGCAGATGAACTTGTCATAGTAAGATCAATTCGTTTAATAGTAAGATTTGTTCCATTATGATAATAGATTGAAACTTTTGATAATGGACTGGTCAAATCAAAATAGCCGATAACACCATAATCATTACCGCTTATAACCGTGTTTTTTGTAGTGATTTGTATCCCATTAAAAAATGCCTGAAGAGTTGTTGTACTTGCCAGTTTTGTAGTATCGTCCATAAATTGTTGCCCAACTTCATTTTTTAATCTTACTCTCAAATGGGGCGCATACTTGGTATCACCATCATACACCTCTGTACTTGGTGCATATCCGGTGGTTTTTCCTGAGCCCGAATAAGTAAGATCTTGTGCATAATCACATGCTTTTTGTGTATAGGAATAATATGAAGAATCATAATAAAGCGGTTCTGTTAACCTGTATACATTCAACTGCAAAGGATCAGTAAGATCACCATAATAAACATCCTTTTGATATGCAAGCATGAGAACAACCGAATCCAGTTTAGGATCGGAGCCAAAACCTAAATTTGTGGTGTTATTTGGGTTTGATAAGTTTACAAACACAGAAGCATCTGTTCTTCCAAAAACAGGGTCAACTATACTTCCGATAAGATTGGCAACACTTCCTACATAACTCTCATCAGTACGAATACTATCATCCAGAATTGAATATGCAGTTATGGAAGCTGTGTCGCAATATGTAGCACCTAAAATATCTTCTTCGGGTAAAATATCTTTTCCTACATCGGAATCTGTTTTTTTACAGGAAACAAGCAGAATAAACAAAAGAGCCAAAAGGCTGTATAACGGTTTTCTTATCACAGTGCAAAAATAAAAAAGTTTAACACTTTAATGACCTCGGAAGTCCAAAAAGGTGTTAAACTTTTTAACGAAATTAATATTAAAATATTTTACTCAGCTAATTCTTCCACTCCTTCAAGAACTGCGGAATAGAATTCAGAGTATGCATCCATATAATCTTCAGGAGTTTTGAAACCAAGGCTCAATTTACCTGATTTCTTCACGTATTTCTGAATATCAGCATTTGGTGTTTCTGTAGCATAAATAACTCCATCAGAATTATCGATAGCAAGTTTGGTAAGATTTACGAAACTTGGGTCAGAAGCAACATGCTTCACATCTTTAGCAGAAATACCTTCGATTGGAATTTTTGTAGCAAATTCTTTATCCAAAGCACCCGGAAACTCATCATTATAAATTGAATAAACGATCTTAGTATCCGCAAACAAAGGATTATCAGCAAATGCTTTTTTAATATACAACGGCATCAAACCTGTGAACCAGCCATGACAGTGGATAATATCCGGAGCCCAACCAAGTTTTTTCACTGTTTCAATAACACCACGGTTAAAGAAGATTGAACGCTCGTCATTATCATCGAAATGCTTTCCTTTAGCGTCTACAAGCGTATGCTTGCGGGAAAAGAAGTCTTCATTATCAATAAAATAAACTTGCATACGAGCAGATTGAATAGATGCAACTTTAATGATTAGAGGATGGTCATTATCGTTAATGATCATATTCATACCACTCAAGCGAATCACTTCATGAAGTTGATTTCTGCGCTCGTTAATACAGCCATACTTTGGCATAAACGTTCTGATTTCGCGGCCTCTTTCCTGAATGCCCTGAGGTAAAAATCTACCTACTGTACTCATTGGACTTTCTTCAAGATAAGGGGTAATCTCCTGCGAAACAAATAATACTCTTGCTTTCTTCATAGATTTGGTGAGTTTTTGGTTGGTAGTATAATACTCTTTTTTCAAAAAGCAATACAAAAATAAGCAAAAAAAAATGAATTTTCAAAGTCTTTCTGTTAGTTTTACGCTTTTGAACTGAATTTTGTTGTGTTTTTATGCAAATTTTTGAGAAAATAAAGGACTTACAGGCTTTTTTGGCTAAAGAATCAGCTAAGGGAAGCTCAATTGGCTTTGTTCCTACCATGGGAGCCTTGCACGAAGGGCATATTTCCTTGGTAAAAGAAGCTAAAAAAGAATCTGAGCTGGTTGTTTCCAGTGTTTTTGTAAATCCAACACAGTTTAACGACAAAAAAGATCTGGAAAGATACCCCAGAACTCTTGAGCAGGATACAAAAATGCTTGCAGAAGCCGGTTGTGATATTTTATTTGCCCCTTCTGTAGAAGAAATGTACCCGCAAACTGATACCCGTAAATTTGATTTTGGTTTTTTAGACAATACTTTAGATGGGGCTTTTCGGCCGGGGCATTTTAACGGAGTTGCTCAAATAGTAAGTAAATTGTTTGAAGCGGTAAAACCTGATAAAGCATTTTTCGGGCAAAAAGATTTTCAGCAGGTATTGATTGTAAAGGAACTGGTACGACAATTAGACCTCAAAATAGAAATAGTTCCTTGCCCGATATTGCGCGAACCTGATGGTTTAGCTATGAGCAGTAGAAATACCTTGCTTAGCCCTGAAGAAAGAAAACAAGCGTCTAACATTCCTGTTTGGATGAAAGAAGCAAAACAACTCTTCAATGGAAAGAATGCTGAAGAAGTAAAAAAAGTAATTATTGAGAAAGTAAATTCTACCCCCTTATTTAAGTTAGATTATTTTGAGATCCGTAATGCGGATAATTTGCAGGAGTATAATGCACCTACAGATAAACATGCTGTTGCTTTGTTTGCTGCTTTTTGCGGAAGGATTAGGTTAATTGATAATGAGGTGTTGAGTTAGACCAGACTTTAGAATTAAGACACAAGAGTCAAGACAGATCCCTCATATCCGATCAGATTTTCCAGAAAACAAAACAACAAGAAACATCAAACCTGGAACATCGTCTACTTCCCAATCATTACAAAAGCTCCCCAATAATATGGGCTTGGGTATTTTTTCTTTACTTCCAGTTGTGCTTTCCGGAAAGAAGTGCGTTTTGTTTTGGGAGAATAGTTTTGTATCCAATCAGTATAAAAATTTGTCATTAGTTCTTGAGTAGCGTAATCATCTACTACCCACAAACTCATTAAAATAGATTTTGCACCTGCAGTTAAGAAAGCACGCTGTAAACCGTAAACACCTTGTCCGTTAAGCAACTGATCGCCTAATCCCGTTTCACAGGCAGACAGTGTTACCAGTTCTGTATTTTGAAGATTAAGTAAAGATGCTTCGTATGCTGTTAAAATTCCATCTTCTTTTTTTTCTATTGTAGTATCTTTAGATGCGGCTCCTGCCATTATCACACCGGACCTCAACAAGGGGTTTTGTTTTGCTTTTTCAGTTTCAAAACCCATTACTTTTTCATCGCTGTAATCCAAATTCGGAAGAAAGAACCCGTGAGTAGCAATATGTAAAATAGTTGGGCTAACCGTTGCTTTTACTTGTTCTTCGGTTGCTTCTTTAGCAAGATACAATTTAGTATTCCAGTTTTTTGATTTAAAAACGGAAGAAATCATCTCTGTCTCTACTTTTGTTCCTGGAAGTTCAGGTAACTCAGAAAAACCAAATCGGGAGGCAATCAAGTTTTCATCCTTTCCGGATCCTGAGCCTGCCGAAGGATCCTTTTTCCATTCATAATCAGGATAACCAAATAATACTGCGCTGGGCTGTGCAATTACTTCCGTTGTTTCTTTCTGCAAATCATTTAAAGCACTCACCTGCTCTATCTCCATAGTTTCCAATAAATATTTATTTGAGATTGGGTTAAATAGCGTGTACAGGTTAAGTTTTTGATAAACACCATCGGGAGAGAAATAAATTTTAGCTGCTCCTCTCAGGTATTTTTCGAGTGGTCTAAAAAATCTATTGTAGGAAATTCTATCGGTTGTTTTCGCCTGAATATTGAATTTATACTTATCCAAAAATAAAGTATCAAAAAAAGCAGAGCTATCGAATACGACCAATTTGGGTGCAGTAAAATCTTTTCCTATTATCAGTGCCGAATAAGTGATTGTTATGGCAGAATCATTATCTGAAATCTCATTTCTTATGATCTCAACCGCCAGTTCAGATTTATTAAGTTTCTTCTTTAATGTTTCGAAATTCAAAAACTCTTTTGCTTTAGTAAATTGCGCCGAGCTGACTGACAGTTTTTTCTCAATGTCATTTAAGTAATTCTCTTCTTCATTGATATCGATCTTATTAGTAGAAAGCTCCTCTTTGGAAAATTGATATAACTGATGCAAACTTTTCTTTTGGTTGTACCACAGTTCAAACAAACTTCTTATCGTGGTATCTGCTGTATTATTAATATTCTTAAACATCGCACTTGATTCGTTTAGAAGTAAGGACTTACTCCACAATCGTTCATCTACAAGTGCTTTCAATAAACTATCATCTTTCGTATCGGGCTTCTCGATAATCTTTTTTATTACAAATCTCTCAAACGTCTCAAACTTACCTGAGTTTGTAGTGTAAAACATGGTTCTTTCTTCGTCGCCCATAAAAGCAAGGTTATCGCTCACTACTTTTTTATATCCATATATAGATTTAAGATGACAATTTCTACTCTCCTTATTATTCCCGGATCTGTCATAAATAAAAGCCAGACTATGCATCATGTCCAAATAATTATAATTCTCAACCCCGAAATTATTTTGAAAGATTGAAGCTGCTTCCTGATAAGATTGAGCTGCTCCCTTGTAGTCTTTCATCCGATATTGAACCGAGCCTTTTCCCGATAGGAATAAACCATACCGATCATTTTGCCTACCAACCGTTTTTTCCATCAATTGAAGACATTTGTTTTTATACTCCAGTGCTTTTGTATAATCATTCTTTGCTGAGTATAAAGATCCTAACTGATTCAAAATTGCCGCACTTCTGTCATTATCCTCTCCAAGCTTAGCCTTGTATATTTCTTCGCAACGCAAAAAGCACTTTTCTGCCTCGTCATATTTCCCCCACTCGAAATACAGCAATGCCATATTGTTTAGGGCATTTGCAAAATACTCGTGCTCTTCTCCGCTTGTCTGCCTTCTAATTTCCAATGAAAAACTAATGTACTTATATGCATCGTTATAATTACCAAGCATCCTATACATATCACCCAGGTTATTACACGGGTTCGCAAACTCCACGTTAAATTGCATGTTCGCCTTTTGATATAATTCAATACTTTTCAAAAAACACTTCTCGGCATTTGCGTAATCACATTTAGCTTTGTAAACAATTGCCAGATTATTTAGCAAGGATGCCTGTTCAGCAAGTGGAATTTTCGTGCATTTGGTTTGAAGCCGATATGCCTCAATAAAATATTTTTCAGCTTCTTCATTTTTTCCAACTAATCTATAACAATAAGCAAGATTATTAAGCGTAATTGTTTGAGTCAAAGTATCAGCGGGGAAATTTAGTTGAGTAGAGTAAACCAGTTGAGAGAAAATCAGGATAGCTTCATTATATTGTCCATTTCCCTGCAATATTCGCCCTTTATTTGTTAAGCAAGCAAGGTACATATCGTTTACCTCACCCTTGGTTGTTTTGTAGTAATAGATGAGTGCTTCGTTATAGGTATTAGCAGTAACATAATCTCCCATATCTACTTTCAGATCTACAAAATGTTTTACATAAGCCGTATACTCTTCGCTTGAAGCTCCCAAATAGTTTGCTAAACGAGGCAGTGCAACTCCATAATATTTATCCGAAGTTTCGTAGTAACCCATTTCTTTAAGCACATATGCCATATTTGCCAGATAAAAAGCATAATCGAAACAGGTGTCGGTTTTCAACATATATACTCCATTAACGGCACGGGCATAACAAACCTGAGAACTATCATAATTACCGGTCCATAAATAATAGTCACCGGCAGCATTATCCAACTCCGCAATGCGCATAGGTTCCTTTTGCAGTTCTTTCGAATGATTCTTTTTTAACTTATTTGCAATCTCAAAACGTTTTCCATAATCCTTGGATTGATAAGTTTGTTCAAAATCAAGAATTAACTGCTTATAAGATTGAGCTTCTGCAAAAAACACACAACTTGTGATCAGCAAAAAAGTAAGAATATATCTGCAAAATTGTTTCTGCATGGGTGATTTTTTTTACCCGGCAATTACCTTTGGTTACTACGTAGACTAAAGACAGGTATTTAACCATAAAAGTAGCATTATTTCCGTCGGAAATTACTATTGCAGATTGGAAAAAAAGCATACATTTGAACCCTCAATTTAAAACCCAAATGGAAGTAGTAGATATTAAAAAAAGCCCACTGGCAGAAAACCCTGTTATCGGACAAATGTTGCAGTATAATCACGAACAAGTTGTTTTTTGTAACGACAATGAAACAGGTTTAAAAGCCATCATTGCTATTCACAATACTGTTCTTGGACCAAGTTTAGGCGGAACCCGTATGTGGAATTACAATAACGAAATGGAAGCTTTGAATGATGTATTGCGTTTATCGCGTGGTATGACCTACAAATCAGCTGTTGCGGGTTTAAATTTGGGTGGTGGGAAAGCCGTAATTATCGGTGATCCAAAAAAACTAAAGAACGAAGTATTCCTTCGTCGTTTTGGAAAATTTGTAAATAGCCTTGGCGGAAAATATATTACTGCTGAAGATGTGGCAATGAATAGTCACGACATGGAGATCATTAAGATGGAAACAGATTTCGTTAGTGGTCTTCCTGTGTCAATGGGTGGAAGCGGTGATCCCAGCCCGGTTACGGCTTATGGTGTTTATGTTTCCATGAAAGCGTCTGCTAAAGAAGCTTACGGAAGTGATTCATTAAGTGGTAAAAAAGTATTGGTTCAGGGTTTAGGAAATGTGGGTATGAACCTGGTTCAACATTTACACAGTGAAGGTGCAGTTATTACCGTTTATGATATTAATGAAGAAAGAGTAAAGATGGCTGTAGACAACTTTAAAGCTACTGTTACTACTCCCGAAAAAATGTTCGATCTTGATATTGATATTTATGCTCCATGCGCTTTAGGCGCAACCATCAATGATGAATCCTTAAGCAAATTGAAGTGCAAGATCATTTGTGGTGCCGCAAACAATCAGTTAGCAGATGAGAAAAAACATGGAGAAGCTGTGAAAGCAAAGGGAATTATTTACGCACCTGATTTTGTAGTAAATGCAGGTGGTATCATTAATGTGTTTTATGAATTGGAAGGATATGTGCGTGAAAGAGCAATGAAACATGCCGAAGGAATTTACAACACAACCTGGAATATTTTACAGATAGCTAAAAACGAGAATATCCCTACATATGTTGCTGCTAACAGAATTGCTGAAAAACGTATTGCAGATATTGGAAGAATAAAAATGTCGCTCTAATTTGGTAATGTGCTGATTTGATAATTGGATAATGTAAATTTTTATAATTGTCAGATCTGAAAAATCAAGCATTAAACAAACATTACCAAATTAATTAATTATCAAATTTTCAAATTAAATTAAACCGTTCTTTATGATCAATCGTCGTTTTTTAAGAGTAAAAGTAATGCAGGCTTTATACAGTTATTTTCAATCAGGAAATAACGATTTGGCCAAAGCTGAAAAAGAAATGTTTATGCACATCGAAAAAGTGTATGAATTATACATATACTTACTTGCTTTTTTGACAGACCTTCATCATGTAGCTTCAGTATCTTTAGAAGACAACAAAAACAAGCGCTTGCCTTCCGCAGAGGACTTGAACCCAAACACACGGTTCATTCAAAATTCAATACTCGTTCAGTTAACTACTAACGAGCATTTGAAGAAAGAAATCGCCAACAAAAAAGTAAGCTGGCAAAATGATTTCGACATGGTAAGAAAGATTTTTTCTGAAATAAAAAATGGTGAAGATTACAAAGCTTACATGTCATCAGCTGAAACATCCGTTGAAGCCGATAAAAAATTTGTTGACCTCATTGTTAAAAATCACATTGCAGATAATCAGCAGTTAGAATTTTGGTTAGAAGAAAAAAACATTCACTGGGCTGATGATGTTTTCACTGCACTTACTACTTTGCTAAAAACCATTGACGGAGCTTCTTCTGACGGAAAAATAACATTAGCCCCTTTATACAAAGATCCGGAAGACGATAAATTGTTTGCAAGAACTTTGTTTACCAAATGCATAGCTTATAATCACGAAGCGGAAGAAATGATTTCTGCAAAAACTCAAAATTGGGAAATCGATCGTATTGCTTTTATGGATGTATTACTAATGAAAATGGCACTTACAGAAATATTATACCTAAGCAGTATTCCTGTAAAAGTATCACTAAACGAGTACATTGAAATTGCAAAACAATACAGCACTCCAAAAAGCAAAGTGTTTATAAATGGTGTTTTGGACAAGGCTGTTGCTGAGTTAAAAGCAAACGGAAAAGTTCAGAAGACCGGAAGAGGTTTACTGGAAAGCTAGTTAATTGAAAATGTTACCGAGTCACATTTTCATATTCAGATGTTGTGCAAGATAATATCCCATACTAAAACAGCCTTGCAACAAATACCCACCTGTAGGAGCATCCCAGTCCAGCATTTCACCGATACAATAGTGGTTTGGCATTTTTTTCAGTTCCAGGTTCTCATCCACCTCGTTCAGATCAATTCCTCCAACAGTGGAGATAGCTTCGTCAATTGGTGCAAGACCAGTAATATTAAGTGAAAATGCTTTGATCAATTTGGAAAGATACTTTGGATCTGTATATTGCTCCTTGGTTGTTTCTTGTTTTATCAAGTCGCATTGCAAATCAGTAAGGTTTACTTTTTGAGAAAGAATTTGTTTTATATTCAACTTACCCATTTTATCAAAGCGCTTTTCAATTTCTGGCTCGCTTAACTCAGGTTTAAAATCAATTTTCACAGTAGTTTTTCCCGATTTTTTCAGTTGCTTTCTAATCTCTGAACTTAAGGGATAAACTCCACTTCCCTCTATTCCAAATTTGGTTAAAACGGCTTCACCTTTATGTGTTTTAGAACCACAAGAGAAATGGCAATTCTTTAAAACCTTTCCTTCCATTTCTTTTATCATTTTATTGCCCCATTCAATTTTAAATGCGCAATTCGAAGGCTCAAATTGTTTTATAGCAACACCTTTACCTGAGAAATATCCTAACCATTTATCATTTGAGCCGGTAACTTGCCAACTGCCACCTCCTAAAGCAAAAACAACAATATCAAATTTCATATATTTTGTGGCAGACTTATCAAAAAACATCAACTCCCCGTTTCCTGCAAATCCCTTCCACTCATGCTCTGTATAGATTTTTACTTTATTAGTTTTTAGCTTTTCTTCTATGGCTTTTAATACCTCAATTGGTTTAGTTCCTTTTACAGGAAATACACGTTTACTGGTTCCTATGTATGTTTTAATCCCAATATTGTCAAACCACTCACGCAGGTCGCTGTTGTTAAAACAGTTTAATGAACGTTTTTGAAAATCATCCGGTATATACTTTTTCTCAAGTAAATCAATAGGCTCAGAATGCGTTAGATTAAACCCGCCTTTTCCCGCAACCAAAAATTTTCGTCCTAAGGCAGCATTTTTCTCGAAAACAGAAATATCGTATTTTTTTGCGTTTAATTCAGCCGCAAGTATCATGGATGCCGGGCCGCCGCCAACAATAGCAATTTTTTTTATGCTTGTATTTTGTATCTCCACTTTTCCTGATAATCGTATGTAAAACTAAAGTTTTCTCCTTCAAGACTCCAAAAACTCCATTTTTATCGACCTAAATCAAAATATCTTCGACCAAAATCAGTATTTTGCCCAAAATTTATTTAACGTAAAAATCCGGTTTTTAGTCGACGAATTATAGCTATTCATAGGATACTCGAATTATGCGATTTTTCATGCTTTTTTGGCTTTATTAAAAAGCGTGAAAAATTAGTAAAATCAGCATTTTTATAATGAAATAATCGTTTAGTTTTTATGCCCAAAAATTGCTTTTTCTCAATTTGCGGATTAAAAAAATTCGTCGATAAAAAAATGAACTTGGATAGAATAAAATGGCTATTCGAAGAAATATTTTCCGCGAAAATTTGGAAATAGGCATAGAGTTTTATTAAATTTGGAATAGAGCTTTTAACTAGCCATACTTTTAACAACCTAAATTCCTAAAACATGAAAACTTACCTAACATCCTCCATCCTCCTCGGGTTCATTGCCTTGATCATGAACTCTCAAAAAGTAACAGCGCAAAATAACGCTTTGATAGATGATGCCTCTATCGAAAAAATGGTATCTGAAAATATCAAAAAGGGACTACCTGAATATAAAGGCTTGGGTAGTTCCTTTTCAATTACAATTGACAAAGAATTGTATTCAACAAAAGATATGGAAGAAGCCATAGCTTCCATAAGGAAAAATCCTGAGATTACTTTTTGTTGGTTCGATGAGAAAAAATTCGAGCTTACAGTAATGTGCCACAAACAAAAAGAAAATCCAACACTTGCTGATGTAAAATCTGTTTTAGCAGATAACAACATCATGATGATTTACTCCTGGGAATACGCTTATCGCGAATAGAATTCGTCCTAAGTTTCCCAACCTGCTTTCTTCCGGATAAATCCGTATTAAAAAAATTGCTAATGCTCCCTGAATTGGCCGGATTCTTTCACCCTCCACTTTTCCAATCTTCCCGTTCCGAATCATCACCAAATCCCCATGAGTCATGAAAAGGCTATGTTACTTCAACGACCTTACGAGTATCGTAAGAGGATGGATCACAATTGTGGTCTTCATAATAGCGATAATTATCGCTGATAAAGCAAAAGCGCAAGCTCCCGCTAATAATAATTGCCCGGGTACAACCTTAACACCCAGCCCAAACCTCAGTTGCAATTCAGTTACAGGAAACGTAGCCAACGCCACTCAATCGCAATCAGGCTGTAGTGGTAATGCTAACGATGATGTTTGGTATAACTTTGTTGCCACTTCAACCAGCCATAATGTTGTTGTGTCAGGGCCTTCAGGGTTTGATGCCGTTGTGCAGGTGTTCTCAGGATCCTGTGGCGGCACATCTGTGATTTGCAGAGATGCCACAAATTCAGGAGGAACAGAGACAGCATCACTTACTAATCTTGTTGTCGGTAATACTTATTGGGTAAGAGTATATCATTATTACTCCTCAGTTCCCTCTAATACAACTTTTTCTATTTGCATAACTACTCCACCACCACCGCCAACATGTGTTGGAAATGCGCCTGCGGGAAATACATGCGCAACAGCTACTCCTATTTGTGATCTCAACGGATATTGCGGAAACACTTCGTCTTCTTATACATCAAATTCATGGTCGCAGCTAAGTAGTGCTTTTTGTGGTACTCTTGAAAATAATTCCTTTTTATACTTTGTTGCTTCATCAACTTCTATTTCATTTAATGTTTGGGTAACCAGTACAACCATTAATCGCGGAATACAAATTATGATCTTCAGTGCCAATAATTGTTCCGGTTCGGTTACAAACTATACTTGTTGGAGCCCTGGTTCTGCCGTTGCAGGACCCACTACCATTTCAGCTGCCGGGCTAACTCCTGGCAATACCTATTATATAATGATAGATGGTTATGCCGGTGACGTATGTAATTATGTTATAGGTGCTAATTCAGGAATTCAATTACCTGTCTCTGTTACGCCCACCACCACAACTGTTTGTAATGGACAGCCTGTTGTGTTAACAGCAAGCGGCGGTAACGGAACATACACATGGACTCCTTCAGCAGGATTAAGCGGAACAACAGGAACAAGTGTAACTGCACTACCTGCGGCCGGAGGAACATATACTTACACAGCAACTTCTGCCGCAGGAAATCCGCTATGCCCCTCTTCAACAAGCGCAAACGCAATTATTACAGCCAACACTTGTTCTTGCTCTGTTACGGCGGCTAACAGCGGTCCTGTTTGTGAAGGAAGTAATTTTAATTTAACGGCTACTAGTGTGGCTGGAGCAACCTATTCATGGACAGGCCCGGGAAGTTTTACTTCTTCTTCACAAAATCCTACTGGTATTACAGCTCCTTCCACTGCCGGGTCATACAGTTATATTGTAACTGCAACATCAGGAACTGTTTCTTGTACTTCAACAACTGTGCTTACTGTAAGAGCTCGCCCTTCAATTACAACTCCTTCAGCTATCTCTGTTTGTGCAGGAACAAGTATCGCAGCTACAAATTTTGTAAGTTCACCTGCAGGTGCAACTTACACATGGACAAATTCAACAACTCCAATTGGCTTGGGTGCTAACGGAACAGGTAACGTCCCTGCATTCACAGGAATCAATACTACAAGTTCTCCAATCACATCAACCATTACTGTTACACCTACTCTAACAGGATGCTCAGGAACACCAATCACTTATTCAATAACCATTAATCCTCAACCAACTTCATCCTATACTCAATCAGCACATCAATGTTTGAATGTAAATTCATTTAACTTTACCAATACCGGAACCGGTGCAAGTGCTACTCATTCATGGAGTTTTCCATCGGCAACACCTTCCACAAGTTCAATGGTCAGTCCAACAGGAGTAACCTGGGCTGCCACAGGAACATACACTGTAACACATACAACAACAATTGGTTCTTGTGTTTCTACAAATACATCATCGGTTAATGTGTACCCAAACCCAACTGCACCCGCTCTAAGTGGAGGTAATCCCACGTGTGGTAACAACAACGGCTTGATAACTGTTTCCGCTTCTACGGGTGGAACGCCAGCTTATCAATACAATGTTGACGGAGGCACAAATACCGCACTTACTAATTACGCCAATCTCACGGCTGGCTCGCATACAGTAAATGTAATTGATGCAAACGGATGCAGAAACAATGCTACTCTTATAATAACAGATCAGCCCGGAGCGAGCGCAGTTGCACTAACTTCAAACACTGCGCATTGTGGTCAGGCTGATGGAAGTATTTCAGTTGGTGCAGTTACAGGCGGAACTGGCCCGGGATATATATATAATATTAACGGAGGTGCTTACGGAGCATCAACAAATTTTACCACTTTAACAGGGCCTGCAACATATACAATTGGGGTAAAAGACGCAAATGGTTGTGTACTTAGTCAAACCATTTCAGTTGCCAATGCTTCAAACCCAACTGCTCAAGTTGCTACACCAGGTTCAAGTACTTGTGGAAATGCAAACGGGTCGGTGAACTTAGGATCAACAACAGGTGGAAGCGCTCCATATACCTACTCTTTTAACAGCAGTGCATTTACTTCAACTACATCATACACAAATTTACTTGCCGGTACCTATACTTATTCTGTAAAGGATAATTTCGGTTGCACATTCAGTAGTTCAATTGTTGTTTCAACTATTGCAGGGCCAACGGATGTTGTTCTTACACCAACCTCTTCTACTTGTGGTAACAGCAATGGTCAATTAACTATTGGTGCAGTTACCGGTGGTGTTGCAACTTATTCTTTCGCTGTTAACGGAGGTTCGTCAACCACTACCACTTCTTATACAGGTTTAGCCGCTACTACATATACAGTTGTGGTAACAGATGGAAATGGTTGTACTTATAGTGCTAATACTTCTATAAATAATATTCCGGGACCGTCGAATGTTGCCCTAACAACAACACCTGCAACTTGCGGGGGAAATAACGGAACACTAACAATTGGAACAGTTACAGGCGGAACAGGTGCAATGCAATATTCATTTGACGGAGGTGCTTTTACAGGCACAACAAACTACTTAGGGTTAATTGCCAATACGCATACTGTTATTGTAAGTGATGCCAATGCATGCACATACACAACCACAATTGGGGTAAGTAACAGCGGTGGCCCAACTGCATTGAATGTTACTTCTACCAATTCATCCTGTATTCCTTCAAATGGAACAGTAAGTATTTTAGGCCAAACCGGAGGATCATCTCCTTATTCTTATTCATTTAACGGAAGTATTTTTTCAACTGTAACCAACTACACTAATATTGCACCCGGAACTTATCCGGTAACTGTGAGTGATAACAATGGTTGTCAGTTTTCCGATATTGTAACAGTTGGAATTACGCCTTCGCCTACTGCACAAAACTTAACAAGTGCTAACTCAACTTGTGGTAATACCAACGGTGTGGTTACATTTGGAAGTACAACTGGCGGTACGGGTCCTTACACATACTCATTTAATGGGAGTGCCTTTACAGGAGCGACAACTTATACTGTTGGAGCAGGAACATATACACTTGCTGTTGTTGATGCCAATGGTTGTCAATTTACATCTTCAATAGTTGTTTCGAATACTCCCGGTCCAAATGCTCAAACATTGACTGGTAATAACTCTACTTGCAGTAATACTAACGGAAGTATAGATGTTGGACCTACAAGCGGAGGAACTTCTCCATACACTTATTCTCTAAACGGTGGAGCCTTCACCACATCAATTCCTTTCACCAATTTAAGTGCCGCAAACTATACTGTAACTGTTCAAGATGCAAACTCTTGTACTTACTTAAGCCAAATTACAATAGCTAACATTGCAGGCCCAACTGCTCAGGCTTTCGCAACAACTAACTCAACCTGCAGTTTAGCAAACGGAAGTGTAACGATTGGAGCTACAACAGGTGGTACAATTGATTATCAATATTCATTTAACGGAGGTCCTTTCTCTACAACATTGTTTTATCCAAATCTTTCCGCAGGGTCTTACCCAATAGTAACAAGAGATTTTAATTTTTGTACTTATTCAGTAACTGCTGTAGTTTCTAATACGGCAGGTCCAACAGCCGTTGTTTTAAGCTCTGTTTCTGCAAATTGCGGGCAAACAAATGGCAGTGTTTTGGTTGGATCAGTTACCGGAGGCACTTCTGTTTACCAATACTCAATAGATGGAGTTAATTTTCAGTCCGGAACTTTGTTTGCCGGATTAACACCTGCAACCTACACAGTAACGGTGAAAGACGCAAACAACTGCACTATAACCAATACAGTTGCTGTAGGAAATATTATGACCCCTGCTGTTTCTTTAGGAACGGTTACACATGTTAGCTGCAATGGTGGGAACAACGGTAGTGCAATAGTAATTGCCACAGGTGGTGCCGGATCAAATACTTATTTTTTAAATACGGGTTTTACCAATGGAACAGGGGTATTTACCAATTTATCCGCAGGAACCTACACAGCAACTGTTACCGATATGGCAGGTTGTAATGAAACAGAAGTATTCACAATCAATCAGCCTGCATTATTGCTTGGGTCAGTTCAATCAAGCACCAGCGTATCTTGTTTTGGTGAAACTAACGGAACCGCTGTTATTACACAAACAGGTGGGGTTGCTCCTTACACCTATTCATTAAATGGCGGCGGATTCGGATCAACAACAAATTTCACAGGATTAAGTTCTTCTAACTATACAGTAGTTGTAAGAGATAATAACGGATGTATGTCAAATGTGCCTTTTACAGTTACACAGCCTGCAGCAGCTTTAACATTATCATTCACTACTTTAAATTCCAATTGTACAGATGATAATGGAGCTGCTACTGTTATTGCAACAGGTGGAACCGCTGCTTATTCATACATCTGGAGTAGTGGGGCAGGCTCAGCTGCTACAACCATTCCGGTAATTGCCGGAGCATACTCTGTAACTGTTACCGACTCTCAAGGGTGTACCGCAAGCGGAAGCGTTACTGTTAATTCAACACCGGGTGGAACAGTTAGTGTTTCTTCCTTAACTCATGTAGGATGTGCAGGAGGTAACACAGGTTCCATTACTGTTTCTATGACAGGTGGTTCAACTGCTCCATATATTTATTCATGGACACCAAATGTTGGAAATTTGGCAAGTGTTTCGAATTTAACTGTAGGAACTTACAGTGTAATCGTAACAGATGTTCATGGATGTGTAACAAGTACAAGCGGCATTGTTTCTGAACCTTTGGCCCTTGGTTTAAATTTAACTTCAACCAATATTAGCTGTAATAATGGAAGTGATGGTACAATAAGTGCAAATGTGAGTGGAGGAAGAACTCCCTATTCTTATATCTGGACACCGGGTGCATTTAACACGTCTACTGCAAGTGGTTTGCCAATAGGAACCTACTCTGTAACAGTTACAGATGCTAACGGCTGTGTTGTTACCGGAACAAGAACTCTTGCTCAACCAACAGTACTATCATTAACCCCAACAATTTCCAATCCACATTGCAATCAGGCCGATGGCAATGCAACCGTAGTGGGTGCAGGTGGTGCAGGCAGCTATTCATTTTCATTAAATGGTGGTGCGTTTGGGCCGGGTTCATTCAATAACCTTAGTGCAGCTACTTATACTGTTACCATTAAAGACGGAAACAACTGTACTTTGAATGTTCCGTTAACTATGGTAGATTTAAGTGGCCCTACTGCCAGCATAACGTCCAGCACAATGGTAAGTTGCAATGGTGGTAATAATGGATCTGCAACAGTTAGTGCAACAGGTGGAACAGCTCCTTATACCTATTTATGGACACCCACATCGCAAACATCTCAAACCGCTAACAATTTGGGAACGGGTGTAGTTGGTGTTCAGGTTATAGATGCGAACGGGTGTATTTCTGCGGCTGCTGTTACCATAACAGAACCGGCAATACTTCAAATTAATGCATTGGGCACAGATCCTGTTTGTAACGGGCAATTAAACGGAACCGGTATTGCCTCCGCTTTTGGGGGAACAGCTCCTTACTCTTTTCAATGGGCAATAATCCCGGTACAAAACACAGCAAACGTAACAGGTTTAGGTGCAGGAGTTCATAACATTACTGTTACTGATTCTAAAGGTTGTTCAAAAACAACAAGCATTACTTTGGTCAATCCTCCAGGTTTATCTGCAAACATAAACACAGCGAATGTATCTTGCTATAGTGGGTGTAATGGAAGCGCAACAGTTTCTGTAACAAACGGAACAACTCCTTATAACTTTGCATGGACAGATGTAAACAATCAAACAACGCAAACTGCCTTAGGGTTATGTGCAGGAACTTATAGTGTTAGCGTCACTGATTTCAGAGGCTGTTCAGCATCTGCATCAACAAGTATTACACAACCGGCTGCGTTAACATCAACTATTATAAACTCTTCGAATGTAACATGTAATGGCTCTTGTAATGGTTCTGCTACAGTTAATGCAACAGGCGGAACTACACCTTATTCTTATTCCTGGTCAAATTCAGTTTCTACATCTTTCAACAATAACATTTGTGCCGGAACTTACACTGTCAACATTATAGACAATAATAATTGTTCTTCTCAATCAACAGTAACTATTACTGAACCGGTTGCGTTATCTTTAAATGCAACTTCAACAAATGCAACTTGCTATAATGTATGTAACGGAACTGCAACGGCTAACTTTAGTGGTGGAACAGCTCCTTATACATTTCTATGGCAGCCATCTTTATCTACTGTATTCAATCCGACAAATCTTTGTGATGGTACACACACACTTACTGTTACAGACAATAACGGATGCATTCAAAACACAACTGTTATTATTACAGAACCATCGGCATTAACAGCAACAACCACTGTGGCAAGTAATGCGATATGCGGGCAAAGCAACGGAACTGCGCAAGTAGATGTTTCAGGTGGAACTTCACCTTTTTCTTACCAATGGAGTACGGGAGCCAACACTGCAATTATTACAAATTTATTAGGCGGTTTTTACTCAGTAGACGTTACAGATGCAAATGGTTGTTCTGTAAACTCTGTAGCTAACTTAAATGATATCCCTGCTCCGGTTATTACCGTTATCAGTTATACAGATATTACCTGTTATGGCATGAACAATGGAACTGCTGTGGTTACAGTTGTAGGTGGAACAGCTCCTTATAACCCACAGCCATGGTTATTACCTGTAACGCTTCAGCCAAACCCAATGCAGGATGGAACGGGATTATATCCGGGAAATAATATCTGCCAAATTATTGATGCAGATGGTTGTATCTCATCCGTAACTATTCCGATCTTCGAACCAACACAATTGGTTTCCGCAACAAACAATGTGGAACCGGTTTCTTGTTTTGGATATTGCGACGGAACTGCAACTACATTAGTAAATGGCGGAACAATTCCATATCAATATATCTGGAATGATGCCCCTTCACAATTCACTCCTACTGCTTCTAATCTTTGTAACGGAGATTACACTTGTAATGTAACTGACGCAAACGGTTGTACTACTTCGCAGGAAGTAACCATAAATCAACCGATGCCTCTACTCATTAATAATAACATTGTTTCGACCATTAGTTGCTATGGTGCAAACGACGGACTGATTAACTTAACAATAACAGGTGGTAATCCTTCTTACGATTATATTTGGTCACCAAATATCGGATCAGGACCAACCGTTACCAATCTCCCTCCCGGAGTAGATACGCTTGTTGTTATTGACAGCAAAGGCTGCCAGCAATCCTCTTTATATACAATTACTCAACCTGATTCACTTAGTATAACTGTAAATGCAAGTCCAAGTACTTGTTCAAATACTAACGGAACAATTGGGTTAAATGTGAGTGGTGGAACTCCATTGTATATGTACCAATGGAACGATCTACAATCACAAATAAGTGCTACTGCAATAAATCTTTCGGCTCCCGCTTCGTACAATTGTATTGTAACAGATTCAAAAGGTTGCACCAAATCTGTCAATACGCCTTTAAATGATCTTCCTCCGCCAATAATAGGAAGTGTAACAACAACAATGGTAAAATGCAATGGTGATTCTACCGGAACAGCCACGGTGATAGCTCAGTCAGGGGGAAGTTCAACTTATAACTATCAGTGGTTTGACGGATCAAATCTGCTTGGAACATCCCAAACCATTTCTAATCTTGCTGCAGGTAACTATATCATAGTTGTTAAAGATACCAACAACTGTAATGTAAGTGGAACAGCTACAGTAACAGAGCCATTCCCATTAACCCTCACTTTAAACAGCGATCAAACGGCTTGCAACGGTCAAACATTAGGAGTTTCTGCTTCTGCCGGAAATGGAACAGCTCCATACACCTATACATGGATAGGGCAAGGAGCTTCTACTTTTGGAGGTGGCAACTACAATTTATCATATACTAACAGTAGTATTTCAACTTCATTGGTTTTACCTTATACTGTAACTATAACTGATACTAATAATTGCCCGGCGGTTACACAGGAGTTCAATATTACCGTGCTTCCAAAACTCAATGTGACCACTACCAATACAACCGGTTGTGTTGGCAATCAGGCAGCACTGCAAGCTACTGCAACAGGTGGTATGAATGGACCCTACACGTTTACATGGAATACTGCAATTCCGGTAACGCAGGTTGGAGACACTTCAAACATCAATGTTTCAGTTGTAAATACAACAACTGCAATTTACTCACTTACGGTAACAGATGGCTGTTCGAATGCAGAAACTGCGTCTGCACAAGTTTCCGCAAATCCAACACCTAACGCTGCCATCCTTGGTTTAAACAGGAAAGGTTGCGAAAAACTAAGTGTTACTTTTATAGGATCGGCAGGAACCGGATTTACCAATTGTACTTATAACTGGTCCTTCGGAGATGCCGCTACTTCCACTGACTCTTTATTGGTTCATGAATATTCTGCAATTAGTACACAGGTTGATTCGTTTGATGTGCAACTTATTGTAACCTCTGCTTTGGGCTGTTCAGACACAACAATAATGAATAATTATATTGTTGTTTACCCCAATCCAACGGCAGGTTTCTTTTCTGATCCGGTAAACGCAACCGAGTTTGACCCTAACATTACATTCATCAATCAAAGTACATTAGGTTGCAGTTATGAATGGACTTTTGGAGAACCAAGCTCACAAAATGATACTTCAACACTATGTAACGCAAATCATTATTATATGAATCCGGGGACTTACGATGTAAACTTATTGGTTACCACAAACAAGGGGTGTAAAGACAGTGTAAAAAAACAGGTGAACATTGCTAAAGAATTCGCAATATATGTTCCGAATGCATTTTCTCCGAATGAAGACTCAAAAAATGAAGTTTTCATTCCGGTTGGAGTTGGAATAGATGAAAACAAATATGAAATGCAAATTTATAATCGTTGGGGCGAATTAATTTTCGAATCAAACAACTTAAGTAAAGGATGGGACGGTAAATCCAAAGGAGGAAAAGAAACCGTTCAGGAAGATATTTATGTTTGGAAAATAATTGCTTATGACCTGAAAGATATGGCGCATAATCTATCAGGAAGTGTTATGGTGGTTAGATAAACAGGGAGAAGCCGCTGATTCTCAGTCGGGGGACTGTTATTGGCGGCTTTATTTCTTCTTTTCCACATTAAAAACAAATTGTATTTGGTTCCCGGTTCAATATTATTCACCTCAAATTCAATTATTCTTTCATTTCTCGTCTATAAAAAATATCTTTGCACAACTAATTCCTGAACGAACATGTCAAAAAAGAAAAAAATTCTATTGGTTGTATTTTCCTTATTTATAATTCTTCAATTTATTCGCCCGGCGGATAATAACTCTGAGATACTGATTACAAATGATATTTCTTCATCCATAAAAATGTCTCCTGAAGTAAGTAATATCCTAAAAGCCTCCTGTTACGATTGCCACTCTAATAAAACAAACAACATGTGGTATCAAAATATACAACCTATTGGCTGGTGGATCAATCACCACATTGAAGAAGGGAAAGATGAGTTAAATTTTTCTGAATTCAATACTTATTCACTAAAAAGAAGAGCACATAAACTGGAAGAAATTGCAGAAATGATAGAAGGAAACGAGATGCCATTGAGTTCGTATACTTTAATTCACGGAGAAGCTGAATTAAATGCTGATCAAAAGAAACTAATTGTGGACTGGGCAAAAACCAACCACGACTCTCTAAAAAAACTTATTCCTCCACAAGTACAGAAATAAATTCTTCTGCAGGTTTATCGGTTATTTCTAACGATTTTCAAGTACTTCAAGGCTTTTTCTTGAACTTGTAAAGAAGCTGGCAATACGTTGAAAAAAAGATTTTTTCTCTTCGTAAACTTCTTCTACAAATCTCTTAATTTTTTCAAATGCACTTTCATCTTTTACCACATAGTCGTAGGCACCATTATCTATTGCCTGCATAGCAATATAAGATTCTGCCTTAACTGACAACATAACTACTCTTGTATTCGGCGAAACATCTTGTATGCGCTTAAGCACCTCTAATCCATCTATTGCATCATCAAATTTCGAATTCAAAGAGTAATCAAGAATTACCAAATCCGGTTTTTTGTCAATGGACATCAGGAAAGTTTCACCTACAACAAAAATCTCTACATGGGGTTCAAGTTCTTTACAACTTGTTTCGATGAAGTGTTTCAAAACCTCACTATACATTTTATCGTCATCAACAATATAAACAAGTATGTTACCGTGTTTGCTCATGACCAAAGATTTTAAAGAAACACATTGTACTGCCAAAGTTACTAAAACACGCAAGGGAATACAAGGCTTACGAATCTTTTGTAAAGGTTCTTTATATTTTTTTGGCTTTCCGAAACTATTAAAAATTTAATTCATAAATACCCACCAGTACTGATAGCAAAATTTTTATTCCTTCGTTTAAGTATACATGGATCCGGAACCAAAGAAATATGAGGGAACGAAAATTGAGCTTGAACCGGATAGTTATGAATACTGGTCAGAGAAACTGAACTGTGAGAAAAAAGACCTGATGGAGGCAATTTTTAAAGTAGGAAACCATTTACCTGTTGTAATTTCCTTTTTGGAAATGAATGGGAAGATAAAAGAGAATTAAGATTCTGCAAAAAAACATCCTTCGTGAAAACACCGAAACATCAAGTCGAGAGTTCAAATATCGAAGTTTTACCAATGTTGGTGTTATCATCAACATTTATAATTACCCAATTTCGTTGGTGATAACACCAACGTCGGCTTTAAAAATAAAAGAGAATTGAATAAAAAACCCCGACCAATGATCGGGGTTTTAGTTTTACTGTCCGTGACAGCTTTTGTATTTTTTACCACTTCCACAAGGGCAAGGATCGTTTCTTCCGATCTTCACTTCTGCCTTAACCGGTTGTGGTTTTGGTTTTTCTTTTTTCTGAATTTCTTCTTCACTTCTGCTCTCCGTTAATTGCTCTTGTTTTGGTTTAGGAGGGGCTTGTTGAAAACGTGCCTGTTGCATCGCCTGCTGGCTGTTTTGCGCTGGGAGGTTTCCTTTGATAAGGAATGATATTGTATCCTTACTTGTTTTCAGGATCATATCCTTAAACAATTTAAATGATTCTAACTTATAAATAAGCAATGGGTCTTTTTGTTCTAATGAAGCATTTTGTACCGATTGCTTTAGATCATCCAATTCACGTAAATGCTCTTTCCATGCATCATCGATCATGATCAATGAGATCATTTTTTCGAATGACAATACCATTTCTTTTCCGTGAGTTTCGTAAGCCTTTTGCAAATTTGCCATTACCTGAATGGTTTGTAATCCATCTGTAAAAGGAGTTACAATATTCTCAAATGTATTTGACTCGTTTTTATAAACCTGCTCAACAACCGGAAGTACAGTGTTTGCAATACGTGCGTTCTTTTCTCTATAATGAACCTCTGCAGCAGCAAATACTTTCTGAATCAAGTCATTGTTTTTTATAGTACTAAACTCAGATTCTGTTACCGGGCTCTCGATAGATAAAGCACGGATCAATTCCAGGGTAAATCCTTCGAAGTCTTTATTATCGTGAAACTCATTTACTGCGTTCTCAGAAATATCATATAACATGTTAGCTATATCCACACTTAATCTTTCTCCGAACAATGCATTCTTACGACGTCTGTAAACAACCTCACGTTGAGCATTCATAACGTCATCATATTCGATCAAACGTTTACGGGTACCAAAGTTATTTTCCTCAACTTTTTTCTGAGCTCTTTCAATCGATTTGGTGATCATGCTGTGTTGGATAACTTCACCTTCTTTCAAGCCCATTCTATCCATCATCTTTGCAATTCTTTCGCTACCGAATAAACGCATCAAATCATCTTCTAATGAAACAAAAAACTGTGAGCTTCCGGGATCACCCTGACGACCTGCACGACCACGTAACTGCCTGTCAACCCTACGGCTCTCGTGACGCTCCGTACCGATAATTGCTAAACCACCTGCTTCTTTAACTCCCGGTCCTAATTTAATATCGGTACCACGGCCAGCCATGTTGGTTGCAATGGTAACTGTTCCCGGTAAACCTGCTTCAGCAACAACTTCCGCTTCACGCTGATGTAATTTAGCGTTCAATACATTATGCTTAATGCCTTTTAATTTAAGCATCTTACTCAATAATTCAGAGATCTCAACCGATGTTGTACCAACAAGTACAGGGCGCCCGGCAGAAACCATCTTCATTACTTCTTCAATAACTGCATTGTATTTTTCACGTTTTGTTTTGTAAACAAGATCTTCTTCATCTTTACGTTGCATTGCGCGGTTAGTAGGAATCTCTACAACATCCAGTTTGTAAATATCCCAGAATTCCTGACTCTCGGTGCTTGCCGTACCCGTCATACCTGCAAGTTTGTTATACATACGGAAATAATTCTGTAATGTAATAGTTGCATAAGTTTGTGTAGCAGCTTCAATTTTCACATTTTCCTTTGCTTCAATTGCCTGGTGCAAACCATCACTGTAACGACGACCATCCATGATACGGCCTGTTTGCTCATCAACGATCTTTACCTGTCCGCCATCAATTACATATTCTACATCTTTTTCAAATACAGTATATGCTTTTAATAATTGGTTCACTGTATGGATACGTTCACTCTTAATAGAGAAATCCTGCATCAATACTTCTTTTCGTTGTATTTTTTCCTCCGGGGTAGCTGCAGATTTTTCAATATCCGCCATTTCATCTCCCACGTTTGGTAATACGAAGAATTTAGTGTCTTCTGAATTAGCAGTAATAAGGTCAATACCTTTTTCTGATAACTCAACACTATTATGTTTTTCATCGATCACAAAATATAATTCCTCATCGATCTTATGCATTTCCTTTTGTTGGTCCTGCATATAATAATTTTCTGTTTTTTGCAAAAGAGCACGAACACCTGTTTCACTTAAAAATTTAATGAGTGCTGTGTTTTTAGGTAAACCTCTGAAACAACGTAGCAATGGAACTCCCGCTTCTTTCTCTTTTCCTTCAGCATACAATTTTTTAGCATCGGCTAAACATGTTTGTAAATACTGACGCTGAACCCCTAATAGTTTTTCTACACGTGGTTTTAATTCCATGAACTCATGAATATCACCTTTTGGAGTTGGACCTGAAATGATCAATGGCGTACGAGCATCATCAATCAAAACTGAATCGACCTCATCCACAATCGCAAAGTTATGTTTACGTTGCACAAGGTCTTCCGGAGAACGTGCCATGTTATCACGTAAATAATCAAAACCAAATTCGTTATTGGTTCCGTAAGTAATATCGGCTAAATAAGCCATTCTGCGTTCGTAAGAATTTGGCTCATAATTATCGATACACTCTACCGTTAATCCATGAAATTCGAATATAGGAGCATTCCATTCGGAGTCACGACGGCTCAAATAAGTATTTACGGTTACAACGTGAACGCCTCTTCCCGAAAGTGCGTTTAAGAAAACCGGAAGTGTAGAAACCAATGTTTTACCTTCACCTGTTGCCATCTCTGCAATTTTACCTCCGTGTAATACTGCACCACCAATCAACTGCACATCGTAGTGGATCATATTCCAGGTAACTTCATTACCTGCAGCATCCCATGTGTTTTTCCAGATAGCCTGCCCATTTTCTATGCTAACATTATTTGCCTTAGGATGACGGGAAATATAGAATTGGTCTATCTCGGAAGCAGTTACTTTTAGCTCGGTGTTCTGAGTGAAACGGCGTGCAGTTTCTTTACAAACGGCAAATGCTTCAGCTTGTATCTCAGTAAGAACAACTTCGATTTTTTTTGTAATGTCTTTTTCAATCTCATCAATTTGCTTGTAAAGATCCTCTTTGGTATCAATATCCATTTCAAGCTCTGCTTCAACACGCTTTTTAATTGCACTGATTTTCTCGTCTTCTGCTTTATACGAATCTTTTATCTTCTGTTTCATATCAACAGTACGCTGACGAAGTTGTTCATTCGATAAAGAAGAAAGTGTTTGATATGTAGCGTTTACTTTATCAACAACGGGTTGAATTTCTTTGATATCCTTTTCAGATTTGGTACCAAGTAATTTCTTTAAAAATCCTAACATATTTCGGTTCTATTTGAGGGGAACGAAGATACAAATATTTAACCATTAGCCTGAATTTTACTTATTAAGGACTAATTGACAGAAAAGAGCGACAAAACAGGATATTTTTGGGTTTTTAGCAGATAAAAAGTCGCATTTCCCTAAGATTTAGCTGGACCCAAAATTCTGCCGCAGATTTTCGCGGATTACACGGATTGATTCAAATTAAATGAAACGAATTCAAAAAATTTGTTTAATAAAAAAGGAGCCCTTAGGCTCCTTAAATATCTGCGAAATCTGTGGAAATCTTCGGCTAAATACGTTTTACTTATTCTTATCCGCGTAACCGAATACTTTTTTCAAAATGTCGGTTGCACGGGCTAAAGGATCTTTACGGATCTTAGCTTCTTCTTCTCTCACCAATTTAAACAAACCCTGAGCTGCAAGATTTGTTACGTAACTATCCAAATCCGGGTTTTGTTTTTCTACAAAAGGAATTTTATTGTACGTTGTTACTAATGGATTCCAGTATTTTGTTACTTCCACTTTGGTGATCGCATTTTTAACGGTTGGTTTAAATGCAACGATCAACGACGCATACGTTTTTTCCCGTAAATAATGTGTTGCAGCAGTATCGCCTCCTTTTAAAATTCCCATTCCGTCAGTCAGGGTCATGTTTTTAATTGCATCAATAAAAATAGGGGCTGCACTTTTAGATGCTTCTTCTGCTGCGCGATTCAATGAAGTTTCGAATTCGGTGATTTTATTTTGCATTCCAAGGTCGATTAATTTTTTCTTCATTTTCTCCGCCTCTGGTGGAAACGGAATAAATAACATTGGGTTTTTATTAAATCCGTCAACCTTTGAGGCAATTCCTGATGAATTATTTGCTCCGGTGCTCAATGCTTCTTTTAACCCACTTATAATTTCATCATTTGAAGGAGTTAAATCAGGAGCAGTGCCCCCACCTGTCATTGTATTGGCTGTATCTAAAATACTTTTGGTGGTTGAAGGATCACATGATACCCAGATAATGGCAGCTATTGCTAAAACAGAAAAGAACTTAAGGTTCATAATATTTTTTTTTAAATTGTTTTTTACTTGAATTATGGTATACGTCGCTCGATTTTTATTTTAAATCAGTGTGCTCCTATTTCATAATTATTGATTTTTGGTTTTTATTATCGAACGAATTTACTGAATATTGCAATGCGGAAACCAAAAAAAGTGCCACAAATTATGATAGCAGAAATTATTACCATTGGAGATGAAATTTTGATTGGGCAAATTGTTGATACCAATTCGGCCTGGTTGGGTGTTCAGTTAAATATGGCCGGAATAAAAGTGAAACAGATAACTTCTATATCCGACGATAAATCACATATTCTGAGTGCATTAAAAGATGCGGAAAGCAGAGCCGATCTTATTTTGATTACAGGCGGTTTAGGTCCAACAAAAGATGATATTACCAAACATACTTTATCCGAATATTTTAATTCACCTTTAAAAATGAATGAGGAGGTGTTGCAAATGGTGACTGAGCTTTTTGCTCAGCGCGGTAGAGAAATGACTGAATTAAACAGAAAACAAGCGGAAGTTCCTGAATGCTGTATGGTTGTTAAAAATCAACACGGTACTGCTCCCGGGATGTGGTTCAACAAAAACAACAAGATCATAATAAGTATGCCCGGTGTACCTTTTGAGATGCAAGCTATGGTGAGTGATTTTATTATCCCAAAATTAAAAAAGGAATTTGATCTCCCGTTTATTCATCATAAAACCATCTTAACTAATGGAATTGGAGAGAGTACTCTTGCGGAAACAATTGAAAGTTGGGAAGATACATTAGCATCCAAAGGAATAAAATTGGCTTATCTGCCTTCGCCCGGTTTAGTTAAACTCAGACTAAGCAGCATGGGTAAAAATGAACTGGAGTTAAAAAAAATTATTGATGAAGAAATTGAAAAGGTTAAACTTCTAATCGATGAATTTATTTTCGGTTATGAAGAATATGGAAAAGATCCGGATCTGATAGAAACCATTGTTGCAGGTATTTTAAAAGAGAAAAAACTAAAATTAGCATTGGCAGAAAGTTGTACAGGAGGCTATGTTTCTCATCTGATTACATCCATTTCGGGGTGCTCAGAGTTTTATCAGGGTGGAATTATCCCTTACCATAATGAGTTTAAAAATTCCTTTCTGGAGGTAGACGCAGAAATCTTTAAAAATTACGGCGCTGTATCCGAGGAGTGTGTAATTGCAATGGCTGAGCATGTTCGGGAAAAATTTAACGCAGATGTATCTATTGCAATTTCCGGGATCGCCGGCCCATCAGGTGGTACTCTCGATAAACCCGTTGGAACTGTTTGGATAGCTATATCCGGTAAAACAAAAAAGGTTAGCCACAAATTTCAGTTTGGAACCGATAGAAACAGAAATATAAAAATGGCAGCTGTTTCCGGGTTAAACATGCTGCGTAAATTTCTACTAAATTAATTTACACCTCATTTTTTGCAGAAAATCATCTCAAACAATGCGTTTTTACTTTGAAAATATGCATTAATTGGTTATGTTTGCATAGAACACTAACCTATTTTATGAATGTAATAATTGTTGATGATGAGCTTCACGGAAGGGAAAATTTAAAGATACTTATAGAAAAACATTGCCCTTCTTTGAATGTATTGGGTTTGGCCTCAAATGTATTTGAAGCGAATAAGTTGATAGAACTTCATAAGCCCAACGTGGTTTTTTTAGATGTTGCCATGGGGTTGATTGATGGCATCACTTATTTAAAATCTTTAAAAGAAAGAGATTTTCAGGTTATTATTGTTTCTGCATATCGTGATTACGCAATGCAGGCAATGGAAAATGGAGCCTTTGGTTATTTACTTAAACCCGTACTTTCATTAACATTGCAAGAACAAATCAAATCGCTTGAAAATTTTTTCCAGGAACATTCAGATGCTATTAACAACAATAAACCAAAGAATGGGGCTAATAATTCATCAGGCGGAAAAATTGCGGTTACTCATTCTAATGGTTATTTGCTTGCAGATATAACGGACATCATTAGGTTTGAGGCTCACGGAAATTACACAAGGATTCATTTAGCGGATGGAACTGTTTTGCTTACTTCTAAAACATTAAAAAGATATAACGATCAGATTCAATCTCCGGATTTTTTCAGGATCCATAAAACACATTTTGTAAACATTACCTTTGTTAAAGAGGTTCTTAACAAAGGTAATGGCTTTGTTGTATTAAAGGATGGTACCGAGCTGCCCATTGCAGTTCTAAAACGACCTTTATTCAACAAGTATATGAAAAACAAACCGCTTGATTAAAAAATCACAAATACTTTTCATACTTCTTCTCTGCTCCTACTTTTTGTATGGGCAATCTGCTTTTAAAGTTACCAATTACAATCCTAAACAGGGGCTTTCAAATTCCTCTGTTTATGACATTATTAAAGATAAGGAAGGCTTCTTATGGATCTCTACTGAGTTAGGGATTAATAAATTCGACGGGAAAAATTTCAAAAAATTCACTTCTCACAGTCACAACCTGCCTGATAATATGGTAACTCATTCTGCCATTATTAATGATACTATGCTTTTCTTTTCTACCGGTACTTCAGGTTATTTTAAATTTGATACAAAAGAGGAAAAGGTGTTGCCAACGGCCGTTAAATCTCCTTCTATTTTACATAAATCGCATAATATCAAAATATACAAAAACAATGCATATATTTTATCTATACACAATAACTACATATTAATCTTTGATCTCCATAGAAACGAGATAGCAGATAGTATTTGTTTTAACCGGGAAAAAATATTCGATTTCAATTTTGATGAAAAAGGAGATTTGGTTGCAGCAACATCTATAGGGCTGGTCACCTATAAAAACAACAAGTGTTTTCCTTATGTTTTGGAAGGTGCAAAAATTGATGCCGGAAAGCCTATACATACTTTTATAGTTCAAAACGGGAAAGCTTATTTTTCTAACAGTACAACACTTTTTGTTTATGATTACAATAAAAAGAAAATACTTAACAAGGTAACTTACAGTACAACAGAAAAAAGCCTTGGCAAGTTATTTATCGATGAATCGGGCAACGCCTGGTTTTGCACCCATTTTCTGTCGGAGCTATATTATTATAATTTTAAAACAAAACAACTGGTTAATTTTGATCCTTTTGTTACAGGAAATGATAATTCTATTACTTCAATAATTCAAGATGATGAAGACAATATCTGGATCGGAAGTTATAATACAGGTCTTTACAAGATATCACCTTCCGTATTCAGATCTCCCTCGGTTTTAACGAGTAATGTTTATAGAGTATCAGTTATAGACAGCGATAATTATGCACTAGCCATTAAGAATGGTTTTAATATTCTAAATAACAAAACAAAAGAGCTGCAAAACATAAAATTTAATCCAAATGATAAAGATTATATATATGACATTAAAAAATTAAAAAATTACACCCTTATTTTAAACCAACTTCAAAACAACGTTAAATTAAATAGTAAACCGGTACCGTTGTTTTTTATAAGGGCAAGGAGCATTTGCATACTAAATGATACTTTATTTTTATTAGGCGGCTGGATCAATGATATTCGGTTAGCAAAATTTAAGAATGACCGGGTTGATACGCTCAAAACCATTTCATTCGGCAATATCAATAATAAGCAAAGCAGAACAAATTGTTTTTTACTGGATCATTCAGGGAATCTGTGGTGTGGCACGGACGATGGACTATTATTTAATTTAAATGCTGACCTTACCAATTTCACGAAACTCCATTATCCAATATTAACCTGTCAGATAACTGACCTGGTTGAATCGGGAAACGGAACCATTTACATTGCAACAAACAAAGGTTTGTTCAAGTACTTTAACAAACAGCTCACTGCAATTAAAGTGTTGAATGGTTTAGCCATTGAAAAAACCAATAGCTTATGCAAAGATCTTAATGATAATATTTATGTTGGTACTTTAAATGGTTTATTTAAAATAAGACCCAACTCTTCCAGTGAGTACTTTGGTCTTGATGACGGATTAAATTCAAATGAAATAAACAAATTAGTGTTCAATCCATTCCAAAACTCTATCCTTATTGGTACCAATCAAGGTTTATCTGAATTAAGTGTTTCCATTGACAAATTCAATAAAAAGTACATTCCCCGTTTACATTTCGATAAACTCACCTCTCCAAAAAAAATTGTCTATGAAAACGGAGTTTATGAATTGGAGGGAAAAAGCGTTAGCATACAATTCAGTACTATTTGCTTTACAAGTACTAATTCTGTTGTTTATAAACGAACGATTGATAACGGACCTGAAGTGATGATTGAGAATTCTACTATTGAGTTGGCTGCCTTAAATTATGGCACACACACTATAAAAATATACGCGAGTAACGATGATCAAAACTGGTCAGAACCTATTGAAATAAACATGTTGGTGATAACACCTTTTTATTTTACTATATGGTTCCTGGTTCTTGCAGGAATTTTGTTCTGCTTTTTTATATGGTTTTATTTGCGGTATCGTATCAGGAAAATCAGAGCGAGTGAATACAAAAAAGCGGAAATCGAGCAAAAAATGCTTTCTTTAAAATATGAGGCTCTCAATGCTTCAATCAACCCACACTTTATTTTCAACGCTTTAAATTCGGTTCAACATTATATAAATACCAATCGCAACGACGAAGCTTCCGATTATCTTGCAAAAATCGGATATTTAATAAGGCAGACATTGGAGGGGGCAGCTGATCATTTTATTTCCCTTCATCAGGAAAAACAACGTTTGAATCTATATGCAGAGCTGGAACAGATGCGTTTCAACAATGCATTCACCTTTGAGTTTATAGTAAATAATTCTATTAACACTGCTGAAACTAAAATCCCAAATATGCTGCTTCAACCACTAATAGAAAATTCGATAATACATGGTTTTAAACAAATAGATTATAAAGGCAAATTATCCGTAATTGTTTTTAAAGAAAATAAATTCCTGAAAATCATTATTGAGGATAATGGGAGAGGATTATACAAAGAAAAAGACTATGCTGCGAATGGAAAAACTAAATCCATTGGGACCCAAAATGTACAGGATAGGTTGGCAACAATACCCGATGCAAAGTTTAAACTTCATAACAAAGCTGATTATAGTAAAGAGCATGGAATAATCATTGAAATAACCTTACCGCTGAGCTATTAATCAATTGGTATCCGTGCCACTGCGTACATCAAAATACCGTCTACTCAGGATTTCGCACCTGCTTTTTTTGATCCATTTTTGTTCAAAATCTACCAAAAATGGAAAGCAACGGAACATACGGCACAATTGCAGGAACTTCCCTGTAATGAGTTTATAGGAAAATAATTATCTTAGCACAAAAAATCACAATATGTCTAATGATATTCCTAACGAACAACAAATAAATTCTCAATTCCAGCAACAATTCGGCGGTGGATTAAATCCTAATGGTATTAAACTGCCCAATTCTGTTGGAGTACTTGTTTTAGGGATCTGCTCTATTTTTCCTGGCTGTGTTTGTTACGGTTTCCCGGGTATTGTATGCGCTATCATCGCATTGGTTCTTTCTAAGAAGGCTAAAGCTGTTTATGAAGCCAATCCGGGTGCCTATTCGCTTAGTTCATTCAATAACATGAAAGCCGGAAGAATTTGTGCAATTATTGGTTTGATTACGTCCTCACTTCTTTTACTGATTATAATAGCGTACTTTATTATAATTGGTGCAGTACTTACTACTATGCCATGGGGTAATATGTAAACCATGATAGTAGATTGGATAGAAAAACATCAATTTAGCTGCGTAGTTAAGTCCAATTTAGGTTTTGAATGCCCCGGGTGCGGAACACAACGGGCATTTATTGCATTATTGAGAGGGGATGTAATTGAATCCCTTAGCATTCATCCCGGAGTATTGTTGTTTCTTATCACTTTTCTTGTAGTTATTATTCAAATTTTTGCTCAGTTTAAAAGGGGAGGATGGGTTGTTTTATCTTTATTTGTTCTTTCTATAACTGCTACAATGGTAAATTATGTACTAAAGTTTTTTCATTAATTTTTCTTCCCGGACTTGTCAGAAAGAAAAAAATATTAACTTAGCCAAATAATCACAAAAAATATGGATACAAATCAACCAGAAGATCAAATTAACAAACAATTTCAACAACAATTCGGAGGAGGGGCTCAACAGGATGTTCCTAATGCTACCGCAGCCTTAATATTGGGTATTTGTTCAATCGTTTTTTGTGGCTTAGGCCCCATTTTAGGTACAATCGGACTTGTGCTTTCAGGAAATGGCAAAAAAGCTTATGAGGCCAATCCATCTTTTTATAAAGAGGCTTCTTTCAAAAACTTAAAAGCTGGGCGTACTTGTGCTACTATAGGTTTAATAATAGGATCATTGATCTGGTTATTCTACATTATCATGTTTATAGTTGCATTTGCTTTTGGCGGGCATTTCTAAAAACTCAAGCATACTTTTAAATTCATTCCAAAAACCGATATTTATCATTTTTGAATGAGTATACCTTAATTATCAAACCAATAAATTAACAAAAACAAAAACAAGATGGAAACAACTCAATCAAACGCAGGAAATCAACAGGATGTTCCTAATGCAATGGCAGCACTAATACTTGGAATTTGCTCATTAGTATTTTGTGGATTAGGTCCGATTTTAGGAACAATTGCTATCGTATTAAGCGGTAAAGGGAAAAAAGCTTACGAAGCTAACCCTACAATGTACAAAGAATCATCTTTTAAAAACTTAAAAGCAGGTCGTGTTTGTGGAATTATTGGTCTTATCGTAGGAGGTCTTGTTTGGATTTTTTACGGAAGTGTAATTATCGCAGCTCTTGCAAATATGTAATTATTATAGATGCTTCCCTGTCCCGTTAAATTAATCACTCATTTCGATTGTCCGGGTTGTGGGTTGCAAAGAGCTTTTTTTTTATTACTTGAGGGGGATGTTTCGGGTTGTTACCTGCAATATCCCCCTTTTTTTTCTATCCTTTTAATGGGAATTTGCTTTCTTATTCATTATAAAGTAAAAACTTCCCTTTCTCACACAATAATGATGGGAACCATTTATGTTTGCTCTGCATTCATTATTATTAATTACCTGTATAAGATTTTTTCAGGAAATATTTTTGAAAGCTAATTTAACTAGCCTTTTCCAAGACCGTATTTAACAATACACCAAATTGCACGAAATCCATCCTTCCATCCGATTTTCTTTCCTTGCTCATTATTACGCGGGTTATAAGTAATAGGAACTTCGGCCCAACGGAGTTGTTTATGTTTGGCCAATTTTGCTGTAATTTCGGGCTCAAAGCCAAAACGTTGTTCGATAAGATTTAATGATTTAAATACAGGAGTCGGCACCAGCTTGTAACAGGTTTCCATATCAGTTATGCGGGTTTTAAAAACAAAGTTGGACAATCCGGTCAGGAAACCATTGGCACGGTTACTTATCCACGAACCTCCCTTTACTTCTTTATTCAAAAAACGTGAGCCATACACAATATCTGCCTTATTGTCCCACACAACCTGCAGGAGGTTATTTATTTCTGCCGGTATCAGCTCAAGATCGGCATCCTGAATAATTGTATAATCACCATCTGCCTCCTTAATTCCCGTTTGTATTGCCCCGCCTTTGCCTATGTTTATTTTATGTTCGCAAATGCGTATAGAAGCTGACCCAATTTCACTAAGAGTATTTTTTATTACGGCCTTGCTTGTATCCTGTGAGCAATCATCTACCACAATAATTTCCTTTTCTATATTATTAATTAATACAAGTGCATTTAATACTTTTATAACTTCTGCAATAGTATCTGCTTCGTTGTATACAGGTATAATGATGGAAAGTTTTTTCATTGGTCGCCCAAAGATATACAAATGGATGATAATTCCTGATTTGACAAACAATCCTTTTCTTAACTTTACAACGTGAAAATTCTTTTACGCTACCTTAAGCCATATTGGAAACTTGTTGCTTTGTCATTGCTCTTAGCTTTGATAAACCAGTGTTTTTCTCTTTTTGACCCTATGATTACAGGTAGGATAATGGACGAATGTATCTCCGAGATCAAAGGGAAATTTGCCTGGCATCAATCTGAATTTATAAAAGCTGTACTCACATTATTAGGAATGTCTATTGGAGTTGCTATGATCTCCAGGATTGCTAAAAACTTTCAGGATTATGTTGTAAATGTTATTACTCAAAAATCGGGTGCAAAAATTTATGCAGAAGGTTTGAAACACTCCCTGGAGCTTCCTTATCAAAGCTTTGAAGACCAACGCAGCGGAGAAACCCTGGGTATTTTACAAAAAGTAAGAACTGACAGTGAAAAACTTATTCAGGCATTTGTTGGAATTGTTTTCACCAGTTTGGTAGCCATGATATTTGTATTAATCTATTCCATATCGGTTAGTGGTTATGTTGGTTTGATATATGTTGCCTGTATTCCTATCATTGGTTTAGCGAGTTATTACCTGAGTAAAAAAGTAAAAGAAATTCAGAGAAAAATTGTCGGAGAAACTACATCTCTTGCCGGATCAACTACTGAATCTTTACGAAACATTGAATTGGTAAAAAGTTTGGGCCTGGAACAACAGGAAATTAATCGCTTAAACAACACAACCATTAAGATTCTTGGGCTCGAATTGAAAAAAGTAAAGTACATCCGAAGCCTTAATTTTATTCAAGGCACAATAGTTAACACCACAAGAAGTGCAATGGTGTTTGTTTTGCTGTTACTGATTTTTAAGGGGAGCATTTCCGTGGGGCAATACCTTACATTTTTGTTTTATTCCTTTGCCATATTTAATCCACTCCAGGAATTCGGAAATATCATTTTAGTTTATCGTGAAGCGCAAATATCTTTATTCAATTTTAAAAAATTAATGGAGATGCCCGTTGAGTCACAACCTCAATCCCCGGTTGCGTTGAGCAATTTAAATTCGATAAAATTCAAAGATGTTTCTTTTCAACATCAAACCGCTACAACCAAAGCCCTCGACAAAATTAATTTTGAAGTAAAAACAGGCGAAACCATTGCTTTTGTTGGCCCATCAGGAAGTGGAAAAACAACGCTGATTAAATTATTGGTTGGTCTTTACAGAACAAATGCCGGCCAGGTGCTTTATAATGAAAAGGATGCTCACGCTATTTCTATATCTGAACTTAGAAGTCAAATAGGTTTTGTAACACAGGATACACAACTGTTTTCCGGTACTATAAAAGAGAATTTATTGTTTGTGAACCCATCAGCTTCCGACGAACAAATAATGGACGTCCTCAAAAAAGCTTCCTGCGATGGCTTACTTGCCCGGGCAGATAAAGGAATTGATTCATTAATTGGCGAAGGAGGGGTAAAAGTATCAGGGGGTGAGAAACAACGTTTATCAATTGCCAGGGCTCTGCTTCGAAATCCAAACCTACTGGTGTTTGACGAAGCAACATCCGCACTTGACTCTTTAACAGAAGAAGAGATCAATGAAACGATAAAAACACTTATTTCTAAAAAGGAACATATCACCATACTTATTGCTCACCGCCTGTCAACAGTTATGCACGCAGATCGAATTTATGTACTGGAACACGGAAGTATTATAGAACAGGGAAAACATCAGGATCTGGTAAATGAAAAAGGTCTTTATTACGCAATGTGGAGGCAACAGATAGGGGAAAGGAAATCATAATGTGCAATCGTTCCTCTTTCCTAAATCACCTTATTTCAAACTCAAGTAAATTCTCTCCCTGTAGATAACAACTTAGTTTATCTCCTACTTCAACCGCAGCAACACCTTCAGGAGTTCCGGTATAAATAAGGTCGCCGGTTTTTAACGTTACGTATTGAGATACATAACTGATGATCTTATCGAAACTGAATAATAAGTCTTTTGTATTTCCTTTTTGACGAAGTTGCCCGTTCACATCCAAATGAAAGGTGATATCGCTGAGGTCAGAAAACCTTGATTTGGAAACAAATTTCCCAATTGGCGCGGAACCATCAAATGCTTTTGCTTTTTCCCAGGGCAACCCTTTCTCTTTGCATTTTTGTTGAACATCGCGTGCGGTGAAATCAATTCCTACACTTATTTCATCATAATATTTATACGCGAATTTTTCTTCAATGTGTTTTCCGGCTTTTGAGATCTTTAAAACGATCTCTATTTCATGATGGAGATCTTTGGTGTGTTCAGGATAAAAGAAAGCTTCATTGTCTTTTAGCAGAGCTGTATCCGGCTTCATAAAAAATACAGGCTCCGTTGGAACCTCATTCTTTAATTCCTTTGCGTGCTCTAAATAATTTCTTCCGATACAGATAATTTTCATTTCGAAAACGTATTACTTTTACTGAATATTTTTCCAAATAAGATCCTTTAGTTCCTGAAGATTGTAATTGGTATGTGCTGAGAAAAACACAAAAGGAAGTTTGTTCTTACCTTTTAATCTTTTATTAAGGTCCTGAGAGATCATTTCTTCCAATTCCTTATCAATAAGGTCAGCTTTTGATATCCCAAGAATACGTTTCTTATCAAGCAGTTCAGGGTTGTATTTTTTTAATTCATTCAACAATATTTTGTACTCTTCAAAAACATCGTCTGAATCTGCATTTACTAAAAACAATAAAGTAGAATTTCGTTCAATATGTCTTAAGAAACGTAAGCCCAAACCTCGTCCTTCGCTTGCTCCTTCAATGATACCCGGAATATCGGCCATAATGAAAGACTTGTAATCGTAGTATTTTACAATTCCCAATTGAGGAGTTAAAGTAGTAAAAGGATAATTTGCGATCTCCGGTTTAGCCGCAGACATAACTGATAATAAAGTTGATTTTCCTGCATTTGGAAAACCCACTAAACCAACATCTGCCAATACTTTTAATTCCAGAATTTTCCATTCGTTCACCCCTTCTTCACCCGGTTGAGAGTAGCGTGGTGTTTGATGAGTAGAGCTTTTAAAATGCCAGTTACCTAAACCACCTCTTCCGCCTTTTGCAATGATGTATTCCTGTCCCTCTTCACTTATTTCACACAACACTTCTCCACTCTCCACGTCTTTAGCAATTGTTCCCAATGGAACTTCTAAAATTTCATCTTCCCCTTCTTTACCGGTACACAAAGCACTTCCACCCGCTTCGCCATCAGTAGCGATCACGTGTTTTCTATATTTTAAATGTATTAAAGTCCAGAGCTGTTTATTACCTCTCAAAATGATATGGCCGCCTCTTCCTCCATCACCACCATCAGGTCCGCCTTTTGGAACAGATTTTTCTCTACGCAAGTGAGTCGAGCCTTTTCCGCCTTTTCCCGAACGGCAACATATCTTAACGTAATCTACAAAATTATTATCCATCGTGTCTTAAAAACAAAGCCCAAGGTTATAGAGAATCCTATAACTCTGGGCCCAATTCATTTGTTTACTGTATTATTTTTTCTTCTTTTTTGGAGCAGCCTTCTTTACAACTTTTTTAACTGCCTTTTTTGGTGCAGATTTTTTAGTGGCCTTTTTTGGAGCTGCTTTCTTAACTGTTTTTTTCGGAGCTGCCTTTTTTATCGCTTTTTTCACAACCTTTTTAGGTGCTACTCTCTTAACGATCTTTTTTATTGCCTTTTTAACAACAACTTTCTTAACTACCTTCTTTGCTGTTTTCTTAACCACTTTTTTAGGTGCAATTTTCTTTACAACCTTCTTCGGGGCAACTTTTTTAACTATTTTCTTAACTGCTTTTTTAGGGGCTGCTTTTTTTACAATCTTCTTAGGAGTACTCTTCTTAACTTTTGCAGGTGCTGACTTAACCGCAACCTTTTTAGCAGGTGCTGATTTTTTTGCAGGAGCTGATTTTACCACTACCTTCTTTACAGCTGTGTTTAGTTTGGGCTTCGAAACTTCAACCGGTTTTACAACCACTTTCTTCTCTTCAGCCTTTTTCTTTTCTTCAGCAACGGGCGCTTTATACACATTACCTTTTTCGCCGGCACCAACTGCCTGAGCAAAAACTTCTTTTTCCATGCTTACATCAGCAATGGTTGGTATACCATCCGGTTCAACAATTTTCGCCTTTGTTTTGTTATCGATTGTCGCGCATAACAATTCAAAGATCTGCTCAATGCTTCCTATTCCGTAAACAGAGTGGAATTTACCCTGATTAGAATAATAGTTTTTTAAAGGAGCAGTTTTATTGTTGTATTCCTGAATACGGTTTTTTATAATATCTTCGTTCTGATCATCAGCTCTGCCTGATTCGTGACCTCTTACCAATAATCTTCTGGTAAGTTCTACGTTATCAACTTCCAAAGCGATCATCATTCTGATGTTAGTATGCTTTTTTTCCAATAACTCGTCCAAAGCTTTCGCCTGAGCCGTAGTACGCGGAAAACCATCGAATATAAATCCTTTAGAATATGGATTCTCATTCAATTTATTATCAATCATTCCAATCACAATCTCATCAGAAACTAATTCTCCTCTGTCCATGATCGTTTTTGCTTGCTTACCTAGCGCAGTGCCAGCATCAATTTCAGAGCGAAGCAAATCGCCGGTTGAAAGGTGTACTAAGTTATACGTCTCAAGTAATTTTTTTGCCTGAGTACCTTTTCCGGCACCCGGAGGTCCAAATAAAACAATGTTTAGCATAATGGGCTGATTTTTAGCGCTACAAATGTAAGTTTTTTTAGGTACTGGCAAAACTTATAATGCACTAAAATTCAGATAAATCAGGTATTAGGCCCCTTTTTTCGTCCAATAGGCAATTGAAGCAAACTAATTAGCCAACAAGTAGTTTTTTTTAGCCTGCTGCTTTGCATAAATGATCAGAAAGCTGAACAAAAATAACCGCCTATTGTTACTATTCTATAGAATGGGTTGGTAAGCCATTTTGTTGATCCCCGTTAATAACCCGTGAATTACTCCTTTACCTTAATTCCAAAAAAATAGTACCTTTAAACCCGATGACCTTTTTATATCCGGCATTTCTGTTTGGCTTGTTTGCATTGGCAATTCCAATCATTATCCACCTTTTCAATTTTCGCCGTTTCAAAAAAGTATATTTCACCAATGTTCGTTTTTTAAAAGAACTGAAACAGGAAAGTGAATCAAAATCCAAACTAAAACATTTATTAATTCTTATTTCCCGTTTACTTGCACTTACCTGTTTAGTAATGGTGTTTGCCCAGCCCTTTATTCCTGTTAATGATAGTCGCATTAAAACCGGACAAAAAGCGATTTCAGTGTATATCGATAATTCCTTTAGTATGGAATCGGTGAGCAAAAACGGATTGTTATTGGAGGTCGCAAAAAACAAAGGGCGTGAAATTGCCAAGGCTTTTGGTGATGCAGACAAATTTCAGTTGCTCACAAATGATTTCGAAGGTAAACATCAACGTTTGGTTTCTAAAGAAGAATTTTTACAATTGTTGGATGAGTGCAAGATCTCTCCTGCTTTTAAATCAACTTCTGAAATTTATAGCCGACAAAAAGATCTCCTGGTTTCATCAGATGCTAATGACAAACGCAACTACATCATAAGCGATTTCCAAAAGAACATGGCTGACCTTAGTTCTATAAAAACAGATAGTTCTATTAGTACTGCTTTTGTTCCATTGGTTTCAAACAATTCAGGGAATCTGTATATCGATACCTGCTGGTTTGATTCGCCCGTGCAGCAATCAGGAATGATCCAAAAATTGCATGTGAGCATAGTAAACAATTCTACAAACAGTATTGAGAATGGAATCGCGAAATTGTACATCAATAAAAAAATAGTTTCTCCGGTAACTTTTAAAGCGGAGCCTGAAACAAAAACGGAAGTAGTGATCTCTTACCTTATTAAAGATGTTGGTGTGCAGCAGTGTTATGTAGAGATAGAAGATCATCCTGTGACCTTTGACGATAAGATGTATTTTTCTTATGAAGTAAAAAAGAACATTCCAACTCTTGTAATCAATGGTTCAGACCCTTCGACAAGCTCAGGAACCATTAAGTCGGCAGGATATTTCAGCTCTTTGATGAAAAACGATTCTTTATTCAACTTTAGTGAGATGACAGAAAAAAATATTGACTTTTCTAAATTTGCTAGTGGTGATTTTATTATTTTAAACGGACTTTCAACCATCAGCAGCGGTTTATCTTCTGAAGTAAAAAAGTTTGTAGATAATGGCGGAACCGTTTTCATTTTACCTGCAATTACTAGTGACATCGTTTCCTACAATACCATGTTCAATACATTAGGAGCGGGACAGTTCACATCTATCGACACTGTAAACACCAAAGCCGATAAGATCAATTACGCTCAGGGATTATATACCGGTGTGTTTGAGAAAAAACAAGAGAACATTGATCTGCCCAAAGCATTCACACATTATGTAATGAGTTCATCTACGCGTTCTAATGAAGATGTGATCATACGATTATTAAACGGAAATACTTTTTTGAGTGCTTATGAATCCAAAGCAGGTAAAGTATTTGTATGTACTTCTCCTTTAGAAGACGAAGCAAGTAATTTTGCACGACATGCCTTGTTTGTTCCTACTGTAATTCGCATGGCGATCAACAGCACTCCCAATGTTCCACTCTATTTTAAGTGTGGTGTGAATGAAGTTATTTCTTTAAAGAATGAAAGTACGAGCAAAGAAGGTGTATTGCATATCACAAACGGGTCGAACAAAATGGATCTTATTCCGGAGATGAGAAAACAAATGGGATTGATAAACCTCTTTACTCAAAATCAATTACAGGAAGCAGGCAATTATTTTATAAAAGACGGAACAACAAACCTTGCAGGCATTTCCTTCAATTACAGCAGAAAAGAATCAGATCTTACTTGTTTGAGTTTAGATGAATTAAAAAATCAATTATTGAGCATTGGCAATAAAAATTTATCTTTCATTGAACCAAGTGAAAAAAGTATTTCTGCCTCTATTGCTGAATTAAGCTCAGGCACTCGTTTGTGGAAAGTATTTTTAATTTTAACTCTTGTATTTTTATTAACTGAAATTTTATTAATCCGTTTTTTTAAATGAACATTCTTATAAAATCAGCTAAGATCGTTGACAGTAATTCCGAGCTAAACGGAAAAAAGGTTGACATACTTATTGAACGCGGTATCATTACCGAAATTAAAGCGAGCATCAAAAACGAAAAAGGATACAAAACCATTGAAAGCAATGAACTTTGTGTTTCTCCTGGTTGGATAGATATGCAGGCACGTTTTTGTGATCCGGGTTTTGAATTTAAAGAAGATTTATCAAGCGGAATAAAAGCTGCAGCCAACGGTGGTTTCACTGCTGTTTGTGTGATGCCCAATACCGAACCTGCACTGCACAGCAAATCGCAAATTGAATACGTTGTAAATAAAACAAAAGATCAAGTGGTAGACGTTTACCCTATCGGAAGCCTCTCTTATAACCGAGAAGGAAAAGATTTGGCTGAATTACACGACATGAAATTATCAGGTGCAGTTGCATTTAGTGATGATAAACGTCCGGTGAAAGATGCAGGAATGTTGATGCGAGCTTTACAATATGCATCCAATGTAAATGCTTTAGTAATTACTTTTTGTGAAGACAAAAGTATTTCTCATGGAGGGCAAATGCATGAAGGAGAAACTTCTACACGTATTGGTTTAAAAGGGATTCCAGCCTTGGCAGAAGAACTCATGTTACAACGTAACTTACAAGTACTGGATTATACTGAAGGCAGAATGCACGTGACAACCGTTTCAACAAAAGGAAGTGTTGACCTATTAAAAAAAGCAAAAGCAGATGAGCGTAATGTCACATCATCGGTTGCTGCACACAACTTATTGTTAGACGACAGCAAATTATTTGACTTCGACTCTAACTTAAAAGTAAATCCTCCGCTACGTTCCAAAGAAGATCTGGAAGCTTTGAAAAAAGGTTTATTGAATAATACCATTGATGTAATTGTAAGTGATCACACACCTGAAGATACGGAGAACAAAGAACTGGAGTTTGATTTAGCATCTAATGGAATGATAGGATTAGAAACCATGTATGCAGTAGTGAATACAGCCTGCCATTCGAAAATAGCACAGGATCAACTGATAGAAAAAATCTGCCACAATCCTAGAAAGATCTTAGGAATTGAAGTGCCACAAATAAAAGAAGGACAATCAGCTAACATCACTTTGTTTGATCCTTCAACCGAGTGGACCTTTGAAAAGAAACACATTCAATCCAAATCGAAGAACACACCGTTTGTAGGATATAAGTTCAAAGGAAAAGTAATTGGCATAGTGAACAAAAACGAATTTGTTGCATCAAAATAAACAACATAAATTACTTAGTGCTCTTTGTGTAAACCTTTGCGACCTTTGTGGTTAACCTCTTTTTTACCACAAAGTCCACTAAGTAGGCGCAAAGAACGCAAAGCTGAAAGGAATTCATGGGCAACTTAAAAAAAGACTCCATTGTTATACTAAGCCCGGGATTCCCAGATGGTGAGCACGACAGCAGATGTATGCCTTATATACAAATGTTTGTAAAAGCACTTATTGCCAATTATCCGGAACTAAAAATCCATGTAATTTCTTTTCAATATCCTTATACGGAAAAAGTATTTGAGTGGAATGGTTGCCAAGTAAATTCAATTGGCGGTAACAACAAAAAATGGAACCGCTTTTTTACCTGGAGAAAAACAAAACAAGCATTCAAAGAAATCCACTCTTCTAACAAGATAATTGGAATTCTTTCTTTATGGTTAAGCGAATGTGCTTTAGTTGGACAACAACTTTCAAAACAATATCAGATTCCTCATATTGCATGGGCTTTAGGGCAGGATGTAAAAAAAGAAAACAAGTACATTACTCGTTTAGATTTTACTTCTTTTAAAACAGCCTGCATTTCTCCCTTTTCTAAGGAACAGTTAAAACTAAATCATGGTATCGATTCAAACTTCATTTTAAGTAACGGACTACATACAGAAAGTATTCCTGCACCAGTAGGTTTTAAAAAAAACTATGATATTATTTCTGTTGGTTCCTTCAGCGACTTCAAGCGCTTTGATTGGATAGTGGAATGCGTAAAAGAAGTAAAGAAAAGCCGTCCAAACATAAAAGCCTGCATGATTGGCGATGGAGAAGAACTGGAGAACATCCAAAACAAAATTGCTCTGTTAGGCTTACAAGAAAACATCGAACTCAAAGGTATATTACCTCACCAACAGTGTCTTGAATTAATGATGCAATCCAAAATATTACTTCACCCCTCTTCTTTCGAAGGTGCATCCACAGTGATACTCGAAGCTTTGTATTATAAATGTTATGCGATCAGCATTACCGTTCCGAATGATCCAATGCCTGCTACTTTTTTTAAAGTGAATACTTTGGAAGAAATGATCAAAAAAACAGATGAAGTGTTATCACTTCCTGAAAATGAAATTTCTTATTGTGTGAATACAAGTGATGAGAGTGCTAAAAAGTTGATGGATGCGTTTAATTACTTAATATAAATTATCAATCTTTTTACCTGTAATTACAATAATTTCAGCACCTTTGCACAAGATCATTAGATTTAATAAATTTTACTCTAAATAATAAAAGAACAATATGAAAAAACAACTAACAAAAAAAGCTGCTCCGAAAAAAGCAATCAAAAAAGCAGCGCCAAAGAAAGCGGTTAAAAAAGTAGTAAAAAAAGTCATTGCGAAAGCAGTTGCAAAAGCGCCAACTAAAGTTGATGAAAAATTAATGCATCAGATCGACTGGTTAACAGCAGATGTTGTTAACGGATACTTCATGGGCGTTGACGCTGATATTCTTTCAAAAGCTGAGATCAAGAAATTAATAGAAACCTCTCACGATCACCAGGAAATATTTGATCATTTATCTGTAGACAAAAACACATCAGCAGATTTCGCTGAGTTTTTATTATTCTACATGCACACTTTAGTATTTGAAGGCGCTGCTTCAACAGTGCTTCAAGAGTGGAAAGAAGATTCTGCAAAAGTTGCAGCAAAGAAGAAGAAAAAGTAGTTTCAATACAATTACATGTTTAAGGGGCTTTATCGCCCCTTTTTTTGTTTGAATGATTTTAGGTAAAAAACTCGTTGATTTTAAAATATTGATTATTATCTACATTTTTAGTGTTTTTGTGGATAATAACCAACATAATTTCATGCAACGAAAACAAGACGCTACCAAAAAAACATCTCAGGGGCAGAAAAATTAATAGCGACTGCATTCGGGGAATAATAATTAATGTAGTAATTATGCTGCATTATCCCACATTTATATTGATAATGCTGCAATAGGATAGCATTAAAAGGCTAATTTATGCCATCCAACAACTCCGCTTATTCCTTGCTTTTTTGAAATTCATTAGATCCCTTCGGTTTAAGAAGAATCCTGGAAGCTACCTACGATGCATCGTAGATATACCAGAACCCTACATATAAACCGGACAAGCCCTCTTCTTCTGAACAAACGGCTTATCCTTTTTAAAGATGCAGATCAATCCGAATTCGATGGCTGTTCGGGTTCTAGTCTCGCCATTATTACAAAAAGGGATTTTCCTATCTATTGGATCTGAAAATCATACAGGTTGATAACACTTCTTGAAAATAACAATTGCATATTTTTCTCCATTTAGTTTTATTTTAAGTAATAACTAGTTAAATTCGTATTTTAAAGGGAACAACTTAATTCTGTTTGTTTACGTACAATTAGTTAAATTTAGCACCATGGCAATTGCGGCAAAAGTGAGTTCGGTTAAAAAGGTCAGAAGGAATACTTCTGCAAAAAAGACCGTAAAAAAATCAAGCTCTAAAAAAAACGTAATAAAATCGTTTAGAAGAGATCCTAAACAAACTGCATCCTTAATAAAAGTTGGTAAATCAAGTGCTGCCAAAGCAATAAGGGAATCAAAAGCACTTGGTTTGAGCATCACCTTCATTGAAAACGGAATTTTATATAAAGAGCAAGCTGATGGAAGTCGGGAAATCGTAAAGAATAAGGAAAAACGTGAACGTTCATCAAATTCCCTTGTAATAAAAAAAGGAATGATCTTTCATGCTAAAAAATAAAAGACTTCGCGTTTTCGCCGGACCAAACGGTTCGGGAAAGAGCACACTCTTTAATGAGTTCAAAAAACTATATAACCCGGGATATTTTATTAACGCCGATGAACTAGAAATCCTTTTGGGAACTAAGGGTTTAATTGATTTAACTGAAATAGGACTAAAGGCTCATCAAAAAGATTTGGACAACTTCAAGAAATCCAAAGCGGCGCAATCTCTTATTAAAAAAGCAAAGAAGGAAAACAGAATAATTAATATTGAAGTTGCGGAAAACTTTATCGTTGATAAATCTAAAACTACCCATAGCTATGAGGCCTCTTTTGCTGCTTCGTTTATTAGACACCTGCTTTATAAGAGTAATAAATCATTTTCTTTTGAAACAGTCATGAGTCACGAATCAAAACTGGAAGAAATTGAAGAAGCAAGAGAAAACGGATATAAAACCTATTTGTATTTCGTATGCACAGATAATCCGGATATTAATATCTCACGGGTAGAAAACAGAGTAGATAAAGGTGGGCATGTTGTTGAGCAAGCTAAAATAAGATCAAGATACCCAAACACATTGAAAAACCTTTTTCAAGCTATTCAATTATCTGATAGGGTTTATTTATTTGACAACTCGGGAAAAAAACAAGTTTTACTAGCGGAAGTATTTGAAGGCATATTGGAAATTAAAGTAAATAAACTGCCACAGTGGTTTATGAATTACGTTATGCCTAATTATATTTAGTTTAATTTGGAACCAACCACTTAAAAATCCAACACACTCGAAAGTGCTCCGTTCGGATAAAAGTAATATCAGCTTTTTTTCTTGCGTGATTTGAAGCCTCTTTTCTAACCTTTTCGCGCGGGTCAAAAGCTAAGGTGTACTAACTCAAACCTCCCTACATATAAACCGGACAAGCTCTTTTCTTCGGAACAAATGGTTTATCTTTTTTAAAGATGTAGATCAATCCAAATTCGATTGCTCCACGTCGGTTGGTTGCTGCTTTAAAGGCTGAAGTGTTTACATCATAACTTATTCCGAATTGCCATTGGTTGATATTGTAACCAACTCTAAAGATCGGGGCGTCTTTTGTGCGCAAATACATTCCGGCGTTTACAGCTTGTTTACCTGATTTTTCAGCAGAAACATCTTTTGTTGGAATGGTGTAGGCTACTCTTGCACCTACTACATTCTCAATGTATTTCCCTTGTTTCTGAAACAAATACTCAGCACTAAGATCTATTTGCGGACCTATTGGATAGGTGTAAGATAAATAGCTGTTTAGTTTTGGATCTAATTGAATGTCTTCGTTTTTGAAATAAGAAATTTTAGGGGAAGTTAAATGTGACAGAGCGATTCCTAAAGTAATGGCCGAACGTTGTTTTAATTGATACTGCAAAACCAAACCGGTATTCACATCAAAATATGTTTTCTTAACTAAAGGAAAATTCTCACCAGTTGCAAGAGCAGGATTGTAAGCATCTCCATCCCACTGGCTATCGAAACTCAATTTGTTCGTTTTAAAACCAACAGATGAGATACCCGGCTGCAATCCTAAACTCATAAAGAAATTGGAATCGGCAGAAACTTTATGAATGTAACTTAAAGGAATATATAACTGAGTTGTTCCATATTTACTATCTCCCGCCACATCGTTATTAAAAAGAATTCCTAGCCCTACTCTATCGCTTACATTCTTTTTCATTTCATGCCGCATATCTGCCTGCAAAGAAACGGTTGAATAAGAAACAGGAACACTCGACCACTGACTTCTGTAATTAGCAACACCTCTATAATCGCCGTCAAAAAAACCGGTGAATGCGGGATTTAAATTTACGGGTGACATATTAAATTGTGAGAAATGAATATCCTGTGCAACTAAAAAATTAGTTAGCAAACAAAATACAAATGCTATGTAAACATTCTTGATCATTTATCTTATCAATGTTACATTTCCTTTTTTCTCAAAATATTCCGCTCCATCACAACTTGCCTTCAAATAATAACCATACACTCCCGGATCTGAAGATTTATCTGAATAAACTCCATTCCAACCGCTTGTCGCATCTTCTGTATCAAATACTTTTTCTCCCCAACGGTTATATACTGCAAGGTAGAAAAATTTATACAAAGGTCCGCGCACTCTAAATACATCATTTGAACCATCACCATTAGGTGTAAAAGTATTTGGAATAAAAGTGGATGATTTAGGGTCGATATAAACGATCTGACTTGAAATAGAATCCGCACAACCGCTTCCACCTATTGCATTTGCAGTTAAAGTAACCGCAAAATTTCCGCCCGTTTCGTATACATGTTCAAACGCCTGAAGATTTGAACTTGTGCCATCACCAAGATCCCATGAATAAGATACAGGTAGGCTTGTAGGATTAAACGAACTGGAAGTGAAATTCACCTTACCCACATTACATGGAAAGGTTTGAAACGAGAATTCAGTTTTAAAAGCATTTGTAATATTCACTACAGTACTTGCGGTATCATTACATTGTGGCAGGGATGGTGTAGCATAGGCAATAAGTGTTGCTGTGTATGTTCCGATAGATGGATACAAATAATCAGGGGTGATGACAGTAGAAAAATCGCTTACAGTTGTTGTATCTCCAAAATTCCATAAATAAGACGAAGCCCCGGAACTCTGGTTTGTAAAAATTACTTTAGGCTCCCCACAAACAATTTGAGGAACAACTGCAGATGCAACAACGTAACTTGGACAAGCTTTTACAATAAATTGAAAATCTCTGTAGGTTTCTCCGATCAAAATACCATTGAGGTATTCGCTCACTTTTATTCCAATAACAAAATATCCTAAAATACTTGGTGTAGCAGTGAGTAATCCGGTTTGAGAATTGATTGCCAATGGAACACCACCAAGCATATTCGACTGCGAGTATAAACTTTGCCATACCACTGTTGTATAAGGCGGATTATAAGGTGGTTGTGGCATTGGATCACTATAGTCAGCTCCATGAAAAGGATCGTACAACCCATACACAAGCGAATCTCCGTCAATATCAGTTGCAGAATGATCAAAGATCAAAGGTTTATTAGCGCAAATAAAAGGAGGAGGCCAATTAGTAAACACAGGGTTAGAATCTGAAATAATCAATGCTGTATCCGGTATGTGTGCATAATAAGTAGCACCTGCTTCCAAAGGATTAACTAAATTAATAATGTTCTGGTTTCTGCAACAGCGTTGATAAGCCAATTGATAACCTCCCGGAATGGGTTGCAGATACACTGTGTCAATATATGTTGTTACCTCATAACAAAAATCAGTTGGCACCTGTGTGCACGGATCGTTTATAGTTCCGGGTAAAACACTCGAATTAATAAAAGGAACAAGTAGCTGCTGCACCAAAACATGATTCATATTAAAAATACCAATTGAGGCTGGGTTATCAAATGGTGGTACTCCCGTATAACAATCGCGGTACACTGTCAGGCGCAACTCATAGTTAAATCCACCCAAATGTTTATAATTCAATTCTCCTCCCACAATATGTGTAGCATACATATTACCTGCGCCAAGCGACACAAGAAAAACTAATATGTATTTCCATATTCTCATTTATCTGACCAAGGTTACATTTCCTTTTCTAAAACTTTCTTCGCCATTATTACATTTGTATTTTAAATAATAACCAAACACACCCGGGTCTGATTTCATTCCATTATAAATTCCATCCCAGCCTTTTTTAATATCGGTGGTTTCAAATACCATTTGCCCCCAGCGATTATAAACAGCAAAGTACAAATCGGTAACAAAATTACTTCTCACATATAACACATCATTACTTCCATCGAGATTTGGAGAAAAAGTATTAGGTACAAAGACAGATCCTTCGTCACACAAATTAGTGATCACATAAATAGTTACAGAGTCCAGCAAAAATTTACAACCAATACTATTTGTTACAATAGCCGAATACGTTGTTGTATGTCCGGGTGTAGCCAAAGGATCGTAAGCAGTAGCACTCGACAAATTATAATTCGGAGTCCATTGAATGTTTAATGGCGAACCGATGTTTGTATTGATGTAACTTGTTTCTCCCGGCGCAATAGTATCAGGATTAGCAGTAGCAATTAGCTGAGTAGCTGTAAGTGAAGCAACCTGAACGCTTGTTGCTAAATTTGAAATACAAGTATCACCAACTGTATTAATCGTTGTTATGGTAACCGTATAGATAGTTGTGGTAGTTGGAGTAGCAATTGGATTTGCAATATTAGAATTACTTAATGCAGTTGTAGGAGCCCAGCTATAGGAGATTCCACCTGTTGCATTTAATTGAACTGAATTTCCATTACAAATATTTTGTGAAGCGCTCACAGAAAGTGGATTGAATCCTCCAATTGTTAAAGGTTTTATAACAGTATCTACACAACCAAAATTATTTTCAACTGCAAGTATTATTGAATACGTTCCAGGGATTGCATAACTATGAATTGGATTTTGAGCATGAGAAGAATCCCCATCATTAAAATCCCATGACCAGGCTGTTGCGTTACTTACTGACATATCTGAAAAAGTCACGGTATTCCCACAATTATTTACACTTAAATTAAAATCGGAGATAATGTCGGGGTAAATTGCAACCTTAACTGTATCAACCGTAGTACATGTATTTCCACCCCAATCGGTTTCCGTAATTGTAACAACATAATTAGTAGTTGCACTTGGTGTTGCTACAGGGTTAGAAATAGTTGGATTACTTAAACCTGCTGAAGGCGACCATTGATAAGATGTTCCACCTGTCGCAAATAATTGATAAGGCTGCGCAAAATCGGGGCAATAAGCAATACCCAAGCCAACGCTATCCGAACGAACAGTTGTTTGCACAGGAATTTTTAATGAATCTATACAGCCTTTATCGGAAGTTACAATTAAAGAAGTAGTGTAAGTTCCAAAAGGAGAATAAGTATGAGAAGGATCTTCCAAAACAGAAAAAGTATTATCACCAAAACTCCAGGCATAAGACATAGTGCCACTGGAAATGCTTGAAGTGTTTACAAAATTAAATGAATCGGTACATGGAACTATAGCAGGAGTATAAGCAACAATTGGTTTTGGATGTACAGTGATCTTAACTGTATCAGTACTCGCGCAATTATTTCCTCCCCAATCAGTTTCACTTATGGTAACCAAATAGTTTGTTGTAACAGTTGGCGTAGCAACAGGGTTCGAAATAGTTGTATTGCTTAAACCCGCAGAAGGTGTCCATTGATAAGTTGTTCCTCCTGTGGAAAACAACTGATATGGAATTGCAGCTTCCGGGCAATAAGAAATCCCAGGCCCAACGCTATCCGGTCGCACTAAAGTTTGCACAGGGATTTTTAATGAATCCTTACAGCCTTTGTCTGATGTAACAACTAAAGAAGTGGTATAAGTTCCTAAAGGAGCATAAACATGAGAAGGATCTTCTACGCTCGAAAAAGTATTGTCACCAAAACTCCATGCATGAGAAATAGTTCCACTTAAAATACTTGAAGTGTTTGCAAAATTAAATGTATCAGAACACGGAACAATAGATGGGATATAGGCAACTGTTGGTTTTGGATGGACTGTAACAGTTACAAAAGCGGTATCCCACACATTAAAACAGGAATTATTTTTAGCAAGCAGCATTACAGTGTAAGTTCCCGGAGTTGTAAATGTTCGTATCGGATTATTTACACTTGAAGTAGTATCATTATTTCCAAAATCCCATAAATACTGAGCGGTAGAGATACTTGTATTAGCGAAATTCACCGTTAAAGGTGTACATCCGCTCAACCCACTTGTTGTAATTTGTGCTACAGGAATAGCGTATTCGAAATTAAATTTGAAGGTTCCGTTGTTGCATCCTGGCGCACCATCATTGTTTACACCTTGATTAATATTGGAACCCAACACCGATGTAGGCCACGCTCCAGGGGTAACCGGAAAATCATTATTACCCCAGCAACCGGCACAAACAGATTGATAGATTATTCCTTTTTTATCAAACCTACTGGTACCGCCATCTACATGCTCACGACTCGATGCCCCCCCAAAATAAGTTGCATATAATAATGAAGAAGCATTGGGAGCTAACACCATCAAATAAAAATTAAAGCCATCTGTCGTACTTTGATGAGCATTTGCAGTCAAAGGCATATTATTGGTCACTGACCCAGTAAGAATATTTCCGCCCCATCCACTCAGGTATATATTATTTGCACAATCCACTAAAAAAGCTGAAGGCGAAATATTAATTGCAAAAGATCCATTTCCAAATTTGGTTTGCATTAAAAGCGTACTTAAAGTACTATCCAATTTAGTAATGTATTGCTTCCCATTTACAACTGAATAAACAGCGTTAACAACAGCCATGGTTCCAAGCGACTGCCCGAAAACGTATACATTAGCTGAATTATCCAATTGTACAAAAAAATTCTGATCATAATTGCCTGTTCCGATAAATGTTGAATGCAACAACTGTGTTCCATCGTATTTGATCTTTGCAATGTATCCATCCGATTTTCCACCCACATATGCAAGCGTATAAGCGCCTGATGTAGCAGTCATATCAGAACTACAAGTGCCTCCGGTAATAAAAATATTATTATCAGCATCTACACACACTGCATTTCCAGACTCCATACTGTTTCCACCGAAAAAGCTACTCCATACCAATGAGGAAAGATCAGAAGATAGCTTCATAATAACAGCATCAGCTTTTCCTCCTAAAGTAATATCAAATCCATTTACAATTGGAAAATCTAAAGACCTTGTTGTACTAACAATAATAACATTTCCATTATTGTCTAATTGGATCTCTCCACGATTTTGATCGCCATAATTGCGAAACAGTGAATCGTAAACAGGTTCATATACGTCACCATATGGGGGCTTTGTACCAACATATGAACTATCAACAGTATAATTTAATCCGTCGTTTAATGAACCACCCATAAAGGTAGATGATACAAGAGCTGTTCCCGTTGCGTTTAACTTTGAAATACATATATCCGTTCCGTGCTCAAAAAAAGCTCCATTATTATAAAACCTAACTCGTGTCCCTCCGTTAAATGTTTGATCATAGGCTGTAGTGGTTACCGGGTAATCATTAGAGGCGGTAACGGCGTATAGATATAAGTTATTACTTGCATCAACAATCAAACTATTCACAACCTCTGCATCCGAAGAACCGCCTATATAAGTTGAGTAGCGTAAAAAAACACCTGATGAATCGTATTTGGTTATTACAACATCCGTTTGCCCATAAAAGGTATTACTACTAAATGTTGAATCAAAAGCACCCGTGGTAGTAGGAAAACCAACATTAAATGCTGTCCCTCCTGAATAAAGATTACCTTCTTCATCGTAAGTAGCGGTCATCCCGAAATTATCAGCTGTAGAACCTGAAGAACATGCAAATACTAAAACCGGATCAATCACCAATTCATAATTTTCATCATAACCATTTGGAAACTCGTAAGAAAGTGTAGTTCCTTTCAATTTAAAATTGCAGGGCACTTCTGTTTTTATTCCATTTATTAATTGAAAAGCATATGGTTCATGTTCTACAATTTCGTTTATAGTAGTAGCAATAGTAAGCGTTTTATTTTTCAGTTTAATACTCTTTACTCCTTCGTAATTCAATTTAATATCTGAAATCTTTGCGCCGGGTGCAACATAAAAATTGTATTTAATGCTATTGTCATTTCCGATCATTTGAAGATTGATTCCCTTCCACAGATCCTGATAAACAACTTCCTTATAGTTCTTCACATTTCCTGCCCATTTGGATTTATCATTCCCAATAAAATAATTATTGTAATCGGATGAAGGTGTATGAGATTTAAAAACAACTCCCGGGTTCGAATTCAAAAAATTAACATGAAACCAATGCCTTTTTACCTCCTTCACCTTTATTTTTCGACTGGCATGCATACTGCGGTAAGTATCCTTATCGTAAAAATGATAGGTCAACCTATTGGTCTGCAAAAACAATGCCCCGCCATCCAATTGTGCTCTATATTTTATGAAGCCATCCCATTGATTTTTATTCTCGGTAAAGCGAATAAGAGAAGCCTTTGTTTCCGGATGCTCGTGTGCAAAGGAACACAGAGACGGAAAAACAAAAAACAGCAATGGCAGTATATATTTTTTCGATAAAAACATAAAAACCAAATATAAAGAAATTAGGGTTAAATTCCTTGCATTTTCATTGAATATTAAGCCCATAATTAGATGCCGGAAACACGAATTTTTCTATATTTGTAGCTACAATTTTAAATTCTATGGCAAAAGTTGCAGAAAAAGTGGAGAAGAAACTAAAATTCACCAAAGAACAATACCTTACTTGGTATGAAAGCATGTTGTTGATGCGCAAGTTCGAAGAGAAAACCGGACAACTTTATGTTCAACAAAAGATCAAAGGTTTTTGTCATTTGTACATTGGGCAGGAGGCGATTGTTGCAGGTACTGTGAGTGCTACTAAAAAAGGCGACAAACATATTACAGCATATCGTGATCACGCACATCCTATTGCTTTAGGTTTGCATCCAAAATATGTGATGGCTGAAATGTATGCAAAGATCACTGGTTGCAGTAAAGGTAAAGGTGGCTCTATGCACATCTTCAGTAAGGAACATGGTTTTGTTGGCGGGCACGGTATTGTTGGCGGACAAATTCCATTAGGTGCAGGTATTGCTTTTGCAGAAAAATATAACGGAACAGATAATGTGTGTGTTTGTTCTATGGGTGACGGTGCTGTTAGACAAGGTGCTTTACACGAGGCATTCAACATGGCAATGACATGGAAACTTCCGGTGATCTTTGTTATAGAGAATAATAATTATGCAATGGGAACTTCTGTTGAACGTACATCCAACGTACACGATCTTTGGAAATTAGGTTTAGCTTATGATATGCCTGCAAAACCTGTTGACGGTATGACGGCAGAAGCGGTTCATGAAGCAATGGAAGAAGCAGTTGCAAGAGCAAGAAGAGGTGAGGGTCCGACTTTATTGGAAATGAAAACCTATCGCTATAAAGGTCACTCTATGAGTGATGCTCAAACATACCGTACAAAAGACGAAGTAAAAGAATATCAGGCTCAGGATCCAATTGAAAAAGTACTTGCTACACTTCAAAAAAATAAATGGATAGATGATGCAGGAATTGAAGCGATAGAAGCAAAAGTAAAAGCTTTGGTTGATGAATCAGTTCAGTTTGCTGAAGAATCCCCGTTCCCTGATCCGGAAGAGCTTTATCACGATGTTTATATGCAAAAGGATTATCCTTATATCATTGAATAATTAATAATTGATAATGAAAAATTAATAATTGGCTTTATTACTATGAAACAGAATTTGATCCAAACTAGAACATTTGATTTTGCAGTTGATACAATTAACTTGTACAAGCAAATGGTTGCAAAAAACGAATATGTTTTATCGAAACAATTATTAAGATCGGGCACTAGTATTGGCGCAAATGTAGAAGAAGCAATTGCAGGACAGAGTAAAAAGGATTTTCTTTCAAAAATGAACATCTCTTTAAAAGAAGCCAGAGAAACTAATTATTGGTTACGTCTTTTCAAGGCTTCAAAAATTGTTGATTTGGATTTCAATCCTTCATTAAAAGAAAGTCAGGAATTGGTTAATATACTTTCCGCAATTGTAAAAACAACAAAACAAAATTCTTAATTATTAATTCAAAATTTTTAATTTATATATGGCGGAAATTGTTAGAATGCCCAAGTTAAGCGATACCATGACAGACGGAGTGGTAGCTAAATGGCACAAGAAGGTTGGAGATAAAGTTAAGTCAGGTGAACTGCTTGCTGATATAGAAACCGATAAAGCTACCATGGAATTCGAATCTTTTCAGGATGGTATTTTATTGCACATTGGTGTAGAGCAAGGTAAGGCTGTTCCTGTTGATAGTGTTCTTGCTATTTTAGGAAAAGAAGGTGAAGATATTTCTGCATTACTAAAAGGAAATTCAGGTGGCACTTCAACAAGCTCAGTGACCACAACACCTGAAGTTAAAACACAGAACGCTGCTGCTCCGGTAGCTTCAACTATTACTGAAGTGAAAATTCCTACGGGAGTTGAGATCGTGCGTATGCCAAAACTAAGTGATACCATGACTGATGGTGTGGTTGCAAAGTGGCATAAAAAAGTTGGCGATAAAGTTAAGTCAGGTGAATTACTTGCTGATATTGAAACCGATAAAGCAACAATGGAATTTGAGTCATTTCAGGACGGTGTGATCTTACACATTGGTGCGGAAACCGGCAAAAGTGTTCCGGTAGATAGTATCATAGCTATTCTTGGGAAAGGTGGAGAAGATGTTTCGGGAATTATTGCTGCAGAAACCCTTCGACAGGCTCAGGGTACCAGCTCAGCAACTAAGAATACTTCGAACTCTGTGTCCGAAAAAGAGGAAGTAAAAACAAACAGTGCTGAAACAAAAACAGCACAACCTGTTGTTGCAGCTCAAACACATACTACAAACGATTCGGGCAGAATGAAAATTTCTCCGTTGGCTAAAAAACTGGCTCAGGAAAAAGGAATTGCGTTAAACGCATTACATGGAAGTGGAGATGGCGGACGTATTGTAAAAAGAGACATTGAAACCTATAATCCTGCGTTGGCTGTTACTAAAACAGTGTCAACTACAACTGCTCCTGCACTTGGCGTTGAAAGCTTTACAGATGAACCTGCATCGCAAATGCGTAAAGTAATTGCCCGTCGTTTATTGGAAAGCAAAAACGGCGCACCACATTTCTACTTAACTATTGAAGTGGATATGGACAATGCAATGGCTTCACGTGTTGCAATCAACAACATTCCTGATACAAAAATATCATTCAACGATATGGTGCTGAAAGCATGTGCTATGGCATTACGCAAACATCCTCGTGTAAACAGCAGTTGGATGGGTGATAAGATTCGTATCAATCATCACATTCACATTGGTGTTGCTGTTGCAGTAGAAGATGGATTATTAGTTCCTGTTGTTCGTTTTGCAGATCAGTTATCATTAACTACTATTTCTGCGCAGGTAAAAGATTTAGGTAAACGTGCAAAAGACAAAAAATTACAGCCTGCAGATTGGGAAGGGAATACTTTCACTATCTCCAACTTAGGTATGTTTGGTATAGATGAATTTACTTCTATCATCAACAGCCCTGAATCTTGTATCTTATCAGTAGGTGCTATCAAACAAGTTCCTGTGGTGAAAAACAATCAGGTTGTTCCGGGTAATGTAATGAAAGTAACTTTAGCTTGTGATCACAGAAGTGTGGACGGAGCAACAGGTGCAGCTTTCTTACAAACTCTAAAACAAATGCTGGAGAACCCAGTAACGATGTTGGCGTAATTATGGCACGCAGTCCCGATAGCTATCGGGAACGCTGATTGGGCAGATTTAACACTGATTTTTTATTAGTAGCCCAGGTGATCATAAAAATCTTAGGTAATCAGCTTCATCTGCGTTCTATTTACGAATCACGAAATCTTAAACGAAAAGACCAATACATCGTCAGTTTGTTCGAGGTGTCCTTTCCAGTTGTCAAAATATTCTCCTAGTTTTTGTTTTTGCACTTCGCTAGGCGAGGCAGTAATATCCACCAATTTTTCTTTGAATTTTTTGGTGTTGATTTTCTTTAGTTTATTTCCTCCAAACTGATCCGCAAAACCGTCGGTTGAAATTACAATGCGATCTCCCTTATCAAGTTGTATCACATTCAAATCATAATCCTGAAGAAGGGCGGTAGTTCCACCAATTGGAAGTTTCGTTGCTTTGTACTCAATAAATTGACCGTCATTCTTAATAATATACAACGGTCGGTTAGCACCCGAATAAAAAAGTTGATTCAGTTCCTTGTCCCACATACAAAAAGCTATATCCATTCCGTCCTTTGAAGTAGAATCTCCTTCTTGTTTTAAAGTAAGTTTAACAACGCGGTTCAATTCCTTCAATACTTTTTCGGGAGAATACATACTCTTGACATGAAAAGTTTCATTGAGTAATATACTTCCAATCATACTCATGATAGCTCCGGGAACACCGTGCCCGGTACAATCTGCAACCGCTAACATTACCTTATTATCAACCTGTGCGGTCCAGAAAAAATCACCGCTCACAACATCCCTTGGTTTAAACAATAAATAATAATCGTCGAAGCAAGCATCCAATTGCGGTTTATCGGGAAGGCAAGCAGTTTGAATATGCTTTGCATAATTGATACTATCACTTATCTCTTTGTTTTTTTCTTCCAGTAATTTTCGTTGGCTATCCAACTGCACATTCTTTTTCTCCAAAAGAAAATTTGACTTTCTTTTATTGATATAACTCTTTACTGCAATTACAACTATCACTAAAGCCAATCCCAATAATGCCCAAAGAAAATAGCGTTGTTTTTTTTCCGACTCCATTCGGATATTATTCTCTATTTCCTTTGCTAAAGCTTCCTCTTTTTGTTTTTCCTGGACCTGATCGAATTCATAACTTAATTTCAACTCTGTTTGTTTTTTTACATCATTTTGAGCGAGAATGGTGTCAAGGGCAGCTTTATAAAGAACGTGGTGAGTATATGCATTTTTGAAATCACCGGAGGCATAATAAATATCTGAAATTAATTTATTGGTAGAGGAAATAAAAGAATAGTCCAATTTATGATCATCAATTTCTGCCGATTCCTTAGCCAGTTTAAGTGCTTCAGGGTATTTTTTTGTTTTCATCAAAATTTTTGCTTTTCCGGAAAGACCCCATTTCAGGAATTGCATATCTTCTATTTCTCTGGCTAGTTGAATTTCCTCATCATAAATTTTAATTGCCTCGTTATATTGTTCCTTAATAAATAAAATTCCCGCCAACTTGGTTAACGATGAACACAATCCCGCTTTGTCGCCCCTTATGCGGTGCAAGTCAACGCATTTTTGAATATAATAAGAAGCACTATCATAATTTTTTTCAGTCGTCCACAAAGAACCAAGTTTTAAATAACAAATGGCGTACCCATTGGTATCATTATCTCTTTTATTAATTTCAAGAGCTTTGTAATAAAACTCCATCGCCTTTTTATTATCATTTGTTTTTTGATAAAGGGTTCCCAGATTTATGTAGGAACTAAAAATATGGCCCGAGTCTCCTATTTGTTCTGCCAAGCGTGCGGATCGTAAAAAGAAATTCAAGCCTTCAGTCAACTTGCTGTTTTCTTTATAAATTCTTCCCAATTGAGAAAGAGAGTTTATCAACTGCATGGTATCACCTGCCTTTTCACGGATCTTAAGGGCAAGTTCGGCATACTTTAAAGAATTGTGCAGATCATTTTTTCCTTCATACCATAATGCATACAAATAATTTGCTTTACCCTGCTCCTTAGCGCTTTTTGATTCATTTGAAATTTTCACCGCCTGCTGTATCGCAGGTAATGCCTCATCATATCTCTTTTTTCGAATAAAAATAAAAGCTTTATGTGAATATGCTTCAAAATTTGAAATATTTATTTTTTGCGATAAGGCTAATGATTGCCGATTATAAATAAGAGCAGAATCATTATTTGAATCAATGCAATTTTTTGTTTTTTCGTTTAATATTCTGATCTGAGTAGTGTCCAGACCTCCCTTTGTGCTTTGAGCGCAAAGAACACCACTGATCACAACAAATGTCAACAGAATTAGGGTTTTTATTTTAGGGAGGCTTACAAACATTCTTTTACTTCATCAAAGCTCTTACTGCGAGTTCATATCCTTTCAATCCCAGTCCTGAAATACTTCCTTTACAGTGTTTACCAAGGTAAGAAACATGCCTGTAATCTTCACGGGCAAAAATATTACTTAAATGAATTTCTATCACGGGCGATTTAATGGCGGCAACTGCATCAGCAATAGCTATAGAAGTATGCGTATAAGCCCCGGCATTCATAATAATACCATCAACAGAAAAACCCTTTGCATGAAGTTCATTAATGAGTTCTCCTTCTACATTACTTTGGAAATAATGAAAGGTGATCTCAGGAAACATTTTTTTTAATATTTTTTCGAAATAGGATTCAAAACTTTCCGAACCGTAAATTTCAGGCTCACGTTTACCCAATAAATTGAGGTTTGGTCCGTTGATAATTAAAATTTCCATACTGCTAATCTACGAACTATTTTCGCAATTTTGTAAGGAATGCTAAACTGGGAGTCATACAAAAAAGGATATAAGTACTATCTGAAAATGGAGCGCTCCCTTTCGGAGAATTCGGTTGAGGCTTACCTTGATGACATTAATAAATTGGAAGCTTTTATCACCTCAACTTATTCCTTATCTCCAAAAAGTGTAACACTATTTCATCTGCAACAATTTGTAAAAGCAATAAATGAGATAGGATTAAGTGCAACCTCTCAAAGCCGGATTCTATCAGGCATAAGGAGTTTTTATAAATACCTGATTCTCGAAAATGAAATAACCGACGATCCTTCTTCCCTACTCGACTTCCCAAAAACCATGAGAAAACTACCGGAAGTATTGAATATTCAAGAGATCGATAAGATCATGTCCTTTATTGATCATTCAACCAACGAAGGCCAAAGAAATAGAGCATTACTGGAAACACTTTATGGATGTGGCTTACGGGTTACTGAATTGGTTGATCTCAAGATTTCCGATCTGCATTTTAATGATGATTATATAAACGTAATTGGTAAAGGAGATAAACAAAGACTTGTTCCAATTGGCGGGGCAGCCAAAAGATACATCACTATTTACTTAGAGCAAATTCGTTCGCACATTCCTGTAAAAAAACTACACACCGATACTCTCTTCTTAAACAGGCGTGGAGGGAAAATATCACGTGTAATGGTTTTCTTAATTATAAAAGATCTGGCTGAAAAGGCAGGGATAAAAAAAACGATCAGTCCGCATACATTCAGACATTCATTTGCAACACACTTAGTAGAAGGCGGGGCAGATCTTAGAGCTATACAGGAAATGCTGGGGCATCAATCGATCACCACTACTGAGATCTATGCTCACATTGATAATTATTACCTCAGAGATAATATCATTTCGTTTCATCCGAGGAATCAGTAAACACTTAAACACAGAGGACACTGAGGTTAAAGAGTTCCACAGAGTTTATTTTCTAGATACTGTTTTCCAGAACTTCAACTTTTATACATCATCCGCATTAGACACTCTTCCGTGTTTAATATCATCTTCCGACATGGTTGCCCGTCTTCTATATTCCTCAATAGAAAAAGGCTTAAGTATTAGCTCAGAAAAAGCATTATCATACAAGTCTTCCCTATCATTTTTCATTTTATCTATTTCATCAGGAGTATCCATTTTTTGATCCATTAAACGAATTTACAAAATATTATATAAACTAAAAACAGCCGATCACGCGTGTGCATGACCGGCTGTTTACAATTTAAAACTCTGTGCAACTCAAGAAACTCTGCGCACTCTGTGTTGAGAATTCCGCAACTTAAGCTACATCCCCATCCTTTGGTTTATCCTTCACTTCAATACTCTTAGCCATATCTTCCATTAGCTTCAATCCAAGTAATCCGCTGATAGGTCCGTTTGGTCCTGCGTCTCCACCTGCAATCAATACATCCGGAATTACTTTGATCTTGTCTTTACCAATTGCTTCTGTAATTTTTAAACGGGTAAAATTATCTCCACCCATTGCAGTTACGGCAAGGTTGTATGACTCTGCATTTGACTTACCAATTGCCAGAATCTTTTCTGCTTCTGCTTTACCGGTTACACTAATTTGTTCAGCATTTGCATTCGCCAGCATCTTAATTTTTTCAGCATCAGCCGAAGCAATTACTTTTGTTTTTTCTGCATCTGCATTTGCAATAACTTTTAAACGATCAGCTTCTGCATTTGATGAAATCTTTACACCTTGTGCTTCACCGGTCGCTTTCTTAACCGCAGCATCCGCAATACGTTCAGAGATCAACACACCCTGATCGGCCTTTACGATTTCTTTCTGCATATCCGCAACAGCCGTTTCTTTTTCAAGTGCCTGACGGGTAATCTCTGCTCTCTTTTGCGTTTCGAAAGTAGTATTCTGTTCTTCTGCAATTTTACGATCAGTTAATGTTTTCATTAAACTATCCGGCGGAACGATATCACCAATAAGTGTATCAACTCCATTTACATTATATTGATCCAATACTTCAGAGATACGTTTCTTAGCTGCATCCTGGCGCTCTTTACGAGAACTTAAGAATGCGATCACATCACTATCCTGAGCTGAATTACGGAAGTAGTTACCAATGGTTGGTTCCAATACCTGACCAACAAGATTCACCATATTTCCAAATCGCGCAATAACTTTAGGTGCTTCAGTAGTTGGAATGTGAATGATCTGTGATACATCCAAATTGAAAGGGAAACCATCTTTAGAACGAACGGTAATGGTTGATAAATGTTTATCTAATTGATGAGCTTCACTACGTGCATTAGCCCAGTTCAATACAAGGTTAGTAGTTGGAACAAGTTCAACACGCATGATGTAAGTATTGATAGGATATTTACCCGGACCAAGTGGTTCAGCCCAAACACCTTTTTCACCTTTGCTTACAATATTACCATGTTTAAATTCGGATCCACTTAAATCAGTTCCTTCTTTTCCAACATAAGAAATTACAACACCAACCGAACCAATTGGGATCTCGGTCATTTTAATTTGTTCTACCTGAATGAACCATGGGTTTAAATAATATGAACCTGCAAGGATGATCTCCGGCTGCAAACCTTTGTTACCTCCAATTGAAAGGAAGGCATCGCAATCTTGAAAATTGTTATGTCCCTTAGCCGGCTTACCCGCAATATTTCCTTCTTCAATAGGCATACCATCCATTGTTGTAACAACACCCACCATATTCTCACTAATATGTGTCATATCG
>JAUXTT010000032.1 GCA_030684395.1 Bacteroidota bacterium | reverse complement strand
GAAGTGTTGTCTGATATCCAGGTTCCTTCTAAATACCAACCATCAGGAATGCAGTTTTCAACACGTCCTACTTTTTGATTTTTCCAGATTATATCAAAGTTGTCTTCCATCTAATTTATTGTTCTACAATTACCGGTAACGGTCCGCACACTGGCGCAGTGCGGAAAATGAAACAATCAATTTCTATACGCAACCAAAGTGCAACGAAGATAATAATTTATTAGCGGAGGCAGAACAAAAAAACGCTGTGCTTGCACAGCACCTTAATTTGGCCAAAGCCCTTGTATGTCAACCCGCATTGCCGCTATGTGTGCTGTTAGGCGTTGTTATTTCTGTCCATTGTCAATCGTAATGATCAGTTTATTTTGTTCCTGTTCAATTATAACTATTTGTCCCTGTTTAAAGCCAAGTTCGTCAAGCCATTTGCCTTCAAGTCGAATTTCAGGAATAGTCGTATTGTCCCACCTTCTGGGGCGAAACTTACTATGTATTTTCAATTTCCTAAATCGACTCATTATGTTGTGTTCGGAATAACGAACACAAGGTATAAAGAAATTTTGGATATTCGCTATAGTGAACACGAAAGAAGACAAATATTTAAAAAAATTAGGTGTCAAAATAAAGGCATTGAGGGAGGAAAGAGGTCTTGACCAGAAGGCATTTGCCTTTGATTGTGAGATCGGTAGGACTCAATTGCATATGATCGAAAACGGTAAAACGAACCCGCGTTTACTGACCTTAATGAAAATTGCTAATGCTTTGGAAATCTCGCTTGCGAAGCTTGTAGATATTGTCTAAAATTCACATTATTGACTTATATCTTCTACGAGTTTAAGTTTTCCATCCATTCCTTTTGTAAATTGTTATTTGGTTATGTGAATCGCTGTTAGACTAAGCTATTTTATAGCCCAGAAGTATCTAACCCTGGTATTATCAATAAAATGATTTCTTGAATTTGTCAATCCAGTATAAACATCATTCAGCTTGTCTGCAATGCCTGTAAAAACAAGTATATTACCTGAAAGATTGGTTTGCCATTTTAAATGTGAGATTCGCAATTCTTGCAAACAAGCCGATAGATTAAATGCATAATCGTTGTTTGGGTTTGTATTTAATTCGACTTTAACAAAAGTCGATAGTGGTTCGATTAAATTTGTCATAGAATATGAAACACTACTTCTGCCATTGGGAGCACCGTTGAGCCAAGCATTAGCAGTTTGCAATACTTGAGTGTGAAAAATTGCTGTTGGATGATTGGTCGTTGTTCGAACCGTGACAGTTTGTTTTGATATTAAGGAATCCAAAGACCTAAAATTCACGTTCCACTCATCCATTATTTCAAACGTCTGCTTTTGATAAACGCTATAAATGTTAGGAATTTCATTTTCAATATTTTTTAAAAAGTTGAATTGACTAATTAAGCTAAAAGTCATACGGTAATTTGGTTCTTCAGCCCCAGTTGAATTTGTTACAAAAGCACTAATATATCTATCTACAGAAATTGATTCTACTTTTTCAACTTGCAATTTATTATATTGAAACGTTTCGGGATGAATATCTGTTGAATTGGTGAGTCTTGTAGAAAAATCCCTGCAAGCGTTGATTTGTTGAGTAATTGAACTTTCAATCAAAGTTACCCATTGAGTGATAATATTTCTGTAGCTCAAGATTTCTTTGCGTTTTTCAGATTTACTTTTTATCCAAGAGATTAATTGTGTCAGGATAAATATTGAGATGGTCACAATTATGGGAATTGCAAATTTCGCATCAGTTGCCGTTAACCCAAATATTTCTCCATGAGAATTACTTAATTCTTTCTGGGGGGTTGTGATTAATTTTGCAAGTGTGTCTGTTTTGGGTTGACAACAAGTTACTATTTCTACTGTGTGTTTAATTGTGTCTTTCATATAATTACGCCTAACTTATTTATACCCGCCATAAACTTGCGCTTATCTTGCTCCTTTTGCAAGATTGCCGAATGTTTGTGGCGTATTTCAAATGTACTATTTATTTTATAGAGTATCAAATGGGGAAATTATTCTTTGTAGTTGTTTGTTGCTTACATGCGTATAAATTTCCGTTGTTGTGCTACGACTATGTCCTAGTAGTTCCTGAATATATCGCAGGTCGGTTCCGTTTTCAAGTAAATGAGTTGCATAACTGTGTCTTAACCAATGCAAAGTAGCGGGCTTAGTGATCCCTGCTTTTGCCAGACTTTGTTTAAGAACATTTTGTAAGCTCCTTTCATCATAACTATTTCCTTTTACCTGACCTTCAAAAAGCCAAATAGTAGGATGTGCCGTTTTATAATACTCTCTCAATAAGTCTAAAACTTTTATGCTTAATGGTACAACCCTATCTTTTCGGCCTTTAGCTCTTCTTATGACCACCAAGCCCCGTTTCGAATCAATATCGGCAGGTTTTAAATGTAACAACTCGCCACAGCGAAGACCGCAACTATATATTAAACTCAGCATGGCGCGGTGTTTTATGTTGGCTGAAGCAGATAAAATCAATTTTACCTCTTCTTTGCTCAAAACGTTCGGTAATAATTTGTCGCGTTTAGGACGATGTACACTTGCCATATCTATGCTTTTATTCTCTACAGTCTTAAAAAACAATTTAATTGCATTTACAACCTGATTCTGAAACGAAGGAGATAATTTCTTAGCGAGTATGTAATCATTATTAAATACGATAATATCATTGTTGCTGATCTCCGAAATCGGCTTCTCTGAATAAAATCGTAAAAATATTCTCAACGCATCGGTATAAGTTCCAATGGTACTTTCACTGTACCGTTTACTGCGCATCCACTGCTTGAACTGAATTATTTTTTGTTCTTTATCAGCATCAAGTTCAGGTAGTATGGTTTCGTTTTTTTTCTGAGCAGGATTAATACTAATAGGTTTATCCGATTCGGTTAAAATTACCCCTAATGGTTCCAACTCTTGTTTCAATGCATTTAAGATACTTCCGGTATTACTAACATACCACGAACTGTGCGTTTGGCTCCATTTGGCATTTGCAATCTTTTTGATCAAAGAAATAAGTTCAGCATCTTTCGAAAATCGCAAAAAAATACAAGCTGCGTTTCTATGTTCGGCATAACTAAGTTGTATAGTGTTTTTCATAAAACTAAATTACTACAAAAAGTATTGTCGTTTAGCTATAAAATGTAGTAAGTCTAAGGTTTCTTAGCAATAAGCTCATTGTAGTATTTATTCAAAAAAGGCGCATTCCGTATTTCAGAAATGCGCCTTACAAGATCTTTAGCTTTTTTTCTTTTTCTAAACCTTCTGCTCAGCCTTAATCACACCCAACTCTTTACCCACTTTTTCAAAAGCGGCAATGGCTTTATCCAAATGTTCTTTGGTATGGGCTGCTGATAGCTGAACACGGATACGTGCTTTGTCTTTTGGTACAACAGGGTAGAAGAAGCCAATTACATAGATACCTTCCTGTAATAATTTGTCGGCAAATACTTGTGATAGTTTTGCATCGTATAACATAACGGGAACAATTGCTGAATCACCTTCTTTAAACTCAAGTCCGATCTTTTTCATTCCGGCTTTAAAGTAATTGATGTTCCATTCTAATTGATCGCGTAGTTCTGTTGTTTCGCTTAACATATCGAACACTGCTATAGAAGCTCCCACAATACTTGGAGCTAATGAATTGGAGAATAAATACGGACGTGAACGTTGTCTTAATATTTCAATTACTTCTTTTTTTCCGGTGGTAAATCCACCCATAGCGCCACCTAAAGCTTTCCCAAGGGTTCCTGTAATAATATCCACACGGTTCATTACGTTCTTTAATTCAATTGTTCCGCGACCTGTTTTACCAATAAATCCGCTGGCGTGGCTTTCATCCACCATTACCAAAGCATTGTATTTATCTGCCAGGTCACAAATCTTATCCAAAGGAGCAACAAAACCATCCATACTGAAAACGCCATCCGTAACAATAACACGGTAACGCTGAGCCTGAGCTTTTTTCAATTGCTCTTCCAGATCTGCCATGTCGCAATTTTTGTAACGGTAACGTTGTGCTTTACACAAACGAACCCCGTCAATAATAGAAGCGTGGTTTAATTCATCCGAAATAATAGCATCTTCTTCGCCAAACAGAGGTTCAAAAACCCCACCATTGGCGTCAAAAGCAGCAGCATATAAAATAGTGTCTTCCTGCCCTAAAAAAGTAGCGATCTTTTGTTCCAGTTCTTTATGAATATCCTGGGTTCCGCAAATAAAACGTACGGATGACATTCCATAACCATGAGTATCCAGGGCTTTTTTAGCTCCTGCAATAACTTTAGGGTGGGAGGAAAGCCCCAGGTAATTATTAGCACAGAATATAATTACCTCTTCTCCGGTGCTAACTTTTACGCTTGCTCCCTGAGGTGTAGTAATTATACGTTCTCTCTTAAATATTCCTGCTTCCTTAATTCCGTCTATTTCTTTTTGAAGATGTTGCTGAAAACTGCCGTACATAGTTTGTGGTTTTTATTGGGGATAAAGATAGGGATAATGGCACGCAGATGACACAGATTTGTGCTGATTTTGCACAGATTATATTGCTTTTTAGAAGTGAAATAAACTAACTATAAGAAAATCAGCGTTTATCATATAAGATCAGCGTCATCTGCGTGCCATCCCACAAAAAATTCTTGTTGATAATTTTTTTTACAGTTTATAAAAAAGTTGTATATTTGTCGCCCCGTTATAAGGGAGGAATGCGGATGTGTCGTAATTGGTAGCCGAGCCAGACTTAGGATCTGGTGCGCAAGCGTGGGGGTTCGAGTCCCTTCATCCGCACAGAAAAAAGAAGAGCACTTGAACTTAAGTGTTGAGTTCTTTTAAGAGTAGATTGGGGCGAGAAGTTTATCCTTAGCTTGTCGAGGGAAGTCCCTTCATCCGCACAAAAAAAGGCTAATTAATTTTAGCCTTTTTTGTTTTTAGTAGATTTATAAAATTAGCGAAAAATGAATATTACAAAACAACAGATCGACGACTTAAATGCAGTGGTTACCATTAAAGTTGGTACAGAAGACTATCAGGAGAAAGTTGAAAGTGCATTAAAAAAAGTTCAACGTCAGGCTTCTATGCCGGGTTTCCGTCCGGGAAAAGTTCCAACAGGAATGATCAAAAAGATGTACGGAAAATCAGTATTGGTTGACGAAATCAATAAACTGTTAAACGATTCTATCTATCATTATATCAACGAAAATAAAATAGAGATACTTGGGAACCCACTTCCTAAAACTAAGGAAGAAGCTATTGACTGGGATGCTCAAAAAGAATTTTCTTTCGATTACGATTTAGGCTTAGCACCGGTGTTGAATGTGGAAGTATCTGATAAGATGACATTTGATTACCACTTAGTAAAAGTAGATAACGACCTTATCGAAAAATACCTTAAGGATGTAAAAAGAAATTACGGTAAACCTTCAAACCCTGAGGTGTCTGCCGACAATGATGTATTGTATGTTGATATTAACGAGTTAGAAGCCGATGGTTCTATTAAAGCAGGTGGTGTTTTCAAATCTACCAGCATTGGAATCGACAGAATTAAAAATGATAAGGTAAAAGCAAAATTAGTTGGTCTTAAAAAAGACGATAAACTTGTACTTAGCTCAAAAGAACTGTACGAAACTGCAATTGACCTGAGTATTGGTTTGGGTATCGATAAAGAAGTTGCTGAATCTTTCGAAGCGAATTTACAGATTACTGTAAAAAACATAGCTCGTATGGAAGATGCTGAATTGAATCAGGAATTGTTCGATAAATTGTATGGTGCAGGAAAAGTAAACAGCGAAGAAGAATTCAGAACAAAGATCAGCGAAGAGCTTGCAATGATGTTTACTCAGGATCAGGACCGTCGTTTTATGGCTGATGTTGAGAAGAAATTAGTTGAAACTGCAAGCCCACGTTTACCGGAAGATTTCTTAAAGCGTTGGTTAATGGCTGTAAACGAAAAGCCGTTAACAATGGAGCAAATCAATACTGAATTTGACTCTTATGCAAAAGCAATGCAGTGGAAACTGATCGAGAACAAAATTATAAAAGATAACAGCCTTCAGGTAAGCCCTGAGGAAGCTACCAACGAAGCTAAGAACTTTATCCGCAGCCAGTATGCCCGTTATGGACAAACAGCTACTGATGAGGAAGTAGAGAAATTGGTAAAAACCATTTTAACTAAAGAAAGCGAAGTACAAAAGATCTATGATAATTTGTATGCTTCTAAAATGCTTACTTTATTCAAAGAGAAATTCAAATTGAATAACAAAGAAGTGAGTTATAACGAATTCTTTGATATCAAAGATTAATTCTTTGAAATTATAAATTGAAGTGCCCTTCCGAACATTTGGAAGGGCACTTTTTTTGTGTATTTTAAAAGCTAAAAAGAAGGCGTACATTTGTGATAGTCATTGATCAATACACTAAATTGTCATGAGAGCTTTATTTGTATTCTTTTTTGTAAGCCTGCTTGCTCAGTTTTCTTTTGCCCAAAACAAAGCCAAAGTAGATTCGTTGAAAAAACTCGGTCGCGACTCTCTCATTAAACTTGCCATTAAAAAACTGAATGAACAGGACTTTGATCCTGCAGCTTATGATAGAATTATAGTAAAAGCGGATAGCTCTGAATTGGTGGTGGACTTTGATTTGCCGGTGAAGTTCAAGGGCGGCAAAAAGTGTTATTATGATGCTATCTCTGTGGCATTGGTTGGAAGTGGAAACGGAATGAGTATAACAGGATTTTGCGACGAACCTAAGTTTTACAAACCAAGTGCTAAGCAAAAAAGGAAGATCGATTTTATATTTGAATCCATTAATAAGAAAAATGAGATCGGAGATATTCCTGATAAAAAATTACGTAATGACGAAGATATGGAGATCACTGAAAAGGTCGGCTATTACTATGTCGAATTCAGATCCTGGTCAACCTTCTCGCATTACAAAATACAGAAAGGCACTGGAAAAATCTATGACGCTGGTCACAAACATTACGCACGAAGCAGGGAAGACAAGCCACGCTATGAAATAATTAAATAAGTACATTTGTTTTACTATAAAATACGTTTAATGAAACTCTTTATTTACATACTTTTCTTCCTTCTTACATCGCAGTTGATGTTTGCACAAAACAAATCAAAGATCGATTCTTTAAAAAAACTGGGCCGCGATTCATTGATCAAATTAGCAGTTAAGGAAATTGATAATCCGGGTTTCGATCTTTCCACTTACGACCGAATTATTGTGAAGGCTGATACTTCGAATTTAATGGTATGCTTTGACGTTTCTGTTCTTTTCATTGATAAAAAAGCATGTTTTTACCAATCATTTTATATTTCGTTGGTTGGTTCGGGTAGCACAAGGATGGTAAAAGGAGATTGTGACGAGCCAAAATATTATAAGGTTACTGATAAAATGAAGAAAAAAATTGATTTTGTTTTTGACAGCATAAACAAAGAAAATGAAATAGGAGATATTCCTGATAGAAAACTGGATTATGGCGAAAACATGGAGATTACCGAAAGAGCTGATCATTACTACGTGGAAGTTTCCGGCTGGTCCACTTTTTCTTTCTACAAAATTAAAAAGGGAAGTGGTAGTATTTATGATGCCGGACATAAACATTACGACCATAGCTGGGATCAACCGGAAAAGTATGAAATAATAGGAGATGGCAACTAAATACAATATCATAGAAACAGAACGTTTACTTTTGCGGGAGCTGAACCCTGAAGGTTATGCTCAACTTTTTAATTCGAATTCAGACGAGCAAATAAAAGCTTTTTTCGGATTTACAACAGAGGAACAACTGAAGGAAGAAAAGAATCGTTTTGAAAAAGGTTTAACCACATTTAATAAATCCTTTAAATTCTTTTTCATTGCTGAAAAACAAAATAATGAAACGATTGGCTGGTGCGGTTATCATACCTGGTATATAACGCACAATAGGGCAGAAATAGGTTATATGCTGAACAGCGATGAACACAAAGGAAAGGGTTATATGAAAGAAACTTTGAGGTATGTTATTGATCACGGCTTTGATAAAATGAACCTGCACCGCATAGAAGCATTTGTAGAGCCTGAGAATGAACCTTCTTTAAAACTGATGAAGGGTTTTGGCTTTACAAAAGAAGGCACTTTACGTGAACATTATTTTAAAAATAGCAAAATGGAAGACTCCGTTGTTTTTTCATTATTAAGAAGAGAATACGAAGCCAACAAGATCAAATAAAATTATGCAAGATAACAAACAGGTAATACAAGCATTTTACACCGCTTTTCAAAACAAAGATTATAAAACTATGCAGGCTTGTTATTCAGATGCAGCAAAGTTTTCTGATGAAGTGTTTGTTGATCTCAATGCGGAAGAAGTAAGAGCAATGTGGGAAATGCTCATAAAGCGGGGAAAAGACCTGAAGCTGGAATTTAAAAATGTACAGGCAGATGGTCTCAAAGGAAGTGCAGAATGGTTGGCTTCTTACACTTTTTCTGCTTCAGGAAACAAAGTGGTAAACAGGATCAAAGCAACATTTGAATTTGAAAATGGCAAAATCATAAAACATACCGACTCCTTTAATTTCCCTGCCTGGGCAAACCAAGCTTTAGGTTTTAAGGGGCGTTTATTGGGCAGGACTAATTTTTTGAAAAATAAAGTTCGGGCTACAGCCAAACATAACCTGGAAAAGTTTATCTCCGAAAATAAAAGGGACAGCAAACTTAGATCCTGATACCAACAACCAAAATATCATCGACCTGCTCGTTAACTCCCCGCCAGTTTTCGTGAGTTCTTGCCAGCAAATCTTTTTGAGCATCCGTAGGTGTTTTATGAATCTCAAGAAGGAGTTCTTCAAACTGTTTGTACTTGAATTTTTTTCCGAGCGGACCGCCAAACTGGTCGGCATAACCATCAGTGAACATGTAAATGGTATCACCTTTTTTTATTGGTATCACATTATTGGTAAAAGGCTTCAGGTATTGACTTTCAAAAGTTCCTATAGGTTGTTTATCCGCTTTAATTTCTTTGAACAGTTTTTTTGGATCAGTGATCTCATCCAAATCCTGAGAGATGATGTAAATGGCATTGTTGGCGCCGGCATACTCAATACACATATTCTTTAAGTCAATACAACAAAGAGAAAGATCCATGCCATCTTTTACATTCGATTCGGTAAAGGACTGTCTTAACGAAGCTGACAAATCATTATTTACCTGATCCAAAATTTCCGAAGGTTTGGTTTTGCCGTGTTCATGAATAGCATGTTTTAATAAATTAAACCCAACAATACTTATAAAGGCCCCCGGAACTCCATGACCCGTGCAATCTACAGCTGCAACATATATTTTGTCACCAATAGCATCTAACCAGTAAAAATCGCCACTTACTATGTCTTTTGGCCTGTAATAAATAAAATGGTGCGGCAAAAGTGTTTGTATATATGCTGCCGGAGGAAGGATAGCTTCCTGAATGCGTTTGGCATATTTTATACTATCGGTGATCTCTTTGTTTTTTAAGCCAATAATGTCGTTTTGATCTTGCAGCTTTTTTTCTGACTTCGATTTAAACCGGTACCTGTTATAAAGTATAACGATGAGGGTTACAACAAGGATTAAAACAATAATAATGGTATTGATAAGTAGTTTTTGTCGTTTAGCTTCATTCTCTGCCAGTGATTTATTCTTGTTAAGTAATTCAATTGCCTTGGCTTGTTTATCAGCCTCGTACTTGGTTTGCATTTCGGTTAACTGTTCCGATTTTGCAATATCAAGAATACTGTCTTTTATATCATTAAACAGCTTGAAATACTTTAATCCGTTTTTATAATCCCCGGCACGCTCGTATGTATTTGATAAACCTTCATAACATGATTTTTCGGCCTCCCGCATATCAGCACTGGTAGCATATTTAAGGGCGAGTTCATAATCTCTAATAGCTTCTTCCGTTTTTCCTAACCTGTCTTTTATGCCTGCAATGTTTATGTAGCTATGAGAAATTCCTCTGGTATCATCTATTTTTAACTGAATTTCCAGTGCCTGAAAATGGTAATCCACCGCTCTCGATAAAAAATCCTTATTGTGGGTAAGCATTGATTTTTCGAACATAATATTTCCCATATTATTATATGTTGCAGATAAACCAATCAGGTTATGAATGTTGGCAGAATCAGCTTTGGCAATTTGTTCCTGTATGTATTGGGCTTTTACATGACAGTTTAAACTTTTGGTAAAAATAGAATCGCTTGATCCTTGTTTAGCCAATTTAAAATAAACATTCCCAATATTACCATAACTGGAAGCTAAGCCTAACTGATCGTTCAACTTCTCTTTTATAATAATTGATTTATTGTGAAACTCCAGTGCTTCTTTCAGGTTCCCTTCTTCGTAATACAGGATGCCAATGTTGTTAAAACTTTTAGCCATGTTAACCGAATCTTTGAGTTCTTCTCTGATATCCAATGCTTTTAAATAATAACCCAAAGCCACGGGGTATTCAGCTTTCAAATAAAAAAGGGTTCCTAAATTGTGTGCTAACCTGGAAATAGATTTTTTGTCCTTTAATTTCTCAGCCAACAGAAGCCCCTGTTTGCCATAACTTATAGCTTCTTTAGAATCCGACTCTCTTAAATTATTAAAAAGTTGATTGCAGATTTTAACTTTTGAAGAATCGTGTTTAGCATTTGCCAGCTCTTTTTTAAGACTATCAATAGTTGATTGAGCTTTTATGATAAATGAAACTAAAGTTAAAGTCGTAATATAAGCTATGCGGGCAAAAGATTTCACTATCAAGCAAATATACGTTTTTTAGTTTGGAAATTAAACTTCAGGATCAGGCAGGATAATCCACAAAATTACGTGCCGTTTCATAAAGCCTTACCTGAAGATCAAGCTGTGGCTCCAGTTTTTCACGAAGAATTTCATATATAATTCTGCAAATATTCTCAGCTGTAGGATTCAGATCTTTAAATTCTTCTGTATCCAGGTTTAGGTTCTTATGGTCAAATCTGTCTTCTATTTCTTCTTTTATAAGATCACTCAGGTATTTCATATCTATTACATAGCCTGTTTCTTCCTGAACTTCTCCGGTAACTTTAACTACAATATCATAGTTATGCCCATGATAACCGGGGTTATTGCATAATCCAAAAACGAACTTGTTTTTTTCTTCTGTCCACTTCTTATTGTGCAAACGATGCGCTGCGTTAAAATGTCCTTTTCTATAAACGGCTGTTTTCATTTTATCTAAAAATTGTAATAGTACCTTTATATTTTCCTTTGTCAGTATTGGTATCTAAAATATAAAAGTAGGTTCCACCGGGTAAATCCTGTCCCAGGTATTTGCCATTCCAGTCGTTTTTGTATCCGTGAACCGAATAAATTTGCTGACCATAACGATTAAATATTTCCAGTTTATTTTTTGGGTATTTGTCAAGGTTTTTTATTACCCATACCTCATTCTCTCCATCACCATTAGGAGTAATGCTATTATAAAAATAAAGATCGCTGCTCGGGATAACATTTACCCTAACCGTATCGCTGTATTTACACCCGTAGTTATCTGTTATGGTAAGTATAAAATCGCTTGTATCAGTCGGGCTCACATCCGGATTAAAAGTTGAACTGTAATTGATACCGGAGTTTCCAATTGTTGTCCACGAATAAGAATACAAACTGTCAAATGGACTTCCGGATAAGGTGATCACTTGTCCTGAGTTAATAGTAGTATCAGCTCCTGCACTTATTGTTATCAGTGGATAAACACCAACCGTTATTACATCTGTATCTATAGAATCTCTCGAATCTTTTACGGTTAAGGTATAAGTTACACTTCCTGTTATAGTAACAACCGGATTGGCAACTGTAGCAGAACTTAAACCTGTTGCAGGGGCCCAGGTTATAGTAAAAGGACTTAGTCCTCCTGAAATAGTAGGGCTTCCACCTATAGTTGTTGTGGTTCCCGGGCAAATAGTTCTATCCGCACCTGCATTACAACTTAATTGGGCGTATGAGTTTACGCATCCAATAACAAGTAAAAAGTATATAAGTAGCTTTTTCAAATTTCAACAAATTTAAGTATTTAAGTCCATTTTGTTCTCCTTCCATCGAATTAATTGTCATCCCGATTTTTAAATGACCACTTTTGCTTTTGAGATGATAATGAGTATATTTATCAAACCAAAATAAACTATCCTTTGAATATAAATAAAGACAGTATAGTTTCGCCTAAACGAGTTAAACTCGAGTTTTACCGTAGTACAGAAAAATTTCATGTAATAGCTTGCTGGGTTGGAGCTTTGTTAAATTTGGTTTGGTTTGCAAGCGATTATTTTGTGTTACCCGAACATTGGATCGACTTTGGCTTGTTTCGCTTTGCAGTTTCCGCTATTACTGTAATTGCTGTTGTGTTCCGGAAAAAACTCAAAATTTCCATTTATACCTGTATGTTTATTGTTGTTCTTGGAATTTCGATTCAAAACGCATATATGTGGAGTGTAATGGATCTGGAGCATTTGCATCAACACGCCTTTGCATATCTGGTATTGTTTATTGGAGCTGGTATGCTGGTATTGTGGGAGTTGAAACTATCCATTATACTTTTGATAGCAACTATTGTCAGCAACATTGTTTTTTACAAACTAAACAGCGCTTTAACTTTTCAGGAGTTTTTGATAAATGGAGGACTTTTAACCTTAACGGTTGCTGCGTTTTCTGTATTTATGATCAGGTCCCGGTATAAATTAACTTATAATGAGATCAAAGGCAGGATGGAACTGGAGCAATCGAAAAAAATCATTGAAGCCGAACATACAATAGTACTAGAACAGAAAAAGGAAATTGAGAACCAAAAGCACCTTATTGAAGAGAAACATAAAGAAATAACCGATAGTATTAATTACGCAGAAAGAATTCAGCGAACCTTTTTGGCAACCAATGAATTGCTTGACCAAAATTTAAAAGACTATTTTGTTTTCTTTAAGCCTAAAGATGTAGTAAGCGGCGATTTTTACTGGGCCAATAAATTGAATACCGGAAATTTTGCAATTGTTACTGCAGATAGTACAGGACACGGAGTTCCGGGAGCAATTATGAGTTTATTAAACATCACAAGTTTGGAAAAAGCAGTGGAAAATTTTAGTAACCCTGCAGATATTTTAAATCACACCCGTACTACAATTATTAATCGCTTAAAACGTGACGGTAGTGTTGAGGGTGGAAAAGACGGAATGGACTGTAGCCTCTGTTTATATGATTTTAAAAACATGAAACTGTCTGTTTCTGCAGCTCATAATCCGGTGTGGATAGTTAGAAATGCCGGAAAGGGAGGCTCGCCGAGCGTAGTAGAGGTGAAGCCCGACAAAATGCCTGTAGGAAAACATGACAGGCAGGATACCCCGTTTTCACAACAAGAAATTGAACTTCAGGAAGGTGATGTTGTTTATACATTAACCGATGGTTTTCCTGATCAGTTTGGAGGAAAGCAGGGCAAAAAATACATGAGTAAAAATTTAAGGCAGTTTTTAGCTGATAATGCCCACCTTTCAATGGAAGAACAGCAAGTGTTGCTGGAGAAAACGTTTGAATCCTGGAAAGGGACATTGGAACAAATAGATGATGTCTGCATTATTGGAATCCGCCTTTAATTAAAATTCTGCCTGCCTTTTAAGGTTCCAATTCAAGCAATGGCATTTCTCTTCAAAATTCATTTTTTAGCTTATTTTGATAAAAAAAGCCTCAGTTTTGTAAAAAATACACTATTTTTAGCCTCTCCATGAATTTAGCTGACGAAATAAAAAATGCCATACGGGATGTACCCGATTTCCCGAAACCCGGAATTCTTTTTAAGGACATAACCCCTATATTTTATGATCAGACTTTGTGTAATAAAATTACAGAAGAGTTTGAGCGCTTGTTGGCTCCCGTTAAACCTGATGTAATTGTGGGGGTAGAGAGCAGAGGATTTTTATTTGGGATTTTACTCGCAAATAAGATGAATCTTCCTTTTGTTTTGGTTCGTAAGGCAGGGAAGTTACCCTATACAACTATCAGCCAGGAATATTCATTGGAATATGGTACGGCAAAAATTGAAATGCATACCGATAGTATTAAAAAAGGAGCGAAAGTAGTAATACACGACGATTTACTTGCTACAGGAGGAACAGCAGCAGCAACGGCAGATCTTATTAAACAGTTTGGAGCAGAAGTTTCTGCTTTTACCTTTATTGTTGGGCTGGATTTTTTAGGCGGAAAAGAAAAATTAAATAAACATACAAATAACATACAATGTCTAGTGCACTATTAAACGAAACGGCTACGGGGATGAATTTCTCGTTGAATGAAAATCAGGTAATGATTGCGGATATGATCCGTAAATTTGGGAAAGAGCATATCTATCCAAAAATGATGGAGTGGGATGAAAGTCAGGAATTTCCTGTTGAAGTATTTAAAAAGTTAGGTGATTTGGGCTTAATGGGAGTATTGGTTCCGCATGAATACGGTGGATCAGGATTTTCTTATACCGAATATGTAACTGCAATTACCGAATTAGGAAAAATTTGTGGTTCAATAGCTCTTTCCATGGCAGCGCACAACTCTTTGTGTACCGGTCATATCATGGCTTTTGGAAACGAAGAACAAAAGAAAAAATACCTTCCTAAACTGGCAACTGCTGAGTGGATAGGTGCTTGGGGATTAACTGAAACCGGTACAGGTAGCGATGCAGGTGGAATGCACACTGTTGCTGTGAAAGATGGTGACCATTGGGTAATCAACGGAAGTAAGAACTTTATCACTCATGCAATTTCAGGAAATGTAGCTGTAGTAATTGTACGTACAGGTGAAAAAGGTGATAGCCACGGGATGACTGCTTTCATTATCGAAAAAGGAACTCCGGGTTTCCGTTCAGGAAAAAAAGAAAATAAATTAGGTATGCGTGCTTCCGAAACAGCTGAACTAATATTTGAAAACTGCCGTGTACACGAAAGTCAAATGTTAGGTAAAGTAGGTGAAGGATTTGTACAAGCAATGAAAGTATTGGATGGCGGTCGTATTTCTATTGCATCTCTTTCATTAGGGATTGCAAAAGGAGCTTACGAGGCTGCATTAAAATATTCTAAAGAGCGTACACAATTTGGAAAAGCAATTTCTCAGTTTCAGGCTATCGGTTTCAAATTGGCTGATATGGCTACTGAAATTGAAGCTGCTGAATTATTGACTTTCAAAGCGGCAGATATGAAAAACCGGGGATTGAAGATTACTAAAGAAGGTGCTTTTGCAAAATACTATGCATCAGAGGTATGTGTTAGGGTTGCTACAGAAGGCGTTCAAATCTTTGGTGGTTATGGTTACACAAAGGATTTCCCTGCTGAAAAATATTACAGAGACAGTAAGCTTTGCACAATAGGCGAAGGGACCAGCGAAATTCAGAAATTGGTTATTGCTCGTGAATTGTTGAAAGAGTAATCTTATTAATTGATTTTATATCAGATCCCGATTGTGAAAGCAGTCGGGATTTTTTTGAATTGCATAAAAATATGCAGAATTAAAGAAGATACAACTCTTTATTACAGTATGTAACTCATTTTTTAGGCAGACCTTGTTTTTTTAGTTTAAGTAATTTTTGATAAACCAGAGTTGATAATTCTTTGGTATCCTTGTCAAGATTCAAAGTGGATTTTTTCATAAACTTGTTTAATTGTTTCGGTGAATTATCTGTTCTGTTAAGTAAGTATGCAAGCCCCACAATATTAGCTACTGATTGTCTGATTGTATGAGAAATAAAATGCATCATTTTCTCTAGCCAAATAATATTTTCCTTTTCATTTTCTTCTGCTATATTGGGTATACCTGCAGGTTCGTTGCAGGTATGAATAGTATTTGCTTTCATAATTGGTTAGCTTAAGTAAAAGTGATGTTAACTAGGGCAAAGTTATTTCAATTTATAAGCATAAGTGTTGTATAATTTAAGGGGAAAGTTATAAAATTTACGCATTGCATTACTGCCGGCAAGCATTTGTATTTTAACGGAACTTTAACTAATTGCAGGCTGCAAACTCACCCATAAGCCCTTATTTCCGCTGAACACAATCACCTGTTTTTTGGGTGCTTTTTTGTTTATATTTGGCACGCTTTCATAACCATACTAACAGATTTGGCTCAATGATTGTAATTGATAAACGCAATTAAATTTTAAAAATGAACATAGTAAAAAATGTATTGACATTGGGTTTTGCAGTTGCAATTATTCCCTTTGCAAACGCACAACAAACAGGCTTACCAAAACCTAAAGTGGTAAAAGAACAAACCACTCCGGTTAAAAAAAACATCACAACAGCTAAACTGATAGAAACAGTTGTAGCGCAACCGGGTAAATTGATTATTCCTTACAAAAAGTATAAACTTACAAATGGTTTAACCGTTATTATTCACGAAGATCACAGCGACCCTGTTGTTTATACCGATGTTACTTACCATGTGGGTTCTGCACGTGAGCAACAAGGAAGAAGTGGTTTTGCACATTTCTTCGAACATATGATGTTTCAGGGATCCAAGCATGTTGCCGACGAACAGCATATAAAATGTATTTCTGAAGCAGGCGGAGAAATGAATGGATCAACCAATTTAGACCGTACCAATTATTTTGAAGCCGTTCCATCAAATAATTTTGAAATGACCTTATGGCTGGAAGCGGACAGAATGGGCTTTTTGTTGGATTCAGTTACTCAGCAAAAATTTGAAGTTCAACGCGCAACAGTTAAAAACGAACGCGGACAACGTTATGATAACGCACCTTATGGCTTGGTAACCGAAAAAATCGGCGAAGCACTTTATCCGCAAGGTCATCCTTATTCATGGACAACCATAGGGTATATTGAAGATTTGAACCGTGTTGATGTAAATGACCTGAAACGTTTTTACATGCGTTGGTATGGACCAAACAATGCAACGCTTACTATTGCAGGTGATGTGAACTCAGCCGCTGCTTTGGCATTGGTAGAGAAATATTTTAACGGAGTTCCTGTTGGTCCGGAAGTGAAAGCACAAACAGTTGCCCCTGTTAAGTTAACTGAGAACCGTTACATTTCATACGAGGACAATGTGAAGTTTCCTTTATTGAAAATGGTTTGGCCTACAGTTCCTGCTTATAGCAAAGACGAAGCAGCATTGGATGCATTGGGAAGTATTTTGTATGGTGGAAAAACATCTCCTTTTTATGTAAACTTTGTAAAAAATCAGGCCGCAAGTTCGGTGAATGTGTACAATAGTTCAAGTGAATTGTCAGGAAAATTTGAAGTTACCGTTCGTGGGAATAAAGATGCAAAATTAGCCGATCTGGAAGCTGAAGTACGAAAAGTTTTAACGGATTGGGAAGCAAAAGGATTTAATGATGATGAACTAAAAAAGTTTAAAGCGGAAATGCAAAGCTCATATTATAACGCCTTAACAAGTGTAAAAGGTAAAGGAGCTCGTTTGGCAGCGTATAATACATTTACAGGTAATCCAAACTACCTTGATTATGATTTGAATCGTTATTTGAAATTAACAAAGGCAGATATTATTAATGCATACAATAAGTACATCAAAGGCCAAAAAGCTGTAATATTAAGCTGTGTACCTAAAGGGAAAAGTGAATTGATTGCAGCTCCTGACAATTGGAAAATGTATTCACGTACTATTGAAAAAGAGTCGGCAGAATATGCGGCATTAACACCAAGAACTACACCCGAGAATTTTGACTGGACTAAAAAGCCGGAACCTAAAACACGCCCGGTTGTGAAAGCACCTGCTTTTTGGGAAGAAAAAATGGCAAACGGAATTCAGGTAATGGGAAGCTCCAATTCAGAAGTACCCAAAGTGAATATCCTTGTAAGTATTGCAGCAGGGCACCGTTATGAAACTGCTGCTAAATCAGGAACAGCATACTTAATGGCCGACCTGTTAAATGAATCAACGCAATTGCATACAGCAGAAGAGATCTCAGACATACTTTCAAAAATGGGATCTGAAATCAATGTTTCAGCAAGCAGCAGCGAGATCAATATTAATGTAAATTGCTTAAAAGCAAACACCAATGCAACATTAAAAATTTTGGAAGAGGTCTTAATGAAACCAAAGTTTGATGCAGAGGAATTTAAACGTGTGAAAAAAGAATTGCAGGATCAGATTTCTTTGCAAAACACACAAGCTGCCCCAATCGCAGATAAAGTGTTTAACAAATTGTTATACGGTGAAAAACACATTCTTTCTTTACCCGTTACCGGAACGGCTTCAACTGTGGAAGGAATCACGTTGGAAGATGTAAAGGCGTATTATGAAAAAAATATGGCGCCTAAACTTACCAAAGTGATAATAGTTGGCGATACTAAAAAAGAGGATATCCTGAAACAACTTGCTTTTTTGACTAATTGGAAAAAAGCAGCACCCGAGCAAACGGCTCAACCTGAATTAGCAAAAACAGGAAAAACAAAAATTTATTTTATCGACAAAAAAGGTGCTGCTCAATCAGAAATCAGAGTAGGTGCGGCAGGTTTACCTTACGATGCTACCGGAATGTTTTATAAAACTACCTTGGCTAATTATCCTTTTTGTGGGAATTTTAATAGCCGTTTAAATGGCTTGCTTCGTGAAGTAAAGGGTTATACTTATGGAGTTAAAGCTCGTTTTGCTGGAAATGAATTCGAAGGAAATTATTTAATCAATGCCGGGGTAAGAAGTAACTCTACAGATTCTTCTTTGATGTATACTATGGAAGAATTAAAAAAATATGCCGATGGTGGTGTAACTCCCCAGGAATTGGAATTCACAAAAAGCGGGATCACCAATTCGGAAGCATTAAAATATGAAACGCCTTATCAAAAATTATTCTTCTTAAAACAGTTAATGGACTACAAATTAAGTCCTGATTTTACTTCTAAACAAAATGAGATTCTGAATAACCTTACTAAAGAAGAACTGAGTAGCGTTGCTAAAAATGCTTTAAATTATAATAATATGATCATAGTTGTAGTTGGTGATAAAGAAACCAATCTGGAAAAAGTGAAAAAATTGGGTTATGCAGTAGAGGAATTAAACACTGAAGGCGAAACCATAAAATAGGACCTGATCTATCTTTGATTAAAAAAGCACGTAGCAATATGTGCTTTTTTGTTTTTGTATCAGTTTATTGGCAATTAAAATAAATACCATAATTTTACTCCTATGGTAAGATTACTGTTTATTGTGTGTATTATAATTGCACAATCCGGATGCACCGGAGATACTGAAAAGGTTGTAGAAACTACTTCGATTGCGGATTCATTACCAATAGTTACAGATACTACAACAAAGCAGGTAACATTAAACGAAGGTTTAGAAATGTTCTCAAACATAGAACAGATTGATTATTGTGTACCAATTCCTTTGAGTGAATATGTTCGGGACACTAAAAACGATTACGAGCGTGCAAAGTTTGTGTTCGTAAACAAAAAAAATGATCAGCTTGAATTGGTTTTACAGGGGATGTTCAGGAGCGATCCAAAAGTTTCTATTGAAGAGTATTTTAAAAATTCATATCCACCCGAAGATGAAGAAGGGGGAAAGAATATAGAAACCAAAGAAATTGTAAAGAGTACAGGATGTTTTTATGCAAAAGGATTTTGGTCTAATTTTGCTTTGGATCAAAAGTTTATTGAAGTAACCTGGCTTCGTAAAGATGATTTGGTAAAACTTTACGTTTCTTATGACATACAGGATACAACTATTTGGAATAACAGATTGAAAAAGATTACTGAAACCGATTCCTATTGTAAGTGAGCAAAATTATTTTCTTAGCGGAAGTAATGTGTTGTAAATCCTGATATTTATTAGTTTTTTGCCTGATCTAAGTCTCGTTGATTAGCATGGACGCACTATACATTTGTGCGAACAAACTTAAAAACAACGGATATGCAAAAGCATGACATCTTACATGAGTTTCCTGAAATGAAGGAAAAGATTCATAATCTAAAAGTTAGCGACAGTCATTTTAAAAAAGTTTTTGAAGAATATCATGAAGTGGATCATTCCATTCATAGTATTGAAACCGGGGCAACTCCTACAACTGATGAGCATTTAAATGAGCTACGTTTAAAACGTGTTAACCTTAAGGATGCCATTTATTCCTATTTAAAAAATAATTAATTGGCACCCGCAGAAAAATAATTATTCTTTTGTTGACAAATTATTTCATTAATTCCCCTGTTGCAAAAATGCAGACGGTGCTTTTTTATTTGTTTTAAATCTGTAAATTAGATAAAAATTAGTTCCATGAGAATCATTAAAAAAATAGCAGCCTTATTTTTGATCATATGTTACATTAGTTCATGTGGGCTTAAAGGAAGCGGTATTCCTGCCGGCAAAGAAGATTATATTGGCACATGGACATCCGATAAGATTACACTTAAAATCACAGCGGGTGGTAGGGTAGATTATAAAAAACAAACATCTGAAGTTTCATCAACAAGTGTAAATGGACCCATTCAAAAATTTGAAGGAAATAATTTTATTGTAGGTGCTTTGGGAATTAATACAACATTTATTGTAACAAATCTTCCTCATCAGGAAGCGGGAGTAATAAAAATGACTGTTGATGGCGAAGAATTGGTAAAACAATAAAATTAGTACTGAAAATTTCCCCATGTTATATTAAAAATCATTTCAGTGAAATTAGCTAAAAGGTGCTAATAGTTATTTAAAGTCTATTATTCGTTATTTTCCTTTGTTTATTTCTGAAAGCTTCCTACATTTAGATCAGAATTTAATGTGAAAACGATTTATGGAGGCAGCAGAGTGGAAAGCGAATTCAGTAGTTAAACAAGTTGATCATTCCTTATTTAATTTACAATTACGCAGCGATGGAATAGTGCAAATGAATACAGGAGAGGAAGCGTATTTTGGCATAAAGGATGCAAAAGAGTATCTCACAGCTCTGGAAGAAATTACCGGAGGCATTCCACATCTGATTCTTAAAGTTCCGGGAGAACATGCAATGGTGGATAGTGATGCCCGTTCATTTATGGCTGAACCAGAAGCGCTGAAGTTTTCTATTGCCGAAGCTGTTATAGTAAAAAACATGGCGCAACGTATCATTGGGAATTTTTATATCAAGTTCGATAAACCGGATAAGCCTGTTCGCTTGTTTGATAGCATAGAAGAAGCTGAAAAATGGCTGCTTTCCCTAAATTAAATTATCACTTGCCAAAAAGTGCATACCACATAAGAACTAACGGTTTTATTGCCTGCTCTACAACTCTATAATTGATTAAAAGATAGTCGCTGACTTTTTTTCCATTCGTTTATGGAAAAAAGTCAATTGAGGCGTCTAAATACCAAAATCAAGCATTATGAGTTACATTGTACGTATTCCCGAACCCTGCAACGAAGATTGGAATAAAATGAACCCTGCAGCTACCGGTAGACATTGCACCGTTTGTTCTAAAACAGTTATAGATTTTTCCAATAAAACGGATATGGAAATTCACTCCATCCTCCAGGAAAACTCAGATAAAAAAGTATGTGGGCATTTTAAGAAAACCCAAATTGACCGACCACTCAGAATTAGTATTCCATGGCATTTGATCCCTGGAAACGTAAGCTCAACAAAAACTTTTGCAATGGCAGTGTTCTTTGTGTTCGGGACTTTTCTTTTCAGTTGCACAAACTATAGTGGAAGAACTGTTGGAGAGATCGGTATTGAGAACAGAGAAATGCTTATGGGTGCGGTTCCATTAACTTTTCAGGAAGATACTATTAAAACAGATTCTGTAAAAATTGATACGCTTGAAACTCTTGATGGCGAAATGCAAATTGAACGCGTGGAAGTAATGGTAAATGGAGGAATTGGTTACTATAAAGAAGAACTGTTGATTCCTGATACAATTGTTGAGACTACAATTGAACCACTGATAGATAATATGGTAGGGCAAACTTTAGCAGGTGCAGTTGCTTATGTCGTTGATCCAACAACTGAAATTATACCAACTACCGTTTCTGATTCAAATTCAGATTTAGAGAAAAGACACGACATGACACTTGTTCACGAAAATACGGCAATACTATTTCCAAACCCAAGTTCAGGAGAGTTCACAATTCAATATGAAGTAAAACAAAAGGGAATTGTGCAGATAGATATATATGATATCAATGGTGCTTTGGTTAAAAATGTAATTAATAACCAAACTCAGCATACAGGTAAATATGTGTTGCCAACAACCTTAAAAGATGTGGCAAATGGAATTTATATTTGCAGTATCGTGGTAAACGGAAAGAAAACGACTGAAAGAATTGTGATAGAGAAGTAATATTCTCCATCTAATCTTTTTTTGATTTTCGATTTTAAGTTAACTTCTCATACTCTTTCCTGTTAATAACAAGTATGTTTTCATGCTTTAATAGTAAAAGGTCAATGATCAGGTTTTTCTCCGGGAACTGAATTGCTTTTACCGAACGCCGGATATGCTTTGTTCCAATCACCTGAACTTCCTCAAACTCATGGGCTGAATAGATCTTGAAATAATTTTTGTTATTGCTGTACTTCCTGTATTGCGGAAAATGTATATCTTCAAGGGGTGATTTTATCATGACTCCATTTCTATTAGATACTGCTAACTATATTCATCAACACTTCGGCGATCAAACGCGCGAACTGATGATTGTGCTTCCTAATAAGCGTGGCGCCTTATTTTTAAAAAGGCATCTCGCAAATATATACAACAAAACAATATGGTTGCCAAAGATCATTAGTGCGGAAGAATTTATTGCGGAACTTTCAGGAATGCAGTCAGCCGATTCAATTACCCTCTCTGCACTTTTATACGATAGTTATGTAAGTGTGATGAAGGATAAGGCGGAATCCTTCGACGGTTTTATAAAATGGTCGAATATGTTGATGCAGGATTATAATGAGATCGACCGTTACCTCATTGAGGCCAAAAGCATTTATAAAAACCTTGCTGAAATTAAAGAAATCGAAAACTGGAGTTTAGCCAGGGAAGAGAAAACCGACATGCAGCGAAATTATATTGCTTTTATGTCCTCACTTGGAGATGTGTATGAGCATTATACTAAGCAGCTTGAAACCAAACAAATTGCTTATCAGGGATTAGCCTACAAAAATGCGGTTAGGAATACATTGAGCGGAAAAATAAACCCCGATAGTTATCTCAACAAAAACACTAAGATCATTTTTGCGGGGTTTAATGCCTTGAACAGAGCAGAAGAAGTACTTTTTAATTATTTTATTGAACAGCAGGGAGCAATTGTTTTATGGGATATTGATAATTATTATTTTTCCAATGAACTTCATGAGGCAGGAAATTTTTTACGTAAACATTTTACCAAAGAACAATTCAGATCAGAAAGCTTTATTACCAATAATCTTAAGGAGCAGGTAAAGAATATACAGGTAATTGGTGCAGCGCAAAACATGGCGCAGGTGGCAACCGCCACATCTGTACTAAAAGAGTGGATTTACAAAGGAGTGGACCTGAATAAGACTGCCATTGTTTTGTGTGATGAATCTCTTTTGTTTCCATTACTTAGTGTGTTGCCCGAAGAAATAGAAGCTGTGAACGTTTCTTTAGAATATCCATTAAGTCAAAGTACGCTTTACGATCTTTCTGAACAGTTGGTGAATATGCACATCAACAAAAAACAAAACTCCGCGCAAGGTGCTATTTATTATAAAGACCTGATGCGGGTGTTGCAGAACCCTTATTTTGCCTTGTTGTATGGGAAAGAAAACAATGCGAACAAATTAGCTAAAGGTATTGCAGAGAAAAACATTTCTTATTTTTCAGTAAAAACACTCAATAATTTGTTTGGCGACAATTACGAGAATGTACGGTTTCTTTTTGAAGGCTGGGACAGTGCTATAGGAGCGGTTACAAAACTGAAGTTATTATCTGAGCGTTTATTAAATAAGTTTGATCCCGATAGCTATCGGGAGAACACAGCTAAATTTTTGTCAACAGAAACTGAATTTGTATTTGAATTTGGAAAGCTCATTACGCGTTTGGAAGAAGTGTGCAGTTCCGTAAATTATATAAATGAATTAAAAACACTTCGCAAGATTATTCAACAATTGGTATCGGGAGCTTCCGTTCCTTTTTTTGGTGAACCATTGAAAGGCTTACAGATTATGGGGGTTTTGGAAACCCGTACTTTAGATTTCGAAAACCTGATCCTTATTTCAGTAAACGAAAATATTTTACCCTCAGGTAAATCAGCAAATACCTTCATTCCTTTTGACCTGAAAAAGTATTTCCGATTACCTGTTTACCAGGATAAAGATGCAATATATGCCTACCACTTTTATCGTTTGATCCAGAAAGCAGAATCAATTGCTTTAATTTATAATACCGAAACAGATACTTTAGGGAAGGGTGAAAAAAGTCGGTTCATTACTCAATTGCTCACCGAATTGCCCCGGGTAAACAAGAATGCAGTAATCAATGAAAGTATTGCCATTTCCGAAGTAGGAGAGAAACGCCATACTTTGGAGATCTCCATTGAGAAAACCGATGAACTTATTGAGCGTACCAAAGCAAAAGCATTTACTCCTGAACGCTCCGGTTTTTCTCCGAGCTTACTGAACAGCTATAAAGATTGTAGTCTGCGTTTTTATTTCAATTACCTTGCTCACATTAAGGAGCCCGAAGAAGTAGAAGAAAGTGTGGAAGCAGGTACTTTTGGAACCATTCTCCATTATGTATTGGAACATGCTTACGCAAACAAAAAGGATATTTATTTAAATGAAGCAGATTTTTCAGAGATACTGCCTAAGATAGAAGAGCTTACCCAAAGTGGTTTTAAAGAGCAGTATTCGGAAAGTGAATTTAAGCAGGGTAAAAATTACCTGGCTTATCACACCATTAAGATCTATGCAGAAAATCTTATCCGAGCAGATGCTGAATATGTAAAAAGTTTAACAGCAAATAAAAATTCCCTGAAGATCCTTGACCTGGAAAAAAAACTGGAATGGGTAATTGACCTTAATACAGGTAAGGAAACAGTTAAAGTTAAATTTTCGGGAACCTGTGATAGAATAGATGCTACAGCAGATCACTTCAGGATTGTTGATTACAAGTCTTCAGTGAATGAAACAAACGATAAGTTTGAATTTGTCGGGTTTGAAGAATTGTTCAGTAATAAAAAATATAATAAAGCATTTCAATTGTTTGTATATGCATGGTTAGCATGGCGTAACAACATGTGCGAGCCTGAAAAAATCCGCACCTGCATTGTTCCATTTAAGGGAAACAAAAAAAGTGAGTATTATATTCTGGAACAGAGGTCGGATAACAAGCAGCCGGCAAAACCGCTTCAATATACACAAGAGCTTCTGGAAGAGTTTGAGAAACATTTACAAAACAAGACCTCAGAACTTTTTGATAAAAGCATACCTTATACTCAAACAGAAGACGACGATAAATGCACCTATTGTGCCTACAATGGGATCTGTAATAGAATTTAACAATAATCTTAGTTAAAAAAATAGCTAAACTAAATTTTTGGCATACCCTGTAAGCTGTGTTATTGGCTATAATTAGCCGTATCTTTGTAATAGATATGATATAGCAATGGGTGCCGGGATAATAAACAGGATATGTGTTTGCATATGCGTATGTATCTCACTACCCTTGTTTGCCCGGCAAACTGTAACACAAACTATCAGAGGAACGGTAACTGATAAAATCTCGCACGAATCATTGCCCGGAGCTGCAATCCTGATCTTAAACACAGATCCTCCGATTGGAACTGCATCTGATGAAAAAGGAAATTTTTCTATTGAAAATGTTCCGGTTGGGAAACATTCAATACGTATTACTTATTTAGGTTACAAAGAGATCATTTTGCATGATCTTCATTTGAATTCTGCTAAAGAATTGGTTTTATCCGTTGAAATGGAAGAGCTGGTAAATGAAATGAAAGAAGTGGTAATAACTCCCAAGATGGAAAAGAATAAACCACTCAATGATATGTCATCTGTTAGTACACGTGCTTTTTCGGTTGATGAAGCGCAGCGTTTTGCAGCAGCTATAAATGATCCTTCGCGTATGGCCACTTCTTTTGCAGGTGTAGTGCAAACTTATGACGGGCTCAATAATATTTCAATCCGCGGTAATTCACCCAATGGTTTGTTATGGAGAGTGGAAGGTATAGAAGTTCCTAACCCCAATCACTTTTCATTTGTGGGTTCTGCCGGTGGCGGAATTTCTATTTTAAGTTCTCAGCTATTAACCAACTCCGATTTTTCTACCGGAGCTTTTGCAGCAGAATACGGGAATGCTCTGTCGGGTGTGTTTGATCTTAAACTTAGAAAAGGAAATAATCAAAAACGTGAACATACTTTTCAATCAAGCTTTCTTGGTTTTGATATTGCATCCGAAGGACCATTCAAAAAAGGATCTGAAGGTTCTTATCTTGTAAATTACCGTTATTCGACACTTGGTCTTTTGGGTAAAATGGGAATTCCCATTGGAGATGCTTTTCTTTCCTTTCAGGATCTTTCATACAATATTTCGTTGCCTACAAGGAAAGCAGGAACCTTTGGTTTGTTTGGTTTCGGTGGCATTAGCGATCAGAGTACACGTGCAATAAAGGATTCTTCCAAATGGAAAGAGAGTGATTTTTACAGAATGAGTACGCGTTTTTATAGCAATACGGGGGCTACAGGGCTTACACATGTTAAAACTTTCAAGAACCGTTCCTATTTTAAAACAGCACTTGTGTATTCAGCTACTCAAAATGGCTATAATGAGCAACAATTAAATTTTAACTATGTGCCGGTAATAAAGTACCGGGAGAATTTTTTGAACGGAAAAATTACGGCTTCCACAGTGTATACAAAGAAGATAAATGCTGCTAACAGCATACGCGCAGGTGTTATTTTTAATCACTTGTCTTATAAATTATTAAAAGAGTATCCCTCCGATTCTTCCGTTGTGAAAGAAAGGATCCACCTTAAAGGAAGCACACAAACAGTGCAAAGTTTTTTTCAATGGAACAGGAAATTCAGAAATGGCATCACAACAAATATTGGCTTGCATTATTTTCAGTTAATCTTAAATTATTCAACAGCTATAGAGCCACGTGCCTCTATCAGGTATGACGTTTCGGAAAAGCATGGTTTTAGCTTGGGCTATGGTTTACACAGCCAGTTACAGCCTTTGGGCGTGTATTTTGTGAGATCAGATTATTCGGATGGGGATTTTGTAACACCCAATAAAAATTTGGGTTTTAGTAAAGCGCATCACTTTGTTGCAGGATACGATTGGAATATTAATGAGTACAACCATTTTAAAACCGAAGTATATTATCAGTATTTATTTAATATTCCGGTTACAACCGACACAGCCAGTACTTATTCCATTATCAATAATACCGAGGGTTATGATACCGATGTTTTAACGAACTCAGGATTAGGAAAAAATTATGGTGTGGAAATGACTTATGAAAGATACCTGTATAAAAATTTCTATTATCTCTTATCAGTTTCATTATATGAATCAAACTACAGGGCGCCGAACGGACAGTGGTACAGTACTTTTTTTAATTCCAATTATGCTACTTCATTAACTTTAGGAAAAGAATGGACTTTATCGGAGAAGAAAAAGGGAAGAATAATAGGATTAAACTTTAAATCAGTGTGGGTAGGAGGGAGGCGCTATACACCTATTGATTTAAATGCTTCTGTTTTCGCAGGAGAAACCAGGTATGTTTTTGAACAAACTTATGCTAAAAAAAATCCGGATTATTATCGTCTTGATATGAGATTGAGTTGTAAACGAAATTTTAAAAAGATCACGAGTACACTGGCTTTGGACATTCAGAATGTAACAAACAGGAAAAATGTTGGCGGACAGTTTTATAATAACGAAAAGCAAAGCATTGATTACTGGTATCAGGCAACACTTATACCTATTTTGAGTTATAGAATTGAGTTCTAGATGCTACTTTTTCAACACAGAGGTACAGAGAGCCGCCATAGCGGAAGAGTTTCACAGAGTTTTATTTAGTGAAATATTCGAAAAGAAAAATTCAAAACTCTGTGAGACTCTTTTTACTCAGCGAACTCTGTGTTGAACTTGAGGAATTAATATCTAAATTTGTAATACCATGAGTTCGATACTTGAAAAAGATAAATCCTTTGTTTGGCATCCCTTCACGCATTTGAAGCATGCCGAAACACCTGTTAATATTGTTCGTTCGGAAGGGCTTTATTTTATTGATGAGAACGGGAACCGTATCATGGATGCAATAGCTTCCTGGTGGGTAAACCTTCACGGGCATTGCCATCCTTATATTTCTAAAAAAGTAAGTGAACAACTTTTAACTAATGAACATTCTATTTTTAGTGGCTTCACACATCCGAATGCTGTGTTGCTTGCTGAACGTTTATTAAAACATCTACCTGATAATTTAGGTAAAGTGTTTTACAGTGATAATGGCTCTACTTCTGTTGAAGTGGCATTGAAAATGGCATTGCAATACTGGCATAATAAACGTTTAAAGAAAATTACTTTTGTTGCGTTTGAGAACGCTTATCATGGTGATACCTTTGGTGGGATGAGTGTTGGAGAGCGTAATGTGTTTAATAATGCCTTTACACCATTGTTGTTTGATGTGGAACGTATTCCGTTGCCGACTGCTGAGAACATTAATACACTTATTCTGAAACTAAAATTGCTCTTTTCAAAAAAAGAAATCGCCGGTTTTGTTTTTGAGCCTGTGGTGCAGGGTGCAGCGGGTATGTTTATGTATGATGCTGCTTTACTTGATAAGCTCATTGCATTTTTCAGGGAACACAAGACACTTATTATTGCTGATGAAGTAATGACCGGTTTTGGAAGAACGGGAACTTTTTTTGCTGCTGATCAATTACAAAACAAACCGGATATTATTTGTTTGAGTAAAGGGCTTACCGGAGGTTATATGCCCTTGGGGGTTACTGCTTGTTCCAACGAAATTCATGAAGCTTTTGTTCAGGATGATAAAACAAAAACCTTTTTTCACGGACACAGTTATACAGCCAACCCAACTGCTTGCTCTGCTGCATTGGCAAGTTTAGACCTGATGGAAGAACCTGCAACTTTTGAAAGTATAGCGAGGATTCACGCTAAACACAAGTTGTTTTTAGCAACGGTAAGCGAACACAAGGCGTGTAAAGATGTTAGGGTATGCGGAACCATTATGGCTATTGAGCTGAATACGGATGAAGGAACCCATTACCTGAACAGTGTAGCCGAACATATCTCAACTTACTTTATAGTGCGAGGAATTTTACTTCGCCCGCTTGGTAATGTATTATACATATTGCCACCTTATTGTATCACAAACGAAGAATTGGATTACATTTACCAAAACATTAAGCAGTTTTTAGATGCATATCTTAAAAGATAAGAAAGTACTTGTACTGATAATCCTTTCCGGATTTTTTATTGCAAATACCATTGTTGCCGAAATGATTGGGAGCAAGCTTATTAGCTTTGGAGGACCTTTTGTTAATGGGGTAAGTTTAGTACTTTGGCCTTTTGTGTTTATACTTACCGATATTCTGAATGAATATTACGGTAAAGAAGTAGTTCGCAGATTATCATTTATAACCGTTGGTTTAATTGCATTTGTTTTTGTCGTTTTATTCATTGCAATCAGAATTCCCGCTGTGGACATATCTCCGGCAAAGGATTCAGCTTTTCAAAATGTTTTTGGGCAAAGTATGTTTATGATCGTTGCCAGTATAATTGCATTTGTTATTTCGCAGTTGGTAGATAGTTTTATGTTTTGGTTTATTCGCAAAAGAACAGGAGAGAAGATGCTGTGGTTGCGGTCTACAGGTTCTACATTTATTTCGCAGTTAATAGATACTTTTATTGTTCAATTTATTGCTTTTGTAATTCCGGGTTACTGGAGTATGAGTGAATTTGCAAAGAACGCAGCATTCGCATACGGGTTAAAGATACTTATTGCTCTTTCCCTTATTCCATTGATTTGGCTGCTTCATAAAGTGCTGGATAATTATTTTGGTGATGCAGAGGCTCACAGAATTATTGAGAAGACTGCTGAAGAATCCCTTAAATAGAATACTAAAAATCTTTTGGAACAACTGCCCTGCGCGACTCCCTCTCCAAGCCCTTGTAGAGGAATAGACTGCGCGAAGACCTGCCTGACTGAACGATCAGTCGTTCGGGCGGGGGTGAGGAAGGTTTCAGGTGCTTACATTAGTTAAGGAAAAGTAATGAGTGATGCTATATTCTCACCCCAATCACTAACAGATCATCGATCTGTTCTGTTTCCCCCATCCACTCATTGATCCTCTTTTCAAGAATACCTTTTTGCTCATTCATTGGTAGATGATGATTCTCAAGAAGAATAGAATGAAATTGTTTGTATAAGAACTTTTTTCCTTTTGGACCGCCAAACTGATCGGCATAACCATCGGTGAAGGTGTAGATAATATCACCTTTTTGAAGGTCTATAGTTTGTAATGTGAAATCCTTTGCGTTTTCTTCACCTTTACCTACAGCCATTTTATCGGCTTTGTATTCTATCAGTTCAGCGGTGCCTGAGCCTGCCGATGGTCGGACTAACCACAATGGATTATTGGCTGCTGCAAAATTGAGTTTCATGTTTTTTAGATCGTATGAACAAAGCACTGAGTCCATACCATCTTTGGAGTTTTCATTTCCTTTTGGATTCAGTGCTTTTATGATTGATTTCTTTTGCTCGTCTAAGATCAGTGCCGGATTTTCTATTCTCCGTTCTATCACATTCTCATTCAGAAAATTGATGTTTAACAAACTCATGAAGGCTCCCGGAACACCATGCCCGGTGCAATCGGAAGTAGCAATAAAAAATTTGTTATGATGATTAAGTGCCCAGTAAAAATCACCGCTTACAATATCCTTGGGTTGGTAAAAGATAAAATACTCGGCAGGGAAATGTTTACTTATATACTCTTCGCTCGTTAGCAAAGCTTTTTGAATCCGACTCGCATAATGAATAGAATCCAAAATTTCCTTTTGTTTTTCCTGAATAACATGGCGTTGCTCTTCGGCAATAATTCTTCTGCTATCGGCTAGCTCTCGTTGTTTATCAACTTCTGCTTTTTGAGATTCAATGATGTTTTTTTGTTTCCTGGTGACACGAAATCGGTTGTACATAAATAAAGAGAAGATGCCTATCAATCCTATTCCAACATATAAAGCAGTTCGTTGGGTACGTTCCTGTTTTATTTGTGCATCAAATAATTTATGTTCTTCCGCTACTTTAACACTATCCGCTGCTACTTTTTTGTCGTATTCGTATTGAAAGCTTTTTTGTATCGAAGCCTTTTTTGTATTCTCATTATTAACGCTATCCGACATCAGCTTGAATAAAACCTGCATTTCATAAGCACCTTTATAGTTCCCATCTTTCAGATAAATTTCGCATAGGTTTTTGCTTATGTCCTGAATCTCATCCGGGTAACCAACTTCTTTCGATAGTTTCAAGCTTTGCTCTCCCAGTTTTTTTGCTTCTGCGATCTCACCCATTTTTAATTTGATCTCAGCAATATGATTTAAAACAGCGGCTATGCCATTTTTTTCACCTATCTCTTCTCTCAGCATTAAGCTCTTGTTGTAATATTCTAATGCAGTTTTCAAGTCACCTTTTTCTTTATAGATAATTCCAATGTTATTGTAAGAATAAGCAATCCCATATTTATCATCGATTTCTTCTTTTATCTTCAAGCTTCTCAAATAGTATTCAAGTGCCTTGTCAATTTCGCCGGCTTTGTTATAAAAATAGCCAATATTGCTAAGGGAGTATGCTGCGCCTAATTTGTCTTTTATCTCTTCCTGTATCTGTAAAGCTTTTTGGTAATACTCGAGTGCTTTATTTTTATCACCAAGATCTCCGTATATCGTGGCTAAATTGTTCAAAGAATAAGACTGGCCGCGCCTGTCTTTTGTCTCTTCCTGCAGTTTCATGCTTTTATGAAGATATTCAAGCGCTTTTGGAATATCGCCCAGATCTTCATAAACATTTCCAAGGTTGTTGAGTGAATTCGCAATGGCACGTTTCTCTTTCAGGTTTTCCCTGATCTTTAAACTCTTTTTATATAATTCGAGGGTTTTTTCTGTTTGCCCGTGCTGGTCGGCAAGGAAACCTTCATTGTTTAATGCGGATGCAAGATGTCTCAAATAAAATCGCTCTTCTGGAGAGTATTTTTCTTTATCAGGATCAACTCCTTTGAGGTGCTTCTCACAGAGTACTTTTAACTCTGCATTGAACTTTGGCCATTCTTCGTCCGGAGCGGTTTCGGATAATTCATTTAAGATATTACATCGAATAGTATCATGCTTCGCACTTTTTAAAGCGAGTTTTAAGGAGTCGAGGCTTTGAGAATAAGAACTTGTTGTTACACAAAGTAACAGTATTAGGAAGGGTAGTCTTTTTATTCTATTCATCAGCTCAATTAAACCTAATCCCGAAGGTACTATTTTTTTGTAATGAACTAACTAAGTTTGAATGAATTAAGGAAAACACTTTAAAAGCTTGTGTGTTTTTACTTTTTACAAAAACATTAAAAATATTACATGTGACAGAGAACCTTTGCTAAAGGATTAGAAACTTTTTAAAGGACTCTAACTTTGTCCAATAATTAAAACCAAAAAGATGCTTACTATTTCAACAACCCCGGATGCAATTGCAAATAAATTATACGAATCGAAAAGAGTTATAAAAAACACTTTAAATTCATTTTTAACTAACACATATAACTTTCTTCACTCCAATAACGACCTTAAACTTAATAGTGTGGAGGCGGAGCTTGGTTCGCACATTGAGATATTAAACCGTTCGGCTTTGGTATCTATGTCAGACCTTAAAGGAAATATCATTTACGTAAACGAACTGTTTTGCAAAACATCCAAGTTTTCGTCCAGGGAGTTAATTGGGATGCCCCATAGTATTATCCGCCATCCTGATACCCCGGCTTCGGTGTTTAAGGAAATGTGGGCAACCATTGCAAAAGGTAAGGTGTGGCAGGGCGAACTGAAAAACTCTGCTAAAGATGGTTCCGAATACTGGGTAATTGCTACGGTAGCACCTGTAATGGGGCCAAATGGAAAACCCAAAAAGTACATAAGCGTACGTTATGATATTACCATGCAAAAAAAGGTGGAAGAGGAATTACTGCATGCAAAAAAGAAAATAGATAATGAATTACGAGAGAGTGTAGAATATGCCAAATACATTCATGGGGCATTTTTAAATACAAGAGAAGATATTAAAAATAGTTGCAATGATTCTTTTTTGGTTTATAAAGCTCAAAAAATAATAAGCGGAGATTTTTATAAAATTGAAAGAAGGGACGGAAAATTGCTTGTGATTGTTGGTGACAGCACCGGTCACGGAGTTTCGGCATCTTATATCTCAATTCTTGCATTAAGCATTATAAGCAGGATTGTGAAGTTTTGCGACAGTAACCCTGCTGAAATTTTGAAACGGGTAAATAAGGAATTGAACAAAGCAACACATCCCACCGGGAAAAAGCACCTGGTAGAATCGGCTGATATTATGGCTTGTTGTCTGGATATGGAAAGTATGCAGCTTAATTATGCATCTGCACGCATGCGGGGATTTATTATAAGAAAAGGTGAAGTTATATTTCTGGAAAAAGATAAATGCAGTATCGGCGAAACATCCAAATCGGAGTTTAAAATCACTAATAGAATAATGGATATTGAAAAGGGAGACTGCCTGTATATTTTTTCGGATGGATTAACCGATCAGTTTGGTGGTCAGCAGGACAAGCGAATTGGGTTAAAAAAGGTTGTTTCTATTTTGAAAGAAGTCAATCATCATTCGATGAGTACGCAAAAAGAAATGATTGAACATAAACTGGCTGAATGGCAAAATGAAAATGAACAAACAGACGATATTACTTTGTTTGGGATCAGGATTTAAGTGCAGAGCCGGTAACCTGTTTTATAACACCTTCTGGTTGTTTAATTATATTACGGGTAATTGCATAAACCCCAATTGCAGCTGTAAAGTGTTTTAAGGAATGCCCGCTTATTACTTTCAACTGTGTATGAACCTCCTGATCGAAGTGCTCCATCAACTTGGCAAGGATATACGCAAGTAATAGCAACCAATAAGCTTTGCCTGTAGTATTATCCGATTTAAAATGGATCAGAATGGCCGGAATTGCCAGCATGGGATAAAACTGTACGAGAGCATAAAAGCGAAGGTCATTAAAAATGAGCCACACTGCGATAGATAAAATTCCAAGAAGCAGGAGTGGGGCTAAAAGTAGCTTGCCCGCCTTCTCATGTATGAACTCACTAATGATAAGGGAGAATAAAGTCATAAAAGCAAGGCTCATGGGCAAGCGATCCCACACAAGCGTTTCGGTAGTTGGGTTTAAATGGTAATACGCTGAGCCGATCCCAACAAAACAAATACTACTAAAAAACAATACATACTGAGCATGGGATTTTTTTAAATGCTTCAGCTTTAAAATACCCAGTGCACCAATAATTAAAAAGGGAAGATTAGAAATTACGTTCCAAAAATTAGACACACCAAGCAATTCATCTTTGTCACTAAACAAATGATAATCTTCGTCTTGTTGAATAGGAGGGGAGAAACAGATTCCGGTAATTGCGGTGAGAGCTAAACTAATCAGAATGAAATAACCTATAGTTTCTTTTTTCATGTGTTGAAAATGTTTCAGCAAATATCATTCACCAAAGCAATATTTCATTTGACTTAGATCAAAAAAGAAGCTATTTCTTAGAAGATTACTTTCCAAACTCTCCGGATACCGCCATATCCTTTATTTTGAAGAATTTCTCCAGTTTGCTTTCAATAAAGCGTGCTGATTCAGTATCAGGAAGTGTTTTAATTAATCGGGTACTGCGATTGTTTAAGTCCAGCATGTGCAAACGATAAGAAATAGTAGAAGTGTTTTTATTTCTTGTAACTACTTCTGTGAAGTACAATTGCTGTATGTTTTCTTTTGCAATGGTTTTATTGTTGAAAGCGGGCAGGGGACCTGACTTCAATTTCATTGTTTGATTGTCGCAGGTAATGGTTGTTTTATTCAGTAAGTTACAAAGACCAAAGTACAGCAGAAATAATCCTACGCCTGCATGTATGAAGGTAACAAATAAAAATTCCGGTGGTATTTTAGTCATCATGAAAATAAGCATACCGTTCCATATTAGCGAAAAGATGAACATCACTGCACCTGTTAATCTGTTCCAGTTAAATTCAATAATCAGTTCTCCAAAGTTTTCAGTAACGTTAAAGTTTTTTGGGACTGGGATCAATTGGTTTTCTGTTGTCATAATTGCCGGAAGTTATTACTACTAAAATAGAATTAATTTTTTATTTTCTTTATTTTTTTCTCAATAAGTTGTGGAACAACAACTGCATCATCATTTGTAAAACGTTTTACATTTCTGCATTTTACCTTTTTGTTTAGCTGGTTCCAAATTATGAATACACATATGTTCGCTCAAATACTTATCGGGTATTTACCATCATTAAGTTCTATAACCAAATTTTGGTTGTGGCTCCTGATAGTTACGGGTCAGCCGGGTTTGCTTCACCCAGTCAAATTAACTACAAAAAACACTTAAATATTACACGTGTCAGGTAAGGCGTTCATAAAGCCTTTGCATTGCATGAACTAAGTCTACTTTTGTCCGGCAAAACTAAATAAAACTTATGCTTTCAATTTCAACTATACCATTTTTATTCCCACAGGGGCTTTATAAGCCCAGGGTAGGCTCAAAGAGAACATTTCGTTCATTTCTCAGAAATACGTATAAATCTTTAACGGATTTAAATGCAGAGAAGAAACAACAGTGTGGTGAGGCCGACTTTTTTTCGCAATTAGACCGGTTAAACCTGTCGACACTGGTAACAGTGTTTGATGCAAACAGTAATATTGTTCATGCAAATGCTATGTTTTGTAAAGCATCGGGTTACTCACTGAATGAGCTCTTATTAAAAAAGTACTTTTTTCTTCATCATCCCGATACGCCGGGATCTGTGTTGGAAAACATTAGGGCAGCTATTGCAATGGGTGATAGCTGGCAGGGGGAATTGAAAAATTTATCGAAGCAAGGAACGGTTTACTGGACTTTTGTAACTATAAATCCTGTAAAGGATAATACAGGTAAGCCGGTAAAGTATATAAGTACGTTACAAGATATCACCCGTCAAAAACAGTTGGAGGTTGAATTAAGACAGGTTAAAAGGAAGATAGATCATGAATTGGAAGGGAATCTGGAATATGCAAAATCTATGCACAGTGCATTTTTAAACGATACAAAAGATATTAAAACCATAAGCAATGAGGCATTTTTGCTTTATAAAGAAAAGAAAGTAATCAGTGGGGATTTTTATAAGATAGAGGAAAGAGACAACAAACTTGTTTTTATTATAGGAGACAGCACCGGACATGGAATTTCGGCTTCTTATATTTCTATTTTGGCATTAAACAGTATCAACAGGATTTTAAAGTTAAGCAGCCTCGATCCTTCCGACTTACTAAGTGAAGTAAACGATGAACTGTATCAGGCAACACGTGCTGAAGGAAAAAGAAAACTTTTGGAATCTGCTGATATGATGGCTTGTTGTTTGGATATAGAAAACAGACAACTCTCGTATGCTTCTGCTAACATGAGAGGATTTATAATCAGAAGAGGTGAACTTATTATACTTGAAAAAGACAAATGCAGTATTGGAGAAGTAAATAGGGCAGAACTGAAAGTGAGTAACAGAACAATTAACCTTGAAAAAGGGGATTGCCTCTACGTGTTTTCGGATGGACTTATTGATCAGTTTGGTGGCCCCAATGATAAACGAATGGGAATGAAAAAGATCATTGCACTGGCAAAAGAGGTTAATTCTTATCCAATGGCCATTCAGAAAAAAGTGATTGAGGTAACCTTAAGCCAATGGCAATCTGAATATGAGCAAACAGATGATATGACCATGTTTGGAATTAGGATATAAAGTTAAGTACATGTTTTCCTGATAAGCTTTTAGCTCATCAATGTTCTTCTTTTTCCTTTATATTACTAATGCCAAAACGTAGGTTATGTCTACTATCGTACCGTCTTCCGTTGATTGATTCCAGTGTTAGGAACCCTATTTCATAATCTTCTTAATAGCTTCTTCAATAAGGTGAGGATTGGCAAACACATCATCATTACTAAAGCGCATTATCTTTAACCCTTCTGAAATAAGAAAAGCTTCCCGCACTTTATCTTTTTGTTTAACGTGTTCCAGATCATGAATACTGCCATCAAGTTCTATAACTAATTTAAGTTCGTGGCAATAGAAGTCAGCAATGTATATACCTATAGGATGTTGGCGCCTGATCTTTAGATTTAGTATTTTTCTATTTCTAGCCATTTTCCAAAACAGGTCTTCTGCTGAAGTTTCGCGTTGTCGCAAATGCTTTGCGAACTCTTTAGTGCCTTTACCTGCACCGTGGTGGAAGGGAAGTGGACCTTTCATGTTATTCAAATCTACAAAGTTTCACCAAATAATTTACTAATAGTTTAGCAAAATGTTCTTTGGAAGCAATGCCCCCGTGCGGTTTCCTCTCCTGCGGGAGAGGGCGGCTAGTGCGAAAGGGCGAGGGCTACAGTGTTACCTTTAGCCCTCACCCCTTGCTTCCGCACTTGCCTTTGCGTACTCCCTCTCCCGCAGAAGAGGGAGGTAGTTCCGGGCGGTTTTTACTAAACTATAAGTGATTAGGTAAATGAGTCTATTCAATAAATTGACACAGTTTATTGAATAGATTCAAATTCTCAATCCAAAAGTCCTACTTTTCATTAAAAAAATTGAATTGCCTTTTAATAGTGCAGGTAATTTTTTTTTAGCAAAAATTTCTTCCGGTAAATTAAATTCTATAAGCTCAAATTTCGGGAGAGGAAGATGAAAGCTTGCCCATGGCGCATGCGCTGATATGTCCGGTTTTATATTTTCCTTGCTTGGTTTCCTGTAAAAATGTGGTTAATTGTTTTGTAAAGTCGTCAAGTTCTAATGCACTTAATTTTGAGCTTTCAAGTATTTTCTTTTGTTCCGCATCACTTAGTGGTGTATCAGTTTCAATAAGTTGCATTAATCCTAAAAAAGTGCAAACAGGTTTTCTTATATTATGCGAAATCATATTAAGCATATCTTCCAGTTCTTTAATATAAGTGAGGCGTTCATTATTAATTTGTTCTTTTGCAATTTCATTCTTACTTATCCTTGTTTTAATGGTTGCAAGCAGTATTTGGTCGTCGAATGGTTTAAATAAATAATCGTCAGCGCCCAGGTTCAATCCCATTTGTTTGTCAGCTATATCAGTTTTTGCTGTAAGGAAAATAAAAGGAATGCCTGCTGTATATGGGTTTTTATTAAGATTAAAAAACACACTGCATCCGTCGAGAACCGGCATCGTAATGTCGCAAAGGATAAGATCAGGTATTACTTTTAAGGCAAGGTCGATGCCAATTTTACCATTCTCTGCAGCATAAACTTTGTAGTTTTCCAGTTCGAGAAGCTCGGTAATGTTCTCGCGAATGTCATAGTTATCTTCTATGAGTAAAATTTTTTTCATTTAATTGTTGATATAATTTGGCATAAATCCTTATCTCCGTTCTCTCTCCTCCACCTATTCATCCAATTCTTTCTTTCGTTTCAGGCTTTGTTTTTGTATTTATTTGTTCCCTATCAATTCACCATCTTCCAAAATTAGTTTAAGTCTTTATCAGTTATGCGGGTAAAGTTCTTACTTCAATTAAGTAAAGAGTTCATTTTAGAGGTAGCTTAGCAAGTATAAAAATAACACTTTTTTAGCTTCGAAATTCCTTTTATTCAAAGATACAAAGGCTTGGGTTACAATGTTCACTTACCTACCTCAATAGGTAGGTGGTCTTTTTTTTGATCTGGATCAAATAATCACCCTATTTTTCTTTCGATTAAGCCGGACGAAATACTGAAAATTCTCAATGTTTGTATAGGTTAACCATAGTAAAGCGGAGTTTTCGTCAATTTGAAGGCAAACTACTTATAAGGGATAATTTCGGTTAAAAGGATATATTTGCACTTAAATCATCCATTTTAAAAGACTAATGTCTACAGCTGAGCATAAAATAAAGTTCTTTCTCGAAAAACTGGGCAAAAGCGCCAATGTACCTGAACTGATCGCTTCTATTAAAAATAAGTCGACCGACGAGCATTATGATAATGAAATTAATTTCGGGCGGAGCTTAACGGATGATTGTATCGAACAACGTATTACGAAGTTCGAAAACATGAGCGGGCATCCTTTCCCATATTTAACGGGGCACAAAAACATTACAGACAAAACTGTTTTTGAAGGGAACATAGAAAACTATATTGGCCTCACACAGGTTCCTACAGGTATTATTGGTCCGGTAAAAGTAATTGGCTCAGCAGCCCAGGGAAGTTTTTACATTCCTATGGCAACTACCGAAGGCGCATTGATAGCATCGTATCAAAGAGGGGCGAAGGCGGCTAGTATTAGTGGAGGCATTACTTCTGTTTGTTTAACGGAAGGTGTGCAACGTAGCCCTGTGTTTAAGTTTGAGAACATGGGTGTGTTAGCAGAGTTCCTCATGTGGATAGTACAAAACATGGAGGTGTTTAAACGCATTACTTCCGAAACCAGTAATTATGCCAAGCTGATAGAGGTGCGTCCTAATATTGAAGGGAACAGCCTCATTATTACTTTTGAATACGAAACGGGAGATGCAGCAGGGCAAAACATGGTAACCATTTGCACTGATATGATCTGTGATTATATTATTACCAATTGCCCTATTAAACCCATCATTTGGTTCATAGAGAGTAATTACTCGGGCGATAAAAAAGCAACAGCCATTTCTTTCACTACCGTAAGAGGTAAAAAAGTAAGTGCCGAAGTAGAAATAAAAAGAGAAGTGGTAGAAAAAATTCTGCGCACCACACCCGATGCGTTGGTGAAGTATTGCAACGCATCTACACTGGGTTCTATACAAAGTGGTGCTATTGGTGCGCAGGGACATTTTTCCAACGGACTGGCTGCCATTTTTATGGCCTGCGGACAAGATGTAGCTTGTGTGTCGGAAGCAGCGACCGGAATCACGCGTATAGAAACAACTGCCAAAGGCGATCTGTATGCATGCGTAACATTACCCAACTTAATAGTAGGAACAGTAGGAGGAGCAACAGCGTTACCAACCCAACGTGAGTGTCTCGAAATGATGGATTGTTTTGGTCCGGGCCATTCGCGCAAGTTTGCAGAGATAGTAGCTGCAGTGATCTTAGCAGGTGAACTATCAATAACGGCTGCAATATCGGCGGGGCATTTTGTGAAAGCGCATAGGATTTTGGGGAGGAAGAAGAGTAAGTAGAGCAAATACGTAAGATGTAAGACACAAGGGTCAAGACAGAGTTCGATAAATGAGGAGTCTTGGACAAAAAGATAAAGTGGTAAAAAATGAGACAAAACGTAACTGATAATTAATAATGTAAACCATATAAGGCATATAAGAGCATATAAGAATTCAAAACAACAACCTTCTATGTCCTTACATGCCTTAAATGGTTCAAAAAAATGACCTTGGTGCCTCCTTTGTGCCCTTAGTGTATTAGTGGTAAAAAAAACTATGTCGACAATAAACGAAAATGATCTTCCTTTTTTAAGAAGACTTTATATCTACCAGAAAGAACGTTTCCCGGTAATTCAAAACAGCTTGGTAATTGCAGTATTTGGTTTCTCCGCTATTTCCTTTTCAAGGATCTGTAGGGGCGTGGAAGGGTTTATTAATCCGCTTACGTATGCGGTTGGAATTTTCACCACCATCACGCTTTTCTTTTTAGTAAGGATTTTTGATGAGTTTAAGGATAGGGAAGAGGATGCAAAGTTCAGAAGCTACCTGCCTGTTCCAAGAGGTTTGATCTCTTTTAAAGAACTGCGAAATATCGGGATTGTTATTTTCATCATTCAACTCATTGTCAATATTTTCTTTTACCCGAAAATGTTATACCTCTTTATTCCGGTGATTATTTACCTGGCATTAATGGGAAAGGAGTTTTTTGTAAGCTCATGGTTAAAGAAAAACATTGTGATGTACATCATCACCCACATGATGATCATTCCACTCATTGATGTATACGCAAGCGGGCTTGATTGGTGGAAAGAAGGAGCAGAGATTCCCAGAGGCTTATTGATCTTTTTAGGAGTATCCTACATGAACGGAGTAGTAATAGAATTCGGAAGAAAGATTCGCCCGAAAGAGCTGGAAGAAGAAGGTTACGAAACCTACTCAGCATTGTACGGAGCAAACAAAGCAACCATCATCTGGATATTGGTTATGTTTGTAACCTTTGTATTGAGTGTGTTTGCAGCTTCTTATGCTAATTACGGAATGCCGGTGTACATTGCATTGGGCGTTTGTTTTGTATTGTTCTCGGCACCAGGCTTTGTGTTTATGAAAAACAAAACTAAAAAGACCTCGAAGTTTTTGGAGTATGCATCTGCATTGTGGACGATCTCGATGTATTTAATATTGGGCGCGGCTCCTATGATAGGGGAGATGGTGACGGGTAGGTAGTAAGCCTCACTCCCGCCCGAACGACTGAGCGAAAGCCTGCCTCCGAATGGAAGAAGATCAAAGGTGGTTGAGCGGAGCCGAAACCACCTAAACGAAAAAATAAAAATGAACGAATACATAATCTCATATAAAGACACAACCAAACCCGGAAACATCGGTGGGAAAGCCCGTAACCTAAAAGTATTAGGAATCGCAGGCTTCACTGTTCCCGAATGGATCTGCTTGAGCGAAGAATATTTTCTCGGTACTATTGGAAAAAAACTTAATGATTCTGATTCCACTGCCGATATTCATTCAACAATTAAAGCATTTGAATTCCCAACTGAACATCTAAACGCAATAAACTCATCTATACCTGAAGCTGATTTTTACGCAGTGCGTTCTTCTGTTGCAGATGAAGATGGAAGTGAGTTTTCTTTTGCGGGGCAGTTTAGTTCTTATTTGTATGTGAAGAAAAATGAATTAGCTGATAAAATAAAAGAAGTATGGCTTTCTGCTTTTTCGGAGCGAGTTCTTGAATATCGCAAGAAGAATGGATTAAGCCTAAACAAAGGAATTGCGGTGATTATTCAACGGATGGTGAATGCAGATACTTCGGGTGTTGGTTTTGGTTTGAACCCGGTGAGTGGAAACAGAAAAGAGAAGTTGATCTCAGCAGTGTATGGTTTGGGTGAAGGATTGGTGTCGGGAGAATTGAATGCTGATACTTATAAGGTATTTGGTACTAACATCGAAAAAGAGATCGCTGAAAAAACACAGCAACTTATCTGGAATAAAGAAGCGGGTAAAGGAACGATTTTGGTTTCGATACATGAAGAGAAAATAAAAGCACAATGTATTAGTGACAAGCAAATTCTGCAAGTGTGTGATGCATTGGAAGGTTTGTTTTCATTAACCGGAAAATTTCAGGACATTGAATTTGCTTTTGAAAACGAGCAATTATATTTATTACAAACACGACCTGTTACTACCCATTTTAAAATTGCAGATGCCTCTGCGGATAAAGTAGTTTGGGACAACAGTAATATCATTGAATCGTATCCCGGTGTTACTTCACCGCTTACCTTTTCGTTCATCTCCAAAGTGTATGAAGCTGCGTACATTCAGTTCATGCGCATCATGGGAGTGCAGGAAGAAGTTATAGATAAAAACTCCAATGTGTTCCCGAACATGCTGGGTACTATTCGCGGACGAGTGTATTACAATCTTCGTAACTGGTACAAACTCATTCGTATGCTTCCGGGTTATTCATTGAACGCAGAGTTCATGGAGAAGATGATGGGAGTGAAGGAGAAGTTTGAACTAAACGAAACGGAAGTAAAGAAAAGCAAACTCCAAGGCTACATGGCTTTGCTGAAGATGGTACGCAGTATGCTCAGAAATCATCGTCAGCTAAAACAAGAACGGATCAACTTCATGTCACATTTCGATAGGCTAATGGATGATTTGGAAACGGTGAATTTAGATACTTATCGCCCTGATGAGTTGATGATCCTGTTCTTCGATCTGGAAAAGGACCTACTAAGAAAATGGAAACCGCCTTTGGTGAATGATTTCTTCGCGATGATCTATTTCGGAATGTTGCAGAAACAAGTCGTGAAGCACAAGATGGACGATAAAGGTAATTTGCACAACAACCTGATGTGTGGAGCTAGAGATATTGTTTCTACGGAGCCAATTGAAAGAATGAATAGGATAGTAACTGTCATCAATAGCAATGCTGAAATGTCTCAGTACTTTTTGAAAACACCTGCTTCTGTTATTTTAAAAGAGATGAAAGAAGGTAAATACGGTGAAGTGGCAAAAGAGATTTTTGCATACATCCGTAAGTTTGGTGATCGTTATGTAGGTGAATTAAAACTGGAAACAGAAACCTATAAGCAACATCCGGTAAAATTTGTTGAAGTAATAAAGTCCTACGTTGGTAAAAAGTTTGTGTCGGTTGGTAACGAAATTGAAATGCGTTTGCGTACCGAAGCAGAGAAAGTGGTTGCAGAGAAACTTAAAGGTAAGCTTCTTAAGAAGATGATCTTTAATTTCATCCTTCGTAAATCGCGTGAGATGGTAAGTAACCGTGAGAACCTACGCTTTTATCGTACACGTGCCTTCGGAATTGTGCGTCGCATCTTTGTTGGGATAGGAAAACAATTTTATGCTGAAGGTGTGATCGATTCTCCAAAAGATATTTTCTATTTAACGAAAGAAGAAATTTTCAATTTCATTGAAGGGAAATCAAGCCAGATCAATTTAAGAACACAAATTGAAATTCGAAGAAAAGAATACGAAGTATATCACAAAGAAGAAGTATTACCGGAACGTTTCACCACTTACGGAACAGTATATTACGCAAATTCCTTCAAAGCGACTTCTGTAACAGAAGAAGTAATAGGCGACTTAAAAGGAATAGGCTGTTGCCCGGGAATTGTGACAGCGAAAGTACGTGTGGTACACAGTCCGGATGAAGTAAATAATTTAGACGGAGACATATTAGTAACCTCCAGTACCGATCCGGGTTGGGTTACATTGTTTCCTTCAGCATCAGGAATATTAGTAGAGCGGGGAAGTTTGTTAAGCCATTCAGCAATTGTATCGCGTGAAATGGGAATACCATGTGTGGTAAGTATTACAGGATTATTAAAACGATTAAAAACAGGAGATATGGTGCAGATGGATGGAAGTACGGGGGAGATAAAAATAATAGAACAGGAAATTTAACCACAAAGGACACAAAGAAGATTTTAAACAAACCCTTTGTGTCCTTCGTGAAAAGCCTTAGTGAACTTTGTGGTTAAGTAAGTGAAAACATGAGCCAAAACATAACAGATAAAGTAAAATTTGATTTTATCCGCTACGCCAATTGCTGGGAAGATGCAGAGATCCTGCTTGAAGCTTTTGGTGATCTATCGGGTAAAAAGGTTTTGTCTATTGCCTCTGCCGGTGATAACAGTTTTTCTTTGTTATATAATAATGCCGAAGAAGTATTGGCAGTGGATGTAAACGAAATTCAATTGCATTTATGTGAACTGAAAAAAGCAGCCATCATTCAAATGAACCACGAAGAATATATTTCCTTTATTGGTTTTGTGCCTTCATCTGACAGAAAAGAAAAACTCAAAGGATTAAAATCGTTGTTACCTGCTAAAACATACGATTACTGGCAAAGTAACATAGTACAAATAGAGCAGGGGATAGTGTATCAGGGCAAGTTTGAAAAGTACTTAAGTTCCTTTGCTACTAAGATTTTACCGCTGATTCATTCTAAAAAAAGAAGAGATGAACTGATCGCATCTAAATCATCAGTAGAACAATCTTATTTTTATCATAACAAATGGAATACCTGGAGGTATCGTTTATTATTTAAGATCTTCTTCAGTAAAATGATCATGGGAAAGTATGGCCGCGATCCGGAGTTTCTTAAGGAAGTGAAATTAGAAGTGTCTGAATACATTTTTCAAAAAACTGAGAAACATTTGGTGAGTAAATATGTGCAGGGTAATCTTTTTGTTTATTATTTAATGAATGGGAAATTCGGAGAGATCCTTCCGCATTATGCCCGCAAAGAAAATTACGAAACGATAAGATCACGGATCAATAGAATTCATTTCAAAGTAGGATACTTACAGGATTTTGCTTCTAAGGAATACACACATTATAATCTTTCCAATATTTTCGAATACATGCCGCGGGAAGTGTTTGAAGAAGTATGTACTCAACTATTAGATCTTGGTAACGAAGGAACTAAGTATGCATACTGGAATTTAATGGTTCCCCGCCGTATCTCAGGCAGTTTCAGGTACAAAGCACAGTATGAAAAAAATGTCTCGCAACAAATGAGCGAAAAAGATAAATGTTTTTTTTATAACCAATTCATTTTAGACACACGTTTGTAATGAATATTTATATTATTTGCATATTATTCGCTGTGTCATTCCTTGCTTTGTTTGCAATAGGTGAGTTGCTGTTTCATAAGCTAAAAATAAGAAGTGAATACACCCGTAAGTTCACGCACATCACTGGAGCATTCATTACTTTACTTTTTCCAATATACCTTAGTTCACATTGGCAAGTGCTGGTGCTGAGTAGTCTGTTTGCGCTTGTATTATTTGTCACCGACAAATTCAACTTACTACAATCGGTGCATAGTGTTAAACGCATTACTTTCGGAGGATTTTTGTTTCCTGTTGCTATCTATATGTCGTATCTGGCATTTGAATACACAAACGATCTCACTTATTTTTATTTACCTGTTCTTATTCTTGCACTCTGTGATCCGGCTGCTGCTTTGGTAGGACAAGCATATCCATGGAAGCCTATTAAGATTGGAAGTGAGACTAAAACACTGGCGGGCTTTCTGGCATTTTTCGTATTGGCTTTTGCGCTTTCGTCACTTTGGTGCTTTTTTATTCAGCCTTCCATTGGGCTTTCCTGTGAATGTATAGAAGGATGTCACGGTGTAAAGAAGTCTTCCTTTATGGTTGTATTTGCAATTAGTTCTTTATCTTCAGTAGTAGAATTTATCAGTAAAAAAGGAGTAGATAATGTTTCCATTCCTTCGGTTATTCTTTTAATTTTATACATGTTTGATCTTTTGAAAATTTAACCACAAAGTACTCGAAGGAGGCGCAAAGTTCACAAAGGAAATATTAATAAAAATTTAGTGCCCTTTGTGAAAATACTTTGTGCTCTTTGTGGTAAAAATACTAATTATGCATTATGGAAGTAATTAACGGCACCTTAAACGACGCAACCTTTCACCTCTTTGATGAAGTGCTGGACGAAGTATACGGGTCTTTTCCGCAGTATCGGAATTTTGTTCAGAAAGTAAATCCACATCGTGCGTATCAATACCACGTAGTAATTATGGATGGACAACCTGTTGCTCGTTGCGTTTCTTATATTAATGAAGAGATCAAATACAAAGACGAGCATCTTTTTTTCTTCGGAAATTTTGAATGTATCCACGATCAGGCTGTAGCTAGCTTCTTATTGGATAAAGTAGAAAAGGTAGCAAGAGAACACGCCAAGAATGTATTGATAGGGCCGATCTCCGGCTCTACCTGGTACGATTATCGTATTGCATTGCCTCCCGATAGCTATGGGGAAACGAATCCTGTTTTCTTTACCGAGTTTTTTACTCCGCCTTATTATAAGGAATTATTGAACGGTTCAGGTTTTAGCAATTTGGCTTCTTATAAATCTACACACACCACTCATTATGAAGTGGATGAAAAAAAACTGGAGAAATGCAAAAGAATGTTTGAAGAGAAGAACATTATTTTACGCCCCATCGATCTAAACAATTTTGAAAAGGAGTTGGAATACATTTTTCAGCTTTCTCTGGAAGGATTCAAAAAAAATTTTCTTTATAGTTCCATTTCAAGAGAAGAGTTCTTCGCGAAGTATCTTCCTTTGAAACAGATTGCTCATCCTTCTACCATCTACCTTGCTTTTGAAGGTGATAACTGCGTTGGGTTTACCATGTCGATTGCCAACATGTATAACAAAAAGCAACTGGTAATGAAAAGCGCGGCTCGTTTACCCGGCTTCAAATACAACGGATTGGGAACTTATTTTAACGAGATCACTAAAAAAGGAGCAAAGGAAATGGGTTACGAAGAACTGATAGTCGCTTTTTTAATTGATGACGGAGTTTCTGAACGTACCTTTTCAAATGCCAACGATAATGAAACTTACAGAGAATATGAAATTTTGATGAGGAGGTTTTAACTTAGTAAAAAGCCCAATTAGAAGCGGTGCCCCGTGCGGTTCCTTCTCCTGCGGGAGAAGGTTGCATGAGCGAAAGGATGAGGGATAACACCCGCAGCCTTTTCCTCCGACTCTAGCCTGCCTCATCCTTTCGCTAAGGCCACCCTCTCCAAGGGCTTGGAGAGGGAACCGCATGCAGCGAAGCATCACAAAAGCCAGAACTAAAACCAAATGGGAGAAAAACCTTACTTTTAAACCCTTGAGCAACATCATCTCCATATTAAAAGAAAACGCAACAAAGTATCCCGATAAGATAGCGATCAAGGATAAAGATACTTCTGTTACCTACGCCGAACTCTGGCAGCAGGTGAGGGGTACAGCTGCTTATTACCATCACAAAAACATAAAAGCAGGCGACAGAGTATTAGTGTTTGTTCCCATGAGTGTAAACTTATATGTGAACATGCTTGCCATTTTTTATATTGGAGCAACAGCAGTTTTTTTGGATCAGTGGTCTTCTAAAAAACGTTTGAACCTTGCCTGTAAAATTGCAGAATGCAAAGCAATGGTAGGAATTAAGAAAGCTCGTCTGCTTTGGTTCACGTCTTCCGCATTTAGAAAAATTTCTGTTTACCTCGATCCTAAGCACGAAATGTCACGTCGAGCGAAGTCGAGATGCGATATTTCATTAGAACCCCATCCAAGTAAAAAAGAAGCTACCGCCCTCATAACCTTCACTACCGGAAGTACCGGTAATCCTAAGGCGGCCAAACGTACTCACGGGTTTTTACTGGAGCAGTTCGATGCGTTACTTAATACTTTGCATCCAACTGAAAAAGACATTGACTTAATTACACTTCCCATTTTTGTATTAATGAACCTGGGAGTTGGAAGTACTTCGGTGATAGGGAATTTTGATCCGAGAAAACCTGCCTCATTGGATCCCACACATATAGTGGATCAGATCAAAAGTAATGCATGCACAAGGATCATATCATCTCCTTATTTACTTTCCCATGTTAGTAATTATATGTTTCATTACCTTAAAGAACTACCGAGTATTACACATATATACACTGGAGGAGCAACAGTTTACCCCGAAGACTGCCAGTTGTTTATGAAGGCATTTCCTAATTCACATGGAGCTGCGATCTATGGTTCTACTGAATCTGAGCCCATCAGTGAGATCACTTTTCAAGAACTTGCAGCTTTTGATTCAGCAGTTGAAAAGAACGGAATTTGCGTTGGTAAACTATATGACAAGATCAATGCACGCATTATACCTGTTACTGAAAACAACATCAAAGTAAATAGCACTGAAGAATTAGAAAAGATGTTTGTCGGGAACAATGTAATAGGGGAGATCATAGTATCCGGCCATCACGTGCTCACCGAATACTACAACAGTAATGAAGCCTTTTTAAAGAATAAGATCAAAGCCGGTGACATTATTTGGCACCGTACAGGTGATGCAGGTTTTATTGGTGATGATGGGAAATTATTTCTTACTGGAAGATGCAATAGCCTGATCACTTATAAAGGAAAAATTCTTTCCCCTTTTATATATGAGTATCTTTTAACCCGCATGAAAGAAATCTATTGCGGAACGGTTATGTTAGTTAATAATAAAGTAACATTAATCATTGAAGCACAAGGGAAATCTGATCACAGTTTTATTCGTCAATTAGTAAAGGATTCGGGTTTGCTATATGAGGATGTCTGGTTTATTGACCATATTCCAATGGATCCACGTCATTTCTCGAAAATTGATTATGATAAGTTGAGGAAGATTTTGCGGTGACTTTAATTTCTTTCCTTTGTTATGATGGAAGTTTTGACCATGTAAGAGTTTATGAAAAACGTTGCTTTTGGATACACATTAAAACAATTATAGTAATATGTTTAATACCGCTGATATTCACACTTCATAAGCTTTGGATAAATATTTCGGAGAAAGGGATCAGAAAAGATTATAGAGAAAACCTTTGAGGAATCAATAAAAAATCAGAGGTTACTCTACCAACATTTTCACTGTATGTGAAACGCTTTCTATTTTCATCCTAACTAAATATTTACCGCTAGGTAAAGCAATATTAGGAATAATTTTAAAACTATTACTTAAAATATCGTCTTGATAAACAACAGTTTCGTAAATAATTTTTCCAACCATATCAACTATAGTAATGGCAATTTCATGGTTATTCTCAATCCCCGAAAAGTCTACAGTAAATTCACCTTTATTTGGATTAGGATAAACAACAAAACTAACGTTTCTTTTACTTTCTAAGAACACGGAAATTGTTGGGCTATATTTACCTTTACCATCAAAATCAAACTGATGTAAGCGATAGTAAGAATAAGAACCTATTGGATTATAATCCATGAAATCATAACTCAATTCTGAAGTAGAATTACCCGTTACAGATTTAGATTTTATTTCTCCTATTTTCTCAAAAACCAATGCATCAAAACTTCTTTCCAAAACAAAACGGTCGTTATTTATTTCAGTTAAAGTTGACCAATTAAGGCAAATGTTTTTTTCGCAAACATTACCACTAAAATATTTTAACTCAACAGGTAATGTAGGAGAACAAAATGTTACACTGCCACCAACACTTCCGCCTCCTATAATCGGATTACCGCTCCCTCCACAGCCACATATATCAATAGAGCCGGATATTACTCCACCTGCATTGTCAATTGTTGATGCACACAATTGAGCGGTTCCGGTTATTGTTCCTCCCCCGGTATTATCTATCGTATTTGTAACACTTGTATTACCATTTTCTGTCCAGGTCCCCCCTTGATTATCTAAATCGTCCGCAACCGAAATCCCGCCATTATTTATAAACGTACCGTCTTGATTATCGATATCATTTGTAACAACAATAACTCCATTATTTGTAAAATTACCAGGGTCATTTTTTAAATCATCAGCAATATTAAGGTTGCCATTATTTGTAAATGTGCCATTTTGATTGTCCAAATCGTCTGTTGTGTTTAAAGTTCCTGTTACACTATTTGTGGTTGTTCCTTGATTATTAAAATCAAGTGCCGTTACCGTTCCGTTATTTGTATAAGTGCCGCCTGAATTTACATTTATATCGGCTGTGGTAGTCATAGTTCCATTATTTGTTATGCTCCCTCCGGAGTTAACATTTATATTGGTAGTTGTAGAAATTAACCCACTATTACTAATTGATGTACCTGAATTAACTGTAATAGTTCTATTTCCTGTGAGCCGGCCTCCTGCATTAATTGTCATTGAACCATTAAGAATAATATTACAAGTTAATGTTACAAAATGATTAATAACAATTGAACTTCCTGCCGGTAAATTACATGGTGGTGCGCTTGGCGACCATGTTGCTCCTGCATTCCAGGCGCCGTTAGCAACGGTAGTATAAACAACTGCTTTCAGGTTAAAAGTAAGGAAAAAAAGGAAAATTGCTGTAGTAATAATTTTTGCCATACCTAACATTTTCAGCTAAGTTATTACATACATAAGATTTTTCGCTTGACAAATGTCAAATTACATTATATTATTTTTTTTTATCCTGGAAAGTGTTTCTAGTCGAATACCTAAGAAAGATGCTATGTGCATGAGTTTTACTTTATCAATAATTTTTTTATAATTCAACACAAAAGCACGATACTTTTCTTTCGCTCCTAAATTTTGAAGCATCCGAATACGTTCTTCAAGTTCTATTCTATGATTATTTATTATGAAATAATTCAACATTGCTAATTCAGAATACTTCAACGTAAGTTTCATATAATCATCTTTATTTATCGAACAGTATATTGCATCTTCAATTACAGCAATTGATTCATTCGAAGGGGATCCTGAATTAAAACCATAAACGTTTGTGAAAAACTCACCTTCCTGTACAAAGGATGACGTTACATCATCTCCATCTGAATTTGAATAATAAGAACGTAATAACCCTTTATTCAGGAAGAATAAATCGTTACATAATTTCCCTTCCAATAAAACAATCTCACCAGCACTTTTATAATTACAAAATACACTCTTATTTATGTCCTCAATTATTTTATTTGAAACACCTTTACCGAAATCAATTTTCGCAACCAATTGCTTTATAAAAACATCTTTATTCCTCATAACAACCCCAAATTTAAACTCACATATTAAAGTCTACAAATGATTCTTATCAATTTAATTTGGCAATATAACTAACTTGCTCATTTAATGTCTTTTACTATTACTTCCCAAGATTAAAAAATAAAATAATAGGCAATATCATTCTAAAACAATGCCGGCAACTGCTTTAATTAAGCCACTGTGGAGAGATTGTATCTGGAATTGGAGAAATTAATCACGGTGCCAATTTGGATACTTTAAATATTACCACTAGTGATCAAGTAATTTTGGTAATGATTGCATATGATTTTATGGCAATAGTTAGGCTTTTTTATTATGAGGTCCGAAGTTCAGCACACCCTGTCTACACTGAGATTTAAAACACTATCCATAAAATTTTCGTATCCCTTTAATTGTTTCTAATACTTAATTTTGGTTTAGCAGAATCATGGTTTGGAAACCCTGCCCCACCTGTTTCCATTATTGAACCAAAAAGCCCTGTAAAAAAATTACAGAGCTTCTCGGTTTTTGGCTTTAGTATAATGTTGATTTTATTTTTTGATAAAAGCAGTTCTCCATATTTTAGTACTGCTTTCAATATTTACTAAATAGGTTCCATCTGCGTAGTCCTTTACATTTAATTGATAACCTGAACTTCCGCTTTTAACTGATTCGGAAGAGATCAACTGACCTGTTATTGAATACACTTTAATATTAAAGTTTTCATTAATAGTTTTATTCCAACTGATATTTACTAATTCGGTAGCAGGATTTGGATAAGTGCTAAAAACCATATCAAATGGATTTAGTGATTTTATACCTACCAACTGCGATTTCAAATGAACATCATCCACTATAAAAGTGCTTCCTGCCGTTGAATTATCTACAGGATAATTAGCTGAAGAGTGCATGTTTATATTAAGCGTATCGGGAGGAGTGAAAGAAAAAATAGGTAATTCGAAATAAGTCCAGTTACTTGCCGGGCCAAAGCTTTCGTACATACCACCAATGTTCATTCCGTTACTCATTACATTATACATAACTGCCGCTGAGTCGTTTGAAGGAGTGAAATATTTATAATAACCACATAAAGTATCAAATTGATTAGTAAAAGGCATTCCTCCAATTGGCCCTGACTGGCTTTGTTCGCCAATACTTACACTGGATGCATGGATTCCTTCACCCGGACCGTAATCCATAGTTACCATTTGTACAGCAAAAGAACCTGAATGCCCCGGCGAAACTTTGGAGACACCTTCTCCCTGAGTTCTCCAGTCCATTAACACATTTTGAGTGTATAAGGTCCAATTATCAAAATTCCCACCTGCCAATGCTTGAGTAACGCCCGGACCGCTAAATCCAAGGTTATCTAATTCAAGAAAACTTCCGTTAGTAACCCCTTCATTTGTGATAGCATTACTGCTTGCAGCGGCAACGATCACTGAATCGGGAATAACAGAAACAGTTAAAGGAAAGCTAAAAGCAGCAAATGTAGGTTGATTGCCTGTTCCTTTAATTTTAATAATATCGTTACTTATAACAGCCCCGTTCTTTTTAAAGAATACCAAAATGATTGCGGTATCATTAACCCCCAGGTTATAACGGTAAGAACCGGTAATAGCAGTAGGCAATTGTGAATATGGCACACCTCCGTCGCCTGCCATAGGATCACCATTGCTATTTATAATATAAGCATTAAATGTATCAGGATTTATGATGGCTGTTTCCATTCTTACTCCAAATCCTGATACGCCTGCAACTTTCGTGACATTTATTGGCCCGCCTCTGCGCAGGTTTTCAGTGTTTGCAGTATTCCACGGGTTTGGCTGTTCATAGTTTGTGGTGCTCCAGTTTTCGAAGCTAGGATTTGGAATTGACTGAGCATTAAACTCGCTTATTGAGGTAATTCCGATGGACGCTAGTAGTAGAATTTTTTTCATGTTGTTCTTTTTTTTTTGACAAAGTACGTGGGTTTATAAAGCAGGGCAAATGATAAGATTCATACAAAAACCTGATTTTCAGCAGGAATGGCTGAAAATTCCATACATTAGGTAGCACAGGATGAAGATGCCTGTTATAGAACATTGAATTTTTCTATTTAAAACCATTCTAAACAAGTCCTATTTAACATTTAATTTTGCCTGTTAATAGACGGTTGAAATCAATAGGGAAGAAACCTGCCAATAACCTTTGTTTTTGTAGTGTCGAAAGCTATATTTGTTGCCGATAATATATCAAATCGACAAAAAAACAGTTTATGAGCAAACAAAACTTTTCCAAATCTACAATCGGGAAAAAAATTATAATGGGGCTTACAGGTTTATTCCTCATTTCATTTTTAGTGGTTCACGTTACATTAAATTCTTTTATATTCTGCAATGATGGTGGAGTTTCTTTTAATGCCGGTGCAGATTTTATGGCGCACAACCCAATTGTCAGGATTTTAGAGATCGGTTTATTTGCAGGTTTGATCGCACATATTTTTATGGCATTAACCTTAACTATTCAAAACAACAAAGCTCGTCCGGTTAAGTATGCTGTTACCAATGGAAACGCAAATAGTAAATGGTACAGCCGTTCAATGGGAATTTTAGGTTCTTTGTTACTAATCTTTTTAGTAGTTCATTTGGCTAACTTTTGGGTTCCTACTAAAGTGGCTGTTTTCACACACACCGAGCATAACACATTCGAAAGCATGAAAGAGGTTTTTTCTAAGTGGTATTTTGTTGCTGTTTACATGTTAGGTGTAATCTCTCTTTGTTACCATTTGTTACATGGATTTAAATCAGCATTCCAATCACTAGGTCTTACGCATAAAAAATACTCAAAATTATTAAGCGTTACAGGTGCTGCATTTTCTTACGTGGTTTGTTTGTTGTTCGCAGCAATGCCTTTAACAATACATTTTGGATTAATTAAATAAATAATAATCTCCCGATAGTTATTGGGACAACATTTTCATATATGTCATCATCAAAATTAGACGCTAAAATTCCTGCAGGTACAATAGAAGAAAAATGGACGAAATTCCGCTCTACTGTACATTTGGTTAATCCTGCAAACAAACGTAGCCTTGAGGTTATCATTGTAGGTTCAGGTTTGGCGGGGGCTTCGGCGGCCGCTTCTTTGGCAGAGATGGGATACAAAGTAAAAGTATTTTGTTTTCAGGATTCACCCCGTCGTGCACACAGTATTGCTGCACAAGGTGGTATAAACGCAGCTAAAAATTATCAGAACGACGGCGACAGTGTTTACCGTTTATTCTACGATACTATTAAAGGTGGTGACTACCGTGCACGTGAGGCAAACGTTCATCGTTTATCTGAAGTATCCGGTGCTATCATCGATCAGTGTGTGGCACAAGGTGTACCTTTTGCACGCGAATATGGCGGAACATTAAGTAACCGTTCTTTTGGTGGAACTCAGGTTCAACGTACATTCTACGCTGCAGGACAAACCGGGCAACAATTATTATTAGGAGCTTATTCAGCATTACAACGCCAGGTTGGTATGGGTGCTGTTAAATTATATGCGCGTCACGAAATGTTAGACGTGGTTGTAATTGACGGAAAAGCACGTGGGATAATAGCACGTGATCTTATCAGCGGAAAATTAGAGAAACATTTTGGTCATGCAGTATTATTGGCAACAGGTGGTTACGGAAACGTATTTTTCCTTTCTACCAATGCAATGGGAAGTAACGTAACTGCTGCATGGAAAGCACATAAAAAAGGCGCATTCTTCGGAAATCCTTGTTATACTCAAATTCACCCAACCTGTATTCCCGTGAGTGGAGATCATCAATCAAAATTAACTTTGATGTCAGAGTCCTTACGTAATGATGGTCGTATTTGGGTTCCAAAAAAGGCAGGAGATACACGTAAACCAAGTGAAATTCCTGAAGAAGAAAGAGATTATTATTTGGAAAGAAGATACCCTGCTTTCGGTAACTTAGTACCGCGTGATGTTGCATCGCGTGCTGCTAAAGAAAGATGTGATGCAGGTTTTGGAGTAGGTAACAGTAAATTGGCTGTTTATCTTGATTTTGAAGCTAACATGATGCGTTATGGACAAATTGAAGCTAACAAACAAAGCCTGCAAAATCCAACAAAAGAAAAGATCCGCGAAATGGGCCGCGAAGTAGTGAAAGAGAAATACGGTAATTTGTTTGATATGTACAAACAGATCACAGGTGAAGATCCGTATGAATTACCAATGCGTATTTATCCTGCGGTGCATTATACTATGGGTGGTTTGTGGGTTGATTACAACTTAATGACAACTGTTCCGGGTATGTATGCATTAGGTGAAGCAAACTTCTCTGATCACGGAGCTAACCGTTTGGGAGCTTCTGCTTTGATGCAGGGATTAGCTGATGGTTATTTCGTTATACCATATACAATTGGTGATTATTTATCTGAAGAGATCAGAACAAAAGCAATATCAACCGATCACGAGGCATTTGTAAAAGCAGAAGCTGAAGTTCAGGAGTGTATCAATAAATTGATGTCCGTTAAAGGAACCAAATCTGTTGATCATTTTCATAAAGCATTAGGTAAGATCATGTGGGATAAATGTGGTATGGCTCGTAACGAAGCAGGTTTAAAATCAGCTATTGTTGAAATCCAAAAACTACGTGAAGAATTCTGGAAAGATGTTCGTGTACCGGGTTCGGCAGATGAGTTTAATCCTGAATTGGAAAAAGCAGCCCGTGTTGCTGACTTCCTTGAATTGGGAGAGTTAATGTGTAAAGACGCACTGAACCGTAACGAAAGCTGTGGTGGTCACTTCCGTGAAGAGTTCCAGACGGAAGAAGGTGAAGCTTTACGCGATGACGTTAACTACGCTTATGTTGCCGCATGGGAAATGAAAGAAGTAGGAAATTGGGAATTACACAAAGAAGAATTGAAATACGAGAATATTAAAATTGCTCAACGTTCTTATAAATAAAATAATAGATTTGAGTTTAGAGCGGGGAGTTTTTAGCCCGATCTGATAACTTAATACTCAAAACTAACAGAAACACAAACCAAACCTTTGAGTTATAGGGAAAAATAATTCAAATTATATTTACTATTAAAATGTACAAAATGAATGTAGATGGTAACAGCTTCGACAACATGTTTGACGAAGAAAAAGCGGTGGGATTAAGAGCGAAAGTAACTACTTATCGCGATCTTATTGTATGGCAAAGAGCTATGCAATTGGTTGAGGGTGTGTATAATGTTACCAAGCGACTTCCCGATTCAGAGAAGTTGGCTTTTGCAAGTCATTTGAACAGTGCGGTTGTGATTATTCCTGCTAAAATAGCGGAAGGGTGGGGAAGAAAAAATACAAAAAATTATCTTCAGTTATTAAAGACAGCGAGAGCTTCTCTATTCACTACTGAAACATATTTGATCGTACTTAAAAATGTAGACCTTGTAACAGCTGAAGAAGAAACTAAGTTGTTAGGTTACGTTGATGAAGTTAAAAAAATGTTGAATGGCCTTATCAAGTCATTGAATAACAAGTTAAAAACAAGTGGTGGTAATACTAATTATTAAATTATAGTTTATGAGCGGTTCCGGTGAAAAAATGTTGAATCTTACCTTAAAAGTGTGGCGTCAAAAAAACTCCAATGCTAAAGGAAATTTAGAAACACACAATGTTACAGGTATTTCTACCGACATGTCTTTTTTGGAGATGTTTGACGTATTAAACGAAAAACTGATCAACGAAGGAAAAGAGCCTATTGCATTTGATCACGATTGCCGCGAAGGTATTTGTGGAATGTGCAGTATGTATATCAATGGTCAACCACATGGCCCAAAGCAAGGTGTTACAACCTGCCAGTTGCACATGCGTTCATTCAAAGACGGTGATACTATTACCGTTGAACCATGGAGAAGTGTTGCTTTCCCTGTAATTAAAGATTTGGCAGTTGACAGAAGTGCATTCGATCGTATCATATCTTCAGGCGGTTTCGTATCAGTGAACACCGGTAATGCTAAAGATGCAAACAATATTTTGATTCCGAAAGACGATGCAGATGATGCATTTAACGCGGCTGCTTGTATTGGTTGCGGCGCTTGTGTTGCAGCATGTAAAAACGGTTCAGCAATGTTGTTCGTTTCTGCAAAAGTTTCTCAGTTGGCGTTATTACCACAAGGTAAAGTTGAAGCAAAAGGACGTGTATTGAACATGGTTGGTCAAATGGATGAAGAAGGATTCGGTAACTGTACAAACACCGGAGCTTGTGAAGCCGAGTGTCCTAAAGGAATTTCTTTAGAAAACATCGCCCGTATGAATAGAGAATACTTAAGCTCAAGCTTAACTTACGTGAAGAAATAGTTTTTTTCTAGATTTATTATAATAAAACTCCGATCAGAAATGGTTGGAGTTTTTTTGTACCTTTATAGTAAGTATAACCGTTAAAATCATAATTAGTGAGCAGTAAATTATTAAAATATTTTTTTGTAATTCTGCTTTGTTTCAATTGTGCGCTTTCACATGCTCAATGGCAAGCAGAAATATCTGGAACTACTTCAAATTTAGCTGATGGGTGTTTTGTAAATGATTCCACAGGGTTTGTAATATCTTCCGATGGCAAGGTTTTAAAAACAACAGACAAAGGAGACACATGGAGTACCCAAGCCACACTTACAGGAATTTTTACAAGTATATGTTCTGCGGGAAATGATACTCTTTATGCAGGCGGTAATTGCATTTACCGGAGTGATGATCGAGGTGTTTCTTGGAATCTCGTAACTAATTTAACCTATACCATAACAGATATAGGATTCTTTGGTTCTAAAACCGGGTTTATTATTGTGCCGGGTTTTATTCATTGTTATTGGCTTGGTGATAATGTCTTCGATAATTATTCGATATATAAAACTACCGATTATGGGCTTACCTGGCAGTTTGAATATGACCGGGTTGATAATACAAGTCGTTTTGAAATAATCAATGATAGCATAGTTTATATTACAGGTTCAGAATACTATACTACTTTCCACTGCATGTCTAGCTGGACTAATAAGTCAAAGAGAACAAGTAATAAAGGGCAGTCATGGCAAAATGTTGTTCAGCCTTGGTTCGGAAAATCTTATGTTTCATTTGTAAACGATAGTATTGGATATTTTGTACAAAAACAGTCTCCGCTAACTATATTTAAAACTACGGATGCTGGAAATTCCCTCACTCAATCTTACACAGAAATAGATGACCAAACAATAAAGCAACTGAAATTTATTAATGAAATTGATGGTTATCTTTTGGCAAATAATAATATTTATGTAACCAATTCAAAAGGTTATAACTGGTCAAGTGATCACTATACATCAGATACGTTAAAAAATATTTTTTCTAATACCACCGGATTACTTGTAGCTATTGGCAGCAAAGGTCAGATATTTAGAAAGCAAACTACATCAAGCGCTTATCCTGATACAATATATCGTATAAGGCTGAATACTTACACATTGGATTATGGTTATCAAAAAACAGGTACAGTTGAAAGAAAACTATTCAACCTGAAAAACACCGGGCAGATGCCCTTAAATCTTACATTAAATGCACCTGCTGACTTTGAAATCAATTTTGATTCCTTGTCATTTGTGAGTAGTCTGAATGTTACACTGAACCCATTTGAAGATACAATTGTTTATGTTCAGTTTGACCCCTCAGTTAATCAGGTGTATAATGACAGTTTGAGAATCAGCGCCTTAAATATGGATACTGTGAGCGTTTCTTTAAAGGGAATTGGATTTAATGGAATAGCAGGTACAGTTTCACAGGATACTATTATTTGTACAGATACCTTAAAATTTGGGAGAGGAGTATTCATAAATGCGGGTGTTAAAGTTACCATATGTGCAGGCACTTATGTGCAGATAATGGATGATCTTATGATTACGGTTGAGGGTGCGCTATGGGCTTTGGGAGACTCATTGCATCCTGTTCAGTTTGCTTTGAAGGATACTTCAGTTGGTTGGAGTGGTATATTTATAAATATGGCCAATCCTAATGATAGCTGTGTTTTTAATTATTGTGATATTATTGAAAAATGTAATACCTCCACAATTAATATTAACAAGGGTATAGGACATATAGACCATTGTAATATTAGTGGTCCAAAGCCATGGAGCCCGATAAGTGCTATCAGGCTGATTTCTTACGCCTCCACCAATCAACCGAAACTTCATCTTACCAACAGCAGAGTATACGGTACTCCGTATTGGGGAGTTGAGTGTAATGGCTGCGGAGAAAGTTACCTGATCAATAATATTTTTGATAAAAATGGTGGCGGAATAAATTGGCATACATATGTTCCGAGTGTTATCAAATTCAACAATATCTATGATAATTATATTTATGAAGGCATAAATATGTTTGGCAAAGCATATATATTAAGTAATACAATACATAATAATAAAGGTGGGATCCAGGCAGAAGGTTTAGGATCATTCATTCAGGATAATATAATTTACAATAACAATTCTTATACGTGTGGAGGAATTACGGCCTTTTTGGATGACAGTTATATATCACAGAATCTCGTCTTTAATAATTCAGTCCAATCTAATGGAGGAGGTATTAATCTTGCGCCTAATCACGGTTATCCTGTTTTTTTAATAAATAATACTGTTTGTAATAATATTTCAGCAGGAGGAATTGGGAATAATTTTTATGCAACCAGAAACTCTTCATATGAGATGCACTTTAAATTATTCAATAATATATTTTTTGACCCTTTAGATTCAAATAATAATGTGAAATGGCATTCAATGGTTAATTATGAGATCAATAATAATTGTATTAATCAAAGTAATTTCGACTCTTTAGGGCTGAACAATATATCATCATTACCACAGTTTGTTGATCCCTCAGATTCTATTGGCCCCATGCAGAATATAGGAACTTACGATTGGTCGTTAAATAATATTTCACATTGTATTAATACAGGTGTGGTTCCGGGCTATATTTTACCAGGTAAGGATTTTTTGGGAAATCCGAGGATATATGGAAATAATATAGATATTGGCGCCTATGAATATCAGGGCGAATACATGCCTGATGAAACAGAGTTCGCTGTTCCTAATAATCATGTATTCCCAAATCCTTTTTCCACTACACTTGATGTTTATATTCCTGAAACAGGATTGTCTAACATTACTTTTTATGATGCTACAGGTAGAACGGTTTTAAAAGAACAATTCACAGTAACTCTTCATCTTAATGCTGAAGAGTTTTCCAGAGGCATATATTTATACACTATAGTTACAACATCCGGTAATCGTTTTAAAGGAAAAGTTATAAAAGCAGAATAAATTTTATAATTAACAAGCCCTCCCAATCTTAATTGTCGGAGTTTTGTATTCAGCTCTAATTTTCTATCTTTATCCATAAGTATCTGTTGCATGAAAAGAACTGCCATAAGTATTATTAGTATTCTAATTATAAGCACCGGTCTTGTTCTTTCCTGCAAAAAAACGAAGAAACTAAAGGCTGTATGTGATGGTTCAACTCCAACTTACAATTCAGATATAAAAGCTATTATAGATAGAACTTGCATGGGATCTTCCTGCCACGTGGCGGGTTCACCTTATGGGAATTTTACCACCTATATAGGTTTAACGCCATACCTTACAAACGGATTATTTAAAAGAGATGTGATCGAGCTGCAGATTATGCCCAAAAAAGAAAACCTCTCGCAAGAAGATCTCAACAAAATTCAATGTTGGATAGATAATAATTATAAGGAAAAGTAGACAAATCAGTAATCAACTAATCAATTTATGGAAACAACATCTATTTTTGAATTTGCAAAAAGCCTTTTATTCATGATACCTGAATTGGCGATATTAGTAGCTTGTATTTATTATATGTCCAAAAGCACCTCAGTAGATAGTGTGTTGATGGCCATTGGCTCATTTATTGGGATTTGTGTGATGGTGTTCTATCGTTTTATATTCCCAATGATGCAGTATTCGGGAAACGGGGGAGTTTCAAGCAGTATGGTACTGTTTAATGTCGTTAGCTTTATAGCATTTATCGGCTCTGTTTTATTTGCAATTGGCTTGTTTATGCTGGTTGTGAAGTATGTTAAAAAGAAAGACGCGATGCAATTTTGATGATCATCTTAAAACCAGAAAAATGAAAAATATATCTTATACTTTATTTATAATTGCAATAATGTTTACCGTGAATTCATTAAAAGGACAGACATCTAAAAAAGACTATTCAATAACCTGCACAACATGGGATTGCCTGGAAACAAATAAAAACAAAGATGCTACTATTAAAGGGGTTTTTCGGAAATACACTCCTGAAAAAAAAGGAAAAGGTGCCGGTCATATGTTTTGGGACTGGGAGGTCTTGTTATCAGATGGAAATGCGGTTCCTGTTAGCAGTACTAATCCCAAAATTAAGCTCAGGAGTTATGAAGGTAAAAAAGTTAGTATAAAAGGGCTTGTTTTTTATGGAATAGTAATTGGCAGCGATAACCCTGATGAACAAAGTGCAACCGGGTATAGGATTGATGTAGCAGAGATTAGTAAAGAAAAAAAATGAGAACACTGCACCTCTGTTTAATATCATACAAATTCAATTAAACGCTTCTTTTGATATAATTTCAGTACATTTAAAAATGCAAGGAAATAGATTTTATAACTGCCTTATCTTTTTGTTCCTTTCAGGCTTTTTGTTTTCTCAAAACAGCAGTGTAGACTCTCTTAAGAATATTTTAAAAAGTAAAACAGCGGACAGTATAAAGTGTAGGGTTTTTATCGAGCTTATTGAATCAGAGGAAGACCCTTTGATTTGGTCTAAATATAACGAAGAACTTCACATGCTAGCCGTAAAGAATCTGGCTACTCATAAAAAGGGAAGTAAAGCCTATGAAACTTTTCAGTTTTTTTATGCAGCTGCTCAAAATAATCAAGGTTGGCTTAGCAACCATAAAGGTGATGTAACTAAAGCCCTTGAATACTATCACGAAAGCTTAAAGATCTATGATCGGTTAGGGGCAAAAAATCAGGTAGCCACACTTTATAATAATATTGCGCATATCTGGCATTCTCAGGCCGAGTACGATAAAAGTATTGAGTACTACAACAAATCACTTAAGCTATATGAAGACGCTAATGATAAAAAAGGTGTGGCCTTTGGTTTAAACAATATTGCAGCAGTATATAAAAAGAAAGGTGAACTAAACAAAGCTCTTGAATACTGTTATAAGAGTTTAAAGATGATGGAAGAATTGAAGGATAAAAAAGGGATCGCCACACTCTACACAAATATTGGAACCTTGTTGGTTAAAAATAATGAAATAGATAAAGGCTTTGATTACCTGAATAAAAGCCTGGCCTTAAAAAAAGAATTGAATGATCAGGAGGGTTACGCGCTTTCATTAAACATTATCGGAAATATTTATTTTACCATTGGGAAAACAGATAAGGCGTTGGAGTTTGGTGTTCAGGCTTTAAAACTGAATCAACAGTTGGGATATCCTGATCACATCAGAAGATCTGCAGAATTGTTGAAAAGAGTATATGAAAAACAGAGCAATTATAAAAAGGCATTGGAAATGCACGAACTGTATGTTCTGATGAAAGACAGTGTAAATAATGAAGAGACCCGTAAAGCAAGTATTAAAAATCAACTAAAATACGAATACGAAAAAAAGGCTGCCGCTGATAGTGTAAAAGCAGGTGAGGAGAAAAAAATACAAGATGCCAAACTTGCGGAAAGCAATGCTAAATTGAAACAGGAGCGTACTCAGCGTATAGCCCTGTATGGAGGATTGACACTTGTGTTGATCTTTTCAGGGTTTATGTTCAACCGTTTTAAAGTCACCCAAAAACAAAAGAACATTATAGAGAAGCAGAAGGTTCTGGTAGAAGAGCAAAAGCACATTGTTGATGAAAAACAAAAAGAAATTTTAGACAGTATTAATTATGCAAAACGATTGCAGGAAGCAATTTTGCCTCCCCTTTCTTTGTGGAAAAAGAATTTGCCTGATAGTTTCATTTTATACAAACCAAAGGATATTGTTGCGGGAGATTTTTACTGGATGCATACAATAGAGAATGAAAATGATTCTCTTATTATTCTTGCAGCCGCAGATTGTACCGGGCACGGAGTACCCGGAGCTATGGTGTCGGTGGTATGTTCCAATGCTTTGAACAGAACGGTTAAGGAATTTGGAATTACCGACCCGGGGCAAATTCTGAATAAAGTAAGGGAGCTGGTGATAGAGACATTTGAAAAATCGGAGAGCGAGGTAAAAGATGGAATGGATATTTCTTTGTGCTCTTTCAAAAAGGTTGGAAACGATTTTACAGAATTATTTTGGGCAGGAGCCAATAATCCACTTTGGATAGTTCGGCATTCAAATGAAAAAGAGACAGGAATAGAGCAAATTACCCCCGATAAAATGCCAATTGGTAAGTATGCAGAAGAGAAATCATTCACTACTCATAAAGTAGAAATAAAGAAAGGAGATTGCTTTTATATGTTTACAGATGGGTATGCGGATCAGTTTGGAGGACCAAAAGGTAAAAAGCTGAAGTATAAAGCAATGGATGAACTGATAGTAAAAAATTGTTCTAAAAAAATGGAAGAGCAGGAAAAGCTGTTGAGCAACTATTTTGAAGAATGGAAAGCCTGGCCTATACCAGGGGGGCGCAAACAAGTGTTGGAACAGATAGACGACGTGTGTGTTATAGGCATTCGCTTATGATATTGAGACAAAGAATCATTTCTGGTCACTTAATTTTTTTTTTCGGGAGAAAATGAAAAAAACAAGAATAGGAATACTTGGGGTTGGTGGAGTAGGTGGCTACTTTGGTGGATTACTTGCTGAGAGGTATTTTAATTCAGCTGATGTGGAGGTGATCTTTATAGTTCGCCCTTCAAGCGAAAAAATAATTAAGGAAAAGGGACTTAAGTTAATTACTCCGCAGAATGAAAAGATCATTTTTCCTTCGCTGGTTACAAGTAAGCCAGATGAAATAGGTGAACTTGATTATCTGATCTGCACCGTTAAGAGCTATGACCTCGCAGAGAGCTTGATCCCGTTGAAAAATAGTGTAAAGAGGGATACAATACTACTTCCGTTGTTGAACGGAGTTGATTCCAAAGAAATTATAAAAACAATTTTTCCGGAAGCGGTGGTATTGGATGGCTGCGTTTATATTGTATCACGTCTCATTGAACCGGGAGTAGTGAAAGAAACAGGGAACATTCACACCTTATACTTTGGGTCTGAAAAAACTGATCAGCCTGGATTAAAACAACTGGAACGGTTGTTTTTGGATGCAGGCATAGAGTGTTTTTTGTGTGATACTATAACAAGTACGGTATGGGAAAAATTTATTTTTATCTCAAGTATTGCGAGTTTAACGAGTTACTTGAATTTAACTATTGGAGCTATATTAAGTGACGGTATGCATAAACAAACACTGTTGATATTGCTAAAAGAATTGAAATTAATTGCTGACGCCAGGAGTATTGGCTTGCAGGACGATGTCATAGAAAAAACTCTTAAGAAAATGGGAAAGCTGCCTTTTGAAACAACCTCCTCTATGCACAGTGATTTTAAAAAAGGTGGCAAAACAGAATACAGATCATTAACGGAATATGTTGTGAAGTGCGGAAATGAATTGAATATTGAAACTCCCGGATTTGATAGAATCTTAGAAGGTTTTTTGTTAAGTATGAAGAAGAAGGTTTAAGCCCTTTGTTTTTAGTATGATTGGAGTAAAATCATTATAAAGGTAATTCAATTATAAATTCTGTTCCTTTATCAAGCTCACTATTTACGGTAATACTACCTCCAAGAACATCCAATTGAGTTTTTACCATAAACAGCCCAAGACCTTTACCTTCTACATTTAAATGAAAGCGTTTGTATAATCCGAAGAGATTATTTCCATGTTGTTCAAGATCTATTCCGGTTCCATTATCCTGAAATGAAATTCTTACCTTATCGCCGTGAACCCAACTTTTTATTCTAATAACCGGCGTTGCTAAGCGTTGTTTATACTTTATACCGTTAGAGATAAAATTATAGAAAATGCTGTGAATGTAACTTCTTATAGAAGAAATGGAATCAATGGCTGAAAAATCTGTAATAATCTTCACCTTTTCTTTCAAAATAAGATGTCGGATGTCGGATTTTATAACGTTAACAAGGTCAGAGAAATGGATTAGTTCTTTGTTTTCAATAACTTCAGACTTTGTCTGTAAAATTTTTGTCAGATCTTTTACCGTTTCATCTAATCTCTCAACAGCTACGAATAAAAATTGCTGGATCCTGTCGCGGTCCTGCTCGGTAATGTTTTCTTTCAATACTTTTGAAAAGCCTAAAATAGTAGCTATAGGTGCGCGCAGGTTATGTGAAATGATATACGTAAATTGTTCCAGGTTTTTTCCACGTTGAATAATATCCGTGATCATTTTTTCCCTTTCTTCTTCAGCAATTTTTCTTTCAGTAATATCATGAACTATACCATATAAACCTATTGGTTTTTCCTGAGAATCAAATTCAAATCTGCATTTAGAGTAAACATATTTTGTTGCTCCATTTTTTAAAATAATACGATGGCTTAAAATAATTTCACTGAAATTTTTCTGTGCTTCGTTAATTGTTGTCATCACATATTCCATATCATCCGGATGAATATAGGTTAGCCATTCCGGATAAGTATGTTCACGTTCTTCAATTGGGATCCCGTATATCCGGCAAGCCTCTTCAGACCAAACGGCTATATTGGTTGAAAAATTTAATTCCCAGTTGCCCAGGTGAACTACAGCCTGTGACTCTTTAAGTCCTTTTTCACGCCTTATCAACTTGTTTTCTACTTTTTTTATTTCGGTTATATCACGTGCATGGCAGGCGGCGCCTATTATTTTGTTTCCTTCGTATATGGGACAATAGGAGATTTCATTCCACGATTCATCAGGGATGTGATTATATTCAATTTCTGAGAATTTTTCACCTGAAAAAGCCTTTTCGTAGTGCTTTTTAAATCGTTCGGCTTCTTCCGGGGAACTGGCAAATGAAAGTATATCACTTCCTTTTGTGACTTTTTTGCCTGTCATTAGCAGTAACAGGTCATCAAGCGGTTTGTTAGAAATGATGAGTTTAAAATCCCTGTCTACACTCCACATTAAGTCAGAAGTATTATTGATTAACGCATCCAGGTTATTTTTGTCGAAAGCCAGGCGTTGCTCCATTTGTTTTTTTTCCGTCTCGCTCTGCTTTTTTTCAATAACATTTAGTATAGCAATTGGCAGCCGCTGCAACCGGTCTTTAAGAATATAATCATTGGCGCCTTGTTTCATTATTTCAACTGCAAATTCCTCCGACACGGTTGCAGTTACAAGTATGAAAGGAATATTCAATCCCGAAGCCTTGGTGATTTCAAGAGCCTGAACAGAATCGAAATTTATAAGTGAATGATCGGAGAGAATAACATCAGGTGAAAATGCTTTGAGTGCAGCTTCAAAATCTTTTTTATTGTCAACTGTGTGGATCTCATATGAAATCTCCCCCTTACTTAGCATTCTATTTACCAAATCGGAGTCAGATGGAAGATCTTCAAGATGCAATATTTTTATTTTGTTTTTAAGTATCATTAATAAGTATATTGAGCCGTAATTACAAACTAAAACAAATTGCTTTAATTGATTTTCCGGCCTGTTTTACCAGTATTAAATATACACTTAATAAATAAATAAACACTGAAAATGACATACTTTTACATTCGAAAGTACATTAAATTTAAGAGTGTAATGTAATAAAGAATAAAGGCCTGCATTTCCCGTCAGGAACATAGTTTATTGTAGTCCATTAACTAAATCAATTGTTTTTATGAAAGCACGTCTGGCTTATTTTCTCTTGTTGATGGGTTAAGTTTATTTCACTTCATTTTCACAAAATAAAACACCTAAAGTTTTATATAATTCTAAAGAATTTCATACACTTTACGATTTCTTTGAAAATAAGTCGGATTTGATTAAATTTTTTGATATTAAGCCGGGAGAGGTAATTGCGGATGTGGGCGCAGCTGAAGGATATCATGAAGGGGCATTATCATTATTATATGATAGCCTTGTGGCGGCTGATTCGAACAGGATAAATGTAATAGCCGATTCGCTTTTACCCGCTATCACTAAACTTACCGATCAATATGTTGTATACGAAGCATGGTTAAAGAATATAGGGTTGAAATGGAAAAAAACAGGAAGGCATACCGAAGCAATAAATATTTTGAAAGCATGTACAAAGCTTTTTCCTCAGTCAGCTCAAAATTATGCTTTGTTGGGCGAAGTTTATTTAGAAAATAAACAACAGGATCTGGCAGGAATTTGTTTTGATAAAGCATGTAATATGGGAGTGGAGAGTAAATTCTGTTCCAAAAAGAACAAAAAGTAAGGTGCCGTGGTACTTCCATTAAACAAAAACATTTGTATCTTTATTCTCGGCAATTTATTTATCCCAATTGCTGATTTGTATTTGTGAGAAAACTACTTTTTGCCATAGCAAGCATTGGCCTTGAAAGAGACACCACATTTGAATTGAGGAATAAACTCAGGGTTTTTAATAATGCGGTTATAGTTATATTCTTCATTTGTGTATTTTATGGAGTAATAGGCTTGTTTAACCAATATTATGTTGCAGTTGGGGTAACATTGTTCTCCGTTTTTTCAAATGTTTTGGCCTTGTACCTGGTTCATAAAAAGCAATACAAGTTTGCCTTTCACTATACCATGTGGTATGCTTTTATTTTTCTGACAGCTTTTAGCTTGTTGTTTGGCGGTGCCAACAATTCCTATTATTATTTTCTCTTTATGCCGGTTGCTTGCAATATCCTGTTCGATAATTTGAGGGTCACACTTGTTTACCTTTTTATAAGTGCTTTTTTAATGATATTAAATGTTTATTATATCGATAATTATGAGCCTTTCTATCATATGGAAGCATGGATGCGCGGGTTTAGTTACCCGAATATTCTTTTTGCGGCATTACTGGTTTTTTTGGGAGTACGTTTATTCAAGCAGGAAAATATCAAGTATGCACATCAGATTGAAGAACAAAAGGAATCTTTGGCAGAAAAAAATCAGGAAATAACCGATAGTATCAATTACGCAAAAAAAATCCAGTCGGCTCTGATCCCTTCCGAACAGGAATTTAACTCTTTTTTCAAAGATAGTTTTGTGTTTTTTAAGCCCAAGGATATTGTAAGTGGTGATTTTTACTGGGTGTCACAAAAGGATAATAAAGTGTTTTACGTTACAGCTGATTGTACAGGACATGGTGTTCCCGGAGGTTTTATGACTATGTTGGGAATGTCTTTTTTAGACCAGATCATTAACGAAAAGGAAATAGCTGAACCTGCAGAAGTTTTAAATATTCTTCGTGATAGAATTATATCTACTCTTAAACAAACAGGTGTATCAGGCGAAAGTAAGGATGGAATGGACATAGTTTTGTGTTGTATTGATAAAGAAAAACATACACTTCATTATTCTGCTGCCAATAATTCCCTCTACTTATTCAGAAACCAGGAATTCATAGAGTATAAGCCCGATAAGCAACCCTGTGGTTTTTATCATGAGTTAAAACCTTTTACTTCGCACGAGATCAAGCTTCAGGAAGGCGATTGCATTTTTACCTTTACAGACGGTTATGCGGATCAGTTTGGAGGACCAAAGGGTAAAAAATTCAAGTATAAAAAACTGGAAGATATGATTGTTTCTATGCAAAACAAAAGTTTTGTTGAACAGCGAGACGAACTGGAAGCTGCATTTGAAGGATGGAGAGGCAGTTTGGAACAGATTGACGACGTCTGTATTATCGGAGTTAGAGTTTGATGAGTTTAGAACATATCATTTATTTTGCCCTTCTTGCTTTGGTTGCTGAGATACTTGGAACAATTGGAGGATTTGGTTCTTCCTTGTTTTTTGTACCTATTGCCGGTTTTTTTCTTGACTTTCATTCCGTGTTAGGAATCACCGCGCTTTTTCACATAACCAGTAATCTTTCTAAAATAGTTCTTTTCAGAAATGGCTTTGACAAGGAGCTGCTTATTAAACTTGGAATTCCTTCTGTATTGTTAGTAATTGTTGGTGCCTACATGAGTAAGTTTTTTGATTCGGTGATACTGGAGTATTGTTTATCTATTTTCCTGATCTCTCTAAGTCTGTTATTTCTGATCTTTAAAAATTTACGGGTTAAGCCAACAACTTTTAATTCTGTTTCAGGTGGTTTTTTATCAGGATTGATTGCCGGATTACTGGGAACAGGAGGAGCAATCAGAGGTGTTGTACTTGCTTCTTTCAATTTAAAGATGGATGTTTTTATTGCCACTTCAGCCATCATTGATTTAGCCATAGATGTCAGCAGGAGTGTAGTGTATAGTATAAATGGTTATGTTCATAAGGATGATCTTTACCTTATTCCAATTCTTTTTGTGGTAAGTATTGCTGGTACTTTTATTGGAAAGTCAATCTTAAAAAGGGTCTCTGAAACACAATTCAGATCTACTGTCCTTTTTCTGATTTTGATTACGGGATTAATAACAATCAGTAAACTTTTATTTTTCAACTAGCTTGATGTGAGTATTGGATTTTTACCGCTCTTAGCGGCACAAAATTAATTACATTTCAATTGCCTGAAGAATAAGAGCACAGCACCTTTTTAATTCTTCATCCGTGATGATAAGAGGAGGAGCAATGCGCATCGCTGTTGAGCAGAAAAGGAACCAATCGGTAATTACTCCTAGTTCTATGCAATGATTGATGATCTTCATGTTCAAATCCGTATCACCAAACTCAACAGCTACTAATGCTCCGTAACTTCTGATCTCTTTTATTTTTGGGTGTTTTAAATTTTCTAAAACTATCTTCTCAATTTCCTTTGCTCTTGTGTATAGTTTATGATCCCTGATCTCTTTTAAAGCTGCAAGTGAAGCCGCACAACAAACCGCATTACCTCCAAATGTGGTAATATGTCCTAAAACCGGATTATTAGTGAGTAAATCCATGTTTTCTTTAGAAGAAACAAAAGCACCAATTGGCATTCCACCACCCATAGCTTTTGCCATCAACAAAATATCAGGAATAATATCAAATTGTTCTAAAGCAAAAAAAGTTCCGGATCTTCCAAAGCCTGTTTGGATCTCATCCAGTATTAAGAGGGTCCCTGTTTCCGTGCAACGTTTTCTTAATTTTTTAAGGAAATCATTTTTGGGAACTAAAACTCCTGCTTCAGCTTGTATAGGTTCTACAATAACGCATGCTGTCCGTTCAGTAATAAACTTCAGATGCTCTTCATTATTAAATTCAATTATCCTTGTATCAGGTAACAAGGGTCTGAAAGCATTTTTAAATTCTTCACTTCCCATTATACTCAAAGCACCCTGTGTACTTCCGTGGTAAGCATTTTTAAAACTGATGAGTTCGGTCCTTCCTGTAACACGCTTAGCCAGTTTTAATGCGCCCTCTGTAGCTTCTGCGCCGGAGTTAACAAAAAAAACAGAGTTCAATTCTTTTGGAAGAAGATTAGTTAATGCAATGGCTAATTCGGTTTGAGGTGTTTGAGCATATTCGCCATACACCATCAAATGCATATAAGTATTTGCCTGTTTGCTAATTGCCTCAACCACTTTTGGGTGACAGTGACCAAGTGTGCTTACGGAAATACCGGAAATAAGATCGGTGTAACGTGTATTATTCTTTTCGTACAAATAAACTCCTTCTGCGCGTTCAATTTCTAATGCAACAGGTGCTGGGCTTGTTTGTGCAACGTGGTTAAGAAAGAGTTGGCGGGATGAGATCATTTTGGTGAATTGAGATAATTATAAAAATCCTCATTTGCCTTTATGTCATCCGGATTTGAACGCATGTATTCCCATTTCTGTATCAAAACAGGATCGTTTCTATGAAAAAACCTGTAGATATTATTTCCATTGAAAAATATCAAAGTTATACAAAATACTAAAACTGATGCGTATCTAATAATAAGTAGTTTATAATATTTTTTTCTTCCTTTAGAATTTTGATGGAGCATAATGCCTGCTATTAATAATCCTACCAGTAGAAGGCAAGATAATGCCAGAAAAACAAATGCCCCAGGCCAAAACATCAATTTAAAAGCTATTCCTATTAAGGCAATGAAAAAAACTATTCCACTCCCAATTGATAAGCCAATGTTATTTTGGATTACTCCTGATTTCTTATCTTTATAATTAAATAACCAAAATCCAGCAGTCAGGTATAACAATGCTGTGGTGAATAAAGAAAAAAATGAGAAAGCAATAAAACCGGGTACAAAGAAAATTCTCAGTACAAAACAAAGAGTTATGCAGAGCAAAAAAATCTTTTCTAATAGTTTCATATAACTTATTTATACTCAGCAATCAATTCAGCTAGTCGTTTTTGCACTTTAGTATTTGGTTTTACCAAAGGCAAACGAACATAAGATTGACAAATTTTTAATAATTCCAATGCTATTTTAATTCCGCCCGGATTACCATCTGCAAATAACTGCTCGGTAATTTCAAATACTTTGTAGTGAAGTTTTTGTGCCTGAGTGATATTTCCTGCCAAAGCCTGACGAACCATTTCCGAAAAATCTTTAGGAAAACCGTTTGCAACAACAGAGATCACGCCGTCAGCACCGCAAGCTATCATTGGTAAAGTAAGGTTGTCATCACCGCTGATTACATAAAAATCTTTAGGTTTATGTTTAATAATGCGCATACACTGCTCCAGATTTCCTGAAGCTTCTTTAATAGCAACAATGTTTTTGAAATCATGGGCCAAACGTAATGTAGTTTCAGAACTCATATTAGAGTTAGTTCTTCCAGGTACATTGTACAGAATGATAGGTAGGGGAGAAGCCGAAGAAATCATTTTGTAATGCTGATAAATTCCTTCTTGAGAAGGTTTGTTATAGTATGGAGAAACAGACAGGATCGCAGAAAATGCTTTAAGGTCTGTATGTTTAATAGTATTTACTACTTCCTGCGTATTATTACCGCCAATTCCCAATACAAGCGGAATGCGATCTTCAACTGTATCAATTACATGATTGATAACTGCCGATTTTTCATCTTTATTTAAAACAGCCGACTCTCCGGTAGTTCCCAAAACAACTAAATATTCAACTTTACCCTTTATCAGGTGCTCAATCAAATTGGTTAAGCCTTTAAAATCTATGCTTCCGTCTTTGTTGAATGGCGTAACAATAGCAACGCCCGTACCTTTGAATTTAGTTATTTTTGACATGGTGCTTTTTATTGAAGCTCAAAGGTAATGGAAACAGTTGAATTGCTTGTAAGAAAGAAGGTTTTTTTAAGAAATAATCTAAAAAAATGAACTTAATTTGAAGACTCCGGCGTTTGAACAACAGAAGGTTTAGCAGAAGAAGCTTCCATATTACCAAGTAAAGCTCCCCATGGTTTTAAAGATTCGATACGATCAAAAATAATTTTGATAATTGCTGTTATTGGAATAGATAAGATCATTCCCGGAATACCCCAAAGTGTACCGCCAATTATTACTCCAACCATGGTTACCAGAGCATTTATACTTACTTTGTTACCAACTATTTTCGGAACAATAATGTTGTTATCAATCAATTGAACAACTGAATTGACTGCGATAATTCCTACTATTAAATACACATCCGTTGAATTTCCCAGTGTAGCGAAAATGGCAATGAGGCCTGCAACCAAAATGCCTATGTAGGGTATTAAATTTAGCACGGCCGTGATTACGCCAAGTAAAATGGCATAATGAATACCAAGTAACAAAAAGCCTGTTGTTGTTAAGGTTCCAACAATTCCCATTTCAATAAATAATCCAATAATGTAACTTTTAACAACCGTTTTTATTTCACTAAGTACATCGATCAGCAGATCTTCATTTTTATGCCGGACCATTTTGTAGAGAAACTGAAGAAAGAGGTTTCTGTATAAAAGAATTAGGAAAGTGTAAATAGGTATCAGTACTATATTCAATAAAGTATCGGTAAATGAACTTAAGGTATTTCCCATTAATTGGCTATCACTTTTTAATGTTTTTTGAGCTACTTGTTCCATGTAAACTTCCTGCTTATTATAGCTTACATGATACCGTTGTTTGATCCAGTGTTGAGCGTGCTCATAATGAATTAAGAGGTTCTTCTTAATTTTATTCCAATCATCAGTTATATCAGAAACCTGCCAGGAAATAAAAACAAAAATAGCTGCAATGATTATAAAGAAAAGGATAACAGAAAATGATACAGCAAGTATGTGAGGGAACCGTAATTTTTTTGTGAAGAAACCAACCGATGGGCTTAGAACTATGGCAAACAATAAAGCAAGAAGCAATGGAATCAGAATGTTCTGTCCAAAATATAAAATAACTGTAAGAATGCTCAAACTGATCAGTATCAATGTGAACCTGATATAAGCGGGAATTTTATTGTTTACCTCCATTTGCTTGCTTTTTTGCATAGTATAGCTCAATTACTTTTTTTAGTAACAAGCTCCCTGCACTTTTAATATTTTCAGCATTTGCTTCTGTTTTATTAGCCACCAGTGTTCCGAGTATTGATCCACCCATTTTTTTAATTGGGTTATTTGAGCCGCCTACAAATAACTTTTTTGCAACAAAGCCTGAAATAAAACCAATTGCTGAATTAATAATTGAGGTCTTTATTTCTGGTGATGTTACAATTTGTTTAAAAGTGTTTTTAATAATATTAATAGGTTTTAAGCTTTCAAAAGTAGCACGGAATTGATCTTTAAGTAATAGCTCCCTCAGCTCTTTCTCAGACTCTTTTTCAAGGATCAGTTGTTTTAATAATATAGTTGCATCCAGATTTTTCATGGCTGATTTAATTTAAGGCCTGTGTAATTATTGAGTTTTTTAAAGGCGTTTTTATCCATCTGTTACGAAACAGGAAGATCACTATTCCCATTATTGCGTAAAACCCTGCTACGATAAAAAATCCGAGGTAGGACTTTTCAAGAAATTCACCTATCCACAAAGCAATACCAATATTGCAGATCAGGAAAAATAAAGTAAAGAATGTAAGGATAGCTAACCGAGCTGCTAAAGTTGATATCACCTCTGCGGATTTATCAATGATCTTTAGCTTGTAAAGCTCGGCGCTTGCCTTTACGTAGCCTTCTGTTTTTTCCAGAAGTGTTTCGAGTAATGATGTTTTATCTTCCATTTTTTAATATGTTATTGTGTTTAATCACACCATACTTTAATTTACTATTTGTGGTTTTCTGCAAACTGCTCTGCTTTTTCTTTAGCAGCTTCGAACTCTTTTTTTGTTTCTTCTAAAAAAGCATTGAACTTTTCCTTTAATGAACTTGTAAATTCATCTGTTTTGCCTGCAATTTTTTTACGAGTTTCACTTCCTTTGTCAGGTGCGAAAAGAATTCCCAGTACGCCTCCAACTGCAGCGCCAACTAGTAAAGCACCGATTAATTTTCCTGTGTTGTTTGAATTTTCCATTTTTTTTGTTTTTAGTTTATTGATTTAATTATTGAAATAATAGTTGATACTATATTTGTTTTCCACGGATAAGCCTGAAAATGACGGCAATTAGTGCGATCACAAGGAGAACATGAATGAGTCCGCCGGTTCCAAATCCGATAAAACCTATGGCCCAAAGAATGACCAGTATTACTGCGATTGTGTACAATAGATTTCCCATGATTTTTTCTTTTTAATTTAACTGATAATTTTAATTCATATAATGCATTGTGATAAAAACTACCACCCCAACCGATACAAATGTTAACAGAAATATGGCCAGGTATTTAGATATTCCAAACTCTCTCACCATTATCCTGATTGGGTAGGTTATGATCTTATTAATAAGGGATGCAATTTTTTTTAATTCTTTATCTCCTTTGATCACATAATCTGATGCTCCATTTCTGAAAGATTCAATAGCAACTCCAATTTCATCATTGGATGTAAACATAATAACCTCGGTATTCGAATTGATCTTCTTTATTGATTTTAGAACATCATTTCCATTTTCGGCTCCCAAATCATAATCAAGAATAACAATATCAGTGTCTTTATTAACTTCCTTTAGGGCGTTTGCTCCGGTATGAAAAGTAGAGATTTTAAGATCATTTCCAAATCTGATATTGAGATAGTTCCGGAGATTTGTTAAAACCAGGGAGTTGTCATCTACTATAAATAAATTGAGTTCTTGCATTTTCATAATAATTTATTTTGGTGTGAATGATTTGGGAGGGTTTTAATTTCAATTGCTGCTTTCCTTTTTTTTTAGAATTCTAAAGATGCAATGCTAAACCAAAAGTTGAGATACCACTGGAAAGATCAAGAAACAGTCCAGCTCTTTTGTTAAGATGATATTCAGTTCCAATATGTCCATCAAGATACAAACCGCTTGAACCATTTCTCACTACCGTTTCTCCATAATATCCGCTTTCCCAGATTGTTTTTCTATAAGCAAAACCTAAAGAACCCGCTAAATAAAAATCCCATTTGGAATTAGCCTTAAGCAACTGATCAAAATAATAAGTCCCTTTAACCCCCACTGGAATTACCGTAGTACGATAAGAGTAATTTCTGTACGGATAATTATGATCTCCCCAATAGTAGTAATTGCTATAAGAGTAGTAAGTAATGAATGGAGCCAGTGTGAAATTTTTTGCTACATCAAATTCATAATTGGCATGTAAAACCGGAGCCATATGCCCAATGTATCCATAATATCCAATTCCTACTCCGACATTTAAAGTTTTGCCATACTTCTCACCCGAAACTGTTTCCTGAGCTGAGATCTTGCTTCCTGCTATCGTGAGCAGGAAGATGGATAGTAAAAAGGTTGTTTTCATTTGTTTTTGGATTTTGTGATGAATGATTTATTCTGATTACCTCGGAATTAAATGAAGCTCATGTTTGTCGTTTCCATCCATGTAATAATACCAAAACGATTTCTCTTCAAGTTTAAGAATGATCAGATCATGAGATGCCTGATTATCGACACCGGTTAATTTAATTTGTTCTTTGTTGTTTTGAAATGCCCATTTACCTGTTCCATCTAAAGAACCCCATGAGTAAGAATAGTCTCCCTCTTTTGTAAATGTTTCGTCGTAGTCCGACAGAAAAGAAGTATAATCGCTACTGTTTATTTTGTAATTGTCTACTTTCCAAGTATTAGCTACTCTTTCAGTTTTTGTTCTTAAACTGATTACAGGCCCTTCAGGATATTTTTTGCAACTCTGTAATCCCAGCATTATAATTGCTCCAAGGAGAATAACTGATATTGATAATTTTGTTTTCATTTTTTGAGATTATTTAGTTTTGTATTTTAATTGAATTATTTTGTGCTATTTACTGAAAGGTTGGCGAATGCGATACCCAATTCAGTCATGTCGTGTTCAAATTCAGTTTTAAATTTTTTCCATTCATCTTTACTGGTTTCTTTGTAATCATTCATTTTCATCTTCATAGCACTATTCTTTTCTTCCAATTCTGTGATTTTCTTTTGATAATCAGCTTTTGCTTCTTTTTTTTGGTTTTCAGTTTTTACTTTAAACTCAGCAATGCTTTTTTCATTTGCTTCAATTTTATCGGCAATTTCTTGTCTGTATTCAGCAACTTCATTGGCATACTCTTCTTTTGCAGTGTTTAAATCATCATTTGCTTTTTGAGCATTTATTTCGGCATTTTCTACTTTTTCTGATGGAGTATTGCACGCAGTAAAAATTGTTCCTGTAATTAGTACAAAGGCAGCAAGAGTTAAAACTATTTTTTTCATTTTGATTTTTTTTAGTCCGCCGGAGCGAAGATTTATTAATATGATATTTATAATTCAGAGATCAGTTTCTGTATTTCTTCTTTTGTTTTTCCCAGTTTAATTTGTATTCTGCCAAGCATTTCGTCTTGTTTTCCTTCTTCTAACAACAAGTCATTATCGGTAAGCATTGCAAATTTTTGTTTTAGGATTCCCTTGGTTTCGTTCCAATTTCCTTTTAATTCTGTTTTATTTTTCATGATTTGGTTGTTTTGATGTGAAATAATTTCCACATGACAAAGGTGGGGAAATGAGATTCGGATGTGTTACAGAACACAAGGAATAAGTTACATCATTCACTTATTTCATTTTTCACATGCCCTAAAATATACTTGTTTAGCAATGAATTCAGGGAATAGTAATACATAGTTAAATTATATAGAGATATGTTAGGCTTTTCCAACATTGGGATAGTTACAGTCATTTCTTCCAGGTATTTGGATAGCTCGGGATAGTATTCATAGATTTTCATGGTTGTTTTAAGAATCATTTTATTTACATTCACTATGAGCTGATCGGTACTTAATGGTTTTCCAATACAATTATTATAAGGAGTACATAAAGCAGTATTTTGTGAGCTCATTGTTTGTTTCCAAATTTTATTTTTAGATAATTTTTCCATTTTCATTTAATTTAAAAGAGAGGCAATAACACATTGCCTCTCTTTAGTTTGAATAGTAGATTAAATTCTGTTGCTCTTATACAATTCTCAGTAACCATAAGATCAATAAGATCAATGCAATTACCAATAGTACATTAATGAATATTCCTAAACCCCAACCTCCACCTAACAAACCGAAGGCCCACAATATTAGTAATACAAGAATAATTATCCAGAATAAACTCAACCCGTCGCCGTCGTGCATTACCGGGCTAACTCTCTTTTTACTGAAGATAGAGTGTTTAACATCTTTAATCGGAAATAGATTAAATGTTGGCACCTGTTTTACAGGATGTTTTGAAACAATATGAGTATTAAATACAATTGGAGTTCTTCCGTTACTCGCTACTAAAGTTTTGTTCTCCGCAATAGGATTTGAAACTTTATACTCTGCTATAGAGTTTTGTTGTGTTTTCACTTTTGAAGCATCAATAACTGAAGCCTCCTTTATTTTTAACTGAGCAATTTTTTCGTCCTTCTTTTCTGCAGCAACTTTATGCTTACCTTTTGTATGAGCAATATAGTAACCTTTGTTATAGTGGCGTTTTGTTAAAGAGGTGTTTGAACCACAAGAAGAGAATAATAAGCTAAGAATGATACAGACTGTGCTGAGTGTGATAATTTTTTTCATGATTTTAATTTTATAGATTAGTATTATTAAGTTTAAAATGGTCTTTAACAAAAGCTTCTTGCTGATTTTCCGTCATTTTATCAGCATCTTTTACATCTATCTTTTTGTACTCAAAATGCCTGTCAGCTTTGAGAAGATTTAATAATTCATTTTTGGCTGTAGTAGGGCCAAAAAGAAAAATTTCATCATGCTCTTTAATGGCTTCAGTTATTTGTTTGTAATACCCTGATTGATGATTTTGCTCTTTATTGTGCATAAGGCTTTCGTTTTTACTTATGCTGGTTTTTTCCTGATGAGAAAAATCTGATTTTATTGCTGTTAACACAAACCCACTTGGGGTTTGTTCAATTAGATTGGCAACTGAATGATCCATCCATATTCCAATAAGTTTTTTTGATTTCATTTGATTTGCTTAAAAATGCATGTGTGAACTTTATTGTTCACACATACATAAGATTAAATTAATTAGAGTAAAATCTGTATCCTATAGTAGCCTGATACCAAACGTTTTTGTAACGAGGAGTAGTAGATGTTCCATCACCATTGTTATTTAGAATATCCCATCCGGCTCTGGCACCCAAAACAATGTGCTTAATGTTAATATCAGCACCACCTGTGAAACATAAAGTGTTTTTACGAATATTGTCATTCACAAATTCTTGTTCCTGTTCAATACTTGTGGAAGCGTTGGTAAACACATCATTTTGTTTGATAAGATACGAGTATTGTGGGCCTACTTGCAGAGTAATGAATTCTACCGGCTTAATAGAAAAGAGTAGGGGGACATCCAGGTAAGTAGTTGTTCTGGTAAAGCTGTAAGTACCACCCAAAATTCTACCTGTAGCACGAAACCCTTTTTGAGAGATCAAAGCTTCCGGCTGTAGACCAAAGTATCGTCCAATTGGAATTGCAAGAAATGCACCGCCTACAAGACCCAGTTTCGGATCTGCCTGAAATTCTTCACCCTGAGAATCATAGACATTAGAGTAATTGACACCTCCTTTAATTCCAAAAAGTAATTTCTCACGCGAGTCAATGCTGTTGTCCTGCGCAAAGCTTCTATTTCCAATAGAAATAAAGATTGCCATTATTAAGATTATATTTTTCATAGTGTTTTTATTATTTGTGAATTAATTTTCACATAACAAAGATGATGCAGGAAGAGCCCAAATGTGTTATAGAAGTATCCTCATTAGTTACATCATTCACACTTTTAAAGAGCAGGGTTTATAAACAAAAAGCGCCATCCTCGGAGGATAGCGCTTTTGCTTTGCTTACAGAATCTAAACGAATTACAGAACAAAACCTAATAAAGTACCTGTAAAACTCTGACCAGCAAAATTATTTTTTGATGATAATAAATTCTGTCCTTCTGTTTTTTTGATGCTCCTCTTCCGAACACTCCGAAACAACATCACCTTCACATGGACATTTGCTTATCAACTTATCTTCGCTATATCCTTTCCCGTAAATACGTTCCGGTTTTGAAATTCTCTTTTTGATATATTCAGCCGTTGATTTAGCTCTCTTATCCGATAATACTTTATTAAAACCCTTCGTAGACCGGCAATCGGTATGTGAGTATAATTGAATAACCATGTTAGGGTTTTCTTGCATTATTTTTACAATTTTATCCAGGTCAATTTCTGCATCCGGACGAATATTGTATTTGCCATAATCAAAATAGACTGTATTTATTTCGAGGTTACTCGCTAAGTCTGTACCAACTTCCATTTTTGGAATCGACTTCTCTTCTTTTTTTGTAAGTATAACATCTGCCTTTACAATAAGTTCTGTACCAAGAGTATTTGCACTATTTTTACCTTCCATATACGATACTTTATTACCGGTAAGTTTGAAATCTTTATTTGACTCTACATTAAACTGATAAGCACCATCTGCTTTTGTAGTTACTGTATCAATGATCGCTCCTTTGGAATCAAATAATGTGATAAATGTCATGGGAATACTTACTCCTGTTTCCGTTTTTGCTATGCCAATTAATTTTTTAACTGCTAATAAATTAACGGAATAGATGTCATCACTTCCTTTACCTCCAACTCTGTTAGAAGAAAAGTATCCTTTATTTGTTTTACCGTCTATTATTATGGCAAAATCATCGTACTGAGTATTTACGGGAGTCCCCACATTCTCTGCAACTGTATATTCTGCACCGGTTGACGAAGACGTAAAAACATCCAGTCCTCCAAGACCAAACCTACCGTTAGAAGCAAAGTAGAGTGTTCCGCTAGTTCCTTCATAGAAAGGAAACATCTCATTTCCTTCTGTATTTATTTTATCGCCCAGGTTTTCTGCTTTTGCCCATTCTCCTTTTCCATCCTTTGTGGTTTTGTAAATATCTGTGCCGCCCAAACCTCCGGGCATATCACTTACAAAATACATAGTGTTCCCATCAGGTGATAAGGCAGGCTGCCCTACCGAATAATTTTTATCATTCAGCGCAAAAGGAACGGGCTTTGACCACTTTCCATCAGTTGAAGTACGGAAATAGATCTCTAATTTTACAATAAGCTCTTTCTTTGTGAGGTCATAATTGTTTTCTGTGTATGCCATAAAACTCCCGTCTTTATTAAAACTCGCCGGCCCTTCATTCATCTTTCCATTCAACTCTTTATCAAAACTCTCAGGAGTTTTTAATTGAGTTTTATCTACTTCAGAAACATAGATATTTAGATATGGTTTATTGTTGTGGTTGGATTTTTTAGGATTTAACTTAGTACTTCTACTGGATGTAAAGACCACTTTATCTTTGTAAAAACTCGTGCCAAAATCTTCGGCATCCGTATTTACATTTAAGTGCTCTATTTTATACTTCCCGTTATCCTTTTGCAAATTACTGAGTTCAGCTTTATTTGTAGAATAGTCAATAGCCCGCAAGTCGTTTGGCTTTAATTCACTGAATATATCCATGTAGGTATTTGCTTCTGCATATTTACCATTGGCTTTAAAAATCATTGCATAGTTGAAATAGTCTTCAGGTAAGTTTCCTCCCGGTGCACCTATTAATTTTGCATAAGCAGCCTCCGCCAAAATATTTTCATTCATACTGGCGTAACTCTGAGCCAACTTTCGCTGACCATCAGCAGTGAGATTTTCTTCATCTTTATAAGCATTAATGGCTTTATCATAGGAATAAACAAAATAGTGTTTGTCTCCCTTTAATTCTTTTGCCGGTTTAACTTCGGCGATTTTTTCATTAAATTCAACACCTGAATTTTTCTGAGAATAGCCATTAATGCCTATACTCATAAATATAATGATTGGAATAAATAATTTTTTCATTGTTTTACGTTTTTATGAGTTAGAAATATCTTGGAGAATGGATTTGTTTTTTTTGAGCTGAAATGAAGTCATATCGTAACATTACTTCATGACTTCCTTTATTGTATCTGGCTGTTGATAAACCGTATGACCAATCGAAAGAATATCCAATATGTAATTGTTCTATAATATCAAATCCAACTAAAACTCCTGCAGCATCTCCGCTACGGTACATTGCGCCCAGTAATAATTTTTTACCGATCAAAAACGACGCTGTCAGATCTGCCTGAATAGGAGCTGCTTCTGTTACCTTGATCAAGGTGGTAGGTTTCAAAGCCAAGTTTTCAGTTAGCTTTATAACTGTTCCTGCAATAAAGAAGTAATGTCTTTGTTCTTTTGCAATTAAAGTACTTCCGCCAGTCTGATTGATCTCAGAGTAACTGTTTTGCAATAGATTTGGGACAGAAACACCTGCGTAAAAACGTTCTCTTGAATAGTAAGCTCCAAAACCAAAATTAGGAGTGATACGATTACTGATATTGTTTTGAAATGTTGGGTCAGTTGTTTGATCAAGATTGAGAGTATTCAGATTTGCCTGAAAGAATTTTGCACCACCACTCATCCCAAGTGCTAATTTTGATTTTTCGTTCAGCTTAATTCTGTAAGCGAAATCAGCATAAGCAGACGTATTATTAGTTGGCCCAATCTTATCATTTAGTACAGATAATCCCAAGCCGATATGCTCGTTTTTTAATGGCGAGTGTACCGTTAAGGTTTGAGATTGAGGCGCACCTTTAAAATCAAGCCATTGTGAGCGATGAAGCCCCGTTATTGTTAAAGCATCCCTGCTCCCCGCGTAGGCGGGATTAACCGCCAGGGTGTTATACATGTAGTGGGTAAACATTGGGTCTTGTTGCGCGTAGATGCTTGAAGCACCAACAACTAAAACCGCAATTGCTATTATTTTTTTAAATGTTTTCATTTTGATTTAATTTTTATGTGAGAATGTTTCTAAATTGATGATTACCTGTTTAAATAAATGGTTCCTTTATAGATAGGAGTGCCATCTTTAAGATCAAGCACGTAGAAGTATGTACCTACCGGTAATTCATCTCCGCCAACTGTTAATCCCATTTCAGCTTTACCATCCCATGTGTTTTTGTAAGGGCTAGCTTCAAACACTTTATTTCCCCAACGGTTGAATATTGTAAACTCATTTTCCGTGAAATTTTGAATACCTCTGATCACAAACAAATCGTTGATCCCATCTCCATTTGGTGAAAACCCTTCTGGAATATTAAAATCGGTTGGGAAAGTTTCTACCGACGAATTATTGTTTAGTGTATTCGTTTCTATCTGTGTACCGTAAACTATCGCAGTATTTACATAGTTTCCGCTGGCAAGTACTGTCGCTGTTATTGTCAATATCTCTACATCTCCATTATTCATTCCACCAATTGTCCACACACCCGTTGAAGAGGTGAAAACACCGGTTGATACTGTAGAAGAAACATATGCATATCCGCTTTGCAAAACATCAGTAACTTCAACTCCTGTAGCATTAAGAGGTCCGTTGTTTTGTACTGTTATAGTAAAAACAACTGTTGTTCCAATAAATGGAGTCGGATTACTAACGGTTTTAATAATGCTTAAATCACTGTTACAATCGTTCACTGCAACCCCAACTGTTGAAGGGACAGAAGGGCATCCATTTAATGTAACTATCAATGAATATATACCTGCATCTAAAGTAGTTGCTGACACAAGTACGGGATTTTGAGATGTGGATGAATATCCTGTTGTACTTGTCCAAGCGTAAGTTGCACCTGTAACTGTTGTTGCATTCAAATTTATAGAAGTGCCGGCACATATAACAGATGTACTGGTAGGCGAAGCAACCGGGGTTGGTTTTACCATAAGTGTTACATTTATTGAAGTATCATTCAAAGCACATGTTCCCAGTATTACCACATTATAAAACGATGACGAATCAGAAATGCCAGCAGGGTTGATTGTTAGTGTAGCTGTAGTTGCTCCTGAAATATTTCCACCATCAATCAGAATTACATTCCCTTTTCTCCATTGGTATGTAAGGCCTGCACCGGTAGCTGCCACTGAGAAACTTGCAGAACTTCCTTCACATACTGATTGATTAGCAGGCACAGGTTCTGTGGTGATATTTGGAGAAGTATTTAATATCAATGATACATTTATTGAAGTATCATTTGGCGCACATCCTCCGATTACTACTACATTATAAAATGAAGATGTGTCGGATATAATTACTGGATTGATTGTTAGTGTAGCTGTAGTTGCGCCGGAAATAGTTCCGCCATCAACTAAATTAACTGTTCCGTTTCTCCACTGATAAGTGAGGGCTGAGCCGGATGCAGTTACTGAAAAACTAACAGAATTTCCAATACATGCTGTTTGACTAATTGGCTCCGAAGTGATTATTGTGTTGTTCAATTCTAACGAAACATTTATTGAAGTATCATTGGGTGCGCACCCGCCGATTATAACAACATTATAAAATGATGAAGTATCAGAACTACTTACCGGATTAATTGTAAGTGTTGCTGTTTGCGCACCTGATATATTTCCTCCATCAACCATATTTACTGCTCCGTTTCTCCACTGATAAGTAAGTAATGATCCTGTTGCAGAAACAGAGAAACTAGCTGAACTACCTGAACATACTACCTGACTTAATGGTTCAGTTATAATAATTGGATTACCCAACATTAAAGAAACATGTAGCGAAGTATCATTTGGAGAACATCCACCTGTTACTACAACATAATAGTTTGATGAAGTATCGCTTATATTTACTGGGTTAATTGTAAGTGTTGCAGTTTGAGCGCCTGAAATGGTTGCGCCATCAATTACATCAGCAATTCCATTTTTCCACTGATAGGTGAGCCCTGAACCCGCTGCAGAAACAGAGAATGTAGCTGAACTACCTGAACATACTACCTGACTTAATGGTTCAGTTATAATGATTGGATTGCCTAACATCAAAGAAACATGTAGCGAAGTATCATTTGGAGAACATCCACCTGTTACTACAACATAATAGTTTGATGAAGTATCGCTTATACTTACAGGGTTAATTGTAAGTGTTGCAGTTTGAGCACCTGAAATAGTTGCGCCATCAATTACATCAGCAATTCCTTTTTTCCACTGATAAGTAAGAGCTGATCCTGTTGCAGAAACAGAGAATGTAGCTGAACTACCTGAACATACTATCTGACTTAATGGTTCAGTTATAATAATTGGATTACCTAACATCAAAGAAACATTTATTGAAGTATCGTTTGGAAGGCATGTTCCCGTGATAACAACATAATAATTAGATGCAGTATCAGAGATACTCATAGGATTAATGGATAGTGTTGCAGTTTGTGCCCCTGAAATGTTTCCACCATCAACCATATCAGCTGTTCCTTTTCTCCATTGGTATGTAATACCTGTGCCAGTCGCAACTACTGAAAAACTAACTGAACTTCCTGGACATGCAACTTGGTTGATAGGCTCTGTTGTAATAATTGGAGGAGTATCTACTATTAATGAAACAAGTAGTGAAGTATCATTTGGAGCACATGCGCCAGTGGCAACAACATAATAATTAGAAGAAGTATCAGTGATGCTCACGGGATTAATAGTAAGTACGGAAGATGTAGCACCTGAAATAGATCCACCATCAACTAAATCAGTTGTTCCGTTTCTCCATTGGTATGAAATACCTGCACCGGATGAAATCACTGAAAAACTTACTGAAGTTCCTGCACATGCAGTTTGATCGGTTGGTTCTGTGGTTATGATAGGAGCGTTGGTAATTATTAATGAAACATTTATTGAAGTATCACTTGGTGCACATGCACCTGTTACAACAACATTATAATCAGTTGCAGCATCCGTGATAATTACCGGATTAATTGTAAGAGTTGGAGTATTTACTCCGAAAATATTCCCACCATCAATCAAGTCAACCGACCCTTTTCTCCATTGGTATGTAAGGCCTGTTCCGGATGCAAGTACTGAAAAACTCACCGAAGCACCACCACATGATATTTGTTGATTGCTAGGTTCTAAAGTAATGATTGGTGAAGAAGTAGATAAAGAAACAGTTATAGAAGTATCATTTGGTGGACATGTTCCGGTAATGACAACATAATAATTAGATGCAGTATCAGAGGTACTCACCGGATTAATGGTTAGCACAGAAGATGTTGCTCCGGAAATATTTCCACCATCGATCATATCAACTAATCCTTTTTTCCATTGGTATGTAATTCCTGTGCCGCTTGCAACTACCGAAAAACTTACTGAACCACCAGGACATGCTGCCTGATCGGTAGGTTCTGTAGTGATAATTGGAGGTGTATTGATTATTAAAGAAACATCTATTGAAGTAACACTTGGCCCTGAACTTCCACTAACTACTACGTTATAATCTAATGCAGCATCTGCGATACTTGCAGGATTAATAGTAAGAGTAGCTGTTTGTGCCCCTGAAATATTTCCACCATCAACTAAGTTTACAGCACCCTTTCTCCACTGATAGGTGAGGCCATCACCGGTCGCGCTTACAGTAAAACTTACTGAATTACCGGCACACACTGTTTGATTTGTAGGATCTGTAACAATTACCGGAGGCAACAAAGCTCCGCAAACTCCAGGAGGGAGTGAAACCGTTACTGCAGTAGTAGTTATAGCTCCATTGATAGTAAGTGCTCTTCCTATAATTTCAACTCCCGGTTGTAAAAGGAATGCACCATCAACAATCATTGTTCCATAAAAAATGGAACCAACACCTAAATCAACTGCACCATTAATTTTCCAAAATACATTTTTCGCCTGAGTTCCATTGGTTAATATAACTCTTGAATTGGCACTAGCATTAAAAGCTCCAAATATTTGGATAACAAATACTGCATTAGGATCTCCCATGCCATTTAAATAAACGGTATCGGTTAATGCTGTAGCAGAATTAAGAAGGTATGTATGTGGTGTAAGAACAAGGTTATGTCCAAACTCAGGGGGAAACAATAATTCAATATCAAAAGGTAATCCTAACAAATAACTATTTACATTACCCAGATCAGCTGCTGCTGCCATTGTAGCTCCATCTCCTGTTGGGTGTAAAACGCCTGTAACTTCACCGGCACTCCAACCACCCAATGCGCCTCCGGCATTTCCAACATCACCCGTAATGTTTGATGTAGGAGTGTTTCCAAGTGCACCAATAGAAGAAAATAGTGCAAAACAATTTGAAGCACCAAATGTTGGAGCTACTGGCCCTGTAAGAACCGGACTTCCACAACCAATAGGTGTGTAAGCTAAAAGTTCACTACAAAGAATAGCGCCGTTAATAGCAAATGCTCTTCCTTCAAGTGTATCACCAACGTTCATTGTAATTGCAGCGTTGTTAGCTATAACAGTTCCTCTCATAGTAGTTCCTGTAGCCATACTCACAGCACCTTCTACTTTCCAAAACACGTTACATGCTTGTGCGCCATTGATCAATTTTACTTTTGAATTTGTATTGGTGGCGAAGGGTCCCTGTATTTGAAAAATAAACACTGCATTGGAATTTCCTTGTCCATCTAAAATAAGATCTAAATTCATTGTTGCTGCCGCAGGTATGTTATGTACCCCTGCATTCAGAATTTGCCCGTTTCCGAGTAGAATCCCCGGAGCGTTAGTTTGAACGGCAACATTCAGAAAATTATATGCAAGCAGTATATCTGATGCACACGCGGCGTTATCGGCATGACCTGTAAAGGTCATCACACCATCTACATTTCCGAAACCGGTAATGCCACCTGCTACTGTACCAACATTACCGGTGATTTTTGTAAGAAACCCGGTGCCGGTGTTTGTAACCGCTCCGGCTGTACTGAAGATGGCCCAGTTGGCTGCGGTGCCTAATGTAGGTGCTTGCCCGAAATTAAATTTCGGAAAGACTAACAAAGCAATCGCTGTTATGATAAACTTTAATTTATTTTTCATTTGAACTAGATTTATTGATGAATTAATTTTCACCTTACAAAGTTGGACTTCTTTAATTTTTTTATGTTATACCATTCTTGTAATTAGTTACATCATTCACTCATTAGTTAATGAAAAATTATTCATGCAAAAAGCCCAATACGTTTACGTATTGGGCTCTTGTTTTTTTTCTCCTTTTTATTTCTATTCAGCAATCAGTCTGCCTGATTGAATCATTTTATTGTTATCGGTAATTTGATAAAAATAAATTCCTTCAGGAAGGTTAATCGTGTCAATTGTTGTTGATTTTTTAATGATAGGCGTACTCATTACTTCAGCTCCAAGAATATTATATAACTTCACTTCAGCTTTGTAAGACGCAGACACTTTATTCATGACAATTGTAGTGTATGAGCTAAACGGATTTGGGTAAATACTAACAGCATCAGTTGTTTTTACTGAATTAGATTCAACGATACCAATAAGAGTGCAGGTAGTAGGTGTTATAACAGTATCTGCTGCAGTTTGTACTGCACCGGTAGTTGAAAGAATTCTTCCGTCAACCGAAACTCCGGTAGATAGGTCTATTGCTCCGTTATTTGCAACGATTGTTCCGTTAAAGATTGAATAATCGGCAATGTTCACTGCACCGTTAACTTGCCAATAAACATTTTTAGCTTGTGTACCATTAGTTAAAATAACTTTAGAATAAACACTGGTAGAAAAAGCCCCAAACACCTGAATAACAAATACTGCATTTGTGTAACCTTCAGCATTTAAGTATAATGTATCTGTAAGTGATACCGCACCATTCATGATGTAAGTATGTGGAGTAAGAACTAAATTGTGCCCAAATTGTGCAGGCACCCTTAATTCGATGTCTGCAGCTAAAGAGTTAAGATAAGTTGACATAGTTAATAAGTCAGCAGCACATTGTGATGTAGAAACATCAGGAATTGGATGGATCATTCCGGTTACAGTTAAAGGATCATAACCATTGGTTAAACCAACATTTGTCCCAACGTCACCTGTAACAGTTGTTATGCCTGCATTTGTAACCGGTCCGTCAGAAGAAAATATTGCATAACATTCTGTAGTTCCCATTGAAGGAGCAGTTGGTCCGTTAAGAATTGGGCTTCCACAGCCTGTTGGTGTATAAACCATTGAACCATTTATTGTAATTGCACCTGCAGTAGAAAAGGCTCTTCCTTCAAGAGTGTCGCCAGCGGTCATATTTATAGCTGCATTATTAGCAACAATGTTTCCTCTCATGGTGCTTCCGGAAGCCATGCTTACCAAACCTTCTACTTTCCAAAACACATTACATGCTTTTGCACCGTTGATCAAATGTACTTTTGAATTTGAACCTGTAGAAAGCGGGCCTTCTAATTGAAAAATAAAGACCGCATTTGGATTTCCTAATCCATCTAAAGTAAGATCAAGATCCAGTGATGATGCTCCGAAAACATAATAAACACCACCAATAAGAGTATCTCCGTTTCCAAGTGCCGGAGCAATAAAGAAAGTTGGAGTAGCTGCGTCCAGATCGTTATATAATGACAATAGATCAGTAGCACATTGTCCACTTGCGCCATCCTGATCATGGATGTTTCCATTTACATTAACAAACACTGTAGTTGAACCGCTGTTCGTTCCAATGTCACCGGTTAGTTGGGAAATTCCTGAAATGTTAAGCGCTCCAACAGTAGAGAAAAGCGCAAAATTTGATGTAGTACCCATGCTTGGAGCCTGTCCGAAGTTTTTACCCGGAACTGTTAAGAGAGCAACTGTTGTAGCAATAAGAAGTAATTTTTTTTTCATTTTTGATTAGGTTAATTGTGAAATAATTTTCACATAACAAAGGTGATCAACTTTGTTTCAAAAGTGTTACACAACAAATTCAATAAGTTACATAATTCACATCTAGTCTTTGTAAAGGTGTTAAACAAAAGAGTCCGGACAAACTGCCCGGACTCATAGTGTGTTAAAAATTATTATTATTCAGCAATTAATCTGCCTGATTGTATTGTGTGATTATCGCTCATTATTCTATAAAAGTACATTCCCGAAGAAAGAGAAATAGTTTCAAGAATAGTAGATTCTTTTATAATATTTTCATTCATGATCTCGGATCCAAAAGAATTATATAATCTTAATTCAACATTCGCGATCTTGGAAAAATCATTTATCTTAACAGTTATTGAACTAGTAAATGGATTTGGGAAAAGAACAGCTGATTTTACATCTTTTAATTCAACATATTCAATCCCCACCGATGCGCAATTTCCAGGGATCATGGTGGCAACCGCGGTCATAGCTGTTGTTGTGATGGCACCCGTTGTTGTTAATGCTCTTCCATCGAGTACAACTCCTGTATTTAATGCGCCTAAGGCACCATTATTTGTAATGATAGTTCCACAGAAGATAGAATAATTATTAATACTCACTGCACCTTCAACTTTCCAATATACATTTTTTGATTGCGTTCCATTAATCAAACTAACTTTTGAATAGGTACTTGTAGTAAGCGCTCCATTGATCTGGATCACAAATACAGCGTCGGTATTGCCCTGTGCATTCAGATAAAGTGTATCAGTAAATGTTGCAGCTGCATTCATCAAATAGGTATGTGGCGTAAGAACCAGGTTGTTTCCAAATTGTGCAGGGTACAATAATTCAATATCATATGGTAATGTATTAACATAGTTATATGCGTTTAACAGATCTGCGGCACATGCTGCTGTGGAACCATCAGGTATCGGGTGAATAGTACCTGTTACATTTAAAGGATCGAAACCGGTAGTTAAACCATTATTTGTTCCAACATCACCGGTAAGAAAAGTTATTCCCGAATTTGAGACAGCCCCGTCAGTTGAGAATATTGCGTAACAAGCTGCGGCTCCCAGTGCCGGAGCAATTGGACCCGATAGTACCGGACTACCACAACCGATTGGCGTATAGGCGAGAATTCCATCTACTGTAACTGCTCCCGCTGTTGAAAGTGCCCTTCCTTCAAGTGTATCTCCAGTGTTTAAATTAATGGCTGCATTATTTGCAATAACAGTTCCTCTCATTGTTGTTCCGGAAGCCATGCTAACCAAACCTTCTACCTTCCAAAATACATTACATGCCTTTGCCTGGTTGATCAATTTAATTTTTGAAGACGCATTGGTGGAAAGGGATCCCTGTATTTGAAAAATAAATACTGCATTTGGGCTATTTTGAGCATCCAGAGTTAAGTCTAAATTTAGTGTTGCTGCAGCAGAAATAGAATACACACCGGCAACAAGAGTGTCACCATTTCCAAGTAAAGATGAAATAAAGAAGGTTGGGATAGTGCTGTTTAGTTGATTGTAAGCGATCAATAAGTCAGCGGCGCATTGTCCACTTGCACCATCAGCATCATGCATAATTCCATTTACATTTCCAAAAGCTGTGCTCGAACCATTGTTTGTGCCAACGTTACCTGTAAGATGTGAAATGCCTGAGTTTCCTACAGCTCCATTAGAGGAGAAGAGGACAAAATCTGCCGCAGTTCCCAAATTAATTACTTGCCCAAAATTTATATTAGGTAGCAAAAAAACAAGAATGGCAGTGAATGAGATAAGTAATTTTGTTTTCATTTTATTTAGATTTATTTGTGAATTAACTTTCACAAATCAAAGGTGAGAAACAAATGCTCCAAAGGTGTTACAGCAATTTTCTTATTTGTTATATCATTCACAGGTTTCATGAAAATCAAAAGCCGTTAAGCAAATTGCTAAACGGGGATAATTTCCTTTATAGGATATTCGGTAATATTTCTGGTTACCGTTCTTAGAAATGTTATCCTGTTACAACCGGATACCAATTACTAAAACATCATCAACTTGTTCCAGTTCTGCTTTCCAACTTTCCAAAAAATTATCTAAATATTTTTCTTGTTCAAGCATTGTTTTATCCTGGATGTGAAGTAATGTTTCTTTAAATCTTCTCGACATCATTTTCTTCCCAAATTCGCCTCCGAATGTATCTGCATAACCATCTGAGAAAATGTAAATAGTATCCCTTTCATTTAATTGTATTTCATGAGTATCAAAATGTTGGTCATTATCTGTAAAACCTCCAATTGCTTTTTTTGTTGGTTTAATTTCATCAACAGAAGTATGCCCTTTCCTTACAATCCACATAGGTCTGTTTGCTCCGGCGTATTTTATAATTCTACTTTGGGTATTTATTGAACAAAGTGCTATGTCCATTCCATCCTTTGTAGAATCAATGTTGTCAGATTGACGTAAAGATTTTTTTATTCCTTTGTTTAATCGGTGTAAAATTTCTGAAGTATCCTCACTTAATTTAACTGCTACGTTTAATTTCTCCAACCCAATCATACTCATAAGCGCACCGGGAACACCATGTCCTGTACAATCAGCAGCCGCAATAAAAATTGATTGACCTTTTTTCTTAAAAAAATAAAAATCTCCACTAACAATATCTTTTGGTTTAAACAGTACAAAGCTATCCGGTAAAGCGGAATAAATTTCTTCTTTTTTCGGGAGTTTTGCTTGCTGAATACGTTTAGCATAAGTAATGCTATCTGTTATGTTTTTATTTTTTTCTTCTACTGCTAATTTAGATTTCTCCATTTCCAGTTTATGAGCCTTTACAGTTTTTAATTCATCAGCATGTTTGATCTGCGCTTTGTTTTGAAAGGCAATTTTTTTGTTAATATTGATTAACTGATTAACCCATTTTTCCTTTTCTTTATTTTTAACAACAAGTTCTCTTTCTGCTAATACCAGTTCGGCTGAATGTATAGCGGCCATTTCATTTTCTAAAATCAATTCTTTATCGGCGAGAATTTTGAATATGGAATCAATTATTTTTTTAAACTGCTTTTCCGTTTTAACCACATAGTCTGAAGCTCCGCCGTGAAATGATTTCAGTGCTGTATCAATATGATCATTACTTGTGAGCATAATAACACTGGTTTCGCTATTACAATTTCGTATTTTTTGAAGAACCTGAAGCCCATCAATGGCATCCAAAGATTTACTATTGAGATAATAATCAAGAATAACCAGTTCGGGATTTAACACTATAAATCTCTCCATGCACGCTTCTCCGGTTTCAAATAGAAATACCTGAACCTGCTTGTTTTCGAAAGCATTTTCTATCGACATTTTTAGTGCTAATGAAAAAAAATTATTATCTTCCACAATAAAAATATTTATTGCTTTTTTTATATTCATGACATTCATAATCTTAGCTAATTTTAATTTGAAAACCATATTTGCCTTATTAAACTCTTAGCAAACTAGTAACAAGTACCACTCCGGCTATTAGCACAAGTGCTCCAATTAACCCTATAACCTGATTTTTATTTTTTTTCACTTCCTCCTTCGCATCAATAATTTTAAAAATATTGGCCAAAGAATAATTGAGCTTCCTGAATTTTGTTTCTGTTTTAACAACGTAATCAGAAGCTCCATGATGGAAAGCTTTCAAAGCAATATTAAGATCCTCGTCACCGGTTAGTATAACAACAGATGTTTCGCTGTTTTCTTTTTTGATCCAATCAAGGAGCTGAATACCATCCATTGCATCAGGATACTTACTATTAAGATGATAATCCGTAATTACAATTTGCGGAATTTCTTCCTTAAATTTTTCCATACACATTTCGCTTGTTTCAAACGACTGGATCTTGATTGGCATTTTTGAAAACGTAGTTTCTATATCAGCTTTCAATGCTAGAGTGAATACCTTATTGTCTTCTACAATAAAAATATTGATTTGTTTATTCTTGTTCATGATTTTATTTTTAATTTTTTGATTATTCTAATTTATTCATCACAAAGGGGAGAGTAGTTACTTTTATTAATTGTAATTGTTTATTTCGATCTTTATTTCGTTACTTGCTCTTTTACATATTGAATTAAGGCTTACATTCAATTGCTTTATCTTTTCAATATCTGTAGCCATGGCACCAAGTGTTTCCATTTCTTGTAAAACAGGTGTTAAAGTGGATATACTCATTATTGAAACAGAAGTTTTAATAGTATGGGCCAACTGTTTTATGGCCACATAATCTGATTTTTCAATCGCATCATTTATGAGTTGTAGCTCTTCAGAAATTTGTACAAGAAAAGTGTCTAATATATTTTTGATCAGGTGGTTTTTATTTCCCATCATTTCTGCCAGATAACTGAGATCACATACTTTTTCTCCAAAGGCATCTTTTTGGACATTATTTTTTTTAGATTCATTATTTATCATGGCATTGGGAATTAATAGTTAAGTCATACATTTTTTCAAAAAGTAGGTTAGCATTTATAGGTTTAGAAATATAATCGTTCATTCCAAGGCTCAGGCATTTTTCTCTTTCTCCGGCCATAGCATGTGCAGTCATAGCAATAATTGGAATTTTATTTTTTAACTCACTACGAATAGTAGTTGCAGCTTCATATCCGTTCATTACAGGCATTTCCATATCCATCAGTACAATATCAAAACAGGTAGTGAGCGGAGTAGAACCGTTGTTCTGTTTTATCTTTTCAATGGCCACACTCCCATTTTCGGCAACCTGCAATTTCAAGTTGTATTCTGAAAACAAACTTAAGATCAACATTACATTCAATTTATTATCTTCTACCAATAGTATTTTAATCTTGCTGAGTTCCTCCATATTATACTTTTCACTTTCAATATTGTGTGCTGCAAGAACCTCGATGGATTTTTTATATGGGATACAAAAGGAAAATACAGATCCTGATTCAAATTTGCTGCTAACAGTTAATGTACCGCCCTGAAGCTCTACTAATTGTTTTGCAATGCTCAGACCAAGCCCAGTTCCACCATATTTTCTTGTAATATGAGATTCAGCCTGACGAAATCGCTCAAAAATATGTTCCAATTTATCAGGAGGTATTCCTATACCTGTATCTGTTACGGAAAATTTTACCAAAATATTTCCGTCTTTATGACCATCTCCATCATCCTTAAGAACTTTCGCATGAACATGAACTTTTCCTTTTTGAGTAAACTTGATTGCATTCCCTGCAAGGTTAATAATGATTTGAGTGAGGCGTGTCGGATCTCCCAGTAAATTATCAGGAACGTCCTCCTCGCAGCTGAATATTAATTCAAGATTTTTTTCTTTTGCTTTGCCCATTAACATTACATTAAGTGATTTTAAAATTTCCTTCACGCTAAATGTATGCTCCTCGAAATCCATCATGCCGGCTTCTATTTTTGATATATCCAGTATGTCATTGATAATGGTAAGTAGATTTTCTCCTGCTGATTTAATTGTTTTGACATATTCTCTTTCCTGATCTCCAAGCATTCTTTTAGATAGTATATCAGAAAAACCAATTATAGCATTCATGGGCGTGCGTATTTCATGGCTCATGTTTGCTAAAAACGCTTCCTTTAATTTAGTCGATTCTTCTGCCTTTTCTTTTGCCTCGCTATAATCTTCAAGGATGTTCAGAACAGCTCGCTGAGTATTCTCCATATTGATTTTTTCATCACTGTAATCGTCCAGTATATTTAACAATGCTCTCTGACTGTCTTCCGCATGAAGTCTTTCTTCATAGTAATCATCCAAAATATTTAATAAGGCCTTTTCAGTATTTTGAAGGTCGATCTTTTCTTCTGAGATCAATTTTTCCTTTGTAGCTTGTGATTTTTCTATTTTTTCTTGCTTAAGTTTCATTCTGTGATTATGAAGAAAAGATTATTTGTTTGTAAGATTTAAATTCTACTTTTTAATTCTTCGATCTCTTTTTTTAATTCGATCATTTTTAATTCTCGCCCAACTGTTAGCTTTCTAAATCTTTCTAACTCTTCTATTCTCATCAATTCTTTTTCACGGCCTGCAATTTCTCTTTCTGCTAGCTGTTTTTGTTCGGTAACATCTCTGGCAACAATAACTACACCCAGCACATTTCCTCTATCATCTTTGTAAACTGATCCGTTAAATAATACATCGGTCAGCTTACTGTTTTTGTGACGAAGTGTAAGCGGGGAATCAACAACAGATCCTTTGGCAAAGACCTCCTGATAAACTTCACGTGCTTTTTGAGGCTCAGTGAAATAGTCAAAGAAGTCGGTACCAATAAGTTTTTCTCGTTCCAATCCTGTGATGTTAACCGTAGCTTCATTCATATCGGTGATCTTTCCTTCTATACTGATAGTAACCAAAGGATCAAGACTGGCTTCGATAAGGCTAAGTGAATACTGCGAAGCGAGTTTTGCAGAATAACTAAAAGCCTCAAGTTCTTTATTTGCAATCTCTCTTTTTTCTTTTTCTTTATTTTGAAAGTCCAGTTCAATGTCGGCAATTACTAACTCTGCAGCCCGTTTTTCTTTCTCCCCTGTCTGAAACACCAATTCTTTATTTGCAATGAATAACTCTGCAGCACGCTTTTCTTTTTCATCATTCTGAAAAGCAAGCTCTTCGTTTGCAATGATCAACTCTGCAGCACGTTTTTCTTTCTCATCATTTTGAAACACCAATTCTTTATTTGCAATGAATAACTCAGCCGCCCGTTTTTCTTTTTCATCATTCTGAAAGGCCAATTCTTCATTAGCAATAATCAACTCGGCCGCACGCTTTTCTTTGACTTCATTTTGAAAGGCTAGCTCTTTGTTGGCAATATCTAACTCAGCTGCGCGTTTTTCTTTTTCATTGTTTTGGAAGGCAAGCTCTTTGTTGGCGATATCAAGCTCCGCCGCCCGTTTTTCCTTCTCATCGTTTTGGAAAGCTAATTCTTTATTTGCTACAACTAATTCCGCCGCCCGCTTTTCTTTTTCATCGTTTTGAAAGAGAAGTTCTTTGTTTGCAATGATCAATTCCTCTGCCCGTTTTTCTTTTTCATCATTTTGAAAGGCAAGCTCTTTATTTGCGATACTTAATTCTGCCGCCCGTTTTTCTTTCTCATCGTTTTGAAAGGCAAGTTCTTTGTTGGCAATTCGTAACTCTACAGCCCATTTTTGTTCGGCAATATCACGTGCAACAATAACAACGCCCAATACATTTCCTTTATCATCTTTATAAACCGAACCATTGAATAGTACATCGGTTAATTTGCCGTTTTTATGACGAAGTGTTAGTGGAGAATCGGCAACGGATCCTTTTGCGAACACTTCCTGATAAACCTCTCTGGCTTTTTGTGGTTCTGTAAAATAATCGAAGAAGTCAGTTCCGGTAAGTTTTTCTCGGGTCATTCCGGTAATATTTGCCAAAGCTTCGTTCATATCCGTAATTTTTCCCTCTGTACTTATAGTAACAAGTGGGTCCAAACTGGCTTCAATTAGACTTCGCGCATATTCAGATGATTGTTTTTGTGTGGAGAAACCATTGGTCGCACTTGAATCACTAGTCATTTTTATTGATTCTCTTTTGGGAGTCTTCATTGTGTTGATATTTTGAAATATATTATTTTGCGAGTAATCTGTTTTATAGCAAAAAACATGTTTATTACTATACTTCGCTTCTTGTAAAGTTGGTGATGTAAACGTTCAATAAATTATACAACATATTAAATAAGTTACATTATTCACACATAGCTATCATCCTGAAGGACTTTTAAGATATAAAAAGCGCCCCGTCATGTCTTGGCGTGATGGGGCGCTTCAAGGATATGTTTACCGATTACGGTGCCACAACAGTATTCCCTGCCATTACAATAGCTCCTGTTCTTGCTAAGGCTCTCCCTTCAAGTGTTGCGCCAGTGTTAAACGTGATAGACTGCATTGCCATAACAGTTCCTTTAAACACAGAGGTTGTACCGAAAGTTGCAGAACTCCCAACTTGCCAGAAAATATTAGATGACTGTGCTCCACCGCTAAGAATAACTTTTCTCCCGGATGTAGTTGTAAGTGTAGATGCAATTTGTATAATGAATACAGCATTGGAGTTTCCCTTCGCGTCGAAAGTAAGGTCACCTGACGATACAGCTAACGAAGATGTTGATTTGTACAAACCTGGTGTAAGTGTGAGCCCGCCCAGGTTTCCCGATAGTGTTACAATATCCGTTGCAGTTCTTCCTGCCGCATCATTATAAGCTGTGGTAAGGTCTAATTTTGCTTGTGTAGCAATTGCATCATTGATGTGCAATGTACCAACTAATATCCCGGGAGGAAAACCACCTACAGAAGTGCCCGGACTTAAACCCATATCTCCTGTAATTCTTGTTGCGCCTGTATTACTAATTGCGGAACCAGCTAGAATCGCCAAGCCTGATGCTCCGCCCATTTGAACAGTTGCCTGTGATGTGGTTTGAACTGGTATTACAATTGGAGTATAGGTTCCACCTGAAGTTGTTGTTGAATCTTCTTTTTTGCAGCCTACAATTAAAACAACCGCTGCTATAACAATAGTTGTTAATGTTAGTTTTATCTTTTTCATTTTTTAGATTTAAGAAATTATTCAATTCTTATTATTTGGTCTTTTCATTTTTTAATTCAGCCTGTTTAAGTTCTTCCGCCTTTTTAGCAACTTTTTTGTCTGCTTTCTTTTTATCGGCAACTTTTTTGTCCAATTTTCTTTGTGCTTTTTTTAGATCTGCTGATTTATTATCTGTTTTGTACTGTGATTTTCTTAGTTCTTCAGATTTTGCATCTGTTTTAACCTGAGACTTTCTAAGTTTTTCTTCCTTTGCATCAGCACTTTTTTGAGCTTTGTTTACAGCTTTTTCTTTTTTTTCGGCTTTCTTTTCAGCTTTTGATAATTGGTTATTCTTTTTTTCTACTTTTTTCTCAGCGGCTGCTGTTTCTTTTGCCTTTTGCTCATTTACCTTTACTTCTTCGGTTATTCTATTTTTAGTAGTGTCTCTTAATTCCTGAGCATAAGCTGATCCATGTATCATTAATAAACCCATTGTTATTGATAACATTAACTTTTTTATAGCCTTCATAAATTCTTTGTTTAAACATTGTAAATGCGTTTTCACAACACAACAAAATTGAGAATTGTCGATCATAATAGTATTACACACTGATTGCATAATGTTACATCATTCACAGACCGGAAATGAAAAATCCGCTTCATTTTAACAATGAAGCGGATTACTAAACTATAGATTTTAATTACTTTATTTCAGTGATCTTAAACTCAACCCTTCTATTCAATTGTCTTCCTGCTGGATTGTCTCTTTTGTCTTTTTTGACGTTTGATGCAGCTGGATTTTTTTCACCATATCCTATCGCTTTCATTCGGTCAGAACTAATGCCACTTGAAATTAAACGGTTTACAACTGCTTTTGCTCGTGCTTCTGATAATTTTTGATTATATGCATCATCCCCTTTACTATCGGTATATCCTGATATTTCAACCTTCATACTTGGGTATTTATTCATGATCTTCACAAGATTCTTAATTTCTACATTTGAAAGAGGGCGTAATGAATCTTTATCAAAATCGAAGAAAATATTATTCAATGTTATTTTAGAACCCACTATAACCGGATCAAGTAAAATCGGTTTGAATATTTCGTAGTAATTTGTTTCCATTTTTATTTCCATGTTTTCAGAATAAAATAAATTCCCCTCTGATTCATAAGTGATGTTATAGTTTTTTCCCGGAGTAAGAATAAATACGTATTCACCTGTTTTGCTGTTAGTGTGATAAACTCCAACTATTTCTTCTGTTTCATTATCAGTAACCGTTATCTCTACATCTTTTGCGGGCTTGCCTAATTGATCAGTTACTTCACCTTTTAGTAGTGTAAGAGGAGTTTCTTTTTTATCTAAAAATGTTGCCATGTAATTATCTTTTTCACCAATGCCTCCTTCCCGGAAAGAAGAAAAGTATGCGGTAAGTCCATTTGGACTCACTACATAAAAAATATCGTCATCGGTTGTGTTTATAGGATAACCTACATTTGTTGCTTCAGACCAATTTCCACTACCCATATTAAAGCTGGTGAATATATCAAAACCACCCATCGTTTTGTGCCCATTTGAACTGAATGTAAATGTAACACCATCGGGATGAATAAAAGGAGCATCTTCATCATAAGGAGTGTTTATGGAAGGCCCCATGTTTTCAGCTTTTCCCCAGTCTCCATTAGGTGTTCTTTTACTTGTGTAAATATCACGAGCTCCGTATCCACCCGGCCTGTTGCTCGTAAAATATAAAGTGTTACCATCAGCAGAAAAGAAAGCACTCGGTTCCCAATGCTTTGAATTAATGTTTTCGTTCAATTTAACAGGTGTTGTCCACATATCTCCCTTCAGGCTTGTACTGTAAATATTACCATCACCTTTGTCATCCTTGTAGATTAAAATTGTCTGCCCATCAGGTGAAATCCCGACAGAAGCTTCGTTTTCTACTGTATTAATAGCCATCCCTATACTTTTAGCTTTTGACCACCCGGATTTTATTTTTGTTGATTTATAAATATCTTCTCTATAATTACCTTCAGGGTCTTTTAAATTGCCGGTTGATTCCGGTCTGCGTGAAGTAAAGTATAGATTTTGCTGGTCAGAAGATAAAACAGGGGAGTAGTCGGCAAAAGCGGAATTTACACTATTCCCAAGAGATTGTATTTTGATTTTAATGGGAGTCTTTACTAAACTTTTTCCTGTGTTGCACATTTCAATCTTTTGATTTGCTTCAGCAAGAAGTGTTTTGTCTGTTTCATTATTCTTTTCCATTATTGCAATAAATTTCTCATAGGCTTCAATAGCTTTGTCAAATTGATAATTCAAATGGTAGGCATCACCTAAAAATTTATAGGTAATTATAGGGGCTTTTTTCTCTTTATAAGAGCTCCCATTATAGCCTGAAGTTATTTCCCTTGTAGCTTTTTTGAAATAGGGAATTGCCTGAGGCCGGTATCTTCTTGAACTAAGAAAACACACGCCTAATTTAAAAGCAATATTCATGTTGGTGGTATCGTTTTTATAAAGTTCTAAAAACATTGGGCGAACAACCGTGAAGCTTTCTTTGGAATAGGTTAACGATTCTCCTTTAGCATCGCGGTAAACCTCTGAAAATATTTTTTCCGCTTTTTCAAAGTCCTTTTCAAAGTTCTTTCCGGGGTTTTGCGAATAAAGACTATCTATACCAAAGAACAATAGAATAAGTAGACTAACATTTTTAAATTGTTTCATAGGGTTATTTCTGTGTAGCGAATTTATTTTCACGACAGTACAAAGATGATGAGCATATTATAGTTTGTCTTACAAAAAAAATGGTAAGAGTTATATAATTCGCAGTTTTATAATCAAAAGATCCGATCAACAGTATGCTAATCGGATCAATTTAATGTTCGTTTTATCAAATGTTCTTTTTTGTTCTTTGGATTAATAGTTATTTTTTCCCTTTGCTACCTCCATGACCAGTATTCCCTTTTGATTTGTTATTGTTTCCTCCGCTTTTGTTATTGTTTTTCCCGTTACTTTTATGATTCTTCTGATTGTTTCCCCCGCTATTGATCTTATTATTTCCTTTACCGGGTTTCTGCCCGATTGTTTTTTGTGGACCGCCGTTATAACCTTTCTTGTATTTTACTTTATGGTTTTTAAAATGAACATAAGGACTTGTTCCATAATAGTCAACCAGTACCACTTTATAGCCTCCATAGAGGTCGTAGTTTTGATAATAAGCTGGCAGGTAAGTTCTATGGATCCAACCACCTCCATAATAATAAATAAACATGGATGTTTGAACATCATAATAGGATTCTATATCCGGTAAGTAATAATAACGTGTCTCAGTGTATCCCACCGGTCCCCAAAGTGGAGGAGAACCTAAATTAATATTTACTGAAACCTGTGATTTCATTATTCCCGAGAAGAACAGAATCATTAGGACAATTAGTAGTTTATACGTTTTCATTCTTTTTTTAATTTTAGTTGAATTAGGTATTTATGTATACAACAAAGTTTAGTGATTATTTTGCTAAGGAATTATATTATTTGATTAATAACTTGCATCATTCACATATTTGGCTTGTTATTAGTCAGACTTGCAAATGGGATTCGGAAAGAAAAAATAATCGATAAACCATGGGTTCCATTCATTTGAAACAAGTTACATTTTTCATAATCAAAAAAGCTACTCCAATGTGAAGTAGCTTTAGATTTTGAAATAATAAGTGAATTCAATATTTTTTATAAATAGTTTATTTTGAAAGCTCTCTTTCAAAATAAACCAGTTCTTTAAGCGTAGGGTCTTCCTGAATAATGCAATAATAAATACTATCAACGTATCTCCTGATTATTAATTTTTGAGCCGGATTTACCAATGCATGCACAATTTCACCTGCCTGATACTTGTTTTCAGATTCACTATTTTTCATTTATGATTTATTTAATTAAAGGTTATTTATTTTTATTGTTGGCTCTTTTCGATCATATTCATTATCAATGCCCGGTTTTTATTCAGCCTTGCTTCCAGTCGACTTAATAACTCTGATTCCTTGCCTGTTTCAAATTTCAAATCCGCATCAGTAAGCTGAGGATATTTTTCCTGAAGGAACTTTGATTGGAGCTCCCAATTGCCCTTTATTTTAAAAGGCTCACCACTTTTATTTTCCGCAGTATCCATAATTATGTTTTATTAATTGAATTGTGGCGTAAAAAAATCACATCCTGTTCATATACCAATTCAATTCCTTTTCCATTTTTTTATAACTAAAGATACTGGTGATGATTTTTTGTAAACGAATAAACGCTGTTTCACTTTTTACTACATAATCAAAAGCCCTGTGATGCATACATTTTATGGCAACATCAATTTTATCCTGCGACGACAACATTACAACCGGAATATCAGGGTTAGTACTTTTTATTTTATCTAAAGTTGATAATCCATTCATTGCATTTTTGTCAATACCATCGAGGTGATAATCTAAAATGATAACGTCGGGTTCATGTGATATATTTTCCACACAAAGTTCTCCGGTTGCAAAGGTTTCAATTACGAAGTCAGCATGTTGTAAAAACTCAATTTCCAATGATTTTAAAAAGACCGCGTCGTCATCTACCAAAAAAAGTTTTATTTTCTCTCCGTTTTTCATTTATTGTTATTTTTAATACTATTTAATTCTATTTCTAATTCTTCGCAAGCTTGCAGGCAAACAGTTTCAATTTGTGAAACAAGTTCAGTAAGTACCTCTTTGGGTTGATCGGAGCCCGCAATTTCCTGAATTTTTTTTGCCATTTTCTCAAAATCGGTATTAATGCCCATTATTGAGAATGAAGGGATCATCTTATGTGTAGCTGATTTCAAGGTACTCCAGTCCTTATCCTGAAGGCTTTGTTTCATTGCAATGACCAAAGGAGGTGTTTGCTCTAAATAGAGAGTGATCATTTCCATCATTAATTCAGGATTGGATTTAGTTCGGCGAATTAAAAAACTTAAATCAGTACATTTTACTTTTCCCAGTTGGCTTTTGTCAATTTCTAAGGTGGTATTTTCTTTGGACTGAATTGGTTTTTTTACCAGGCTTACAATTTTGCTGTATAACACTTTTTCATCAACGGGCTTAGCAATATAGTCATTCATACCAACCGCCCTGCATTTGGCTAAGTCAACAGTAGTTACATCGGCAGTTAATGCGATGATCGGGATCCTGGAATTCATGGTTTTGCGAATATATTCCGTAGCTTCAAATCCGTTCATTTCAGGCATTTGCAGATCCATCAAAATAATGTCATATGATTTGGATTGTAATTTTTCGATTGCGATTTTTCCGTTGGAAGCAATGTCACGATCAAAACCAAAATCATCCAGTAAGGTTTTCATTAGTAATTGATTGAGAGCAATGTCTTCAACTACCAATACTTTTATATTTTTCATTTCCGAATTCAATTCTACCAAACCCGTGTCTAACTCAGCATCAGCAGTTGTTTTTGCAAAACTTAAAGTGAAACTGAATGTTGAACCTTCACCCATCTTACTTTTTACACCAAGAGTTCCGCCCTGTGATTCTACTAATTGTTTCACAATAGCAAGCCCTAATCCTGTTCCTCCGTATAATCTGGAAGTGCCACTGGTTGCCTGTTGAAAGTTTTCGAACACATTTTCTATCTTACTTTCTGCAATTCCAATACCTGTATCGGTAACTGAGAATTCAATTGTTACTTTTTCTTCGGTATCATTCAATAATTGTACACTTACAGTTATTTTTCCTTCAGTTGTGAATTTTACAGCATTACTTACCAAATTTAAAATGATCTGGTGCAGACGAACAGAATCACCAACTAAAACTTCAGGTATTTTCTTGTCGTAAATTTTAATTAACTCCAAATTCTTTTCTTGAATTTTCGTTTCAAACAGATGTAGCATAGAAGAAATAGATGCCGCCATTTTGAAAGGAGTTGATTCAAAGCTCATTTTTCCTGCATCTACTTTTGCAAGATCAAGTATATCATTGATCAGCACTATGAGTGCATCACCACTTACTTTTATTGCTGTTAAGTATTCTATTTGTTTAGGTGTTAGGTCGGTTTTTAATACCACTTTAGTGAATCCAATAATAGCATTCATCGGAGTCCTGATTTCATGGCTCATGTTTGATAAGAATTGTTGTTTGGCTTTTACAGCATCTTCGGCAATACGGGTTGCTCTTTCTGCTTTATTTTTTGCCACTTCTGCCAGTTCTGTTGCTAATTCAGCGAACACTTTAGCTTCTATCAATTCTTTTTCAATTCTTTTTTGCTCGGTAATATCTCTTGCAACCACAACAGCACCAAGTACATGTCCTCGGTCATCTTTATAAACTGAACCATTAAATAATACATCAGTTTGTTTGTGATCTCTTACTGTTAAAGGGTAATCTGCCACAAATCCTTTCGCAAAAACTTCTTCATATCCTTTGCGAGCTTTATCAGGATCGGTGAAATAATCAAAAAAATCGGTCCCTATAAGTTTCTCTCTTGGTACTCCTGTTACTCTAACTGATGCCTGATTTAAGTCGGTTATTTTCCCTTTTGGGCTAATTGTAAATAAAGGGTCACGACTTGCTTCAATTAGGCTTAAAGAATATTGGGAAGCTAATTTGGCTGAATAACTGAATGCTTCCAGTTCTTTATTAGCTATTGCTTTTTTTTCCTTTTCTTTATTTTGAAACTCTAACTCCTTGTCTGCAATAACCAATTCAGCTGCACGTTTTTGTTTCTCACTTGTTTGAAATACAAGCTCTTTGTTAGCGATGAATAATTCGGAGGCACGTTTTTCCTTTTCTGTATTTTGAAAAGCAAGTTCTTTGTTAGCAATAATTAATTCAGCGGCTCTTTTTTCCTTTTCGTCATTTTGAAAGGCTAACTCTTTGTTGGCAATAATTAATTCAGCTGCTCTTTTTTCTTTTTCTTCAGCTCTTTTTTCTTTTACATCATTTTGAAAAGCAAGTTCTTTGTTAGCAATAATTAATTCTGCTGCTCTTTTCTCCTTTTCATCATTTTGAAAAGCAAGCTCTTTATTTGCAACAACTAATTCCGCCGCTCTTTTTTCTTTTTCATCGTTTTGGAAAGCTAGCTCTTTGTTAGCAATAACCAGTTCTGCCGCTCTTTTTTCCTTTTCTTCGTTTTGGAATAGAAGCTCTTTATTTGCAACAATTAACTCCGCTGCCCTTTTTTCTTTTTCTTCGTTTTGAAATAGAAGTTCTTTATTTGCAACAATTAACTCAGCTGCTCTTTTCTCCTTTTCTTCGTTTTGAAAAACAAGCTCTTTGTTTGCAACAATTAATTCGGCTGCGCGCTTCTCTTTCTCTTTACCCTGAAAAGCCAATTCTTTGTTTGCAATAGTTAATTCTTCCGAATTTTTTCTTTTAGCCATTTTTGTGACGACTTTGCGTTTTTTTTTACTCTAATTAAATTTTTCAGATCCAGGTGTTCCCGGATTCCCTATTTCTTCGATGGGACTTCTTCTGTTACCTTTTAATTGTTTAAACTGAGAGGGGGAGAGTCCCGTGATTTTTTTAAATTGGTTTGATAAATGTGCAACACTACTGTAATGAAGTTTATACGAGATCTCCGTGAGGTTCAATTCATCATACAACAATAATTCTTTTACCCGTTCAATTTTATGAACTATGATAAATTGTTGTATGGTAATACCTTTTACTTCAGAGAAGAGGTTAGATAAATAGGTGTAATCGTAATCTAGTTTTTCACTGATGAAATCCGAATAATTCATTTTTAACGCATCGTCGGAATGATGGATCATTTCGGTTATCACGTTGTTTATTTTTTCAATTAGAATGGCCTTTTTATCATCCATTAACTCTAATCCGCAGTTTAATAGAGAAACCTTTAATTGTTCCCTTTGGTCGGTAGAAAGATCTTCCATGATCTCTACTTCACCCAAATCAACCACAATAAAGTGCAATCCAAACTTTTTGAGTTCTTCTTTAACCGCCATTTTACAACGATTACTGACCATGTATTTAATATATAATTTCAAAAGAACATTTTTTTTAACGAGAGTGAAATTCCGAAGATTTAGGTAGATAAACTTACATGTTCTTAGAAAAGAGTTACATAATTCACTCTTTTCTAAGAGTGATACTAGAAATAGACACGAGTTTTGTGTTTGTTCCTTTTCTTTTAATGTTGGTTTCCCGAAAAAATTGATTTACCAATTTTAAATCCGGTTAATGAGGTCTAATCGAGGTTGTTTAACTCCTTTTTAAGATAGCTTGTGCTTTTAATTTATGGAGTGAGGGTGTTTTATAGCATAAAGGTAGTCTTTTTAAATGCCATATAACAATTTATATGACTTTAGTAGAATTTTACTCTTTTAAATCTTCAATAGGTTACACTAATATGCCTAAAAATGAAGAAGGCCGCCCTTTGAGGCAGCCTTCTAAAACAAGTTGAACTTTCGTTAATCTATTGATTCTTCATCTACGTTTACAAACTCTTTTAGCAATTTGATCGTTTTATATTTAATGGTATCCGGAGTCTGAGACTCTAATGTTTTTTCAGCCTGATATTGTTGATCTGAAATGTCATTTTCTTTATAAGTATAAAGTAATTCTTTTGGCCCACTGGATGAAAATTCTCCCGCCCCACAGAATTTTTTATTTTTCAGATCAAAGATGTAAAGGGTTCCATCTAAAACAGGAATGTCGTATGTACTCAAAATTGCACTAATTACACCTTTACTGTATTTATCATTACGAATATAAATCAGGTATTTTAAGTTTAAATACGACTCTAATAAAACTCTATCATTATGCATTTCCTTTGCAAGGCTTTCTCCGTTTAAAGTTCCATGATCAGTTTTTCCGGTTTTAATCAGGTCCTTTGCTTTTACAAAATCTCTTGGAATAAAAATATCTGCTACCATGTTTTCAGGTAATGGAGTACCCAATAATGCATTATTTGATAAATAAATAGCGTTGAAAGCCTTTACAGGTGCATTAAAAGTCGAATATCCATAGGTACAAGGACTAAAATTAAGTGTTGAATCGGCAAGTTTAAATTTATAATTGGTCTTGTGTTTCCCTGCATCAGCTTCTTTTGCAAATGTTTCCATGTTTATAAGCAGGGAATCCAACTTACCTTTATTATCCTTGATAAAGTTGGCAAGACTGTCGTTATAAGGTTTAAGATCGAATTCTTTTTCAGCTTCTGTAGAATTGTTTCCGCCTCCACAAGCAGTTAGTAAAGCAATGGCACAAACACCGAGGGTAAATTTTATTTTCATGTATGTATTATTTTTTATTAAAAGTAATATAATTAATAAAACCACAAAAAATTATCTTGAATAAAATAGAAGATTATTGAGTAATTTCACGGCTGTGTCGGACCACATCAAATACATGGAGCGCTGTTTTGAAATAGCAGAGAAGGGGAGAGGCCAGGTGGCTCCCAATCCCTTAGTGGGCTCTGTTATTGTGGAGAATGCCCGCCCGGGCGATCCTCCCGATAGCTATCGGGACGGAAGAAAAAAAATCATTGGAGAAGGTTATCATCAGAAATACGGTGAAGCACATGCCGAAGTTAATGCGATTGCAAGCCTGCCGGAAAATTATGATTTTACTAACTGTACTTTATATGTTAATCTAGAGCCATGTTCGCATTACGGAAAAACGCCGCCATGCAGCGATCTTATCGTTTCAAAGAAATTTAAAACAGTTGTTGTTTGTAATTTGGATTCAAATCCACTGGTTGCAGGTAAAGGTTTGGAAAAACTACGAAACGCAGGAATTGAAGTGATATCAGGTATTCTGGAAAAAGAAGGACGTGAATTAAATAAGCGTTTCTTTACCTTTCATGAAAAGAAAAGACCTTATATTATCCTAAAATGGGCACAAACAAAGGATGGGTTTATCTCTAAACTTTCAATTCCTTCTGATAAAGAGGAAAACTGGATTACCTCACCCGAAAGCAAAATACTGGTTCATAAATGGCGAGCAGAAGAACAGGCAATTTTGGTTGGAACAAATACGGTGTTGAATGATAACCCCGAATTAACAACACGCTTAGTAGAAGGGAAAGATCCGATAAGAATTGTAATTGACCGTGAATTGAAAATCACTTCATCAGCCAAAGTCTTTGCAAATAAAGGACAATGTATTGTTTATACAGAGAAGCAGAAAAGTGATTTTGATAATATAAGATTCAGAACTATTTCTTTTGGTGAAGGATTTACGCAACGCCTTTTAACTGACCTTCATTCACTCAATATACAATCTCTAATTATTGAAGGTGGAAGTCAAACCCTTAACAGCTTTATTACTAAAGGACTTTGGGACGAGGCTAGAGTTTTTGTGGGAGATAAATTGTTTGATGAAGGCGTTAAGGCTCCAGAGTTTGATCTTTCAAGTATAGAAAGTCAGATTATTGGAACAGATAAATTGTATTGGAAGCAAAATTCCTAAAATAACTAGTGTCAGGTCGAGAATATTCGTAGAACGCGTTATCTAAGTCTCGACTTCGCTCGACCTGACATTCCCGCTGAATTATCATTAAAGCCGGCGTTGGTGTTATCACCAACGAAATTAGGGTAATTATACATGTTGGTGATAACACCAACATTGGCAAAAGTTCCTAACTTCGCTCGACCTG
>JAUXTT010000031.1 GCA_030684395.1 Bacteroidota bacterium | reverse complement strand
ACCTTTCTATGTCACCATTAACAGCGTTCCGGAACCTGAGTTTGTTTACGAACCGGCCATGCCAACAACTTTAGAACCCCACGTAGAATTTTTAAATACTACCCGCAACACAACAGGATTGCAGTGGAACTGGGATATTGCGGGCCTGGATAGCGCTACTTACACCAATGTCTCATACGACTTCCCCGCTTCCGGCACTTATAACATTACACTTACAGCAATATCCCCTGCAGGATGTGTAGGATATTATTCAAGCTCCGTTACCGTGCTGCCTGATTATGTAATTTATGTTCCTTCCGCATTTACACCAAATAACGATGAGCTAAATGATGTGTTTATACCAAAATACAGCGAATTGATGAAAGAAGATTATATCATGAGCATATATGATAAGTGGGGAGAAAAAATATTTGAAACCACTAATATAACAGAAGGCTGGAAAGGTTCAAAAAACAACAGCGACAACATTATAGCCGGTTCGGGTGTTTATATTTATAAAATTGTGTACAAAGATGCGAACGCTAAAGGCCACGTTTTAACAGGTCATTTGACCTTATTTAAATAACTGAGGCCAATAGAATTGAACCAACGGTTTGTGATTAAAGTCACAGACCGTTTTTTTGAACAGATAGGATTTACTCCTACATATTCCATACATTTGCAAAACAAATTTTAAAAAATAGCACATCATGTCAGCAGAAGTACAAGACTCCACACAAATTAAAACAACAGCTCTTACAAGTAAACATATTTCTTTAGGTGCGAAAATGGTACCCTTCGCAGGATATAATATGCCCGTTTCATATAGCGGTTTAAATGATGAGCATCTTACAGTAAGAAACGCTGTTGGTGTATTTGATGTTAGCCACATGGGTGAATTTATTTTGAAAGGCGACAAAGCACTTGATCTTATTCAGTCTGTTACAAGCAACGATGCTTCGGTGTTAGTTGATGGTAAAGCCCAGTACTCATGCTTGCCAAATGGTAAAGGCGGTATTGTGGATGATTTGATTGTTTACAGAATAGACGCGAAAACATATTTGTTGGTGGTAAACGCTTCCAATATTCAAAAAGATTGGGACTGGATCAGCAAACACAATACTTATGGTGTTGATATGAAAGATATTTCCGAACGCACTTCTTTACTTGCTGTTCAGGGACCAAACGCAATGGCTACCCTTCAAAAGTTAACAGACATAAAGCTTTCCGAAATTCCTTATTACGCTTTCAAAAAAGGTACTTTTAATGGAGTTGAAAACGTTGTTGTTTCAAATACGGGCTACACAGGTGCAGGTGGGTTTGAGTTGTATTTCGACAACGAGCATGCCGAAAAAATGTGGGATGCAATTTTTAAAGCAGGAGCAGAGTTTGGCATAAAACCAATTGGTTTAGGAGCACGCGATACTTTACGTTTGGAAATGGGGTTCTGTTTATACGGTAATGATATTGATGATACTACTTCTCCTTTGGAAGCCGGTTTAGGATGGATTACTAAATTCACCAAAGAGTTTACAGATAAGGCAGTTTTAGAAAAACAAAAACTGGAAGGTGTAAAAAATAAATTGGTTGGTTTTGAAATGATCGACAGAGGAATTCCCCGTCACGATTATATTATTACCGACGCAAATAACAAAAAAATAGGAAAAGTAACTTCAGGTACCCAATCACCTTCTTTAAACAAAGCTATCGGAATGGGATATGTGGAAGCTGCTCATGCTAAGCTAGATACGGAGATATTTATTCAGATCAGAGATAAGGCAATCAAGGCAAAAGTTGTTAAAATTCCGTTTCTGAAGAAATAAATAAAGCTTTTTTAGTACTTTAGTACTTGAAACTCTAAACCAAAAAGTAATGAACTTATTATTAAATAAAAAAATGTTACCGATTTTCTCGGTTCTCATGTTTTGTTTGTTTGTAATGAGTGCAAAGGCAGATGGTGTAACTCCCAAAAACGGTGATGAAGATCCATCTCCGGTACCAGCTTCTAAATTAACGATTGGTAAAGTTATTTCAGGAAAATCTTCTTCGGCAAAAAAATATGTTTTCAAAGGTTCTGTAATGGATATACAAACCAACATGCCTGTAAAAGGTGCTAAAATCACCATGAAAGGAACAAATGTTGGAGTGGTTACCGATACTTACGGATTGTATTTATTTACTATTCCTGAGAACCTGGTAAAAGAAAATATGTTTTTCGAGATCAATTATCCCGGTTACGAAAGAAAAAGTTTCTTCATCGACAAAGACCTTCTGCCAATGGTAGAGCAAGGAATTGATGGGCGCATTAAGCGTTTCATGAAATAATCATTTTTTTAGTTTAATTAATATTACATCAATTAAAGTCGAGACGTATTTTACATTTCGTTCTCATAGATAAGAACGTGATGCTTTCCCCTCTTGAGGGCAATGTCCTATTAACTGGTAGCAATTGGTTTAACTTTGTTTGTTATTAGTGCATTATAGAGGAATAGTTCAAATATTTTTTCTTCCTTCTTAAAATTGTATTTAAAGCAAAACTCATCCAAATAGT
>JAUXTT010000014.1 GCA_030684395.1 Bacteroidota bacterium | reverse complement strand
TCATTAAAGCCGGCGTTGGTGTTATCACCAACGAAATTAGGGTAATTATACATGTTGGTGATAACACCAACATTGGCAAAAGTTCCTAACTTCGCTCGACCTGACATAGTCACTGTCATTTCGAGCACAATCGGGAAAGACGATTCAGGTCTAATTGTACTTCGACATTTGAACCCTCGACCTGACATACTTCGATAATTCCACTCTTTGCCTGACATAATTGGACTATTTGATTAGATACTTCAAGCATAAAAAAGCCGTGCTAATCAGCTCTCCCGATAGCTATCAGGACCGCGTCATCAGCGTGCCATTATTTCGTACCTTAGAATAAATTCTTTCTCCTTTTATGTCCCTTTTTGTTGGCATATTTTTATGTGTGTTCCTTGCATTTATCTGGATAGAATATTTCAGGCGCATAGATGTGTTCGAATATGAAAAGAAATGGCTGTTAGTGGCTGTTTTTTTTATGGGAATGTTCTCGCCTTATTTTGTAAACCTTATTCACTTTTTCATTTTAGACCGTCTCGATTTTAAACTGAACGGAGACTACTTAAACGATTTTATATATTGTTTTTTGGGAATTGCTTTGGTAGAAGAAATAGCCAAATTCCTTCCTTTTTTGATTATCCTTCTGTTCTTTAAAAAACAGTTGCATGAAACAGTAGATTATTTGGTATATGCCGCCATTGCCGCTATTGGTTTCGCCTGCCACGAAAATGTGCTTTACTTTCTGCATCATGGGTTTGATGTGATAGCTGTTCGTTCGGTTACTGCATTTCCAGCGCATATATTCGATTCTGTGATTTTTGTTTACGGCTTAATGGTTTATCGGTTTCATGCCAACAGAAAGGATAAACTGATGGTGGTGGCATTTATGGTATTCTCTGTTCTTTCTCATGCTATTTATGATTATTGTTTGGTTAGCAGCATTCCTTTTGGATATATAATTATGCTCACGTATTACATGATTCTTATTTCTGTTTTTGTGACCATGTTTGGGAACGCACTCAACAATTCGGAACATTTTGATCATAGAAAGTTTATCGACTCTAAAAAGATCACTGAATTTATGTTATACAGTTACTTTGCATTACTGTTCTTAATATCGGTTTCATTTTTAAGTACAGCCGAAGAACTTAGTAGTGCAACCACCGTGGCTTATTTTGCGTCTTTATTGTGGAAAGACCTCTTTATTATTTTGGTATTGATCTTCCGCATAAGCCGGTTTAAGATCATTCCGGGCAGGTGGAACAAGATCCGTTTTGAATTACCTTTTACTTTAAAGTTCAGGGAAGTTTTCACCGGTCCGCCAAGCACTCAAAGTTTGAGAGCTTATGTTACACCCAACTTTGTAAAAATACAGGTCAAAGGAGAAAACTACAGTGAAACCTACCTGAATTATTTCTTTGACCGCAACATCATTGTTCAGCCCGTTTCATCCAGAAACTCTTTTTTAAAAAAACGTTACAAAGGCATATTAGACCTGAAATTGTTTTTGAAGCAGGATGAAGTGTTTTATGTATTGATGATATTTTCAGAATCAGGCACCGAATATTTTTATGTAAAAGCCAAATCACAAGGAAGACAAAGGTTTGGCAGCAACCCTATTGTAGCTTTATTAAAGGGACCGCCATTGGCAGAAATTAACGAATACCATGAAATAGAGGATTTTAAATTTTTAGAATGGGTGGTTTTGAAAACGGCCAAATAACCGTACATTTGATCTACTATTATGAAAAAAATAAAATTAGCAATCCTCTTGGCAGGTTTAAGTCTTGCAGCAAAAGCTCAAAATTTTAATAAAGGAAGTATGTCGGCCGATCTTCAGTTCGGTATTGATATTTACAACACGCAGTACACCACTCATTATAAAATAAATAGCCTTGATACCACCATTGTGTCTACTGATAGAGCCGGATGCAAAAATGTTTCTTTAAGTTATGAGTACGAAGTAATTAAACGCCTCGGAATTGGAGTAAGGGCTAAGTTCAATAATTATTTTACCTCAAAGGATAGCCTTACACAAACTACTCCTACTGCTAAATCGCAGGATTATATGCTGGCAGTTAATTATCATTTGGTTGATAAAGATAAGTTTGATTTGGGTGCCGGAATTTCTTTTGGCGGCTCACATTTGTTGTATAAATCCAATAATACAGCCAACGATATTGTAACGGGTAACGGTTCATACTTTCAGTTTCAGTTGAGCCCAAGGTTTATTATAAAGAAAAAAGTAGGTTTGGGAATAACATTATACAGCCCAATTGTAAACTATACTAAAATGACAACAAACAATTCTACCGTTAACCAGTATGCTTTTACCAAGTGGAAGGGAAGCGGTACCGGTTTTAGTTTTGCTTTAAGTTACTTAATCAGTACAAAGTAAATTACTTATTAAAGATTACCTGAAAATCCTGAATAGTATCGTTATGCGTGTAATTGGTTTGTTGCGATAAGGCAAACGAAGAAACGGTATACGTATGAAAATCTTTATAAGAGCTCAGGTACAATTTATTGAAGACAGGTGAATAACTCATTTTAAAAGCAGGCATCCCTGTGAGAACGGTTAAAAATGTATTGGTGTTATACTGATAATAATACACATTGTTATCTGAGGTGGCAACGAGTAATGTGTTTGAATTTATCATACAGGCACTGTAAACAGTGTATGTTCCGAGGTCCAACACTTCATTTAAACCACCTCCCGAAACAGTAAGTACTTCAACCACGGCTTTTCCTTGTTGGTTATTTGAAACAAGGTAAAGTTCTCCTGCTGATTTTACAAATGCAGATTTTAAGTTAGTATTAAGGATGACTTTTTTTACAATGCCAGTGCTACTTTCGAACACAACCGTTTTTTTTGTTGTACTGGTAAAATCGGCTAAACCCGCAACAACGTAGTCACCGCAATAAAAAATTGATTTTACATAGTAAGTCATTTCATCGCTGTTGTACGAGCGTACAATGGTTCCGTCCTTATTGTATTTGTAAATGTTTCCGTCATCTTTTCCTAAAAAAACATTTTTACCATCAGTGGTACAGGCTGTTAGGGTAGCTCCTGTAGAAGCATTGGCAAGTGTCCATTTAGTAATTCCGGTTGAAATATCAATTGTTTTGAAGCTTTGATTTGCACTGCTTGCGACATAAAGATTCTGGTAATACGTAGAAATGGAAGAACCAACAAACGTTCCGTTCAGGTTTATGGAAGCTGTACTTACATAATTAGTATCTGCTTTAGTATAAATGTGCTGGCTACCATTTTTGGTTACAAAATAGTATCCTTTTTTTAAAAGAGGAGATTCGGTAATGCTTATGGCAGTAGTTTTAATACCCACATTTTCTCCATCGTTCACAACCACTTCTAAATTGTAAGTGCCACTTGGCAACCGAAACTCATACAATTCCATTTCGGTAGTTAAATCATAAGTGGTACCCGAAAGAGTAGCGGTAATACTACTTTGTACCGGGTTTCCATTCATATCACGAAGCGTAATTTCGGCAGTTGTAAGTTTTGTTTCATCCGAAAAATGCGCTGCAATACGAATGGTATCAAACATGTTGTAATGCGCGCCGCTTAGAGGTAAGTGCATGGTTATAACTGGCGGGGTCTCATCCTTTTTCTCTTTTTTACACGAAAAAATAAAAATCAGGGTAAGGGGAATCAATAAATAATACCTGACAACTTTCACTGTATTTAAGATGCCCGGCATTATTATTTTAGTATTAGAATTTGTATGATAAACCCACACTCAATACTTGCTTAAACTGAAGGTCAGGTCCAAAAGTTCCTTTTTTACTTCCGCTGTTGCGTTCCAGTATAATGTCATCATCATAAATCAAATGTGTTCCAAAAGTTGCAGAGATATATTTGTTTACTTTCATGGATGTTAGGGTAGTCCAGTTTACATCTATATTTCCTGGGTTATGCAGGTAATTCGAGAATAATTCAAGGGTAGTTTGAAAGTTTACATTTTCCATTACATTTTGTTTGTATTGTAGTTTTAAATATCCTCCAAACTCTTCTCTGTGTCTGAGGCCTTTTTTTGTTACAACTACATTTCCGGTAGCATCCGTTCCATAAACAGCTTTTTCAACACCAAAAGCACCTGCATTGGCAAGTTTTTCATCGTTCACAATAGTTACCTTTCCTGTAACGGGAGCCAGAAATATGGATAAATTATCGTTTGGCTTATAATCCAAACCTAACGCTAGTAATGCATAAGCAGGAGCTAAAAATGTTGAGATCTGAACTGAATCGTTCGGGTAATTGTAGCCGGGTGCAAATTGAGACTTGAAATCCAATAAACCTGAGTAATAAAACTTGTCACTTTTAAAAGCTTTTCTGCCATATTTTGAGGTGATCTGAATGCGGTCATCGTTTTTCCACCAGCTCTTATTATCGCCTTGTTTTATTAAACCGTAAGCTAATTCAAGGTTATTTGCCCAGGTATTATCCCCTTTTTTGTAAATAGCAAACATACTTAGTAAACCATTTGCCGAAACCGCACTTTGTCCACCCGCAGCCCAATTGGTAAGCGACACCTGCTGTCCGGCAATGGTGATTACACCTCCTTTTTTCCATGGATTTATGCTGTCGGCCTGTTCAGATTTTAATTTTTCAGCCTCCTTCAGTAGGTTTGTTGTTGCTTCATTCGGCTGAGAAAATCCTGCTACACAAAAGCCTAATATAGTTATTGTTAATAGTTTCTTCATTGATTTCAATTATTTCGAACACGAAAGTAATAAAAAAGTCCCGATTTTCTTACATTTCAGGTTTTAAGACTGAGTAAATTTTAGATTAGCAGATTGTTGAAATCGATGAATAAGTCAGATTTTGTTTTTTCAGAATTATGTGTATTTTAGTTAGGTGTTAAACTTACACCTACTTATGCAAAGCCACTTTAAACAAGCCCATTTCTTACTTTCTGATCATGAATTTGTTGATCAATTCGAAAACCTTCAACTCAACCCTGCTTATTTTACTCATTTGGCCCACATGAGGCTTGCCTGGTTATATATTAAGGATTTTGGAGTGGAGCGTGCTTCATTTGCACTTTGTGACCGTATCAAAAATTTCGACCGCAAATTTGGCTCGGGAAATAAATTTAACAAAACGGTTACCATTGCTTTTGCCCACCTCATAAACGAGCGCCAGCAATTAGGTGTTTACCGCAATTTTGAATCTTTTATTGAAGCCAATGAAAGCCTGATAGGCAATTACAAGGAACTGATATGTAAACACTACAGCTTCGATCCTTTTACCTCAGAAAAAGCTAAACAGGAATATTTACTACCGGATAAAATCCCCTTTTTTACCATTGAGGTGAATTAAAACTCAGTAGAGCTTTGTAGTATCGCCAGGGCTTGCAAATGCTGTGGAATCAAGATGCAAGGAATTTTTTAAAGAATCCAATTCTATTTCATCAAAAGCACGTTGCATGTATTCTTTTTTAGGAAATTGAATGATATAGATTTTCTTCTCAGGGTTTTTTAATGAAGAATCTCTTAGCCAGGGATTAAACAGTTTTAATATTTTATAGTTGTATCCTTTAGAAATAGAATATTCAACCAAATCGGGAATGCTTTCATTTACCTTTACGGAGATGGTTGGGATCCGGTGGTACAGATCTTTTTTGCGAATTTCGAAACCAAATTGTTTTGGGTTTTGTAAAATGGTTTTAAGTGCTAATAAACGGTACACGTATCTTCCCGTTTCTTCATTCAGCATCAGGTCATAATAGTTGGTTACTTTTTGTTTTTTTAATTGAGTTTCAATTCCGCCCATTCCCAGGTTATAAGAAGCCGCTGCCAGTGTCCAATCCCCGAATTTTTTATGTGCATCTTTAAAATACATACAGGCAGCCTGAGTTGATTTTTCCACATTATACCTTTCGTCTACTTCATCATTTATTTCCAGCCCGTAATGTGTTCCGGTTTCTTCTACAAATTGCCAAAAACCTGTAGCACCGCGTGGAGAAACTGCATTGCTAAGATGGCTTTCAATTAAAGCAACGTATTTAAAATCATCAGGCACGTTGTTTTTTTTCAAGATAGGTTCAATAATGGGGAACCAGCGGTTGGCACGTTTAAACAACAACATGGCATTGGATTGCCAATAAGTGTTGGTTAAAAATTCCCGGTCTAAACTTTCTTTAATACTGAAATCAGTTTGAGGAACGCGTTCGCCGGCAAAGTTCAAATTTTTAGGTATGTTCAACCCGAATACGCGGTAGTTGGAATTAGTGTAATCCTCATATTTTTGGTCCTGGTCATTACTAAAAGCGTAAGAAAATAAATGGAGCAAAACAGAAAGCAAAACAATACTAAAAAACACAAACACAGTGTTCCTGAAATTAGGATGGAGAAAGAATTTTTTTAGTTTTTTCAATACATTGCCCATGCCACAAAGGTACAACAAAATGGGGCGGGGGAAAAATAAAAAAAACCACCGTTCCGAAGAGCGAAGTCGAAGGGCGGGCTGTTTTAGCTAAAACCAGGTTAAATTATTACTCGGTTTTTACCATTTTTTTGGTATCAACTAATTTGCCATCTACATAAAGAGAATAGGTATACATGCCTGTACTTAAATCATTGGCAAATACATTTAACTCACCTTTACCCTTTGATTTCACATCAACAATTTTTATAATTTGACCTTTCATATCATTAAACATAATTTGTGCGAAACCTGATTTCTCAGGGATGTTATAGGTGATAGTGGTTTGCTCGGCAAAAGGGTTTGGAACGTTTTGGTTTAAAACCACTATGTCTTTATCGCTTAACTCAACATTTATAGCCGAAGTATTAGTTGCTGTTTGAGTGCGCGTGTTTTGATTTTGACAGCAGGAGTTAATTAACTCGGCTAACTGATTTATCTGCGATTGCAGGTTACTTATCATAGAGTCCTTTTGATCATTTTTCTTCGATAACTCTTGAATTGCTTTTGTATTAATCGCTTCAAACCCTTGGTAGTTTAATGTTTTGTATGTTACTGCCGGAATCAAAATATTTCCTAAAGAGTCTCTTTTTTCTGGATGTGTAGCGTTTGAAACCAGTTCAGGTAAAACCTCTTGCACATCCTGGGCGATGAAACCATATTGCGTTTTTGAACTAAAATTAATCTCATAAGAATTTGTTGTATCGTAATTAAACGTACGTGGCTTTAAGCTGTTTATAATAGTTAGTGCGCTGCTAATTGTATCAATATTTGTTTTGAACATAGCATCACTTGTAAAATTGTCTGTTCCGGTACGCGTAACATTTCCATTAAAATAACCTGCGTAGTTAGCATTTGAAGCGCCCACGGTTGCGAAAATAGCATAGTTGGCTGAAGTTGAATTTTTCGCTTCAAACAATCCTCCATAATTTGCGCCCGGACCACTTACTATTGCTTTTGACCAAGTACCTAAATTATTGTTCCCGGTATTATTTGCAATAAAAGATGCTGCAATATTGTCGTTAAGTGAACTTGATGCTACACTGGAAACCTTATAGTCAGAATGCATTTCACCAGCTACATCCAACGGAAATGATGCACTGTATTTACCTACACCAATTAAATTGGTGCTACTGATATTTATAGCAGGTACCATGCCTGAAGGTACGTTGTTATGCGCATTGGCAATATCTGCAAAACCAGTACTTGCATTCAAATAATTCAACAAAGGCCCAATTGTTCCATTTGTATTGCCGATGCTTACTATGTTACCTGCCGGCGATCCAACAACCTTATTTCCAATAACAATACTTCTCCCGTTATATGCGTAATTGTCATTACCCACTATATAAGAAAATTGAGCAGGAACATTATAAATTGGGGACGATGCTACACTCTCATTATTATAGCCAATGGCAAGGTTTCCCGTTCCATCCATAACGTTTGAGGTTCCAAGCGCATAATTAGAGCTTCCTGCACTATTCATATTCATCTCATTCATGCTGCCCACCACAAAGCTGGCTTCTCCATTTGCCTTATTAAAGTGTCCGAATACCTGCATCTCAGCCTGGTCTATCTCATTAGAGCGCCCAACAATAAAATTCGCTCCATATACATTATTGTTGTCGCCCAGTGTATTCGCCGTACCGAAAACAACATTCTGCCTTGAATCAATTGTATTATTCAGTCCTCCGCAAATAAAATTACCCCCCACACTTCCACCTGTCACCATGTTCAGCGTCAGGTCAAATCCATTCATCGGGATCTGGCGATCATCAAGCAGTCTGCCCGGATTGGTTACTGAAGCAGTTGCATCCTGCCCAAGTTGCGTCTGCCCTGTTGGGTTAGTGGTGGTGGTATAACTGCTTACGCCATTCTGTGCGCCTGCAAATGTTCCACTACCTTGCAGGTCAGGAACTAAAATTACATCGCCAGTAGCAGGGTTAACACTTAAAACATTTCCGGTAGAAGCCCCGGCAGTGGCACTTTTTAAATCGGTTAAGCGCAAACCGCTTGTACTACTTGTTGTACCTTTTGATACTTCCAGTAAATTTCCGGGAGTACAGGTTACCGACATAGTACCAATTCCAACTCTACCTATTCCTCCAATTGGGTTGCTAAAAATAAAACTATTGTTTCCTAAAGGGATTTCCCTGTTGCTTAATAAAGTAGCGGCTGTAACTTCCGCCGGTACAGAACAGTTACCACCTAACTGCACCGTATTGGTATTTACTATAAGCCCGTTATTGGCCGTTGAAGCTCCGGGAGTAACAGTAGTTAATACAACGTCCCCATTCTGATCAACAGTTAAGAGCTTAGATGAGTTAACTCCATTCGTACCATTTGTAACTACAGCATCGGAAGAAGTTAAGTTTGTAAATCATAATCCGCTGGCATTTGCAGTTGCATTATATGGCGAGTTAGCCGAAGAACGAATTTCCAAAGTATTTTGCGGATCAACATTGGCAGTCATCATATCGCCCACTCCCATGCGTGCATTGTTTCCATCGCTCCAAAAATGTGCGGCTTCAATGCCGTTTGTACTTCCTGCAACGGTGGTAGTATTGGTGGTGGTGGTGAAAATAACTCTCATGCGTGTGGCCAAAGGTCCGCCGGTTGTGGGAGTATAGCCCCAGCTTATAACGGCATCATTGGTAGCAGCCGACCTCAAACCCGAATACATACTTCCGCCAATATCGTTATTGGTAAATGTGCCTATATCCATCCACGGACGCCATCCATCCAAATTAGTTCCGCTTCCGCTGGCCTGGTATCCTAAATGCAGCAGGCTTAAGGGCCTGTAAATGGGATTGAATGGATTGAGACTGATGGCAACACGGGTAAAATCGGTATTGGCTGTGGCAGCGGGATTAAACACTCCATAGCCTCCGCCTGCAAGGGTTGTGGGCGAGCCAATACTGGTGATGCGCATGCGCTCTTGTGTGTTGTTTATTGATCCGGTGCCATCAGGAACTGCATGGTTAGTGCTAAAAATCAAATGCCTGTTCTCTTGATTGTAAATAAAAGCATTACCTGTACGCTGATTTGCATTTTGGTAAAGTAATCCAATTCTTAATCCATCATTTGCTGTTGGCGAAGGAGCAAAATCGTTATTTGTCATTTGCATCCAAACGGATTGTGTAGTGCCTCCGGTGTGCAGGGAAGTGTTTTCATGAATGTGCAATTTGCTTTGAGGTTGCAATATGCCATTAATATTATAATCTCCTATGCCTACAAATGAGTTAGGTGCTAAACGCATAATTTCAAGGCCATCATTATTACTTCCTAAAAAAGTACTTCCGTAATGTGTAAAGGTGAAACGAAAATAGTCTGAAACCGGAGCGGTAGAACCACCATTATCTCCCCAGTTGAGTACAGCATCATTAAGATCATTTCCGCCTTTGTTTCGCAGACCCAGCCAAATATTATCTTCATTGCCAATGAGCAAACCCGGGTTAGGTAATGTTGGTGTGGGTTGCATCCAAGGGCGCGTGCCTCCACCTGCACCAAAAGTGTTGTCTGACTGTATGTGAAGAGAGGCAAATGGCTGTATACCATTGCTGAACAAAGAACCAATGCCAACGCGGGTATGCAAACCCGGGGTGCTTGCACTTATGAACATGCGTTGGGTATTGTTGGTGGCAAATTTTATTGGCAAGTTATTTAAAGTACCCAAAGTATTATTGGTGGCATTGACTGCGTTTGGTGGGAAACCATCATTTCCGCCTAATTCCCAGTTTGACTGGGCAAAAGATGAAATCGAAAGCAGTGGAAAAATAATTGCAGCAAGGTTTAGTTTTAGTTTTTTCATGCGTTATTGTTTCAAAAGTTTATAATTACTTGTTTGATTGTTTGATTTTATAGTGAAGAATAAAATGCCTTTACTAAATAGTGTCGCATCAATGGTTTTACTTTTGTCAGTGATGTTCTTTTCTTGGTAAAGTTTTTGACCAAGCGAATTATAAATAATTAGGTCGTAAGGCTTGTTAAAGGAACTGTTATCAATGGTAAAGTAATCTGCTATGGGATTGGGATAAATTGAAACATTCTCTTTGATTGAAAAATCATATATTCCTGTGGTTGTATCTTCTGTTATGGAGATGTCATCAATAAAATAATACGCTGCTAAATAATCTTGGTTTCCCGTATTACCACCATCGTTGGTATTCAAGGTGTCGGACATAGAATCATTTCTAAAATTCCCTATCGTTAAATATTTTTCGCCCCCTGCCGCAATGTATTCATAACTTAGCTTGAACCATAAAACCTTTTCGATAATTGCTCCTGTTTGCTCCATTTGTGGTAAGTAGTTGAGATTAGTTGCACTGTTCGAATATATACTATCTGAAGACAAGTATGCACCCAAAATAGTAGCGTAATGTGAGCTATCAGAACGATTAACATAAAACTCTACATTGTATTTCTTACCCGCTTCCAAGCTATCAATAAGTTTTATTGACATGTATTCTCGATATGATGAATCTTGCCAAATTGGATGGTAGGAATATAACCCACCATATGCGTTTCCTGTTCTTGCGTTTTGATAGCCAAAATAATTTTGTGGGATGCCAAAACTGCATGAATGAATCAAATCCGATGTGCCAACTGTAGGCTTAAACCAGCCTATTGCAAAATTTATTTTATCATCACTCCAAGGGCAAGCTATTGTGTCTTCAAACGAAGGATTCGGAACAAGGTTGGTTTGTGAATACCCGCACACCGAGAAAAGAAATAATAAGGTGCTTAGGCGTAGTAATTTCATACAGCTAATTTACAATTGTTATCGAGATAAACAAATATTTAGCTGATATTTTTAGGTTAAGGTTTTACTTTTTCCGTTTCTTTTTTGCTGCCTTTTTCTTGATGGGACGAGGTGTAGTTAAAGCCTCAATATCCTTTTCGGATAAATCCCAGTCGATTTTACTAAACAACTTTGCTGGGGTTGTTTCCAAGCAAATACAGAGCTTTAAGAGGGTATTAAGCGTTATGTTATGCCCCATCTCTATCTTTTGGAGGTTGGAAGCGTCCAAACCTACGTCCCCACCGAGTGTTTCGAGGGTAATATCCTTCTTTAAACGGAGTTTTCGGATTTGAAGACCCAGCTCAACATGGTAAGGATGCACAGGTTTTTTTCTCGGCTTTAACATTAACCCGAAAATCCTTATTTGGTGTTAAAATACTATGGTGTTTAAACACCAATTATTTTTACATTTGTATTTTAACAATTAATCAATACAAACATGAAAAAATTAGCCTTACTACTTCTAATCACTATCCTACTTTTTGGATGTGGCTCAAAAAGCTCCAAGAGTTCAAGCGATTCAAACGAAACACCAACAAACTTTACCACCTGTGATGAGTTGAACAGCTTTGTACAATACTACTCTTACTCGGATTTAAAAGCCAAGTGGGGCGAGGGTAAGATTGATGAGCCGTGGGATGAATCAGGAGTGGGAGAAATGAAAATGAAGGTAAACGTTACATGGTCTAACATTCTGTGTAACGGAAAACCTGTTACCATCATGTTCACAAACGCTCACAGCGGTATAGCGGATGCCTTTGAGAAAACGCCTAATTTATTCGATGGTATTTTTTGCGATAACTATAAATAATCATGGAAGAATTTAAACCACGAACATTTAACTTCGATTCGGGTGTAGTTGTTACGCTCAACACCGAAACAGTAACAGCAGTTGCAAGCAATGGCAGAACAACGATTGAGAGCAAGCACCTCGATAACTTTCATTATATCGAACACATTGAAGCAAGGATTTCATCTTTCGCACTTGTTGCAAGAACCTTCGGTATCGGAATAGTATTAATATTTATCTCTGGTGACCAATTGAAAGCTCTTATCTTTCAAGCAAGCCTGTTTAATAACCTTACACTTTGGGCTGGGCTACTATGTATTATAATAGGCTTTATCGCTTTGTTCATTGAAATGATTGATTTATTTATGCAGCTGGGCTTGTATAAAAGGCTAATAGCAAAGCTGTTTTCTACAAGAGGCTATGCCGTTTCAATTGGAAATAAAAGCGGAAACAATATTAATTTCTTTGCTGGTGAAGATGAAATATCTCTCATTAAAAGCCTTGAGAAAAAAACAATCGAATTAAAAAAGCATCTGGAAACTAACCAGCCTCAACAAGTGGTTGTAACACCAGTGGCAGAACATCAAACCAAAGTTAGTGATAACGTACTGGATGATTTAAAGAAGCTGGGCGACCTGTTCCAGAGTGGAATACTTACCCAACAGGAATTTGACCAAAAGAAAACGGAGCTACTAAAAAAGTAAACTCCGTTTTACATGAAACACTAAGCATCGCTAACAGCGGTGCTTTTTTATTTGCTTTTGTTTTTTGCTTGGTCAATAATGGTATTCAAATCTTTTGCAGATGCTCGGATTTGATAACCTTTTGGTAGATTGTTCAGTAAGTGGTTAACCTGAGCAAATGTAAGTATGATGGTTTTCTTTTTCATATCAATAAATATTTTGATGGTGAGCGAAAGCTCAGAGAAAATAAAATAATTGTTGGATGCTGTCCTGTTCTGGACACTGGTGTCCTGCTTTACTATGGGACAGGACAGTCGGAACGGGGAGGCTGTGTTTTATCATCAGATGGAGGGAGAGGGGTTGTGTGTGTAGATAGTATATACATATATTAAAAAAAAAGAATAGTTATATGGAAATTTTAAAAGGCACTTTGAACCCTTTAAAAACAAGGCTTTCAAAAACGAGTATATAAGCCAAGTAACCTATTCTCTCTTCCACTTGATGAAATGAGCAACACCCCCCAGCCTGGGTGTCCAGTCCGTCCCACGTATCAGGATTACCAAACACTTAATGAAGGATATTGAAGGGAAAGCTAAAAACATCAGTAAAAACAAGGTTTTCAGAAAATACCTATGCCGTTTGACGTGCTAATGTAAATCCGACAGGGATAGATAACTGTCCTGTCCCGTACCTAAACGGGACACTTTAGAACAAACGGGACAGTAAAAAATATTTTCACGGATATACACACTTTGTACAGTACCTACATTTATTATTACCAGAGCATCGAAAATTATTTTCAAGAAAGTTCATGTAAGTACTTGACTTATCGTAAATACATTAGTATACTGGTAAAACAATAACATTTTCATAAAACCAAAACAAGATGAAAAACAAAAACCAATCAACGTGTAGCAAGCTGTTCACCATGAGAATAGATGAAGCTACCCGTAAAAAGATTGAAGACCTTGCTTCTAACAAGGTCTTCAAGTACAATAATTCCGCTTTAATAAAACACCTGATAAGTGCGGAACACGCTAAACAGTTTAACACTAATGGAAATTAATCATGCAAACACTCAACAACCATTCCCGTTAAATATAGGTATCAAAGCCGATGAAGTAAACAGTAGCTTTGAAAAATACCTCCAAGCAAAGGAACTACAAAATAAAAGCGGTGAGCTAATCCAACTATCTGAGTTCAGTCAGTACGAGCCACCAATCACTACATCAGTAGTACCAAGCTCAGTAATAAATATCGAGCAACTGTACGAAAGAATCACCAGCGATGAACATTTAAGACGTAAGTGTTTAAACTTGGAAAAGCTGGATAAGGAAAGCAGACGTAAGACAAAGAAAACCGTACTGGAATACATTACACCATCAGGAACATTTTTCAAACGCAGCAACAATGAACTGATAAAACACTCAGGGTATTTGTGCTTGGACTTTGACGGACTGGAAAACGTCAACATCAAAGCATTAAAAGAAACACTAAGCAAAGACACCGAGCTTGAACCCGTGTTGATATTCAACTCACCAAGCAACAACGGTATAAAAGTTTTTGTACAGATACCACAAGATAAAGAAACACATGGCAACTACTTCGATGCAGTTAAGAACTACATAAGAGAAAACTACTCATTAGAAGTGGATAAGGCTTGCCGAGATGTTGCCAGAGCTTGTTTCCTGAGCTACGATAAAGATGCGTTCATTGCAGCAGCGTGGCAAAGAAAAATACTTGACCAAAACTTTTTGGATAAGTGGTTTACCTCTACACCCCAAAAGAAAACAGTTGAAAACAATACAAGCGATACACCAGTACCGATAAAGATTAATAACACAGCAGCTGAGCTGAAAGAAAAATTAATAAGCGTAAATCAACTGGTTAAAGCCATTGAAGAAAGCAAGACCGATATTACCAGTGATTATAAAGACTGGGTGAAAATCGGCTGGGCATTGTGTGAGCTTGGTGAAGCTGGTAGAGAATTATTCCATAAAATAAGTGCATTGTATAGTAAGTATGACTATGACCAGACCGATGAAAAGTACACTTCAATACTCCAAGACTATGATGGTAAGGTGAAGCTGGCTACATTGTTTTACATTGCAGGTGAACACGGAATTAAAATACCTCAACAACAAACCTCAACGCAGATAAAAGCTGGTAGCAGTCCACGAACAGCAAAGCAACGATTACAGGATGCGAAACAACAAGCAGCCATTACTCCACTGATGGGAGCGATATGGCAAAGTGGTGAGCTGCATATATTGTTTGCAGATACTGGTTCAGGTAAAAGCGTGTGGGCAACACAAATAGCCGATGCACTTTCAAAAGGTAAAAACACCTTTACCATACTGTCCAATGGTAATAAGCCATTACGAGTACTATTTTATGATTTTGAGTTAAGTGATAAACAATTTCAAATGAGATACTCCGATGAAAGCGGACAACTGTACGAGTTTTCGGATAACCTGTTTATTGATAACATAGATTTCCAAAAGCTGGTAGAAGATAATCCGACAAGCAAGCTGGACGATTTAGTTATCAATAAAATCAGAGCAGATATAGAAACGCTGAATCCTGATGTGTTGGTGATTGATAACTTAACGTACTTGAAAACAGAATCAACACAAGATACATCGGTAGCGTTGGATTTAATCAGAAGGTTGAACCAGTTAAAGAAAGAATTTAACCTTTCAATGCTGGTACTGGCACACACACCGAAGATGAAAGAAGGAACGCAGCTAACGGTAAATGAATTAGGTGGTAGTAAACACTTATCGAATTTCGTTGATAGTGTTTCCGCAATCGGTAAGAGTTCAAAAGGAGCAAGCATCCGTTACATTAAACAGGTGAAGCCGAGCCGAAGCTCGGAGCTGGTATTCGATTCCAGTAATGTAATAACGGTTGAGATGAAAAAAGAAAACAGGTGTTTAGGATTTCATTACTTGGATTGTGAATATGAATCGGAACATATACAGACCGTTTCAACAGAGCAAAGGAACATGGAGCGTGAACAAAAGAAAGAACGTGTAAGAGAATTACACTCAGAGGGTAAAAGCTACCGAGAGATTGAAGACCTTACAGGTGTTTCAAAAACAACAATAGGAACGTGGCTCAAAGGAAAATAATCCGACTTAAATAATGACATTAAAAGCATCCGTTATGGATGCTTTTTTGTTTCCAACCTCAGCCCAGGATTTTTTTGTTTCTTAAATTTTGCCCTGGTATCTTTAAATACCAGGAAAAACAAGGCTTTCAGACCATCAATTAAAAATGAACACTATGAGCAAACAATTCTTACACAACTTTTTTGAAGAAAAAAATACTCCGTACCAATTGTTCGAGATTTTGGATACAGACGGATTAACACACTTTATCGACACCGATTTTGTGATACAAGCAATTTTTAAAGCTCCAATCAACGAGCAGCAAGTGATAAGCCAAACAATCCGTAAGCTGGACTTCTATAACCAGCCGATTACTGATTATCTGAAATTCTTAGCTGAGGTATTGATTAAGAAATTCAACAATCCTGTTATGATATAAGGTAAACGTTATCGCATAACAGCAAGCCGACAAAAAACAGGCTTCCAAACCAACAAAAACGCAGTAAAAACCAACAACCCTTTTTTTATAACACTAAATACAATAACATGAAAGCAACAGTAGCGATTTTCGGAAGAGTAAGCAGCGACCAGCAAGATTTTCAAAGACAGATAAACGATTTGCAAAAGGTAGCAGCTAAATTAAACTACGATGTAGTAACCGTTATCACTGAGAAAATAAGTGGGGCAAAGACCAACGAAGAAAGAAGAGGTGTACAACAGTTATTAGATGGAGCAAGAAAGGGCTTGTTTAAAAAGGTAATGGTAACAGAGGTTTCAAGACTTGGTAGGTCAACCATTGAAACGTTAAAGCTAATCGAAGAGCTACACAAGCTTGGTGTTAGTATTTACTTGCAAGACCTTAACGCAGAAACACTAAATGAAAAAGGAGAAACAAGTTTTCAAACAGAAATAATGCTCCATATGCTGAGCCTGTTCTCGAAAAACGAGCGTAGAAACCTGATTTCAAGGATTCGTAGCGGGATGCAGACCGCTAAGGCGAATCAGGTTCATTGCGGGAGACCATTAGGAACGGTGGAGCAGAAAGAAGAATTTTTATCGAAATATCCGAAGGTAGTTGAAGGATTAAAGAAAGGATTTAGTGTAAGGGAGTGTGTAAAGCTTTATGATACATCACTTGCAACAGTTGCTAAGATTCGCAAAATCCTATACGCAGATTCACAACAGTTAGCAGCTTAACAATTGTGCTACGCAGAAAAATTCAACAAGTCAAGTAAAAACACAAATAAAAAAATAAACTTTCTTCAACTTGCATCCATTAAAACATCTTAGTATCTTTGCATATAGGTTCAAAAGTCCCTATTTCACTCTGTTTTTCAAAGAGTGTACCCGCAAATTTTCTCGGCAAAGTAATAACTGGTTGATTCTTGCTTATTACTTCTAACTAATTTTTTTCGATGTACCCATCGACTGAAAATCTATTGCATACACTTAAATGAACAGGAACATACAACCAATAAACTTTGATAAAGAACCTACAACGCAAGTGAATGAGCCGTTACTCAATGCTTATGGTTTTGACCTGACAGATGAAACACGCATCGGATTTACACACGGCAAGTTGAGGTTTACCATATTCGGATTCAGACCCACCACGCAGTACGATGTGCTTATTGCTACTATCAAAGTAGCCCAGCACCCACACACCAACGATGCCTACACGCATATAGATAAGCTCGACTTGTTTATTACTAACCGATTGGAAAAGTATTGCCGTGAAGCAGCCTTTCAACTAAAGGAAAAAGAAGCAGATATTAAAACAGCTATGTTTTCACTCCGTGAACAACTGGACAAGTTTCGACACGATGAACTAAAAAGAACCGATACCGTTAAAAGCATTACCCTATCTAAGCATGAGCAAAAGGAAGCAATGTTTTATTTAACATCGGATAACATACTGGAAAGTGTTGAAGGTTTATTGCAACAGGCTGGTATAGTAACCGAAAAAGAAAAAGCAGTTCAATTATTTTTCATATTGCTATCCCGACATTTTGAAAAGCCTTTACACGCTTTACTGCAAGGCTCACCGCAGCTTTCAAAAATGCTCATGGACGTGGTAGGTGCTTGTGTTCCTGACGAGCAGATACACACTTATACCAGCATGGCTCCGAGTTCAATGTACTACAACACCAATAAAAAAAGCTGGAAGAACAATGTGCTGTACATTACCAGCATTGATAAGCATTTCAAGGGAGCCAACACCATAAAGGAATTTATTGAAAACGGAATCCTTAAACGTTATACCACCGAAGCCAATTACCATACAGGTCAAATATACGGTAGCAGCAAGGTAATTGAAGGAGCCATAAGCCTGATGGCTTATTCCAACGATGAAGCAATGAACCGCAAATTTTTTGAAGAATGTTTTTTAATTCGGCTGGATGAAAACGAAAAGAACAAAGCAGCTTTGTTAGAACATTATAAAAAAGAATGCGGAGGCATCATTGATATAGGTAAGCAGGAACAGGCTGTACACACGTTAAGGAACATTCAACGCTTTATTAAACCGATGCGTGTGGTCATTCCTTATGCAATGGAACTGGAACTACCGAGCAGCGTGAACCAGCAATTAAGGAGCTTACCCCAACTGCTTACCTTTATCCAGTCAGTAACGCTATTGCACCAACACCTGTTACCAAAGAAACAGGATAGTTACGGACAGGAATACATTGAAGCAACAACCGAACATCTACAAGCTGCATTAGAGCTATTTAAGAGTATTGCAATTTCACAAGGGGACAAACTCAGTCCAACGCAAAGAAGTTTTCTGGAACGGCTTAAAACAGATTTAAACGACAAAGAAAAAACCTTTAAGCTATCCGATGCAATGAAAGTAATGGAAATGAGCAGCAGTTCATTTTATAGGGAGTTTAACGCATTAAAGGAACTGGGTTATGTAATAGTTTGCGGTGGCAATAAAAAGAAAGGAATTGATTATAAGATAAGCGACTGGAACGACTACCAAGAACTGCAAGGCATTACCGAAAGCTGGAAAGAAAAAATGAACGGCATACAGATAGAAGTTTCCCAAGATTCCCAGAAGTTTCCCAAAAAACAAAAAAGGCTGAAACGAGCATAAAATAAAGGATTCAAGGTAAAAGCAATTAGTTTTCCAGATTCCCACGACAAACACGAACGATTTAAAATGAAGAACACCAGAGTACACGCACCAGAGTTCAATAAAGTAATGAGCGAATTTACATACGAGTTAAAGAAGGAAGGCAAAGACCAAATTTATATTGACCAGCATACCGACAGGATGAAAGAGTTCCTTAGCTACGTTGAAGGCAACGGGATTAAAACCATTAAAGAAATTAACCAACCCGTTGCCGACAGTTATATGCTATACATGGAACAGGAACGGGTAAACGAAAATTTTGGCGGTACACTCTGGCAATCCACAATTAACCTTCACATCAATGCAATATCCAAGTTCTGGAAATACCTTGCTATTGAAGGCATTGAAGCGAATACCATTTTCATAAGACACAGGAAGAAAACAAAGCAAAAAGAAATTACCGTTTTAACACGTGAGGAAATTAAACAGTTGTATGCTGTTTGTGATAGCGATGGTTTAGGATATTTGAACAGGGCAATACTTGCCATTTATTACGGCTGTGGTATGCGCAACGGGGAAGGACTTAGATTAATGATAACCGATATTGATTTCAACAGAAGTAGAATCCATGTACGGAAAAGCAAGAACGGAAGTGAGCGTTATGTAATGATGTCGCCAACGGTACAGCAGCATTTGGAAGACTACGTTTATAATTATCGTGATGTTTATATCGAAGAGTTATCCAACCATAGCAACCCTGATGCTTTTTTTATTGGAGTAAACGGGAAGGAACTTGCTAAAAAGGCATTGCTAAAAAGATTGCAAAAACTCTGGAAGAAAGCTAAGAGTATTTATGGCAGCGATAAACTTATCGGTATTCATACGCTCAGGCATACGCTCGGTACTCATCTTTACATGACAACGAAGGATATTGAAATGATTGCATTAATGCTCGGACACCGCTCACTATGCACCACACAGGTATATATACACTTAACCAACTTAATACAGAATGAAACAATTTGAAACATACCTAATTAATATCGGCATCCATTTTAAAGGTGCAGCACGTTACGACAAAGTAGCTGTGAAGTATTTAAACTGGGTGGAAGAAAACAAACTCAACGTTACCGAAGTGAAGCGTAGCCAGTTTACCGATTGGCTTCAAACATACAGGGAGCAAGGTTTTAAGCAATCCACGCTTAACCTTAAAGAAAATATAATTCGGCACTACTATCGTTTTCTTGGAACTAAAAACAATCCAGCAGAAAGCTGGATGGAGCGAACAGAAGAAAGTACGCTACCACCTATACCCATCGAAAAAAGTGATTTGGTGAAGATATACGAAACTCTTGAGCCTGTGAAGCTGATTGATTACCGCAACAGGTGTATGCTTGGATTTGTTTTATTTCAAGCGTTGAAACGTAATGAGCTGGAAGAAATGAGAATCACCGATGTTGATTTTAAAACGGGGACAGTGTTTGTGCAAGGTCAAATGAGAAGCAATTCCAGACGGTTGAAATTAGAGCCAGTTCAAATACTGGACTTACACGAATACGTTAAGGAACATCGAAAGAAATTACTGGTAAACAAGAAAGAAGACAGCGACCAGTTTTTTCTTTCACATGGCTACGCTAAAAATATAGAGAACCCAATCAAACAGATACTAAAGAAAGCCCAGCGGTTGAACCCACAGGTTAAAAATCTTTATCACATTCGTACCAGTGTTATTACACATTGGCGAAACGAACACGGTTTAATGGAAGCAATGATAATGTGCGGTCATAAACACGCTGCAAGTACACGGAGGTATGAAACAAAGAAATACGATGCGTTACACGAACAGTTAAAGAAATTTCATCCGTTGGAAATGTTCTGATTGTTTTCGATACTTCTATAAAATACGAAAGTCCCTTTTACTGGGACTTTTTTATTGCATCAAAATAAAATACTGAATGAAAACTACCCTTATAGAGTGTTTGTTCCTACGAACCCCGTTGTAGGAAGTATTGTCATCCTTTGAGTACCACTTGTACTAAAGTTGATTGGAAAATTACCTTTGTGTTCAATACTAAGTGGGATTGTTGAAAGTGCGTTCCATCCAAGATAGTGAGTAGCAACTCCACCAGCGTTGGTATGTCCTAATATTCCAAGTCCTGTCTGTGTGGATTGTGCATTTGTTCGATTTTGTAGGAACACCAATGCAAGTGTTCCTATCAATAATTTAGTAGTTGTTTTCATGGTTTTGGGGTTATGGTTATTGTTTGGAGATGATTATTTGTTTTTGAACGGTTCCATTTTGATAGCTCATTTTTAAAACATAAATGCCGTTATTTAATGAAGATACGTCCAGTGTATATTCTGGAGTTTTAAATGTGTAACTTGATTTTAAACGCAAATTACCAACCATATCAAACACCTCAATTTGTTTTAAGATATCGTTACAACTTATATGCAGTAGATTACTGGATGGATTCGGATACAGCAAGAGATTTTTTCCAGTGTTGTGTTTTTCTATGTTAGTCGCAAATGCTACGCTTGAATCAGTTGATACTGCAACGTCATCAATAAAATAGTATGCTTGCCAATTATTACAGCTCGGCATACCTAAAGTGTCAGACGGCAGCATATTCGCATCATCAAAAAAATTACCAATGGCAATGTATTGATATATCGAATCTGCAATAAAAGACCCTTTAAGCTGTACCCAATTTACTGAATCATTTAAAATTGTAGTGCAATAATAATGAGCAAAATTATTAATTGGTGTTGGATTCGTGTATGAATAAGAGGCAGTTGAAAATCGAAGCCCAATCTTATTAGTTGCTAATGATGTCCAATTGGGAACACCAGTAAAATTAACAAAAAAAGAAAAATAATAGGTCGTTCCGATTTGGAGTGGAGATGTAAGTTGTGTGCCAATAATTTCCCTGTAATTTGTATCTCCTGGAACCATTGTTAAAAAACCAGCATACGCATTTCCATTATATGGGAACTGGTATGCGGCAAAAGCATCTGGAGGAGTGAGACCTGTTGCCCCACAAGTATGGAAATAATCTGGAGTTTCGCTATAAGAACTCCAACCTGTAGCTAAATTTAATTGGTCTAATGTTGTTGGGCAAGAGCTTTGAATCTCAAAGCCACCATTTGGAACAAGGTTCTGAGCATACCCACACACCGCAGAAAAAAGAAATACGATGTATAAGAGCTGTTTTTTCATACAGCTAATATAGGATAATATTTCAAAAAAGCAAATGCTGACTTGGTAAGTGGTGGGTTAAATTTTGGTGAAGAAATTAGCTTGATTTAGGTAAATAGGAGAGAGGTTGAAGTTATGAAAACTACAACCGACTTTTATCCTATGCACATTGTAAAATAAAAAACCCCACCGTTCCGAAGAGCGATGGGGAAAATAAATAAGTTAAAACTATATTAAACTATTAAGCTACTTCTGCAGGGATAATGTTTGGATCAACCAACACGCGTCCGCAATGCTCGCATACAATAATTTTTTTGTGAGTTTTAATGTCTAATTGTCTTTGAGGCGGTATCTTGTTAAAGCAACCTCCGCAAGCATCACGCTCAATTGGCACAACTGCTAATCCATTTCTTGAATTGCTTCTGATACGTTTGTAAGCGTTGATTAAACGAGCTTCAATAACTTTAGAACGCTTTTCTGAATCTGATCTCAGGTCTTGTTCTTCTTTTTGAGTTTCTTCAATGATCTCATCCAGCTCCGACTTTTTAACTTTAAGATCTTTCTTTTTATCTTTTAAGTCATCTTCCGCTTTTGTAAGGAATTCTTCTTTAGCAGCAATCTGGGCTTTAAATTCTTTGATACGTTTTTCGCACAATTGGATCTCCAGGTTTTGGAATTCAACTTCTTTTGTAATAGCATCGTACTCACGATTGTTTTTTACTTTACCAAGTTGTGCTTCGTATTTTTTAATGTTTGCTTTGTGATCTTTAATAGCGTTTTGCTTTTCAGCGATCTGATGCTCCATTTCTTTTGCCTCTTCAGAGAAATTAGCGAAACGAGTTTCCAAACCAGCAACAACATCTTCTAAATCCTGTACTTCCAAAGGTAATTCACCACGGATGATCTGCAATCTGTCGATCTTACTATCGATCAATTGTAGTTCAAAAAGAGCTTTCAATTTTTCTTCTACCGAGGTATCAACTTTTTCTTTTATTGTAGCTTTTGCCATGTTTTAAAAATAATTTACCGGATTTGTATTAACTTTTGATAAATGGAGGGCAAATGTAGGGATTTTTTTGTGAATTACCTCATAAAATATTTCGGGGGTAAATTGTTCGGTTTCGTAATGCCCGATGTCGCATATAACTATCTTATTTTCAGAGTCAAAGAATTGATGATACTTAAAATCGGCAGTCAAAAAAACATCGGCTCCGGCCGCGATTGCATCCCTCAAAAGGAAACTGCCCGAACCACCACAAAGGGCAATTTTTTTAACAGTTTTCTTTAGCCCGGAAGTATGTTTAAGAAAAGGTACTTTAAAAACGGATTTTATCTTGTTGAAAAACGACATAAGCTCTTCTTCGTTTTCAAGTTCCCCAATTACTCCCGACCCAACATATTGATAGTGATTATCGAGGTCGTGAAGGTAATAAGCAACTTCTTCGTAAGGATGGGCTTGTTTTAAGGCGGCCAAAATACCTGACTGTTTGTGTTTCTCAAAAATCACTTCTATTCGGGTTTCCTTTACCGTTTCTGAAATTCCTTTTGTACCAATTACGGGTGAACTGTTATCATTTCCCCTGAAAGTGCCGGTTCCTTCAGTATTAAAACTGCACTCATCGTAATTACCAATAGTTCCACAACCTGCTTCAAACAATGCTTTTCTTACCTTTTCGGCATTTTCGTTTGGGGCAAAGGTCACTAGTTTTTGAAGAAGTGATTTTTTTGAACTCAGGATCTTTACGTTTTTTAATCCAAGTTTCTCTGCAATTTTATAATTCACACCATTCACCACATTATCAATATTGGTGTGGCAGGCATACAAGGCAATATCGTTTTTAATGGCTTTTATTATTACGCGCTCCACATAATTGTTTCCGTTTATTTTTTTTATGCCCGAAAAAAGTATGGGATGGTGAGCTATGATTAAATGACTTTTTAACTGAATGGCTTCATCCAACACCTCTTCGGTAATATCCAAACAAAGCAACGCGGAACTAACCTCAGTATTTTTATCACCCACCAGCAAGCCACAATTGTCGTAGCTTTCCTGATAAGCAATAGGAGCAAAAGATTCGAGCGGGGCAACAATTTCTTTAATGGTCATAATAGCAATTTTTGTAAAAATACATATTTTGGAGCATGGAATGCAGATGACGCTGATTGTTAAGATTAAAAATGATTCTATTAAAATCAAGTAAATAAGTATAAAGCACTAAAATGGATCATAAAAATCATATTTATCTGCGTCATCTGCGTTCTATAAAAACAAAAAGAGCAACCATAATAGCTGCTCTTTGAGGGTTTTGAATTAGTATGTTTTAACTGTTGGTGTTATTCTGCAGTGGCAATAGGTTTAATTTTAAGCGGTATGTAAAGTCCGTAAGTAATCATAGTATACCAGTTTCTGAAGTTTACTGCCGAGTTTTTTTCATTTACTGATTTAAAGCCCGGTCTTTGCCCGAACTCCCACTTAAAACTGAAGCCCTGATCTTTTGGTTTACGGTAGCTCCAACCCATTCTCCATCCGAAAACTCTTTTTCCGCCTTCATATTTTAAATCGTATTTGCTTTCCACTCCATGATTGTTAGTGCCTCTGTAGTTTTTAAGAGCAATTACCGGAGCAAAAATACCATCAATAAAAAAGTCAGAGTATCTTGAGTTTTGACGAACACCCCATCCATCAACATCCACAACCAGCTGGCGAATGGTTTTAAAATTGAAACCTGCAAATACTGCAGTAGAAGCTACTCCTCCCCAGGTATTGCCATCAACAACAGGAAATGTTATAGTGTCTTTATTTTCCTTCATGCTAAATTCAGAGTCGGTGTCCTTATTTCTAAACATCAATAAACTGTCGTGTAAATTTTTGTTCAGGTCAAATGAGTTTGTCATTTGATAAGCCCCTGCTCTGAAAGCTATTATTTTACGGGTGTCTGCAGGCACACCTCCGCTTATTGAATAAGTGGTAGTGTAAGTATAGCCACCCGAAGTATAGGATGAACTACTTAAGATGATAGGAACATTACGGCTTCTTACTTTGTTGGATAGCGTTAAACCAATTGATCCTTCCATTGCGAAGTAGTTACGGGTATTATCGTTATCAATATCATAACCTCTGGTTCCAAACCCACTACGGATATCAAAATTAAAATCAAGTGCTTTCCCCATGAACCAGTTTGCCCTTGCTCCCCAGCCAAATGCAAATCCATTTTCACCGTTTACATCAAAAAATAATGGGTCAATTGCTACAGTAAAGTTCTTAATATCATAAGGGTCATTTTTTGTAACCCTGTAGGTTACCGATTGTGCTTTTAATTCTAAACTAAAAGACACAACAAACATAAAAATCGCGGTATATATTATCTTTTTCATATTTCTTTTGTTAATGTGTTATTAGAAGAATTTAGTAAAACCTATTCGTAAAACTACCGACTTCACTTTTGTTTTGGTTTCAGTTGTTTCACCATTATAGTTGTAAGTGAACTTTTTTGAGTACAGTGCAGGCATAACAGCTACACCATATTTTTGATAAATATTGTAGGCTACAGTAGCTTCAAAATAAGTTCCGCTGCCTTTTAAAGTAGCAATATCACTCGAAGCTTTTTTGTTGGAATATTTTTCATATCCTACTTTAGCCATTGCCCTGATTTTTGTTCCTATTTTTTGATAGAAGAAAACACCACCACCAAAATTCCAGTACATCGGCATTCCTTCAAAACTTCTTTTGTTTCCGTTGATGTTTGACATCATGTATCCAATATTAAGGTTTGGCCCTACACGCATGGTTTCACTCTTTCCAAAGCCGTAACCAATACGCCCTGCACATAAGCCTCCTTCCGTTTTAGCATATTTGGTACTGTCCCCTTTACTTCTTTGCGATTTGTTGTACTGAGTTACAGAATAGTACAATCCGTTCATATCCAATTGAGCGTACCATTTGTTTTTAAGTCGGTCGAGCATAAATACAGGCAATCCGGCTGCGGCTTTGTATTCTCCAATTTTTGAATTGTCTGATTTTACAGTAACGGCACCTAATTGAAGCCCCGGTACAAACTGGCAATTCAATCCCACCTGAGCCTTCAGTCCTAAACCGAAGAGCGCCAGTAGTGTAATAAGTAGTTTTTTGCTGATCATAATAAGAGTTGTTTTACAGTACAAATTTGCGACGAATTAACATTTTTTTGCATCCGTACCAGCACGTATTTAGTGTACCAATTGGTGGGTAAATTTAGACTGAACAAGGGCTTCAAAATCAGATGGAGGAACTTTGCCGCTTGTAACATTTTTACATTCGGTTCGTCTTATGTTTGTATTTTCGAAAACTCTATAGCAAAAATTAAATATGGAATTAAAAATTCAAAACGTTGTAAAGCAATATCCAAATGGAGTTAAGGCTTTAAATAATATCAATCTCACCATCGAACGTGGAATGTTTGGAATGCTTGGCCCGAACGGAGCTGGGAAATCATCACTAATGAGAACCATTGCAACGCTTCAGGAACCCGATAGTGGAGCTATTACTTTGGGTGATATTGATGTTTTAAAACAGAAAGATGAGTTAAGAAAAGTGTTGGGATATCTTCCACAGGACTTTGGCTTTTATCCAAAAGTTACAGCATTGGATATGCTTAATCATTTCGCAGTATTAAAAGGTATCAATAATAAAAAGGAGAGAAGAGAAATTGTGGATGCATTATTGAATCAAACGAATTTATTTGAAGCTCGTAAGCGTAATATCAGCGAGTATTCAGGTGGTATGCGTCAGCGTTTTGGTATTGCTCAGGCATTACTGGGTAATCCTAAATTGGTTATTGTAGATGAGCCAACAGCAGGTTTAGATCCAATGGAGCGTAACCGTTTTCATAATTTATTGAGTGAGATAGGCGAGAACGTAATTGTAATTCTTTCTACACACATAGTAGAAGACGTTAAAAATCTTTGTAAAAAAATGGTGGTAATGAATCAGGGAACTATTTTATTTGAAGGAACTCCGGCCCAATCAATTGAAACTATTAAAAATAAGATCTGGAGAAAATATATTGATAAGGAACAACTCAGTGATTACAGAAAGGAAATGCATGTTATTTCTTCAAGGGTTATGGAAGGGAAATTAGCTATTCATGTTTATAATGAAGCGAGACCCGGAGAAGGGTTTGAGGAAGTAAGCCCTGATTTGGAAGATGTTTATTTTTCATACATCACTAAAAACTAATAGCTGTTATGTTTAAATCTATTTTCTTTTTTGAATTAAAACAAGGATTTAAGAAACCATCTACCTATATTTTCTTTGGGGTATTTCTTATAATTTATATGTTGGCCGGAATGCTCACTGCCGGAGTATTCCCGATTGCAACAGGCGATACCAATATATTCGTTACTTCAGCTACAGCAGTTGCAAGTATTTTGGTTTCTCTTAATCAAAACATTTTAGGATTGGTGAATTGTATCATACTGGTTGCCATCATGGCTACTGCGATACAAAAGGATTACGAATACAATACTCATTCACTTTTTTTTACTAAGCCCATCAAAAAAGCAGCCTATTTTTTCGGAAGATTTTTTGGTGCTTATGTAATTGGAATTTTTGTGTTCTTTGCGCAGGTTCTGGGTTATTATATTGGTGTAGCATGTGGCTCAGGTAATTCACAGGTTGGCCCTTTACTGCTTATGAACTTTCTGGAGCCATTCTTATTATTTTCGGTTCCAAATGTGTTGTTATTGGGGATCATATTTTTTTCATTAACAACCTATACCAGAAGCAGTATGACTGCATATCTTTTTACCATTGTTTTATTGGTGATCAGAACTATTACCGATACTATCACATCTGATCTTGATAATAAAACTTTCGCTGCAATATTGGAACCATTTGGTCAGGAAGCTTTTCAAAAGATGACCGAATACTGGACTCCTGAAGAACAAAACAATTATTTAATTCCTTTAAGCGGTGTTATGCTTTATAATAGGCTTTTATGGATTGGAATTGCATTGATAGTAACTCTTATCAGTTATTTCAGATTTAGCTTTAGTCAGTTTTTAACTCCATTTGTGCTATTCAAGAGAAAAGTGAAAGAAGTACTTTCTATCCCGTCTTCTCAAATACAAAATCTTTCGGACCTTCCAGTGGCGAACAGAGATTTTTCGGCAAAGGCAAATTGGCGCCAACTATTTTACCTTGCATCATTTGAATATAAGAAAATGACAAGAAGTGTTTTCTTTGTTATTATTTGTGCATTAGGAGCGGCTATGATGTTTGTATTTTCGCAGTTTACCGGTTCAATTTATGGAACTACAACTTATCCTGTTACTTATGAAATTTTAGGGGCACTTGCAGGAATCTTTCAATTCTTTATTATAATATTAATTGTTTTCTTTTCAGGTACCATCATTTGGCGCGACAGAGATAGTAAGGTGGATGAATTTGTTGGAACAACTCCAATAGGAAATCACCTGCTTTATTTTTCAAAGTTTTTAGGTTTGACTTATGTAACAGCTGTATTAATGTTGGTTGTTATTCTAACAGGTATTCTTATTCAATTCTCTGAGGGTTATACTAATATTGAACCGATTCATTATTTAAAAGAATTGTTGGGCTATAGGATGATTGGAATGATAATTATGATTGGCTTATGTTTGGCTATTCAGGTTTTTTCTTCTAATAAATACTTAGGCTTCTTTTATTCTGTTATTCCTATTTTGCTTTCCGGTTTTATTTTTGGTTTGTTGAAATGGGATTATGTTCTCTATAATTTCAATTCTAATGGTCCGGCTATCCCATATTCGGATATGAATGAATACGGTCATAAGTTTTATGGTTTCGTTGTAAATAAAGCGTATTGGTTTGCTTTTGTTTTACTTCTTTCTTTTTTAGCACTTAAGTTTTATGCAAGAGGAAAAGAAAAAGGACTCAAAGCCAGATATAAATTATCAAAAAACTCAGGAGGGAAAATTGTTAAACTTGGAATGAGTGTAAGCTTTGTTTTATTTATTGGCTTGGGCTCATTTATTTATTACAATGTTAGTGTACTTAATAAGTATAGGTCATCTAAGGAAATTGAATTATTGCAGGTTGACTATGAGAAAAAGTATAAAAAATATCAGGAAACTCCACAACTGAGAGTTGTGGAATCAAATGTAAAAGTGAATATTTTTCCTGAAGAAAGAAGGCTTGAAGCAAGCGGATTCTATTACCTGAAAAATAAGCACAATAAAAATGTGGATACACTTATTGTCAGTTATGATACTGATTTTAACTATAAGAAAATTGCCTTGAGTTTACCATATACTAAAGTTTTGGAAGACAATGATTTTGGACTTAAGATATGGAAACTCACAAAACCAATAGCTCCGGGAGATTCAGTAAAACTTGAATTTGAATTAGAGAGAACTCCAAAAGGATTCCCTAACGGAAGAGCAATAACAACCGTTATAAATAATGGTACTTTTATTAATAGCGACATGTTCCCGACCATAGGCTATAATGGTGATTTGGAATTGTCGGAAAATAAAGAAAGAAAAAAATATGACCTGAAACCAAAGCCTCGTATGGCAGATGTAAACGATTCTCTTGCAATGAGAAATAATTATATTTCAAGAGATGGTGATTGGATCCGTTTTGAATGTGTGATAAGTACAAGTAACGACCAGGTTGCAATTGCTCCGGGATATTTACAAAAGGAGTGGAAAGAAAATAATAGAAACTACTACCATTATAAAATGGATAGCCCGATACTTAATTTCTATTCATTCATATCTGCTCATTATGAAGTAAAGAAGGAGAAGTGGTTAAATCCTACTGACCCTTCAAAACCTGTAAGTATTGAGGTATATTATCACAAAGGTCATGAGTATAATGTTGATAGAATGATCAAAGGAGTTAAAAAATCATTGGATTATTTTACGAAAAATTTTAGCCCTTATCAACACAGACAGTTAAGAATATTGGAATTCCCTCGCCCTTACGGAACCTTTGCGCAATCATTTCCAAACACAGTTCCTTTTTCTGAGGCTATTGGTTTTATTGCTAAAGTGGATGATAAGGACCCTAAAAGCATCGATTATCCTTTTTATGTAACTGCTCACGAAGTAGCGCATCAATGGTGGGCACATCAGGTAATGGGAGGAAATGTGCAGGGTGGAACTTTGATGTCGGAAACGATGAGCCAGTATGCAGCTTTGATGGTAATGGAAAAGGAATATGGGCCTGAGCAAATGAAAAAATTCCTTGGATACGAAATGAATTCATACCTCATTGGCCGTGCTACTGAAGGGAAAAAGGAAGTGCCATTGATGCTTGTTGAGAACCAGCAATATATTCATTACAACAAGGGAAGTATAATAATGTATGCTCTAAAGGATTACATCGGTGAAGATTCTTTAAACGCAGCTTTGAAAAGATATATTAAAAAAGTTGCCTTCCAGGAACCTCCTTATACCAATTCGGTTGAGTTTGTAGGTTTCTTAAGAGATGCTTGTCCTGATAGTCTAAAATATATTGTGAAGGATATGTTTGAAGAAATTACTGTTTATGAAAACTATATAAAAGACCTGAGTTATCAGCCAACCAAAGATGGCAAGTACAAAGTAAAACTAACATTGGGTTCAGTTAAATTTAAAGTTGACAGTATCGGTAAGCAGAAAAAAGTTCCTGTAGCTGATTATATTGATGTAGGAATATTTGCTGAGAAGCAGGTTAACGGAAAAATTGAAGAGAAAGAATTGCTGTTGAAGAAGATCAAAATGGATAAAGATGATAAAACCTTTGAATTTGTTGTATCTGAAAAGCCTGTAAAAGCCGGAATAGATCCTTATGGAAAATTGATCGACCGTAAACCTGATAATAACAAGTGGAATTTCGGAAGCAAGCCACCTAAGGTATCTACCGCAGCCGGTAACGATAACATGATGATAATGTTAGGCGGAGGAGACGAGTAGAAGAAGAAAATTCATTTTAAAAACGCCTTGTTCTTTCATAGATCAAGGCGTTTTAATTTGGCGTTAATTTTTGCGAAGAATTGATTCTACCGCTTCCGCATCAATATCACTATGAGAAGCATAGTAAATACATTTTCCATTTTTGATCAGAAGTATTTGTGGAGATTGATGTTCAACTAAAAACTTGTTTGCTATTTCATTTGAAACCGATCTGAAATTTAACAGGTCAACAAAATAAGAATCCATTTTAGTTGGATCAATAGTGTAATCGTTTTCAAACTGTTTTAATACCATTCTGCTAATACTACACCGTGTGCTATGTTTGAAAATAAGAACCGGTTTTTGATGAGAGTTCTTTGAAAGAGTGTCTAATTCTAAAACAGATTGTAAAGGCTTCCAATTAAGACTTGCAGGTTCGTTTGAGGAGTTTTTGTTTTTTGAGGTAAAGAAACCCATGTTTTTATTCTTAATTGCCTGCAAAGATACAAAGAATAGATTTATAATGGATTTATTGAACCTTTTCCCTTCCTGAAATTACCATTCACCGACTTTAGTTCACCTACTGCCTAAATGCTATTGTATAGCGCATTATACTGCCCTACATTTGACAAAAATTAAGTCATGAACACAGATATTAGAGATAAGCAATTTGATTGCAGAAAAGATTGGGAAGAAAGTCACAGGCGCGGTAAAATTGCGGGTGGTATTTTTATTGTGCTGGCAGGTGTATTATTTTTACTCAAAAAATCAGGGGTTGAATTTCCATATTGGTTACTTTCCTGGAAAACACTTTTGATAGCTGCGGGTATTGTTTCATTAATTAAGCATGGCTTTAAACGGTTTTTCGGAATATTCCCAATAGCTATTGGAGTAATCTTTATTCTTACGGAAGAGTATAAAATCCCTCATGTTGGTCAATATGTTTGGCCGGTCGCCATCATCTTATTCGGATTGGTGATGATATTTAAACCTAAGCGCAAACGTTTTCATAAAAATTGGAATACAGGTGATTGGGCAAACGAAAGTGATTCAGAAGATTACATAAGATCATCAAGTGTTTTCGGAGGCGTAAAAAAAAACATTGTGTCAAAAAATTTTAAAGGTGGAGATGTAAAGGCTGTATTTGGTGGTGGAGAATTAAACTTTATTCAAGCAGATATAAAAGAAAAAGCAGTGCTGGAGATAACTGCAGTGTTTGGCGGAATTAAACTGGTTGTACCGCGCAATTGGGAAATACAGTCGGAGTTAAATACCTTTTGTGGTGGAATAGAGGATAATAGAGCGATAGAAGCAAACGTAAGTAGCGAAGCTCCCAAGGTGCTTTTGCTTAAAGGAAATGCAACTTTCGGCGGAATTGAGATCAATAGTTATTGATTTAAGTAAGTTGAGAGTATTGAGTTTAGAGAGGAGTAGGTAAAGGACAAAGTAATTAAACAAATAAGTCATATCAATTAATCAAAAAATAGTATTATGAACTGGTACATTTCTAAACTTATTTTTAATATTTTAGAGAACAATGCAGAGAGCAGTTCTCAGTTTGACGAACAATTAAGAATGATCCAAGCCGTTGATAAGGAAGAGGCTTTCTCAATCGCAAGAGTGTTGGGTAAAAACGAAGAGAATGATCCTCTGGTAAGTTCAGGAGGCAAAAATAGGGTAATATGGAAATTTATTGATGTAGTTGAATTGAATGAAATTAAGGAGTTAAAGAACGGCATGGAAATTCATTCGCGTGTGCATGAGGCAGAAGAAAGTAAAGAATACATTAAGTTTGCACAGTATAAAGCTAAAACTATACAAAACATGAACTCGCTTGAATCATTAATATTTTAAAAAAAATTTTGCTTTCAAACTCGGTAACAAATACTCCACGTATTATACTGCTCAGTGCTCTTTGGCTGGGTGTTTGGACTATTATTCAATCCATAGTTCTTTATTATTATTCCTTGCCGATTGAAATCTGTGTGGTAGATAGTCTTTTATCCAATTTGCTCCTTGCGTTGGCTGTTCATGTTTCAAACAACATGTATAGGTTTTATAAGCCTTCAGGCAACGATCGTTTTCAGCGATTAATGTGGGGTCTGGCTCTCACTTTTGTTTCGGTTTATACACTTCAATATTTATTGAAGATGATTTTCGCCTCCAATAAGGAATACCTTGAATTTCTTTCTCAATCATTGCCTATAAGATTTGTGATGTTTCTTTTACTTATAGCCTGTATGCAAATTGCTCGTTGGCTGGTACAAAATGAAAGGGACATGAGGGAGAAAAAACAAAGAGAAGTGGAGTCGGAAAATTTTGTGAAGGAAGCCGAGTTGAGCAAATTGCGTCTTCAGCTACAACCTCATTTTTTATTTAACAGCCTTAATTCAATTAATGCGTTGGTGGGAAGCAAGCCAGAAGAGGCAAGGAAGATGATCCTTCAGTTGTCTGATTTTTTAAGAGGAACCATTAAACATGAAGATACTTCTCTCATCACTATGGAAGAAGAGCTTTCTCATCTGAATCTTTATCTGGAAATTGAGAAAGTACGTTTTGGAAATCGCTTACAAACAGAATTGAATTGTAACGAAGCTTGTAAGAATAAACGGATTCCTGCTTTATTGTTACAGCCAATTGTTGAGAATGCCATCAAATTTGGTTTGTACGACACCATCGATCAGGTATTAATAAAAATAGATGTGCTGGTTGAAGAACATCACTTATTGGTAAAAGTGGAGAATCCCTTTGACCCCGAAACACAGTCTGCAAGCAAAGGAACGGGCTTTGGATTAAAAAGTGTTCAACGAAGATTGTATTTGTTGTACGCAAGAAACGATCTCATTACCATTGAAAAGGTAAATAATAAATTTATTACTAGTATAAAAATTCCTCAGGCATGATAAAAGCAGTTGTTATAGATGACGAACCATTGGCAAGAAGTATTGTTTGTGAATACTTACAGGCATATTCCAATTTTCAGGTTGTTGAAGAATGCAACAATGGTTACGAAGGTTTAAAAGCTATTCAGCAACATAAACCTGAATTGATCTTTTTAGATATTCAAATGCCTAAGATCTCCGGTTTCGAAATGCTGGAACTGGTAGACGAAATGCCTGCAGTTATTTTTACTACTGCATTTGATGAATATGCTATGAAAGCATTCGAAACACATGCCATCGATTATTTATTAAAACCATTTAATAAAGAACGTTTCGATAAAGCCATTCAAAAATTCCTGCAACAAAATGGAAACGGAGCTTTTGCAAAAAGAACGGAAGAATTACTTGCCAACACTATACATCAGGCAGAAGAGAGTAGTAGGATAGTGGTAAAGAACGGAAGCGATATTCGTATAGTTCCTGTTGCCGACATCTGTTACATTGAAGCGTTTGATGATTATGTGAAAATTTTCACCAAAGATAGCTGGTACCTGAAAAAGAAAACCATGTCATCTTACGAAACAAGTTTAGGTGAAAAACAATTTCTTCGTGTGCATCGTTCGTTTATTATCAATCTGCAAGAATTAACTCGTGTAGAGCCTTTGGAAAAGAACAGTCACATTGCTCTTTTAAAAAGTGGACAACGTATTCCTTTGAGTAGAAGTGGTTATACAAGGCTGAAAGAGAAGTTAGGGATCTAACGTTTGGCTACGCTGTAGTCATTTTCCGGGTTAAGTATTTTTTATTAATATTTGGCTACTCTGTAGCCGCTAATGTAGGTTGATTTTTCTTTCAGGCGTTTAATAATATTTTTTAACCTTGCCTCAGAGAGGAAAAAATATTACTAACAACAGATGTCATGATATAAAAACGGCTACAGAGTAGCCGAATATTTTTTAGAGCTATATTAATTGTATTTGGATTGCTTTTATTATGACTGTATAAGTTGCATCACTTTCGGAGCAAAGATCATTAATCCAACTATCAACGAAATAATTGAAGCCACAAGCACCGCAGCTGCCGAAATATCCTTGATGCTCTTTATCTTATCATTTTTGTTTGGTTCGATCATGTCGCAGAGTTTCTCAATGGCTGTATTCATTAATTCCAGTGAAATAACTGCCCCACAACATAAGAGAATGATACAAAATTTTCCGGTTCTCAGTTCAAAGAAAAAAGCCATGGAGATAGCAAGGGTCGCAGCTACCAGCTGAATTTTAATATTCACCTGTCCCCTGAAACCTTCTGCAATTCCTCTGAAAGCATATTTAAACGAATCAATTCTTTTCTTCATTTGCCTGATAAAATAAAAAGTCGAATACCCGAACGCTAATGTACAAAAATACCATGAACAGTAATGTGATATAAGCTGTATGTAAGAAACAAGAAGGAGAAAAGATGGAACGAAAGATAGAGTTTGCCAATTCTAAAGGATTGGTGATCACATCCCAACTGTTGAATCGTAATACACGGCCAAGGTAAATGCCATAGGCGCTTGAACCAATAATACCAAATGTAGCGAGTGCTTGCCATTTTTTCGGGATCAAATTGTAACAAGTCTCCTTTAGTTTTCGAATGCTAAAATAGAAAAGCAAAATTCCGGAAAGAGCATAAGTACTTAGCAGAATAATATCCAGCCACTTTGTTTTTGATGTGCTGTGGAAATGGATGAAGTCTGTTACCAGATAAGGTGCGTTTGGTAAGAATGCCATCCAGCCCATTATAAAAACCGCAGTTCTCAAATTCAGTTTGTTTTCCCTCTTAATCCCATAAAGGCTTACCCAATAAGGGACCCATGCAAGGAATAGGTTCCAAATCAGGAAAAGAAAACTCCAGTGCTGGGTATAAATGGATCTGCCAATGCTCAGGCAAACTGCAAATGCACTTAGAAAATACAGTGCTTTTAATTGACTTTTGGTTGTGTTGTTCATAGTAGTTCGATCTTAACGTTTGGTAATTGTTTTTTTAGCTTCTCTTTTACTTCTTTTGCCAAGCCTGCTGAAGCATAAATAGTAAGTATTTTTAAAGAGCTTAGTTTTTTTAGATGCTCAATATCTGTTTCATTTAAACCTGTAATGGTAAGTCTTTCCAGTTTTTTGAAGGGTGCTAATTCTTTTAATGAATTCAAACGGCAATTGGAAATGTTTAGTTCTTTTAAACTTCCTGAACAGGATAATTGGGATAAAGAAGAGAACCTTGTTGCTGAAATGTTTAGATATTCAAGATTCGTAAGGTGTTTTAATGCATTATAGCTGTTTAAGTACCCGTTACTACTAATATCAAGCGACTTGATGCTTTTATGATTTTCATTAAAAGAGAGTGTATCAAGGTAATTGCCTGAAATATCCAATTTCTCAAGCTCTTCAAATTCAGACAAGAAAGAAATATTTTTAAAATGATTACTGCTTATGTTTAAAGTATGGAGTTGTTTGTAGTTTTTTAAATTCTCACCATATTCCATTAGATTGTTGGAAAGTAAAAGCTCTTTCAGATTAGGAAAACGAAGAGAATATGTTTTTGATTGACTATTGTATATAAGCAGGTTTATCAACTGTATATTCTCATTACCGCATAAACTTAGTGTTTCTAAATTTTCCGTTGCAGGTATTTGAGTCAAATTGTTATTGCAAAAGGAAGGTTGAGAATTTAAACTCAGGTAGCGCAAAGAAGAAATGCGCGGAAATTTTTCAATTTGTGAAGCATGATCTAGATAAACAGTTTCTAAGTTTTTCAAACGGCTTAGTGCGTTCAGATCAGTAAGGTAAATGCAATTATTCAATTCAATTGACTTAACAGGAAGTTCAACGGGTATACTGTTTAGTGTCGACATACTATTATTACTGAGAACCAAGTTTTCCACATTTTTAAAACGACTCAGCTCAGCTAATTCAGTAATGTTGTTATTATTAATGTTTAGATTTTTCACTGTTGGTAAAGATGGGATGCTGCTTATGTATTTAATATTCATAAAAGAAACATCTAATGAGTTGACGTTCTTAAATGAAGCAAGGAAAGCAAACTTGTTGCCCTGTCCGAATGGTCCATCCAGGAGGGCTCTTGAGCCATTTAAGTTTACCTCCGTGGCGTTGTTGAATAAGCTCAATAATCCAAGGCTATCCAGGTCCTGATTTTTAATACTCAGCGTTTTGATCTTACTGTCAGTGTTCAATTGTTTTAACTGACTTAACACCTTTGAGTTTCTCTTATTCCACGATTGCCAATCAGCGTAGGTATTGATTTTTTTTAAGAAGTTATAGGTTTTAGTATCTGTTTCGTCACTATTCTTAATGTAATCGTTTACATAATCCCAAGCAGAAAGGGATTCAAAATCTCCACTTCCTCTGTACAAATCTTTTTTTGCTGAGTCAGTATCAAAACCTTTTTGATTCTTTAAACTTTGTAAGTAGGGTATACTTTCATCTGATAAACCTAAAAGATATTTTTTATCCAGTTCCTGAAGTTTTTCGGTTTTGCAGGTAATATTAAATTCGCAAACTACCTTATCCCAATTGATAAAAGAGGAAAAACAAAGGAAAAGAACACCGCAGAAAGCATTGGAACGTACCAAATACCAGTTGCTTTTTTTGTAATGAATTTTTGCAAGAACGGTAAGTAAACCGATAACAGTTAAGGCAAGGTAAACAAACACCCCAATACGTTTGTAGGTAAGGCTGTAATCTAATACATACATGTAATTTCTTACGGAAGCAGAAACGATCATGAAGATGTTTTGTAAGATCCACAAAGAGATCAGGAGTTTGATTACTTTATTACCTGCATCAAAATGTAAAGCGTTTCTGAAAATGTATAGGATCACACTTACGCCCAAAACAATCGAAAGTATAAGCATTCCAACACCGTTGTGTACAAATTGTGAATGCGTTATTCCTTCAGGTAACTTGTCTCCCGCATATAAGAATATTATATCCAGTGCATTAATGAATACCAACATTAGGTTCAGCATCATAAACAATAAGGTTCCGCTGGTCTTTTCAAATTTTTTTGAAACCTTGCCGGTATCTGTAAGTTGTACTGCCAGTTTACTTTCCCACTCATCAAGCATATTTATTCGTTGTTGTTTCAATAAACCATAGATCATAAGAAAACCACCAAGGGTAAACAATATCCATCTCCCGCTTATGAAATCTAAATTGATTTTTTCAGTGTACTTTTCAAATAATGGATTTGCACTTTTGTAGATAAAGAAGAAGGAAAGGATTAGAATAAATACAATTGCCCCTATCAGGAATTTGATACCTTTTCCCGTTTCAGTCAGGTCTTTTTCTTTCTGCTCTTTGTTTTGAGAACGTTTAATGGTATTTAAAATAATAAAAACATAAGAACCTCCAATTGAATAAATGCTATAAAACCCATTTAACAAAACAGAAGAGTTCTTACTTAGGCTATAACCCGAAAGCAGCATAAGGGAACAAAGGTTTGCCCATATGGCTAAATTGGAATTATGCCACATAATAAAGAACGATGTTGTTACAGACAAACCTGCAACCAACAACCACATTTTGTTTTTGAGTACATCTTTATTCAATATCGCATAGGCAAATGCTATGAGTATAGAAAAGATGAAGAAATTAATTCCTGCTAATTGTTTGTAGAACAGGTAACTGTAAAGGAGGGTGGCCGAAGCTAATACCCAGTCTGATTTTTTCATAGTGTTTGTTTTTTAGTTTTTTTGCCGCAGGTTTTCACGAATTCTGCAGATTTATATTTATGATTTAATTCATATTTATGGTTCATATCGTTGTAATCCGCGGCTTTCTTCCGTGTTGATGTTTTTCCAGTTTTTATAACATAAAAGCATTCCTGTAAAGCAAAGGCAAAGTCCAATACTAAATACTGCCCAGTTAAATTGCTGTGGAATATAGGTTCTCATTTCTTCAAATAAATTGCTTTCCGAAAACAGGTTCCAGATACTTCCTGTTCCCTTTGATACCACATTAAAATAATCCCACATGAATGAGCTGATAATGATGATCACTCCGCCAATTAATAGAAACCATTGCTTGGAATTTATGAAAACCCTTTTTTTTTGCTCAGAGTAATAAATAATGAGATAACCTAAAATGATCATTCCCAAAGCAACAATACATGGAGCTATCACCGGGCCTGTCCATGGAAAAGGAATCAGGAATAAAATATCCCAGGTGACAATATTTTGTGGCCAAGCTAAAAGTATATAGAGAAATACATAATAGAAAACGTCCCAAATAGCAAAGGCAATAAGGAAATAAGCAAATCGGGTCAGTTTTGTTTTTCCGGCAATGATTCCTGCTCCCAACAACATAATGATAGTTGCCAGTTCTCTCCAGAATTCCACTATGGCAATTTTTTTTGGAATAACCGTTAACGGAAATTCAAATCCGTTCGGATAATAAAGTTCTCTGAGGTAAACAACCACAGATGTTTCGAGGAAGCCCATTGCAATAGCAAACAGGGTGATCCATAAAAGTGTTTTTTTTGTTTGTGAGGTCATTTTATTTTTAGTTTGATGTTTCTTGTTTAGTTGTTAGCCTTGTTGTACTGAATCCGGATTCTAAAATTTTGATTTTCCTATATATAATGAGCAAAGGAATAAGTCCAACAATCCCAAAGCAACAATCTATCAATTGATGAAATAAAGGAATGCCTCTTATTGGTCCAAAAATAAAGGCAAGCGGGAACACAGCAAAACAAGCAGCGATCCCAACCTGTACAATAAATTTGTTTTTAACCGGGTCTTTGTAAACACCAATAAAGAAGGAAGCAATAATTAAGTGTGCAAAGGCAAGCCAATCTGTTCCGTAAAGAACAACACTGTCGGTTTGCTCTATTGCGGTTTTAATTTGTAGAATCCAGTCCTGAAGCAGATTTGGAAATATATCCTTATGTTGCTCTAAGAAATTTATTTCTGTAACTAATGGAAATGCGGTTATTCCACTTAGAGCAAGGCAGATAATAAAAAACACGGTTATCTTTCTGATCGATTTGAGGTTATTAATTTCCATGATGTTTGTTTTTAAAGGTTTCGTACATTTTTTTCGACAGGTACTGAAGTGCAATTCTGTTTTCAGGTTTCTTATCAAAAGTATAGAGCCAGATTAGGAAGAACCACTCCAATGGTTTCATTAGAATATAAATGATGTTGGCAATTTTTCTTTTTTTTGACCATTTGTTTACCTGAATTCCCATTGAGTCATAAGTTTTCCTTATTACTTTATGTAAGCTGGGAGTTTTTTCTTCCATCCAGTTTTCAAATGCATTGGCAATTAAAAGCTGACGGTTCACCAGAATTTTCTCATTTTGTCTTAATCCTAAACGAACCGGCTTTACCAGTTTGGTGTTTCCATTTGCTGCAATAGAACACAGGTAATGATCTCCACCACAACTGCAGCTATGATGATTAGAAAGTAAAAAGCCGCAGGATTCGGTGAACATAGAGATTAAAGAGTCTGGTCTTTGCCCGAAAAGGAAAAGTATTCCCTGTATGATCACAATCACGGGAGAACATAGTAATAGAAAAATTGGGAACTTGAACCAAAATGAACTTCCAAAAAACTTAGTAATTAAGCTCATTTGGGCAGAAGTTGATTTTTTTAATTGTTCTAAAAACTGAGATTGTTGGTACTTATGAAGGCGGATGAATTCAGAGGAAAGAAGCATTAAAGAAAAGGCTGGAGCAAATAATGGAAGCCCAAGTAAAGGAAAGATGAGCCCGATGTGCATGAAAGGAAAGAAATGAATTGTAAGAATAATGCAATAAATAATTCCGATTATTAATCCGATCGGTAGAATTGCATTGAGAAGTGGAGGCAGTTTGTCTTTGAATCCAACGGAAATAAAATACGAGAACATGGGTAAAATGAACAAAACAATTGGTGTTATTTTATCTTTCAAATTAAAAGGATGCTCGCCGCATTCATCAAAACTGAGCATGAAACCATAAATAGGTAGCAGGACCAAAACTGTAATTTCGGAAATTAATTTTAATGGATTTGTTTTTTCGGTAGTTGAATGAACCATTGCATAAATGGTTAAACCGGCAATTAATGCTGTCAAAATCATTCCTATTATCGCGTGTAGTATCATAATTAAAAGTGCTTTGAATTTCAAAGTAAAAGATTAAAAAAAATGTTTATTGCCTGTCTTTCAAAAGTTTTTCGAGTGCATCCAAATGCTCATTAAAAGCCTTGATCCCGGTTTTAGTAGCAGAGTAGGTAGTAAGTGTTTTCTTTCCCGCAAACTCCTTCTTTATATGTACATATCCTTCTTTCTCCAATGCTGTTACATGAGATGCCAAATTACCGTCAGTTAGTTCCAGCATTTCTTTCATGGTATTAAAGTCCATACTATCGTTCACCATAAGTATACTCATAATACCAAGCCGTACCCGGTTTTCGAATGCCTTATTTAAATTATGTATTTGTATCTTCAATTAGTTACTAGTTTTTAGCTCTGAGTGGGTAGTATCTGTAACGTTCATCCCTCTCTAAACTCTTTACTCCAAAACTCAAATCTCACTACTTCACCCGGTCATACTTATTCCACATTAGCGAACCGTACACTATATGTAATACTCCAAATCCAATTGCCCAAAACAATAAACCTTCTCCTAAAAAGAAAAAGCCGTTGATCAATCCAAGTACCACTTCACAAATGCCTAAATATCGAACTTCATCCAATGTGTATTTACCCGCTGCCAATAAAGAAATTCCATAAAATATTAACAATGCAGGGGCAACCAGTAATATATCTCCTCTAAGTATTAATAATAAACAAAAAGCCCCGCCTGCAAACAAAGGAACGGCAAGGTTTGCTAATAATAATTTAGCTCCATGATCCAATAATTTTTGCCCCGCCTGTTTTGCTTTTTTTGCTGAAAAGAAAAGCCCTGTAGCAAGGGATAAAGAGAGTATCACAAGTGCCAAAATGCCAAACTTAGCAAAAAACTCCATGTCCAATTGATCTCTGTATTCTTCCTGCCTGTTTAGGAAAAAACGTTTTAAGTACTCAATTTGCCAGGTGTATGCAACCCAGGCACCTCCCAAAGCATACAGCCCTGCAAAAACTCCAGATAAACCACTGAGTGATAAAAAACGGCTTGAACGCTTCATCATCTTACGGATGTCGTTCAGTGCTTCCACATGTTCGTTGTTAGTCATATTAAAGTGCTTTGTGACGCAAAGTAAATGATTTTCTTTTTACCTGCAAAATAATTTTTGCCTTTTTTGTGAATTAATAAAAATCAAAATCTTATTGAACCATAAAAACTGCAGGAAAATATTGTTCTTTTTTTTGAAGCTTAAACGATCAATAAACCCTACCTAAATCCAAAAAATACAGCATGAACAAAAATCTCTGAATAGCTTATTAATAAAGGTGTTTTGAATGAGTTAATTAGTTTTGAACAGCTCAAAAAATAATCAGGGAAAAACACAACTTCTTTTCATTTCTTCCGTATTATATTATAGAAAGTTTTATAACTTAATTTCTTATCTTCTTAACTAAACAGGGTCATGAAATCGCGGGGTATTATATATTGGCTCAAAAGAGTGGTCATCACAGTAGTGTTAATGTATGTTGGCTTTTGCTCTTATCTGTATCTGGTACAGGAGAGCATTGTTTTTCGCCCAAAAAAATTACAACAAGATTATAAATTTCAATTTGATCAGAAATTTGAAGAGCTGATTATCAAAACTCAGGATAACACAGATCTTTCCGGTCTTTTGTTTAAAGCCGACTCCGCCAAAGGTTTGGTTTTTTACCTTCATGGAAATACAGGTGCCATTGACAGTTGGGGTGAAATTGCAAAGATCTATACCAAAATGCATTATAATTTTTTTGTACTCGACTACAGAGGTTATGGTAAGAGTGGAGGAGAAATTAGCAGCGAAGAACAACTTTATTCAGACGTTCAGGCAGCCTATAATCAAATTAAAGGAATGTATAAAGAAAAGGATATTATGATTTTTGGCTACTCTATTGGAACCGGACCTGCTGCTATGCTGGCTGCCAATAATAACCCAAAAGGACTGGTTTTAAATGCCCCCTACTTTAAACTTACAGATATTATGTTTCAAAAAATTCCCTTTGTCCCAACATTTTTGTTGAAATACGAATTCCCTACAGCTAATTTCATTCGGGAAACAAAGGTTCCTATCACTATTTTTCACGGCGACCGGGATGATGTAATTTATTATGGTTCATCTTTAAAGTTGAAACAATTCCTAAAAAGAGGCGATAAGCTGATTACTCTTCAGGGAGCCGGCCATGTAGGAATGAATTATAACCGGGAGTACCAAAAGCAATTAAAGCACATTCTTGAGTAATTCAACTTAAGCTTTCTAAAATTATTAACAAGTGAAATAAGTTCGGTTTTAGTTCGTTACTAAAGTGTAACTTTCCTGTTCTATGAACCGTCTTAGTTTTGTGAAGAAAATTTATCCCCTTTTTCTGATTCTATTAGTTGCTTTAGAGAGCAATGCACAGGAATTTACCCCTCCTGTAGTAAAAAAAATCCCCAACCAACTGATTATTCACGGTGATACACTTATTGATAATTATTTCTGGTTACGTGACAAGTATAGCCCCGAAGTTGTTAATTACCTTTATGCTGAAAATGCGTACGCTGATAATATGATGAAAGAAAGCCTTTTTCTGCAAAAAGTTTTATACGAAGAATTAAAAAGCAGGAGAAAAGAATCTTATAGCTCACGCCCTGCAAAAAGAAAAGGATATTTTTATTATAATCGTTTTGAGAAAGGGAAGGATTATCCGGTCATTTTAAGAAAGCGCGATTCAGCCAATGCAAAAGAGCAAATAGTTTTGGATGTGAACAAACTTGCCGAAGAAAACCCTTACATCAATGTTAGTGGTTATAAGATCAGTGATAATCAACAATTACTTTATTACGGAATTGATACCAAGGGAAACCGGGTTCAAACCTATTACTTGAAAGATATTGAAAAGGATACAACTTACCCAGTTGAAAAAATTGAAAACGTAATGAATCTTTTATGGGCAATGGATAATAAAACTGTTTATTATACAAAACCCGAGGATAAAACCCTTCGCCAGTATAGGGTTTATAAACATCGTTTGGGAACTCCTGTAGCAACAGATAGTTTGATTTTTGAAGAATTAGATAAAACCATGGAGATCAACCTGAGTTTATCAACTTCCAAACAATACATTATTCTGAATATTTCTAAAACCAAATCAAGTGAGGCATGGTATTTTCCGGCAAATGGGAATGTATCAAAACCTGCCTTATTTCTGAAACGTGAGCCTGATATTCTGTATACAATTAATCATTTGGAGGGAGACGAATTTATGATCTACACCAATCGGGATAAGGCTATCAATGGAAAATTAATGTTTACTAAAATAAACGAAAGTAATCCCACAAAATGGAAAACACTTATTCCGCATAGGGAAAATGTATTGGTGGATGGTTATGATTTCACAAAAGATTTTCTGATCCTTTCTGAAAAGGAAAATGCACAAGATCGCGTAAGGATTATTAATCGTAAAACAAATGAATCAACTTATTTTGATCCGGGTATTCAAAACTATGGCATTGGTTTTTCTTTTGAAGATTATGATTATAACACTTCCAAAGTTTTGGAGATCAATTACAGCAATATGATCACTCCTTCTCAAACTTATGCTTATAACCTTGAGACAGGAGAGAAAAAGTTTATTACTCAGGATACCATTCTTGGGAATTTTTCTCCTGCTAATTATGAAACTGCCCGTATTTATGCTCCTGCAAGAGATGGTAAACAAGTTCCGGTTACATTGGTTTATAAAAAGGGATTAAAATTGGATGGAAACAATCCTTGCTTTTTATATTCTTATGGTTCTTATGGAGCACCTAATGCAACCGGGTTTAGTACTTCTGAACTAAGCTATTTAGATCGTGGTTTTGTTTGTGCGACTGCTCATATACGAGGAAGTAACGACCTTGGATTGCAGTGGTACGAAGACGGTAAAATGATGAATAAGAAAAATACTTTTTATGATTTTATTGATTGTGCTGAATATTTGATTAAACAAGGTTATACCAACAAAAATAAATTGGCCATTAATGGCGGAAGTGCCGGTGGTTTATTAATGGGTGCAGTTACCAATATACGCCCCGATTTATTTAAATGTGTGGTGGCCGATGTCCCTTTTGTAGATGTGATCAATACCATGCTGGACGAAACACTTCCACTGACAACATTCGAATTTGAAGAGTGGGGAAATCCAAAGAAAAAGGAAGAATACAAATATATTCGCACCTATTCGCCTTACGAGAATGTAGAAAAGAAAAATTATCCCGATATGTTGGTTACATCAGGTTATAATGATTCGCAGGTTGCATATTGGGAACCTGCCAAATGGGTTGCCAAACAAAGGGAATTAAGAACCGATACTAACCTTTTACTTTTCAAAACCAATATGGATGCCGGACATGGAGGCGCATCCGGAAGATATAACGGATATAAAGATGCTGCATTCCGAATAGCGTTTATGATGAGAAGCCTTGGAGTAAGAGAAGAATATATCACAATAAGAGGAAAAATAGTGGATGAGTTTGGGTCTGAGATTCCTTTTGTGAATGTGTACATTGAAGGAACTACTAATGGAACCACTGCTAATGCGGATGGTGAATTTGTATTGACAGTAAAACAAGGAAGTAACTTGAATTTAACCTTCCAAACTCTTGGATACAAAACACACAAAGAGAAGCTGGACCTGAATACACAGATCTCCGAGTTAAAAGTAAAAATGAAATCGGAAAATATTCAGATCAAAGAAGTAGTAATTAAAGCCAATGCAAAAGATCCGGCTTATGCAATTATCAAGGAAGCTATTAAAAGAAGAAAAGATAATCTGGAAAATGTAAAATCGTATTCGGCTGATATTTACATGAAGTCTAATGTGAAGTTGTTGGAGACACCTAAAAAAATTCCATTCTTTATCAATAAGAAAGATTTTCCCGATTCCAATAATATTGGAATTGTTTATCTGTCTGAATCAGTGGCTAAATACTATTATCAACGTCCCGACAAAAAGAAAGAAGAAATGTTGGCATCTAAAGTTGCTGGAACAAAAACCGGTTTCAGCTGGAACAGGGTAGAGGACGTGTTTATTAATTTTTATGAGGCATCAGTAAATGTTGGCTTCTATTCGGAACGTCCTTTTGTTTCTCCTATTGCAAATGGAGCTTTGTTTAGCTACAAATATAAATACTTGGGAACATTTTATGATGGAAACAAACCTATTCACAAAATCAAGGTAATTCCGCGCAGGAAAGGCGATCCTTTATTTAATGGCGAAATCTATATCAGTGAAGAAAATTATCAGATCTACTCTTCCGATTTTTACATCACTAAAGATGCACAGATAGAATTTGCAGATACCGTTCATATCAAACAGGAAATGGTAAAAGTGAATGATAGTATTTATATGCCGGTACTGATGCAAATCTATAGCCACTTCAAGATTTTTGGATTTGCTGCTAAAGACATGAGTACTGCCTCCATTTCTAATTATACACTCAATAAACCTTTTCCTAAAAAATTCTTTGGTAATGAGGTTTTCAAAATTGAAGAAAGTGCAAATAAAAAGGATACCAGTTTCTGGTCAGGAACCCGTCCTTCTATTTTAAGTGAAGAAGAAAGCAAGCATTATGGAAAAAGTGATAGTCTTCTGCAAAAGATGGAAACCAAGGAATACAAAGATTCTGTAGCCAAGGCATCCCGTAAACCTAATTTTGGGATTGATGGCTTTAGCATGAGTAACAAAGAAACCGGCGTTAGCATACGTACCAATAATTTGTTTGATTATATAAATTACAATACAGTTGAGGGAATGCGGTTCAGATTGACTTTTGCTTACAATAAAAGAAATAAGGAAACCCGCCAACTTAAGCATTTCAGTGGCTCTGCAAGATATGGTTTGGATAGTAAGCAACTTTTTGGAGGAGTAGCGGCATACAATTTGTTTAACCCAAAAGCCAGTCAAAGTATTATGGTTAAAGCAGGGCGGTTTATTCGTCAATATAACGGGCATGATCCAATTGGAGATTTTATAAATGCAGGTTACACTTTGTTTGATAAGAGTAATTTCCAAAAGCTATATGCGAAGTACGCCATTGAGATGGACTACAATCATGAATTAATGAATGGAGTATTTAGTAATATTGGAGTTCAATACAATATACGTGAGGCATTGGTAAATAATAGTTTTTATTATTGGACAGGAAAAACGGAGAAGCATTTTACAAATAATGATCCCCTGAATTTAAGCGCCTATAAGGAAATACCTGCATTTACTACTCATGAAATGGTTCAGGTTAAAGTTGGTGTAAAATGGATTCCATTTGCCAAATATGAAACGTATCCAACTTTTAAACGAATGCTGGAAACCAAATGGCCCGAGTTTTCTTTTGCATATAAAAAAGGAATTGCTGCAAAAAATGCTTCGTTTAATTACGATTACCTGGAAGCAGGATTGGGTAAAGATATTGAACTGCGTTCTTTTGGCGAATTTTCCTTTGATGTGTTGGCAGGAATGTTCTTTAATAACAAGAACATGAGCTTCATTGATTACAAACATTTCAGTGGCAACCAAACCTTGTTCCTGACAAATAAAGATAATTCAGATGTTCCTGGAGTTAGTACAAGAGACGCGATAAGTGAGTTTCATGCATTGGATTATTACAAATACAGCACCAATGATAAGTATATTGAGATTCATGCATCTCACAACTTCCGTGGTTTTTTTATTGGAAAGATACCATTGCTTCGCAGAATGAAGATCTATGAAGTGGCAGGTATTAATGGACTTTATACACCAACAACCAATTATACAGAAGTATTTATAGGAGCAGATAAGTTGTTTAAGTTCTTCCGTTTTGATGTTGGAACGAATGTCCAAAATCTCACTTCAAAGAAACTGGACCTGTTTTACAGGTTTGGTTTTAGGTTGAGTTTCTTCTGATTTCCATAATTAATTTAAAATCAATTTGTTGGTATTTTATTTGTAAAAAAAATGTCAACGTAATGACTAAATTTATATAAAAATTGTCAATATAATGACCAAATTTTCATTAATATTGTCAATGTAATGACTAAATTGCTATATTTGTGGTATGGATATTAGTCGTTTACAACAGGATGATTTACTCAAAAGCCTTAAACCACAAAAGGTTGTGTTGCTTTTAGGTGCTCGTCGTGTAGGTAAATCTATGCTCATAGAAATGCTGCTGAACAATTACACGCGTCCCTTTTTATTTCTGAATGGGGAAGATGAGGATACCCATCAGTTATTGGCTTCGCGCACGGTTGCAAATTATACTCGTTTACTAAATGGAAATGATCTATTGGTAATTGATGAAGCACAAAATATTCCTGATATAGGAAAAAAACTGAAGCTGATGGTAGATAGTATCAAGGGACTGAAGGTATTAGTTACAGGATCTTCTGTTTTTGATCTGCTTAATATTTCCGGAGAGCCACTTACCGGAAGAAGCACAACTTTTCATTTGTATCCGATCTGGCAAGGTGAGTTGAAAGAAAATGCATTACAAACAAAACAACATCTGGAAGAACGAATTATTTATGGTTCTTACCCTGAGTTGTGGCATTTAAAAAGCCTCGATGATAAAAAACGCTATTTATCCGATCTGGTAAACTCCTATTTGCTGAAAGATATATTGACTCTCGATGGATTGCGTAATGCATCTATTGTTTACAGTTTGTTAAAGATGGTTGCTTATCAAATTGGTAAAGAAGTTTCTTATAATGAAATTGGAAATGCTTTAGGTATCAGCAAAAATACGGTTGAAAAATATTTGAACCTGCTTACTAAAGTATTCGTGTTGTATAAAGTTTCTGCATACAGTAATAATCTGCGAAAAGAAATTTCTAAAAGTCAGAGATGGTATTTTGTAGATAATGGTATTCGTAATGCAATTATAAACGATTTTGCACCGATGGCTTTGCGACGTGATGATGATAGAGGAATGTTATGGGAAAACTATGTGTTTATGGAAAGAGTAAAGCGCAATGAGATTCTCAAACACAAGCCTGATTATTATTTTTGGCGAACCTACGATCAGCAGGAAATAGACCTGTTGGAGCATCAAAACAGAAAATTATGTGCATTTGAATTTAAGTATAGTTCTAAAAAGTTACCAAAGAAGCCTGTAGCTTTTGGTAAAGCGTACCCGGATGCAAGCTTTGAAGTTGTAAATGATAAAACCTATTTGGATTTTATTCTATAATTCTTTTAGTATATTTACCTTCAACCTTATGAGAAAGACAACTACTTTTTGTTTTTTATTGCTACTTGCAGCGCAGCTTGTATTTGCTCAGAACCGCAAAATCGATTCACTTAAAAGTGTAGCTAAAGAAACAGAAAATGACTCCATCAGGGTTGAAGCACTCAATGATCTTTCCTGGGAATTATCTGTAGACGGAAAATACCTGGAGGCAATTGAAATCGCTACTCAGTCAAAAGAATTAAGTGAAAAGATTGGCTTTACAAAAGGTTTGGGATCAGCATACAGCAATCTTGGAATAGTTTATTATGCCCAATCCAACTACCCCCGTGCACTTGATTACCATTTCAGGTCTCTTAAAACGATGGAATCCATTGGTAATAAAAATGGTATGGGAGTTTCTTATAATAATATCGGGAATGTTTATTCTGAACAAGGCGATGATGAGAAAGTACTGGAATATTATTTAAAGGATCTTAAGATATGCGAAGAATTGAATGATAAAGAAGGAATGAGTGTATCATACGCAAATATTGGGATTCAATATAATGAAATGAAAATGTACAAAGAGGCAATTGAATATAACCTTAAATCCTTAAAAATTAAGGAGGAGCTCGGAAATTCAGAGGGAATTGGTATGAGCTACCTTAATTTGAGTGTTGTATATGAAGACCTTAAAGAATATGAAAAAGCTTTAGACTATTCGTTTAAAGCTCTGGCTCTTTTGAAAGAATATGGTGCAAAGTCAGATGTTGGAATTGTGTATATTAATTTGGGAAGTGTTTATAATAAATTAGGCAATCATAAATTTGCTGTCAATTACAGTAAATTAGGTCTTGCACTTAGTGAAGAGATTGGTGAAATTGATAATATACGTTTGTGTTATGAAAATATGGCAACAGCTTATGCCTCACTAAAGGATTATACACAAGCATATAAATGTCACGTAAAATTCAAGCAATTGACAGATAGTATCTTCAATGAAGAAAACTCAAAGCAGTTGGGTGATATTAAAACAAATTATCAAGTAGAAAAAAAGGAAGCTGAACTTACTGCAAAAGCAGCTTTGGAAAAAGAAAGGCTCAAAACAATTTCAGCAGAAGAAGATAAACGGCATAAAATTGTTGTTTGGTCTATTGGAGCAATTTTACTGATTGTGGTTGTGTTTTCTGTTTTTCTTTATAAGAGATTCAGAATTACTAATAAACAAAAAGATATTATCGAGATTCAAAAACATTTGGTGGATGAAAAACAAAAAGAAATTATTGATTCTATCACTTATGCTAAACGTATTCAACAGGCTATATTGCCCGCAGTTGGTTTAATGAAAAAATCGTTACCGCATAGTTTTATACTGTATAAGCCTAAAGACATTGTTGCGGGAGATTTTTTTTGGTTTGAATCATTAGATTCTCCAAAGCAAATATTTATTGCTGCTGCTGATTGTACCGGGCATGGAGTTCCGGGGGCTATGGTTTCGGTAGTTTGCAGTAATGCACTTAATAGGGCTGTTAACGAATTTAAAATCAGAGAAACCGGTTTTATACTTGACAAAACAAAGGACCTGGTTATTGAAACGTTTGAAAAAAGCGGGGAAGGAGTTATGGATGGAATGGACATTTCTTTGGCCTCAATTACGCATATTGAGAATGTTTCAATACGATTAAACTGGAGTGGAGCCAATAACCCATTGTGGTATGTTAAGAACGAAGAGTTGATGGTTTTAAAAGGAGATAAACAGCCTATTGGAAAAAGCGATCACCATCAATCCTTTACAACTCACACTGTAGAGTTAAATAGAGGAGATGTATTTTATTTATTTACCGACGGATACGTTGATCAGTTCGGAGGGCCGAAAGGAAAAAAATTTAAACACAAACAAATGCAGGAATTGATCAGTTCCATTTTTAAATTACCTTTGGTTCAACAATCCGAAATGTTGGCACAAAAATTTGAAGAGTGGATGGGTGACCTTGAACAAGCTGATGACGTTACTGTTATTGGTATAAGAGTATAATTTATCCGGCGCAAAAGTCTTTTAAAGCAATATCTATTTCTTTATGCTTAAAAGTAAACCCTTGCCTAAGAATTTTTTCAGCACTCACACGTGATCCTTCCAAAACAATCACTGCCATTTCTCCCAGTATTAATTTCAAAATAAATGAAGGCACTTTTGGCGCCCACATTTTTTTTCCAAGCGCACGGGTTAACGCTATGCTAAATTCTCTATTAGTTAAATGTTGGGGAGCAACTGCATTATATATTCCTTTATAGGAAGGATTGGTTATAGCTTCAAAAAATAAATTCGTCAGATCATCCATATGGATCCAGGGCATATATTGTTTCCCAGTACCTAGCGGAGACATAATTCCCATCTTAGCTGTTTTATTCATTTTTACCAATGCTCCACCCTTTTCACTCAACACAACACCAATGCGAATGATACATTTTTTACATGCAAATTCATCTATGCCCGCATAACTGTTTTCCCACTGTGAACAAATAGAAGCCATAAAATCAGTGTGAGGTGGCATATCTTCTGTATAAATTGTGTCGTTTGTAATTGCTCCATAAATACCAATGGCAGATGCTCCCACAAAGGTCTTTATTTGATCTTTACGTTTGTTCATTTCTTCCACCAATAGTTTTCCTGATTGTACTCTGCTGTCAACTATTTCTTTTTTTCGTTCTGCACTCCAGCGTTTATCAGTAATTCCGGCACCTGCTAAATGAACAATGGTATCAATATTTTCAAAAGCCTTAGGGTCTATGTATCCTTTTTCAATCTGCCATTTATAACACTTTACAGGGCTGGTCAAATTTTCTTTTCTTCCCAAATGCACAACACTATGGCCTTTCGTAAGTAGTAGTTCAGTAAGTGAGTGGCCGATCAAACCCGATGCACCTGTTATTAATACCTTTGCCATATGAAGATAAAATGATTAAATTTGTTTAATAGCTTAAAGTTATGGAAAATATTAAAGTATACGACAAGCACCTTTTTATATGTGTTAATCAGCGAAAAGAAGGAGAGAAGAGGAGTTGTGGTGAAGCTCATGGAATGGAGTTGGTTGCTGCGTTTAAAAAGCAGATCAACGATAAAAAACTTCCATTGAAGATCAGAGCACAAAGAGCGGGATGTTTGGATATTTGTCTTTTTGGCCCTACTGTAGCTGTTTATCCGGAAGGAATATTTTACGTGGGAGTTGAACTAACTGATGTGGAGGAAATTATTGAATCACATATTGTAAATAACATTCCGGTAGAACGATTGTTACTTCAAAACGCAAGAAATAAAAAAAATGACTGAGCAGCACCTCAATAAATTCTTCATTAATCCTGATCTGGTGCAGCAATTGTTGTTGCAGTTGGAAAAAGATTTTGTTCACTCGGATCTTTTTGGGAATTATGATCGTGAAAAATTGCAGGGAAAAGATATTTACGATATTGTTCATGAAAAAGTAAAGGAGTTGATGAACAGAAATTACGGTGAGTTAGCGAATACTTATTACAGAATTGATATCAGTGAAAGACAATTAAAAGACGCATTGACTGAAGACACTTCACATACAGAATCAGAAGTAATAACTACATTGATCTTAAAACGTGAATTGCAAAAAGTAGTTTACAGAAACATTTATAAACAAAGCAAAGAAGATGATACATCTGCGTAAAGGCGAAAAGGGAGATCTGCCAAGTGCATTGGCATTAGTAAAGGAATTAGCAATATTTGAAAAGGCTTCGGATGAAGTTGAAGTTAGCATTGAAGAGATGGAAAACTGGGGTTTTGGAAAAGATAAACTCTTTGATTTTTTTGTTGCAAGCAATGATAATAAAATAGTGGGTATCGCTTTATACTATTACAAATACTCTACCTGGAAAGGAAAGTGTTTGTTTTTGGAAGACATCATTGTAACCGAAAACCAACGTGGAAAAGGAATTGGTAAAATGCTCTTCGATGAAGTAATAAAAGTTGCCAAACTCGATAAAGTTCGTCGCATGGAATGGCAGGTACTCGATTGGAATGAAATTGGAATTAAGTTCTACAAAAAATACCCCACCTTTTTTGATCATGAATGGGTAAATTGTAAATTTACTGATAAGGAATTGAAAGAACTTTAGAATTAGTCGGGCAGGAGTGAGGCAGGCTTAACGTAGTGTTATTAATTTCCCAAAAATAAATCATTGGTCGTAAACATCGAGGCTTTCGTCCATATTACTGTTTAATAACTCACATTTCCTTCGTATCTTTGCTCCCCTGAAAACCAAATGGTTAAGATCGACAAAATAGAATTACCCGACTTCCCGCTTTTACTTGCGCCTATGGAAGATGTAAGCGATCCACCTTTCCGTTATGTGTGTAAACAAAACGGAGCTGATTTGATGTACACTGAATTTATTTCGAGTGAAGGCTTGATCCGTGATGCAATTAAAAGCCGTCAGAAGCTGGATATTTTTGATTACGAAAGACCTATTGGAATTCAAATTTTTGGTGGTGATGAAGATGCAATGGCCATGTCGGCAAAAATTGTTGATGCTGTGCAGCCCGATCTATTAGATATTAATTTTGGTTGCCCCGTAAAAAAGGTTGTTTGCAAAGGTGCAGGAGCAGGCGTATTGAAAGATGTTGATCTGATGGTGCGTTTAACCAAAGCAGTTATTAAATCAACTACTTTGCCGGTTACAGTAAAAACCCGTTTAGGCTGGGACGAAAAAAACATAAATATTCTGGAAGTTGCCGAACGCATGCAGGATATTGGAGTGAAAGCATTAAGCATTCACGGGCGTACACGAGCACAAATGTACAAGGGTTCAGCAGATTGGACTTTGATGGGAGAATTAAAAAACAATCCTCGTATCCATATCCCAATATTTGGAAACGGTGATATAGATAGTCCTGAGAAAGCATTGGAGATGAAGAACCGTTATGGTGTGGATGGAATTATGATTGGCAGAGCAGCCATTGGTAATCCATGGTTCTTTAATGAAGTAAAACATTTTTTGGCAACAGGCGAAAAATTACCGACACCCGGAATAGAACAAAAAGTAGAAGTGTGTAAAACACATTTAATAAAATCATGTGAGTGGAAAGGCGAGAAATTAGGTGTTGTAGAAATGCGCAGACATTATACCAACTATTTCAAAGGCATCGACCATTTCAAAGAAACCCGCATGAAACTGGTTACAAACGATCATCTCAAAGATCTCTTAGAAATTCTGGAAGAAGTAAAAGTGAGGTATGCTGATAAAATGTTGGCTTAACTACAAACTTAAACCTTCATTTAAGGCCTGAGTTAAAATCGAATAACCTTCAACACCTATTGATAAACGAACAAGTGAATTGGTAATTCCTCTTTCTTTTCTATCCTCTTCAGGAATAACCGAATGTGTCATACTCGCAGGATGTTCGATATAGCTGATCACGGAACCTAAGCTAACTGCCAGTTCCATTGGTGTATCGGGTCTTGCAAAATAGTTCATCAATTTTACTCCTGCATCAAAACCACCTTTTACTTCAAAGGAGATCATGCCACCACCGTTACGCATTTGTTTTTTGCACAGCTCATTTTGTGGATGACTTTTTAATCCCGGATACCAAACTCGTTCTATTTTAGGGTGATTCTCCAGAAACTCTGCAATTCTAGCAGCCGTTTTACATTGGTGTTCCATACGAACTCCCATTTCCTGAATCGTTAAACTGTTTAACCAACTGTCGAATGGAGATGGAGTAGGACCGAAGTCTTTATAAACAGGATATACTTCTTTACTGAAATATTCATAAGGTCCCAAAGCAGCACCTGCAATAGATGTAGAGTGTCCGCTTACATATTTGGTTAGTGAGTGAACAACTATATCAGCTCCTAAACGAAAAGGTTGTTGTAGGTAAGGAGAACAAAATGTATTATCAACTATTAACAAAGCCTCATGTTCTTCGGTATGTTTTGAGATTGCTTCAATATCGCACATTTGTAATGTAGGGTTATCCGGAGTTTCAATTAATACGGCACAAATATGCGGATGTGCATCTAGTGTTTTTTTGATGATCTCAGGATCAGTAGCGTCAACAAAATAAATATCTATTCCAAATCGTTTTTGTAAAAAACGCATAAACGAATCGGTGCAACCATAAACATTACCAACAATAATTCCATCACCGGGTTTTACAAATCCCATGATAACTGTAGTAATGGCAGCCATTCCGGAAGCAAAAACCAAAGATGCAATGGTTGGTGTTTTTTCATCGTGAGCCAATGCATTTTCAATAATATGCTGACACTCTAACTGAAACAATACTTTTTCAAGGTATTCTGTATTTGGATTTCCTAAACGTGTATAAATACGTGCAAATGGTTTTTCTCCGCTAGGCGAATTACCAACAAAACGAGCAGCTCCATCAGCTACATCTTTAAACTTAAAAGTTGATTTTTGATGAATGTTAGGTAAGCCTGTTCCTGCGCAAATGGCATTGAACTTATCCGCATCCAATTGTTTTTCGTTGGTAAGAGTGTATTTACGTTTTCTCTCCATCCAATCATTCCACCAATAAAATCTTCCTTTCATGTGTTTAAATTTTGATGCGCCAATGTAATTAATAAAACTGAATTTGGGAATGATAAATGTTGGCTTGGTAGATTCTGATTACTCGTCTTAATCCTGCGGGTAAGACTTACAGGTTCAGAAAGAGTTGAGAAAAATACAGGTGCGCAGAAAAAGGCAGTGAAAAGAAGAAAAAATGAAAAGTTTGAACCTATGATTTCTTCACAAAGGGGTTTAATTTTTAAAAAGGACAAAGTCCCTATTCCTTGTTATAGCAATGTTAGCTTGTAGAAGCTACATGGTTTTCAGCCCTAAAACTTATTTAATAATTCCAAATCTATATTTTTTGATTTAAAACTGTATTATTATTGATATTTATGTGTAATTTTGTTGAAAATACAAATAATATTAGTCTATATGCTGCTTAATTTTAAAACATCAAATAATCGAAGCTTTAACGAAGAGCTTGATTTTTCTATGGTCGCGGCTCATTATGAAGATCAACCTGATAATATTATTCCAGTTCCCAAGTATAAAATTAACATATTAAAAAGCTCTGTTATATATGGTGCCAATGCATCAGGTAAAAGTAATGTGTTAAAGGCAATTGCAGATGGGGCAGTATTTATTAGAACAAGTTTCAGGGAAGGATCGGAAGCTGGTAAAATGCCGTTCAGATATAACAAGCATTTTAAAAAAAATGAAAAGGGTGTGACTTTTTATCAGTACGGAATTCTAATTGACGATTCTCATTTTGAATATTATTTCTCAATTAACAGTGAAAGAATTGTCGAAGAAAAATTATTGGAATACCATACTCAAAAACCAATTACTCATTTTCACAGAAAATATGATACTGAAACTGGAAGTTATAGTTGGAAAAAATTCAGCAAGTTTTTTTTAGGGGAAAAGGAGAGTATGAAAAACATTGCTAACCTTAACCATAAGGCATTATTTTTATCAATTTGTGCTGAGGGCAAATTGCCTGTTGCTGAAAAAGTAATTACTTGGTTTAGAGAAAAATTAGTTTGGGTTATTGATAATAATTCACCCGGATCATTTAATGTTAATCTAACATTAGATATGATCTATGAGAATGAAGAATTTAGAAAAAATATTTTGAAACGATTATCAAATGCTGACTTTATAATTAAGGAACTGAAGTTAGACTTAATTTCTAAAGAAGGCAAGGGACAAAAATATAATGTAAACTCTTATCATAGTGCTTTAGATGAAGAGGGAAAAGAGTATGACGCAGAATTCAATTTTTTTACGGAGGAGTCTACCGGAACTAGAAGACTTTTAGCCTGGCTAGGTATATGGTCATTAGCTCTTGATAAGGGCTGGACAATTTTAATCGATGAATTAGGAAATAGCATGCATACTTTATTATCTAAGCATTTAGTAAATGAATTTAGTCTTGGAAACAAAAACCAATCACAATTAATATTTACTACCCACGATACAAATTTGATGACACCGCAGATATTTAGAAGAGACCAAATTTGGATTGTTGATAAAGATAGAATGGGAAATTCAAATTTGAGTTCTGTTTCAGATTTTAAAGTAAGAAAAGGGCATGTGATTGAGAATTCTTATTTACAAGGTCTTTATGGTGGTATTCCTTATATAATTGATTAATCATGGCATTTCTAAAGGAAAGAAAAAAGAAATTTAAGAACCTTAAACAGCCTGTTTTAATAGTATGCGAGGATTCCAAATCTTCAGTATATTATTTAAAAAAGAAAGTACGTTCAAAAGGTCTTAATCCTGATGATGTTCATGTATCCGGTGATTCGGATTCATCTCCTATTTCTGTTGTGGATTTTGCAATTGCAACGAGAGATAAGAGAAAGAAAAGTGCAAAAAGAGAAGGTACTTTAGAGTATAAAGAGGTTTATTGTGTGATGGATGTGGATGAACATCCTACTTTGAGAAATGCAATTATAAAGGCTAGGGGAAATGGTTTAATGCCTATTGTTTCTAATGAAAGTTTTGAGCTTTGGTACTTATTACACTTTACGAATTATTCAACTGCATTTAAAGATAGGGTAATTTTGAATAAAGAACTTTCTACATACATCAAAAAAAACTACGACAAGGGTGACGATTGCATGTTTGAATTGTTAACAAAGAATGGAGGTTCTGAAGCAAACGCATTAAATATTGCCCAAAGATTGGATGAGTCAGCTAGAGCAGAATCCGAACAAAGAGATCCTTTAAGAAATCCTTCAACAGAAGTTTACATTCTTATTAATAAAATTAACAACTTCAATAAGAAATAAATTTCACCTTGATATAAATTGAAGGAGAAAAAAATTAAAAGGATGAATTATATAAAATTGTGACCGTTAACAGGAGAGTGATTCGAACACCCGACCTTTGAGTCCATTGAGCCTTTAATTTTTTCATTTTCCTCCACTTTTTCTGAATCTGTCTTTCTAAGCAAGAATTGGATGGTTTTTAATTTAGAAGAAATTTTATCTGATTTTCACTGTCAAACCAATTGAAGGATTTAAATCCCCGTTTCCTTTACAAGTTCGTTTTCTTCTATACTGCCATTGTGAGCCCAAACGAGTTTTCCGTTTTTGTATAGTTCAAGAACCGGAATTCCCGAAATTCCTTTTTCTTTTAAGAGTTCCTTGTTTTCGTCAGCGTCAATTTTTAAAAGTGTAAGTTTTTCCTTCCGGGCATCTACAAATTTGTCGAGCATAGGAGCCATTTTTTTGCAGGGTACACACCATTTGGCATTGTAATCAACTAAAACCATAGCTTTTGATTGAACAAGTTTATCAAGATCAGCTTTTGTCATTCCGGTAGTAGTTTCAGTCCCTGATTTTTCGAGAGTCTTGTTAGCTGCATCCCAAGCCATAATGCCGCCTTCCATATTATAGATTTTAGTGAAACCCATTTCTTCCAGCTTTTGTGCAGCACCTGCACTTCTTCCTCCTGATAAACAATACACCAGTACAGGGGCATTTTTATTTAAAGAGGAAACCTGTGTTTCAAAACCATCATCATTGATGTTTATATTTGTTGCGTTTTTAATATGTGCAGGCTCAAACTCTTCGGGTGTACGCACATCAATTAATTGAACCGCTTCGGCAGATAAGAGCTTTTCGAATTCATCTATGCCAATACTTTTGCTTATAACAACGCCTGCTTTTTCAGAAACAGTTTCTGTTGTTTTGTTGTTTGAGCAAGATACTATCAGTAACAAGTTAAGGAAGGCAAATGAGAGGAATACTATTTTCTTTTTCATGCAGATTGATTTACAATAATTTCAGGTTGAAAGATGATTTTTGATTTAATGGAATTAGAGATCAGACAATTTACTTCTGATTTTTGAAGTACACGCTCAGCTCTTTCTTTTTGTTGTTCGTTGATGATGTGAACAACAGGTTTTAGTACAATCTCAGTCATCATAAATTTTCCTTCTACCATTTCCAGTTTACCAACCGCTTTTGAATTAAAACTTTCGTATTCCAGTTTGGAGTTTTCTGCAATTGCCAGAAAAGTTGTCATTAAACAACTATTAACTGCTGCAACCAATAAATGTTCCGGCGACCAAATCCCTTCCATGCCCTTTGGAAACTGCGGCGGTGTTGCAACTTCAAGAGAACTGTTTAATTCAGGAGAGCTCATTATTCCCTTTCTGTCAGCTAGCCAGTTTACCGATACTTCATACAAATGTTCTGATGCGGTCATAATTAAGAGTTTTGTTGTAAAATTTGTTTTAAATGATCGGCAGGCACCACACCCGACTGTCTCCATTTTATTTCACCTTTTTTAAATACTATCAAAGTGGGAACACCTTGTATTTGGTATGTAGCAGCAGTAGAAGGGTTTTTATCTACATCTACTTTTATAATGGTAGCTGTGTCACCAACCATATCTTTTAATTTCTCGAGAATAGGAGCCATCATTTTGCAAGGACCACACCACTCGGCAGAAAAGTCTACCAAAACTGGTTTTTCGGAGTTTATTATTTCGTTGAAGCTTGCCATGTTTTTATTTATTAACCTGAAATTATTTTATTATTATTTTTTACTTTCGAATCGCTCTTATAACTTTTGTCGAAGCTCACAAAAAAGTTGAGCCATAATGATCTTGCCCATCTGAATGAAACCGGAACCAGTATCAACATGCTTGCTGCAACCAGAGAAACCAGTACCATCGAATCTAAATGTAACCACAATGCATCTGCTACAAACCAAAGTATAAACAAACCTGCAAACAATGCATAAGAAACATACATAGCTCCAAAAAAGAAGCCTGGTTCTCTTTCATAGGTTAAATGACAATGATCACAGCTTTCCTTCATTTTTAATCCATTTGAAAAGTTATAAGGATTGTTGTTTTCAAACATTTTCCCTGAGTGACACCTTGGACACTTATTGGCTACTGTTGAGTATATTTTATCTGCTATCAGCATAGCTTGTTATTTTGTTTTGATCTCTTCAAACTGAACTTCTTCGCTTAGATCTTTTTTACTTTTTGTTGGCATTGAGCAAGCCGAAGTTCCACAGCAACCTGTATCAGTAGCTGCCTGAAAAAGCAGAACAGCTGAGAGTATCCCTGAAAGTGCATCCAACCTTCGTATAGCTTCTATCGCCATAAATATTCCAAGGGCAAGTCGAATCCACCTTGTTAAATGCCAGTTGCTCAATACTGTGTTTTTTAAATAGCTCATTTTACATAACGGTTTAAACTGGTCCAAGATCCTCCATTATGAACATTTGTGTAACCTTGCGATTTCAAAAAATGTTTTGCCGATCCACTGCGCATGCCCGATGCACAACAGGTAATAATAATCTGATCTTTACTTTTAAATTTTTTCAGGTTAGAACTTACCTGATCTACCGGAATATTCACAGAACCTTTGATGTGTCCGCTGGAGTACTCACCTTTAGATCTTACGTCAACTATCATAGCTCCTTTTTTTATTAGTTCTGTCATGTCCACTTTTGGACCAAATCCCAAAATACTTTTTAATGCTTGTATCATTTTTGTTTTTAATTTTAGTTTAGCAATAGCAATTTACATCCATCCACGATCCCCCATCGGTGCAGTCAATTTTATTCTGTTGTAAGAACATACTTGCTCTTCCGCTTCTGTTTCCTGAAGCACAACATAAAATAATGTTTTTCATTTTTTTTAATTCGTCAAGCTTTTCCGGAATTTCATCCAATGGAATGTTAATACTTCCTGCAACGTGCCCACCCATAAATTCAGCAGGCGTTCTTACATCAATGATTGTAGCTTTCCCTGTTCTGATCAATTCTTCAATGTTTTTCATTTTCATTTTTTTTTAAAGAGACTTAATACTAATCCGCCCATAAGTGCGCCATATAAAATACTGTTCAATGGTTTAGAAGTAATGGGGCAGGTTCCGCTTGCACAACCAACAGTATACCAATAAACCCAACCGCCAACCGCCCCAATAATAATTCCAATAAACTCTAATTTATATTTTAATACGAAGTTTTTCATTTTATAATGCAAAGGTACTTACTTGTAAAAGGGTGCTTGGTAACATTTGTTGGATAGGCATGTTTTTTGTGATTTTTTTAACCTTTCTTTTTGTCGGTAGAAAAATTAAATAAAGCGTACAGGGGGCAAAAACCGATAAGGCTCGTTAAAATGAATATACCGGAAAGCGCCAGACCAATAATAGCTAATGTTCCATTAATAATGTGAGTAAAGTAGAGTGTTATAATAATTGCTGCAATTAAGATACGAACTATCTTGTCGATGTTTCCCATATTCTTTTTCATAGTGGTTGCTTTAAGATTATGGAACAAAAATAGTTTAGTTACAAAAGATACTTGGTAACATTTGTTCCATTAGCCGGTCAAAACTTCAATATTATTTCTGCCGAGCTTAACCAGTTTTTTTTGCTCCATAGTGCGGAGTAGTCTGCTAACAGCCTCCCGATGTGTATGAAGTTCATCTGCAATTTGTTGATGGGTAATTTCTAAAACTTTTGTATTTAAAGCTTTTGAGCGTTCGGTTAAATAATGTAATAATTGTTTATCCATATTACTGAAGGCGATCAGGTCAATAACGTTTATCAATTCAGCAAATCGGTTTTGATAATTATTACTTATATAAGCACGCCATTCAGCGTATTTATGCCATTCTTCCATTAACTGAACAGGGATTTGTAAAATTTCAGTATCAATTTCGGTTATGGCTTTGATCATACTTTTTTTGCCCGACTGACAGCAGGTAAGCGACATAGCACATGTTTGTCCCGGATACAAGTGATATAGAAAGGTTTCTTTGCCGTTATTATCTTCACGTATAATACGGATACAACCTTTTAGAACGATGGGAATAAAAACAATGTCATCTCCCGGTTTGGTAAGGATAGAATCTTTTGGAACCAATTTTAATCGGGCGTTTTTTTCGAGTTCTTCAACTAATTCTTTTTCGGTAAAAATAGATTGTATCATAAAAGACTGGTTCAGTGATTCAAAGGTACTACAGAAGAGGTTCGAATCTCAATTTGTGGAAATAAAAAAACCCTCAGCCCGATTAAATTTGCATTTAAACTGTGAGGGTTTTGTGGTTTGGCACCGTGATCCCTGCGAGATTCGAACACGCGACCTACTGCTTAGAAGGCAGTTGCTCTATCCAGCTGAGCTAAGGGACCAATTTTCTTCCCGATATTCAAAAATAAAACATCATTGCAGATGCTCTATCCATCCCGATAGCTATCGGGAGAGCTAAGGGACCTTAATTAAGGCTGCAAATTTAGCAAAAGAAATTGTAATGCAAAACATTAATTTAGATGATTGGATAAAACCTGATTTTCTTATGAAATGCTTCTCTGAATCAATGTTTTATGACTTTTAATGAATTCAAATCACGGCTTAATTTTTTTTTTGGATTTATGCTTATTTGTTGTACTTTAGTTAACACCTAATTTCTTAATGCCTACCCGCTATGAAAAACATTCTAATTATCGACGACGATATTAATATCTGCTCGTTACTCCAAAAGTACCTATCACGCAAAGGTTTTGCTACTGAAACAACCAACTCTTCAAAAAAGGCTCTTGATCTGCTCATTAAGCAGTGTTATGATCTCATCTTATGCGATTTTCATTTACCCGATGAGAACGGAAAGGAATTTATGCAAAAAATTAAATCCACTTGCCCAGAAGCTAAGGTTGTGATAATGTCAGGTTATTCAGATGTGAAATCCACAATAGAACTTATAAAATCAGGAGCGGTTGATTATATCACCAAACCTATTTTGCCAGATGAATTACAGGAGGTTATTTCCAAGTTATTAAGCCCGGAAAATGAGCTGGTACTTACTAAAACCGGCGTAGTTAAAAGGTCGTTAAATAGTGGGCTTACTAAATTCAGCGATTTTTTAGGAAAAAATGTTGTTGGAAACAGTAAGCAAAGTAAAGAACTACAACGACAAATAGAACTGGTGGCTCCAACAAATTATTCGGTTATTTTATATGGTGAAAGCGGAACAGGAAAAGAAAGTGTTGCTCATGGAATTCATGAATTAAGTTCGAGGGCAAATAAGCCTTTTGTAGCTGTAGATTGTGGCGCATTAACCCGCGAGCTTGCTGCCAGCGAATTGTTTGGTCACGAAAAAGGAGCCTTTACCGGAGCACTGCACGCCAAAGCCGGACACTTTGAGCACGCAAACGGTGGTACTATTTTTTTGGATGAGATTACTAATTTAAGCTATGATATTCAGGTTTCTTTATTAAGGGTTATTCAGGAAAGAAAGGTGAAGCGTTTGGGATCATCTAAAGACACCACCATTGATGTGAGAATTATTGTGGCTTCAAACGAACGCTTGACAGAAGTATGTAATTCAGGTAAATTCAGAGAAGATCTCTATTATCGTTTCAACGAATTTTCAATAAACCTGCCATCATTACGTGAACGAAAAGATGATATTATGCTCTTTGCCGATTTCTTTTTGCAGAAAACAAATAGTGAATTGGATAAGCAGGTAAGAGGTTTTTCTAATGAAGTAACGGAAATTTTCACCAATTACAGATGGCCCGGGAATTTACGTGAAATGAGTAATGTGATAAAAAGAGCGGCACTACTTACAACAGGAGATCTTATTAAACCTGAATCATTACCTCAGGAATTGGTTTTCGACATAAAATTCAGTCAGTTGGATGAAGGACATCATGCCAAACAAATTCACGCAGAGAAAACCATTGATTTAAAATCAGTAGCTCAAAATGCTGAGCATGAGATAATAATGGACGCTCTGAAAAAGTTTAAGTTTAATAAAACAAAAGCCGCAGAATACCTAAATATCGATAGAAAAACGCTTTACAATAAAATGAAAGCATTCAATATGTTTCAGGAATAAACGAAATTAGTATTACGGATGTACCACGAAAGTATTAACGCGATCTCTGTCAGAGGCGTGACAGCTAATACAATTATCTGAATTTGAATTGATACTTTTTACCACCGTTCCACTTGCATTAAATTCGGCCCATTTCCAGGCTCCGTCTTTTTTATACATTACAGCGTAAAAATCAACCTGATTGGAAGTGTTGTAAAGTTTTTTTACCATTAAAGATGAATCAGGAAAACTCCCATTCACTGGTAATTTACCTCCGTCAGTCATTGAGTTTCTTGCTTTGGTATTTACCATTAATTTATAAAGTTTACTTCCGTGTGCCGCATCAGATGTAAAGGTTGACTGGCTGGTAGTACTAAGGTAAGGAGTTTGATTGGCCGAATCTTTCACGTAAGTAAACAGTAAAGAGTCCGTTAGTGGCGGAGCCTGTGGTAATATACCTACATCCTTTGTACAAGCATAAAATCCAACACAAAGAGCCAATAGTAAAACAACAAAATACTTCATAAAATAGAGTTTCTAAACAAATATAAATAAAATGATAAGAAATAGGCTTTTTTGGTCAATAATTTATTTTTCGTTCCAAAGCTCTTGAATGATAAATTGCGTTGTTCAAATTAAACACTTTGAGTATATTTAGCCTTATTTTTAAAGATATGCAGACTCTTCATAATTATGCTTGCGGACAATGGATTGCAGGCGCAGACAAAGGACAAGAATTATTTAACGCAATAACCGGAGAAGTTTTTGCCAATACAAGCAGTAAAGGTTTAGATTTTGCGAAAATGTGTGATTACGCCAGAACTGTTGGCGGACCAAAACTTCGTAAAATGACTTTTCAGGAACGTGGCTTAATGTTAAAAGCATTAGCAACACATTTGCTAAGTAAAAAGGAAGATTTCTATAAAGTAAGTTGGGCTACAGGTGCAACCCGTATCGACAGTTGGGTAGATATTGAAGGTGGTATCGGAAATTTATTTTCTTACGCTTCGTTGCGCCGCCAGTTTCCAAACGAAACATTTTGTTATGAAGGTGATGTAGCTCGTTTAAGTAAAAACAACACTTTTATTGGCCATCACATTTGTGTTCCAAAAGAAGGAGTTGCTATTCATATCAACGCATTTAACTTTCCGGTTTGGGGAATGCTGGAGAAAGTAGCAGTGAATTGGTTAGCAGGTGTTCCCGCAATTGTGAAGCCTGCAACGGTTACTTCTTACTTAACGGAAGTTGTTGTAAAAGAAATCATAGCAAGCGGAATATTACCTGAAGGTGCTTTGCAATTAATTGTTGGAAGTGCAAATGGAATATTGGACCATGTAATGAATCAGGATGTTGTGACCTTTACAGGTTCTGCGTCTACCGGTAAGATGTTGAAGGCACATCCACGTTTATTAGAAGAAAGTGTTCATTTTAATATGGAAGCTGATTCACTGAACTGTTGTGTTTTGGGAACAGATGTAACAACCGACAAACCTGAGTTCGATATTTTTATAAAAGAGGTTTCACGAGAAATTACTACCAAAGCAGGACAAAAATGTACCGCCATTCGCAGGATCATTGTTCCTGAAAATATGGTAGAGGATGTGCAGATTGCTTTAGGAAAAAGACTGGCGCAAACCATTATTGGTGATCCGAATGTAGAGGGAGTTCGCATGGGATCTTTGGCAGGTGCTGCGCAATTAATTGAAGTAAAAGAAAAAGTAGAGTTACTTTCTAAAACACAAAAAATCATCATTGGTGATTTCGAAAAGTTTGAAGTAAAAGGAGCTGATAAACACAAAGGTGCTTTTATGCCACCAATTATTTTCTTAAACGAAAAACCATTTACAAATACAGCTTGTCATAACATAGAAGCATTTGGCCCGGTAAGTACCATTATGCCATACAAAACTATTGATGAAGCAATTGAGTTAAGTAAAATGGGTAAAGGCTCCTTAGTTAGTTCAATCATAACTGCCGACGATCGTATTGCACGTATGTACACAATTGGAGCAGCTTGTATGCATGGACGTATTTTAGTCTTAAATGCAGAGTGTGCTAAAGAAAGTACTGGTCATGGTTCACCAATGCCAATGTTGGTACACGGTGGCCCTGGAAGAGCGGGTGGAGGAGAAGAGATGGGCGGAAAACGTGGAGTGTTTCATTACTTACAGCGCACTGCTATTCAGGGTTCTCCAACAACCATAACAGCTATCTTAAATAATTATCAGGTTGGGGCTAAACAGATCATTAAAGATGTACATCCTTTCCGTCAGCATTTTGAAGATCTTGAAGTAGGTGAAACTACTATTACTCCAATGCATACTGTTACTGAAGATGATATAGTTAATTTTGCAAATATCAGCGGAGATAAGTTCTATGCGCATTTGCAACCTGAGAGTTTGGATGGAACTATTTTTAAGCGCACAGTTGCACACGGATATTTTATTTTATCAAAAGCAGCTGGCTTGTTTGTTGATCCTGCAAAAGGACCTGTACTACTGAACTACGGAATTGATGAATGTCGTTTTACACGTCCTATCTACCCCGGAATGACTATTGGAGTGAGATTTACCTGCAAAGAAAAAGTAGAAAATGATAAGCCTTTAACAGCGGCAAATGGCGAAGAGGTTAAGGTAGGGATAGTAAAATGGGTAGTTGATATTTACGATGCAAGCGCAATGAATATCCTTGAAAAGTACGACGCAGTTGATCAGGCCGGGCAAACGGTTGGGATTGCAACTATTTTGACAATGGTGAAAAAGAAAAATCAGGATTAAATTTAATGATAAAACAAGAGGAATGTTTCGGCATTCCTTTTTTATTTGTAATTAATTTAAATGAAAATTTTAATTAATAGGTCTATTGCTCTGCTTTTTACACTTTGTATATTAACACAAGGAGTAAAAGTGAATGCTCAAAAACCTTCAGGTAATTATGTAGATTCAATATATAATAAAGCTATTTCTGAAAAAAAGGACACAAACCAGTTACTTTTTTTATTCTCTGAAAGCTCGAAAATTCTGAAAAAAAAACCAAACGAGGCTAAGGCCCTTTTGAACAAGTCTCTTAAACTTTCTGCTATATACCCTGATAAGAAATGGGTTGCAAAAAACAAAAGCTTGCTGGGTACATTAGAGTATTCGTCGGGTAATTTTAATGAAAGTGAGAAATACTATAAAGAAGCACTGGATATTTATTCGCAAAACAATAATCAACATGGCTTGGCTTTAACATTAAACAATATGGCCAGCTTATACAGAGACAAAGGAGATTACGCACATGCAGTGGAAAACTACTTAAAGTCTCTGAAAATAAAAGAGGAGTTAAACGATAAAAAAGGTATAGTTAATACATTGAATAACCTGGCTAATTTGCATGTAATGCAATCAGACATTGTTAGCGCAAAAAAATATTATATTCAGGCAAAGGATATAGCAGAAGAGATTAAAAACCCTGAATCTCTTGCGCTGACTTATTCAAATTTAGCAAATATTTATTTTGATCTGAATGATATTGAAAAATCGTTTCAGTACGACACTTTGGCTTTACATTATAGAAAAAAACTAGGGGATAAATCGGGCATCGCCATTTCATTAAATAATATTGCAAGCTATTATCTTGCTAAAAAGGAATATAAGCAGGCTTTGCAATATATAAACGAGTCATTGAAAATTAAAACTGAAATTGGGGATAAACAAGGGGTCGCGGTTTCAAAAACTGAAAAGGGAAATATTTTTCTAAATATGAGTCAGCCTGATAGTGCCATCTTCTATTTTCTGGAAGCGCTGGATATTGCTAAATCACTTTCAATAAAGAAAAGAATTAGCGTATGTTATCAAAACCTGGCAAAAGCATATTCAAATAAGAACGATTTTGAAAAAGCTTATTATTATGAGAGAAAATACTCCGACTTGAAAGACACCCTTTCAAACGAAAACTATCAGAAGAATGTGAGTGAGATGGAAACAAAATATGACACGGACAAAAAGAAAAGAGAAATTGAATTGTTAACAAAGGAATCAAGGTTAAATGCTTTACTTCTTCGCGAAACTGAATTGGAAGGAATAAGTAAGGCAAAGGAAATCGAGTTGTTAAATAAGGAAAATGAACTTTCCTCAATACAAAACGAAAAAAACGCTTTTGAAATCGAAAATAATCAAAAGAAAATCTCTTTGCTGAACCAAAAAAGAGAAATTCAGGAGCTCGAAATACAAAATAATCAGTCGCACATAAAACAACAAAAAATTGTGTTTTATTTTATAATAACCGGGTTTTTATTAGCCCTGGGTTTTGCATTCTTTATTTTCAAAAGCCTGAAAAAACAAAGGCAGGCAAATAGGATCATCTCAAAACAAAAAGAGCAGGTTGAAGAAAAGAGTGTTCAAATACACCACCAGAAGGAACTTCTTGAAGAAAAGCAAAAAGAAATTCTTGATTCAATTCATTATGCAAAACGAATTCAAAATACACTTTTAGCACATAAAGGATTTGTTGATGAACATATTAAAGAAAATTTTATTTTATTTAAACCGAAGGATATTGTAAGCGGTGATTTTTATTGGGCAGCCAAGCATGGAAACAATTTTTATCTTGCCGCTTGTGATAGTACAGGCCATGGAGTTCCGGGAGCTTTTATGAGTTTATTGAATATTAACTTTTTGAATGAGGCAATTAATGAAAAGGATATTTTAGAGCCTAATTTAATTTTGAATTTTGTTCGCAAAAGATTAATCACCAGTATAAGTAAGGATGGGCAAAAAGATGGTTTTGATGGAATATTACTGCGTATTAATGAAGATACTAAAGAAATAACGTACGCTGCGGCTAATAATGCTCCTATATTAATATCTGGAGGAGTTATTCAGGAATTGGGTGCGGATAGAATGCCTGTTGGGCAAGGTGAAAGGCAAGAGGGTTTTCAATTATTTACGGTTAATATTAAAACAGGCGACACTTTGTATTTATACACTGATGGATATGCTGATCAGTTTGGTGGACTAAAAGGGAAAAAGTTCAAGTATAAACCGCTAAATGAGTTGATCTTGTCAATTTGCAATTTCCCTTTTGATAAGCAATCAGTTGTGTTGAATGAAAAATTTGAGGATTGGAGGGGAGAACTTGAACAGGTGGATGACGTTTGCATAATAGGCATTCGCATGTAAATTGTAAAGTCACGATCCTGCCCGCCCGTTCCGGATCGGAACGAATGTTCATTCGGGTAGGTGTTTGGTCGGTATAAATAGTGCGTTATGGATGAAATAGTTTTTTGTTATAAAAAGATATGATCTTATGAAAAAATCAGCTTTAATATTTTTTTTAATGGTTAGCTTCAATTTGATATTTGCACAAAACGATGAATATGTGTACAAGACTGAATTTGATAAGGACGATGATGTTTGGAGTATAGGTGATAAGGAAGATTATAAAGCGGAAATTAAGGACGGGCATTATTATTTGGAAACTAAAGCTGAAAAAGGCAGCCGTTATTTTTATCCGAAATTCAAAGACATAAACCTCCGTAAGGATTTTCAAATTTTCACATCGGTAAAACCATCGAAAGATTGTGATCTTAAAGCATTTTGTGGAATAATCATAGGTGCAAAAGACATTAAGAATATGCACATCTTTTACCTTTCTTTTGAAGGATACTGGAGTATTTCACGCTTTGATAACGATTCGTTAATTGAGATCGTGAAATGGAAAAAAGATAAAAACGTTACACCATTTGCTAAAAACATGTTAAGTGTAAAGTGTTTGTCCGACAAATGGTATTTCTATGTTAATGGGGAAGAGGTTCATACTATGGATGCGCAAAAAATTTATGGAAAAAAGTTTGGATTATTTGTACGTAAAAATTCAAAAATTGAAGTGGATTATTTTAGCATCAAACAGGAAAAAGATAAACTGCCTGCGGTAGATATCAGCAAAATCAATTTAATTGCTGATGCAGATAAATTTGGCGAAAGAGTGAATCTGGGTTCCAATGTTAATACAACTAAATACGATGAAAAAAGTCCGGTTATATCGGCAAGTGGAAAGAGTCTTTTTTTTACCAGAGAAGATGATCCGCAAAATACAGAGGGGATAAAATCAGATATTTGGAGATCAAAGATTAATCCTGTTGATAGTTCATGGGGTGAAGCAAAAAATGTTGGGCGTCCCTGGAATAATAAAGGATTCAATTCACTTGTTTGTTTAAGTACTGATAATAACACTGCTCTTTTAGGTAACATTTATACTGAGTTAGGCGAACCCAAAGGAGAAGGAGGCCTGTCTATTAGTTTTAAAAAGGAAAAGACCTGGACTATACCAAAAAAAATGGAGATAAAGAATTATTATAATGATGATGATTATTATGGTTTTAGCCTTAGTCCCGACGGAAAAGTACTAATATGTTCAATACAAAGAGACGATACTTATGGTGATTCTGATTTTTATGTTTGTTTTTTACAAAGTGACAGTACATGGACAGAACCTAAAAATATTGGAAGAGCATTGAATACAGTTGGAGGAGAAAGCACAGCCTTTATAGCTGCCGATGGGAAAACCTTGTATTTTAGTAGTGATGGCCATCCGGGCTATGGAAAGAAGGATATATTTATGTCTCGCCGATTAGATGATACATGGTTAAACTGGTCAACACCTCAAAATTTAGGATCAAAAGTTAATTCTGCTAATTCGGATGCTAAGTTTTCGGTTCCGGCTTCAGGTGAATACGCTTATCTGATTTCGTACGATAAAGCTACTGAATGGGATATATACAAAATCAAAGTACCTGAATCTGCAAAGCCCTTTCCTACTGTTCTGGTACAAGGCATTGTTTACAATAAGGAAAATCAGATGCCAATGTCAGCAACTATCACATACTATGAATTGGGTTCTGATAAGATCTTGGGTCGTGCCAATTCCGATCCGGAGACGGGGCAGTTTCAATTAGCTTTAGTTCAGGGAAAAAAATACTCTTTTAATGCGGAGTGCGAAAATTTTATTTCTGAACATTATAATTTTGATGCGATTAACTTAAAATCATACAAAGAGCACATTGCAGATATGTACTTGTCACCAATTAAAAAAGGAGCTACCATTGTGATGAACAATTTGTTCTTTGTTGCCAATAAATTTGATATCCTTCCTGAATCCTATCCCGAACTTGACATGCTTTACCTCATGTTAAAGGAAAACCCTTCAGTGAAAATTGAAATAGCCGGTCATACCAGTATTAATACTTCAGGGGAAAAGTTCAATAAAGAATTATCTAATAACAGGGCTGCTGAAGTGAAAAAATACCTGATAGGAAAAGGAATTTCTGCGGGTCGTATCTCATCAGTTGGATATGGGTATTCCAAGCCTTTGTTCACCGGAAATGAAGAGGCGATACAGGCTAAGAACCGGAGAGTAGAGTTTACCATTATCAGCAAGTAATCGTTTCAAAGAAATTCTCAGTAAAATTTCATGAACATATTGATTGATAGTTTGCCCCTTTCTAATTCTTCAGTATCTTTAACGAAATAGTTAGTTAAAGTGAAAAAGAGAAGGAGAAAATATTTTAGTTTCAGAATGTTGTTTTTTCTGTGCTTACTTTTTCTAAGTAAAGGGCATCTTTTTTCGCAAAAAAACTCTAAAACAGATTCACTCAAAGCTGAATTACAAAAAGAGCCAAGTTTTAAAAAACAGATTCCAATAAAACTTGGGTTATATCAGGAACTAATTAATGAAGGTAAGGGCGATTCAATTCTGAAGGAGTTATTGAACCTGGAGCAACTGGCAGAGCAAAATGAGCTTAATTCCGAAACCGGGGATATTTGCATTGAATTGGGAAATTATTTTTTAGATGAAGATTCTTACGACAAAGCATTGGCTTATTTTGAAAAGGCCAACAAACTATTTATTTCCTTAAATAATAAAAAACAGGAAGCGTTGTCAAATGGACGAATTGCTGCGGTTTATCTTTATTTGGGTGAATATCAAAAATCGCTTGATAAAAATCAATTGGCAGTTTCTTACTATTTGAAAGAAAACAACCCCAAATCACTTGCCGCATGTTACGGCAACATGGGAATTGCTTACAAAAGGCTGGGGAAATTCATTGAGGCTATTGAATATCAAAACAGGTCTTTCAACGAAGAGAAAAAAATAAATAATAAAAAGGGAATGGCTTCCTGCTTAAATGCCATTGGAAATATACACTTCTCTCATGGTGATTATCCGTTGGCACTTAAACATTATTTTGAATCATTAAAGATTCAGGAAGAAGCAAAGTATAAATTGGGTGTTGCAAATGCTTTGTCAAATATTGGGTTAGTATTTAAGAAGCAAGGAGAATATCAGAAAGCACTTGATTATTCTGTTAAATCTCTTAAAGTTGAAAAAGAGATGAATAGCAAGCAGGGAATAGCAATCTCTCTCGCAAATATTGGCGACATTTATTTTAGAATGAATGATTTTTCTCATGCAAAAGAGGAGTTCGCAAATGCGTTGACGATTTTTGTTGAGATAAAAGATGAAATTGGGATTGCAGATGTTTACGCTTCTTATGGTTTACTCTTTGAAAGTAATAAGCAACTGGACTCAGCAATTTATTATCATCAAAAAGCATTAACTATTTATGTAAAGAATGAGCAGCTCGAAATACAATCCGTTCAGTATTATAATATGGCTAACTGTTTAGCTAACCTTGGTAAGGTAAATGAAGCAATCTCAAACTGTGAGAGATCTTTGAAAATTGCTTATCAGATCGAATCACTTGAAAACATTGAGTTAGCAGAGGAACTGTTATCCCAACTTTATGAAAAAAAGGGGCAACCACTATTGGCTTTAAAGCACTTTAGAACTTATATGATCTACAAAGACTCAATATTCAATATCGAAAAGTCGAAAGCCTTAACCCGAAATGAAATAAAATTTGAGTACGAGAAAAAAGCTTCAGAAGATAGCCTTAAAAACTTGCATGAGCAGGAACTAAAGGATGAGCAGATACGGATACATCAATTGCAGATAAGCCAGGAAAAAACCAAAAACTATGCGCTTTACGGAGGGATAATTATTTTGGTTGTATTTGGTGTTTTTATTTTCAACAGATTTAAAGTGAGCCAAAAGCAAAATAAGATCATTGAAAAACAAAAACTAGAGGTGGAAAACCAAAAAAGGATCGTGGAGGAACACCAAAAGGAAATAACGGATTCTATTAATTATGCAAAACGCATACAGAGTTCATTTCTGGCTTCCGGGTCTGAGTTTAAAGAAAGATTAAATGATCATTTTATTTTCTTCAAGCCAAAAGATTTGGTGAGTGGGGATTTTTACTGGGCAAATTATGTGGATGGTAAATTCTATTTATGTGTTGCTGATAGTACAGGACATGGGATTCCGGGTGCATTTATGAGTTTGCTTAATATTTCATTGTTAAATGAGTCACTCCTGAGCAGGGGACTTACTTCAACCAAAGAGATATTGAATTTTGTGCGGAAGATCCTTATACTAGGTTTGAAACCTGACGAAAGCGGTCAGGGTGGTAATGATGGTATGGATTGTACACTTATTTCAATTGATCTGAAAAATATGAGCTTGGAGTATACCGGGGCCAATAATCCATTGTGGATAGTAAGAAATAGTGAACTGCTTGAGTTCTCTGCTGATAAAATGCCTGTTGGCAGATCACCAAAGCAAGATCTTTCTTTTACAAGCAGCACTATTGATCTCAGATCGGGCGACGTTATTTATCTTTTCACTGATGGATATGCAGATCAGTTTGGAGGGCCAAAAGGAAAAAAATTCAAATACAAACAGTTAAGCGATTTGTTTCTTTCTATTAACTTATTACCTTTAGAGGAACAAGAAAAAAAGGTTAGCAGAAAGTTTGAGGAATGGAAAAACTTACTGGAACAAGTTGATGATGTATGTATAATAGGATTAAGAATATAAATACGGGAATAGCTGCCAGGCACGTATTTAGTATTTTGCTCTTTGTTTTTTTTTGTACTACTACTCTTTCCCAGAACTCAGTTTCTTTATATAAAAGATACCTGGATGAAAAAAATCCTAAAAAGAAAGTAATTGCTCTTGTTGAATATAGCAATGAATTACACCAGTCAAATGTTGATTCAGCCGTAAAATGTAATGAGCTGGCATTAAAAATGGCCCGGCAATTGAAAGATGAAATTTTAATTGCTGATGTTTACATGCAATTCGCTTTCTGCGAAGAATACAAAACAAATTATATCGCATCCTTAAATCATTTGTTTACTGCCGCTGATCTTTATTCAAGAAATAAATACAACCCCGGTCTCAGTAAATCCTATACGGGAATGGGAATTGTATACTGGTATCAGGGTTTGCATGATAAAGCAATTGAGTACTTCAATAAAAACATCGCTATCAGTTTTCTTTTGAAAGATAAAAATGGGATAGCATCCAGTTATGGAAACCTTGCTATTATTTTTGATGAAAAGGGGGAGTTAGATAGTTCTTTGGTTTATTATCAAAAGGCGATGAAAATATTTGAAGAGGAAAAGAACATTCGGCAGATCGCTTCATGCCTCGATAACATGTCGGTAATTTATGCGCAGAAGAAAGATTTTATAAATGCGATCAAATGCAATGATCAGGGGTTTCAAATAAGAAAATCAAGCGCTGATACCATGGGAATGATGGCTAGTATGGAAAACCTGGGATTAATTTATATCAAACAAAAAAATCCTGCAAGAGCAATCGAAATTTCCAATCAGGTTATAGAACTCGCTATTAAAAATAGAGCCCGCGAAGATCTTAAATATGCATATATTAATCTTAAAGATGCTTATGAATTGAAGGGAGATTACAAGGCGGCTTTTAAAATTCAAACCAAATTAATGTTCTTAAAGGATAGCCTTCGAAATGAGGATAACATTTCTAAGCTTGCCGAGCTGGAAGCAAAATATAACAATAAGGAAAAGGAAAAAGAACTGATTGAAATGAAGCTTGTTCAAAAACTCAGGGAGAGTGAAAATGAAAGCGCACATAAAAAAAAGAACCTTTATATCTGGATCCTTATTATAAGCGGTGTATCATTTTTGTTTATTTCGTTTCTTCTGTTTAAACGCTTTAAAGAAAAGAATAAAATAGCAAAGGAACTGGAATTTAAAAATGAAGCCATTGAGGCCCAAAAACGTATAATCGATAAGGCGTACAACGAACTTACAGAGATCAATAAAGACATCACAGACAGTATAAAGTATGCCAAAAGAATTCAAAAGGCCATATTCCCTCATTCCGAATTCTTTAAAAAATTATTGCCCGACTCCTTTGTCCTTCTTAAACCTAAGGATATTGTAAGTGGTGATTTTTACTGGTTGGCTGAAGATTCAAACTCCTTAGAACAGGAAGGTTTAATATACCTTGCCGTTTGCGATAGTACTGGTCATGGAGTTCCCGGCTCCTTTATGAGTTTGTTGAATATTGGTTTTTTAAGTGAAGCCATCAAAGAAAAAAATATTTCAGAGCCTAATAAGGTTTTTGAGTATGTAAGAGAAAGATTGATTTCTACTATCAGCAAGGAAAATCAGAAAGACGGGTTTGATGGAATACTGCTTTGCATTAATAAAGCGACAAAAGAAATTAAATACGTTGCTGCAAATAACTCCCCTGTTTTAATTAGTAACGGTTCAATTGTGGAGCTTTCTGGCGATAGAATGCCGGTAGGGCAGGGCGAACGAAAAGAAGATTTTAAGTTACACACCCTGCAATGTAAAGAAGGAGATGTGCTGTATTTGTATACCGATGGTTATGCAGATCAGTTTGGCGGGCCAAAAGGGAAGAAATTCAAGTATAAACCTTTGAATGAATTGTTACTTTCTGTTTCTTTAAAACCCCTGAATGAACAATCGGAAATACTGCTTAATACATTCAATCAATGGAAAGGGCCATTGGAGCAAGTTGATGATATGCTGGTAATAGGCTTGAAGGTGTAACAATAGGTTCAGCATAACAAAATCTCAGTATTTATTGGTATATTTGAGCCAGCCTTAGTTGCAATTGGAACCTAACCATTTTAGTATGCTTACAAAGTTCAGGCATATTTTGTTTTTTTGTTGTTTTATAGCGATCTCTATAAGCGGATACACACAGGTTGACAGCTTGAATAGAGTTATTAAAGATCCTTCAAAACCCGATTCCTTAAAATGTCAGGCTCTATTTGGTGTCATATCTTATTATTTATATAACGACCTTGACTCGGCAGCGGCTTATTCACAACAGCTTTATGATTTTGCAGATAAAATTAATTCGGTAAAATGGAAGGCGAATGCATTGGTTCAAAAAGGCATCGTTAATTATAACCGAAAAGAAGGAGATGCAGCAATTAAATTATTTAAGGAAGCTTTTAATCTCTTTAGTACTATTAAAAATTACAAAGGACAGGGAAATTGCTATAACAATATTGGCTTGTGTTATCAGGCAAGCGGTAATACCAAACAAAGCATTTCGTTTTATGAAAAATCACTTACCTACTATAATCTTTGTCCTGATAGGAGTTTAAAAGGCGCTGTGTATAATAATTTATCCATTATTTATATAAAACAGCATTCATTAGAAACCGCGAAAACATACATTGATTCGGCATTGAGTATTTATGAAAAGTCGGGAATGCAAAGTAAAACTGCCATCCCTCTTATGAATCTTGCATTACTTCATTCTGAGAAAAATGATTATCCAAAGGCCCTGGAGGGTTATTTAAAAGCCCTGAAGATACTTAAAGAAAATAACGATATTGTAAATCAGGCTGGCATTTATAATAATATGGGTAATATTTATACTAATACACAAAATTATCCCAAAGCTATAGTTTATTTAAAGGAGTCGATTGAATTAAAAAAGCAATTGAGTGATTCGGATGGACTCGCTTCATCATACATCAATATAGCACTTAACTATAGGTATCAAAAAAACATGGGCATGCATAAGGCTTATATAGATACTACAAAAATATATATGGAACCGGATATTGATAATGAAGTTCGCCTCTTTGTTATGGAAGAGCTAACTTATTACCATGCCTATAGAGGTAATTATGATAGTGTTATTGTTTATTTTGATGAGTTTAAACGCATTTCGCAGAAATTATCAAATGATGATATAACGTCTCAACTCTCTGAAATGTCGATTAAATACAAAACAAGTGAGATCGAGAAGACAGCCAAATTAAGTGCAGAGTTGGCTCAAGCCAGAAACGAACAATTAAAGAAGGAAAAGAAAATAAAAAACTTTCTGATAATTTTCTTAGTAGTTGTTTGTTTGTTGCTACTTGTTATTTTTATTGCCCTTAGAAAAGTACGTGCAGCTAACATACTTATCAGAAAACAACAGGATCAGTTAAAAGAAAGTTATGGTGAGCTTCAGGTTAAAAATCATATTATAGAAGAAAAACAAAAAGAGATACTGGATAGTATCAACTATGCGAAGAGAATTCAAGACACCGTTTTTGCAAGTACAGTATTTGTAAATGAATATTTACCGGAGAATTTTATTTTTTTCCGGCCAAAAGATATTGTAAGTGGCGATTTTTACTGGGCAACCGAAAAGAACGAATTTTTTTATCTCGCAGTTTGTGACAGTACCGGGCATGGTGTTCCCGGAGCCTTTATGAGTTTGTTGAATATTTCGTTTTTGAATGAAGCAATAAACGAAGAGAACATCCATCAACCGGATAAAATCTTTAATTACACCAGAGAGAAGTTGATCAGCACCGTAAGTAAAGGCGAGCAAAAGGATGGTTTTGATGGGATTTTACTTTGTATAAATACAATCACAAGGGAAATAACCTATGCGGCTGCCAATAATGCACCTGTTTTAGTTTCCGGAGATGTAATACAAGAAATGCCTGCCAATAAAATGCCTGTGGGAAAAGGTGAGAGGGTAGGTGATTTTGATTTACATTCGATCCAATATAAACGGGGAGATATGCTTTATCTCTATTCCGATGGTTTTGCTGATCAATTTGGAGGCCCAAAAGGGAAGAAATTCAAGTATAAGCCATTAAATGAAATGGTTCGCATGATAGCCAATGTAAAAATGGCGGAACAGGAAGAATTGCTGAACAGCAAATTTTTGGAATGGAAGGGGGATTTGGAGCAGGTAGATGATGTTCTGCTGGTTGGAATCCGTTTGTAGTACTTTTTTCCAATAATTCTGCTAAATTTGGGTTGAATTAATCAGTCATATAATTTTATGGATAGAGTTTTTCGTTTTCCTATTTTAATTTTTATTCTCTTTTTATTTAATTCACTTTGTGGGCAAACCACAATCGATTCATTGGAACAAAGCTTACAAAAAGCTTCTTCCGATAAAATTCGTTGCGATATACTGCATGAACTTTCCTTCGTTATGATAAATGAAGACCCGGGCAAAGCGGCTGAATATGCAAATAAGGCTTTGACATTGGCTAAAAAGATCAACTATAAGGATGGAGAAGGACTTGCATTATTTGATCTTGGGAATGTAGGATATTATCAGGATGATTATGAATATGGACTTAAAAAGCTGGATGAAGCGGAGAAAATTTTTCTAACAACAAAAAACAATAAAGGGCTTGGTTTTGTCTTTAATTGTAAGGGACAAATCCAAATTTTAGAAGGAGAATATTCAAATGCCTTAAAATCCCTGGCAGAAGCAATGAAGTATTTTGAAAGCATCAAGAATACAAGCGGTATGGCCCAGGTTGATATTGATATTGGCTCTATTCATTATTACCAAAAAAATTATAACGAGGCTATAAAATACTTTAATCAGGCATTGCAATCAGGCGACGAAGTTAGAATTGGTGGCGCTTCGGTATTTTTAGGTTTTGTATACGTAGATCAAAATAATTATTCTGAAGCAAAAAAGCACGTTGAAGTAGCCAATAAAATAGGGATAAAAACTCAGGATAATTATATTCTGTCCGATTGTTTATACCTCCTGGGCAGGATTGATTTTTTCTATGGTGATTTGAAGTCGGCGGAAGAAAAATTTTTGGCTTCGCTTAAAATCCAGGAAGAACTCGAAAACTTTCAGGGCATTACACAGGATTGTAATTATCTGGGAATGCTCAATCTGAATAATAAGAACATTGATAAAGCTATCGAATACTATAGAAAGGCTTATTTGGTGGCTGCCGACAAGGGAATTAAAGAAGAGCAAAAAAACGCGTCTCTTGGATTATCTAATTCTTTTAATTTTATTAAATTATATGATAGTGCATACTATTATTTAAAAGTAAATCATACTATCAGTGAGGAATTGCTAAGTGAAGATGCTTCGAAAAAACTGGCGGAACTGGAGGCGTCGCTTGCTGCACAAAAAAGAGAAGCGGAAGTGGAGTCAGAAAGGAAGGTACAGGCTTTTACCAAAAAAGTGATCATATTCTCCGGTATTGGATTGTTACTGGTAATGATCACAATTTCTTATATTCTTTATAACAGGAATAAACTGAAACAAAAAGCAAATCAAAAACTTGCCGCTATCAATAAGGAAATAGAACACCAGCGCGATATTATTGAAGAAAAGCATAAAGAGATCACTGATAGTATCAATTACGCCGAAAGAATTCAGCGGTCCATGCTGGCAAGTAAAAAACTATTGGACGAACAACTGATGGGTGAAGATTCTTATTTTATTTTATTTAAACCCAAGGATGTTGTTTCCGGAGATTTTTATTGGGCAAGTAAATTGGCAAACGGAAACTTTGCAATGGTTACAGCGGATAGCACCGGGCATGGTGTTCCGGGCTCCATTATGAGTATGCTTAACATGAATAGTTTAAAGGAAGCGGTAAAAATGGACCTTTCGCAACCTGCTGATATTTTGAATTATACCCGTAAGGTTATTATTGATACATTGGCAAATGACGGCAGTAAAGAAGGAGGAAAGGATGGAATGGATTGCTGCTGTTTGGTGTATGATATGAAAAACAAAAAACTTTCATTCGCGGCTGCACATAATCCGGTATGGATTATCAGAGGAACAGAAGTATTGGAATATAAATCGGATAAAATGCCGGTGGGTAAACACGATAGACAGGATACCCCATTTACGCAGCATGATGTAGATTTACAAACCGGTGATATGGTGTACGCACTCACCGATGGATACCCTGATCAATTTGGTGGTGAGAAAGGAAAAAAATTCATGAGTAAAAACCTTCGTGAATTATTAATAGCAAACGCACATTTGTCGTTGAAAGAACAAAAAGATTTATTGGATAAAATTTTCACTGGTTGGGTTGGAAATTTGGAGCAGGTTGATGATGTTACCATTATGGGGGTTAGGATTTCATAAGATTCGGAATGGATTGGTTTACTGCTATTATTGTATGTAAGCCGGAAAAAATTACAATAAATGTGTTTTCTGACTAACTTTTAAGATTCATCATTCAATAAAATGACATCAGACGAAATAAAAATAAAATATTATGGTTTTAGAATAAACAAGAAAAAATTTCTTTTTCTTTTTCTTTTTTATTTTCTGCTAAATATTGGGTTAGCAATATACTTTACCATAAGCCCATTTAAACCATCTACATATTCTGGGTTTTCAAATTTTTTTGTGGTTATTTTCCGCAATTTCAATATTGTTGTAATGCTGCAACTTATATATACAGTTCTTGAGGGGCAATTTTTCTGGAATAAATTCACTAAGAAACAAGTTGAAGTTATCGAAAAACTGAAAAATGAAATCGAAGAAAAACATAAAGAGATAACTGATAGTATAAATTACGCTGAACGTATTCAATGTTCTATGCTTGCGAGTAAACAACTATTGGATGAACGTTTGATTGGAGAAGATAATTACTTTATCTTTTTTAAACCCAAGGATGTGGTTTCCGGTGATTTTTATTGGGCAAGTGATGTGGCTGATGGGAATTTTGTAATGGTTACTGCAGATAGTACCGGACATGGTGTTCCCGGAGCTATTATGAGTATGCTTAATATGAATAGTTTAAAGGAAGCAGTGAAAGAAGATTGTTCGCGACCTGCTGATATTTTAAATTATACCCGTAAGGTTATTATTGAGACTTTAGCTAATGATGGAAGTAAGGATGGAGGAAAAGATGGCATGGATTGTTGTTGTTTGGTGTATGACATGAAAAATAAAAAACTTTCATTCTCCGCTGCAAATAACCCTGTTTGGATCATTCGAGGAACTGAAGTGCTGGATTACAAATCGGATAAAATGCCGGTGGGTAAGCACGACCGACAAGATACTCCATTTACACAACATGATGTTGATCTCCAAAGCGGTGATATGGTCTATGCTTTAACAGATGGTTTCCCTGATCAGTTCGGTGGAGAAAAAGGAAAAAAATTCATGAGTAAGAACCTTAGGGAATTACTTATTGCAAACATACATCTTTCATTAAAAGATCAGAAAGACCTGTTGGATAGAACCTTTACCGAATGGGTTGGAAACCTCGAGCAGGTAGATGATGTAACTATTGTTGCTGTGAGGATTGTTTAACAGAACATTCCAGCGAAACCCAAAAGGAAGAAGGTTTTTTATGAAGCTTCCTTGTTTGAACCTCTTGCTTTAGAATATTCTCCACTTCTTCCCGTTGCCACCGATCTTATCTCCAGAAAATTTTGTTTTTTCTCATATCGTGTTATTATAGCAATGGGTTTGGCTTTGAAAAATACCGTATCGTGATGCAGCTCCCACTTTTTGGTGTCATGACTTAAGGTTATGAAATTCGTATCAGCAGCTCTGAAGCCCTTACGATATTCCCAGTTGTTTTTATTGATATAGCTGATGTCGGAGTCGATGTTGTTGCATGAGCACAAGCATAAAATGAAACCGCATAGTGTTATATAGATTTTCATAAAAAACTAGAATTGATTATTAAAACAAAACCCCACCGGCACTTCGACTGCCCCATCGACAAGCTCAGGGTGGCTGCTCAGTGACCAGTAGGGCTTGCCTCTGAATTAGAACAATTGTAACCAACATTGCCCTAGTATCTTAAATGCTTATTTTATTTTTTTTGCGGGCATTTTTCTTCCACCTTGTAATAGTGTTAAAGAAGTAATTGCCCCTTTTTTATCTTTCGTAAATTCTAATTGCGCGTTTATTTTTTTAAGAAAGTAAAAGTATTCCGACTCAGGAAAAATCTCCAGTTTTGGCTGATCGGTTGCCTGAGAAAATATACGGTTGTTCTCTTTGGTTATACTTAATACAAAGCCCGGTTCCAGTTCATAATCACCGCAAAGCTTGTCGTAAATTTTCGGGTCAACTGTTGCCACTTTTCGCTCTACAGGTAATTCATAAGGAAATCCAAGCATTTCATTACGAGTGATCTGAGTTACAGGAAGAAACATTTGATTGTCAATATTCTTAAGGATAATGATCACAAGAGAGTCATCCGGGAAACGACTGATATTTGTAGCAAAACCTTCAATGCCCCCTGAATGGAAGATCCAATCATGGTTTCTGTATTTTTCATGCATCCATCCATAGCCATAATTATCTTTGTTTACAGTAAACATTTTCTGAAGCGTTTCTTTTTTCAGAAGTTTATCAGTGTATAAGGCCTGATCCCAGATAAACAGGTCTTCAACAGTTGAATACAAGGCACCCGCTCCTGATGGAATACTCATGTCAATATGAGGCGCATTTTCAATACCTGCTTCATTTTCGGTGTAACCCAGTGCCAGGTTTTTTATAACAGGATTGTTTCCTTCAAATACCCCTGTGTTTTTCATCCCCAGTGGTTCGAAAATATTATTGGTCATGTACCCTGCAATTGTTTGCCCCGACACTTTTTCAATAATATAAGATAACAACAAATACCCGGAATTACTATAATTGAATTTGGCTCCGGGTTCAAAGTCCAATGGCTTATTTTTGAAGTATGCAATCAACTGATCCAGGGTATGAGGTTTGGTTCTTATCGAATCATACACAGGTAAAGCAGTGAAGTTCGTGATGCCTGAAGTATGTGATAATAAATGATGTATGGTAATTTTGTCTCCATTTGGATAATCAGTAATGTACTTGGTTAATTTATCTTCAATACTTAATTTCCCCTGCTCAGCCAAAATCATAATAGCTGTTGCTGTAAATTGTTTTGATACAGACGCCAGTTTGAATTTTGTTTCTCCGGTATTAGGAATGTTATAGCTAAAATTCGCATTCCCGTAGCCCTTTCCAAGGAGCACCTTTCCCTTTTTTCCTACGAGTACCGATCCGTTAAACATGTGTTTGTTGGTAAACGCTGTAAGTATCGAATCCAGTTTTTTTATTTTCATTTCATCCGACTGTGCATTTATGTTCAGTGCAGACAATACAAGTGCTGTGAATAAAACAATCGTTTTTTTCATGAGTTATTTTTTTAATGAAAGTTTGATATTTAATTTTTAATTTATTTTGGGAAGGCTTCGGCCTTTCCATTAGTTCTTTTTTGTGAAAACGTATGGTTTAATTTTTAATTTATTTGGGACAAGTCTTAACTTGTCCCAAATAAATTAATCCTCTTTCTTTTTAGTATTCTTGGTTTCTATTTTGATTCCGTTCTCATCAATTTTGATGGTAGCATCTTTTGATTTTATATCGATGCCTTTTTCATTCATCTTCACCTTAGCGTCGTTATCATTGATGTTGATCTCACCCGGCATTGGAGGCATTGGTGGAGCCGAAGGCAAAGGCAGAACATTTTCTAAATTTAAACCATTGCAATCAATGCATTCTAATCCTCTTAAAGTCATAATCCATCTTCTGTCGACCATATCACCGTCCCATGTGTTGCTTACATTGTCCACATCGTGTAGGAAACTGTATAATGATTTATCTAATTTTACCACTTTCCCTTTTGGTACTCTTATCTGGATAATAACTTCCTGTTCTCTTAATTTTTCGTCTTTATCTATGCTGAACAAAGGATCAATAATTAAAAGCGAATCATTTTGTTTGATAGAATAAGCGATCTTTTTTGCTCTTTCCATTGCTGGTTTCTTCTCAGAACCTCTTGCTCTTTTTATGATATTCACTTCAAAAGAATCGGTAGCTGATTCTACAATGTTTACCTGTGTAGCGCCATATATTCTTTTTTCACCGTTTGCATCTATCAGTTGAAATCCATGGTCATTAATACCACCGGTTCTCATCTTATCGTACTGTTTTACTTCTTCGTAAGAGTCATACATTTCCAGTAGTTTGTTATTCAAATCAACAGAAACATATAATGTATCCATTTTTGCATTTTGTAATTGATAAGGGGTTTTGATTTTTCCTTCTTCGCTAAACTCTTTTGCAGCGTTAATTCCTGTAACCGTTAACATAATGATTCCAATGGTCCATAAAATACCGCTTCCAATGTTTAACCACTTGTTGTGATATTTTATTCCGAATACCATTTTAAATCCTTTGTAAAGAAGCATGATTGCCGGTACTCCCATTAAAAGTATGATTCCGATGAATGTAAAGAATTTGTTTGTTATCAGAAAATCGTCTACATACAATTGCGCGTTGGTTCCGTCGATGCTTGCCTTGTTCATGAATATGGCTATAACACCAATCATCAAACCAATTCCAAATACCATGAAGAGTGCTCCTACAAATTTTCCCAGCACCATAAATACAATAGTAAAGAATTGTTTAAAGGCTTCTCCTAAACGTTCGCCGGTTCTGTTTACTCTTCCCGATTCTCCAAACTTTTTCACACGCTCTTTTAATTGCTCCGCTTCTTCTTTAACTGTTTTGCTGATGTTATTGATGTCTATTGATTCACCTCGCATCTCCAGCTTTTCTGCAGTAGTTTTTGCTTCGGGAAGAATGATCCAAAGTAAGATATAGACTGCAAATAAGAATCCGAAAGTTGTAAGTGCAAGAATGGCATACACTATACGAATGATAGTAGGATCCCAGTCGAAATAATTAGCTACACCCGAGCACACACCACCTATCAACTTGTCATCAGGGTCCCTGAAGAATCTTCTTTTTCTGTTAGGGTTAGTGTAATAGGTTTCCTGGTTATTGTTCGATGATTGGTCTTCATCACCTGCAAAATCTTCAGGTTTACCCATGATGTTCATTACATAATCAACGTCGGTCATTAAAACCACCTGCTTAAAATCACTTACTTTTTCTTTCAGTAATTCTGCAATACGCGCTTCAATATCCGACATGATCTCTTCTTTGTCTTGCGCATTGTGAAAATAACCGCGAATGGTTGAGAGGTATTTACTCAGGGTTTCGTAAGCATCTTCTTCTATGTGAAAGATGATGCCGCTTATGTTTATGGTTACTGTCTTGTTCATTTTGAATGTTTTTTAATTTTTATCTTTATTTGATGATATAAATATTATTGTTGAATGGTTTTGTTTACTGCGTCTACCAGTTCTATCCAGCTTAGTTGAAGGTCTTTGTAAAATTGCTGACCTACTTCTGTTAATCTGTAATATTTTCTTGGCGGACCCGAATTTGATTCTTCCCAACGATAGGCAAGTAAACCTGTGTTTTTTAGTCGGGTTAAGAGTGGATACAATGTACCCTCCACTATTACAAGCTTGGTATCTTTCAGTTTTTCTATTATTTCTGTAGGATACGCATCGCCTTTGGATAGTATGGAGAGAATACAAAGCTCCAACACTCCCTTCCTCATTTGCGCTTTTGTATTTTCTGAGCTAGCTGACATGTTTATAGAGTTTTAAAATTTAATACTATGGTGTATGCAATGTTTGATTTAGTGTTTGGAACCACCAATGAAGAAAATTATTTTTCAATTGCTTTTTTTAATTCTTCGTTAGCAGTTTTAGCAACCACATTATTCACCTTTCCGTTTACATCAGTTGTAAACACTACTTCAACTTTTGCACTTTTGTGCATAGGAACAATTAGTTTTGGAAACTTAATGTGACTTTCGATGGTTTTTTCAGGTGTATTGCTTTCTGAAGTCCCGTCACTTGCTTTTGCAAGAAAAGAACCGAAAGTTAAAGCTACAATTCCTGTAACTTTGATAAACGAAGATGCAACCCGGTTGAATCTGTTGTTTATACTTTTTTGAGTTTGGGATGTTGTTTTCATTTTGAGTGTTTTTATTTTTATAGTAATGGGTTATGTCTGTTATTTGGTATTGCAAAGATAAGTTCATTTTTTAGTACTATGCAACACATAGTACTAAAATAAATCGCAAGTAACTGATTTTCAGTTTAATTATTTTTGTCTCAATTTTAAATTTTACCTTAATTCGCTTTTTGTTGATAAGATAAAAATAACCCAAAAGCCTAAAATCGATTCAGATTACATACAAAAGGTATATTTGCCCGCTAATTAAAATGTATGGATATCGGTTCCCAGTTTCACGAATTACTTACCGCAAACGGCTTTGTACAGCTTTTGGTTCTATCGCTTTTGGAAGTGGTATTGGGTATAGATAATTTGATATTTATTTCCTTAACCGCTGCTAAGATCCTTGATAAAAGGAAACGTAACAAGGCCCGAATTATAGGTTTAATGCTTGCTTTGGTGATTCGCGCCGGTATGTTATTCTCTATCTCCTGGTTAACAAGCGCTCAAACTCCTTTATTCTATTTAGGTTCAATAGGTATATCATTGGGTAATTTGGTAATGCTTGCCGGTGGAGGTTTCTTATTATGGAAAACAGTTTCTGAGATCCGTGAAAAGATCTATCACGAAGAAGATGAAGAAGTAAAGGATGGAGAGAGCATCAGTCTTGGTTCTGCAATTATGCAGATCATTATTATTGATTTCGTTTTTTCTTTCGACTCTATATTGGCTGCCATTAAGGTTGCTCAGAAATCAGCTGTGGAAGTACCCAATTGCCCTTGCGAAGTAATTGAAAAAGCTCATGCTGCTTCAGTTCATGCAGGTGAATCAAACGTTGTTATTATGGTTGGCGGTGTTTTGATCTCTATGGTCATTATGCTTGCATTCTCCGAAAGTGTGAGCAGGTTCATTGCACAGTACCCAAGTATCAAAATGCTGGCACTAGCGTTCTTATTAATAATAGGAGTTTCATTGGTACTGGATTGTTTCCACATGGAAATTCCAAAACCATATATGTATGCGGCTTTAGGCTTCTCGATATTAGTAGAAACATTGAATATTGTTGAAAAGCGTGTAAGACGTAACAGGCACAGATTGCAACAAGAACAGGAACGAAAAGAAAAAGGATTGGAGGATTAACATGTGGTTTCGGCTACGCTCAACCACCTATAGTTATAAGTAAATTAAAGTAACAAAAAAATCTGCGCAAATCTGCGTGATCTGCGGGACACAAAAAACATCAATCTAATGAAAAATATAACAGTAATAGGATCAGGAACAATGGGCAATGGTATTGCTCACGTATTTGCACAGTGCGGATTTAATGTAAATTTGGTTGACATCTCTCAACCTGCATTGGATAAGGCATTAGCAACCATTGCAAAAAACATCGATCGTCAGGTTGCAAAAGGTACTTTAACCGAAGCTGATAAAACAAAAACATTGGCCAACATTAAAACCTTTACAAAGGTGGAAGAAGCTGTTATTGCTGCTGACCTGGTAGTGGAAGCTGCTACTGAAAATGTAGATCTTAAATTAAAAATATTTAAACAACTGGACGAAGTTTGTCCTGCACAAACCATTCTTGCATCCAACACTTCTTCTATCAGTATTACTAAAATTGCTTCTGTAACCAAACGTGCCGACAAAGTAATCGGAATGCATTTTATGAATCCGGTTCCAGTAATGAAGTTGGTAGAAGTTATTCGTGGATATTCTACAAGCGATGAAATTACCAATGCAATAATGGAAATGTCTAGATCATTAGGTAAAATTCCTGTTGAAGTAAACGACTATCCCGGCTTTGTTGCAAACAAAATTTTAATGCCGATGATCAACGAAGCAATCATTACATTATACGAAGGTGTTGCCGGTGTTAATGAAATTGATACCGTTATGAAACTCGGAATGGCACACCCAATGGGACCATTGCAGTTAGCTGACTTTATAGGATTAGATGTTTGTTTAAATATTATGCGTGTATTGCAAGATGGTTTCGGAAATCCTAAATATGCTCCATGTCCTTTATTGGTAAACATGGTAACTGCAGGCCACCTTGGTGTTAAATCAGGAAAAGGATTTTACGAATACACTGCAGGAAGTAAAGAGTTAGTATTAGCTGAAAGATTTAGAAAGAAGGAAATGGCTTAGTTTTTTCCTCCGACTTTTTTCACCACGTAGGCACAGAGAGCACTGAGGTACACTGAGTTTATTTTAAAGGTTAATTAAAACACCCCTCGTCATTCTGAGCTTAAGTTTATACAGAGCTTGTCGAAGTGAAGAAGGGGTGTTTTTTGTTTAATAGGTTTTATGAGTTTCAAACCCTTCTTGATGGTTTTGAGTTTCCCTAAATTTGTCTTAAATTAGATGTGTGAAAACAAGGAAAGACAGAGGTTTAGATTTTTTGATAGATAAACTTACAAATTCAGTTGAAAATGCCTTAACAGGTGATAGTTTTTCAACAGAAGTCTCATTGATTAATAGCAACGATTTAAAGACGATAACGAAGAAAAACGGTTGGAACTTTGATTGGAAAAAGGAACTGAAAGACCCGCAGCGAGAGGTTTATAAACTAACGATCACTAACAATTTATCAATTGTTCAAGGTCTTGTGAGTTTGGAAATAAAAGATAACCATATTTACATGCATTTACTTGAAAGTGCTTTATTCAATAGAGGGAAAGGCAAAGTGTATTTAGGAGTTCCGGGAAATTTGGTAGCTTTTGCTTGTAGGTTATCTTTTCAAAGAGGGTTTGAGGGTAATGTTTCTTTTTTGTCAAAATCACAATTGGTTGGTCATTACGAGGAAACTTTAGGAGCTTTTCATTTTGGAGGAAGAGTAATGATTATTGAAACTAACTCAGCTTTAAAATTAATTAATAAATACTTCAAAAATATTTGATCATGAAAAAGACAAGGAAAGAATTGGATGTTGACTTTATTGGCGGTTTAGGTGAGTTAACTAAAGAAGAGGAAAAAGCAATTTCTGAATATTTAAAAAAACGGAAATTAAAGCTCCATCCTGAACCTAAGCGTACCAAGAAAGCAGCTTAGTGTTTAGATTGTTTTAAACAATTTAATTCAATTAGGAATTGTGGAAAACACGAGAAACACCTCTTGAGAAAGGGGTGTTTTTTTGTTATATTTGGATGAGAAATTCCGTTATTCAATTACAAGTAATTATAAACGATTACAATTAATAAAAACTACACTTAGCGAGAAGTTGTTCAATGCGCGCAGACCGTTTTCAAGACAAGATTTTGGTTAAACAAAAACATTCCGACAACCCTTTCTACCTACAACTAATTAAGCCTAAAAGGCTTAATTACCAATTGAATAACTTTCAATAATTCCCCAGAAAAAAGTCACTCTTTTTATTATATTTGAACATGACTTTAGCAGAGAAAAACAAGTATAAATCTGACTTTAAAAAGGAGCTTGATGCCTTTTCGGACAAACTTGAAAAATATGTTTCTTCCGATGATGGTGACTGGACAATTAAAGGTTTTATAGATGTTTATAAGAATATTTACACCATTTCATCAGATACAAAAATCGTATCAAAAATTTTGGAAATTCACATTTTCCCTCAAATTTTACAATTTGCCGAAAGTATTGGTTATAAAATCATACTTGCTGAAAAGCAAAACTGGTATCCCGACTTAACTTTCGTTCATAAACAAAATGACGAAGTGAAATTCGCACTTGACATCAAAACAACATTTAGGCGCAATGATAAAACGGCTGGATTCACTTTAGGCAGCCACGGTGGTTATTTTAAAGAAAGAGATAAAGATAAAAACATACAGTTCCCCTACAATCAATACACTGGACATTATTGCTTAGGGGTTATTTATACCCGAACTGATGTAACTGATGATCTTTCCGAAACAGAAATTTTTCAAGTTAAGGAACTTGAAGAAAAATACGAAACCCCAAATAAAAAGGTTGGCCAACGTGATGTTACAACAGTTGACAACCTAAAATCTATTACTTCCGTTATCAAAGATTTTGATTTTTTCGCTTCTGAAAAATGGAAAATAGCAAGTGATAAACAAGGCTCAGGAAACACCGCAAACATAGGTTCGATTGTTGATATTGCAGATTTGCGAAATGGAAGCGGAATTTTTAGTCAATTAGGCGAAGAATGGTTTGATGAATATTGGATTAATCACGGTTCAGCAACAATGATGAAAGATGGTAAACCTGTAAAAATAACTACACTAAAAGACTACTTAGAATTTAAAGGAAGAAAAGACCTTATAGAAAAAATTGTCGCGAAAGTAAAAAACAGTAAAGAAATTGACAAAAAAACAACAGCTAAAAAAACTGTTAAGAAGGCTATTGTCAAAAAAACTGCAGCAAAGAAAGGAGGGAAAAGAAAATGAAAATAATTGTTCCTCCTATAAAAAGTCAAGGCATAAAGACCAAATTAGTTCCATGGATAAATGAACTTGCTCCGAAAGTTAAAGGAAAATGGATAGAACCGTTTCTTGGCACTGGCGTGGTCGCTTTTAATTCTGGCTATAAAAATGCCATTTTGAATGATGCCAATCCACACATTATAAATTTCTATAAAGGTATTCAAGAGAACAAAATCACAGCTCCTCTGATGAAACAATACCTTGAACATGAAGGTGATATTTTAAGTAAAGCTGACAATGATGGTTACGAACACTATTTAAAAGTCCGTTCTCGTTTTAATGATGGTGAATTTTCACCTTACGACTTTATCTTTTTATCTCGCGCAGGATTTAATGGAATGATGCGATTTAATAAAAAGGGTCATTGGAATATTCCATTTTGCAAAAAACCGGAAAGATTCGCACAGGCTTATGTAACCAAAATTACAAATCAAGTTTCTGCCGTTTCAAAAATTATTCAACCCGAACCAAATTGGACTTTTCATAATAAATCATTTGCAGACATCATTCCTCTTGCTACAGCAAATGATATTATATACTGTGATCCTCCTTATTATGGGCGCCATGTAGACTACTATAATGGGTGGACAGAAGCGGATGAAGAACTCCTATTTAATTTATTAAGCAAAACAAAAGCTAAATTCATTCTTTCCACCTGGCATCATAATGATTGGAGAGAGAATGAGATGGTAAATAAATTTTGGAATAAGTTTAATATTGTAACTAAAGATCATTTTTATCATAATGGTGGCAATATCGAAAACAGAAGGACTGTTGTAGAGGCTTTAGTATGTAATTTTAATACTGACCATTTTGCCCTTCACAATCATGTTGTTGAAAAATTAGCTAAAACCAGACAATTAGCATATCAACTTTCGAGTGAAGAGTTAGTTTCGAAAAGAAAATAACTTTGCAGCGCGCACAAAACATAACAGCACACATAGCGTAATGCGGGTGGACAAACAAGGGCTTTGGCTAAATTAAGGCGCTGTGTTTGCACAACGTTTTTTTGTTTTGCCTCCGCTAATAAATTATTATCTTCGTTTTACTTTGGTTGCGTATAGAAATTGATTGTTTCATTTTCCGCAAGCGCCAGTGTGCAAACCATTAGTGACAATTTCAAAAAAGACAGATGAAACACAGAACTACTTTCTTAACTGTTATCTTATTATTGATGCAGTTAACATACGGGCAACGAAATATTATAGGTGAATACAGTACCATTCACAAATTTTCCTGGGGTAGTGGCTTAGAATTATTTCTTAAGGCTGATTCTACTTTTGCAATGACAAACTATGAATTAAAATCAGAAAAGCCCGTCGTTTCTAAAACTGTCAATGGTCGCTGGACAACAACAGATTCTGCAAGGCGACTTGTTCTTTATCAAATCATTAATGATACATTGCAATTAATTTATAATTTCCCTTTCACAGACAATGACAGAATGTTGGCAATGACTTGCAAGGATTCTACGAAATCGCAATCGGTCATTGATAGTTTTGCATTGGAATTTTACCCAATGGTCTTTTATAAAGTAAAAGGATATTATCCATCCGGACAATTAGAGAGTGACTTACCCCGAACAACAAGTGATAATATTGATCACTGTCCTCCAACCGGTTTTTGGAAATATTATTATCCAACTGGAAATTTAAAAGGAGAATTTGATTTTACAGACTATGAAAATGATAAAGGTGTGGTGACAAGAAAAGAATACTATGAAAATGGGAAAACAAAATCTGAACAACAATGGAAAGACGGATTAAAAGATGGACGATGGAAAGAATATGATGATACAGGTAACTTGAAAAAAACACAATTTTACAACAAGGACAAATTAAAAGGTGAAAAATAAAACCATCAATGAACAGCAAAGGATCAGCGAACAAGAATAGAAATGCTGCCTGAAGTCAGCTTAGTATTCAGGCATCAAAAGCGTTATCTTTAGGGAGCGGTAAAAGGCCAAACCCTTAAAACACAAATCACTACGCACCATTAAAATTCTCCTATGCGTGTAAAAAAACATATTCGATTATCTCTTCTATTTATTTTCTCCTTTTATTTTACTCAAGGTCAGGGAGAGAGTACGCTTATTCAAAATATAATCGATACTAAACTTGGTGCTATAAATTCAATTGATCCGAATGATACTGTTTTTTCAGATCTGGAGTCAATAAAAGATGCCATAGGCGATGCGAAAATAGTAATGCTGGGTGAACAAGATCATGGCGATGCAGCTACTTTCCAGGCAAAAACGAGGCTAATAAAATATTTGCATGAGAAATGCGGGTTTGATGTACTCGCATTTGAAAGTGATTTTTATAGTTTGAACATGAGCTGGGAAAAAGCACAAAAAAGAGAAATAGATATAAAAACCGTATGTAACAATAGAAATGTTTATTCACTCTGGACGAAGTGTGAGCAGAACCGGGAGCTATTTTGTTATTTAGATAATTGCTTTAAAACTACCGATCCATTAATTATTACAGGGTTCGACAGCAGGCACGCGGGTGCTTATGCAAAGGAAAATTATATAAGGCAATTTGATAGTGTAATGAAAGAGTTTAATTTACCTGTTGTTCAAACGGTTTCTTATCCCGACTTTATGCTGACCCTGAATAGTGTAATAAGTAAAGAGTACAATAGCAAGGTTAGCCCAATTAAGCAACAGGAATTTCTGCGGGTTTTAGATACACTAACTGCTCAACTGAAGCCTGCAACTACTGAGGATGATTTTTGGAATCAGGAAGTAAAGAACTTAAAAGGATATGTTTTAAATTCATGGCTGCCGGAAGACCAGGGAAATGATTATTCCACAAATATTCGCGACTCTCAAATGAGTGATAATCTTATTTGGCTCTCACAAAAAAAATATGCAGGTAAAAAAATAATTGTTTGGGCACATAACTTTCATATCTCAAAAAATATAAGCCATACCGAGGCTAAGAAAAGTAATGAAATTGTAACGATGGGAGCTGAAGTGTATAAAGAACTAAAAGATCAAGTATATGTTTTAGGCTTTGACTCTTACCAGGGAACTTTCGGACAAATTGGATCAAAAGGAAAACACAAAGTAGATAAACCTTCTGTCAATAGCTTTGAGCATTATGTTTTCCAAAAAAAACATGATTTTGCATTTATCAATTTTAAAGATATTAAGGATACTTCTATTGAAAGAAAAAGTAGTTTCAAAATGAAGGCATTATTGCATCACGAAATAAAAGGAGAGTGGCTAAGTGTTTTTGACGGTATATTCTATATAAAAGACATGTATCCCTGCAAAGAGTGCGATTTTCATTAGCAGCCAAGTGTATATTGTTTCTATTAACAAGATCAGTTATCAACATCTTAATGAGAATAATTTTTCGTTTAATGAATTGCCCACCAGCAATGGATTGATTATTTTTACTTCAAACGTAAGATAAAAAGGTTTCTTTTAATTAATTCCTATTTCAGTGACTTTTTATTATCTTTATTAAAACGACTTTATGCTAATAAACGAAAATAGTTCCATCCTGATTCCTGTCGATTTTTCGAAACAATCCTTAGTTGCGATCCAACAAACCTACAACTTAGCTAAGTACACACATTCCCGAATTATTTTAATGCATGCTGATCCAAACAGTAGTACCGATCATCAGATTGAATTGGAACAACTCGCGGCAACAACTAAAGCAGAGTCGGGACTGGAAGTTGATTTTATTAATTTAAAAGGCGATGTGTATGAAGCAACCGATAAAAAAGCTGCAGAGTTAGGAAGCGGATTAATTGTTGTTGGTATAGATACACAGGTTAGGTTTAGAAGTTTTTTGGGAAGTAATCCTGTTGCTAAATTTATTGATCACGCACCTTGCCCTATTATTACCATCCGTTCGAGCGATAATAGAAATGAGTGTAAAAATATTTTGATCCCGATAGACCTGAGCCCTGAGAGCCGGGAAAAGGTTGGTCCGGTTGTTCAGTTGGCAAAGTATTATAATTCAGCCGTAAAAATTGTTTCCGTTTTTCCGCCTAATGATGAAAAATATGAAAATGAATTATTACCATATATAAATCAGGTTAAACGATTCATAAAAGAAAGTGGAATAGCGTGTACCAACAAATCTATCCCAAGTAATAACACTGCACAGGCTGTTGTTGACTACGCCAGTAATAATGAGATCGATCTTATTGTTCAAATGAATAAGAAAGACGGATTGTTCGGTACATCTGATTCTCATAAAATTGTTGAAATGAGTAAGGTTCCGGTAATGTCTATTAATCCTGTGAAGAGAGAAAGTGTGAGAAGCGGGATACATTAGTTTCGGAGGTTCTACCACGGAGACACAGAGAGCACACCTGCCCGAATGAACCATTCGTTCAGGCGGGCAGGTGTACGGAGTTATTATATTAGTTGAAAACACCCCTCGTCATTCTGAGCTTGACGAAGAAAGGGGTACTTTTTTGTTATCGGAGCAACATTATTTGTGGTTGTATTTCAAAAGAATCAGAGAATCTAATACTAAACCGTTTCAATAGTTAATTTCGTATTTAAACTTGCTCACGGAGTATTGATTGTTTATTTTTACTATTCGAGTAAATTAATTTCTTTTCATGAAAAAAATAATTACCCTTCTTTTTGTTGCATTTACAAACCTTCTTTTCTCGCAAGTGAATTGTGACCTTACTTATACCAGAACACTTTCCGGTTTCGATGTATACATACACAATCCTTCCGGAGCAACAATGTACCGCGCAAAGTTTTACATTGATGCAGATGGTAGTCCGCGTGCTTATGGCCCAAACAACAGTGGTTTAGATTGGACAGCTAATGCAGGTTATCCCGGCAATTGGTGGGCATTGATCACGGATACAAACGGAGATCCAATACTTCAGGGTCCAACAGATCCTTATCCGGGAATGTATGTGTGTGCTACTTCTTTGGCAGATGCTAATTATGGTTTGACTAATCCACTACGATATGTAAATTCAGAAACGGTTCCATACATTGCAATGCCAACCAATGTGCTTGCAGACGGTGGAATTATAAGAGGTGATGTTGCTTACGTTTACAATACAGTTACAGGTCAATCCTGTTTTGCTATATACGCCGACGCAGGTAATAACACAAGCATTGGAGAAGGTTCTATTTACCTCGCAAGTCAGATAGGAGTGGACCCCGATGTACGAACAGGAGGTACTTCTTCTGGAATTATTGATTACGTGGTTTTCCCTAATTCAGGGTTTGGTCAGGGTTATATTCCTACCATTCATGAAATTGATAGTATTGGAAATTTGTATTTGAACAGGGCAGTTGTTGGTGGTGCATGTATTGTTTCTTGTATTGGCTCTGTGTTTGATCAAACAGCTCCAACAAGTGTGGTATCTGTTCCGCCAATGTGGGATACTACAAACTTCATAGCTTCTTTTGCTGACGCTGATAATGGTGGTTGTGGTGGAACTGTAGCAAAACGTTTTTATCAGGTAGCGGATTATGATGCAAACAATGAGTGGAGAGCAAATAATACTCATGGATTTTTTAATGATGATTTTGTTGCGCCTGCTATTAATGCAGATTGGACTACATCTACCGGAACATGGATTCTTAACGCAGGTAATTATCTGGAGCAAACGGATGAAGTATTAAGTAATACCAATATTTATGCGCCTCTCACTCAAGATCTGTCCGATGAGTATTTGTATAACTGGACAGGAACTTTAGGAGGCGCAGGAACCAATCGCAGGGCAGGCTTCCATTTCTTTGCCGATCAACCGGCTTTAAGTGAAAGAGGTAATTCCTATTTTGTTTATTTCCGTTTGGATAATGATAAAGTTCAGATTTATGAGGTCGTAAACAATTCATGGGGCTCTACTTTTGTGGCGGAAAGCGATTACGATTTTAATGCCAATCAGGCTTACGATTTTAAAGTGTTGTATAACAGAATTAATGGTCTTGTTACAGTTTATGTAAACAATACAAAAGTACTTTCATGGACAGATACAACGCCTCTTACCACAGGTTCGCATGTTTCATTCAGAAGTGCGAATTGTACTTATAAGGTAGATAATTTTAAAGTATTTCGTTCACGCACCTCTTCAGAAAATATAAGTGTTGGAAGTGGCAATACAAATGATATCCGTTATCAGAATCAGGACCAATTTACACCTGCGGGTAAGATCAGTTCTGTTGTTACCGATATGAATGGGAACATCAGCACTGCTGCTATGGAAAATATTAATGTGGATTTTACTTCTCCTTCAACTGTTTCATCCATTAATGATGGTTCCACAACAGATATTGATACAACATTCAATGGTACACAACTAAAAGCTAATTGGGCGAATAGCGCGGATGTAAACTCAGGTTTAGTAGGATATTATTATGCAATAGGAACAACGCCTGGAGGAAGCAATATAGTTCCCTGGACAAATAATGGAAGCAACACTTCTGTAACAGAAGCAGGATTAAGTTTGGTTCATTTACAAACTTATTATGTGAGTGTACAAGCTGAAAATGGGGCTTTGATGAATTCTTCTGTTATTACATCCGATGGGCAAATTTATTTTAATAATGCAGTTGGAATAGAGTCACTGGTTTCAGGGAATTCTGAAATAAGAGTTTATCCCAATCCAACAAGCGGACAATTTACCATCAGTACAAAGCAGTTTAGCGGAGAAACAACAATACGTGTTATCGACGTGTTAGGAAAAGAGATTCTTACCAATTTAATTACAGGAACAGAAGTACAGATAGATCTTTCTCAACAGGGTTCCGGTTTGTATTATGTAATGCTGGTCAATAACGGAAAGCAATATTGCACGAAGGTGCAGGTGAATAAGTAGAGAGCGTCTTTTTAACACAGAGATCACAGAGTAGATTGAGTTTCACAGAGATCTTAGAGATGAGTTCTGCATGGAGAAAACTCAAAATAGTTTAAGAGGTAATATTAAAAAAACTCAGTGTATCTCTGTTAACTTTGTGTGCTCTGTGTTGAGAAATTTTGTTGAGAAATTAAAACTCCATAAAATCATTCAAATAATTCTCCAATGCAACTTTCGTTTCTTCAGTAATTATTTCACCGTTTGCATCAATGTGTTTTGTAACAGATGAGATGGGAAGTTTATTATAAAAAACGGTCATTTTGAGGTAGTTAAGAACCAATGTCAATTGTTCAATTCCGCGTAAGTTCCCCGCTCTGCCATCTGAAACACCAATTAATCCGGCTTTTTTGAAGTTGAAAAATTTTGGGTGAACAGCTTCCAAAAAAGTCTTTAAAATGCCCGGGTAACTTCCGTTATATTCCGGAGTTATGAACAAAAATTTGCTTCCATTATCAATATATTTGGTAATAAGAGTGTCAAATTCAGGAGTTCTTTTCCCAAACAATTCCGTAAAAGCGATTGTTTGAGGTACATTTTCCAGCGAAAAAAGCTCTGTATCAACACCTTGCTCTTTCAGCATTTTCTGACATAATTTTGCCACTTTTAATGTATTGCTTCCCGGCCTGTTCGTCCCCGAAATTATTGTAATTGCGCTCATTATAGTATTAACAAAATTATTGTTTAAAATTACTGAAATTAAATCCCTTTCTATCCCGAAGATTCGTTCTAAATGCTGTAAATTTACCCTTTATACTTGGAAACTGTTAAAAAAAAGAGTGAATTTTTTCAGTTCCAAAAACGATAGATTGAATATGCAGATTACTTATTACGGACATTCTTGTTTTGGAGTAGAGGTTAACGGAAAGAACTTATTGTTCGACCCATTTATAACACCAAACGAACTGGCAAAAAATATTGACGCTAACATAGTTAAGGCTGATTATATTTTAATATCTCACGGACATGAAGATCATATTGCGGATGCTGTTTCAATAGCAAAACGTACAGGAGCAAAAGTGATTTGTAACTGGGAAATTAATGTATGGCTGCAAAAGCAAGGTTTAGAAAATATTCACCCTATGAATACAGGTGGAAAAGTGAAATTGGATTTTGGTAATGTAAAATGTGTTAAAGCTGAGCATTCAAGCATGCTTCCCGACGGATCTAACGGAGGAAACCCAATGGGATTTATTGTTGAAAGTGTTGAAGGAAATTTTTACTATGCGGGTGACACGGCACTTACATACGATATGAAATTGATTGGTGAGTACAGAACTATAAAATTCGCGTTCTTACCAATAGGAGATAATTTTACCATGGGACCTGAAAATGCAATGATTGCATCTGATTTCATTCATTGTAAAGATATCATCGGGATGCATTATGATACTTTCGGATACATACAAATAGACAAAGCTGAAGCTCAACGGAAATTTGAGTTGTCAGGAAAAAAATTAACCTTATTAGAAATCGGACAGACAATCACAAAATAGCATGGGAAAAATAATTGCAATAGCAAATCAGAAAGGTGGAGTTGGAAAAACAACAACGGCTATTAACCTTGCAGCAAGTTTGGCTGTACTGGAATACAAAACATTGTTGATCGATGCGGATCCTCAGGCAAACTCTACATCAGGAGTTGGATTCGACCCCAAGAACATCAAAACAAGTATTTACGAATGTTTGATGGATGAGGCTAATCCGAAAGATATTATTCTTACTACTGAAACCCCTAACCTGTATTTGCTTCCCGCACATATTGACTTAGTGGGTGCAGAGATCGAATTGGTAAAGCTTCCAAACAGAGAATACATGATGAAAAACGCTTTGGCTAAGATCAAAGACGATTTCGATTTCATTATTTTAGATTGTAACCCTTCTTTGGGTTTGATCACTATCAACTCCTTAACAGCTGCTGATTCAGTTATCGTTCCGGTACAATGTGAGTACTTCGCTTTGGAAGGAATGGGTAAATTATTGAACACTATTAAAATTGTTCAATCTAATTTGAATCCGAATTTAGATATCGAGGGTATTTTGTTAACAATGTACGATATTCGTTTACGTTTGAGCAATCAGGTAGTGGAAGAAGTGAAAACGCATTTTCAGCAAATGGTGTTTGATACTGTGATTCACCGTAATACAAAATTGAGTGAAGCGCCAAGTTTTGGTAAAACTATTATCATGTACGATGTGGCAGGAAAAGGTTCAACCAATTATTTAAACTTAGCGCGTGAGATCCTGCAAAAGAACGGATTAACAAAGATCAGTAACGAAGACCGTATGATTGATGTAGGTGAAGAAGAGGAAGAAGACGCAGACGAGTTCAAGGGGTAGGTGGTTTCGGCTTCGCTCAACCACCGCCGGGTAGTAAATGATGAATGAAACTAAGGTGACTGAGCGTAGTCGAACGAGTTGATAATAGAAAACGAAATTAAAGGTGACTGAGCGTAGTCGAAGTCACGGATGAAAAATAAATAACACAACATGAGTAAAAATAAATCGGCTTTAGGAAGAGGACTAGGTGCATTGTTGGAAAATGCCAAAACAGATATCACCACAAAAGAAACCGGCGAAAAAGCTGCAGTGGTTGGTTCTATTGCATTGATTCCTGTTAAACATATTGAAGCAAACCCTTTTCAGCCCCGTACTGATTTTGAAGAAGTAGCTTTACAAGAGTTAGTTGATTCAATAAAGGAGCACGGTATTATTCAACCGGTAACGGTTCGTAAATTAGGTTTTGATAAATTTCAGCTGATCTCAGGTGAGCGTCGTTTCAGAGCGTCTCAGTTGGCAGGATTAAAAGAAGTTCCCGCTTATGTGCGTATTGCTAACGATCAGGAAATGTTGGAAATGGCATTGGTGGAAAATATTCAACGTCAGGAATTAAACCCTATTGAGGTTGCTGTAAGTTATCAGCGATTGATTGATGAATGTAATCTTACACAGGAGCAATTAGCAGCTAAAGTTGCAAAACAGCGTTCTACTGTAACCAACTTTTTACGTTTATTGAAATTGCCTGCTGAAATCCAGATCGGATTAAAAGAAAGAAATATTACCATGGGTCATGCCCGCGCCCTTATTAATATTGAAGATAAAGACCTACAGTTAGCTTTGTTCGCTAAAACTATTGAAGAAGATCTTTCTGTTCGTGAGATCGAAGACCTTGCTAAATATGGTAAAGTTCACACTAAAGTGAAGGTGAAAACCAAACAACAACAAGCGCCACTTTCTTTGAGCGATAAAAAGATCAATGAAAAACTGGTTGCTATCTTCAATCAAAGCGTAAAATTCAAAAGAAACAGTTCAGGTACAGGAAACGTTACATTGACTTTCAGTAACGATAATGAGTTGGAACACATTCTTTCATTTTTTGATATTCACTAATTAATCTTTTATGTGGAGAGCTGTTTTATTGTGTTTGTGCGTAATAACAAGCTTTCGTTCAGTTGCGGGTAATCCTTTTGAACTAAAGGATTCGTATATACTTATAAAAGATTCTACTTCTAAACTTACTAACGATATAAACAGAGAGGCAAGAAAAGCTACTTTGATGTCGGCTGTACTTCCCGGATTAGGTCAGGTATATAATCGTAAATACTGGAAAGTTCCGGTAATATACGCCGCTGCAGGCGGTTTGGGTTATTTGCTTATACAGAATAATAAGCAATACAAGGACTACCAGCAAGCACTTACTTATCGTTTTGATGATGATACAAGTACAGAGGATGCTTATCCGCAATACGATGATGCAAATTTGGTTACATTAAAAAAGAAATACAAAAAGCGAAGAGATCTTTGTGGAATTGGAGTAGGAGCAGTGTACCTCCTCAATATCATTGACGCAAATGTAGACGCACATTTAAGAGGATTTGATGAAAAGATAAATGAGAAGCTAAGTTTATCAATCCGACCTTGTGCAAATGTACTGACCACTTTTCAGCAACCGGTTTATTATTCAGGATTAAAGATCAAATTGAAATTTTAATATTCTTAGTGAACCTCTGTGTCCTCCGTGCCTCAGTGGTGAAAATAAAACAAAAACTATGAACATCGCATTATTAGGTTACGGTAAAATGGGCAAAGAGATAGAAGCTATTGCCCTTAACAGAGGACATAACATTGTTCTAAAGGTTGATGAAACCAACGCGAAAACAATTACCGATGCTGATTTAAAAAAAGCGAATGTAGCTATTGAGTTCAGTACTCCACACACCGTAATGACAAACATGGAAAGGTGCTTTAGTATTCAGCTGCCTGTTGTTGTTGGAACCACAGGTTGGTATGATCATTTGGAAGCGGTTAAAGAAAACTGTTTGCAAACTGACGCGACTCTTTTTTATGCCAGTAATTTCAGCTTAGGAGTAAATATTTTTTTTAAGGTAAATACTTTTTTGGCGAATATGATGAATCAATATCCCGATTACGAGATCAGTATGGAAGAGATTCATCATATCCATAAACTCGATAAACCAAGCGGGACAGCCATTTCTTTAGCGAACCAGATCATTGAAAAAGTAGACCGTAAAACAAACTGGAGTATTGACAAACATTCTCCTGAAACAGTGTTTATTAAAGATGTGCGAGAAGGTGAAGTCCCCGGAACACATATTATAAAATATAATTCTGCTGTAGATGACATTGAAATCATGCACAGAGCCCACAACCGTAAAGGATTTGCATTAGGCGCAGTTTTAGCTGCAGAATACGCTCACAATAAAAAAGGTGTATTAACTATGGATGATTTATTGAAGTTTTAATGCTTAATTAAATTGATCACCCCGTTACTAACCATAACAGTAATGGTTTTTTTGAGGTGATGTTTTTTCTTGTCAAGTTTGTAGTCTTTAGGCGCAATATTAATAGAGAAACGAAACCTGAATTTATCGTACTGATTGTTTCCATAATCTCTATACATTATTCCTTGTTCGTTCACTTCAAATATTAAAAGGTTCAGGTCTACATTGTGGCTTTGATTATTAAAACTGATTGTGCCCGGAAGTTTTATGCTTTTTGATACAAGATTTCCAGGTGTAGGAAAGGCCTCTGGGGTTAATGCTGCTTTGTACACCAATTGAGATTCTTCCAGATCCAATAGCCACTCATCCAGAGAATCGACTCCGGTTTTTAATTTTCCGAAATCTATTTTTACAAGAAATGCTTGCGTGGTTTCATCATAGATAATAGTTGCTGATTCTTTCATAGAGTAAAACAACTCATTGTGATAGGTAGTTTGTACATGTGCAACGGAAGGTACAATGGATTTTTCCTGAGCATTTAAAGTAAGGCAGAAGAGAAATGAATAACAAAATAAAATATGTTTCATATAAGCTGTTTTAGCATGCACAAGTTAGTGATTTTGCTTAAAAACAGAAACACAAAAAATGAGAATGTTTTTTTAGAAATTAAGGAACGACTGTTTATCCTTTGGTTTGCGCAGTGGATTCCAGTTAAAGCCTTTAAATCGTTCTTCTTCCGGCTTTACGTCTTTTATAGGAATAAGTCTTGCCACTGGTTTGTTTACAAAGGTGATCTTTTCCATTTCTCCTGCTGCAAAAAACACCTGAATCGAAGCACAATCTGTTCGGTTAAACGCTATGAATTTTTTTTGTTCATTCTTCATATAATAAGCAACCTGAGCATTTCCGTTAACGTGAATGCGGTTTAAAGTATCATTATAAAAACTTCCAATGATCTCTTTTCCTTTTATCTGGTTAAATTTCAGGCTGTCTTCCTGAGCAATAACAAAAGCATTTCCTAATAACTCAAACGAACTTACACTGTTGTTGGCTGTGTGAACCCTTATCTCACGGGCGTTTAATTGAGTTGAATCGCTCCACATGATGGGGTTATTGTACAATATCATGATTGAGTCGTAAGTAGTATAGGTCATTGAATCTGCCACGCCTTGCAAGTCTTTTTTGAAGATCTTAATATGATGATATGCACGCACATAGATAGAATCTTTTTGATCTTTTATTTTACTGATAGTTCTTTCAGTATAAAGTGTATCGGCTGTAATTAATAAAGAGTCTGTTTCAAACTGCCTGATCAAAAGCGGGTTGCCGGTAACCAGTGAAATATTTTTATTTTCATAATGCTCTGCCAACTGCCCGTGAATAATCATTTTATTGGTGGTATCAATAATCTGCACACAACTGTACGCCTTCCCGTAACCAGCTTTACGATCATAAAAGATACTATCTGCCCTAAGTTCATTGGTTTTAGACTGAATTACTGCACGTGTATTCAAATGGCTTTTCTCAGTTTCAGTATTATACCAACCATATTCGCAATATAATTTATTCTCTTTGCTGATAATATTGGTTGGCCCCACAAAAAAAGCTGTTTTACTTACGGTATTATAGAGCAGTGTATCACCAAACATGTTGATATCAGAATTTTTTAGCTTTACATTGTGTTTAAAGGCAAGCATTTTAGAAGTAGAGTAGTAGTAGCCACTTCTGCTTGTTAATGTATTATCCTTGTTTACAATAGTTCCACCGCCAAAATAACTGGCTACCGAATTTTTTACATCATAGGTCATAGTAGGTGTTGTAAGGATCATGTCTTTTTCAATACAGGTAACATTACCCTCAATGGTGGCTAACTTTTTGTTTCCATCATAGTTGAGCTTATCTCCGGTAATGGTAAGCGAATCTCCTTTTCTTATTAAGATGTGGTCATAAGCTTCCAAGGTGTTGTTCTCAAAACGGTAAGCACTGTCGCAGGTAATAACCACTCCCTCATGTTTAAACATTACATTACCAATAAGCATTTGAGCGTGTTTGCTTTGAACATATTTAACACGATTTGCAGAGAATTCAATTTGTTTTCCCTGTTCTGAAACAGTAGATTGGCAAAAAAATGTAAAGGATAAGCTTACAAGAAAAATGAATATGTAGAGTTTTTTGTTCACAGCTGCTGATGGACAAAAATACAGCCAATATCTTAGATATAATAGTTTAGCTGTTAAAATATCTCAATAAATGAAGATTTCTATTTGGAAGTTTTTGTTTGTGAGCTTGTTTTGCGCGGTTGGGAGGTGTGCTTTGATACATGATTTATTTTACTCGCCTTTTATAATTTGTTTAACAGCGACCTAAATTAGTTGTAATAGTAATTTATAATTAGCCATAACTATATTAATTTTAATACTTACGGCTAATTATAAAATTATACTTAGCCATATCTGTGTTTTATTTAATACTTACGGCTAACTATAATAATCATATTTAGCCATATCTATATTTTTTTGTACATTTACGGCTAAATATAATAACTATGATAGTTGGCAGGCAAAATGAAATTGCACTACTGAATCAAAGATTAAATTCTTCCAGCTCTGAATTTGTGATCGTATATGGAAGACGCAGAGTTGGTAAAACATTCCTTATAAAAAGTTTGTTTAAAGAGAAATTTACATTTCAGCTTACCGGAGTAGCTCAGGCAACATTTAAAGATCAGCTTGCAAATTTTAATATGGCAATGCGAAAGCAATATCCAAATGAAATTGAAACTAATGCAAATAGCTGGATGGAGGCTTTTTGGCAAATTAGTCAGGTCGCTGAAAAATCAAAACAAAAGAAAAAAGTCATTTTTATTGATGAGTTGCCTTGGTTCGATACTGCCCGTTCAAGATTTATACAGGCTTTAGAACATTTCTGGAACAGTTGGGCTTCATCAAGGAATGATATACTGTTAATCGTTTGCGGGTCAGCGGCTTCATGGATGATTAACTCACTTATAAATAACAGAGGCGGCTTACACAACCGGATCACTCAGAAATTGATTATAGAGCCATTTACTTTGAGGGAATGCGAAGAGTTTCTAATTAGTAAAAAAATTGCTTTGGATAAATACCAGGTGATACAGTTGTATATGGTTTTAGGAGGCATCCCCTTTTATTGGAATGAAATAAAAAAAGGACTCAGCGCTACACAAAACATAGATCAACTTTGTTTCCAGCCAAACGGGTTTCTTGTAGGTGAGTTTAATAATCTATTTAAGTCTCTGTTTGCAAAAGCTGAACGGCACGAAACTGTTGTGGCGGCATTGGCAAAAAAGGGAAAAGGATTAACAAGAGAGGAAATAAGTATTGAAACAAAATTACCTACAGGAGGTAGTTTTACTCACTTATTGCAAGAACTGGAGGAAAGCGGCTTTATCCGTAGGTACACACCATTTGGAAAGCTGGAAAGGAACAGTCTTTACCAATTGAGCGACTTTTTTTCTTTGTTTCATACAAAATTCATAAAAGGACAAAAGAAATTCGATAAAAACCATTGGAAAAAAATGGTTGATAATCCGAAGCAAAAAGCCTGGAGTGGGTATGCGTATGAACAGGTATGTCTTGCCCATACGGAACAAATAAAAAAAGCATTAGGAATAAGTGGTGTTGGCACGGAAGAATCTGCCTGGAAAAGCACTCAATCAAAAGACGGAGCGCAAATTGATCTTGTCATTGATCGCAGGGATGGAGTCATCAACCTTTGTGAAATGAAATTTTCTACAGGAACTTTCACAATTGATAAAAAATATGATACTGAATTAAGGAATAAGATAACGAGCTTTGGAACAGAAACCCGTACAAAAAAGGCACTATTCCTTACAATGATTACAACCTACGGCTTAACGGAAAATACATATTCATTAAATGTTCAAAGTGATTTGAAAATGGATGTTTTATTTGAAAGTGTATAATGGAAAGGCCGTATTAGTAAATGATAACGGTAGGTTATCTAAATAATTTTCACAAATAAAAAGGCTGCTTCCTATTTGAAAGCAGCCTTTTTAAATAATCCCGTTGGGAGATTATTTCACCAACTGTAATTCGTTAACCAAATTGGTAGCGCCACCTAATTTATCCATACACCATAGTAAGTAACGAACATCTAAACAGATCGTTCTTTTGAACCGGGTATCAAATTTAATATCACCACTCATGGCTTCCCAGTTGCCATCATAAGCCAAACCAATCAAATTACCGTCAGCGTCCAACACAGGTGAGCCTGAGTTACCACCTGTAATATCAGTTGTGCAAATAAATGCCATTACTACATCATTAGCCGTTTTGTCAATGTACTGACCAAAATCCTTAGCCTTTGCTTTTTCAATCAAATTTGTAGGAAGATCAAATTCATAATCACCTTTTTTGTATTTGTTTACTTGTCCACCTAAAGTACAGTAGTAATTGTAAATGATTCCGTCTTTAGGCTGGTAGGTTTTTACATTTCCGTTAGTGATACGCATAGTACCATTTGCATCAGGATAAGCTACACTTGCAGGGTTCATTTGCGTCATTCCTTTGATGTAACTCATTCCCAATAAATAATTCTTTTCGTTGAATGCATTGATTTTAGCAGAAAAGTTGTTGTTAAAATTATCGTAAAACGCTTTTGTATGCACAAATACAGGCTCTTTTGCCAATGATTCTTTCGTTAATTTATCAATGAAGTCGTTGAATTTTTTCTCATCTAATAAACTTGTTTTTTCAAACATTTTCCCTACATATTTTGTATAAGATGCTGCTTCAGTTGGGTTCTTAACTACTTTTCCGAAGAAGTCTTTTGGATGCTGATCAGCAGGAATATCTTTAAAATATGCTTGTGTAACAAAAGCCATGATGTTTTTATCAGCATTTATATCGGTACCATTCATAAAAGCTTTCCAATCAGCTTTAATCTCTTCTTTAGCAGCTTTTATTTTATCGGCATCCTGTTTTTCAACCGCAAGTAATGTTTCCAGTTCAAGAAGGTTAAGGGAAAATTTAGCAACCGAAGAACCCATGATTCCCTCACTAAGGTATGTCCCTTGCAATGCATAAGGCTTGTAGTCGTTATAAAGTGTACTGAATTCGTCAAACAATTTATTATACTCTGTTTTATCTTTCGCCCAGGTTTTAAATTCCGTTTCTTTTTCCATTTTCTCCTCGTAAACCTTCAAATTTTTTAATTGTTCGGTTTGACCAATAAAATATTTCCAATAGTTTGCAATATTTGCATACTGCCCGGCAAGTTTGATTTTAGTTGCAGGATCTTTTTGCATTTCCTTAAGCATATAAGCCAAACGTTGTTCTCTTAACTTAACCACCGCAGGATTCACAACATCCTGAGCTAATTGAACACCATAAGAAGTTTCGTAACGGTTTGTTCTTCCCGGGTAACCAAGGATCATGGTATAATCACCTTCTTTTACTCCTTTTATACTTACTTTCAAATGATTTTTAGGACTGAAAGGAACATTCTCAGTTGAGAAAGTTGCAGGTTTATTTTCTTTACTAGCATATATTCTGAATACAGAGAAATCACCGGTGTGACGTGGCCACATCCAATTGTCGGTATCTCCGCCAAATTTTCCAATGCTTTCGGTAGGAGTTCCAACAAAACGAACGTCGTTGTATTGCTCGTAAACAAACACTATATATTGATTTCCTTTAAACATGTCTTTCACAACCGTTTTGTATTTGCCATTTTCACTGTACTTTTTTGCAATCACCTTAAACGCTTCGTTTCTGTCTTTAAAATAGGTTGGAGAATTTGGTTTTGTTCCTTCCATAACCTCTTTAGTAACATCTTCAACTTTTACCAAAAAGTTAACCCACAACCCCGGAGCCGGAATCTCTTCCTTAAAAGATTTTGCCCAAAAACCATCTTTCAGGTAGTTGTGCTCAACTGTACTCAGGGAAGCTATGTTGTTATACCCACAATGGTGATTAGTAAAAACCAAGCCTTTATCGGAAACTACTTCGCCTGTACAAAATCCACCGAAGTGAACAATTGTATTGGTTAAACACTTGTTGTTAATATCATACAATTGCTCTTTGGTAAGTTTTAAACCTCCGGCAACCATTTTATTGTACTGTTCTTGCCCTAGCAAGGTAACTAACCACATTCCTTCATCTGCTTTTACTTTCACAACAGATAACAGGATCAAAATAACTAAAGCGATTTTCTTCATAGTTTGTAATCTTAATTAAATCAATATTTTGGAACGCAAAAATAACAATACTTTCCAGATTTAACAGGTATCGCAGACATTATATTTCCAGAGGGAATGTATGTTGATTGAACGGTTATTTTTCGGGTTTTATCGGTCGGAAATTTTTATGAGAGTTCTACAGTTAACTAAAATTTTGACTTTAGCTATTTAAATCAGTATCTTCGTTACACAACAATAAATTATGTAATTATGAAAAAAAGCCTTCTCCTCATCTTGTTTTTCGTTTGTTTTAGTACTGCTTTTAAAGCTCAAAATAACATCCGAATGGTTTCTTATTTCGATAATAAATATAAAGGTGCGTACTATCTTGCCTGGGATGTAAAAACGGGTAAAAGCATGCAGTATTATTGGGGCGATGGAAAATGGAATCAAATGGAAATAAATATACCCGCTTCACCCTTACCCGGAGCTACAGGTAATATTATGTTTGAAGTATATTACGATCAAAAATATGAATCGGCTTATTATATTTGCTGGGATACCAAAACGGGTAAAAGCATGCAATACTACTGGGGTGATGGTAAATGGTCCCAAATGGAAATTAACTTACCTGCTTCACCGCTTCCGGGAGCAAAAGGTGATATTATGATCAGGCCTTACTATGATGTAAAATATGAGAGTGCTTATTATGTTGTTTACGATACATCACAAGGTAAATCTATTCAATATTATTGGAGCGATGGAAAATGGAATTCAATGGAAATAAACCTTCCTGAAGTTCCTGTGAAATAAAATACAAGCGTCAACGTTATTTAATGGACTGATTCCTGAGAGTCTTCGGAAATCAGGCTTTTTTCATCATGTTTAAAAAGAAGTGGTTCATATTGGTATTGATGCTTGCATTGGTAGTTTGGGGCATTTGGTATTTTGCTATCCGTAACGCTGCAATGGTACAAACTGAAAAGGTAATTGACTATTCAGTTTACCCCAGAGAATTAGACACAATAAAAATCATAAAGGAAAGACTTAAAAAGAAACAAGCCACGTTTTTTGAGATTCAACAGAGTTTTGTGAGTAATATGGATAAACGAATCTTTAAATACTGGTACGGGACCAAATGGGATTTTAATGGTACAACCGAGAATCCCAATGAAGGGAAAATAGCGTGTGGATATTTTGTTACTACAACCCTCAGAGACATAGGAGTTCCAATTAATCGTGTTAAAATGGCTCAATGTGCTTCGGAAGAAATGATCAATTCTTTAACGGGTAAAAAATACATTTACCATTTTTCATCCATGTCTTTAGCTGACTTTGAGAAGAAGATTAAAAAGAAAGGAAATGGCCTTTACGTAATTGGTTTGGATAATCATACCGGTTTTGTTTCTATTTCAAATGAAGGAAATTATTTTATTCATGCAAGCGGTTGGTTTCCATTTAAGGTTATAAAAGAAATATTGGGGAAATCATCGGTGCTTGGAAAGTCGAAGTATAGAGTGGTGGGGAAGATTTCTGATGATAGAGATTTCCTGAATAAATGGTTGAACAACTAGTTTTAACTATTAATTTCGTACATTTAGTCGTCCAATTTCCAAGTACTTATGAAAATCAAAATTGTAATTTTATTTCTTATTGTAGCAACTACACATTTAAGTGTGTTTAGTCAAAAATTCATTAAGCCTTCTCCAACAAAAAAGCCAATTGAGTTCAAGGAAATGCAAAGGCAGTTTAATGACTGGAAAAATACTCATGACCTGAAAAAAGAGAAGGGCTGGAAATATTTTAAACGATGGGAAAATGAGATGCAAATGCATACCAATGCTTCAGGTAATCCGGTAGATTCGAAAGTAATGTTGACCGAGATACTGAAGAATAATAAAAATAAACCCAATCAATCAGGTAATAAAGTTTTTGCTGTAGGTTGGTATCCTTTTGGTCCGAATTCGGTTCCAAATAATTTAACCGGCTACATGGAAAACGGGATTGGAAGAATGAATTGCATTGCTTTTGATCCGGGAAATACTTCCACTTATTACATTGGAGTAGGGCAGGGTGGTGTTTGGAAAACATCCAATAATGGATTGAACTGGACACCCTTAACAGATAACCTTCCTGTTACAAGAGTAAGTGATATAGCCATTGACCCAAACAATACTGCAACCATGTATATTTCTCTTTGTGATTTTGAATACGTTGGTGTTGGTTTGCATTTAAATGGAAGAAAAAGAAATACGCATTATGGTCTTGGCGTTTATAAAACAACAGATGGTGGTACGAATTGGCAACCTACGGGACTTGCATTTCAACTGACTCAAGGAGATGAATCTCTGATTCGTAAAATTATTGTGAATCAGCAGAATAGCTCCAAACTGGTTGCCTGTGGTGTAAACGGTATGTTCACATCAAATGACGGAGGAACCAATTGGACAAAAACAATGGACTCACTTTTTTGGGATATGGTTCAGGATCCCATTAATCCTAATATGCTCTACGCCGCTACAGGTTGGATAAACAATTCACAGGATGGTTTTGCTGCTATATATAAATCAATTGATTTTGGTGCTACATGGTCGTTGTTAAATACCGGAATTCCTGGAACCGGAGTGGTTCAGCGTGTAAAACTGGCTATTGCACCATCTGATCCAAATTACCTGTATGCTTTAACTGTTGACTTAAACGGAGGGTTACAGGGTATTTATAAAACCATTGATGCGGGAGTAAACTGGAATTATATAACTCCTGCGCTAAATATTTTAGAATATAATGAAGGTTTTGGCACGGGCGGACAAGGAAATTACGATCTTGGATTTTTAGTGGACGCAACTAACAGAGATAAAATTTATGCAGGTGGAGTAAATATGTGGATGTCCGTTGATGGATGCCAGAATTTTGAGCCGGTTAGTCATTGGACAACATCTTATGGTCCAACCATTCATGCCGATATTCATCAAATAGCTCAACAACCCGGTACAGGAAATGTTTTTGTTTGCAGCGACGGAGGCATTAATAGAACATCAAGTGTATCTTCCATCACATGGACAGATGCGCAAAATGGAACACCGTGGCCAACAGTTTGGGCTAATTTGAGTAATGGAATGCAAACTACTTCATTTTATAGAATTTCCAGTTCAAAGAATGCCACAGAAACTGTTGTTGCAGGTGCACAGGACAATGCAACATTTTTTTATGACGGGGCAGCGTGGAAAACACTTTATGGTGGAGATGGAATGGATAATTATTTGGATCCTGCAGATAATAATTATGTTCTTGCCGGATCACAATATGGAAATTTTGGAGTATCAACAGATGGAGGCTTTTCATTTTTTGGAATAAATCCTGATGTTTCAGGCTCAGGAACCGGGGAGTGGACAACTCCAATTATTGCTGATTATAATTCGCCGGGAGTATTGTATGCTGGCTACGCAAACGTTTCTAAGTCAACAGATAATGGCTTTAACTGGAGTTCTATATCTGCATTTCCTCCTGACCCTAATTCCTTTTATGAAACTGAAATTTCCGCCTTAGCTGTTGCCAATACGAACCCTGATGTTGTTGTGGCTGCAAAAAGAGTTCGCTATGAATATGATACACCGGGGTCTTTATACCATACTTCAAATGGAGGAACCACCTGGAATGATGTAACTTTAGGTTTACCCGATTCGCTTTATTATACAAGTGTTGAAATCAGTGAAACGGACCCTGCAACTTTTTATGTTACAATGGCTGGATTTACAAGCGGGCTTAAGGTTTTTAAGACAATTAATTCAGGAACTACATGGCAAAACATTTCTTATAATTTGCCGAATATTCCAACAAACTGTATTAAGCAAATACCCGGAACCAATGATCTGATGCTAGCAACGGATATAGGAGTTTATGTTTTACCTGCTAATACAACTACGTGGAACTTAACAAGCAATGGCTTACCAAACGTAATTATTAGTGATATTGAATTTAATCAAACTTTGAACAAGGTATACATTAGTACTTTTGGCAGAGGAATTTGGGCTGCCGATTTAAGTGAATTTATTTCAGTAAAAAGTAATAAAACAGATGTAACGAAATTTGAACTTTTCCCTTCACCTAATTCCGGTAGTTTTAAAATAAAAGTGCCTAAATCTTATAAATCAAAAACTCCAATTAAAGTTGAGATCATTGATGTTTGCGGAAAAGTGGTGCATCAATCAAATTTCAATTCAGAAGAAATAGAGAACTTCGAACTTAAATTAAACCCTGGACTTTATCATGCAAAACTCACAGGTGAAAAGCTTTATGGAGTTAAGAGCTTTGTAGTTCAATAAGCCATATTTTTTCGTATTTTTGAGATAGAAAATGCTGTATCCCGAACGTTATAAAGATTTTACAGACAAAGAACTTATTGCCGAATATAAAAAATCGACTGATAAGATCTATGTAGGAATTTTATACAAACGTTACTCGCATCTCGTAATGGGTTTGAGCATGAAATACCTTAAGGATGAGGACAATGCCAAAGATGCTGTTATCAATATTTTTACCAAGCTTTTCGATGACCTGCTGAAGCATAATGTAGAGTATTTTAAGAGCTGGCTTTACACTTTTACCAAAAATCATTGTTTGATGAAGCTTCGTTCGGAGCAAAGTAAATTAAGGAAAAACCTTGATTATGAATACGATGTAAAATTGTTTGTGGAAAAAAGTGAAGAAATGCATCAAAATGCCAACAAGAGAGAACAAGAGTATGTGGCACTTGAAAGAGCAATGGCAGGTTTAAACGAAGAACAACGAATTTGTGTAGAGTTATTTTATATGAAAGATAAAAGCTACAACGAAATCGTAGAAATAACAGGATACAGTTTAAACAATGTTAAGAGTTATATACAAAACGGAAAACGAAATTTAAAGATCAAACTCGAAACCCAAGGTGGACAAGAATAAAAAAAATATAGATGCTGAAGAATTTTTCAAATTGCTGGATGCTGACAAGGATCAGGATCTAAGCCATTTGGATGATTTTGATAAAGAAGCGCTGGAAGGTTTGAAAATGATGAAAGATCATAAAAAACTGAACACGCTTAATACAAGCATTGATGAGAAGTTGGAAGAATTGATAGCAGAAGAAAAAAAAGGAAAGGGTAGAACAGGTTTATATTTTTTATCCATTGCTGCTTCTATTGCTTTGGTTATAGGTTTGTTTTTTGTATTTAAGAAGTCAGAGGTTAAGAATGAAATGGCTCTTGCAAAAGAAACTACAGGAGAAGATATGACCCCGGCAACGGGTGGTGAAAATTTCGAGAAGAAACTGGAAGAAACTAATTCGGATGCTCAGGTAACAGATGAAGAAGTAAAAGAGAAAAGTGTTCCCAACAAACCTTTAATGGAGCCTAATCAGACAAATGGACCTGTTTATGGGTATGGTTCAGGGATGTTGAAACAAAACGAAGAGCAGGTAAATCCTCCTGTTCCGGCTGAAAAGGAAATGGATTTTGATGCAAAGAATATAAGTAACGGGGATGTGATATTAGATGACAATGTTGTTACTGCTAAAGATGCTAAAGACAAACAAAATAAAGTTGCTTTAGCAGAGGAAACTAAACCTGTTACTGTTTTGGAGAATTCGGTAGCAGCTACATCTACCGGCAATACAAATTATTACAATACACAAAGCCCAGGTACAGTTGTTAATGGCACCACTGATCTTAGTAAAGTAAGCACAAAAACTGCAGAAGTAAAAGGAAAGAAAAAAGAAAACAGAAATTATAAAGCCGACGAAGGCATCGCACCTGTTTTTCAGGAAAGTAAAAAAGAAACAACTTCATTAACTTCAACCAATGTAGCTGCAAATAAAGCTAATGATAATTCGAGCAACAATACAAATACCAACCTAAATAGTGGTGCTGTTATTACTGATAATATAGCTGTAAGATCAGAGGATGAATCAGGAAAACTGAACCCTAAAGTTGTGCAGCCTGAGTTTTTAGGCGGAAAAATTGCTTTAGATGAATACATTAAAAAGAATCTGATCATTCCTGCATCATGCACTAGCGAAGAAATTGTGATTGTTCGTTTTACAGTAGATGCGGTTGGTAAGGTTGTTAAACCTAAGATCGTGAGCAAAACAGGTAACTGCAAGGATTGTGAAAAAGAAGCGATCCGTTTTGTAAAAGCGATGCCGGCTTGGCTTGCGGGAACTGCAGATGGAAAAGCATTTGAAGCCCAAAAAACTTTAACGTTATCGTTTAAGAAATAAGATTAACTTTTTCCCGTAGATTTCGCGCCTGCCCGAATGAACATTCGTTCAGGCGGGGGTTAATGCAGATTTTTTTTTAGTATTTTTTGGAAGATTATTGTTGTTCCTGTCTTCGGCTTCTATTATCATCGCCACCAACTTTTTCCAATAACCAGGTTACTATTGATAAAATTAAACTAAAAAGCAAAGCCCTCCAGAATCCTTCAACGTGAAATCCATCTACCAGCTTAGATGCCCAAATGATAATGATAGCGTTGATAACAAGTATAAATAATCCAAGGGTGAAAACACTGATTGGTATCGTAAAAAACACTAAGATTGGTTTTACAATAGTATTAAGGAAGGCTAATACCAAAGCAACCAGTAAGCCGGTAAAAAAACTGTTATTTTCAATGCTAACTCCGGGCAACAAATAAGCGGTTATTAAAACTGCCAAGGTAGAAATGATGATCTTAATTAAAAAACGCATGATATTATAATGGATATTGAAACAAAAGTAATGAAATACTTACCACGGAGACACAGAGAACACAAAGAAACGCAGAGTTTATGTTTATTTTAGAATAATTGGATTAAGAATAGTGCAAAAACAAAAAAGCCACAAAGAAATTAATCTTAGTGGCTCTTAGTGAGTATTTTCTTAGTGAACTTAGTGGTAAAAACTACCAGCCAAGGATCCATCCAAAAATCAAAGGAGCCACTATAGTAGCATCACTTTCTACAATGAATTTAGGAGTTGTTTTATCCAATTTACCCCAGGTAATTTTTTCATTAGGAACAGCCCCCGAATAAGAACCATAACTGGTTGTAGAATCAGAAATCTGACAGAAATAAGCCCAAAAAGGAACGTCATGCCATTCCAGATCCTGATACATCATCGGTACTACACAAATAGGGAAATCACCTGCAATACCACCACCAATTTGGAAGAAACCTACACCTTTTCCGGCGCTGTTATTACGATACCACTCTGTTAACCACACCATGTATTCAATTCCAGACTTCATGGTAGTAGCTTTTAACTCGCCTTTAATAACGTAAGAAGCGAAGATATTACCCATAGTGCTGTCTTCCCAACCCGGACAAATAATAGGCAAGTTTTTCTCAGCGGCTGCTATCATCCAGCTGTTAGCAGGATCAATTTCATAATATTGTTTTAATACACCTGAGTTTAACATTTTGTACATATACTCATGTGGTAAATAACGTTCACCTTTAGTATCAGCATCTTTCCATAACTCATAAATATGTTTTTGTAAACGGCGGAAAGCTTCTTCTTCAGGGATACATGTATCAGTAACACGGTTAAATCCGTTTTCCAACAAATCCCACTCATCTTGCGGGGTAAGGTCACGGTAGTTAGGAACACGTTTGTAATGAGAGTGAGCAACGAGGTTCATCACATCTTCCTCAAGGTTTGCACCTGTACAAGAGATAATGTCTACTTTTCCCTGCCGGATCATCTCCGCTAATGATTTCCCTAATTCAGCAGTACTCATTGCACCTGCCAAAGAAATCAACATTTTTCCGCCTTCTGTTAAATGTGTTTCATACCCTTTTGCAGCATCTACCATAGCGGCAGCATTAAAATGCAAATAGTGTTTCTCCATAAATTGAGAGATGGGTCCTTTATTTACGCTTGTACTCATTTTGTGTTATTAACTTGTTAATTTTTTTTTCTAAGCTGCAAAAGTAAGTTATTCTCGGAGAAATGAGGGGCTTGGTGTAAAAAATTTGTTTCCTGCCTATTATTTAACTGTTAATTCGATTAAATAATGCTTGTATTACGGTAGAATTATCTTATTTTTGTGTTAATAAAGCAAGTGAATATCCTACAGGAATTTCTATATTTCCGAAACCACTATCGCTGCCAAAAAAACATTAAAAACAAAAAAATGAAAAAACTTTTACTTTCTGGTTTATTACTTAGTGCGTTTATTTCTACAAATGCACAAAATTGTTCAGGTTTGTTCTTCTCCGAGTACGTGGAAGGATCAAACAACAATAAGGCATTAGAGATTTACAATCCAACTCCAAACGCTATTACTATTAACGGTGATTACCGTATTGTACGTTATAATAATGGTACCAGCGCCGGAGTGGCTGAAGGAGGTTCTCAGGCAATGGTAGTCTTAGGACAGCATACTATTCAACCTTATGATGTTTGGGTTTTGGTTATTGATAAAAGAAACCCTAATGGTGTTGGTGCGGAAATTCCTGTTGACGCTGCCTTGCAAGCTGTTGCAGATACATTTGTTTGCCCTGATTATGCTGTGAGTTTTGCTTTATACCACAATGGAAATGACGCTGTATCGTTGCAAAGAAATGTTGGAGGTAACTGGGTATATGCCGATATAATCGGAGAAATTGGATTTGATCCGGTTAACTCATGGTCAGACTGTCCTCCGTTTTTTGATGGCAGCTGTGGAGCATATTACACTAAAGATCAAACGTTGATTCGTAAAAACACAGTACAAGCAGGATATAGTGTAAACCCTTCTCCTTTCGATGCAACACAAACTTGGGATTCTTTGCCAAATAATACATTTAATATGTTAGGCTTTCACGATTGTAATTGTAACCCGGTTGGTGTAAAAGAGGTTGTGAAAAACTCAGAAGTTAAATTGTTCCCTAATCCATTAACTGGTTCTTCTGTAACCTTTATGTCGGCAGATAAAAAAATCGCATCTATTGTATTAACAAATGCTTTAGGACAAAAGGTTAAAACTATTGAAATTGAAAACCCAAGCTTAAAAGTTGTTCAGGAATTAACTATTTCAAAAGGAATATACCTATCAGAGATTATTTTTGCAGATGGTACTTCCGCTACTGAGAAATTGATTGTTGAATAATAATAATTTTATTTAGGAAAGCCTGTCGGATATAAGCAATTGATTATACTGACGGGCTTTGTTTTTTGTTTATATGAAAAAATTTTTAGGCATAATTGTTTTGGTTTTTGTTGGAGTATTTGCTAAAGCACAGTCACAAACTTTTTTGATAAAAGGTACTATTACTGATGCTACTTCTAATGAAACACTTATTGGAGCCAGTGTTATTGCGAAGCCAGGAGTTGGTGCGGTTACCGATTTGGATGGAAATTATAGTTTAAAAATTGAACCGGGTACTTATAATCTGAAAATTAATTATGTTGGATACGCTTCTCAATCCATTAAGGTTAAGGTGGTAGATAAAGACGTGATCGTAAATATTCAATTGGAATCACAAACATTAGATGAAGTTGAAGTTGTTGCGAACATAGGAACAGTAAGAGAAACTCCTGTGGCAATCAGTAATATTTCTCAGCAAAAAATTCAGGAAGAAATTGCAGGTAGAGATATTACCATGGTTATGAATAGTACTCCCGGAGTTTATGCTTCCGAATCAGGAGGTGGTTCAGGTGATTCCCGTGTTACGTTAAGAGGATTTGATCAAACCAATATTGCCGTTTTGGTTGATGGTGTTCCGGTAAATGACATGGAAAATGGTCAGGTTTATTGGAGTAATTGGGACGGATTAAAAGATATTACCAAAACAATGCAAATTCAAAGAGGTTTAGGCGCAACAAAACTGGCAGTGTCATCCGTGGGTGGTACCATGAATATTATTACCCTTGGTGTTGACCAGAAACCTCAAACAATTATAAAACGAGAGTATGGAAATAATAACTATCAAAGCACCGCATTGTCTTACAATTCAGGCTTGATAAAAAATAAATTTGGTATTGTTTTAGCCGGAAGTTATAAAACCGGTGATGGATGGGTTCAACAAGCCTGGACTGAAGCCTGGAGCTATTTTATAAAAATGCAATGGAAAGTTAATAGCCGGCATTTATTGTCTTTCGGGGCTAACGGTTCTCCTCAAAAACATGGTCAACGCCAAAATAAGTACACTATCGGAACATATAGTCATGGATACGGTATTGGTTTGGGTATAGAAAATATAACAGCTAATATGCTTGCAGGAGGTGTTACTACTACTGCAATTGGTCCGCGCCCATTTCAGTTTAACGGAAATGTGGGGCTTTTGAATGGAGAGGAATATAATGTTTTTGTTAATTTATATCATAAACCCTTGTTTAACCTTTCTCATTTTTGGAATGTAAATGATAAACTAAACATCTCTACAGTTGCCTATGCTTCTTACGGAAAAGGGGGAGGAACAGGTTTACTTAATTCATCAAATGCTGATCCTAAAACAGGGTATATTAATCTTAATAATTATTATACCGCAAATACAACTTCTTCTCTAACAGGGTCAAATTCACTATATAGTACAACTGAACATAAATCTACAAATATTGTAAGAGCGTCGATGAATGACCATAAATGGTATGGTATTCTGTCAACAGCTTCTTATCAGTTGGATACAGCAATAAGATTGACCTTTGGAGTTGATGGCAGATTTTATCGAGGCGAACATTATAGATCGGTATATGATCTGTTAGGTGGCGACTATTATGTAGCAACCGCTTCTGCTGATGGCAAAACGGGAGATAACAATCAGGTAAAAGGATATTATTATCCAAGTATGCCAACCTACAAGGATCCAAATTATAAGTATGCTATGAAACGTGTGGGTGATAAAATATTATACAATTACGATGGTCTTGTTGATTGGGGTGGTTTATTTACACAAATTGAATATAAAAAGAATAAGATATCTGCTTTTGCTACAGCTACAGGCTCTTATACCGGGTACCAGCGCTTAGATTATTTTTCGAAAAAGGATGTGGTAATTGGTGAGCAGCCAAAGGGCTTTAAAAAATTCATGGATTATTTTAAAGATAACAGAGCAGATAATGTTTTAGAACACATTATTGGTTATGGCGATACACTCCTTCATAATGGAACTGATTATAAAGTTTATAATTACTTCAACAAGGTATATAATGTAGGCGATACAACTTTTATTGTTACCTATACCAATACTTCAATGACGACTCCAAAAGACACTACATACATTGTTGGAGCACAGCGATATACCATTGATTCCAAGGAAGCGCAATATTCAAGAACAAAGAAAAAATGGTATCCCGGATTTACACTAAAGGGTGGGGCAAACTACAAGATCAATTCAAATTATAACGTGTATGCTAACTTTGGTGTTTTACAAATTGCACCGAAATTTAATAATGTGTATAATCAAAACGCAGTACAAAATGTTGAGTATAATGATGCTCAACCGCAAAAAATTATTTCTCAGGAAATAGGAGCAGGGGCTAAGTTTAAAAAATTCGCTGTAAACGTAAACGTTTATTATACCATTTGGAAAAACCGTCCGGTTTCTCCACAGCCGGTTGGGAACGAAGGAGATTTTGCTAACGTTAATGGATTAAACGCATCACATAAAGGAATTGAGTTCGATGGAACATGGAAAATTATAAAAAACCTTGAGTTTGATGGAGCTATTGCATTTGCACATTGGGCGTATAATGATAATAAAACGGTTTATTTATATGATGATGCGGGTAATTTAAAAGACACCATAACTTTAAATGCTCAAGGAGTTCGTTTGGGAAATGCAGCCCAGCATCAATTGTCAGGGGCATTAAAATATTATATCTGCAAAGGATTATTTATCAAGCCACGTTATACATTTTTCGGAAGAAATTTTTCTGATTTTAATTTGGTTTCATTGTCTGGGACAAATTCAAATAAAAACTCCTGGCAAATTCCGGATTACGGTGTTACTGATTTAACTGCGGGGTATGAATGTACTTATCAAGGCTTAAAAATGAACCTAAATTTTAATATTAATAATGTATTTAATACTATTTATATTAATGATGCAGTAAACAATGCTGCTACTTCACAAGGTTTTGATGCTAATTCTGCATCAGTATTTTTTGGACAATTGAGAAGATATGTAGTTGGAATAAGAATGACTTTTTAAAAATTAAAACAAAAACACCGCAATTAGCATTGATGCAAGTAAAAATTAAACATAAATCACCGCGAAGCAGCATTGATGCCTTTGCAAAAAAAACAAAATAATAATCAATAATAAATCAAATATGAAAAAGAAAGCAATTTTAACCTCTGTGCTGGCATTGTTTGGAACAATGGCATTTGCACAAGCCACATTGCCGAGTACTGAGAATTTTAATTCCTTTACCGGAGTGTTTGGTCAGGCAGGCTGGACGTATGTAGAGAATCCTGCAGGAACTCCAAATTATTCATACGCAACCGGAGGAGTTTCAGGAACTGCAATGGGCCGCTTAGATGAAACAATGGATTACATCGAGGTATTTACTGGTGGGCAAATGGGAACTACTACCTATTGGTTAAGAGGTTCAAATTCAGGTGGTGCTTGGCAGGGAACATTTAATGTTCTGGAATCGGTTAATGGTAGCACATGGACAAACCTTGCAACGTACACAACGGCATCTCCTATGGCTACTACCTTAACGCAATATACAGTAACACCGGCTTCAGCATCCCGTTATATTCGTTGGGAGTTTACTGCTAAAGTAAGCGGACATAATGTTGCTATTGATGATGTTAATATTACAGCAGGTGTTGCTTTAGTTCAGGATATCAATGTTAAGTATAACACAACTTCCGTGTTAACAGGTGGAACAACTCCTATCTTTGGAGCTCCTGTTGGTACTCCAACACCTCTCAACTTTTCGGTTGAAAATACGGGTTTAGCAACATTAGGAGTTACTTCGGTTACTTTTACCGGAGCTGATGCAGCTGATTTTTCGGTTACTTCACCTGTTGGTGCTTTTTCTGTAAATGCTACTTCTAATCAGGCTTTAGTTGTTTCTTTTAATGCTTCAGCTCCTGGTACGCGTGTAGCTGATATGATAATCGCAAACGATGACGCAGATGAAGCAAGTTATGTAATTCATTTGAATGCAGTTGGTGGAACTTTAGCAACTGAGCCAACCGGTCAGGCATCAGCTTTAGCTTTTTCAAACATTAAATCATACAGGGCTGCATATTCTTTTACTGCTGCTTCAGGTTCTCCTGATGGTTATATAGTTTTAAGAAAAACTTCTTCATCTCCTATTACTGATGTCCCTGCTGATGGAACCTGGTATCAAAGAGGTGATATGGTAGGAACAAGTAAAGTAGTTTCTACAAGTACTGACTTAAATAACACTTTGATGAATGTTTGGGCAGGCAAAGACTACCAATTGGCAGTTTTCGCTTACAATGGAAGCGGTTCATTTACCAACTATAATACAGTTAACCCTGCATTAAATGGATTTACCAGTTTAGCAACAATGTTGCCTGCAGGTGAGTACAGTTCAGTGTCTACTGCAAGTCCTTCTTTCTTAACTCAATTACAAGCTAAGATCAACCCACACACTTCAATTTTCTATAGTAATTATGCTAACACAATGATCAATTTGTTTGAGGCAACTGATACTATCAATGGGCAAAAAACAATTACCTGTAAATACAGTGGCGAGAGAGTAATTTACACACCTCCATTCGACTGGACTAATAATGATTTTAGCAGAGAACATAGCTATTGCCATAACTGGATGCCAACCAATCCTGCTGATAATCCGGAATTACCTGAGTACAACGATCAACATCACTTGTTCCCTTGTAAACAAACTGACGTTAACGCAGAAAGAAGTAATTATCCTTTGGGAGAAGTTATTAATGTTCAAAATGTTTACCTTGATGGTAAATCGGGTTTAAATGCTTTGGGCCAAAAAGTATACGAACCACGTGATGAGCAAAAAGGTAATTCAGCTCGTGCTATTATGTATGTTGCTGCTTGTTATAATGGTGTAAGTGGTAACAACTGGCAATTCCGTAACCCGATCAGTGGAACTATTGCTTATGGTCAGGATCAGGAAGTGTTAAAAGCATGGCATTATATGGATCCACCGGATTCTTATGAAATTGCACGTAACGACTTTTTAGATTCTTTACAAGGAAACAGAAATCCGTTCATTGATAGTATGCAATATGCTTGTTATATTGATTTCAGTAACATGACTAAAATTACCAGTGTTACAATTCCTTGTGGTTCTTTTGTAGGTGTAAAAGAAAACAAGGCATCTCAATTAGATTTCTCAGTATTCCCTAATCCTAGTGCAGGTACTTTCAGTGTTTTATTAAATGCTGACCTTGCGGGAGAATACACGGTTAATGTTGTTGATGTAACAGGAAGAATTATTGAAACACAAGCGGTGAAAGCTAAATTAGGAAACAACTATATTAGTTTTGCTAATAAAGTTTTACCTGCAGGAGCTTACGCGGTTGAAATCAGTTCAGCATCTTCAAAAACGGTGAAAAAGCTGATTGTTCAGTAATAATACTCTAAAATTATATAAGAACCCTGATCCTTGAGCCGCCGCACTGAGCTTGTCGAAGTGTAGCCGAAGGGAGCAGGGTTTTTTTATGCTTTTTAGTTAATGTTAATTTTATTGAGTTCCCGTTGTTTCATAAACCAATTATTCCTTTATATTTGTTTAACCTATTTATGGAATGGTTGTTGTTTAACAAAGTTTAAACAATTAAAAAAAACATCATTATGAAAAAAATCACATTGATTGCCTTATCACTTTGTTTAGCAATTGTTACAAAGGCACAAATATATATGGCAAAAACCTCTGAGATTCAATTCTTTTCCGAGGCACGTTTTGAGAATATTGACGCTAAAAACACAAGCGGTAAACCCGTATTAGACTGTAAATCGGGTAAATTGCAGGTTCAGGTTACCATGAAAGGATTTAAGTTCAAAAGTGGTTTAATGGAAGAACATTTTAATGAAACTTATGTAGAAAGCGATAAATATCCTCACGCAAAATTTATGGGTGTAATTAAAGATAATGATAAGATTGATTATACTAAAGATGGAGTTTATAATGTAACAGTTGAAGGTCCTATGAGCATGCATGGAGAAACAAAAAACATAACCGCTAACGGAACTTTAACAGTAAAAGGAACTCAAATTTTAATAGATTCTAAATTTAAGATGGCTCTGGCAGATTATAAAATTGTTGTTCCTTCCGGAAAAGTTGCTAATATTGCTGAAGTGGTTGATGTAACCGTTAAAGCTACCCTTGAACCATTCAAGAAATAAAATATATGATCAAAAAAATAACGTTATCAGTATTACTTTCCGTTTCTTCATGTGCAATTTTCGGGCAAGATGATGATCTTCTAAAATTGGTTGAAGAACCTGCAACAGAAGTGAAAAACGAAAAAGTATACGCCACATTTAAAACAACCAAAATTGTAAACGCGCAATCTATCGAAACGGTTAAAAAACGTACGCTTGATTTTAGGATCACTCACCGTTTTAGTGATATGGCAGTGGGTGGAAGCGGGCATACATTATGGGGTTTTGATATTTCCGAGGATATTCGTTATTCCTTTGATTATGGTATTACTGATAATATTACTATTGGCTTTGCCCGAAGCAAACAACGTGAATTACTGGAAGGTTATGGGAAATGGCGCTTTTTAGAGCAAACCAAAAATAACAAAATTCCAATTACCCTTTGTTTGTACGAAAACATGGGATTTACACCGATGGTTCAATCATCCCTTTATGCAGGAACCGATAAAAGTGTAGTGAAAAAAGAGGCTCACCGCTTTTCTTATTTTTCTCAGTTAATAATTGCACGTAAGTTCAACGATTGGTTTTCTTTTCAGGTAATGCCTTCTTACCACCACCGTAATTTTGTAAGAGATGATGTTAATACAGAAAATGGTGCTCACGAAACAAATGGTATTGTGAGTGTTGGAGTGGGTGGAAGAATTCGTTTTACCAAACGTATGGCTTTTATAGTTGATTACTTCCATAATTTTTCAAAGTACCGTACCAATAACAAAGCGAACCCTTTTTATAATCCATTGGCGGTTGGTTTAGAAATTGAAACCGGCGGGCACGTATTCCATTTAAATTTTACAAACAACGGCTCTATTTCCGAAAACAACTTTATCCCAAATACTCAGTCAAACTGGTTGGATGGACAATTTAAATTCGGATTTAATATTTCCCGTGTATTCAGCTTCTAGGAATATTTTTGATTTGAGATGGTTGTCCCGATAGCTATCGGGATTTGATTTAACCACATAACATGTTGGAATGATGATACATGAAACTACTATTTAAAATACTTGTTTGTGTAATCCTTATTGTTTCTTCATTGATTGGTTTAGACAAATTATTCTCTTTCGGGATCTCTCATAATAAAAACACCAAGGCCGAATATGTGCAATCGAAGAAGATCGATGCGGAAATTTTATTTCACGGTCCCTGCGAGCCATTGTGGATGATCGATCCAGAGCAGATAGATCCGATAACAAAATTAAAGTCATACAATTTAGCTTTAAGTCACAGCGATTTTGCAGATAATTACCTGCATTTGTATTTGTACCTAAAAAACAACAAAGCCCCGAAGTATCTTTTTCTATACGTAACACCGGAGTCGTTAGACAAAAAATTCAATACATTTAATACTTACCGTTTTTCCAACTACACCGGCGATTCATTAGTGAAAGAAGTGGTAGTTGAAAACGATCCTGATTATGCACGCTGGACTTCCATTCCATACATGCGTTTTGCTTATTACAATTCGTACACTATGTTCAATGCAATTCAGGGTTGCAAGCATTACTACAGTGATAAAGCTGAAGCATATTACCCAAGCGGTTTTGAGCCTCCCGCAAAAATTGTATGGGACAACCATTTGGAAGATATGCAGCATCAGTACCCAAAGGGATATACTTTTAGTGTAGACCCTTTACGAATAAAATACCTGGGCAAAACCATTGAATTGGCGCAACAAAAAGGCACTAAAGTTATTTTATACGAATCACCTGTTTTAAAAGAATCATTGAACAATTTAAAAAACAGGGCAGAGATGATTGAACAAATAAAATTGATAGCAAAAGATTATAACATAAAATATGTACAGTTCGATAATCTTCCTTTGGCCGAATCACGTGATTATTTTATATCTTCGCTTAACCTCAATTTAAAAGGTATTAAGATTTTTAATGATACGCTTGCCGGGTATATGAAGAGGAAAGTGATTAATAAGTGAGAATACTATCCGTACAGAATGTAACAGATGGTTTCATTGCTGTTGGTATTAAAACGCTAATGCAGTATCACTTACAAAAACAATTAATCTCCGATTTTTACAATAGTTAAAGAAACAGATATCTTGGTAGTTGGCACAGGAAGATCGGGCCCGTAATAAGAATCAACTTCATCTGTTACATTATAATTTGTTGCAACCTGAATGTTGATATAATCATTGGCTGATAATGTTGTTATTACCTGTGTACTTAATGGATCTTCTTCATTGCCATCCCCTGAAATAGGAGAAGCAACTGTATAACTACCCGTAATCTCATCAGAACTGTTTTTAATTAACCTGGAAACACCATGATGAGGGAATACACGTCTTCTATAATGAACAATATATTGTATCAGATAAGTGCCGCTAACGTTTACTGTAACCCTTTCAGAGTTTGTTGTGGTACTATGAGCCACATTAATTAAATTATTCTCGCCTCCATCAAGTGGAATATCTGTCCATACAGTTACAGCAGGAATGTCAAATGCAGTAGTACGATAAATCATTCCGTAAGCCTTAGACTCTTTTGCTTCCCATGTAGCTATACCGGTTGCATCTGAGGTAAGAACTTTATTTACGCCTTGTGTACCGTCCACAATTTTTACGGTTCCTTGTACTTCCAGTTTTGCTCCCGGATTGGTTGTTCCGATACCAACATTTCCGGTACCCGATTGAATTGCCATTGCATCAGTTGCCATGCCATTATTTAAGTTATCGAACCCCATATCTCTAAAAGCAAGGTACCCGTTAGTCATTGGAACATAAATTTTCCAATCTCTGGCTGAACCTACACCATTCCCCGATTGTAAAAAAATGGAAGCATCGGCTGCCGCCGCGAAACGAGTTCCATTTCCAATATGTAACCTTGCAGATGGATTATTATTACCAATGCCGACATTTCCGTTTGAAAAATCCCCATAAATTAAAGGTGGGTTTGTAGCGCTATTTGAGATGTATAATTTGTTCGATCCCGTTTCATTATAACCTGCCTGGTAACCCAAAAAAACATTATCCGATCCAAGATTGTTCCGTCCACTTTGTGTACCTATGGCAACATTATTATTACCTGTTGAATTTTGTAGCAATGCATCATATCCTACGGCTGTGTTAAGGTATCCTGTAGTATTATTGTACATAGATTGTAATCCTATAGAGGTGTTTTCGTGCCCTGTTGTATTGGTTAGTAACACAGCCTTTCCAATAGCAGTATTGTGAGAACCTGTTGTGTTATTATAAAGGCTATAAGCCCCAAAAGCAGTATTATAATTTCCATCTGTGTTGCTAAATAGAGAACCTTCTCCAACTGCGGTATTGAATATTCCGGAAATATTTGATTTACCTGATTGATAACCAAAAAAAGTACTGTACTTATTAGGCTCAATTCTTCCAGAAGGTTCATTATTTACTTTAAAATTTAAAGGAACATTATCCGTTGTTCCAATAAAGTTTGATCCATCTACTGTTCCCGCATTGCCGTTCAACGACCAGGCATTGGCTGAAGGTAATTTTATAAAACCGCCATTGCTCAAATAAATAGTATCGTTACCAATGCTCAGTGCCTGTAGTTCGTTGGTTACGGAACCGTCCACTTCGCTGCTTAAATACCCGGCATCATTACTGAATGTACTTACGTTGATAGGCACACCTGTTAAGCTGCTATATTGTCCGTCGAAAGATGCAGGCAGTTTTACATAACCGCCATTGCTTAAATAAATAGTATCGTAGCTTATGCTTAAAGCCTGTAATTCGTTGGTAACTGATCCGTCAACTTCAGTATCTAATTTATTATTCCAGTTACTAATGTCACTTGTGTTTATTCCGTTGGCGGGAGATGCAACAAAAATGGGGTCGTTTTCAGTAATACCACCTGTAATACTTTCTGCAGTTTTAGCATGCAGTGCGTAAGGAACACTTAATAATTCACTTGTTCCTATAATGGTGTATGCAGTTCCTCCCAAAGGATCAGTTTCAGTTTTAATAAAATAAGGGCCCGCTGCCCAATCAATACCCGAAAAAGTTCCAGTTACAATGGAGCCTGTACCAATTTCCAAACTCACCAAACCATTTACGTTTGAAGTAGGTGTTTGCGTTTCAATATACACAGGTGTTCCGGTAGAAGAACCTTGTAAGATGCTGATCTGCATTCCTACTGTTGTTGAAGTTACCAAAGAACTGCTTGAGTTTCGGATTACAGCCTGATAGCTCATTTTTTGTGGTGCTTGTGCAAACAGGTTTATTGTAAGGAATAGAGCGAGTATAAGAGTAATGGATTTTTTCATTGGTTTTAGTTTTTAATGATCTTGAATGTTTTTAATTCGTTATTGTTATCCATGACTTTCAGGAAGTAGATCCCTGAAGCATTATTTAGCATGGAGATAGTTGTTTCAACAGGTTGCGTTTTTTTGCTTTCTAGTATTTTACCATTCATGTCTGATAGTTGGTATAACAGGTTTTGACTTTTGTAATTTCCAGTGTTGAGCTTTAAAAAATCAGTTGTAGGATTGGGATAAACAGAAAAGGAAAGACTAATATCAACAGCATCAGCAAGCCCAATTACTACCGAAATTTCATAAGGCTGCTGTACGCCCTGTGCTACCGAACCGTTGCTTCCGCTATTACTTGTATAAACAACTTGCCCCACTGAGTAGCTCACCGTGCCGCCACTGCCCGAAGCAGTGGAACCGGTGGCAGGCACAACATCCTGCGCTTGCAGTTTGCACAGCCCGAAACCGGAAAGGAGAATAACACTAACTACAATTTTTTTGAACTTCATACCGCCTTTTATTTAAAATCGTTTGCAGCACAAAGTTGCTTATAGGATGATTTTAAAGTCCTGATAAAGATCAGCGGGCGGTATGACTTTTGTTTGGGTTAAATGTGGGTGGATTGGAAGGAGGGAGGCCTGAGATGGTGCAGGCACATACAAAATTGTGAATGAACCCGGGCAAATAATTCAGTCGTTTAAAACAATACTCAAAATTATTTATTCGATTTCAATCACTAACCTGAATACAGGTGTGTATCTTATTTTTGGTATTGATATTGGCGCATGGCAAAAAGTTATTGTAACAAAATAATAGTAGATATGATTTTATAATTTCAAAGGTACCGACTTAGTGCAATTCGGATTTTTTAGCTTTAGTCAAAAAAATTAAACCCTTAGCGAGCCACGGAAGCCCCTGGCTGCATAATATGATTCAGCACCATTATGATACACAAAAACATGGTTGTAGCGGCGGTCACAAAAGATGGCACCACCAAGTTCTCTGATAGCAGCAGGTGTTTTTATCCAACTCGATGTTTTGGTATCGAAACTTCCAAGTTGCTGCAAGTCGCGGTATTGTTCTTCGCTTAAAATTTCAATGCCCATTTCAGTGGCCATATCCATAGCACTGTTTTTTGGTTTGTGTTCTTTTCTCGATTCCAGCGCTTCCTCATCGTAACAAAAACTTCTGCGTTCTTTAGGGCTTTCTGCCGAGCAATCATAAAAAATGTATTCGCCCGTTTTTTTATCATAAGCAACTACATCCGGTTCACCACCGGTTTCTTCCATTTCATTAAGTGACCATAGTTTTTCTGCATTGGCTTCCAGCTTTTCCTGTACTTTAGTCCATTCAATACCTTTATGTCGGTTCATGTTTTTCTCAAAACGGGATTTTACTACTTTAAATAATTCTTCCTTTTGTTTTGGCGGCAGGCCTTTTTTATTGGTTTTCATCTTTTTTATTCTTTTAAGTTATAAGTTAATAGATGCCGGGCGTATGTTATCTAATTTAAGTCAAATCCATTAATCATCTAATCCCTTTCCATCCATAATTTGCGGCATATATTTTTCAACCCTTGTCTCCCGGGTTTTTGATTGTTTGGCTTGAGAAAAATAAAAAATGTATGCCCTTTGCCTTCCCGGCGTCAATGCAGCAAAAGCTTTTTTCAAAGTGGGGAGTTTATCTAATTTAGTTTGAAACTCCTCAGGTACTTTGAAATCTGTTGTCTTTTTTAAAGGCACTTTCAATCCTGCTTCTTCTATTTTAACGGCTTCAAAAATATAAGCTTTTAGGATGGCTTTCATCTTAACTATTTCCTTAACATTAGTGAAGCGGATTTGGCGCGCTGCCTGTACATTCTCTGTTTGTTGAATTAAAACACCTTTGGAGTCTTTTAATAAGGCACCTTTAAAAAACAAAACCGCACAATAATCTTTAAACACATGTATTAAAACGATGTTACTGTTTTGAAACATATAACAGGGAACACCCCACTTCAATTCTTCAGTAAGGTGGCAATCAAGAACAATCTCTCTCAATTTCCTTATTTCTTCCTGCCACTTTTTGGCTTTGGTAAAATAAAAATCAACTTTAGGATTCATGTTTTTATATTTTTATTTTCACTAATTTTATTTATTGATTAATAGTTACAGTTTTTCACTCTGTCGGTCTTAAATACCAAGATACAATAATCAGGATTAAAAATAAAAGGATACACAATTTTTTGTGATTTTTTTACTAAGCTAAATTATGAAGCATGAGGCAGGAATGTTTTGCAGCTACTTTACATGTAAGCGCCGATACTCTTTTGTAAAACGTCCTCGTTTCCAGCAATTCAGGCACCATAAGCGTGGGCGCTCCGTATGAGGTTTCTTTAGCCAGCCTTTTTTGTTGGTTGGAATAATAACACCACTAACGTCGAACACACTATTTAAAGATAATAAATAGTGAATTTGCACAGAGTCGGCACCTTTAGCAATTGTTCGCTGAGAAATTTTTTGTGCTTTTCCCATTGACAGGATATTAATTTTTCCCGACGGGGTATATTTATTAAGGTCGGTCTTTAATTTTTTTATACGTTTAGTTGTCAACTGCTCTGTTTCACTGCTATCACGCCAAATAACAAGACTATTGATGTCCCTTATATGGATCGCTATATACTTAAAACACGAGTCAACAGTATAAGGCATTACAGCATAGTCAACCGAATTATTTTTAAAATAAATACCGGGAAAGGTCATATTAAGCTCTCCTTTAATAAGCCTGTCGATCTCTGTAACCTGTGCCCGAAGCCCTGTAGTCACAATTAGAAGAATGAATACTTGTATTACTTTTTTTTGTCGCATTGTCCCTGTCGTTTGTCGCTTAGCTCTTTATAAAGATAACAGATTTCCGGCGCCTTTTCAATTCCGTCGAGAAGAATTTAATCATCCTTCGCGCCCGTTGAGATTCGAACAATGTGAATAATACAATTTATTTAAATGATTGTGTAACATTTATTAGTGTTCATTTACAAACCTTTGTCTAGTTTTAAACATCATCATAAAAACGAATAGCGATGGAAGAATTAGAAGAACAAATCCCCTTAAATAAAAAGGGTGAAGAAACAGTGGAATTCAAGAAGAGCACCCAAAGGCATAGCCCCGGCTTGAGGGCTTTACTTTCGGTAAAACATTTTACTGCCACGTTGGAAACTGATTATACCGAATTACTGCAAATTGAAGGCGAACTGCACGAACTGAATCTCAATGCCCTATTAATCATTGAAGCCAATATATTGCCCGAAGCAGCAGCTGGTTGGAAAGTGGTTATACCTGAAATTAATAAAGCGGTAACAGGCATTAATGTCGCCCTTACTTCGGCAAAAGAAAAATCAGGGCATAAAGAGAAAACAGGAAACCATGAGTTTTGGAAACAACTCACTGATCATTTAACAGAATTAAAGAATAATTCTAAAAATGCTGCAAATACAGGATTGACGTTATTACCCGAAAAGGCTCACCCGCAGTGGGAAAAAGAATTTGTTAAGCTTGAAGCACCACTGATGGAATCTCTTATTGCACATGTGGAGTCGTGTAGAATATTGTTGCAAATGATTGAACGATACACACCTGATGAATTGAATGCAATTACCCAAATTATTGCCGACCATGTGCCATTGAATTTTACCTATGAAGAAGCCATGGAGTATCAAAACGATTATTATAAAGCGCTCATAAATTTTAAAAAAGAATTTAAACAAGAAAAAAATCTTTGGGATAAATTTCTCGATATTTTGGCCGGTGGTACACATCAGTCACCTTCCGAAAGAGTAATGATGGAAAGATGGCTTGATGGAGAAAAAGGTGATCTGTGAAACCAGCGATCATGTGAATGTTGTCTGTAGTCAACAGTATAGGGCATTGCAGCATAGCCAAGCGAATTGTTTTTAAAATAAATACCGGGAAAGGTAATCTTAAGCTCTCCTTTAATAAGCCTGTTGGTTTCTGTATTTTGGCAGTGAAGCCCGGTAGTTGTAATAAAGAGGATTAATAATAGTTTAGCTGTTTGTTGTTGCATTGTCCCTATCGTTTGGCACTTACCGCTTTATAAATGTAATAATTTTCCGGTCAATTGGCAACGGTCTGATACAATCTATATTAAAGTTCTATGGTATTCAATGTGTAATTTTAAAGGGAATAATATGTGAATGATGTAATCTTTGCTATGAATTATATAACATTCTGGCTTGTAAAGAAACTTACTTTTGGTTGGTACAATTATGATTAAAATGGTGCTTATGTTTGACTTGCCTCATTTTTAAGCAGTATTATATAATTAATATTTGTACAAGAAATTAATCGTAAACAATTTAAATTCAAAAAACATGAAAAAATTAATTTTAGTATTAGTAGCAATTGGTTTTATTGCTACTGCGGCAACAACAAAATGGTCGTTCTCAAATGAGAAAGTAAGTAAAGGCTATGCATTAGGTGTAGATAAAAACAAAGAATGCATAGATGCTTGCAACGCTTGTATTGCTTCATGCAAGAAAGTGGATAAAATGTGTTCTAAAGAAAAGAATGCAACAATGGCAGAGTGCCAGAAACTTTGTAAAGAATGCATTACTGCTTGCAAAGCATGTGTTAAATCAATGAAGTCAAAAAGTGCAGATTGTAAAACTAAGTGTTCAGATTGTGCAAAGACCTGTGAGAAGTGTGCAGCCGAGTGCGATAAGTTTGATAACGCTGATTGTAAAAAATGTGCTACTGATTGCCGTACAGCAGCAAAACATTGTAATGAAATGTAATGCAGGTAGTATTGTAAGCTAAAAATCTAAAAAGGGATGAACGAAAGTTTGTCCTTTTTTTTGCATTAAATAAACAGTGATGATCCGGTAAAATGATTTCTTCGATAGCGCACTGTGCTTACAAAACATGGATTAGTGACTGGTGTTTTCTTTTTCAAACACTACTGTTTTAAATGCGTTAATAAAATTTGCCAAGTCGTCAATAGTTTTTACGTCTGTAATTTGCCCTTGTTGGTTTACCTTTCCTTTAACTCCCTGTATAAGCAAGGTAGTTGTGTCAGCGAAGTTTGCCATAACAGTTTTCATTATCAATTTCAACTCCTCGTGTCCTTTTTGTCCGCTTGCAGAAGCTGTTATCAGCCCTGTTGGCTTGTTGGTGAAAATAGTTGTGGCTACGCACCACTCAATGGCATTTTTTAACCCACTCGGGATACTAAAAATATATTCGGGTGTGCAAATAATTACCCCGTCGGCACTGTTAATGTTTTTGCGTAGTTCAATAATTTCTTTTGGTGGATTGTCGGTTGAAAGTTCCGGATCGAAATGGGGTAGTGTTTTTAAATCCTTAAAAACTGTAAAACTAAAAACCTCAGAGGTTAATTTTAAAATGTAGTCAATGAGTTTTTCGTTTGCCGAATTTTCACTGGCACTTCCGATAATAACAAAAATGTTTTTCTTGTTTGTCACAATTTAATTTGTTAAATATGTAATAGTACTGCAAGGCTTTTAACGTTTCACGGGCTTGCGCTGTGCGGCTACCGATGCCTCAATGTTTTTAAACCCACAAATGTTTAAACGAAGATAACACTTTCTAAAGCGGCGGCAAAACTAAAAATATGCGCTTTCGCGCAAGCCTTAATTTAGCCAAAGCCCTACCTTAAAACCCGCATGGCGCAATTGCCCGTTGTTAGGCATAGTGTAAGGGCATTCAATTCCCTAATTATCCACTATTATTATCTTGCTATTGATTAAATTCTTATTACCCATTGTTACCCGAACAACATATAATCCATTAGGTAAATTGTCACGAGAAATGATTATTGTATCACCATTGACATTTTGAATTTGTTTTACCTGCAAACCTAATGAATTAATAATCGTTAAGGTTGCATTTGACAAATGTAAATTTGTTTTCAAAGTAGTAACATTAGAAAATGGATTCGGATAAAAGTTAATTAGAAAATTGTTATTATTTACTTCAGAGATATTGAAAGTTTGGCTATTAAATAATTGGCAAAAAGTGTCAGAACCACAATTGTTTTTAACAGTAAGACATACGTTGTAATTTCCAGGAGGGCTAAAATTGTGAATTGGGTTAATATTTACTGAATCGATAGTTCCATCTCCAAAATTCCAAACCCAATTATTTACCCAGGTGGATGAATCCAAAAACTCATAGCCTTGAAACATTAATCCCCAAGGAGTATAAACATACTTAGGAATTGGCCCAGAAAAGCCAGCCGTTGGAGAAACACAATTACAAGCATCGTAACTGCCAAGAGTAATGTTTGATGAACTTATTGTTCTAATTGTAAGATTACTATTCACTGAACTGACAGTTTGCCCAAAACCATTTGGAGGATCCATAGCGTACGATGTATATTGTAGATTAAAAGTGGTATCATTACATGCGGAACCAGCTGTAGAATCAATTTTAATTAAATAATAATCTAAGCCCCCAGAATTAAAATTTTGAGTTGTACCTCCAATTACAATTCCTCTATCTTTATCTTCAAATATTGTATTCGAAAAATCGTTTCTTACACCTCCAAAGCTTTTTTTCCATTTAATCTGACCAATAGAATCTGTTTTTATTACAAATATATTTGAGTTGGGAGTAGAGCCATTCCAGTCGAAATAACAAGTAATCAAAAAGCCGCCATCTCTGCATATACTAAAGTCTGAGCCGTTTGGTCCTAAATAAAAATTTTTCGCCCACTGAACGTTGCCATATGTATCAACTTCAACAAATGCAAAAGTACTTCCAAAACTCTCGGATATATTTATATTACCAGAGTAATTTTCTACAATATGCATAACGTTGTCACAGACTCCATAAGCATTGCTGGGTACGTGTTGAAAAATAGCATTTGCAGCGGTATTTATTCCGCTATTGCTATATTTAGTAAAGAGTATGGCGGAAGTTGCAGTACTAAAACCAATCATAACAAAACTAGAGTCTGATTTCAGTTGGATTACATCGTATCCATTTTCGTTATATGGTAAAGTCGAAACAGATTTGGCCCAAATAATTTGTCCAATAGAATCAGTTTTTTGAATTATCTGCATCATTTTTCCACCGACAGTGTATTTTGTTCCTGCAATAATATAACCTCCGTCAAATGTTCGCTTGACAGAATAAAAAGATGAAATAGAATCATAAGTTTTACACCATATTGGGTTTCCAAGTGAGTCAGTTTTTAATAAGTAGCCATAGTTTCCATGAAAAGTTGATGTGTCTGCACTACAAATAATAAATCCATTATCTAAAGTCTTATCAAATGATGCAAAATGAACTGATTGTGGAGAAATATTGCAATGAATAGAATATTGTTTTGTCCAAAGCATATTACCGAAAGAGTCGACTCTATTTAATGAAATGAAACCACCCACTGATCCCAAAATGCAATATCCATTTTTTAAATCCGGAATGACCTTTTGAGTTACTTCATCAAGGGCAGTCCCAAAGGTTTTTTGAAAAGCAACTTGGCCTTTACCTTGCATAAAAATCAAGAAGAAAAATAGTGTGGATAAAAATAGTTTACTTCTCATTTTACATAATTTATACATTGTGCCTAACGTTTTGCGTGCTTGCGCTCGGCGGCCTAGCAAATATAGTTTTTTTCGGCCGCTGGCGCAAGCACGCTGTTACCGGTAGTTCGTCTTGTCGTTAGGTTAACTGAAATTCAGATGGTTTATTTAATTGTAAAAATATTT
>JAUXTT010000010.1 GCA_030684395.1 Bacteroidota bacterium | reverse complement strand
TTTACAACCCCAACAGCTCTTTTTTTTGACTTTTCCATGTACAAAAAAAGGATATTGAAACCATTTTCAATATCCTTTGCTCAATCCCTTTACTGTATTGGTCCACAGCGGTTTTTACCAACTATTTTTTGCTATTATACCGTTTTAAAAGGACTTCGCAGAGGCCCTAGGCCTGCCTAAGGAGGTGATTTTTTTGCCGCAGATTCACACTGATTTTCACAGATTATTTTATTGACTTTTAATAATGATTGAAGAAATTGAAATCCGCGTGAATCTGCGGCTGAAATTTAGAAATCTCTACTCGATCTCTATTCCATACTTATCCAAAAGCCCCGCTATTCCTTCTTTTGAGAATTTCGCTTTTTTGATCTTGTTTAATTCAGGGTCAATTGAGTAGTTGAATGAATTTCTAAAATCGGCTTTTTCCAATAGAGTGTTTTCAAAAATTGCCATACTCAGATCGCAGTTCATAAATGTTCCCAAACTAAGTTCTGCATCTGTAAAATCGGCTTCCCGTAAATTGCAATTAGTGAATTTGGTTCCTTTTATTTTTAATTTATAAAACGAAGCAAGATGTAAAATGCAGGAATCAAAAGTAAAGCCAAGTAGGAAAGGATTACAATCACTGAAGTTCAAGCCAAGTAGTTTGCAGTTTTTAAAGCCCACCGTTTTGAGCGAAGTGTGTTTTAATTTGGCAGTACTTAAATTGCAATTGTCAAATGCACATTCAATAAAATTAATGTTTGAAAGACTTACATTGGAAAAATTGCAGTTAATAAACTTACAATTTTCGTAATCACCTTTGTTGATGATTTCCTTTGTGAAGTCAATGTTACTGAATGTTTGATCGGTGAAAAGGGTGTCGTTCATCTTAGCTGCTCTTTATTTACTTTGGCAATCCGTCCATTGCTGATTTTTTCCAACCACTGTCCGGGGAGAACCACCAGATATTGCCGTCGGCTAAAGTTGCCACATAGCGTGTTCCGTTTGCTGTATTTTTTTCATAGGCCTGAAATTGAACAATCTTGTAACCATCAGGCAATCCCGTTGTTGAACTTTTCTTCCACGGGCTTCCCGGTACAAACCACCAAATGGAATTATCATCCATTACTGCCACATAACGCGTTCCGTTAGCCTCGTTTTTTTCATAAGCTGAAAAGAAATTTATGTTTCCTGTAGGTAAACCCTCAGTGGAACTCTTTTTCCAAGGGCTTCCGGGTGCAAACCAAAAGATGGAGTTGTTATCAAGAACCACTACATAACGTGTTCCGTTATCTTCATTTTTCTCATAAGAACTGAATAGTTTTATTTTTTGTGCATTTACATTAATGAAACATACCATTAAAAGGCAGATTGAAAGTATTAACCGTTTTTTCATATTGTGTATTTTTATTAAAAATAATTAAGTTATCAGTTGAATCCGGAAGAAATAGTAAAAACTATCCTCTAAGTATAATAATAGTGCCGGCGATAAAATAGATCACAGCAGCAATTCCGAATATCAGGAATAAAATTGTTCCAAACACACCCAGTGATGTATAAAAAATATAACCTAGCCCCAATAAAACAAAACCAAGAACGATCATAAGAATGCCTTTTACTACTCCGCCTGAACCGGAGTCGCCTTTACTTTTTGCATATATTGCCGGTTGCACTTTTTTGTGTGGCGAGTCAAGAATTGTTTTATGGTCAGTAGTAAAACCTTTAATTGAGGTATGCCTATTGTTTACACGATCCGATTTTGAGCCAGTTGAAGTAAAGGCAGAATTACCTATGGGAGAAGTAAGCTCCTTTTTATTCAATTTAGAAAAGTCGGTTTCAGATACCTTAGTCTGTGGTAATGAAGCTGGTTCTCCTTGTTTGGCAATGAAAGTATCGCTCCCCTGAGCATTGATGTTTATAATTTTAGATTCTTTTGCCGTTGAACGGGACTTTTTCCAGTTAATACTGTAGCCTGGCCTATATATGCGCTTTTCAGATGTACATGAAGATAAAATAATAATAAACGCAATCGGAATGAAAAGTAGTGGATTTAATTTTTTCATGTGATTTTTTTTAGATTCATATTTATCCTAATAATCAATTTTTAAACCTTAAACTAAACGTAAACCCCTTTTCATTTGTAAATGAATACTGTCCGTCTATTTGCTCTGAAAGTGAACGTATGAGCTCCATTCCCAAAGAGTCTTTTTTTATTGAAGCATTCTCAGCTATGCCGGGCCCATTGTCTTTTACCAATAGATCAATCATGCCGTCTTTACTGCTTAATGCGATTTTGATTTGAAGTTTTTTACCTTCAGTTTTTCCGTGTTTAAACGAATTGGTAATAAGTTCATTCAATATTAAACCACAAGGAACGGCATAGGGAAGCTGTAGTTCCACATCTTCCGCATCAATTTGAATATCGGCACTTTCTTCACCACCATAGGAATAAAGAGATTCTTTAACCAATTCATTTGTATAACTTTTGAAATTTAAAGTGGTAATGTTTTTATTGTTATATATTTTTTGGTGTACTAATGCCATCGAGAACACACGATTCCTACATTCTTCCAGGGCTTCTTTTACCTCTTCCGATTGGGAGGCATGTTTTTTTAAATTGAGTAAACTGGTTACAATGTTCATGTTGTTTTTAACTCTGTGAAATACTTCAGCTATTAAAACTTCTTTTTCATTAACCATATTCTTTATTTGTGCTTCCTGTTTGTTGGCCTCGATAGTAATAACAGAAATAAGTATAATGCCGGTAAAAAAACTCATCAGAATATTAATGATCTTAAGGTTTAATAACGATGGAGCATCAATGTGAATTAATAAGTAATTATGTTTGTTGCCATATAAAACTAAGGATATGGTTATAAAATAAAGAACAGCTATTATAGTCATATGCGAAAAAGTTTCTTTTCTCCCAAGCATCTGGATCAAACTTATTAAAATCGGAAAGTACAAAAGAATGCCATATGAATCGATTCCCATCTTTAGGTTAAGGGAGGCAAATAAAAAAACTCCGATAAAGTAGAACAAGTAAGAGGCCCAGATATAATTACGTTTAACATTAAGAAGTACAACAAATGGAGCTGCTATCAAAGTGGAAACACACTCAATTATAAAATCAGTATATCCAAATGAGAGAAATACAATAAGTGCTAATGTGATATTAATAGTTCCCATCAAACTAAGTAAATTAAGTTTTCTGGTTAGATATATTTCCCAGGGCAGGTAAGAGGCTTTTACACCCAAACTCCCAAAAGTATTTAATTTAGCTGAAAAGCTCATACAAAGTGTTTCTAAAGTAAATGTACTAAATTTTAAAGAAAAATGAATAAGCCAAAGCAGGTAGGTACAGGTGTAAAGAAAATGGATTATATTTACTTTATATATCCACTAACGATGAAAAGATACTTACTACTTACCCTTTTTGCAATAGATTTTTTTTGTACAAATGCGCAATGCCAATTTCAGCATGAATGGGATTATCGTTATCCCGGTTTTGTTTCTCCTCTTACATTAGAAGCAGATAAATTAGGTAAGCCCTTTTTATATGCTGCATCCAACGAATTTGGGTTGAAAATTTTTGATTTAAGCGGAACTCCTGTTTTAACGCTGGATACAAATTTACTGCAGATGCGTGTAATGAGTTTTACACAAAGGGATACATTGTTGTATGTGGCAATTGGAAGCCATTACGCAGCCGATCCTCCGGGCTTGGCAATTGTAAATGTTGCTGATCCTGCAAATGCCAGTTTAGTGGGTTATTGGATCCATCCGGTAGTTCCTAATTCAAATGGATCAGGTATTGTGAAGGTGGAGGGTAATTATGCTTATTTGGGTGGTATGAAATTAGGCTTAGTCATTTTGAATATTTTAAACCCATCGTCAATTTCGTTTGTATCGGAATTACCTTTAAACATTAATTATCCGGCCAATAATCCTTCTAATATTGATTTGTACAATGTTAGGGGTATGGAAGTAAGAAACAGCATAGCTTATGTGTGTTTTGATGCTGGCGGCTTCCGCGTAATTAATTGTACGGATAAATTCAATCCGGTTGAAACCGGCAGGTATGCAAATCCAATAACATTCACTCCATTTAATTTACCTCGTGCATACAATAATGTTGTGCTTAATGATACAGTGGTCTACGTGTCGGTAGATTATTGCGGTTTGGAGGTTTTAAATATTAAAGATACTTCCAACATTGTTTTGCTTGATCACTATAATCCTCACAATTGCCCTGTGGGTGTTTGGCATGATGCTCCGGTTCATACCAATGAAATGGTTTATAGAGATGATTGTAAAAAACTATTTATAGCAAGCGGAAAAAGTGAAATGCTGGTTGTTGATGTATCTGACCCTACAGCGGTTGATTCATGTGGAAGTTATGGAAGTGTTACTGATACTACTGCAACCTGGGGTATTGGTATGCACAACGATTCTATCTTTCTTTCATACCTGATAATACCTGTTTATATTAGCTGGTATCATCCGTTTGATGCAAAATGGAACGGGATAAAAATGATTAAATGGCAGAATCCATGTAGCTTAACCGGAATAAAAGAAGAAGAATATAGGATTCAATTACTTGTTTACCCAAATCCATCCAGTAATGACTTTAATTTTGAATTTGACAAAGAGTATGGTGATTTGCAATTGGAAGTTTATTCATCATTGGGAACACTTGTGAAAAGAACAACTTATAAGAATACCCAGAAAGTCTCTTTGAAGATAGAATCAGCTCCGGGGATGTATTTTGTAAAAGTGAGGGCAGGGGAGAAGTCAGTTTTACTGAAGTTGGTTAAAACCGATTAAACTTTTACACACCACACCATTCGGTCGTTTCCGTTAATGTCTTTTTGAATAATAATATTTTTGTACCCTTTTGCTTTAAGCAATTCTTTTACTTCATTACCCAATCGTTGATTGATCTCAAAGAATAATTTTCCATTTGAACGAAGATTGTTCAACGCAAAATCTGCAATTCGTTTGTAAAACAATAAGGGGTCATTGTCTTCTACAAACAAAGCAAGGTGGGGTTCAAAATTGGTAACGTTCTTATCCATTTGGTCCATTTCGTTTTGCGCAATATAAGGCGGATTACTTATGATGTAATCGAATTGTATATTATCAAGACTTGATGCAGTAAGAATATTGAGTTCTTTAAAAGTAACTTCTATTTTATTTGAAATGGAATTTTTTTTAGCCACTTCTAACGCTGCCTTTGAAATGTCAATAGCATAAACGTTTGTATGAGGTGCATTCTTTTTAACACTGATAGGAATGCATCCGCTACCTGTTCCAATGTCGAGAATGTTTAATGATGATGTATTTTCTTTTTTAATTTCATTCAAAACCAATTCTACCAATTCTTCTGTTTCCGGGCGAGGGATCAATACATGTTCATTCACAAAAAACTTCAAACCATAAAACCAGGTTTCCTGCAAAATATATTGAATGGGTTTGTTTGTTTGGAGAGTTTTTCCAATATCGTAAACAATCAATAGGTCCGATTGGTTCAGGTGTTCTCCTTTTCTTTTTTGAAATTCAGTTTTATCATATCCTAATGCTTTTTCAAAAGCAAGGAAAGCCAGTTCATCAATTTCCTCTTTGCTATATATATCAGCAAGGTGTTGGTGATAAAAACGAATCACATCTGATATTTTATTTCCTGCTACTTTCATTTTTAATTATCCGAAACAAGCAGCCCTTAAAGCCTGCATATATTTTAAACCTTTCTGACGCGTAAGCACCATGTTCCTTTCGGGAATACCTTCGGGATCTTTATATGTTCTTAGCGCTTTTTCAATACTTTCTTCTCTCAGCAGATGAAGCATCGGATAGGGCGAGCGATTGGTGTAATTTGCTGCATCTTCTTCGCTACAGTCTTCAAAACAATAGAAGGGGTGAAAACTGGCTACCTGATAAATACCTTCGTACTTCAATGCTTCAATTAATTGTTCTGCCTTCTCAACCAAATCGAGATAATCATCGAAGTGTTTGAACTCAGTGGGGAAAATAAGAAAGCTTGTTTCTATTTCTTCATCATTATCTAATAGATGCAATTCGTGCGTAAGTAATTCCAGACTTTTTTTAATGTCTGCCTCTTCTGCAACGTGATAACGAATACTTTTTTTGAGCAATGCCTTAGCTGCAAACGGGCATAAGTTCAAATCAACTACAACCGACTTGATCCAGTTGTTTGTGTGGTCTATGATGAGTTTGTGTTCCAAAGTTTTGTTTTTTCTAATTTCTTTCTAGTGTCACGTCGAGTTAAGTCGAGACGCTTACACGATTTTCTTCTGAATGTTCTCGACTTAGCTCGAACTGATATTGCGGTTTTCTAAAAATAATCTCCTAACAACTCAAAATATACATCATTCCAGCCCTCTACAATATCATCATAAGCTTCATCAGGAATATTTGTATGTTTTAATTCAACAGAAGTTCCTTCTTTGTGTTCGTGCAATTTAATTGTAACTATGGAAGGTGTTTCCTGGTCTCCAAAATACCATTGCTGAACTATTTTTTTGTTCTCTTCAAACTCCAGGTTCTTTCCTTCTATCGATCCATCCATTATGGAGAACTCACTTCCGGGCTCTGTGTTCATTGTAGCTTTTTCACTTGTCCACAACTCAATGGTAAATGGATTAGTTAATGCGATGTACACTTCTTCAGGTGGACCGTTCAGTATATAGTATTTTTTAAAGTCTTTCATTTTTTAAGTATTATGTGGTATTTTAAAAATTGGTTTCGCCTATATCCTTTGATTTCATTGAAACTCATGGCTTTTTGCTTCCAATTTGTTCGACACTGTCGAACAAATTGGAAATCTTGTTTTTATAAAAATTTCTTTAACTCACTTGGCTCCGGCAAAATTCCTTTTAATTGTTTGGGCACGTTAGTACTTAATTGGTACGTAGCCACTCCCATTGCTTTGTTAGTGCTTTTAAAGGGATATTCTACTACTGCATTGTTTTTTTCTTTGCATAGAATGATCCCAATGCTCGGGTTTTCGTGCGACAATTTAAACTCGGCATCCAGGGCATTTAAATAAAAATTAAGTTTTCCGGCATACTCAGGTTTAAATTTTCCTTTTTTGAGTTCAAATGCAACTAAGCATTGCAGATGTCGGTTGTAAAACAAAAGGTCAACAAAAAATTCATCCCCTTCAATACAAATCCGGTGTTGATTTCCTATAAATGAAAACCCTTTACCAATACGTATTATGAATTGCTTTATGTTGTTTACAATACCACTTTCCAGTATCCTCTCATCAGCATCCTCATTAATATTAATGAAATCCAACAGGTACTCATCCTTGAAAATTTCTACAGCATGATTTTTTGTTTTTTCGGGCAGAGTGGAAGAGAAATTATTAGATATGGATTTCTTTTTTCGATGAAGGTTAGCTTCAATGTGGTATTCAAGTATTCTATAGCTCCACTGATGAGTGACTGCCTGCGTTAGATAAAACAGCCTGTGCTCTTCTTTTTTTAGTTTTAGAACAATTAATATGTGATGAGAAAAAGACAGACTAAAAAAAGTCTTTAAAAGTGCATCTTTTTCTATAGCTTTTAAGATTGAAAAATTTGGTTTAGGTTCCTTACTTTTATTGGTTTTACTATACTTTGAGATCTTCTGAGATTTTACTTCTAATTTGTTCGACACTGTCGAACAAATTAGCGGATAAGCTTCATAAAGCAAGTGCATTTTTCGAAGATTTGGAGACGAGAATCCTCTCAAACCCGGTAAAGATTTCTGAAGATCTTCTGAGATAGTATCGATCACTTTTGAGCCCCAGTTTTCAGTGGAAATTTTTTCGGTAAGCATTTTACCGATGTTATAATACAACCACAGCATTTCGGTGTTAGCCAGTTTAGCGGCATTGTACCTACTCTGCAGTATATTTTGTTTTAGCTCGCTTATAAATTTTGTATAGCTTGTGTTTGCCAACTTTTTAGCCATATCTTTTTAGTTTAAAAAGGTAGTTCTTCAATTATTTCATCAGTTTTTTAATTTCCGTAACTGGAGCCGAACCATAACTCAAAAATTTCTCATGAAATTTTTTTAGATCAAAATTCTTTCCTTGTTGTTTCTTTAATTCTTCCCTAAAATCATAAATTTCAGTGAACCCGGTGAAGTAGGAACAAAGTTGAACCTGGGTAAGTGTAGCTCTTTTCCACTTTCCTTCTGCTTCCGCTTTTTCCTGAAATGCTTCATTCATCAGTAGGTTTAGTCCTTCTTCTTTACTCATGTTTAAATTATGTATTGAGTAATCAAGTATGGTATTACAAACTACACGCATATGCCATTTGTTATACATCAACCACATTTCATCCTGTTCTGCTGTTCCGTTTAGTTCGGTGTTTTTATCCCATCCTTCTTCCAGCATCATTTTTTCGGTATAAACAGCCCATCCCTCTATCATTGCACCATTACCGAAAATCGCTTTTACTATGCTTGGTGATTGATTCTTATAAACCAATTGAGCATAATGCCCAGGAATAGCTTCGTGAATATTAAGGATCTGCAAAATATATTTGTTGTACTCTTTCAAAAAACTTTCCGCATCTTCTGGCGAATAAGCTGCTAACGATCCAACGTTGTAAAATGTATCACCTTCTTTATCATAAGGCCCGGGTGCAGATATAGAAGCTCCTGCAACACCTGCCATCCACTCCGGTTCTTTCCTAACCACTAATGGTTTGGATGGATCCATGTATAATAGATTTTTATCTTTTACAAATTTGGTGAGAATAGGAATCTGTCTTTCAATTTCTGTTTGGAATTTTTCTCTGCTTACATGTGTTTTTGCAATTTCACCGATCAGGGCTTTGATGGCTTCGTTTTCATTTGCAGGCATCACTGCATTTTTCATGTACTTCGGCCAAAGTTTTTTTGTAAGCACCGACATGTCTTTTAAGATTTCTTCTTTTCTTTTCAAAGCTTTTTGATAGATCTCATCAGCGCTGTATGTTGATTGAATATCAGAGCTAAATTTCTCAGCATACAATTCTTTTCCAATTCTAAAACTTCTGTTTGCCTGATTGTTTTTTAATATACCTTCCAAATGAGCTATAAATCCATTGATATGAGAGATTGCTACTTTAAGGTCTGCATTGTATTTATCCTGCTCGTGCGCTCCAAATTTCCCTTTGTTGATGCTATCGGTAACTGAAGTTTCAAAAAATCCTACTGTCCCTTTCAATTGTAGTATGGCAAGTTCAGTATGTTCTTTTGTTGGGTTTTTGATGTTGGATTTTGCTGCTGCGTAATAAGCTTCCAGTTTCCCGATTTTTTGGATCACTGTTCTTATTTTGTTTTCCAAAGTTTCTTTTTTATTGTCTAATATTTCAGAAACAGCACCTCCAATATTGTATTGAGAAGGATCCCATTCAAAGCTTTTAAATTTATTGATAGCCCATGGAGTTGAATTCAGGGTACTCAAAATAAGTGCCTTATCTGTTTTGTTATTTTCATTCAGGCTTGCATCTTCAAAACCTGCCAATGAATCGATATATTGTTTTACAAAAGCCAGTTCTTTTGTTCTGTAAGTATCATCCGGAATAATCAATACAGAATCGTATTTATGGTAGCCGGAACCTGTTGCCCAACCCGGGTACATTTTCCATAGCTCTTCCATAAAACGATCTTTGAACGCATCAAATGCAACATCTTTTGATGCAATCGGATTTTCAGTATTACTGCTTTCTTTTTTGCTGCCACAAGAAAACAAAAAGCTTGCAATTGCTACTACAAATAACTTCTTCATGGTTTATAAATTAGACAAGCAAATGTAGGGTTTATTGATTAATATTGCCTTGTAAGAATCTCTTAATATGAAGTACTTTTTATTAGCCCTTTTATTAGGTTTAGCAGCGATAAATTCAATTGCTCAAACGGCAAAAGCGCCACCAACAAAGAAAGTAGAACAAACCGATGATTATTTTGGGACCAAAGTAAGCGATCCGTATCGTTGGTTGGAGGATGATAATAGTGCGGAAACAAAAACCTGGGTGGATGTTGAAAATAAGGTCACTTTTGATTATCTCAATAAAATAAATTACCGGCCGCAGGTAAAGGAAAGATTAACCAATCTCTGGAACTTTGAAAAACGTACGACTCCTTTTAAGAAAGCTGGAATGTTGTTTTGTTATGAGAATAATGGTATTCAAGATCAGAATGTATTGTATGTAACGAACTCCAAAACACTTAAGAAAAGAGTTTTGTTGGATCCAAATAAATTATCAGCGGATGGAACAGTATCTATTGGTTCTGTGGCAGTTTCCAAAGGAGGAAAATATTTAGCTTATACTTATTCCAAAGCAGGGTCGGATTGGAGCCAAATTAAGGTCATTGCTATTAAAGATGGTAAATTACTTTCGGATCAGATTAACTGGATCAAATTTTCAGGAATTGAATGGAAAGGTGATGAAGGTTTTTATTACAGTAGATACGATGAGCCGACAAAAGGGACAGAACTAAGTGGGAAAAATGAGTTTCAGAAAGTGGTTTTTCATAAGTTGGGTACAGATCCAAAGAATGATGAATTGGTTTATAATGACCCGAATTTCCCTACCCGTGGATTTTATGGAGGTTTATCTGATGATGAAAACTACCTTATGATTAGTGGAACAGAATCTACTTCAGGAAACTCACTTTTTATAAAAGACCTGAAAAATCAGGACAGACGTCTGATCCGTTTGGTAGAATCATTTTCGGATGATTATAATGTCTTGGATATTATTGAGGGAAAAGCATTCATCTTAACTAATAACAAAGCTTCTAATAAAAAAGTAATTGCTGTTGATCTGACTAATCCATCAATTGAAAAGGCAGATGTAATTATTCCTGAAACAAAGGACCTGCTTGAATCGGTTACCGTAGCAAATAAATGTTTAATTCTGAATTACCTTCATGACGTTTCTTCCAAAATCGAAGTTCATGACCTGAAAGGAAATTTGTTACATGAACTGAAATTGCCGGGTATTGGAAAAGTGAATAGTATCAACTTTGATAAGAAGGATACGCTTGGGTATATTGATTTTTCAACCTTCACCGCGCCAACTGCAATTTATAAGTACAATGTAAAATCAAATAAATTGAAACTTCATTTTAAAGCAAAGACAAGTTTTAAATCGGATGAGTACGAAACAAAACAAGTGTTTTACACAAGCAAAGACGGTACAAAGATTCCCATGTTCATCATTTCAAAAAAAGGAATAAAGCTGGATGGGAACAATCCTTGCTTCTTATTTGGTTATGGAGGCTTCAGTGTAAATTATTCACCTGAGTTCAGAATTGATCGTTGTTTGTTTTTGGAGCAGGGTGGAGTGTATGCTGTTCCAGGATTGCGTGGTGGTGGTGAGTATGGAGAAGACTGGCACAAAGCGGGAACAATTTTTAATAAACAAAATGTATTCGATGATTTTATTTCAGCGGCAGAGTATTTATGTGCGGAAAAATACACCAACAAAAATAAATTGGCTATTCACGGAAGATCGAATGGTGGGCTCTTAATTGGTGCAGTTATGACACAGCGCCCTGATATTTGTAAGGTTGCTATTCCTACGGTTGGAGTTTTGGATATGTTACGTTACCATACATTTACCATTGGTTGGGCATGGGCAACTGATTACGGAACAAGTGCTGACGAAAAGCAATTTCAGAACCTGATCAAGTATTCGCCTCTTCATAATGTAAAAAAAGCAAACTATCCTGCCACATTTATAACAACAGGTGATCATGATGACAGAGTTGTGCCTGCACATTCATTTAAGTTTGCAGCTACTTTACAGGAGAATAACACAAGTGAAGAACCGATATTGATCCGTATTGATAAAAATGCAGGTCATGGTGCCGGTAAACCAACAACCAAACAGATCGAAGAATATGCCGATATGTGGAGTTTTGTGTTTTATAACCTTGGAATGAAGCCCAAGTATTGATAAAAAAATCCCACCAACATCTGAAACACTCAGAGATTGGTGGGATTTTTATTTTACCAGGTTATTTATTTTATAAGTTTTATTGTTTTATTAAAGTTGTTGGAGGAACCTTTAATGTTTAAAGTGTAAACGCCTCTGCTGAGTTCACTTGTAGATAATTCAATTTTATTTTCACCCTGTGAACATTTCGTTTCTTTTTGAAGTACAAGTTTACCAATTGCATCATACAAAGAGATCACAATACTTGTGCTCTCAGTTGACACAAATTTTACAGTCATATAGTTTTCAAAAGGGTTAGGAAATACAGAGATCGCAGAAACGGTTTCTACGTTTTCTTTTATTCCAACCGGAGCCAGTACATTAAATGAGCTCATGTTACCTGAAGCCATTCTGTGAACAGAAGATGTGTCGCAAAAATCAGAAACACAAGAATCACCAATTATTCTTAAGCAAATGTCATAATGACCGGGAACTGCATAAGTGTGAAAAGGATATTGTTGTGTGGATGATGTGCCGTCACCAAAAGTCCATTGGTAAGTTAAGTTGTCTCCTGTTGAAGTATTATAAGCAAACCAGCTACCTGAATTGGTAGAATCTTCGAACATAGTAAAACCTGCCTGGCAATTTTGAGCGAAGGCAATTTCAAATGATGCGAATGTTGAATCTTCACAAAAACCTGTGCCTGTACCTGTGTACTTTTTGATGTAATACCAAATTTCATATGTCCCGGCAGTTTGAAAATTAGTTGTGAAAGACATATTATTTGAAGTACTTAAGGTAAGGTCAGGGTTTTCAGCAGCAGTATAATAAACCTGTTGTCTTGGGTTAACGCTTGTTTTGAATATTTTCATTACACAAGGACTGGAAATTGCTTGCCCGTTTGATCCGCCTATAAAGTTATAAGTATAGGGACCCGTGATATTATATGTTACAGATGCTGTTAATGAACAACTTGTTGCCGGAGGTAAATTGTCTACAACAGTGACTACTTTTGTTGCTGTGTATTGGCAACTGGTTATTGCGGGAGGAAAATTGTGTCCATACATGGTCGCGGTTACAGTATATGTTCCGCTTGTTGAATAGGAGTAATTCATGCTTACAGCAGTAGTGCCATATGAGGTTGAAGAATTACCGTCTCCAAAATCCCAAAAACAACTATCCGGCATCAAATTGCCTGAGGTATAAAGATCAATATTCCTGTTGTTGTATTTAAGATAAGATACCGTTCCTGAGCATTGGGCATATAATGTATTTAATAAACTTATTAATGCAATTGAAATTAAAAAGTACTTTTTCATTTGTTTATCAGTTTTCATATATGTTTATGTTGTTTAGTTATTTAATAATTTTTGCAGCTTTTATTCTATTACCCTTTTTATCTGTTATGGAAATCATGTAAACTCCATTGCTTATTTCGGAAGTGTTTAATTTAATTTGATTTTCCCCGGCACTTATACTGAATTCATTTTTAATAATGGTTTTTCCAAGCATATCGCTAAGAACAATTTCAAGGTCTTTTGCTTCTGCTGTGATTAACTGTAAGTTGAGTTCATCAGTTACCGGATTTGGAAAAATGTTGATCATAGAAATAACTGATTCGTTTGTTTTGACTCCGGTTGGAGAGGCTAATACGTTGAAGGAACTCATCCCACTAGAAGTCATGCGATGAACAGATGAACTATCACAAAAGGAAGAAACACATGAATCACCCTGTACAGTTAAACAAATGTCATAATGCCCGGGTACTGTATAAGTGTGAAAGGGATATTGTTGAGTTGAAGATATTCCGTCTCCAAAATCCCAGTAATAGTTCAAATTATTTCCGGTTGAAGTATTGTATGCGAACCAATTTCCGGCATTTGTTGAATCTTCGAACATGGTAAAGCTGGCATGGCAAGTCATCAGGCTTGGGCTGAATACATAAACCTGAGTTGTTGTCCAGCATTGTGTTCCATGCTCCTTCCACGAAACAAAATAATTGCCATTTGCCGGAAATGTATAGGTGAGCGAATCACCCCATATTCCTATATCATCAATGAAGTATCCGGTTGGAGAGATATACCAGTTGCTCCACACAAATCCAGTATCATTTGAATTCACTTCAAAATGAAATGCAGGGCTTGTTCCGATCTGAGTATAAGAAATAGTATCTGTAACAGGGCAATCAACATATATTGTAGTGCAGACAGAATCGGAGCATGACGCTGAGCCATCACCGCCTTCTACATAATAACACACGTTATAGGTTCCGGGGCCTGGAAAGGTATGACTAAAATTTGCAGGTCCGTTAACCTGTGTGAAGTTTTCCTCTGTAATAGTCCACATACTTTGACTCAGCACATTTCCTATAGGTATAAAACCCGAAATGTCAAATGTGTAAGTCCCTGTTTGAGTATAATCTATTGTAGGTGTGAGGTTACATGGCAGTCCGGAAACAACTATGGTATCCGTCATAACTGCATCGCAGGTCGTATTCGGATTGCTTGCATCATTCATATGTGCAGTGAAGGTAACGATAAATGTACCATTGGTAATGTATTGATGATAAACATAAGGTGGGCAGTTCGTTGAGCCCCAACCTTGAGTTAATCCGTTAGGGCCATTATAACTATAAACTGCCCTGCCGTCTCCAAAGTCCCAGGTATAATTACTTTGTGTCCCATTTGGCCATGGCACATTTGTATCTCCATGTAAATAGAAGTTAGCATTTCCGCTGTCACTACTTGTTAAAAAGGCTTGACAAATAGGTTGTGAATTGAGTTTAAACGCCAAAAAGGCGCAAATAATCAGAAGTGCTTTTTTAATTTGGGTTATAGTTTTCATATATATAATTTTTTAGCTCTATGGGGATTATTACACTATACGTGTTATTTTTTCAATTGGTTGGGTGCTAGTGAAGAAATTATTTATAGGCTACTGCTATAATCGCGTCTCCGTTGGTAACAGTTATGTTGCCTGAACCGCTATACAATATACAATTGAACTTAACATGCAATTTTTTTGTTGTTTGATTATTTTCATTGTTTTGAAAATCTGCTACCGAAACAATTTGAAAATAACTGGAAGCAGGCTGGGCTGCATTATCAGAAGAGTATACAGTTCCATTTGCATCCGTCCAGTTGATCACAATATTCGAAAATCCCATTGGGTTGCTTATTGGGGTTTTAAAATTCTGTGCAAAAGCAGTAGTGCATCCACTAAATGGCTGGTTTATGTAGTCGTAATTTGCGTTCGCTACATCACCATTACCATCAGTTACCTGAAGTGTAACATGATATAATCCGGATGAGCTATAAGTATGTTGAGGATTGGAAGCGGTTGATGTACTGCCATCACCAAAATCCCAGGAGTAAGTAAAAGGAAGTGTACCAGTTATGAAATGGTTGAAGACCACAACGCCTAAGCTGTCTACTACATAAATATTGGAGATTTGACAGTTTGTTCCCGGATTACCAATTTTGTACGGATTACATAAACTAGAATTGCATAAAGAATCCCCTGTTGTAAGACATACATTGTAGCTTCCAAACCGGGAAAAAGTATGGGTTGGATTAGCCAGTGTGGAAGTGCTGCCATCACCAAAATTCCAACTGTAATTAGTTGATGCAGTTTGCGCAAGAAATTGCATGCTATAAGAAATTGCTGCCGGAGATCCGTTGCGATAAGGGAAGTAGCCGGGATACAAAGCATTAGTGATGCTGGAGTTACCATTAGGTGAACTAATCTGCGCATCTTTTAGTTCAAAGGAGAAAGTATTTGCACAGGCACTACTACTACAGTTAATAGGTTTAAGGTTCCCTAAAAAAGTATATACATTATTCGAATCCTGATAAAAGGAAGAATACATATAATAATCATTTGAACCAGCTTCTATATTTACAGGGCTTCCGTTCATTACAGCCGTCATAGTAAACTCAGGAATATTTGTGTTTTGATTTGGATTCGGTTCCAATAAATCCTTTTTCTTACAGCCCGTAGTAAATGCAAGAGCACTAAGTATTACAAGCAATGTATATGATATGGTTGTTTTCATATTACTGTTTATTTTCTAAATAATTCGTAACCCAGAGTGAACTTAATACCCTTATTTCTTTCAAATGAATTTACTCCTAATATCTCGTTGTCGAATACATCTGTTAACCCATAAAAACATTCCAATTGAAGACTAAACCGGTTCGGCATTTTTCTTCTGTATGCTATGGCGAGTTGTGCATCAACCGAATGGAAACCTTTGTATACTCCATTGTCAAACGTTGTAATGACACTACTCCCTCCCAAATCCCTTCCGGCATATAGTTCACGTTCAATTCTTGAATCAATCAAATAACCGATATTTACGCCAAAGGAAAAATTACCCTTCTTATTGGCCGGGTATGCGAAGCGTACAGGTATTGAAATATATTGCATGTAATTTACACGTGTTGTATGTACGTATGTTGTTTTCCCGAAACCATAATTTATAGTGCGTGATACAAATGCGGGATTAGATCGGTTATAAAATGTATTCAATTGTAGTCCAATTGATACACCATAATGAGACCGTATTTTTCGTTCATATGAAATTCCGGCTATAGGACTTAAGCCCCGACCAATATTTTTTACATCATTTGTCCATGGAGTAGACCATGCAGCTCCCATAACTATTTCCAGGGAATTTTTCTTCGGTAATATTTCCAGAATGCTGTCTGAGGCAATATCCCCAGGTAGCGAATCTTTCTTTAAACTATCTGTTAAAACAACGGGTATTGAATCTTTAAGTAAAGAAGCATCAACATAGGAGATTTTAGCAATACTTGTATCAATACCTTTATTTGCAGTTTCATTTGATTTCTGTTCATTAGGCTTTAGGATGATTGAGGTAGAAGCATTGTCTGGTACATCTGTTGCAGAAGACAATATAGAAACAGGCGCTTTATTTTTGATGCCGGTTGAACCAGGTTTGTGCTTTTTTATAGTTTTATCTGAATACGTGGCAATTGAAGAAGTTGGGATTGGGGTAGCCTTATGTTTAACAGAGATATTTTTCAGTGCGGATGTGGTTTTGGTATTATTTGTATTATTGATATGATCAGGTTCAGCATCGCTTTGGACAGTTTTATTCTCTTTAACAATTGCAGAGCTGTTGTTTTTTTGATAACCAGTTGAAGTTTTGTTTTGGGAGTATTGATTTTTTTTTGCCGGAAAGAATACAAGAAATGACATCCCTCCAAGAAGCAGCAACCCTCCAAGGAACCAACATATAAATGCCCGGCGCTTTTTACTTTTCCTGTCGGCATCAATTAAAGCACTCGCTTTTTCCCAGTTGTTTTCATCAAACGGAAACTCCTCGCTGCTTAGCTTTTGTTTTATTATATCTTCAAATTGATCCATTTTTGTCAGCTTATAAAGGTCCTGAAATTGAAGTCATTATTAACTGTTCTTTTAATTTGGTTCGTGCGAAATTCAAATGCCATTTCGATGTCCCTTCGCTTATTTTCAGCATTTCTGCAATTTCTCGATGGTTGAAACCATCCACTACATATAAGTTAAACACTTGTTTACTCGCAAAAGGAAGATTGTTAATAAATCCATGAATTTGAGCAAGATTGTAACGTGATATCGCTTCATTTAAATCGGAAAAATCCGATGTCTCTATATACTCCTCCACATATTGAATTGAATAGTTATGTGTTTTATCTTTTCTGAATTCGTCAATGAGCGTATTGACCATAATTTTTCTGATCCACACTTTAAACGGAATTTCTGTTCTGTATTTTTGTAAATTGTTAAGAACCTTCAAAAAGCCCAGATTAAGAACCTCTTTCGCCTTGTCCACATTACCTGTATAACGAATACAAATACTCATTAGATAACTATATGTTAGTTTATACATTTCATATTCAGCCTTTCGCTTTCGGTCAATGCAATCTCTTATCAGTGCCGGCTGAATGTTCATAAATCAAATATCCTTGTTACACAGTTACGCATCAGGTTGCGGAATGGTTGGGTTAAAAAAGTGGTGAATATATTTATTTTCGCCGGACCAACATAAGCGATTGGTTATCAGAACGTTTTAATTTAAAAATAAGAAAAATTTAGTAATAAAATTCACTAAACTTGTTGTAAAGAATTAAAAGCAAATTGATTTAAGATGAAAAATGTAAATGCAAAAGTAGATGTGGTATTGATTGGTGCGGGAATTATGAGTGCTACAATTGGAGTGATGTTAAAGGAGTTTCAACCTGATTTAAAAATAATTATCATTGAGCGATTGGATAAAGTTGGGGCTGAGAGTTCTGATGCGATGAACAATGCCGGAACCGGTCACTCGGCTTTTTGCGAATTGAATTATACTCCTGAAAAACCTGATGGAAGTGTGGATATATCAAAGGCATTGAAAATAGCTTCGATGTTTGAACTGTCTAAAGAGTTTTGGTCTTATTTGGTAGAGCATAAAAAGATTGCAACTCGGGGTGTATTCATTAATTCAGTTCCACATATGAGTTTTGTGTGGGGTGCGGAAAATGTTTTTTATCTAAAAAAACGATTTGACGCATTGACCAAACATAAATTGTTTGAAGGAATGGTTTATTCCAATAAATGGGACCAATTGGAAAAGTGGATTCCGCTTATGATGGATGGCAGAGATCCCGGAATTGAGGTTGCGGCAACACGCATGGAAATTGGTACTGATGTTAATTTTGGTGAACTTACCCGTGCCATGTTCAAATATCTTGAAAGTCTGGACGGAGTTGAATTGTATTTGAATCATGAAGTACGTGATATTGAAAGAGAAGAAGAAAGTCATTGGAATCTAACTATTCATGATATGGTTACCGGTGATAAAAAACAACACATTCATTCCGATTTTGTATTTATTGGTGCAGGTGGTGGATCATTGCCACTATTGGAAAAATCAGATATTGAAGAGGCAGAAGGTTACGGAGGTTTTCCGGTAAGTGGACAATGGTTGGTATGTAAAAATCGGGAAGTGATTGAACAACACGCAGCTAAAGTATATGGGAAAGCATCGGTAGGTTCTCCTCCGATGTCTGTGCCACATTTGGACACACGTATCATTAATGGAAAAAAAGAATTGCTGTTTGGTCCTTTTGCAGGGTTTTCTACAAAATTTTTGAAGAATGGTTCCTATTGGGATCTGGTTACTTCTTTGGAATTTGATAATTTATTTCCAATGTTGAGTGCCGGTTGGCATAATTTACCCCTTACAAAGTACTTAGTGCAGCAAGCGAGTCAATCGCCTGAAGAAAGATTGGAAGCCCTGCGCGAATATTTACCGAATGCACATATGGAAGATTGGGAGCTGGAAACAGCAGGTCAGCGTGTGCAGGTGATTAAAAAAAATGAAGAAGAAGGTGGAGTGTTGGAATTTGGAACGGAGATTGTTGCCGCTGGTGATGGAAGTTTGGCGGCCTTGTTGGGAGCATCTCCCGGAGCATCCACTTCTGTTTCTATTATGTTGGATGTATTAAAAAAATGTTTCAAAGACAAAATGAGCTCAGTAGAATGGAATGCGAAACTGAATGAGATGATACCTTCTTATGAAAAATCTTTTGTGGAAAAACCTGAAACAGTTACTGATAGCAGGGAAGGGACAAGCAAGGTATTACTAAAGTAAAAGCATTAATGCAATTTAAAACTTAATTTCTTTAATTCATGGGAAAAGCATCCAATGCATCTTTGAATAATTTGTTTTTCAAGGTGGAATTTTACTCGACGAACCGTATAAAAAAAACTCTGTTAAGAACCGTTTTGTTTTTCTTCGTATCATTCAACTTGGTTTCTCAAAATGCAAAAATTGATTCGATAAATTCTGTTATTCGTAACGCAACTAACGATACCACAGTTGCACGTGCTTATGTTAGTTTAGTTGATCAGTTTTATGCTTTTAATACCGATACGGTAATCCCACTAAGCAATAAGGCAATCAGCATTGCGGAAAAAAATCTGCCAAAAGCAGGAGGTAAAGAAAAATACTCTTATTTACTAACTAAATCTGCTGCCATTGGCAACATTGGTTATGTTTATTATCAGCGTGGAGAAACGGATAAAGCAATGGAATATTTTAAAAAGGGTTTAAAAATTCAGGAGGAAATTAATGACCCGAAAGAAATTGCCAACTCGCTCAATAATATTGCAACTATTTATTTTAAACTCGGCGAAATAGAAAAGTCACTTGACTACTTTGAGCAGGGTTTACAAATTCAGAAAAAAATAGGTGTTAAAGAAGGAATTGCTTATTCACTGAATAATATTGGGGCTATTTATGATAGTCAGGGGCAAATTAAAAAAGCGCTGGACTACTACTATCAGGGACTCAAATTGCAGGAAGAGTTGGGTAACAAAATGGGAATGGGAACATCCTACAATAATATCGCAGTTATTTTAATGAAACAGGGTGAAACAGATAAAGCCATTGAGTACTATAACAAAAGCATGAAAGTAAGGCAGGAAGCGGATGATAAGAGAGGTATTGCACAATGCTTGAATAATTTGGGACACTTGTATACCACTCAGGGTAAAATGGAAAAAGCTTTGGATAACTATAAAAAGAGTTATGCTTTGTATGAAGAAATTGGAAATAAACAAGGAATTGCTTATTCCCTCAATAACATGGCAGCAATATATAAATCACAACAGCAGGATGAAAAAGCGCTTGAGTATTTTGAAAAAAGTTTGGCAACTTATGAAGCCATTGATGATAAAAAAGGAATAGCAACTGCACTTAATAATATAGGTGGACTTTTGTTAGAAAAATCAAATGCTACTAAAGCTTTATCTTATTCAGAAAAATCTCTTGAAATAGCGAAGGAAGGAGGTTTCGTGGAAGTTATAAGAGATGCACATTCTATATTATCAAGGATCGACAGTGCGAGAGGAGATACGAAAGGAGCATTGCAACATTATAAACAGTTTATTATATACAGGGATAGTTTGAAGAATGGGGAAACCAAAAAGGAAGGGATCAGGAAACAAATTCAGTATGACTATGAAAAGAAAGAATCAGAAGCTAAATTAATGCAGGAGAAAAAAGAGGTGATCAGGCAGGAAGAATTGAAGCGTCAAAAAATTACCAATTGGTCGATAGCCGGAGTACTAACACTACTATTAATTACAACCATATTATTATTTAATCGTTACCGCTTGAAACAAAAAAATAAATTTCAGCAGGAGATTGCTGTAAAGCAAAAAGAACAAGCGATTGCTGTTATGGAAACGCAGGAGCAGGAACGAAAGCGTATTGCAGAAGATCTTCATGATAGCCTTGGTCATTTGCTCTCTACGGCCAAACTAAATCTTCAAACAATTCCTGATTCCCAAAAACAATATGTTGAAAATTCCCTGCAGTTATTAAATCAAGCTACTGAAGAAATTCATAATATCACATTTAATCTTATGCCGCGTACACTGGAAGAAGAGGGATTAACAGCAGCATTGCAGGAGCTGACTTCGAGAGTAACCAATTCGGGTAAGGTCAAAATTATCCTCCAGATTTATGATATGGGTAAGTTTATTTTGGAGAAGCAATCACAGTTCAATATTTATCGAATTATACAGGAGGCTGTAAATAATATCCTCAAGCATGCCGAAGCATCTGAAATAAACATTCAACTCATTGGGCAAGATAATCATATTACAATTATGATTGAAGATGATGGAAAAGGATTTGATATCGGAGCGCAAAAAAGCGGAAGAGGTTTGAAAAATATTGTCACCCGTTCTTTGTGGCTAAATGGAAATATCAATATAGATTCTACGCCCGGTAGAGGAACAACCATAACTACTGAAATACCTGCTTAAATGAGTATTAAAATTATTATTGCAGACGACCATAGAGTTTTTATTGATGGAATGAAAGCTTTGCTAAAAGAAATTGCAGGTATAGAAGTAGTAGCTGACGCTGAAAATGGCATACTACTGATAGAACAGGTTGCAAAGTATAAGCCTGATATTGTTTTAACCGATATTCAAATGCCACTTAAAAACGGTATTGAGGCCACACTGGAAATTCATGCGTTGTTTCCTGAAGTAAAAGTTATTGCTTTAACAATGTTGAATGAAAGTATATACATTAAAAAAATGTTGGAAGCAGGAGCTTCCGGATATGTTCTTAAAACTACCGGGAAAGAGGAATTAATTCAGGTGATTAAAAAGGTAGCGGCAGGTGAGAAGTATTTTAGCTCGGAAGTTTCCAACCTGTTAATGAATAATTTTTCGGTAAAATCACAGACAGGCACACTGGAAATATTAACCAAAAGAGAAAAAGAAATTTTGATCTTGATTGCCGAAGGGTATACCGACAAAGAAATTGCAGACAAAGTTTTTTTGAGTTCACTTACAATTATTACACATCGTAAAAATATTTTGAGCAAACTTGGGCTCAAAAACAAAGTAGAACTTACTCGGTTTGCAATGGAACATAATCTGTTGGGTTAATTTGTGTTCCTACCCCATTTGGGGGAGAAACAAAACCCTCCATTTGGGGCATGATTGACTAAACCTAATAGTAGACATTTGTACTATTAGTTTAGTATGCAACCAAATCTATCAAAAATGAAAATTTATTATTTATTGGGCTTTTTAAGCCTGTTCAGTACCGCTCTTTATAGTCAGGCAGGTATGGATTCTATTCCGGGTTCTATCCCCAAGGGTTTAAACTCCGGTAGAAAAAACATTAGTAAGACTAATTTGCTTTTCGGGCCTTTTTTCAAAACAGTACAGGTAATCCAGGAAAGAAAACTTTCAAAAAGGATTACAACGCAAACAATTGCGAAAACAAGAATTCCTTCAAGCTTCAATGCCTCGCGATTTGTGAAGATTGATGCCAATGGTAGTTCTTACAATCCTTTTGGGTCCACCAAATTAAGTGGTATTGGTAATATTACGGAGTTTAGATTGTATGGGAAGAAAAAAGGTGCTTTTAAAGGGTTCTATGGTGGTGTTTTTTTTTCCTACATGCACTATAAACTCCAATCTGCAAGTGTTCGGGGAAGTTTTCAAGACGACAATGGTGTTACTTATGAAGCGGATGTGTCTCAAAGCATAAAAGTTAATATTACCGGTGGAGGCTTACATTGTGGGGTTCAGGGCTTAATAAAAGACAGGTTTTGTATAGATTGGACTATACTTGGTGTGGGAGTGGCCGGTTTAGGAATTAAAGGATCTATAGACGCTACTAATACGTCCGATAATTTTGATTTCAGGAACTATAAGGATGATGTAGATGACATGACTTTTGGTATGGAAAAAATATTGCCGATTAAAAAAACAGTTGAGAGGGAAAGTGTTTCTTTAGGAGTGAAAGCTCCCTGGGTTCTTTTTCGGATGGGGCTTAGCGTTGGGTTTGCATACTAAACAGGTAGCTCAGCGATTGACAGGATAAACTTTATGTTTGTCCTGTTTTTTTATTTTGGATCAAACAAACATACCTTCGTTTATCCTTCAGGTAATTGATTCAATTGTATCATATTCTAACACCTATGATACAAATATCGTCTACTTGCTCGTATCCCTTTTTCCATTCGTTTAAATAGCTTTCTATTTTTTCTTTTTGCTCTTGCATTGGCATGGAACTCAGGTTGGTTAACATTTCTTTGAGTTGTTTGTACATGAATTTTTTTCCTTTTTCTCCACCAAACTGATCTGGCATTCCGTCAGTTAAGGTATACACTACATCGTTTTTTTGTAATTCAATAGTGTGTTGTGCAAAAGGAATGTTTTGTTTATCATGGCGACCAACCGGCATTTTATCAGGCTTACATTCCATCAACCCTCCATTTCTTACTATCCATATTGGATTATTTGCTGCAGCAAAAGATAGTTTGTTGTTTCCGAAATCGAAGCTTAGCAAACTACAATCCATTCCATCTTTTCCTCCTTCCAAACTGCCATCATTAGCCAAATGCTTAATTATTTTGGAACGGGTATAATTTAAGATTTCATTTGGCTCAATTAATTTTTGTGCTTCCACAGCTTCATTTAAACAAGCAATATTTAGCATACTCATAATAGCACCGGGAACACCATGACCTGTGCTATCTGCAGTAACCAAAGCTACCTGATTGTTTTCTAAAACTGCTGCCCAATAAAAATCACCACTTACAATGTCCTTTGGCTGAAAGAAAACAAAATGATCTTTGAAGTACGTGTTCAGCATCTCATCACTTGCCAGTAAAGCTTTTTGAATGCGTTGTGCATAATTGATACTATCTGTTATGTCTTTATTTTTTTGCGATAACTCTAATGTACGTTCTTCAACTTGTTTTTCCAATACTTCGTTTTGATCTTCAAGGATTTTCTTTTTTTCCTTTTCCTGTTGAAGCATTTGTTCTGAAAGTGTTTCTACTTCCATTAATTTTTGCTCCAGGTCTTTATTCAATGTAGCAAAATTACGGGCAAGGTAAATAGAGATAGAAATTGGTATGGACATAACTATAATAACAAGTAATATAATGGAGATTGCGTTATTACCAAATGTTATATCAATATCACCACCAATTGCGAGGGCTACAAAAAATGATACTACCATTGCTATACAAAGCCCAAAAAACAATGCAAAACCACCGGCAATTATTTTTATTCCTTTTTTCTTCTGTTTTATTCCCTTGTATAAAATGCGAATCGCCTCTATAGTCACAAACAGAATCAGAGAAATATGAAATACCATATTAATTCCGGTTTTGTAAAAGAAACCTACTATGATCAGAATTCCGATTAACACCTGAAGCCAGAATATTTTCGGCAGTTTTTCAAGTACCAGGTAATAGACAAAACCCATCAATGAAATAAAATAGAATGGAAGCGCAATCGGATTAAAAAAGCGGATCGGTAATGAAATATCAGGAGTAAAGGTATATGTACCGGTGAATCCGCCTACGAAAAAAGCTGAGAAGAAGAAGGCTAATATTCCGTAATACAAATGTTGTTTTTGTTTTCTATAAAACACGAAGAATAAAAAATGGATCAATGCAAGAGCCAGAAAAACACCTGCTATAGTTAAGAGAAACAATGCAACCGCTCTTTGCTCAGTGAAAGTGACAAAATTTTGATCGCCATACTGCATCAGTTTACAGGAAAACCCTACACTATACTCATCCCAGTTACTGAATGTTTCGTATTTGTGGTTAGAGTATCGGATAGCTATCAGATGTTCAGTACTGTCATTAAAAAGGATGGGATGCAGTATTTCACCGGGATTAAATCGTTTTTCTTCATCAGCCTCTGTTGAAACGTTGCCAAATTCAATAATTTTTATCCCGTCAACATATATTTCTGAAGCGCCCGAATGCTCCAGTTTTAATGAATAGATTAGCGTATCAGGTGGAAGTTTAATTTTTAAACGAAACCATGCAAATCCTTTAAATCCTATACTGTCTATAAGATTATAATCAATGTCGTTGTATTGTTCTTTCCAGTTTGAATCATCGTAATCCGGAGATGCAAAATTTTTATCGTCATTTGTATTGAATCTCCATAAAGTGTCAAGAGATGCAGGTAATTCCTTTACTATTAGGCTTGATGTTGTTTGTTGAGAAAAGATGGAATTGCTTAGTAATAGAAAAAACAGGAAAGCACCAGGAAGCCTTAAACAAGTATTTTTATTAAAAAGAGTTAGTCTCATTTTGCTTTAGGTGTCACAATTTTTGGTAATAAATATACGTAATCTCCCTGTAGATTGTACAAGGGCGCTATTTTAGGTTAAAGAGGTAAAATCCTGGATAAATAAAACCAAATAAGTCCTTAAATTAGCTTACCTTCGCGTATTAATCATAGAGATTAATGGGGCATTTCTTAATGCTCTTTTTGCTCTTTATTAACAAAGACTAAAATTAAAACAAGATACTCACAAATACGCTTTGTCGATAGTAATAAAGATAAGGCACTTTTTTTCTCAACGCTTCGTAAGCGCGTTGATGTTTATTTTAAAGAAAATAAACTCTCAAAGCATTATAACAATGCGATGGTTATAAAAACCATCATCCTTTTATCATTATATGTTCTCCCTTTTGTAGCCACCATGTTTTTTCCTTCGTCCTTCGGTATTACGATTTTGTTATGGACCATAATGGGTTTCAGTAAAGCTGGCATAGGAATGAGTGTAATGCATGATGCAAATCATGGTGCTTATTCGTCAAGTAGCAGAGTCAATTATTGGTTGGGACTTACACTTAATATGGTAGGAGGTTCAGTTTTTAACTGGAAGTTGCAGCACAATATTTTGCATCATACTTATACAAATGTTGTTCATATGGATGACGATGTAGATGATAAGGCATTTATGAGATTTACCCCACACACGAAAGTGAAATGGTATCAGAAGTTGCAGTACATATATGCTTTCTTCTTTTACGGAATTTTAACCCTCTACTGGGCGGTAGCAAAGGACTTTATTCAATTTGCCCGGTATACAAGGAATGGGGTAAATAAAAACACAAGAGAGCAGAATTATACCAGAGTGACTAAAATAATTATTAGTAAGTTGATTTATTTTTTTATTTTCTTTTTTGTTCCGGTTTATTTTTTTTCCGTTCCTTTTTTATATGCCTTAAGTGGATTTTTATTAATGCATTTTATTGCGGGGGTACTATTAACCGTCGTTTTCCAATTAGCTCATTCGGTGGAAGGAACTACCTATCCTGTGCCGGATGATACCGGGAACATTGAAAACAATTGGGCGGTTCATCAAATGAATACAACAGTTAATTTTGCACGGCATAATAAAGCCATTTCCTGGTATGTAGGCGGATTGAATTTTCAGGTCGAGCACCATTTGTTTCCAACTATTTGTCACGTTCATTATCCCGCTGTGGCAAAAATAGTAAAAGCTACTGCAGAAGAGTTTGGGGTTCCTTATTTGGAAAATAAAACTTTAGCAGACGCCTTGAGGTCTCATTTGCAAACTTTGAAAAATTTAGGCAGGCTTCCTGATATAAACGAGGCACTTGCAGGATAGGGAAAGTAGTTTATAATGCATGCAGTTTATTAGGATAACCGGAAAAAGGTTATATCTTTGGATACAACCATTAAGAATTTTGTATCTGGTCAATTAGTAATCTTCTCCCAAAACCAAAGGGCTTACAGTTGGATAATTTTGCATTTTTGAAGCGGTGGTAAATGTTTTGTGCCATTGCCTTATTTCGTTCATGTTTTTAATACTAATTAGTCAAAATGAGGCAACTTAAGATCAGTAAATCTATTACATCAAAAGATGCCGAGTCTTTAGATAAATATTTGAACGAAATATCCAAACATCAATTAATAAGTGCAGAAGAAGAAACTACTCTGGCACAAAGAATCAGAGCAGGCGACCAACAAGCAGTAAAAGAACTCACAACAGCTAATTTACGTTTCGTGGTTTCTGTTGCAAAACAATACCAAAACAGAGGTTTGGGTTTGGCAGATATGATAAACGAAGGAAATTTGGGTTTGATAAAGGCAGCACAACGGTTTGATGAAACTCGTGGCTTCAAATTTATTTCTTATGCAGTTTGGTGGATCCGTCAATCAATCATGCAGGCCCTGTCTGAGCAATCAAGAATTATAAGATTACCATTGAATAAACTGGGAGTATTAAGCAAGATCAGAAAAGCTGAATCAATTCTGGAGCAACAATTGGAGCGCCCTGCCAGCGTGGAAGAATTAGCAGAGTCTTTAAGTATTTCTGTTAGTGAAATCAGCATTACGCTCAATGCAGCACAAAATCATGTGTCGGCTGATGCAGGCTTTGCGGGGAATGAAGATCTTAGTTTAATAGATGTAGTATCTGATCCAATGGATGAAAAGCCCGATAGTTTTTTGATGGCATCTTCTTTAAGTATAGAAATTAAAAGAGCTCTGTCTACATTAACTGACAGGGAAAGTGATGTTCTTATTTTATTTTATGGAATAGGATTAAAGGATTCGTTGACCTATGAAGAAATAGGAAATAAATATGATCTTTCAAGAGAAAGAGTGAGACAAATAAAAGAGCAAGCATTACGAAGACTTAAAATGACCTCAAGAAATCGTTTTCTGAAAACATATTTGGGTTAAAGCTTATACCCAGTTAAATAAATAAAACATCTGCATATTCAGGAGTCCTTTGAAAAATAACTTTTGCATATGGGCAAAGCGGAAGGATTTTTAGCCCTTTTTCTCTGGCAAATTCAACTCCTGCCTTTACCAATAATTTTCCGAGTCCTTTACCTTCATATTCGGCATTAACTTCAGTGTGTTCAATGATGAACTTTTCGGGACCGGCAAATACGTAACGCATAGAGGCAATTTGTTTTCCACTGTCTTCTATAAAAAATACTCCATTGGTTGCTCCCTTGTTATGTTGTACAAGCATACATTTAATCTTTAAAGTCAATTTTTTTATGCGTACCATCGCAGTAAGGTTTGTTGTTGGAATGTCCACATCTGCAAAAAGCGGTTACTTTATGTTTATGTGTTTCCTTACCTTCTTTATCCTTTACGGTAATATTTCCATACACCATTAATGGTCCGTTAGGCATTACTTCAATGATGTTTTCTGTTTTAACTTCTTCGATCTTTTCGCCTTCTTCATTAAAATAAAAACTTAATGCTGCTGAAGGACATTTTTTTATCTGCTCAATTATTTTTTCTGTTGATGCACCTTCAGGTTTTATCCATGGCTTTTCACGTGGATCAAACACATCAATCAACCCGGTTGTTCCTTTCCAACACATAGTGGAATGAACGCAAACTTCCGGTTTCCAAACGATTGTTATTTCTCCGTTGCTGTATTTTTTTATGGTCTCGCTCATTGAGATGATTTATTGCTGAACGAATTTATAAAATTATTTCGTTTAATGGCTTTCGTGTGCGAGCAGTAATTTCTCTTGTTTTATATGGCTCCTGCAGTTTTTCAGGATCATCCAGATATCCAAATGCAACAACTGCGATTGGTTTTAAATTATCCCTTAATCCAAATACTTCTTTTATTTTAGGGTGATCAAAGCCGGCCATTGGATGCGCATAGATATCCATGGAACTCGCTTGAAGAATCATCATCGCATTAAAAGCACCCAAGTCGTGATCGGCGGTTGGGTTCACGGGATGACCATCTTTTTCAAAATCCTGTTTTGAGATAGTCACCACCAAAGCAGCAGCGTGTTTTGCCCAGGGTGAATTTCCGGGCATCAAACAATCAACTATCTTTTGAAAAGTTTCCGATCCTTTATGAGCTTTTATGACCCTCCAGGGTTGTTCGTTATTCGCACTGAATGCCCAGGAACCAGCTTCCAATACTGTCATCAGATCTTCTTGTGTTATTTCCTTTTCAGAAAAACTTCTTGCGCTCCAGCGTGTTCTTATAAGATCAATTACAGGGTAGTTTGTGATCGCGTTTTTAATATTATCCATTTTTTGTTTCTCGTTAATTATTTATGGTTGAATATTTAAGGTTTCGTGTTGTCTTTTTTTTTGGGAAATCGACCTGTAACTAGAAACCAGAAACCCGTAATACAAACTAAACCGTCATAGGCACATCCATCACCAATACTTCTGCATCTTGTGAGTTCGAAGTAAAAGAGAATTTATCAGTATCCCAAATTCCCATCCCATCCCTTTCATTCAATACTTGTTCATTGATCGTTACATCACCTTTTAACACAAAAATATAAACTCCATTCCCTTTGCGTTTAACAGTGTATTCTGTTTTGAAACCTTTATCAAATTTACCCAAGTGAAACCATGCGTCCTGATGGATCCATACACCCGCATCATCTTTATCGGGTGAAAGGATCTGCTGAAATTTATTATGTCTGTCTTTTAGATCTAATGTGATCTGATCATATCTTGGTGTTACATTCTTTTTATTCGGGAATACCCAAATCTGCAAAAATTTGGTTAAACGATCTTTGTTTCTGTTGTACTCACTATGCGTAATTCCTGTACCGGCACTCAATACTTGTATATCGCCATGTTTGATCACCTGCGTATTACCCATGCTGTCTTTGTGTTCCAGATCACCTTCTAATGGAATTGAAATAATCTCCATGTTATCGTGAGGATGTGTTCCAAAACCCATTCCTGCATCCACCCTGTCATCATTCAATACCCTTAATACACCAAAGTGCATTCTTTCAGGATTGTAATAATTTGCAAAACTAAATGTGTGGTGACTGTCTAACCATCCATGGTTGGCATGTCCGCGCGTTTCCGCTTTGTGTAAAACTGTATTTGCCATAATTTTTGTTGTTGGATTTGGGATGTGATTAAAACCGATCTGTTCAAGTTCTTTTAATTCGTCAATGTCGTTTGTAAGAACATTTGCGATACTTCCTGAAGCAACGAACATTCCGGTTCCAAGCAATCCTTTTCGTATAAAATCTTTTCTGTCCATGATGTAAGATTTATTTGTACCACAAAGTTAGGCATATTGAAGTTCCTTTGTCATTAAACTAGGTTAAGAAAATTCTTATCATAGTTTAAGTAAAAATAAGAATTGTCGCCAAATAAAAAAGCCCTTTCGGATGGTACGAAAGGGCTGCTTGCTCTATATCACGGTTTTAGCAGTGTTTAGTCTTTGTCGTTGGAATTATCATTGCCTTCTTTCTTTAAAAAATTTCCTTTAGCATCAAAAATAAGATCCGCCTCTTCTTTGCCTTTAGAGATCTCCGCTTCATAAGATATTTTACCTGTTCCGGCTTCAGTGATTTTAGATGCTTCTGTGATTTTGTGATCAGGGTGATTTTTCTTTACATACTCAGCAACAGCAGCAGGAAGTTCAGTTATTTTGATCTCAGCTTCTGTTTCCACTAATTTACCTTCTGTACTAAATGTTGCAGATGTTTCTACCTTATTCCAGGTGAATTCTGCTTCATAAGTATCACCTTCTTTTGCCCATTCTTTAGCTTTTGCATTCGGAAATTCTTTTTTGAATCCTTCTTTAATTGCTGCGGGAACATCAGCTTCTTTTAATTTTTGAGCCTGTGCGAAGCTTATTGATAAAGCTGTTGCTAATAATACCATAAGTGTTTTCATGTTGCTTATTTTAATTTATATTTCAAAGATAGGTATCAATTCTTAAGTAATTCTTTAAATAGGCCCAATAATGGTGATCATAATTTGTTTACTTTTTTTAATATACAATTCAAAAGTAGGGCTCAATTCTAAAGCAATTCTTTAGCCGAAATTGACACTAAATTTGTGCATATTGTTTTCGTAGGTATAGCCAATTGTGTGATCAAAACTATCTACAATACTCTTTACAATGGATAGGCCCAAGCCAAGTGACTCTTTAGACGCGTAGTTTTTCTTAAATCGAACAAACAGGTCTTCTGCCTTAATGTTCAAAGGTTCTCCGGTATTCGAAATTATTAGGGAATTAACTTTTGTTTCGATTCGTATTTTCCCACCTTTAAAATTATGCCTGATCGCATTCTGTACAAGGTTCGTGATGAGTACATCAGCCAAAGCAGGGTTTAATTTAAAGTTAATATCTGTAGTAATATTGTTCTCAACAGAAATCTCTTTACCGCTTAGTGCATCTTCGTAATGCTGCAACACTTTGCTTACAATTTCTTTTGCGCTCAGCTTCACATTTTCTTTGAACTGATTATTTTCGATCTTTGCTAAGAGTATCAACGCTTTGTTAAGAGAAGACATTTTTCTTGCGGTATTGTCAATAGACTGCAGTTGCTCCATTTCCTCTTGTTTCAGATTAGGTGATTGCATCAATAAGCCGATATTAGCTTTGATAACCGCCAAAGGTGTTTGCATTTCGTGAGCTGCGTTTTCTGTGAATTCCTTTTGCTGTTGGAAATCCGATTGGATCTTCTCCATCATTTCATTCAGCGATTGATTCAATTGTTTGAACTCTTTGGTAGATGTGGATTCCAAAGCAACTACCGTGTTGGCATGGAGATCGTACTTCTTCAATTCATTCAAAGTTTTATAAAAGGGCTTCCACAATGTTTTGGAAAGGATCCAGTTCAATGCAAAAAAAGTAAGCAGTAAAAATCCAAGTAACAACCCGAAAGCCTTTAACAGACTTTCCATCAGATCATCGTGTTCGAGTGTAGTTCTGGCAATAAAGATCAGGTAGCTCTTACCGTTAGCACTCATATTGCTTTCCAGGATTCGGTAAGGCAGATCTTCTTCTTCAAAACGATCATAGATCACAGAATCTTTATATACATCTCCGGTAGTGACAGTGGTCGTTTCAACTACTTTTGATAAACTGTCAGTACTCAAATAAAGAATAAAATCTACTGCCCCGCCCTCAATTAATTTTTCCGCATTTAATTTTTCTTTCCATAATGCTTCTTCGGTTGCATCTTCCAATTCCTTATTCACCAAATGGAAACCAAGGAACAGGCAAAGAGCTACCAATGGTATGCTCACCGCTAGAAAGTACAATATGGTTTTAGTAATTAACTTCATAATATAGATATTAGAACCAAGGCGCAAGATTCAAGACGCATCTTGTAAAACAATGCCTTGTTTCAAAAAAATAAAAATCCGGGTAAATCTGCTTAATCTGTGTCATCTGCGTGCCATTTTCAGCTCACCTTAAAATTATACCCTATCCCATAAATTGTCTGCACATAATCCTCACAACCTTTCTCCGCTAATTTTTTTCTCAAATTCCTTAAATGCACATATATAAAATCATGATTGTCCATTTGATCAGAATTATCTCCCAACAAATGTTCTGCTATAGAGTTTTTAGAAACTACTCTGTTCTTATTACTGATAAAGAAAAGCAGCAGGTCGTATTCTTTAGTTGTAAGCTGCACCAATTCATTATTCACCTTCACTGTTCTTTCATCTGTACTGATGATGATCTCGTTTACCACAATGGATGTGTTTCCTCCAAAATTTCTTCTTCTGATCAATGCTTTTATCCTTGCATTTAATTCTGCCAGTTCAAAAGGTTTGGGCAAATAATCGTCTGCCCCAAGATCCAACCCTGTAATCTTATCATCAATAGAGTTTTTAGCGGAGATAATGATCACACCTGCTTTGGAATTCTTTTGTTTTAATTGTTTTACAATATCCAAACCGCTTCCTTTTGGAAGGGTAATATCAATTAAAATGCAATCGTACTCGTACTCATTCACCTTTTCAGAAGCCGATTGATAGTCGTTGGCAGATTCTACCAAAAAGCCTTCCTGGTAAAGGTACTGCTTTACTGACTTGCGCAATTCGGGTTCATCTTCTATGAGGAGGATTTTCACAGGGTAAATATAAGGATTGGATTCTAAAGGAAAACTGAAGGTAAAGTGTTCATATTTCTATAGTTTTTCTTGGATATACCTCCGGTTCAACGTAGATTTACATTTAAAAGAGTGGAAAAACAGTTGAAAATCAGATATCTTTAAACTAAGACCTTCTCTTACAAAATTAAAATCATGGCGAAAGAAATTTCAAAAAATAATATTCCTGTTTTTGAACAGATAAAGAGAGTTGATGAAGACGGAAACGAGTATTGGAGTGCCCGTGATTTAAGTAAAGTACTGGAATATTCTGAATACAGACACTTTTTGCCTGTTGTAGATAGAGCAAAGGAAGCTTGTAAAAATAGTAAGCAAAAAGTTTCCGACCATTTCGAGGATATCCTCGATATGGTTCAACTAGGCTCTACTGCTCAAAGAGGAGTTGAAAGCATAAAGCTTAGTCGTTATGCCTGTTATTTAATAGTTCAAAATGCTAGTCCTGATAAAGAAGTGGTAGCATTAGGGCAAACATATTTTGCGGTGCAAACTCGCTTACGTGAAATTCAGCAAATGGACTCCTATAATAAGCTGAGTACTGAAGAAGAAAAACGATTGTTTTTACGTAAAGAAATGGCCTCGCATAATAAACAATTAGCTGATGCCGCTCGTAATGCAGGAGTAATTGACCCTCTGGATTATGCGATTTTTCAAAACTTTGGTTACAAGGGTTTATATGGTGGCTTAGATGCCAAAGGAATACACTCAAAAAAAGGATTAAAAAAGAGTGAAAATATTTTGGACCACATGGGCAGTACAGAATTAGCTGCCAATTTATTCCGCGCAACTCAAGCCGAAGAAAAACTAAAAAGAGAAAATATTAAGGGCAAACAAAAAGCTAACCAGGCTCATTTTGAAGTGGGTAAAAAAGTGCGCAAAACCATACAGGAATTAGGAGGTACAATGCCGGAAAATTTACCTAAAGCGGATAGTATTAAGAAGATAGAAAAAAAGGCAGAAACAAAAAAAATAAATCCTAAAAAGAAGAAATAAATACTCTGCAGATACTTCCCTGCCTGATATACAGGACTTAATGCAAAAAATACTTGTAAAAGAAGGCGCAGGTGGTAGAAGTACGAATTATGTTTTGAGGTTAGCTGGCAGTAAATCTGATTCTGAAAGTAAAACCGTTCGTCGAGCGTCCTTTTTACTATCTCGAAAATTTTCTTACCTTTACATCACTTTAGGGGTGTCCATGGAGGACTGAGATCATACCCGTTGAACTTGATACAGTTGATACTGTCGAAAGGAAAAGTGAGCAGCTTGTTTTAGTTTTCGAAGAAAAATAATTACAAGATGCCATCCTGACAAAATCATTAGTTTTTCGTCAGGGTGCCCGGAGGCCACCATCAACCATTCCTAAAGCAAAAACAAAGAGGAATGGAAATAACAATCAATAATCAAACACAATCTGTTGCCGAAGGAACTACGGTGCAAGCTATTGTTTCAGCTCAATTAGGCGAAAAGCAAAAAGGTATTGCGGTGGCTATCAACAATTCAGTAATCCCGAAACAGGCATGGGAACAAACCTTTATTAATAACAACGATACTATATTGATCATTAAAGCAACACAAGGCGGGTAGGATGTTAGATATAAGATGTAAGACACAAGAGCCAAGACGCGCACTTCAAAATTATGTGTATATAACCAGAAACGTGAAATAATCAAACATTAAAATAATGAGCAAAAAAGACAAATCACCGGAGCAAAAAAGTATTTCTACCGGATCAATTACCGGGTCCAGAAAGATCTATGTGGATGGAAAACTTCACAATATTAAAGTAGCAATGCGCGAAATTACCTTGTCGCCAACAAAATTAATGAACGGAAAACTGGAGATCAATCATCCGGTTACTGTTTATGATGCAAGTGGTCCGTACACAGACGACAGCGTAACAATCGATATTAAAAAAGGCTTGCCTCGTATCCGTGAGCAGTGGATCAAGGATCGTAGTGATGTGGAAGAGTTGCCGGAAGTTTCTTCCGGTTACGGTAAAGAACGTAAAGAAGATAAGTCTTTGGATCATTTACGTTTTGAGCATATCAGCCGCCCAATGAAAGCAAAGCCGGGAATGAATGTTTCTCAAATGTATTATGCAAAAAAGGGAATTATCACTCCTGAAATGGAATACATCGCTATTCGTGAAAACCAACGTAACGAGCAGTTAAAAACGCAACTCAACGGTCAACACGAAACATTGTGTCATCAACATCCGGGCGAAAATTTCGGAGCCAATACTCCAAAGAACTTTATCACTCCGGAGTTTGTTAGAGATGAAATTGCAGCCGGTAGAGCTATCATTCCAAACAATATCAATCACCCTGAAAGCGAGCCAATGATCATTGGTCGCAATTTTTTAGTGAAGATCAATGCTAACATTGGTAACAGTGCAGTTACATCAAGCATAGAAGAAGAAGTTGAAAAAGCAGTGTGGGCTTGCCGTTGGGGAGCTGATACAATCATGGATCTTTCAACAGGAGACAATATTCACGAAACACGCGAGTGGATCGTTCGTAATTCACCGGTTCCAATTGGTACGGTTCCAATTTATCAGGCGCTTGAAAAAGTAAATGGTAAAGCAGAAGATCTTACCTGGGAAATTTTCAGAGATACATTGATAGAGCAGGCTGAGCAAGGTGTTTCGTATTTCACCATTCACGCTGGTGTATTGTTGCGTTACATTCCGTTAACTGCAAAACGTGTTACAGGTATAGTTTCCCGTGGTGGTTCTATCATGGCAAAATGGTGTTTAGCTCATCACAAAGAAAATTTCTTATACACTCACTTCGAAGATATTTGTGAGATCATGAAAGCATACGACGTTGCCTTTTCATTAGGTGATGGTCTGCGCCCAGGTTGTATTGCGGATGCAAACGATGCTGCACAATTCGGTGAGTTGGAAACTTTGGGTGAACTTACAAAGATCGCATGGAAACATGATATTCAAACAATGATCGAAGGTCCGGGACACGTTCCGATGCATTTGATCAAAGAAAACATGGAGAAACAATTGAAAGAATGTCACGAGGCGCCTTTCTATACATTAGGGCCATTAACAACTGATATTGCTCCGGGTTACGATCATATTACTTCTGCAATTGGTGCAGCAATGATAGGCTGGTTCGGAACTGCAATGTTGTGCTATGTAACTCCAAAAGAACATTTAGGATTACCTAACAGAAAAGATGTGAAAGACGGTGTGATCACATACAAATTAGCTGCACATGCTGCTGACTTGGCAAAAGGTCACCCGGGTTCTCAGTACAGAGATAATGCATTGAGTAAAGCACGTTTCGAATTCAGATGGGAAGATCAGTTCAACTTATCCTTGGATCCGGATACAGCGCGTGAGTACCATGATGAGACCTTGCCTGCTGACGGAGCCAAGATCGCTCATTTCTGTTCGATGTGTGGACCAAAATTCTGTTCGATGAAGATCACACAAGAAATTCGTGAATCAGCTGAGAACGGAATGTTTGAGAAGTCAGAAGAGTTTAAAATTAAAGGAAGCCAAATATATTCTTAAAGGGTGAATCGGCTCCGCTCAGTCACCTGAAATTACAAAATAAGGTCAGCAGAATAAAAATATAAAATGCAATTAGTTATTATTTCAGATAATAAAATTTTTCCGGGTGAAGCGGATGTTCTTAATCAACTATTTGATGCGGGAATGCCCTTGTTTCACTTGAGGAAGTATGAAAATAGCAAAACTGAAATTATAGAATTACTTGAGCAGGTCAAGCCGGAACATTATTCAAAGATCGCTATTCATCAATACCATGAGAAGGCTGGAGAATTCGATTTTAAACGTATTCATTTTTCGGAGACAGACAGATTACAACAAACTGAAAAGCAATTGCAACGGTTGGAAGAAGAAGGTTTTATTTTATCGACTTCCGTTCATTCTGTTGAGGTGTATAAAGGGTTAAGTAATGTGTTTGAGTATGCTTTCCTTGGACCAGTATTCGATAGCATTTCGAAGTTTGGTTACAAAGCAAGAAAGTTTGATCTGAAAGAAAAGAATCCGAATGTAAAAGTAATTGCACTTGGAGGGATTACAGCTGATAATTACAAAGATGCAATTACAATGGGTTTTGATGGAGTTGGGGTTTTGGGAAGTATTTGGAATTCGGGAAATCAGGTGGAAGCTCTTAAAAAGATTGCGCAGATTTTTCGAGTTAGTGACTTCGGCTCCGCTCAGTCACCGGAAATTATAATTGAAGAAAAGTAGGTGGTTGAGCAAAGTCAAAACCACTAAGAAGATTTAACAAAAAAATGACCTATAATCGCCCCATAGTATTGAGTATTGCCGGCTTCGACCCGAGTGGCGGGGCAGGTGTGCTAGCTGATGTAAAAACATTTGAGCAGCACAAGTGTTTGGGAATGGCGGTTGTAACTTCATTAACTGAACAAACAGAAGATAAGTTCTTTGATGTAGAATGGTTGAAAGCTGGGAAAATCATTTCTCAATTGAAACCGATCATCGAACAATATGATGTAACGTTTATTAAAGTCGGGATCATTGAAAGTGTAGAAACCTTACAAGAAGTAGTGAACTGGTTGAAGCAACAAAAACCCAAGGTAAAGATCGTTTGGGATCCTGTGATCTCCGCTTCTGCAGGACCGATGTTTTTAAAGAATGTTGATCCTGATAAATTGCAAGACCTGATGAAGAGTTTGTATCTCATTACACCTAATGTAAAAGAAGCAAAGATCCTTGGTAAGAAAGAAGATCCAAAAGAAGCAGCAAAATTCTTAGCAACCTTTTGTAATGTATTACTGAAAGGCGGACACAGTGAAACGGAAAAAGGAATTGATTTTTTGTATGCAGAAGGGAAAGTAGTAAAAATCGAAGATTCGAAAGAAGAATTACCTGCCAAACACGGATCAGGTTGTATTCTTTCTTCTGCCATCACAGCAAACCTGGCATTAGGACAGAATGTAGAAGATGCATGCAGGAACGGAAAAAAGTATATAGAACAAATTTTAAAAAGTAATTCAGACTTATTAGCATATCATGTACAGTAAATTACAATACATATCACAGGGAGCAACAAGCAATGAGCATTATGAAAATATTGCTTCAGCATTGGAGGCAGGATGTGATTGGATCCAATTGCGTTTCAAGGATAAAAAAGAAATGCAGGAAAGTAAATTGGCAGAAAGAGTTAAAGATTTATGTGTTAAGCATAAAGCTGTATTCATCGTAAATGATTTTGTAGATATCGCGAAAGCTGTTGATGCGGATGGAATTCATTTAGGTTTGGATGATGATAGTATTGCACATGCAAGAGCAATTTTAGGAAAGGATAAAATTATCGGAGGAACAGCCAATACATTGCAACATGTCATAAAACGCATCGAAGAGAAATGTGATTATGTTGGTCTTGGTCCCTTTCGTTTTACTACAACCAAAGAAAAACTGAGCCCGATATTGGGTGCTGAAGGTTACACAACTATTGTGAATGAATTAAAAGCAAAGAGCCTTTCTGTTCCAATTTATGCAATTGGCGGAATAGAAACCGGAGACATTGAAACTATTATGAATACAGGTGTTCATGGGATCGCTGTTTCAGGATTGGTAACTAAAAATCCAAATAAAAAAGAATTAGTAGAACAATTAAATACACTGATGCATGCAAACGCTTAAGATCGCAGGAAAAGAATTTGGTTCACGTTTGTTTTTAGGAACGGGGAAATTTGGATCATCCAAACAAATGGAAGAAGCAATATTGGCTTCCGGTTCCGAATTGGTAACTGTCGCGTTAAAACGCGTGGATCTGGAAACTGAAACAGATAATATATTATCACATTTAAAACATTCGCATATTAATTTGTTGCCAAACACTTCGGGTGTTCGTAATGCCAAAGAAGCGGTGTTCGCTGCGCAGCTTGCACGTGAAGCAATGGAAACAAACTGGTTGAAATTAGAAATTCACCCTGATCCAAAATATTTATTGCCTGATGCAGTAGAAACATTAAAAGCAACGGAAGAATTGGCGAAGCTTGGGTTTATTGTATTACCATACATTCATGCTGATCCTGTTTTGTGTAAACAATTAGAGAATGCAGGAACAGCAGCTGTAATGCCTTTAGGTTCACCAATAGGAACAAACAAAGGATTAAAAACAATTGATTTTTTAGAGATCATAATAGAACAAAGTAAAGTACCGGTAATAGTTGATGCAGGAATAGGAGCACCTTCTCACGCAGCACACGCAATGGAAATCGGAGCGGATGCGGTGTTGGTGAATACAGCAATTGCAGTTGCAGGTGATCCAAGAAAAATGGCATTGGCTTTTAAAATGGCTGTTGAAGCCGGGAGAATGGCTTACGAAGCACGATTAGGATCTATTAAAAGATATGCGGAGGCTAGTAGCCCTTTGACTTCGTTTCTAAATGACTAAAATTAGCTGAAATGAAACCACAAAGGACACAAAGTTTTACACAAAGAACGCAAAGATAGATTGGTTTTATCCTTTGTGAGCTTTGCGCATTCTTAGAGTACTTTGTGGTTAAAATAGCTGAGAAACAAATTGGAAGAAAATGAACTTTATAAACATATTTGAATCGAACGATTGGGAAGAAATTAAATCTTCTATCTATTCCAAAACATCTCAGGATGTTGAGCGTGCTTTGCATGCTTCAAAAATTGGTTTAGAAGAATTTAAGGCTTTGATCTCTCCTGCAGCTGAACCTTATCTGGAACAGCTTGCTGCTCGCGCCAATCAGCTTACACAAAAGCGTTTCGGAAAAACAATTCAGTTATATGCTCCGATGTATCTGAGTAACGAGTGTAATAACATTTGTACTTATTGCGGGTTTAGTCTCGATAATAAAGTTAAACGCAAAACATTATCGGATAAAGAAATCATCCAGGAAGTAGAAGCAATCAAAACACATGGCTTTAATCATATTCTATTAGTTACAGGGGAAGCTAATCATACAGTTCATATAGATTATTTTTTGAAGGCCATTAAACTGATCAATCCTTATTTTGCAAATATTTCTATTGAGTTCCAACCTTTAGAAACAGACGAATACATTCGTTTGCATGAAGCAGGGGTTTATTCAGTATTAGTTTATCAGGAAACTTATCACAAGGAAGTTTATAAAACATATCATCCCAAAGGAAAAAAATCAAATTTTAATTACCGCCTCGAAACGCCTGATAGGATAGGAGAGGCGAAGATGCATAAAATTGGTATTGGTGTTTTATTAGGGTTAGAAGACTGGAGAGTAGATTCTTTTTATTGCGCTTTGCATTTGGATTACCTTCAGAAAAAATACTGGCAAACTAAATATTCTGTTTCATTCCCGCGCATGCGACCCGCTGAAGGAATCATTGAACCAAATGTAATTGTGAGTGATAAAAATCTCGTACAGCTTTTATGTGCTTATCGTTTGTTCAATGAAGATGTGGAACTTTCAATCTCTACCCGCGAATCAGAAAAATTCAGGAACAATGTAATTCGGTTGGGTGTAACTTCTATGAGTGCGGGATCAAAAACAAATCCCGGTGGTTATGCAGTAGAGCCTGAGTCGCTTGAACAATTTGAGATCAGTGATGAAAGAAGTGTAAAAGAAATTGCTCAGATCATTGTCAATGCAGGTTACGAGCCGGTTTACAAAGACTGGCAATCAGAATATAAATAGAATTTTAAAATCTATGTTAAGCAAAGAGGAAATGAAACGATACATGAAGCAGGTAATGCTGGATGATATCGGTATCAACGGACAAATAAAACTCAAACAAGCTAAAGTTGCAGTAGTTGGCGCAGGCGGTTTGGGTTGCCCTGTTCTTCAATACCTTGGAGCAATGGGTATTGGAACAATTGGTGTGATCGATTTTGATGTGGTGGATGAATCCAATCTTCACAGACAAGTATTATATACATCTGAAGATGTTGGAAAGAAAAAAGTTGATGTTGCCATTGAAAGAGTGTCCAAACAAAATCCATTTATCACATTAATAAAACACGATGTGATGTTGGATGAAAATAATGCAAAAGAGATTTTTAAAGACTACGATTTTGTAATCGATGGTTGTGATAATTTCATGACACGTTATGCAGTGAATGATATATGTGTTGCTTTGAATAAAGCGCTTGTATACGGAAGCATACTTGGTTACGAAGGTCAGCTGGCGGTTTTTAATTACAATGGCAGCAAAAATCTGCGAGATATTTTTCCTGAACCACCCAATGCGGAGGATGTTCCAAGTTGTTCAGAAAATGGTGTTCTTGGGATCGTTCCGGGCATTATTGGAAACATGATGGCTCAGGAAGCAGTAAATATGATCATGGAAACACCTTCCCTACTTAACTCTCTTGCTATTGTGAATTGTAGGTTTCATACCATCAATAAGATTCAATTTTAAGCAAAAATTCAAAACCTAATCTGCGCTGAATTAATAGTTTTGTTAAAAACCTAAACCGATTTAAGATTTTGTATATTTGCTTCATAACAAATCAAAATTAGTATGAGAAAGGTTATTTTATTAGCGTTATTGTGTTTAAACTTGTCTTCCGTTTTCGCCGGCCCCGGTGATACAATTAAAGTTCAAACTTTTACTTTTGGTTCACCTCAAAATTCGTGGTTTGTTTTTCCTTCCGATACAGTGAGGTTTGAAAAAATCTTAATGCAATACACACTAAAATGTAATCCTGCACAAAGCCCTGCATGTGGTGAGTGGGATTATCTTACTTATTCGTATTTATATGATCATACAGGATTGTTTGACAGTTCCATTGTTAATCAGCCAACTTATATTGTAAATGGCTCAAGTCCATCAAGTGTGATGTATATGAATACTCCTTCTTATACTTATAATACATCATGGCAATATAATACTGTAAATACAGCAACCACAACAGTAAACGATTATGTAATTGGTGTAGGTTCTACAAATGATAATAATCCCTTTGGTTCTTCCAATGCTGTTTCACGCTCACAGTATTTATGGAAAGCATCCGAAATGACAGGAGCCGGAATGAGTGCAGGCAATATTACTGCTCTGAAATTCTATCTTCAATCATTGGGATCAACATTAAATAATCTAACTATCCGAATGAAAACGGTTACGCTTGATTCTTTAACACAAGCAACATTCAATAATACAGTTTTTACAACTGTGTACTCTCAAAATACTCAGTTCCCTGCAACGGGCTGGAACAGCTTGCAATTAACAACTCCATTCAATTGGAACGGAACGTCGAACTTATTGATAGAAGTTATGTATGATAACGATCTGCAGGGAACAAATAACGTTGTTGCTTCATCAAGTACTTCTTTTAAATCAGCTTTGATTAATTCGGGTAACGACAGATGTGCTGCATTTCATTCAACAGGATACGTTGAAGTTCCTTTAAATAATAAAGTTGCGGCAATTGATTCTTTCATTACCGTTGCGTTTTGGGCTTACGGCACACCAGAGTTTCAACCGATGGACGGCACTTGTTTTGAGGCTGTTGATTCGTTGGGTACTCGCGTTATTAATTCTCACACACCTTGGTCAGACAGCAAAAATTATTGGGACGCCGGAAATGAAAATGGTTACGACCGACTGATCAGAGTATTGAATTCAACTCAAATCGAAGGGCAATGGAATTACTGGACCTTCACAAAAAATGTTGCAACAGGAACAATGAAAACTTATTTGAACGGAGTTCAATTGCAAAATGCAGGCGGAAAAGTAAAACGTATGAAAAACATTAAAAAATTCAGAATAGGTAAAGGAAACTGGGATGGCTCAAAAACATATGAAGGAAGAATGGATGAATTTGCAGTATTCAATACGGAATTAAGTACCGCAACTATTTTAGCATATTATAAAAAGAAAATTGACGCGAGTCACCCGAACTATAATAACCTTGCATTGTATTATCATTTTGATGATGGTAATTATATTACAGCAAGTGACAGTGCTCCTGATAATCACACTCCCGCTTCATTTATGGAAGGCACAAACAATCCACTTAAATCAGCAACTGATCTCATTGGAAATTTCACAGCAAGTACTTTACGTCCGAATATAACTTTTGAGCAGGGAGTATTTACTTCTCATTTAGATTCAACTTTGGTAATTGACTCGGTAATGAATAGCCCTGTTACTATTGTAATGTATAATGATTCTATTAACAATCCCGGTGTTGCAGTTGATACTTTACATGTATGGCCAACTTATTATAACAATTACGTTTATAATGCCCAGGGTATTGCTACAGACTCAAGTATCGTAACACCTGATGATACTTTAACACTGGCTTATTACAATTGGTATAGCAAATTCCCACAAAAAATACGCTACGAATTGGCTCGCTACATTACACCTTATGGAAACGGATTGAGTCTTGGAAATGGTTGGACATGGACATTTGATGTAAGCGATTACAGAACATTATTAGCAGATAGCGTCCACATTGAAGCGGGTAACTGGCAGGAATTGTTGGATATGAAATTTCTAATGATCGAAGGAACTCCTCCTCGTGATGTTGTTGGAATACAGAATTTATGGAACGGATCATTTGATTACGGTCATACCAATAACCCAATTGAAACGCATTTAACTCCTATGTCAGTAAATATTCCGGCAAATGCAGTTAATACACGTTGGAAGTCGAGAGTAACAGGTCATGGAATGGATACTCCACAAAACTGTGCTGAGTTTTGCCCGAAGATGCATTATTATAAAGTGAATGGTGTTCAGAAATTTTCAAAACAAGTATGGAGAGACAATTGTGATCGTAATCCATTATATCCGCAAGGTGGAACATGGGTTTATGACAGAGCAAACTGGTGTCCTGGCGCAGAAGTCTGGACCTACGATTTTGAATTAACACCACACGTAACTGCGGGAACAACTGTTTCTTTGGACCATGATGTGCAGGCTTATACAAATAACGGCGAATGGAGCTATTACCAGATAGAAGATCAGTTGGTTAGTTATAGTGCTCCTAATTTTACTTTGGATGCAGCAATGGAAAATATTCTTTCTCCTAGCAGAGATCAAATGTGGATGCGATATAATCCTATTTGTACTAATCCGGTGATTCAAATAAAAAATACCGGTTCAACAAACTTAACTTCATTAACTATTACTTACGGAGTAACAGGAGCTACACAAGCGGTATACAACTGGACAGGAAACCTTCCTTTCCTTCAAACTGCAGAAGTTACATTAGATGCATTTGACAGAATTGTTGGTGGCACCGAGTTTACCGTTACATTGAGCAACCCTAATGGGAGTGCTGATCAATATGCTTTAAATAATATCATGAAATCTTATTATGATTTCCCTCCTGAAATGCCAGCTCCATTTATAATCGAATTAAAAACGAATAGCATTCCTTCAGAAAACCAGTACACTTTAAAAAATTCGAGTGGAACAGTAATTCATCAGAGAAGCGGATTAACTGCAAACACAACATATCGTGATACATTAAATTTACCTATTGATTGTTATGAGTTCGAACTAACTGACAGTGGAGAAGATGGATTAAGCTGGTGGGCAAATACAGGGCAGGGTAGTGGAACTATTAAATTTAAGGATGTAATTACTGGTGCGGTTCTTAAAAACTACAACTCAGATTTTGGCGGACAGGTATATCAGCAGTTTACGGTTGCGGCTCCAACAATAGGCACTAAAGACTATATTTTTACTTCAGTAAACTCACTGAATGTGTATCCTAATCCAAGTGACGGAAAAGTAACCATCAATGTTGACTTAAATAAACGTCAAAATGGTGCAATTGAAATTGTTGATGTTTTAGGAAGAATGGTGTATGAGTATAAATTCTCCGAACAAACAGCTGCAAGCATTGAAGCAGATCTTTCTGCCCAAGCCAAAGGTATTTACTTCGTGAAATTAAAAACGGAAGATAACATTCTCACCAAACGAATAGTTGTTCAGCATTAATAGAATATTCTGTTTGCATAGCTTATTTTCCTAGGTTTCAATATGTGATTTTTCCTTAACATAAGGTCGTTTGGTTTCTTTATGTTCAACAGAACTAAAGTACTGCATTACCACATAAGTGATGAGTACCCCGGAAGCAAAACCCTCCAGGTTTACAACTACAAAAGCGGAAAAGGTATTAATATAACCGCTAATTGGAACATTTTGCCTGATTTCATTCATTAAATTAGGATCAATGTAAGCCAGATAAAACCCAACAAATGCTGCAAATGGAATAACGCCAACCATGGACGTCACAACCCCTTCTGCTAAACCTTTAAAATAAAATTCGTCTTCTGATGCTTCACTTTTCAATTTCATAATTGCGTAATAGATACCGTAAGCCAGAATGATAAAATTGAGGAATCGTAATTCAATGATGTGCCCTAAACCAACGGCCTGCATTAAAAGAAAATAAGCGACCAGTGCTACAAACGTTAACAGTCCGTATTTGATACCAATACGTTCTACTGTGTTTTTAATTTTTTCCATGATTTATTGATTTTAAGTTAATACTATCAAATTGAATCAATGTTAATCGTGATCCGGTTTTAAAAGGTGAGTAAACAACCAGATAGTAACTGAAAAGAGGTACTCAAATTTACGCTTTTATAAGACGAAAGTCTATAAGTAAGGTATGAAAAGAGAGCCGTTTTAACTTACTTTAGCACGAAATGTATTTATTTTTCTTCTCAAATTTTAAGAGTACCTTAGACGAATAAATTTAAACGGACACATTTGACTTTCGAAGATTTTAATTTTGACGCTTCTTTATTAGAAGGTCTTTATAGTATGGGGTATAAAACCCCAACTCCTATTCAGGAACAAGCTATTCCTACCATATTAAACAACAGGGACATTATTGCCTGCGCTCAAACAGGGACGGGGAAAACGGCCGCTTTTTTGTTGCCAATCATTCAGCATATATTGCATGCTCCTACAAGGCATTTGAATACTTTGATCATTGCTCCAACCCGTGAGCTGGTTATCCAAATTGACCAGCAGATCGATGGCATGGGATATTTTTGTTCAGTAGGATCAATTGCTATTTATGGCGGAAATGATGGTATTACCTGGGAAAAACAAAAACGTTCTCTTAAACAAGGTGTAGATATTGTATGTGCTACACCGGGAAGATTGATCGCTTTATTACAAGCGGGAGATATTAATTTTGAGCATTTACAGCATTTAGTTCTGGATGAAGCAGACCGTATGTTGGATATGGGTTTTATGGATGAGATCCAGAAGATCATTAAGTATCTGCCTCAAAACAGACAAACGATTTTGTTTTCTGCAACCATGGCTCCAAAAATGAGGTTGTTGGCGAATCAAATTACTAAAGATGCAGAACAGATCAATATTGCTATAAGTAAACCGGCTGAAGGAATTGTTCAGCAAGCTTATGTTGTTTACGACAATCAAAAAGAAGCTGTATTAAAAACAATACTGCAAAATGAAGATTATCAATCGGTGATCATTTTTTCTTCTACTAAAGAAAATGTAAAACTATTGGAGAAAAGTTTAAAGCAATTTGATAACTCGATAAAGGCTTTTCACTCAGATTTAGATCAATCGGAAAGAGAAGATATCATGCGCGAATTCAAAGCAAGAAAACTAAGGATCTTAATTGGCACTGATATCCTTTCAAGAGGTATTGATGTGGATGGAATTTCTTTGGTTGTAAACTACGATGCGCCTCCTGATCCGGAAGATTATATTCACCGTATCGGTAGAACAGCAAGAGCATCTAAAGCAGGTGTAGCAATTACTTTTATTAATCAGAAAGATCAGGGAAAATTCTCAAAGATTGAAGCCTTGATGGGAAAAGAAGTGACTAAGATGCCATTGGCTGTTGAATTAGGAGCTGGTCCGGAATACAACCCGGAAGCCAATAAACATAAATTTACGAAGTATCCTCCGGGTAAAAAAAAGTTCAATCAAAAGAATAAGAAGAATTTTAAACCTAAGAATTAAGAATTTATTTTGTTGTTCTGCTTAAGCTTTGATAAGTACAATTAATAATTTATAACTTTATCACTATCGGCTATCCATTGTGTAAGTTCCTTCATCCCGCTCCATTCTGTGCCTTCTATCAGCTTCATGCTTTTTAAACCTCTTGCTTCACCACAAGTAGTACAAAATCTTACTGTCCCACCTTTGTGAAGTATGGCTTCAATCATTCGTTCAATATTGTAGAACCCATTGGGTGTTGTCTCATTTGGTATTGAACAAAATACTCCGTCTGCCATCAAAAAAACGCGAACTTCTGTGCCTTCGAAATCTTTTTGAAACTGCATTGCAATTCTTAAAGCGTTCCATGCTTTCTCTGTTCCATACGGTGCATCATTTATTATAATAAGTACTTTCATATTTTTAAATTTTTAATTTTCATTCCATCCAATTGTTCCGCCACAAAGCCATTTGGCATTTTTAAACCCCAGCTGTTGCAATTTCTCCGCAGCCTGCGCTGATCGCCCACCACCTTTACCGCATGCTGTAATTACAAAATCGTTTTTATCAAAAAGTTGACTTGCCAGCTCTATCTCTAAAATAACAATATTAATTGCACCGGGTATGTGATAGTTATCATAGTCTTCTTTTCCCCTGACATCAATTATCTTAACCAATTGCTGTTTAGTGCTAATTAATTGCTTTAGCTCTTCACGGCTTATGCAATTGGTAATTTGTGCATGTTCCATTGTTTTTAGTTTTTTTAGTTAGCCATGACCAAAATTTTATTGAACCATTATTTTTACATTTCATCCGATATTGAATTACCAATGCAGAAAATAGTGTTAATGCCCCTATCACAATTACGGCAGCATTTATGTTTAAAGCATCGGCAATCAAGCCTGTTAATATAGCGCCAATAGCATATCCAAGATCCCTCCATAAACGAAAAATGCCTAAGCTTTTCGGGCGGTCGATAGGATTGGTGTTCTCTGCCACAGTTGCCAGAAAGGTTGGATATACCATTGCTGTCCCCCATCCTAAAACTACTGAAAGGGTAACAAAATGCGTCAGTGTCTCTGCCCACGGCATAATTAATAAAGCAATTCCCTGCAAAAACATCCCCACAAACAACATGTCCTTTTTACAAAAGTGGTCCGACATTTTACCTGTTACCAATTGTCCTAAACCCCACACAGCTGGATAAGTTGCAGTAATGATCCCTATTTGCTCCAAAGTGAAATTCTTTTGTGCCAAGAGGATTGGGAAGATGCCCCAAACCATTCCGTCGTTTAAATTATTTATTAAACCAGCTTGCGTTACTGAGCCAAGATTTTTATTTTTCCAGGTGGTGTCCCAAAATATATTTTTTAGTAGGGGAATATTATTTGAGCTGCTTTCTTTAGCAACATGATGTTTGGTGTCTTTAATAAAGAACCAACTCGCAAAAAAACCTAAGAAAGACAAAGCAATCCCAATGTAAAAGGGATAGGGCCTGATTCCATATTCTCCTGCAATCCATCCGGTAAGAAAAGCAACTATTGCAACAGAAAGGTAGCCTGCAAATTCATTCAGCCCCATGGCAAACCCTCTTTGTTTTTCCCCAACAAGATCTATCTTCATAACCACAGTGCTGCTCCATGTTAAACCCTGATTTATTCCGAGTAAAATGTTTGCGGCAATGATCCAATTCCAGTTGGAGGCATGCATTAAAATAAAAGGAACCGGGATAGCGAATAACCAACCAATAACAAGAAGATTTTTTCTTCCTACTTTGTTTGCAAGACTGCCTGTATAATAATTAGTAATGGCTTTTACAATTCCAAACACAATAATAAAAGATAGGATAGCACTTTTTGCGGCAATGTGAAATTCCTCTTCAGCAATTTTTGGAAGTATGGATCTTTCCAGTCCAACCATTCCGCCGACAAAAGCATTGATAATTACAAGCAGGCTAAACTGTTTCCAGTTTTCTTTTAAGCCTAATTTTATAGTATCCATGACCTTGCCTTTTATTTAAAGCAAAGTTACTTCCGCTAATTGAGGAAGTATTTATCATAAGATAAATAATTACTTCATTCCCCTAATTCTACTGAGGCTAACTTGAGTGATTCCCAGATAGGAAGCGATGTATTTCAGTGGAACTCGTTTTATTACGTCCGGGTTTTCTTTCATAAGTGCTTTGTATCTTTCTTCCGCAGTATAAAACTGAATACTTTCGATTCTATTAACTGTATCAACATAAGCAGCTTCCATTATTAAACGAAACAAACGCTCTATCTCAGGAAACTGATCATACATTTTAAATAGTAAGTCAGAATTTATTGCAATCAACTCCGCATCTTCTAAAATTTGAATTGCCTTTCTGGATGGTTTTCCGGTAAACAAACTCTCAACCCTGGCAATGATGTTGTTCTCAAAAGAAAAACTCTCCGTTATATCAACTCCATCCTTTAAATAATAAATACGGGCAATTCCTTTATTGATAAAGTAAATTGTTTTGCAGGTGTGGCCAATAGGCTGGAGGTCTGTATTCCTTTTAATAGTAATCACCTTGCATATTTTTGAAATAGCTTTTTCCGCTTCTTCTGAAAGCCGGGAATACCTTTTAAAAAACTCAAAAAGCGAAATAAGTTCAGGATCTATCATGCGCTAATTTAAGATTATTAAATTTAGAGGGAGACAAAATTTTTAGTTGCATTTGGAATTAATACATGTTGTAATTATTGATTAGCACTCAACAGATCATCAACAAGCGTGTCTCTCCGATTTTTTCCTTTGGTGCACGGTGAAGACAAGGAAGGACTTTACTTTCAGGATGATCAACCGCCAGGCGCCATAAGTTACCGAGACCTAAGCTGATAGGGCTTGCCTCTGGTTTAGCCCGATAATGTAGATCAAAAAAATGTTCAGTTAAAAATGATTCAAATCCTTCATCTGAACCACGATATAATTTTTTGAGTTCATCACGTATTTCGGGAACAAGCACTTTTTGTTCGGCTTGTGAATTTGGCACTATTTCACTCGACTCGCCATAGTATGTACATAAAAAGGTATCGGTTGGTACAGGAGAGCGGTCTACATGAAAAGAATAAACATCGGTTGGAAAAAACGGGTAAGCATCATCTCTATCATAGCACTTGATCAGATTAAGGATTGGAGATGCGCCATGAGCTTTCAATAGCTTCAAGTCATTTAAAAGAATTTCACGGGCAAGCTGCCCCTGTTCACTCAACTTAAGTTCACAAAGTTCCTCTTGATCAAGTTCCGCTATATTCCCGTTTAGTTCTACCTTCTTTACAATCTCAGCAAAATCACCTGATAGTTTACGAGCCCAGCAAATCGCATTAACATCTCCATGAAAAGGCGTGGAAACAAGATCTTGAAAACTCGTAACACAGTGAATTTGATTCTTAGGATGAGATAGATCTATCATAGTGGTAATTAAGAATAACGTTCCGCGTGCTTGCGCTTGGCGGCTTAACAAATATAGTTTTTTTCGGCTGCTGGCGCAAGCACGATGTTGAACAGCCAATGTATTGAATGCACTAAAGAAATTAACTGAAAGAGTAATGAAAGATAAAAGATAAGTTTAATAATCCGCCTTGAATTGCCCGAACGATGACCGAGTCCGCCCGCTTACTTTTGCTTGCTGTTAGTCCCCAGTGGGGCGCACCAGTTTTTTATCATTAGTCACTCCAATGAAATCCGGTTTTCCAACCTGTCCAAACTAATCGTCGTCTGCTTTTTTTCTTTTCAGTCTTTTTGGGTGAAATGCGAGTTTTAGAAATGTCAAATACACTATTTAAAGTTAATAGGTAATCAATTTTGGTTCCGTCGGAAGTCATGTTGATTGTCTGCCGTGAGGTTTTTTGTTGCTCACCCATTGAATGGATTTCAATTGCACCAGATTTAATATATTTCCTAAGACCTGAGTTTAGTTTTTTGATCCGTCTATTGGTTAATGATTCAATTTCTATGCTGTCTCGCCAAATTACTAGGCTATTTATGTTCTTGTCGTAATTAAGTGCTATGTATTTAAAACAAGAATCAACTTTGTAAGGCATTCTTGCATAGTCTGTCGAATTGTGCTTGAAATAGATACTTGGAAAGGTCATTTTGAGTTCTCCAGAAATAAGCCTGTCGATTTCGGTGTCTTGTCCTCGAAATATTGTCGAGATAAAAAGAAATATTATTGTCAAGTTACTAAGTGTCCGCATGTTTTTTTGTCTGAAGAATATTTTTACGAGGATTTGTCCGCCCCCATTGGTACTAAAGTTCTGCAGCTACTTGCAGTTTTTTGCTTTACTAAATTACACATTTGACGCTAACTCACAAAAAATTACAAATAGGTGCTGTTAGTAGTATGGTGGCGCACACAGTTTAGCTTATATTTACATGTTCGCAAATAGATTCGTTGTTATTATTAGTGCAATTTTTCTACGACAATTCCGTTAATCAGCAATGAAAAAGCTTTTCATTTTTTTTGCCATGTCACTTATTTGCCTTGATGTTTGGTCTCAAGCTAAATTAAAAACCCAATGTAAATTCGGGTTTAAAGCAGGTTCAGGAACGCAAACTGTTACAGGCTGCCCCGTAAAGACTAAACCAAGAATTGCCTTAATGGCTGGAATGTGGGTTCAGATAAAAATAAGTAAAAGCTGGACAATGCAATCTGAACTATATGAAATTGCCAAGGGAACCGGGGGAGAACATCAATATCCACCCAGGTATGGCGACTATCGGTTACAACTGTTGTACGTTGAAGTCCCGATCCTCTTCCAATATAACAAGAAGAAGGTTTACTTTGAATTCGGTCCGGGATTAGCAGCGTTGATCAATTCCGGAGAATATACAAAAGGAGGAGCATTTCCGTACCAGGCAGGCCTTTATCCCTTTAATAAAAAAGAATTTTCTTTCAATCTTGGTACCGGTTACGTGTTTAACGAAAAATGGTTTGTAGGATTGCGGTTGAGCCACTCACTTCTTCCTGTTCGAAAACAATTACCGGAAATTTCTCATCAGGTTTACAATAGAGGTATAGTCCTTGCTGTTAGCCGTCAAATAAGTTTTAAAGCCTCAGGAACCAGACAATCGCAAGTCATCGAGTAAAATGGTCAGTAAGTATCTTGTCTAACAAAGCGTTTTTCGTCTTACGGAATTGTTCCGCCACTTACTACTAACGCTTGGCAAATGGGCGCTCGGCTTTGCTGGCGCTTATTTGTTGTTGGGTGTCTGGCGTTTCTTTCATCTGAAGTTGCATTGTCCGGTAAAATCCATACAACGTAAACTGCCTGCGTCAAGTGAAAACAATCTGTTAAACTCCCAGCCTCCGTTGTTCCTTTCAAAAATAAGATAATAAGTCGGACAGCACCTTTGCGAATTAGAATTAATTTCAATAATTGCCGATTGATAATTTTTATAAAAGATAACTTTTTTAATTGAATTACTAACATTCACTCTATGTGATGAAAGATGGTCATATCGTTTTGCATATTCCATCGTAATTTTACTCCCAGAAAAAGGATATGATTCTCTAATTTCGGATTTACTAAGCCCTTCATTTAGTAAAGAATTCTCAATTGAATTTTGTGACAATTCTTTTTCAATTGAATTTTGAAAGTAATTATTCTGAACGTCATAAATTATTCTAAAAGAGCTGTCTAGCAAATAAGGTTTGAAGTTATTAAGCTCTACTAAGTGGTCATTAGGATCATATTTAATAAAGTCATCATAAAAACGACTATCAGTAATTTCATTAATCATTGCATTAGGGTGTTTTTTTAAAGAGTCTTTATGAATTCCAGAAAACTCTGATTGATATGAGAGCATATCTTTAGGTAATACTTTATTTGAGAATTGGATTGTAATATTTGTAGGGAGGTAATAGTAAATTTCATCTGGTTGAAATTCTTTTGAAAAATTAGACCAAAAATTGTTGTAGAATACCTCAACAAGTTTTGGGAAGAGAATATAAGTTTCTTTGATAAATACTTCTTGGCTATGCAGGCTGTCCTTAATATAGTAAGAATTTGATTTTTCCCATTCGGCAATAATCAGTTTTAATGTGTCTTTATTTTTTGTTGTAAAGTTCCTCTCAATGATTCCTTTCCATGATGAATAATAAGAATCGGTCAAACTTTGACAAAAGCTGAGATTACTTGTAAAATATACGATAAAAAATAATATGATTCTTTTAATGGTCATGTTTTGCTTTTATATATGTCTAACTACGCTTGCACCCAACGTACTTATAGGGCCAGTTTTTATGATGTTATATTGCAGTTTTTGCAATGTTCCATTAGTTTTTATGTTCCTATTTGCTTTCACGAATTTAACCATTTATCATAAACTATCAAAAGGAGATACTATCTTCCGAACCCTCTTTCTGCCGACATAAATATATATTCAGCCTGTTTTCTTGTAAAATCAAATATCATCCTCTCAAAAAGTCAATTATTTTAGCCTCATTTCCCTTCGAAAGCTTTGATTTTATTGTCATTTTCATAATGCTACGTAAAGTAGCAATCAATAACTACAAAAAGTAGTAATTTTGTTTTAATAAAATCAAAGGGAATGAAAACAAGTATTACATCTCCAAAAAATGAAAGCACTCAATTGTCGCTGTTCTCAGATGCGCAAAGTGCTGCCAAGACTCCGGCTAAACCCGTTTCGTCAATTGTGGCAGGCAAGAAAGAAGCGGTAAGTCCAAAAGCTTTTTACCAGTATTTTATGCTGATCTCACCGCCGGATACTATTAAGAAAAAGGTAAAAGGAATGAAGATCACCTTAAATAAAACGATCGGGCTGTCCCGGGAAAACCTGTACTCAATTGCTCACATTTCTTTGCATTCATTTCATCAGTCGGTTCCAATGAGTCCTTATTTCCTTTCTGCCTTACAACAGGTGTTATCGCAAAGTTCTTCTTTTGCAGTAAAACTGAATGGTTTTGGATTGTTTGATTCCGATACAAACAAAAAAACAATTTACTCCAGAATTGAGAATACAAACCATATTGAAAACATAAGAAAACAAATTGCTGAACTGATGAATATTCCCAACAAGGAATTTGTTCCACATTTAACCATTGCCCGTTCATTAGAAATAGCACTTTCCGAAAAGGCCATGCGCATCATTCATCAGGATCGTTTAATGGAGCAGTTTCAGTGCAATAAGATCACGATCTTAGAAAGAAAATACGAGAATGGAATAATGAGTAATTATAAGGTGTTTCATGAGATTAATTTGAGGTAGTCATCAATTGCGATTCAATCGATCGTTTTCTTCTGAAAGACGGATGTAATTTCAAAAAATTAAATGAGAAGCTTCATTTCAAAAAAAATTGGCTATCATTATTGCATTGAGGGGCATTTTACATCACCGTAAGTACAAAACACGCAGCAATCACCACTTTTGGGGTGCAAAACTGTTTTACATTTTTCGCAGGTATAAGATAATAAACAAACGTCGGTAGGGAGGACTTCTGTTTTTTTATATTCACACTTAGGACAAGTTATTTCAGAGTTTACTTTAATTTTTTCGCCTTTAATTTTAGTTTCAATTTTTTCTGATTTCACAAACTCTTGCTTTTCTTTTTCTGCATTATTTTCACAGGCCGTGATCACCAAAACAGCCAAAACCAATAATACACCCTTATAGATAAATGTTTTCATTCGGCAATATTATTTTTTCTTACAACAACCGTCCAGTTTTGCAACACCTTCAGGATCGGCTTTTATGTCGTCGGCATCATATCCAAGCTTTGAAATGGATTTCCTGATCTTATCCGGATCTGTTTTACGTGTATCGTAAGTAACAGTAATTGTCATCGCTTTAGGGTCAACGTCAACCCTTTTGATTCCGGCCTCGCCATATAATTCTTTTTGAAATTTATCACCACAGGTTTCACATTTTTTGCAGTGATCACAATAGATCATGGTTTTAATTACAGCCGTTTGAATTTTCTTGGCCTTACCCTTTTGCGCAAAGGTGGATACAGATACCAATAGTAAGGCAATAGTCATGATTTTGATGATTTTATTTGCACTCATGATGTTTATTTTGGAAATAGTAAGTTAGTGTATTTTTTTCTAATTCTGAATGTATTTAACTAATCCGTATTTCAACCTTCATCATCGCTGTTTTTTAATTTGGCAAGAAGATCGTATGCTCCTTTTATTACTATCATAGTTTGGCTACTAAGCTCATTTCCTAAAGTAACTTCTGTAAACCCCAGTTCGCTGATTCCTTTTGTTACTTCCAGCATTTTATAATGATTTACTTCTTTGCCTGCAACAAAAATGTAATCTTTACCTTCAAAATTTACAATTGCCTGATCGGGTAGGGCAGGGAGGCTTTTTGTTCCGGCCTCCACATAAGCCTTTAAATACATTCCGGGCAGCAATTCCATGTCTTCTTTATCCAGGTGACAATGAATACGAACGGTTCTGTCTTCACTAATTTCCCTGCCTATCAGAAAAACGGTTGCAATGCGTTCCTCTGTTTCATTTGCCAGGGTGAAACGAACTTTTTGTCCCAGTTTAATTTTTGGAATATCCTTTTCAAAAACGGTTAACTCAGCATGTAAATGTTCTGTATCAACAATTTTAAACATCACATCTGTTGGATTAACATAAGCTCCAATGTTTACATTTACATGAGTTACATATCCGCTAATAGGGGTCGTAATGGATATTGAGTTCTGAATACTTTGGCTTGTTAATTTTTCGGAGTTAATACCAACCAACATGAGTTTTGATTTTAAGCCTGAATTTTTCGCTAACATACTTTCATATTGTGACCTGGCTTGTTGCAGTGTTTTTTGGGAGTTTACATTTTCTTTGGATAATTCCTGTTGACGTTTGTATTCCAAGTCCAAATACTCCAACTGACTTTTCGTTTCGAGGTATTCCTGTTGAATTTGAATGTAGTCAGTATGTTGCATTACTACAATTACTTGCCCTTTTGTTACTTTCATTCCTTGCAGAAGCTCTGTGCTTTTTACAAATCCACCTAATGGGGCTGAAATACTGACTAAGTTTTGCGGCGGTACATCCAGCATTCCGTTTACCTTAATGGCACCACTCAGGTCTTTCATTTCAACTTTACCTAATTTTAGGTCAATGATTTTTGCTTGTTCCGGAGATAATTCGATCACACTTATTTCTTCTTTGCGATTTTCCTTCATAGCCAGTTCTTCCGGTTTATTTCCACATGAACTTGCTGTTATTATTATGCATAACAGCACAAGTACTTGAGTAATGATTTTTTTATTTTTCATATTTTTTCTGTTTAAATATTATTTTTTACCTAATAAAAATTCAAGTTTAATAATGCTTTGATTGTATTGGTTCAAACTACTGAGGTAATTTGATTTAATTGCTAATGCACCCTTTATACCCTGAAGGTATTCCACATATCCGATCTCTCCGTTTTTGAAACCTGAATCTGCTTGTTTTATTATCAACTCAGCATTGGGCAGAGCGCTTTTTTCGTAATATTCCAAAGTGCTTTTATTTTGTAGATATTCCTGAAAGTATTGAATATACTTACTTTGAACACTTGTTTGATATTGCTCTGTATTGCTCTCTATTACTTTTTGATTTATGCCTGCAGCTTTTACTTTAGCAGTTTGCGGCACAAACCACAATGGAATGGAAACACCAAGCTGCAAGCCGCTAAAACGTTTTGAAGGGTTAAAGTATTGATCGGTGCCATTGATGTTTTGGTAACCAACCAATGACTGATTAAAATAGCCAATAGTGAAATCGGGTAATACTTTTGCTGTTTCAACTTTCTTTTGTTTATTGCTAATTTCAATTTGTTGTTTCAAATAAAGTAAATATGGATTTTGGGAATAAGCGCCACTATCAACCGGGATACTTAATTCCATCTTGCTTAGTGTTTTTTGTTCAATATCTATAGGAACCTTACTATTCATCAATGCTTGCAATTGAGACTGGTAAATAAGAATGATTGATTGATTTTGCGCCAGTAGATTTTTTACTTCCATCAACTGGGTTTCTGCAGTTGTTTTCTCCAGTAAGTTACTTTCACCTGCTTTAAATCTGCTGTTTGCCGCTTTAGAAAACGAAGTATAAATGCTATCCTGACTCATCAATAGTTTTCTTTCTGATTTCAAGTATTCTATATCTTCATAAACAGATTTTACCTGATTGATCAATTCATTTTCTGTTACCTTCAATTTTAACTCACTTCCTTTCACATTCGCTTTGGTAAGTTGGCTCTGACTGGAGAACAAAGTTGGAAAAGGAATAACCTGCGATATAGAAATATTGTTATCATTATTAAGAGAGTTGTATTGACCATACATCAGGGATATATGTGTTTTCCCAATGTCGCTGGATGTTTTTCTTAGCGTAGTACTGTAGTCAATTTCGTAGTTACCGGCTTTAATACCTGCATTATTTTTTAATGCCGCGTCAATTACTTGTTGTAAAGTAACAGGTGCAGTGTTTGATTGAGCATTACTAAATGAAGGAATCAGCATAGCTAATACTACGAGGGTAACACTCGCTGGAATAGTTGGTTTTGATTTCCCCATTTTTTCAAAGAACCAATACAAAACAGGTAGCACCAAAAGTGTAAGCAGGGTTGCAGTTATCAATCCACCAATCACAACGGTTGCCAGAGGTTTTTGAACCTCCGCTCCTGATCCATGGGATAATGCCATTGGCAAAAAGCCTAATGACGCAACTAATGCAGTCATAATTACCGGGCGTAAACGCACCGATGTTCCTTTCAGGATGATTTCTTTAATATCTGTCATACCTTCTGTTTTTAAACGATTAAATTCTGCGATCAAAACAATGCCGTTTAATACGGCCACTCCAAATAATGCAATGAAACCAACTCCTGCTGAAATACTGAAGGGCATATCTCTTAACCACAAAGCAAATACACCTCCGATAGCGGAAAGTGGTATTGCAGAAAAAATGAGAATACTTTGTTTGAATGAATGAAAAGTAAAGAACAATAGCATGAAAATCAACAGTAACGCAACGGGAACAGCTATTGACAAACGCTGACGAGCCTCTATCAGATTTTTAAATGTTCCGCCATAAGTTGGATAATAACCTGCACTGAATTTCACTCCCTTATCAATTTTTTGCTGCATCTCTTTTACAACGCTTTCCACATCTTTTCCACGAACATTAAAACCAACGGTAATTCTTCGTTTAGCATCATCACGTTGGATTTGATTAGGACTGATCTTAAATTCAACTTCTGCCAATTGCGTTATGGGGACTTGATTCCCATTCGGGGTGGTAACAAATAAGTTTTTGATGTCGTCTAATCCTTGCCTATTATCTTTTTCCAGCCGGACGACTAAATCAAAACGTTTTTCTCCTTCATAAACATAACCTGCTGATTCGCCTGCAAAACCAGATTTTATAATCGTATTCACATCTTCAATATTTAATCCGAATTGCGCAATTTTATCTCTGTTGAATTTCACCACAATTTGCGATTGACCCGTAACCTCTTCTATATATATATCCTGCGCACCTTCCACTCCTGATGCGATTTTTCCTATTTTGTTGGCGTAGTCGGTTAAGGTATTCAGATTTTCTCCATAAATTTTAATTACTACATCCTGCCTGGCTCCGGTCATCAATTCATTAAAACGCATTTGGATAGGTTGTTGGAAACCAAAAGTTACTCCCGGAATAACTTTTAAGGCATCTCCCATTTTTTCTGCCAATTCATCACGGGTATCTGCACTTGTCCATTCCGACTTATCTTTAAGGATGATCATCAGGTCACATGCTTCAACAGGCATTGGATCTGTTGGAATTTCTGAAGAACCAACTTTACCTATTACTTCTTTTACTTCAGGAAATTTATCTTTCAGAATTTTGCTTGCCCTTAAAGCGGCTTCAATGGTTTGTGAAATGGAACTGCCTTGCAATGTTCGGGTCTCTACTGCAAAATCCCCTTCGTCCAATGTTGGAATAAATTCTCCGCCCATTTTCATAAATATTGTAATACTTATAACAAACAGTACTACTGCGGTTATTAAAACAAGCATTTTTCTTTTGAGCGCAAAACGAATAATTGGATTGTAAGCTTTTTGAAAAAGCCCCATCAATCTATCTGAAATGTTTCGTTTATGCACGGTGTTTTTACTTAAAAACAAAGAAGTGATCATTGGAACATAAGTAAGAGATAAGATAAAAGCGCCCAAAATAGCAAATGAAACCGTTTGTGCCATTGGCCTGAACATTTTTCCTTCCACACCAACCAAAGCAAGAATCGGCAGGTAAACTATTAAAATAATGATCTCACCGAAAGCAGCTGAATTTCTAATTTTTGAAGCAGAATCATATACCTCATGATTCATTTCTTCCTGCGTAAGTTTTCTGCCTCCAAATTTTTGAAAGAGTTTTCGACCGGTTAAATGATGTAGTGTTGCTTCAACAATAATAACTGCGCCATCTACAATTAAACCAAAATCGATTGCTCCCAAACTCATTAAATTACCTGATACTCCAAACAAGTTCATTAATGCAATAGCAAATAACATAGCCAACGGAATAACTGAGGCAACAATTAATCCTGCACGGAAATTACCAAGTAGTAATACCAATACAAAGATGACAATCAGTGCTCCTTCTGCTAAATTTTTCGTAACCGTACCGATAGCATTGTCTACCAATTTGGTCCTGTCGAGGAAGGGTTCAATTACAACACCTTTAGGTAAATTTTTTTCGATTTGTTTAATGCGCTCTTTTACGCTGTAAATTACTTTTGAAGAATTAGCTCCTTTTAGCATCATTACAACAGCTCCAACTACTTCGCCTTCATCATTTCGAGTCATTGCCCCGTAACGTGTTGCATGTCCAAAATCCACTGTTGCAACATTTCTGATTAAAACAGGAATACCATTGGCGTTTACCTTTACGACGATTTTTTCAATATCTTCTTTGGTTTCTATCAAACCTTCGCTTCTGATGAAATAAGCGTTTGGTTTTTTATCAATATAAGCCCCTCCCGTGTTTTGATTGTTTTTTTGTAAAGCACTAAACACCTCATTGATGCTAATATTCATGCTTCTTAGTTTATCCGGATTCAATGCAATTTCATATTGTTTCAGGTAACCTCCAAAACTGCTTACATCTGCTACACCCTCTGTTCCCAGTAATTGTCGGCGAATGATCCAATCCTGAATGGTTCGTAATTCCATTGGAGAGTATTTTTTTTCATACCCTTTTTCCGGACGAATCACATATTGATAGATTTCTCCTAATCCTGTTGTAACAGGCGCCAATTCGGGAATACCAACACCTTTTGGGATAATTGTTTTGGCTTCATTCAATCTTTCGTTTACCTGTTGCCTTGCCCAGTATACGTCAATGTTGTCTTTGAAAACCAAAGTTACAACTGATAAACCGAACCTTGAGAAAGAACGTACTTCTTCAATCCCGGGAATGTTTGCCATAGTTTGTTCCACCGGAAAAGTTACCAGCCTTTCAATATCCTCAGCAGCCAGGGATGGCGAAACGGTTATGACCTGAACCTGATTGTTGGTAATATCGGGTACTGCATCAATAGGCAGTTTAGTTAAAGAATAGCTGCCCCAAATTATCAGCACAAGAGTGAGCAATCCGATAATGAGCTTATTCTTTATAGAAAAGTGTATGACTTTATCTAGCATAATTTATAATGAATAACATAAACCAAGCGAATGCTTTGTTTATATTGGTTAATAAATAAAATGAAAAATGTGCAGAGGAATTTCTGCAACAGGCCAGTAATTAACTGGACGTGTAATTATGCAAGCTTTGGGGGTTGCCAGATAGTACGACCATCAGTGCTTTCGATTCGGTCGTTCTCTGCCGGAAAGCCCAAATCTTTTACTTGAAAGCAAGTGTAGTCTGCAATTTGAAAAGAAGGAACGAAACCTACAACGGGAGCATGAGTGCCAACGCAACAGCCTCCACAATGTTTAAATGGCAAAGCGCAATCAGTATCTTCCTCACTATGGTTTTTAGAATGGTTGTCGTTTTGGTGGTGATCCGAATAATGTTTGTGAAGGAAATCGAAAAAATCTTTAGTGTCTTTATGCTCGCGCGCATGATGATAATAATGGGTAAAAAGTCGCGGCATCTTAACCAATTCTTCCGCAAAAGTATTGTTGGTTATGACCTGAAGAAGTAAAAATATGACTAGTACCTTTTTCAACACTGCAAAGATACGAATTCTATTAATTAAATTTTAAAACAAACGTTAATTAGCTTGTTTTATTTCCTATCGTATTGACAACAGCCTGCTAATTCATTGTAAGCTTTGTCGTCACCTTTATACTTTTCATTATCGTAACCAACTGAAGCGATATTTTTTTGTATTTGATCCAAAGTGATTTTTGTGGTGTCGTATGTTACGGTAATTATTTTTGAATCTACGTTCCAGTCCGCTTTAGTTATTCCTTCAACTTTTAACGACCCCTCAATGGTTTCCTTACACATTTCGCAATTACCCCAAACTTTAAAAGTAGATGTTGCTTCCCCATTTGTTACTTCGGTTTTTGTAGTGGCGGCTTCTGACTCGGTTTTGTTTCCGCAAGCAGTAATTGATGATACTATGATAATAAGTGCTATGATTTTTTTTATGCTCGTTTTCATTCTATAATTGTTTTTTTGTGAATACTGTTTTTACCTTGTTTTATTATAATACTGTAGAGCCCGCTATTCCAATTCGAAGAATTTATTACCGTCCTGCTTTTACCGGCCGTTTCCGAATAAATCAATTTACCGATCAGATCGTACACCTTTATTTCAAAAGGTGTAAAAGAATCATTTCCATTTATGCTGACAGTTAGTGAGTTTTTAGCAGGGTTTGGATAAATATTTATGATTGAATTATTCAGCATAATTTCGCTTGTACTTGTTGGGTTTGGTTTTACGATAAACTGCCCCATCATTCCATCATCTTCATGCATAAGTATATGACAATGATACATGAACGGAACGATCGTATCAGCAAAATCTTCAAATTTTGTAATGAACATCAATGAATCTCCGGGTGGTATCAACACCACATCTTTTCTTCCTCTTTCTTCAGGTGTAGGAGGGCTTCCATTTCTATCAATCACAAAAAACTGAACATCATGAATATGAAAAGGATGTGCCACCATTGTTTCGTTCACTAATTTCCAAATTTCAATATTGCCTAACGGAATTTCATAATCCATCCGCATCATATTAAAAGTACTGTCATTAAAATAAAACGGACCGTCCATTACCATTGCACTGTCTGCAGTGAAGCGAATTGTTCTTGTAATGTTTGCGGAACCAGTTGAATAGGGGTTATTAGTTGTAAGAACGGAGGGAATGTTTGTTACAGGGTTAACCGTTTGCGGCACAACATTAATTTGCATGATATTAAAATCAATTCCATTTAAAGGACTATCCATTGGTGGTCCTCCGGGCATAGGCATAGTAGGGCCACCTTGTATTCCCATTGATAATTCGGATGCATAGCTCATCAAATAAAAAGATTGCCCATTCATTCCTGTTAAGTTTAATATTATTTCTGCGCGCTCTCCAGGTCCTAAACGAACTCTTGTAGTTGAATAGGGAGCATCCAACAAACCACCGTCAGAAGCAATTTGATAAAATGACATGTTGCCGCTGAAGCCAAAATTAAAAGCCCGTTCTCCTGAAGCATTTAGTATGCGCATTCTCACTAGCTGCGCCGGGAAATTTCCAAAAACAGAATAACCATTATTTGCTCTCGCCCCGTTTACCAATACAGTACTATCCTGCATTCCAAGAGGCATTGCTTGATTGTTTACATCGTATTGTTGACACTGAACAACTAATGGAAAATCATCAATACCATATTTCCTTGGTAAGGTTAACGCTGCTTCCAGGGGGTCTCGCACAATGATTAATCCTGCTGCTCCTTTTATGGCTTGTTCGGCAGTTTTCATGTGGAGATGTGGGTGATACCAATATGTTGCTGCATTGTCCATTACTGTGAATTGGGGATTCCACGTATTACCGGGTGATATGGATGTATGTGGTCCACCATCCCATTTTGAAGGGAGGTGGATACCATGCCAATGAACAGTGGTGGTGTCATCAATTTGATTATTTACAGTAATGTTTATACTAGTCCCTTTATTGAAAATTAACGTTGGTCCTAAATATTGATTTGCATTAAAGGCGTAAGTGTGAGAAATGTTTCCGGATGGAAAGAACTGCACACTATCTTTATGCATGCTTAGCGTATAGTTTGGCCCAACAAGCGTATCAGGAATAAATAACTGAGTTTGTGCAAAACCATGAAGAGTTAATGCTATCAAACAGATTATGAGTGTTTTTGTCATGGATCAAATGGTTAAAATATTTGCGAAACACAAAAAATTATTCAATTACAATTTTTCTTGTTTCGGAGCCTTGCTCTCCAATTACATTTACGAAGTAAATTCCTTTTGCAATTCCTGTAATATTGATTACTTGGATTGATTCACCTTGCAGTATTCCCACATTTTTTGAGCTAATTAATTTTCCGCTTATATCAGTTAACTCGATGCTTACTTTTTGTGGCACTTTTAAATTCAGATTAACGTTAATTGTTTCGCTTGAAGGGTTAGGAAAAATCATCAGGTCAGTTAAGAAGAAATCATGTTTTTCGATTCCAATAACTGAACCTGAGAATCCAAGATTATCAACCCATAGATAGTCATTGTTAGTTGGGTTAGCCCCACTTGCTTTTAAAATAATTATGCAGGTATCAGGAGTACCTCCATCAGTGTAGGTGAATGGAATTGTGAAATTGGCCCAGCTCATTGCCATTCCGGATAATGTTTGATTAGCGGTTGCAACTGCAATTCTTTGATTTAATGTATTGTCCCAACGTGTTAGCGTAACTCTGATTGAACCCTGACTGGATCCATAAATCATGTGTTGCCATTTACCAGTAAAACTAGCAGGGCGTTGTGCAAATGCAAAACCTGATTTTGGGAGCATGGTAGTTGAATCTAAAACGCCACTTACTGCAATTCCATTTACTACAGCAGTACTAACCGTTTTTGAAGTAAGCTTTAAATAAGCTGTCCCCGGACTACCCGGTGTGCCTTTATTTGCAGTATAAACACTCGCAATAGCTGTTGTGTTGTTTAAAGTTCCCCAACCGTCGGGATTATTATAGGAACCCATTGATGTCCATGTTTCAAATCCATTATTTGGTACCTGAGCAAAAGTTGTAGCTGTAAAACACAGTACAGAAATTATTGATAAAAAAATTTTTTTCATTTTATTCTTTAAGTTTAATGTATAAATAAGCAACCGCACGTAATATGTGCAAAAAGGAATCACGTCAAAACTATATAATAGCAGGCATGGTGAAAATCAACGAAAAGATCAAATAATTAATACCCTATGTTTAAGGTAAATTGGATTGTCGTATAAGACAGGGGGAGAGTGATAATTTGATACAATGAACTTTGTGTTTTTACAGTTTAGTTCAAAAAATTGATACAAAACAACCGCATCAGTACATTTTATATTGCATAAGTCAATCTGAAGATTTGAATTTGAGAAATGATTGGAATTCACTTTAATGAATGCTGTTTTTTCATGGCAACAATCTTTACTTTTCTCTTTAGTACCGCAACAACCGGCTTCATCATTGACAGTAAAAAAGGAAATTTTTTTTAATTTTCCGCCACAATAATGCAAACTTACTGTTAAGCCGGATGCTATAATCAGGTAAAATGAAGCAAGTAATAATATGAATAGCTTTTTCATTAATTTATTATAGACAAATGTACAAAATATTGTTTCAAATTAATGAAGCGTACTACTTTAGAGGTTAGTAAAATGTTAAAAGCTGATTAAAGTCAACTATTTACAAGTATTTGAGAATTGCGAAACCTAATTATTGAACGGTATTATTACCTTTTCTGTTTACTTCTACTGCCTAATTGCGGTTGAACGTTATAACGAAGAAGTTTCAAATAGAATGAAAACCAAAAAGGCTCCCGAAAAACGGAAGCCTCTCTTTAAAGGAAAAAAATAAAATTTAGTTAGGGAAGAAAGAACCGTAAGTAAGTGTATTTGCATTTCTTATTTCAGTTGGGTTAATAGGACCACCCGGTACATTCATTGATGTATTACCGAAATAACCTGTTTTTCCTGTAACTGTTCCACCGCTAATTTTGATAGTATCCTGAGTTGTAGGATAATCAATTGCATATAGTTTTGCTGTATTGTTATAACCTGCAGCAGCAGTAGTTGTTACTGTGAAAGAGTAATTACCTGAAGCATCAGTAGTAGTGCTGTAAGTTTTTACTAGTTGCGTAGTCGGGTCTTTGTCAAAATCCAATAGTACTGTATGATTTGCAAGAGTATAGGCTGTTAATGTATAAACTCCGGCCGGTGCCTCTTTATAATGCATTACTTTTAGAGTTCCGCTAACTACTGCTGTACCTGTTACTACAGGACTACCGATAGTAGTACTTGTCATTAGATAATTATAATCTTTGGTGACATTGCTTATTAATTGAAAGTTGGTAGATGTTCCACTGAATAAAGCCTGTGTACCATTTATAGGGTCAAATGTACCAACACTGTTGTTAATTGTAACAAGTGCATTAACACCGTTTCCACCAACAGTTTTTACAGAAATACTGTAATATCCATTAACATCTGTTGTGCCTGAGAAAACCTGCGAGCCTGTTGCCGTTGGTGAATTTGGATATAACTCGGTGTTGTTAACTTTTACGGAAATAGATACACCTGCAGCAGGAACGTTTGAACCTGTTGATTGTGGTTTGGTGATCATTCCTTTGATTACGGTTGATCCGGTTTGGTCTGTTGCTTCAAACTCTTCTGCTACTTCTTCTTTTTTACAGGAAACTAAAACACCTATAAATGCTAGTATTAAAATTGATTTTTTCATGGCTTTTTGTTTAAAATTGTTTTAATAATATTTTTCTGAAATTTATTTTAAAAATGGAAAAGTAAAGTAATTGCACCTGTGCCGCCGCTTAAAGCAGTATTTCCATTTGTGCTATTACTTAAAGGATTATTTAATGAATAAGTAGGACCTCCGTTATTATTATCTACTGAAAATCCAGAGTTGATACTTGCGCCGCCTGTTTCTTTTGTCTCTTCAGCAACAACAGGGCCCGATTGTCCGTTAAAATATAGCTGGTTTGTTTCAACACTTCCTTTTTGTCTGGTATGAACAAAACCCCATCCATATTCAGCTCCCACAGATATTTTAGGGAAAACAAAATATTCAACACCTACAAAAGCCCTAAGGCCAAAACGCCATGTTCCACCATAAGTTGTTTTAAGGTTTCTTGAAACGGTGGTTGGTGTAGCTGGGTTTAACGTTGAAACAGTAGCCGGTGCATTAAAGTTACTCGTATAATCTGACAGGTACAGATCTGAAAATTCATTGCCATAGGTTACAGTTTGATTAGCATTAGAGCGTCCAATTCCAAGCTCTGCCCCATAAAATCCTATTAAACGACCATATCCTCTTCTTTTTTCATATCCTGCAGCAAGCAAAACGTTAGATCGGTGAAATTTCACTTTGTCATCAACAGTCATGTGAGAAGCGGTTTCAATATCATCAGGTGTACCACCAACTAATGCATCGTGCATTGCTTTTGCATCCTGAACCGGATTGGTAATTGACCCTGTGCGGCTATTAACACCCAGTCTTACGCGTATAGCTGAGTTAACATCTAAAAAATACTTCCCATAAATCTGGTTATTTGTGTTGGAAGTGTACTGAACGGCATTACCTGCTACATTGGTAGCATTACCGGTAAATCCTCCAAGACTTGCAGCATTTAAAAGGAAATCAATTACAGGCACGGTATTAAATCCTAATGCCACATCTCCCTTAACGGGCATGATCTCCCTCCCTTTTTTGTTTTTTAATGCTTCACCATCACCCAGTTTTGTTTCCTGAGCGTATGATAACATGGAGGTCATCAATAGGAATGAAGCAGCAACTACTTTTTTCTTCATAATAGGTTTGTTTTTATTTAATTGAAAGTAAAAATAGAAAATAATTCTCACAAACCTAAAAAAATAACCTATGAATTAAATAAATCTTACGACAAACTGCTTTAATCCTGATTTGTGTAATTCCCTCCGGTTTAAAAATTTTGACTGATTTTACTTCTGTATGCAAAAAAGGTCGTTAAATTAAACAAGCGATCTTTTACATTAGAACAATTAAAAATTTATGTATTAACTTAATTTAAATGAAGGCAACAACTCATCTAATTCTTCCGTTGCTATTATTAATCTTTATTTAAAACCTATTTTAATGGTTGTTTCCAATTGAGCCAGATCATTATAAGAGGTCTTGAGTTCAATATGTACATGTTTTATTGAAGTATACTTTTAATGATTCAAATCATAAAAAGAGAAACTAATTAGAAATAAATTTGTAACACTAATTTCTTTTTTTGGTAACTTTAGAGGATAAGAAATCCTTGTATGCAAATTGACGCTGATATATTAATAACATGGGGAGGGATCGCCAAAAAATTTAAAAAAGGGGAGAGTATATTTCTTGAAGGTGATCATGCCCGGTTTTATTATCAAATACTGGAAGGGTCAGTTAAAATGTTTAATACAAATTCGGATGGAAAGGAATTTACCCAAGCGGAATTTAAAGTTGGGCATAGTTTTGGGGAACCTCCTTTATTTGTTGATGAAATCTATCCCTCTTCAGCAATTGCAAATCAGGATTCAATAATTTTAAAATTATCAAAAGAAAAATTTTTGGAAGTTTTGGATGAATATCCTATGTTTCAAAAACAAATGATTGTTCTTTTTGCTAAACGAATTTATAGTAAATCCAATACTCTTAGAGAAATTATTAATAACACTCCTGAAACGCGAATAATTGGTTTTCTGAAGGATTTTAAGAAAAAAAATTGCAAGGAAAACGAGAAAATTGAAATTCCATATACCCGTCAGGAAATTGCGAATTACACCGGGTTAAGAGTGGAAACAGTTATCAGAACATTGTCTAAAATGAAAACAAAAAAAATGGTGCAAATTGTAGAACGCAAATTAATATATTAATTATGCCCTTTAATACAAAATTCTGGTTAAAATTGTCATTGATTAACTTACTCATTGTAGCTAGCCTTGGAGTTTTGATGAGGTACAAAATTGGGTTTGATTTCCCTTATTTCAGCCAAAAAAACATACAGCATGCGCATTCTCATTTCGCCTTTGCAGGTTGGATTACACACTCCCTTTATGTATTAATGATACATTTTATCTTGAAAAGGGTTCCGGAAGTAAATACTAAAAATTATAACCGAATTATTTTTGCAAATATAATTTGTTCGTATGGCATGTTGTTTTCGTTTTTTTTCCAGGGATATAGTATTTTATCAATCATACTATCAACGATTAGCATCGTTATAGCTTGTGTTTTTGCATTTTTTTATTTTAGAGACCTCAAAAAAATAGAAAAATCCCACCCTTCCGTGTCTTGGTTTAAAGCCGCTCTATGGTTTAATATTGTTTCTTCTGTAGGAACTTTTTATTTAGCTTATATGATGGCTTCCGGAAATTTTAATGAGCATTGGTATTTAGGTGCAGTATACTTTTATTTGCACTTTCAATATAATGGCTTTTTTATTTTCACATGCCTTGGTCTGTTTTTTAATAAAAGTGTAACGGTATTCCCACAATTTAAATACAACAAATTATTTTTCAGGTTGTTTTTTTTGTCAATTATTCCAACCTATTTTTTGTCAACACTATGGGCAAAGCTTCCCTTATGGTTGTATATTATAGTTGTATTTGCTGCTTTTGCACAATTATGGGCATGGTATAAGATTATAAAAGAAATTAAAGTAGCGGCAAAATCAGGAACAACTTTAACTAAATTCCAAATGTATTTGTTTTTATTTGTAGCAATTTCTTTTACAATAAAATTACTTTTACAATTAGGTTCAACTATACCTGCTGTTAGCACTCTTGCTTTTGGATTCAGGCCCATAGTTATTGCCTATTTACATTTAGTGTTATTAGCCGTTGTCTCCGTTTTTATTCTTTCGTATATGTATACGTTTAAATTAATTTTAACAGGTAGATTAACTCTGATTGCATTTTGCGTATTTACAATTGGCGTCTTTTTAAATGAATTGGTTTTGGCCATACAAGGCGTGCTGGCATTTAGTTATATAGTTGTAAAATATGTAAATGAAATACTATTTGGAGTTTCTTTAATTTTGCTTTTAGGAGCTATTCTAATGGTTTCTTCTCAAAGAAAAAGCACAGAAACACTTGTTGAATAGTGAATGTCGGATTTAGCTTATGTTTCTGACAATCTTTACTAAAGACCCTTCCAACAAATAATTGGAAAATTAATTTTTCGCACAATTCCTCAAATAAAATTTACAACCTTTGCAGGGAAGAGGAACATCACCTTTTGAAAAACCCGGAGTAAAAAGGCTTCTGGCATTTCTGTAACTGATATTGTTCCAAATGTTCGAAAGATCTTCATTAAGTATATTGCCGAAAGATTCTGATGGCCTGAATGATAGTGAGCAAGGAAAGGTAGTTCCATCCGGAGTTATATACAAACTGGCCCACAAACTTTTACAGTCATGTTTTAATTGTTGTAATTTACCCGGGTTTAATTCATACTCTTTGGCTTCATCGTATATATCCCTGAGAACAGGCTGTGCAGCAAAAACTTCAAAATTATTTACATTTAAAGTTTTAGCAATTTTATGGGCATCCAAAATTTCATGCTCATTGTGAGCAAATTTTAAATACTTCCATGTAATAAATGGTAATTGACTATTGTGTTTTTTTTTCGCGTCATTTAGTAGTTGAATGTTATGCAGTACATTGTTTAATTTTCCTTTCACCCTGTATTGTTCGTACACTTCCTGTGTAGCGCCATCAATTGATAAATAGAGATGAGTTAAGCCTGAGCGAACTAAATTGTCGGCCATTTTTTCATTAAAATGATTAAAGTTTGAATGCATTGTTGTGCCAACTTTATTTTCGGTAGCGAAAGATATGATATCAAATATTTCTTTATTTAAAAACGGCTCTCCCCAGTTATAGAGCGCAATACTTAAGGTGTGATCTTTTACCTGGTTTAGAATGGTTTGAAAATCTTTAAATTTTAGAAATGATGGTTTTACCATTTCTGAAAACTTTGTTCCGGTGTGGCATGCCGGACATCTTAAATTACAGTGGCTGGCGGGGTCAATGGTAATTTGATAGGGCAGGCTTTTTAATGTCGTTTTCTTTAAATAAAATTCGCGATTATTAAGTAGTATATTATTTACTTTTTTAAAGGAGGAATAGTTTTTTAAATAATAAAGATATTTCCTATAAGCTGTATAACGAATCATTTGGTTTGATTTAATTTCTAACGACGACTTCTATTTTAGATTTGAAAATTGCATCCTGAATAAATTTATTTTCTGAATTTTTTATGTTTCCAATGGTTTTAGCATTATTTACATATTCTTGCAAATAATATTTTCCCGAGTAGTTTTGTGATTCAAGAAAGTTGAGCATTTTTTGAATGTCTTCCTTGCATATTAAATGAGAATGTATGGTTGTTCTTACCTCAAATGGGATGAGGGATTGAATTAATAGTTTTAATGATTCTTTGAATTGATTAAAAAGTGAGGATTTCGTGATTTTAAAATAATTCTGCTCCAAGGCTTTAAAATCCAGGGCTACATAATTTATTAGGTTTTCATCAAGTAATTTTTTTAATACATTGGGTTTTGATCCGTTAGTATCGATCTTTACTTTCATTCCCAAATGCTGAATTTCTTTTGTAATATGAGCAATTTGAGGATGCATGGTGCATTCTCCACCACTTAACACAACGCCGTCTAGCAAGCTCTTTCTTTTCTTTAAAAAGGATAAGATGTTTTCAAAAGTTAATTGACCCTTACCTAAAACAATATCAGGATTATAACAATATACGCATCGCATATTACAGCCTGCGAACCAAATAATGCAGGCTGTTTTATCAGGATAGTCGAGTAAAGTAAATGGCGTTATACTGTAAATAGGTTTAACTGCATCTTTGCTCTTCAAATTGTATGCGCTGTTTGTGTTCACCTTTTTTTCCAATGTTAAAACTTTCTACCGGTCTGTGATATCCCATTACTCTGGTATAAACCAAGCATTTGGTGCGTTGCAAATTATGATTTTGCAATAACTGACTGTTGCTGTTGTGTGCGCTCATGTGCTGTATAATTAAGGGTTAATTTTTCTAATAATAGTTCATCGCATTTTGGGCAATATTCATGCTCGCCTGACAGATAGCCATGTGTTGGGCAGATACTAAACACAGGCGTTATAGTAATGTATGGTAATCTGAAATTGGAGAGAACTTTTTTGACTAAATTTCTACAAGCTTCCGGTGAACTTAATTTTTCGCGCATGTATAAGTGTAAAACTGTTCCTCCGGTATACTTGCATTGTAATTCGTCCTGTAATAATAAGGCTTCAAAAGGGTCGTCAGTATGGTTTACGGGAACCTGAGAACTATTTGTATAATAAATATTTTCATCGACCCCTGCCTGAATAATATTCGGGAAACGTTTTTTATCTTCTTTTGCAAAACGATAAGTTGTTCCTTCTGCCGGCGTTGCTTCTAAATTGTATAGATTACCTGTTTCTTCCTGAAACACTTTCATTTTTTCCCTGATATGTTCTAATACTTTGGCTGCAAAATCTATCCCGCTTTCCGTTGTAATGTTGTCTCTTTCGTCAGTGAAATTTAAAATCATTTCGTTTATACCATTTACACCTATTGTGGAAAAATGATTTCTAAAGTGACTTAAATATCTTTTGGTATATGGATATAATCCGCGATCATACATGTCTTGAATAAATACCCGTTTTTTTTCTAAAGTAGATTTTGAAACCTCTAAAAGAAAATCAAGACGTTCGTATAAAGCAGTTATATTGCCTTTATACAAATAACCTAATCTGGCCATATTAATTGTGACAACGCCTATACTACCTGTCATTTCAGCGCTTCCAAACAACCCGTTTCCTCTTTTTAAAAGCTCTCTCAAGTCAAGTTGCAATCGGCAACACATGCTTCTAACTGCGTTTGGTTTGTAGGCTTTTTCGTTTTCAATTTTATTTCCGTTATCATCTAAGATATATTGGCTGCCGATAAAATTTTGAAAATAGGAGGAGCCTATTTTAGCTGTATTTTCAAATAGTAAATCCGTGTTTTCTCCATACCAATCAAAATCTTCAGTAATATTTACAGTGGGAATTGGAAAGGTGAATGGTTGACCTTTAGAATCACCTTCCGTCATTACAGTATAATAAGCTTTATTGATCAGGTTCATCTCCGTTTGGAAATGTTCGTATCTTAAATCTATAAGATTATCAACACCGCGTTCTTTTGCGAGTTTAATGAGTTTATCATCGGTAACAGTTTTAAAAAGATGGTTGTTGTCTTTAGTTGGAATTTGCTCTTTTAAATCAGCGGGAACCACCCAGTCTAATGTTATATTGGTAAAAGGAGATTGCCCCCAACGAGCAGGAACATTTAGGTTGTAAACAAAACTACGTACGGCTTTTAATACTTCTTCATAAGGTAATTTATCTTTAAAAATGTATGGTGCTAAATAGGTATCAAACGAACTAAATGCTTGCGCTCCTGCCCATTCGCTTTGAAGTATACCCAAAAAATTTGCCATTTGCCCCAGAGCTTCCCTAAAATGTGATGGAGCTTTACTTTCCACTCTTCCTCTTACTCCATTAAACCCATCGTTTAATAATGCCCTTAGGCTCCAGCCTGCACAATATCCGGTTAAACAATCTAAATCATGTATATGCACATCACCATTTCTGTGTGTAGCTCCTTCTTCCGGAGAGTATACTTTGTCTAACCAATAATTTGCTATCACTTTGCCGGCCACATTATTTACTAAACCGGCGTTTGAATATGCTGTATTTGCATTGGCATTGATACGCCAATCAGTTTGCCCTATATATTCTTCTATTGTTTGGGTACTATTTACATATGTTGTATTACTGTCTATACTTTCGGTTGACTCTCTTTGTAATTTGCGGGTATGCCTGTATAACATAAAAGAGCGCATTACATCGAAATACTTTTTTGCGAATAATTTCTTTTCTATGATGTCCTGAATTTCTTCGACACTCCAGGTATCTTTAGAATTTAATTCTATAACAACTTCGTTAAAAATTATTTCCTCAAACTTTTCGTTTACACTTTGAAACCCTTTTAGAATTGCATCCTTAATTTTAAATAAATCTAAAGGCCTGTACTCTCCGTTTCTTTTAATTACATATTTTTCCATTTTTTATAATTTTAAACAAGTTAATCCATCATTGATGCTAGTTGACATTTCTAATAAGCTTGTGTTTTCCAGCATCGATAAAAAATCTTTTTTTATGTGTTTATACTTATAATGAACAGGGCATGGGTGGATTTCTGAACATTTTTTTAATCCAATAACACACATCTTATCGATACTTTTTCCATCTATTGCATGTACAATATCAGCTAATTTTATTTTTTTAATCTTCTTTTCTTCAATTTCAAATCCACCCATTGCTCCTTTAACAGAGTTTATAATTCCATTTTTCGCCAACATCTGTAAAATTTTGGCGGTAAACGCCTCAGGAGAATCAATTTCCCGTGAAATGTCTTTAAGACTTGATCTTTTGCCATTCATTGATTGTTTAGTGACATAAATAATGGCCCTGATTCCGTATTCGCAAGCTTTTGTGAAAATCATAATATAGTTTATGCTACAAATGTAGTTTAAGAAAACTAACTCGGACATTATTATCCGAATTAGTTTTAAACAAACATCTGTAGATATTTTAAAGGAGTTTTTATTCAGGTTTTTCAGGAAATGAAATTCTCCAGTTTCTCTTGCACTCCCTTATCAATAAGGAGTTGTATGTATTATATACGATAATTGATTAAAAAAAAGGTTTCCTTAATTTATTGGCATTATGACTGAAGTCATTTTTTAGAAAATATTTTAGACTTATTGAGATCTTTCAAAATAATCCTTTGTTTCATGTTAAACGAACAACACAAATATAGTTGGTATTAAAATGAAGTACATAAAGTAATAGATGTAATGTTGTGAAGTAAAATTTAGCGTAGCCTATTTTTGTTAGCTGACCGGGTCTTTTTATATTGCCTTTTTATAAAACACAATATGACCCAACTCATGTTGAAAGTCTTTAATATATAGTACTATTGTATTATGGCAATTTTATTTGATAGTATTGTTTTTGGCCCAATAAATAGCCGGCGCTTTGGCGTTTCGTTAGGAATAAATTTGTTGCCATTAAAAAATAAAGTATGTAATTTTAATTGCATTTACTGTGAGTGTGGTTGGACAGATTTAAAGACTTTTGATATCAGCTATTTTAGCGCAAGTGACATAATAAGCGCCATAGAAGAACGATTTAAACAAATTTCATCCGATAAAATACACATTGACAGCATTACCTTTGCCGGTAATGGTGAGCCTACCATGCACCCAAAATTTTCGGTAATTATTGATGAAGTGATAAAATTAAGAAACTTATATTTACCGGGTGTAAAGATAAGCGTGCTGTCAAACTCCACTCTTTTAGGCAATCAATCGGTTTTTGATAGTTTAAAAAAAGTAGAGGCGAAGGTTATGAAACTGGATGCCGGAACTACTGAAATGTTAATTAAAATAGATAGGCCTTTATCGTCTAAAAATATTGATTGGTATATTCAAAAATTAAAGGAATTATCAGGAGAATTAATTATCCAAACCATTTTTTTGAAAGGATTTAATGATGGGGAATATATTGATAACACTACTCCGGAAGAATTGGTAGCCTGGATTAAGGCGCTGAAAGAAATAAAACCAAAGTCGGTAATGATCTATACCATTGATAGAGATACTCCCGTTAAAACGCTTGAAAAAATACCTATTGAAAAATTAAACGCTATTTGTGATATGGTTATAGCAAATGGTATTGATGCTAAAGTATATAATTAAAAATCCTGCCTGAATTTATGAAAAAAATAAAAACATCAAAAAAGTCAGAAACAATTATGACGGAAATTGTTTGCCCCAATGATACTAACCCCATGGGAATTTTGCAGGGAGGGAAATTGGTTCAATGGATGGATATTGCATCTGCAATTTGTGCTCAAAACCATGCGGAACACATATGTGTTACGGCGTCAATTGATAGTGTTAAGTTTAAGACTCCCGCTAAAGTGGGTGATATTATTACAATTAAAGCAAAAATGACCCGTTCGTTTAATTCATCCATGGAAATATTTGTGCAGGCCTGGGCAAAGAAAATACTCAGTCAAAAAGCATATTTGATTAATGAAGCTTATTTTACTTTTGTAGCTATTGACGACAACGCAAAGCCTACATCAGTTCCCGAAATTAAACCTTTATCAGAGGTTGAAAAGAAAGAATATGCAAATGCTTTAAAAAGAAAGAATGACCGAATAAAAAAATCCAAGTAAATATGAATACTATTCCGGATAAAATCAAAAATTTTCTGCAGGAAAATAAAATAGCAACCGTTTGCTTTGTTGATGACAACAATGAACCATATTGCATAAATTGTTTTTATGTATTTGATGAAGAAAATAACATGTTATTATTTAAATCATCAGCAGGCAGCACGCATCAGGGTTTCGTTAAGCCATCCGCTTGCATATCAGGAACTATATTACCAGAGACAGTAGACGTACTAAATATAAAAGGAATACAGTTTATCGGGAACCTTATTGATGCAAAAGAAGCAGAAAACCTAAAATTAAGTTCAAAGTATATTAAAAAATATCCGTTAAGTGTAGCAATCTTTGGTTATATATGGGCTGCAAAATTGGACTTCCTTAAGTTTACAGATAATACATTGGGATTTGGTAATAAAACCATCTGGAAGACGTAATGCCTTAATAGAATAACCAGAAAATCTTTATCATAAGAAAATAATGATGGCAACGAGCATAGAAACACCTATTAAATACGATATGAAAATTGTCTTTAACCCAATAACATGATGTTTCTTCCCTTCAAACCCTCTGGCATTTATGTAAAGTCCAAGAACAATACAAACAACAACCCAAAATAAGCCCAATAAGAAGTAATAAAATAATCCCATAGCTATATATTCTTTAACAAATTTTCCTTCGATCAAGTTCTTTTTTTAGTCTTACTACTTCATCTATAATTTGTCCATCAATAGATGAGTTTTCTTCAGATCTTCTTATTAAATAAGGAATGGCCTTTTTTATTTCTCCATAAGGCAAATATTTCGAAGAGTTGTAGCCATTTGAACTTAAGTTAAAAGTTAAATTATCACTCATTCCATAGAGTTGCGAAAATCTCACTTTAGTATAATGATCGGTAATATTATATTTATTAATGCAATTTATAGCGTGTAGCGTACTTTCAGTATTATGTGTCGCAATACATACATCTATTTTTTTGTGCTCCCTTAAACATATTTCTACTGCTTCGTTAAATGCATCATCCGTTTCTTTTTTAGTATCATATACGGGCGATAGCTTACCTTCTTTTAAAGCATTTTCCCTTTCCTTTTCTACGTAAGCCCCTCTCACTAGCTTAATGCCAGGCACATAATTCTTCCGTTCTGAATCATGCAATAAAAAATTAAGGTAAGTCAATCTGTCTTTAAGATACATTTGCAAGGTGTTAAATACAATAGCATGTTCTTTATTGTATTTTTCCATCATGGTTTCTGTAATTCTATCAAAAACGTCTTGCATGCATCTGTCTTCCGCATCAATAAAAACTACTACCTGAGAAGTACAGGCGGTATTACAAATCAGATCCATGCGCCTCATCAATTTATCAAACTTGGGTGACGTTATCAGGTCTTTATTAAATTCCATTCCACTGCAATTAGTTAAATATTCAGGGCTTTCTAATCCTGAAATTTTGATGCTCACGTAATTACCGGGACATTCTTTTCCGATTCTGATTATATTGGCAACAATTGTTTTTGTATTATTATCAAAGGCTTCATCGCTTTTCTCTCCTTCAGAAACATAATCCAATACTGATTTTACTTTAAATGTTTTTAAATAGTTAATTTTAGAAAATGCTTCGTCAATATTTACACCAGCGCAAAATAATTTAAATACCGTGTTTTTAACTAAAAATTTAAACGGTAAATTATACTTAATGATTCCATTAGTTAAAGAAGTCAGAATGTTTAATAGATTAGGGTGTTGAAGTATTTTAAAGATGTAATAGGTAAATTTCAAATCTCTGTTTGACTTATAACGGTAAGCTATTTTTAAGTCTTCTATATTTGCGTTATTCTTCATTGTATAATAATTTAATGAGTTTTTATTTCTTCGGGATGATTATTCGTGAACAAACTTTTTATTAAACCAAAAGCAAATGAACCCAATGTTAATAATAAACCTACCCCCGCAAAAACAAAGGCGATAAAATAGGGTCTAAGGGATTCCATCATTTTTGAATAACTTGATTGATTACTGCTCAATTGCCAAATGCCTTTTTTTATTCCGGCAATATTTAATGATAACCAGAATATAAGTAAACTCAATTGCAGTGCCCAAAACAAAATTTTGTAATATTTTAATCGTTTATTATTTGTAGTATTAAAATTGAAAAACTCAAAACAAGCAGCAAATAAAATCATACTGTTAATTCCTATTGTAGTACCCATGGCGTGTGCAACTGTTACATGTGTTCCATGTGTATAAATATTTATTGCAGGGATCGACATTAGTATTGCCTGACCCATATTAAGAACCACCCATATATCTGCGGCCATTAAGAATCGATATGGGAAATAATGATAGTGTTTCTGAATTGTATTAACACTGGCTCTCCAATCATAAATGATCTTTATGAAAAAAGCCCATTCTGTCATGCTAACTATATATCCGATGTATCTGATATATTTTTCGGTAGGGAGAGTATAAATGTGATGCCCCCAGTTAAACATCAGGTTAAACAGCCCTAAAAAATACATGAAGAAAGCAAGTTTGCTTGTCCCTGTGCTTTTTGAATTGGAAATTTTATCCATTAAAAAAAATGCTGTACCGTACAAGATTTGATTCCAGGAGCCAACTAACGATCCATTCACTTTCCACTGAATAGTCATATCGGTTATAAAATGTTCACGGAAATAGGGAAACATCCATAAATAATTTTCAGAAAACGTGAATAGAAAAAAAAGTATTCCTGTCATCCACATCCAAATATACACTGGCCAATTTTTTGTTTTCTTTACTAATTGGTAAAAGTTTGCCAAAAATAAAAGCCATGCTAAAGCTATTGGAAGTGCCCAAACGGGATTAAACTCCCAATATTCTCTTCCTCCAAAATCTTTAATAAAATAGGAGCCCATAATTCCAATAATTGCAACTATCCATAACCCCCATTGAATTATTGCTATCACTTTAATTTTGGAATCGTTTATTAGAATTTTCATTCCGTTATAAACGCAGCCTGTGGCTCCTAAAATTATCCAAAACATTGCCGAGGAAACGTGCAGCGGCCTTAGTGAAACAAAACCCATTTCTTGTTTCAAAAAATCGGGGAAAAGATAAATCAGTGCTGCCAATACCCCAAAGCACAATCCTGACACCAACATAAATAGTGCAGTTGCTAAAAAAAGATTTCCGATATTAAATTTACTTTCTTTCACCTTCTTCTATCATTCCAAAATTATTAATCTTAAGTTTTCTTAGATCTGCTGAGCCACTTGCATCAGTAGATTTTAAATACTCAACCAATAAATCCATTTCATTATCTGATAAGGTAAATGCAGGCATTTGTTTTGTTCCTGATTTAACCATTGCTCTGATTACCTTTTCGCCTTTATCCGGATTTGAAATAACGTTGGTTAAATCGGGGCCTAAATATCCTCCTAAATTATACAGTTGATGACAGCTCTGACAGTTATAATATTGCCATACAAGCTGTCCATCAGAGGCCATCTTTTTATTGAATGTGGTATTCTCTTTTGTAGATAGTGGTTTAATATAAATACTAAACGAATACCAGAGAAAGGAAGCACTTAGAATTAAAAAAACGTAGATAGGTTTTAATTTCATAGGTCTTTACAAATTTCAAATTTTGCCTGAAAAAAGCGAAGGTATTTTGGTTCATAAATCATTTTTAAGCCTTTTATAGAATTTCTTCTTTCGTACACGGCTGCAGCGGATTCTGCAATTACATCCATGTGCGCTTGTGTATAAACTCTTCTTGGTATGGTAAATCGAACTAGTTCAAGTTTAGGATAATGATTTTCTCCATTAGCTTTTCTTCCCGCCGAAACAATTCCCCGTTCCATAGTTCTTACGCCGGAATCTATATATATTTCAGCAGCCAGCGTTTGAGCCGGATATTGATCCTGTGTTAGATGGGGCAAAAATGCTTTAGCATCTACAAATATTCCATGCCCGCCAATTGGTTGTACAATTGGAATATTATACTCCATCATTTTATGTCCAAGGTATTCCACTTGTCCAATTCTTGCACGTTGATGATTATCATCAAGGCTTTCTGCAATCCCAATAGCAATTGCTTCCATATCTCTTCCTGCTAAACCACCATAAGTATGTAGCCCTTCATAGACTACCACTAAATTTCTCGCTTCCTCATAAACATCCCATTCGTTTGTGGCCATGAAACCACCAATGTTAACCAAAGCATCTTTTTTTGCACTCATGGTTGCACCGTCAGTTAAAGAACATATTTCCAAAACAATTTCTTTAATTGTTTTTTCGTTATAACCTTTCTCCCTTTGCTGAATAAAGTATGCATTTTCAGCCACTCTGGTCATATCGTGTATAATACGAATATTATTCTTTTTTGTATAGGATCTCAATTCTTTAAGGTTTGCCATGCTAATTGGTTGTCCTCCCGCCAGGTTAACATTAGTTGCGATACTCACGTATGGTATTTTTTTAGCCCCATACTTTTTAACTACTTTATCCAACTTCACTAAATCTACATTTCCTTTAAAGGGATGTTCATTAAGCGGTTCATGGGCTTCATCAATTATAATATCAGTGAAAATTCCACCGACTAATTCCTGATGTAAGCGAGTTGTGGTGAAGTACATGTTTCCGGGAATTACATCACCTTTTTTAATTAATATTTTTGATAATATATTTTCAGCGGCCCTTCCCTGATGTGTTGGTATAATATATTTGTATCCATAATATTTTCGAATGGCTTCTTCTAATTTATAATAACTTTTGCTTCCGGCATAAGCTTCATCTCCCGTCATAAACGCTCCCCATTGTCGGTCACTCATAGAGTTTGTTCCACTATCCGTGAGTAAATCAATATATACATCCTCAGACTTAAGAAGGAATGTGTTGTATCCTGCTTCTTTAATAGCTTTGATGCGTTGCTGTTTAGTTGCCATTTTAATTAATTCAACCATCTTCATTTTATAAGGTTCAGCCCAAGATCTTTTAATTATTGTTTTCATAGTAGTTATTTTTATAGTATTTAAATATGATAATTGATACAATTATGTTGTTTGCAATAGTGGCAATAGATTCAAAGAGTTTTTTAATTCTTCAAGCTGTTTCATGATAGTGTCATTAAAATTCGCGTTACTTTGTTTTATCTTTGGGATAAGCTCCTCGTAATAATCAATTCCTTTTATCAGATTGTCTTTGAAAGTTTGAAAATAGGTTAACTTTTTATTGGTGATTACATTATATTGATCTTCTATTTCTTTTTTTAGATAATCAAAGTATAATTGTAATTCATTGATGAAAATATTAGGTCTGTTTAAATTATTCAAAATATTTATGCGACCGTATATGTGATCGACCATTTGCTTAAGGGTAAATGTGTTGGAGAAGTATGCTAAATTCGGTCCCGGGCAGATTGTAACAGCGCTTAATTTGTGAGAAAGTTTCGCTTTATTTTTAAGTAACGCTGATGCTCCAAGCCCTTCGCATAAACAATCTTTTTCTGTTACTTTTTCAATTTCGTAAGCTAATAAATTCTGATTAGGGATGTTATTTTTAAGTTGCTGAATTTTTAAGTTTTGGTATTCTCTGGATGCAGTGCAGATTGGTTTATCAGTAAATTCTGTGTCCATGGACAGGAATTTTTTGTAACAGGGGCTTCCCGGCCTGTTTTTATTAATTCTTGCTTTTCGTTGAACTTCAGAGCTACTATTTCTAAAATTACTAAAAGGGACACCAAGAGGAGATGAATGACTTAAATAGTAATCTTCTTTTTTTGCGTTCTTTAATTTACTTAGTGTATCATCGTCAACGTTTGTAGCTTCCGGAACCAATAAAAATGGGCTTCCCCAACCTGTAGAATGTAAATTGTAATAATCTATCAGAAAAGCATTTTCCTCGCTTGTCCCAATGCCCCCTTGTGCAGTAATCTTTAATTCAGGTTTGTTTATAAAAGGGTTGCGCCCAAATTGTTTTAATGCATTTGAGCACTCAATATATAATTCATTATATAATTCAGCTCTCTTGTTTTTAAAATCTTCTAATATTGGACCTAAAGGAATTCCGTTTGAAATAAAGGCATGTCCACCGCAATTAATACCTGATTCTATTCTAAATTCAGAAATCCATAATCCCTTTTTTGCCAGGTATTTTCCTTGAATTAATGCGGAGCGGTAATCACTAACCTTTAAAATTATTTTTTTATTGATAACACCGTGTAGATTAGGATAAAAATCTTCGAATGTCTCACAGTAACTGAATAACCTGGGATTCAGGCCTGCGGAGAAAATAATGGAAGATTTTATTTTACTAGTGGCATATCCTCTTAAGGCAGATAAAGCATCAGAAAATTGTGTTGGTAATTCATTCCCGTCGGTATCATAATTAGTTTTATCTAATTTTGTCATAATATTTACATCGATTTTTCCAGCGGTAATTGATTTACGTAACTTTTTTTCCAGCTCACTTTTTTCATTCGAGTTGCAAGCAAGCATTTTATTATACAATGCTTTAGTTGTTGAATCATCAGGCAACATTTCAAAGTATTGAGTGATATTTTTCCCTGTGCTAAATTCCTCGTTTTTTATTTCTTCAATTTGTTTATCTATTATTTCTTGTATTAAATCCAAATAAGCTGTTATTCTTTTTGCCCTGTAATCGCGTTCAGTAATAGGAATATTTACATATTCAATTTGCTCATTTTTGCAAAGAACTTCCCGCATTTGTTCAACCAGGTAATCCTCGATGATGGAAATTACTGATGTAATTCCATATTTAGCAACCTTTACGGGTGTATCAATAGTATAAGCAAGTCCCATAACCGGGATATGAAAGGAGTGGGGGGATGTAGTTTTCATGATTTATTCTTTTAATATTTTTCTGCAAATATATTCACTTTATTTTTCAATTCGGACAAAATTATCCTAATTAAACCTATTTTTTATTATTATGATTTAGATCATAAACACATTGGAATGGGCCCTGTACATTTGCCTAAAATTATACTGATGAAAACAACAATAAAATACTTAATCGTAGCAGGATCCATTGGATTATTTTCCTGCAACTCACAACCTGAAACTAACGGTGTTAATGAAAACAACACAGAAGTAACTACAGAAGCTAATGGTGCAGGTCAATCCGCAGTTCAGGACGCTGTTTCAAATCCAAATGTAGTTCAGGTTGCAATTGGCAGTAAAGACCATACAACTTTAGTAGCGGCAGTTAAAGCAGGCGAGTTAGTTGATGTATTAAGTAATGCCGGTCCGTTTACTGTTTTCGCACCAACCAACGCAGCATTTGAAAAGCTACCTGCTGGTACAGTTGATGGATTATTAAAACCTGAAAAGAAAGATGTATTAATTGACATACTGGAGTATCACGTATATGTTGGAGTTATAGAAGCCGAGGGATTAACAGATGGCAGAACCCTGGGAGAAGTTAATGGAGGAAATATTAAAATATCTTTTGTTGACGGGAAACCGGTGATTAATGGAAAAGCTCACATTTTAGCATCAATCAAAGCATCTAATGGTATTATTCATGTAATTGATGAAGTATTGTTGCCTGAATAAATAATCTAATCAAAAAAACGTGTATGACAAACTGTTTAGCCACAAATAGTAGAATTCATAAATGTTTTGGATCCGAATAAGATATATACTTTTTTCAGGTTAGGTTTCGGTTTTTTTGATTAGTAAGAAGGCTACCTCCGCAGGTAGCCTTCGTCAATTAAAGATAAATCCAGTATATGATTTTAATCGTGAAGAATATATTTAAATACATCAAACTTTAAAATAAGAAAATGGAAGAGATTACTGAAATCAGAAAAATTTCCCGATCATATACTTATGACGAATATAAGAAGCTTATATTTTCCTATTCCCAGGAAGGAAAGACCTCGGGAGAACAAACAGAAGAACGTATTGCTGCAACTTTAATTAATGCACAGCGAATAAAACGTATAGATAAGCAATGCACTATTAATGATGATTTAAGTTCAGCCATTAAGAGTTTTTCCGGGCAGCAAAAGTGGATATTAATTGTAGAATCATGGTGTGGTGATGGTGCTCAGTGCGCTCCTGTTATAGCAAAAATTGCAGCTCAAAGTGCGAATATACGATTGGAATTAATTTTTAGGGATGAAAACTTAGAATTGATGGAGCACTTTTTAACCAGGGGTTCTCGCTCTATTCCAAAACTAATATGCATAAATGAATTGAAAGATAAAATTGTTGACACCTGGGGACCCAGACCACAAGCAATACAGGACATGGTAACCGAATTCAAAAAGAATTTTCCGGAAGTTACCCATGAGGAACTAGTGAAAAATATTCACTTATGGTATGCACAGGATAAAACAAAATCTATTCAATCAGAATTCATTGTTTTGTTAAACAAATTAATAAACTGATTATATGATTCAAATCATTAAATAGCCATTGTGCCTCACCTAACTTTGTGCCATAAATAATATCAATTAAAAAATAGAAAAATGGAGACAATTGAAACTTTAGACGTGACGGTCATTGAACCAAAATTAATGCACCCTACAATTTTCGGAAATTTCGACAAATTATTGGAAGGAGAAGCTTTCATAATTCACACTGATCATGACCCAAAAACCTTGTATTATCAATTAATAGAGGAAAGAGGGAATGTTTTTTCGTGGGAATATCTCCTGTCGGGGCCTGAAATTTGGGAAGTGAAAATCAAAAAAAATAATTCCTCTTCAGAGCCAACCATTGGAGAATTAGTAGCTAAGGATTTTAGAAAAGCAGAAATCTTTAAAAAGTATAATATAGATTTTTGTTGTGGCGGCAAAAAAACTGTTAACCAGGCCTGTAATGATAAAAAGGTAGATTACCTGATGGTAGAAAAGGAATTAAATGAAATTGATGCTATTGTTAGTAGGGTAGAGCAAAAATTTGACGAATGGAATTTAGATTTTTTGATTGATTACATTCTAAATACACATCATAACTACGTAAAAAAAACTATCCCATTATTGTTGGAATATACTACTAAAGTAGCCAAGGTGCATGGTCATACTCATCCTGAAGTTATAACCATTTCAGAAAAATTTAATGCCGCAGCTGATGAATTAAATGGGCACATGTGTAAAGAAGAACAAATTTTATTTCCCTATATAAAACAATTGGTTTTAGCGAAGTCCACTAATCAAAATGTGCCATATACAGCTTTTGGGGCAGTTAAAAACCCAATTGAAATGATGGAACATGAGCATGATTTGGTAGGCGATATTTTTAAAACAATCAGGGAGTTATCAAGCAATTATACTCCACCGGAGGATTGTTGTGCTACTTACAAAGTTTCATTTCTAAAACTCAAAGAATTTGAAGAAGATTTACATCAACATATTCACCTGGAAAACAATATTCTTTTTCCGAAAAGTATAGAATTAGAAAATCAATTGTAATTAGTTAACGAAACAGACCCGATACAGTGGGTCTGTTTAAACCCAAAATAGAAAGTTGAAACTTCAACTTTCTATCCCTGCCCGTCCGGCAGGCGGGGATGTTAGAATCTGCAGTCCCTGATATTCTTTTAATGTTTTTTTACGCCGTTTTTCAAATCACTTGGAAAAACGAAAGACCTATTTATGCTCTAATAATTTTTATTTGCATAACTGTAGCAATATTTGAAGCCTTTAATTTAATCGAATCAGCTTTTTCTCCTTGAAATAATTCATCAACAGATTCATTAAAGAGCGTTGTCCATTGGTGGAAATGCTTCATGGTTAAAGGCTGTTTTGAGTGAATATCAAAATGTTTTTGCATAGGATTTCCACCATAATTTCCGGTATAAAAAAGTACATTTTCCCAAAACTTATACATAATTTGCAAATGTTTGTTCCAGTCAAAGCCATCTATGAAAAAGGGGCTTAAGGTTGGGTCTTTTTTTACTTTTTTGTAAAATAGATTAACTAGTTTCTCTATATCCTTATTGTTGGAAATATCTTTTTTCATTGTTTTTTAATCTATTTATTTCGGTGGTTGAAGCTTCATTTATATATAAGGTTAACTCCCTAGTAAAATCATCAAGTACAACCGAAGAATCTTTTATATAAGATACTATTTTGCTTGCTTTTTCCGAATCAGTGCAATTTCGGAGAAGGTTTGATAATCCAATAATGGTAGCAATAGGCTGCCTGATTTTGTGTGAAAGCATAAAAAGGATTTCTTGAAGAATTTTTAAATTCCTCTCAATTTCTTCTTCCTTTTGTTTTTTCTCATTTATTAAAGTTCTTAATGAAAAAAAATGAATTATTTCACCGTCAATGTTCTTTACCGGAATTATTACTGAATCTAACCAGTAATAGGCCCCATCTTTTGCTCTGTTTTTTACTTCTCCATGCCATACATCCCCACTTTTAATGGTTTCCCATAATTGATTAAAAAAATCAGGAGAATGGTGCCCGGCATTAACAATATTGTGGGACTTTCCTATCAATTCTTCTTTTGAGTATTGTGATGTTTTGCAAAAATTTTCGTTAACATAAAGTATTATGCCGTTTGTATCAGTAATTGAACAAAACATTTTTTCATTTGTTGCTTTCTGATAGGCAAGAGAAATTTGCAACAAACTCATGTTGGATTGTTTTATTAAATCAAAAAACTCACCAATGCTACTATTAGACTTCATCGCTATGATTTTTATAAATCTTTTCTGTTAAATTTAATGAGAGAGACCAAAAATGGAACAATGATCCACAGAAACAGTATGATAAATGCTATGAAAATTCCAATGGATGTGCCGAAAAAATCTTTGAATATTGCCCCGGTATATCCCATCATAGCAGAAACATCTAAATGCAGTAAAATCAAAATTCTGGCTAAATCAATAGGGTTAAATGCAGTAATCCCGACCATCATCTTTTCGATAGGATAATCTGACAATTGAAATAACAGGAATAATACAATTCCATCAAATAGCAATGCGAAAAATAGCCATAACATAATTGCTATACCAATTCCCTTAGCTTTATCTCTGGTAAGTATTGAACTTAAAAAGGCAATTGCAACAAAAACAGTAGTAATAAAAAAACCTACCAGGAGCATCATGATCCCAACATCGGAAGGTGCATAAAATAAAATAGGTATGCCTGTTCCAATAAAAAACGAAAGCAATAAAGATAAGGTCAGTCCAAAAAATAAGCTCCACCAGATTTTACTTCTTTTTATAGGTTGACTTAATAGCAGTTCTATGAATTCCGAACTATTGTAAATATAAATTGTAGAGAACACAACTGATATAAGCGGAACAGTTAATAGAATAACATTTAATAAGGTGAGGAGACCTTTGGTGCTATTGTCCTCTAAACTAAATACACTCCAGGATAGGATTGATAGAATAGCAGTGTACACTAAAACAATTTTGTTTTTCAGTATGTCTAAAACAATAAATTTTATAATTCTATTCATTGTTCTTTGCTTTTAAAATAGTTGCAATGGCTTTTGATATTTTTTCCTCGCCGGTAGATGCTTTAAGATCAGCAATGGTTTTATGAAATTGAACTTCACCATCCTGCATGAAAATAATTTGAGTTATTAAGTCATCCAACTCACTCAACAAATGGGAGGTAATTAATATTAATTTGCCTTTTTGTTTTTCAGCTATGATTTTTTCCTTTAATATTTCAGATGCAAGAGGATCTAATCCTGCTGTTGGTTCATCTAGTATCAATACATCAGGGTTAAATAAAAATGCCAGTGTGGCACTTACTTTCTGTGTTGTTCCACCCGAAAGAGTCCTCATACGTTTATTAAACAGATCTTTTAGTTTAAATTGATGCAATAAATCTTCGTCCAGGTCAAGATCTGATTTCCTGATTTCTTTAATCATTTCTAAAATTTGTCCAATCGTCATGTTATCGGGGTATCTCCCAATTTGAGGCATATATCCGATGTATTTTCTGTATTCGAAATTTTTGGAAACATACTCTCCTTTAAATTTTATAGTTCCTTTTGATGGAATAACCATTCCTAAAATGGTTTTTATTAAAGTAGTTTTACCACACCCGTTGGGTCCGATAAGAGCAATGCATTCCCCCTGATTGCATGATAAACTAACGTTATTTATAACTTTTAGCTTACCGAAATTTTTTGATAGATTATTAATTTCAATCATAATTTTAAAGAATGCATTAATGGAGTATTGTCAATAAAATTATCAGGAGTTAAGCTGGGCATTATCTTTTCTGACTTATCCAATAAAGTCACCATGAAGCTTCTGAATAAAAGCATAGCCGGAGGATTTTTTTCAACTATCACAGAAAACAAACTAAGTGGATGATAGGGCACATCTCCTATTTTATTTTTGTCTAAATCATATCCTTCATATTTGTCCCAATAGTTTCCATTAAATGTGTTTAACACGAGTGAACCATTTGTGCTTATGTCAAATGTATTTCCCACAAAATTATTTGATACAATCTCATTCTCCATACAACTAGCCTGAATTTTCATTCCCCAACCATTTGCTTCAAAAACATTTTTTTCAACTTTAATTCTACTGGTGCCTTCCATGTGTATTGCTTCTGTGTTTTTTAAGAATTTATTTCCAAAAATATAGCTGTCAGATATTTCTTTTAAAAATAGCCCGTAGGCAGCGTCCCCCCAGTTTTCAGTGAATGTATTATTAAACATCTTAACTTTATTTGTAAACATAACAGCAACACCGGCACCGTTATTTTTAAATACATTTGATATATAGGAATCATTATTGGAAAACATAAAATGTAACCCGTAACGGATATTTGTGGCTGAAATGTTTCTCCAGATAATGGAATTGGTGACAAATTCAAAATAAATACCATCTCTATGCCCGGAAATAGTATTACCGATTATTTGTAAGCTATCACTTTTCCAACAGTGGATGCCATTGCCGATCTGCTGTTCTTCTATCCCGTATGCCTTAATGCGATTGTTTTTTATAATACAATTTGAACAATATTGCAGGTAGATGGCAAAAAAATTATCATCTAATATGTTATCTCTGATAACAACATTTCTGGTATTATAAACTTTAATTCCTCCCGGATCCTCTAATGTTGCGTAGCCTGAATGTTGTACTTTGAATCCACAAACCAACACATTTGCTGCTTTTATGGATAATACTTCATATTTTTTTTGACCATCCAAAACAGGAAAATTGATTCCTATTAATTTAACTTCTTTATCCAGCACAATATTTCCTTCTTTGTATAACCCTTCATAAACAAGCACAGAGTCACCATTTTGAATTTGAGCTAATGCTGCCTTGATGGTTTTAAAAGAACGGTTAACTCCAACTTCGTATTTTTTTGCAAAAACAAAAAACGAAGCAGAGCAAAAAAGGAGTATAAATAATTTTGATTTCACTATTTATTTATATCATTCCATGTTGTATACTCTGCCATAAAATCAGTAGCATATTTGGTTGAACTTTCTTTATTGCTAAAGGCTGCGGTATTACCTCCCATTGGACTTTTTACATTTTCGCTTGTTATATAAACGGCTGTTTCAGCAGGAATTAAGTGGTTATCTCCTAAAAAATCCGCAACAAAAAAACTTGCGCCATTTGCTTTATCTTTATTATCAATTTTATAATTGACCATACAGGAAATGTCGTCAAATTTATAAGCTCTTCCTTTTTGGGTGAATAATTCAGCGGCAAATTTTGGATTTGAAATTGTCATTCCACAGTTATTGCAATTATCTGCGTTTAATTTTATTGGTTCAGGTTTTGTTGGTTCACAGGCAGTAAAGGAAAACAATAAAATGGGTAAAAGAATCATTGTTATGTTTTGTTTTTTTAGTTTTCTGGTGTTCATGAATTCGATAAAAACAGCTATTGCCATTAACAAGCCACTTGAAATAAATAACCAGCCTCCAATATCAGGAATCGAATAGGCTCCAAAATTCAGTAATTGTTTAAAGCCGATAAGTGGCGGTTGATAAGCCATTTCAGGCACTATGATAGCAGCATTTGGGTCAAGGTTATGTCCATAATTATACTCCCATCTCCAAAAATCTATCATTGCAATTATTCCAAATAGAACAAATCCTGTAAATAAAATAGTGAGCGCTTTCTTGTTTTTAATAAATATTACAAGTACGCACGCTAATGCATAAAAGCTAATTATATATGGCAAAACGGTAAACTCAACAAATTCTTCTTCATGAAGTGTTTTCATTCCTATATAGTGATTTAAGCCATTTATAATATTTACATCACCCGCCAATTTGTTTGCATGGATGGTTAATGCCAGTCCTTCGGGATATTGGGGTGCATCTAACTCAATTCTCCAAATTGGGTTAAATAAAGAAAGTACAAGTAACGCTCCTGAAAGCAAGAGTAATCCTTTTGAGATTATTCCAATATTTTTTTCAGTTGTCTTCATAAGTAATTATTTGTGATTAAACAAAAAGGGAGCAGATGAATTGATTCTCTGCTCCCTTATGATAAATCGTGTTTATTATTTCGTAGCAGCAACTTCCGGTGTGGTAACACCCGTTCCAAATTTAATTGGAACGTTGCTTCCGGCCGGAGATACTCTTACATATCCCGTCATTTCCTGATGTAGAGCACTGCAAAAATCTGTACAATACATTGGGGAAATGCCCACTTTTGTTGGAATCCATTTTAATGTTTGGGTTTCACCGGGCATAATTAATAATTCCGCATTGTCGGCACCTTTAATTGCGAAACCATGAGGAACATCCCAATCTTGTTCAAGATTTGTTACGTGAAAATAAACCTCGTCTCCCATTTTAATTCCTTCAATATTATCAGGAGTTAAATGCGAACGAATTGCTGTCATGTATACATGAACTTTTTTTCCTTCTCTCACAACTTTGGTTTCTTTCTCTCCCTTTGCAACGTATGGATGCATGTTTTCTTCAATCTTAAACATTTTCAAGGATTTATTCTTAATTACATCTGCTAACACAGCTTGAGCATAGTGAGGCTCTCCAATTGTTGGAAAGTCTAAAAGTAATTTCATTTTTTCACCACTGATATCAAATAACTGTGCGCTTTGGGATAACTCTGGACCAGTTGGTAAATAACGATCTTTTGTAATTTTATTATAAGCAATTAAATATTTACCTGTTGGTTTTTTTGTGTCTCCACCAACTACACATAAATGGCCAATTGAATAAAACGTAGGCTGTCTGTCAATTACTTTTAATTCTTTGATATTCCATTTAACAACTTCTGAAGACACAAACATGGAAGTGTATGCGTTTCCATCAGCATCAAATTCTGTATGCAAAGGCCCTAATCCTGGTTTTTTTACTTCACCATACAATGCAGATTCGTATTTAATTACAGGAATACCATCAAATTCACCATCAAAGCTTTTTGCGGCAATTGCTTTTATTATTTTGTCATAACTAAATACAGGAATTACAGCCGCTAATTTACCACTGGCAACAATGTATTCCCCGGTTGGAGATACATCACATCCATGAGGAGATTTAGGACAAGGTATGAAATAACAAATATCTTTTAGTTCTTTTGAATCTAGAACAATCACTTCGGTTTTAATTTCGGAAGTTGCAGAATGTGTTTTTTCGTTATAAGTATTATGAGCATATCTCACTGCTTGTTTTTTCCCTTTTCCTGCTTTCAAATATTCTTCCGCTTTTTTCCAGTTGACAGCCATTATAAAATCCTTATCTCTTTGAGAAGCGTTTACCTCTAATAAAGTGTTTGCTTGTTCTGTATTATAACAAGAAAAGAAAAACCAACCGTTAGAAACCCCTTTACCGGCACGACTTAAATCGAAGTTAACTCCCGGGCATTTGATTTGGAAAGCGATATCCATTTTACCATCTTCTTTACCTACGCTAATAAAACTCAAAGTTCCCTTGAAGTTCTCTTTGTAAGTATCAATAGCTACATCACCATTAGCATCATCCATTGGGACACTAAAACGGGTACCTGCAACTACATACTCAGTATTTTCAGTAATAAAAGGTGAGGAGTGATTACCGCCACTATTTGGTATTTCAATTATTTCCTGAGTACGGAATGTAGTTAAGTCAATACGTGCTATTCGGGGAGTGTTATTGGCATTACCAAAAACCCATTTGCCATCATATTCTCCGTTTGTTTTAGAAAGTTGAACGTGATGTAAATCGTCCCAGGGAACCATGCCATGAGATGTGTTTAACATTGGTTTGGTTTCTTCACTATATCCCCATCCTTTTTCAGGGTCTACAGAGAATACAGGTATTACTCTTAATAAACGACCTGAGGGTAAACCATAAACACTCATTTGTCCACTAAATCCACCACTTACAAAATTGTATATTTCATCATATTTTCCCGGAGCAACGTAGGTTTTAATCCCGGCATCGCCACTAACAGCATTACCTGTATCTTTAGGCTTACATGATTGCAAGGATGTGGTCGCGATTAACCCGGTTACTGCTACTATTTTTATTAAGTTTTTCATATTTCTTCTTTTGAGTTATTTTATTTTAAACCATCATTTTTTCTCATGTATTCTAAAATTGCCCTGGCATCTTCATCTGATAAACTTTGATTTGGCATTCTAACCAAACATATTTCCAGCATTGCTTGTGCTTCGGGGTCTTTATCTAACATAGGATCCGGGTTTGTAATAAAATTCATAATCCATTCTCCGGTTCTTCTTTCTGTAACTCCTTTCCAACCTGGTCCAACCAACTTTTCGGCGCTCATTTTGTGACAAGACGTGCATTTTACATTAGAAACATTTTCTCCGGTTGTTGCTTGCGCTTCATCTAATTTGGTTGTTAAAGCTAAAGATTCTGCGGTGTACTTCCCTTCACCTCTTTTGGGGTCATAAGTTGCCGGATCAGCCACCATACTTTGAGCTGGTTCTTGAGTGGTTTGTGATTCAGTTTTTTTTGTTTCGCCTCCTCCACAGGAAGAGAAAATAGCTGCAATCATAATTGATGCAAGGACTGTACGTGTTTTCATGATTTTATAGATTATTAATTACTAATGTTAATTCCCGGGTACAAATTTGGCTGTATAATGATGGTTTTTTTATGATTGCAATCATAAAATGTAAGTTATACATGTAATATTAGTCATAGTCATTGAGATAAAATGTGATAATAATCATAAATTAAATCGTGCTATTTCAATTTTACACAATCATTCCCTGATTGATACTCAATCCTGCGGAACTACTACTGAATAATGTGAATGATATTCCTGAAATATAGGAGAAGGAGGGGGGACCAAAAGCAATGATCTATTTGATTGCTTTTGCTTTTTTTATGGAAATTTTATCAGTTACAATTTCTTGCAATTTTGTTACGTTTTTTATTGCAATTTCTTTGCCCACTAATTCAATTAACTTTAACTTTTCAAAATTGGCTAAAGTTCTAATGATAGTTTCATATGTTGTTCCTGCCATGTTGGCAATATCTGCCCGGGAAAGGGTATAAGACAGTAGATTACTGTTTTTATCAGCATAGCCAAAACAATCAATTAGTTTTATCAGAATTAGAGCAACTCTTTTTTTAGGATCAAAAATTAATAAGCCTTTCAAACGTTCTTCTGCTTCACGCAATTCCTCAATAATAAAATCGAGGAGATAAATAGCCATGTTTGGATTAGCTTTTATAATTTTGATAAATATATCTATAGGTAAAAAGGTTAAGGTTGTTTCAGTTAAAGCTTCAGCAGAAATGTGGTAATGTTTATAATGAATCCCTCGATGTCCCAAAATCGTGTCATTGCCGGCAATACGCACTATTTTTTCATCTTTTGCATTAAATTTCGATAATACTTTTACTTTACCTTGTTCAATAAAGTAAACACCTTTTACAGGATCTCCTTCATTAAATATTCTTTGTTTGGCCCTTACATGAATAGTTTGCTTATTTATGTCAAATATGGGTAACCATTCATTCGAACAATACTTTTTAAATAATTTATTTGAAAACATAGAACTAAGTTATACTATTAGGTACCAAGTTAAAAAAAATATTTAAAATAACGGTCCCGAAAAATTGGCATTAGGTATAATTGGGCTCATTTTATTCTTTTCATTCAGGAGGTCAGATACTGGACTTGTATAGATAGAAAAGACAAAAAAGGTAGCTAAATTAGATTCAGCTACCTTTTGGTCTTCAGAACCTTAATGGATCAGTTGCACTTATCGCTGAACCCAATAGCAAGGAACGCTGTAGCTTTTCTATTTTTTTAAAGAAGGCAACAACTCGTCTAAACCTTCCATTGCCATTGACAATCCCTCTTTGAATCCCATTTCAATTGTTGCTTCCAGTTGAGCCAGGTCATCATAGGAGATCTTAAATTCTACCAGTGTTAGTTGCCCCTTGTCGGTAAAAGTTACTTCCCATTTAGATTGAGGCATTGCTTTATTTACGTTGCCATCTGCGTCTGCAAAAGCATCTAGTCCGGTGAATCTCTTTTGAACCTGAATGCTTATGTAATTTGCAATTGCCCAATGCTCTTCGCCTTGTGACCCAACCATTGCGTAGATCCAATGTCCACCTTCCCTGAAGTCCATTACTTTTGTTTTGGTTTTCCAGGGTTTTGGTGCCCACCATTGGTCAAGGATCTCACTTTTTGTGTAAGCATCCCAAACCAAAGCGACTTCTGCCGCAAATTCTCTTTTTACTGTGATTGTTTTATTTTCCTTGTTTACGGAAAAATCGAACATTAAATTGGCTTTCATTTGTTATTATCGATTTATTGGTTAATTATAATGGTATCAATGCTACTTCGTGGTGATTTTATGGTTATTATTTTTTTATTGGAAGCAATGCTAATTGTGGTGATTTATTGGTTGATATATTCTCTATCGCTGCTACTTCTTTTTACTTTTTATTGTTGCTAAAACCTTATCCAATTCATTGAAACGGTTTTCCCAGATCTTCTTGTATTGTTCGAGCCACTTGTCAACTTCTTGCATTTTTGTAACATTAAGTTCGTAGTATATTTCTCTACCGGAATACTCCTGCTTTAAAAGTTCACATTCTGTTAATATGCGAAGGTGCTTGGAAACAGCTTGCCTGCTGCTATCAAAATGTTCGGCAAGTGCGTTTGGTGTCATTGCCTGAGATGCTACCAGTAATATGATAGCTCTTCTTGTTGGGTCGGCAATTGCCTGAAAAACATCTCTTCTCATTAGTGGCCAATTAATTATATGAAACTAATTGGTTGCACAAATATATACGCAATTATTCGGTTGCGCAAATTTATTTTGAATTATTTTAGTCGAATCAGTTAAGAATTGCTTACTAATTTGATTTTTGGAAATTAGCTGGCATAAATTACCGGTCTACAACCACTCGCTGAATACTACGGTTGCCGTTATTAGTAATTACAGAAATGAAATACACACCCGGGCTCAAAATATTCATTTGTTGCTGAACACGTGGTTGGATTTCTTGCACACTTATGAGTTTTCCCAATGCATCATAGATCATAACCGACGCGGCCTCATTAGCATTTAATTGCATCATAAATGTTCCGTTGTTTGGATTTGGCATTATTACAAAATCATTAACAACGCCCTGATCTTTTATGCCTAAACAAGCATCGACAAAGATTGAATCAATAGCATTTGCAGTGCAACCATTAATAGATGTAAACGAATATGAAATCACGTTGAAACCAATATTTACTGTCATTGGATCAAAAGTATTTCCTATAACACCTGATCCTGAAAAGCTCCCACCGGATGGGGATTCTCCTGTTAAAATAAATGGTGCTGTGGTAGTCTTACACACACTGTCGATTGCAAGATCAAGTGTTACAGTTGGTCCACTTGGATCACTGAGGTTTGCATTAATAGAAGTTGAACATCCGTTTGCATCTGTAATTAAGCAGTTGTATGTTCCGGCTGCAACATTAAAAAGATCTTCTGAAATATCAGCATTGCTCCAAAGGAAATTATAATTTAAAGTTCCTCCGTCTACTGTAATATCAATAGTTCCATCTGTTCCTCCGCATGTTATGGGGTTCGTTACAGAAGTAATAGATACGGAAAGTGAATCAGGTTCAGTAACCGTAATTATGGTTGCACTTATACAACCATTGTCATCTGTTATACTGTATGAATAAGGACCTCCGGCAGTCACAGTAAAATTTCCTGTTCCATTGTAAGGAGATGTTCCTCCGGAACCCGTTACGGTTACTACTGCGTTTCCTCCGTTACAAAGAATTGGTGTTGCAGATGAAGCTGAAGAGAGAACTGTTGGCTCGGAAATAGTGATTGTTTGTTCTGCAATACAACCGTTAACATCATTAACAATACATGTATATGTTCCGCTGGAAAGCCCTGTTGAAGTTGCTCCGGTGCCACCGAATGGTAACCACGTATAAGTATAAGGTGCAGAACCATTGGAAGGAATCGCTATTGCTTGTCCATCGTTGCCTCCAAAACATTTCACATGATTGTTTACTGTTATTGTTGCGGATAAATCACTTACAACAGTTACTATTGTATTACAAGTGGCAGAGTTCCCGTTAATGTCTGTAACTGTAAATACAACATTATTTGCACCAACATTTGAACAATTGAAAATATTTGGGCTTACGAGCAGTGATGCTATTCCACATAAATCAGTTGAACCATTATCTACCATAGCTCCGGTTATACTTGCAGTTCCTGAAGCGTTTAATGTTACTGTTATGTTTTGACAATTCGCAACCGGTCGTATTGAATCCACTACTGTAACAACAGATGTGCAGGTGGAACTATTTCCACTATTGTCGGTTACTGTTAAAGTAACGTTAGTAGATCCAATGTTTGAACAATCAACACTATTAGGGCTAACGGACATTGACGCTATTCCGCAATTATCAAAAGATCCATTATTGAGCATAGCGGGAATAATGTTTGCAGTTGCAAAAGGAGGGTTCAGATAAAGTGTAAGATTTTGACATATAGCAGTAGGGCGCATAGAATCTAACACTGTTAATAGGGAAGTGCAGGTTGAACTATTTCCACTGGCATCTGTAACCGTAAGTGTAACGGTATTTGGACCAAGATTAGCACAGGTAAAACTATTTGGGTTAATACTCCTGGAAACAATTCCACAATTGTCAGTTGAACCATTGTCAATCATCCCCGGAACTAAGTTTATTGTTCCGGTAGCGTTGTCTAAATAAATAGTTTGGGCGTAGCAATTTGCAATTGGTCGCATGGAGTCTAAAACTGTAACTACTGAACTACATATTGAGCTGTTTCCTCCGGCATCTGTTACAGTGAGCGTAACAGTGTTCGGGCCGATATTGGAACAATTAAACGAAGTTGGACTAATACTCCTGGATACAATGCTACAATTATCAGTCGATCCATCATCGATCATTCCGGGAGTTATGCTAATAGTTCCTGTAGTATTATCAAGATGAACAGTGACATTTCGACAAATTGCAATTGGTGGTTCAACATCACTCACTGTAATGTTGAAGGAACAAGTTGCAGTGTGACCCACAGCATCCGTAACCGAAAAGGAATTTGTTGTAGTCCCAATTTGAAACACTGATCCGCTTGGGAGACCTGCAGTCTGAATAACAGGCAGAGAACTTGCACAATTGTCACTCGCCAATACTGAATTGTACACTACAGTAGTGCCGCACACTCCAGTGTCATTAGATACGCTGATAGTAGCAGGACAACCTAAAGAAGGTGAACATACTTGCAATTTATTTACATATAAATTTTTGGAATCTCCGGATCCAACATTATTACTTGATATTTTTATTTGTGAAATAGATTGATTTCCACCTCCTGGCAATAATGTAGAAATAATAGTTTGAGTAGCACCATCCAGCTTACGTGTAAGTTTAATACTTGCCTGACCTATTGAAACAGAAGTGACCTCAATAATAAGACCTTCATCTGTAAATGGAATAGAACCAAACGGAGTAATTCCATTATTATCTACCAATTCATATCCAACCTGATTTCCGCGATAACGAACTTCGCAAAGATTACTACCTGAAGAATTTTTTACTATGAAACTTGCAATTTGACCATTGTCAACAAAGCCATTGTCAATTTCAGCAACTATACTGCTACTAATTGAAAGAGGAGAGGTAAGTGAACGCACCGCCTCAGCCGCATGACCTGAATTAGAATACATACCCCAGGCAAACCCTCCCGTATTTATATCCTGATCTCCGTTGCTATCAATTCCTGCACCATTAGTGATTGAAGACCCCAATAAAAATCCAGATACCGCCGGTCCACCCGACGCTGTTAATACCCAAGAAGAAAAACCTGAACCATCATTATCACCGGTTTGCCAACCATCGCTATAAGCAAGTGCAGAAGCGTTACTGCTAACACAATTCATTGTGTACAACAACGGACTTTCTGTATCAGTAACCGTGACAGAAAATGAACAAGTAGCAGTATTACCGCTTCCATCAGTCACTCTGAATGTATTCACAGTTACCCCAACCGGGAATAAAGAACCACTAGGAAGCCCTGCGATTTGTGCTGTGGTAGAGCTTGGACAATTGTCAGTTCCAATTGGTGCAGTGTAATTCACAATTGCACCACATTGCCCCGGGTCATTGTTTACATCAATATTTCCCGGGCAACTAATAACCGGATTCACAATGTCAGAGTTTCCAGTTCCCTGTATTTTGAAATCATAAACAGCTTCATCAGCATCATCATTATTAATAGTAATCAAAGCACTTCGCATTCCTGTAGCCGAAGGATCAAAGGTGACTTGAAAGATAGATGAACTTCCCGCTGTAACAGTTGGTGCAGGCGGCAATGTAACATTGAAGTCGGTTGGGTTTGTACCTGAAATAACAACATTAGATATATTCAAATCTGTAGTACCAAGGTTTTGAATTGAAAATGTGCGGGTAATTGTTCCGTTGCAGGCCAGAACAGAACCAAAATCGGTGTGATCAGCAGTTGTTGGGATGAGATCACCATCTGCAATGGTCAACCCATTTCCGAGAACATTAATTTCCGGCACGCCCAACATACAATTCATTGATGTAAGTGGAATCATTGGACCTGATACTGTTGCAGGAACAACGCAAAGTGGCAATGAACTATATGTTACCCTTGCTATCGCTCCTGTAACTTCAGTAGCAGAAGGCGTACGAGCTGTTGCCCCATTTGCAATGCTAAAATGCATAACCTCACCCGCTGAAAGGCGATGTTGTAATCCGAGTGCATGTCCTATCTCATGCATAACAGCAGATTCAAAATCATATTCTGTAAATGAAGGTAAAGCAGGCCCATATTCCCAGGGAAATCCCGCGCTTGGCGGATCAGATGCAAACTGAAAATCAATTTCGTCTACCCGCCAAACAGTATTTTCCAAAGTGCACCCCGCTGTGGATGAACCGTTATAACGCAAGGTTGCTTTTGAATGTACTCCTACAGGAAGTGTTGCGTCAAAAAGAATCAGGTTTACACCATCCACTGCGGAAGAAGTGATTGAGGAAGTTGATGTTGAAGTAAAGATATTTGAATAAGTTGCGCATCTCCACGTTTGCAATGCACGTTCGAAAGAAGCTTTCGCTAAGGTATTTGATGCAAAAGCTGTATTGTAGGTTAGTGTATATCCGCCGGAACCATTTTTATTTACATGATAATAACGCTGACGAGTATTCGATCCAAAACCACTGAAGGTACTATTGATACAGGAGTGTGTATAATCTACAGTGAGGTTGCTTGCAGAAGTCATTGCACCATTAATGTTAATAGGACCTGTTCCTGCATTTTGCGGCGGCTTGTTTGTAATGGAAGTTGCTGACCAGGATATGTTATCAGATGCGATTCCTGATGATATAAAAGTCGCACCACCATCATCTGCATTCGTGTAAAAAACTGTTCCTGCCGTGGCTCCAAATCCTGAACCGGAAATAGTAATAAAATCACCGGCTGCAATTGTTCCGCCATTTGTGGTAGAAGGTGAAAAACTTGCTATTGCTTGCGTTGATGGTGGCGGGCCATTGCGCAGTGCATTATCATTTCCGGTTAAATAAATTGCCCCATTGCAATTCTTTGCTTGCTCCTTAGTTATTTTTTTAATTTTACTAAAAATGACATCTTCAAGGCACTTCGGTTCACTTAAAATATCGCGATAAAGACCAAATTGTTTTGCAATGACTCCCTGAGAACTTGCGTATGTATGGGTTTGAAGAATGCCTGTATTTTCATTTTTACTACTTGCTTTATCCAAATTTGTTGCGTCCTTATTAAGGAAGAAAATATACTCTCCAAAATTCTCTATTGAAAGACTCGGGAAAGTTTGTTGCGCCTGATTCCCTACAATACCGCCTTCACTAATTACACTAATAAGTGTATCTGCAAGACCGGAAAAGTTTTTTCGGGTATCATATCCTTTCAAATAGGCACTAACCTGAATAATATTCACGGTAAAAATATTCTGATGCGCGAAATCCCAGTAGCATTTTTTTTCCTTCAGTTTCCCTAGTACAATCAATTCTGAATTTGTAGCTCTTTGTAGAAGAGATACAGGTGTCATCATGCATTGAGCGAAAACAGGAGTAAAAAAAACGGATAAAATAATAGTGATAAAAAGAGCGGAAAAATATTTTTTGAAGTACATAGGTCGGAATTATTAATTAAGTAAGCAGTGCAACAAAGTTGAATGAAAATGAAATATTCAGATGTGAGAGAGGTCAGGAGGAGGTATGACATTAATCAGTTAGAAAAGCAAGTAGCTTGTTGTTACTAAGGGTTTGTTTTATTTGGAAATTGACATGAAACTCTTTCAAATGAACCTAAGAATAGCCAAATAAACCTTTTGTAGTTTATCGTCTACCCTTTCAATATTAAGACGGAAGGAACATTTGAAAACCATTCCGGTTCCATTTCCACAAATTCTTTCCAGGCGTTTACACTCATAAGCGTTAGATCCGTGCCTGAGAGAAATTCCTGGTTGATTTTGCTTTTATCGTAAAGGGCGATGTGATTGGGTGCTGTTTGTTCAATTGCTCTTATGCTTTCTTTAAACGCTGTGTTTTGTTTTACTTTTCCGTTGTAGTCAATAACAGCAATCCGGGACTCGTTATTGCTAATAAGTTTTTGGGCGTAATGCATCAAAAAAACATCTTCATCAGAAGTAACAATTAAAACTACAACGTCTACTTTTTTTAGCCCTTTGTCAGCAAAAACGCCAACAGGACCTTTGGCAGATTTTAATACTGCATTGGTTTTGTCATCAAAGCCATTTTCTTCCAATATTTTTTCTTTACCAGTAATTGTTTTGTACAATTTTTCGGGATTAATGATTTTACTGGTAACGCCAAGTAATCTGCCCAAAAAACTTCCTTCATATATTGATTTTCCTAAACCAACTATGAGTAGATCGTATTCTCCTTCATTTGCAGTTTCAATAATTTCTTTTTGAAAATCCAATGTAGGTTTAAAGTATGTATGAATAGGAAGGTTGTGTTTATTAGCTTCCCGCTTGATAGGCTTAAGACTGTCTCTCTCCATTTCTTTAAGATTGTATTGATGTATCTCATGGCTTGGTACCATATGCAAAGCAGATACGAGTGTGTTTTCCTGAGTTTTATTTACAAAGCTGTTAGCCAAACGAACCATGTTTTTCCCATGCTCTGTGTCGCTAAATGAAAATAATATTTTAAATTTTTTATAAGACTGAATATCTTCTTCTCCGGCTTGGGATTTCTTTTCAGGCAGTATATAATTAATAAAATCCAAAGCCGGTCCGGTCATAAAAGTAGTTACCAATGCCATTATCACCATCATTGCAAAAACTTGTGGAGTTAGCATCCCCAGATCGAAACCTATGTTGAGCACAATTAATTCCATTAAACCTCTTGTATTCATTAATGCACCTATCATTAAACTATCCCTCCAGCTTTGTTTTGTAAATCTGGAGGCAAGAGCACTACCAACAAACTTTCCGACAGTTGCAATTAAAATAATGATCGCACACATCCCCCATTGATTAAGGTCATTAAGTAAACCAATTTCGGTTCGTAAACCTGTAAGAACAAAAAACAAGGGCAATAATAGCACGAGCGAAACATCTTCTACTTTTTCAATGAACAGATTTCGGAAATGCAAATTTTGTGGCATAATAACCCCGGCCAGGAATGCCCCGAATAAAGCATGGATTCCAATTGTTTCAGCTAAATACGCAGATGCTAACAGGGTAACAAAAAAAATTGCTACAACGGGTTTGCTCAGTGTATCATGATGTGAATAAATATCACCTAGTCGTTTCAAAAACGGGCGAATTAGTTTTAACATGAATACAACGAAGGCAACTGCTAAAATCACAGTGTAAATGGCGCTCACAATAGAACCTGCTTTAACAATTGCTATTACAGCGGCCAAAATGCACCAGGCTGTTATATCATCTACTGCGGCACATGTAATTGCAATAGCTCCGGCTTTTGTTTTTGTAAGTTGTCTTTCCTGAACTATCCTTGCCAATACAGGAAAGGCAGTTATACTAAGCGATATTCCAATAAACAATGAGAAAGAAAGGAAATTCACATCTGCTGGCGCATAAGTAAGGTACATGAAATAAGCCAGGCCTATTCCTAAAGCAAAAGGAAAAATAATACTGGCATGACTTATTATAAATGCTTCGTGCGCTTTCTTTTTCAGGATCTTAAGATCTAATTCCATTCCTACAATGAACATAAACAGAATTAAACCGATCTGACTGAAGAACTGAAGATTGGGAAGAGAGTTTTTGGGAAATAAAAAAAGAGAAAACTCCGGGAAATACATTCCAACAAAAGATGGCCCCAAAAGTATACCTGCTAATATTTCACCAATAACAGAAGGTTGTCCGATTTTTCTTAACAAAAAACCGAATATCCTTGCAGCAACAATGATCGTAATTATTTGCAGAATTAATATGGCAAGCGGATGTGTTACATTATGATGCAGGGTATCTTTTATTTGGTCGAGCCCACTTGTTACCGGTTGAACCTTTATATTCTTTACTTTAATTAATTCTTGTGGTTCGCCCGATTTTACGATCAGGTACATGATAAAAGTAAGGCCCCCAATTACGCCAACATAAAATAAAATATTCCTTAGTTTTTTCATTTGTCTTTTTTACTGTTTTTGTTTGTTGGAAAATAGAAAACAAAGCCCGCTATTGTTCGGATCCCTCCTGATAGTTTTGAATTTGAATCAGAAACACAAAAAGGCGCTGTTTCAAAGATTAATCCGGCATTTTGAAAAGGAAAGGGAAATGCTTCCACACCTATTGGCATAACGACTCCATATTTATGAGATGTAACCAGGTTCCAATCTCCTCTGAATCCAAGCCCCATATGAAATCGCACTTTCTCCAATAAAATAAGTCTGTAAATAGCGGATAGTTCAGTTAAAAAATTGGTTTGGCCTGTTGTTTTGTCGCTATAAAAATTAGCACGGGTTACACGTGCATCAAGATATACTTTTTTATCTTTATTCAATCTGAATCCTAAACCGGATTCTGTACCTGTTGGGTATAAACCAAGACCAACGCCTGTTTGCCCTATCAAAATGTGGCAAGTAAAAATCAGAATTATTGTTGTTACAACACTTTTCATAAAATTCCAGGCAGTATCGCTATTGCAAAAATAGCTTTGTATTTTTAAGAAAATGCTCAGGAATGATTAATATGTAACAAAAGGGAGAAAAAATGTAAGAAGCTGTATACTAAGAAAACCTGGACCTAAATTCTGCCCTGTAGGTGTCATTCAAAGGAAGTTTTAGTGCTTCCCCGGTTTTTGTAAATAACTTTGTTGAGATTTCTTCGTGTGAATAAAATTGCACTGCCTTTAATGAGATCACATCCTTTTTATTTATCCTGCAAAATTTACTTGCTGGAAGTATAGATAATAGCTGATCATAGCTTATGTTTTTTAAAGTCAGACGTTGTTCGTTTTCCAGGTAAATTATTTTGTCACGCTTATCCGTATCCGATGATGTGATATACATTATCTCATTAAATAGCAGTAAGGACTTTCCTTTATCGGTATTAAACTGTGCGTATTGCTTTTGGCCCGGTGAACTGTTTAGTATGACAGCTGCTTTGGATATTGCTTTTTCAAGTCTTTCTTTTTGTATTGGTTTCCTAATGTAATCTACCGCATTTAAATCAAAAGCTTCTGCAGCATATTCTTTGTATGCCGTGGTAAAAATAATAGGCTTATCTTTTATTAATTTAGCTACCTCCATGCCATTTAATTTAGGCATTTCAATATCCAGAATACATAAGTTGTAGTCAAGCGTAGATAATGCCGCAACAAATTTTTCGGAGTCGTCAAACGCCTTTACAACTTCCACGTTTGGAATTTGTTCACACAATATACGTAGGTAACTTAAGCCCGGAAGTTCATCATCCAATAGCAAGCATTTTAGCTTTATATTCAAACAAATTTATTTTTAGGTATGAAATAAATACATCTTTTTCCTCGAACTGATCGAGTTGATAACAGTCTTTGTAAATAATATCCAAGCGTCTTTTTGTATTTTCTCTTCCGAGCCCGCTATGAGTTTTTTTCAGGGCAGGTTTGGAACTGATCTTATTAGCAACAGTCAGCGTAAAAAAATCATCTTTTAACTCGAAAGTTATTGAAATAAAGGAATCACCACTTTGAGTATCCGCATGTTTAAACGCATTTTCTATTAAATCAACGGTAACCATTGGCGCAAGGAGTTCCTGATCATAAAACACATGATTCTCATCTACTTTGTTTTTTATCTGTAAGTCAAATAAGGGACTTAATTTTAATTTGTTTATTTCAATTAAACTTAAGGCAAACTCGAGCTCCTCTTTTACGGTTACATATTTTTTGTCGGTTTCATAAAGTATGTAATCTAATACATTGCTTAATTTATCCAGAGAAAAATAAGTCTGATAGGCATGAGATTGAATGGAGTTGAGAATATTCTTAAACAAATGAGGATTCATTTTGTATTTGATTCCTTCCATATCAATATCATTAACTTTACTTTCCAATAGTTTATAATCGGTGGTTAATTGCTGATTCTTTTTATTAATGGCGTTGTTTCGGTATACTAAATAAACTATCACCCCTAAAAGAAGGATGGTAAACACAGAAAAGAATATGAATTGTTCTGAAAACATGTTTAGGCAAAATTAGATAAAATATACGTTCCTTGCGCTAAATTGATAAAACACTTCGAAAACTATTATTATATCTTTCCTGTTGGAACATTAAAAATGAACCCCACTCCAAAAACATTCTCAATGCTTAAGCTTGGATCTTCTTTGAGGTATTTACGGGTCTTGGTGATGAATACGTCCAAACTTCTTCCTAGAAAGTAATCGTTTTCTCCCCAAAGATCTTTCAGGAGTTCTTCTCGTTTTATTACTTTATTGCGGTGGTTTGATAAATAGTTGAGGATATCACTTTCTCTTTCCGTTATTCTTTTTGTTTTGCCATCTATGCTTAAAGATTGATTTGTGAAATCAAACAAGTATTGGCCTATTGAAATTATTTCTGTTTTACCTGAAGAGTTATTTTCCGGGATTCTTCGAATAACAGCTTTGATTTTCCAAAGTAATTCTTCTTCATCAAAGGGTTTAGTGATATAATCATCAGCACCTAGATCATAACCTTTTAGTTTATCTTCCTTTAAAGATTTTGCCGTAATAAAAATGATAGGAATTCTTTTGTCCTTTAGTCTCATTACTTCTGCAAGGGCGAAACCATCCATTTTTGGCATCATCACATCGAGCAAACAAAGATCAAAAGAGTTGCTATGAAATGCTTTCAATGCCAACTCCCCATCTTTACAAAGTTTCACATCAAAACCTTCCGCTTCCAGAAAATCAACTAAAAGGACTCCCAAATTAAGGTCATCCTCTGCAAGCAATATTTTATGCTTTTCTTTAGACATTTGGTAAAGCAATTATGAATGTTGTTCCTGCCTGTCCGGTAGGCAGGTCTGTCGTTTTTTCACTTTGCAGTTCAATTGTTCCACTGTGAAGTTCTACAATCTTTTTAATATAAGCTAAGCCCAAGCCAAATCCTTTCACATCATGCACATCTCCCGTTGGAACTCTGAAAAATTTATCGAACACTTTCTTATAATGTTCTTTTTCTATTCCAATCCCTTTATCAGAAACAATGATAATTAAATTTTGTTCCTTATTAAATGTTTGAATTGTTATTTCCGGTTTTTCCTTCGAGTATTTAATGGAGTTATCGATCAGGTTGCACAAAGCATTTGTAAGATGGGTTTTATCTCCCATTACCATAAACTTATCTGCTGCCAGATCTAATTTTAGATCTCCTTGCTTATTCTCGATCTGTACACTTATAGATTTTATAGAATCATGAATGAGTTGATGAAAATCCAATTCGGTTTTGTGAACGGGAATTTCCCCCCTTTCCAAAGCTGTCATACTCAACACCTGCTCAACCTGCAATCTTAATTTCTCGTTTTCTTCGAGTATTATCTCTGAGTAATATTTTATTTTATCTTCCTGCCCGCCCGGCAGACGGGTTTTCAGGTTAGAGTCCTTTGCAATCATCTTCCCTGCTAATGCAATGTTTGTTAAAGGTGTTTTAAATTCATGGGTCATGTTATTTAAAAAATCTGTTGTATGTTCTGATATTTCTTTTTCCTTCATCAAGGATACAGTGGTTCTCCAAAACAAGATAAGAACAATAAGGATCAGAATAACCGAAGTGATGAATACGGTTCCCATTTCCGCTCTAATGTATTCTTCTTTCTTTGGGAAAAGAAGTTTCAATTCAAATCCATTTTTATTGGCTACTTTTTCTAAATTTATTTGAGAGCATTGTGGTTCGGTTGGAGGACTAATGTTTATAGTATCGGTCACTTGATTAGCGGAACTAACGGAATCATTAATCGTTACGTATGTTCCCGGTCTTAAATACATGGCCGGAATTGGCCTTATGACTTCAAAAGAATATTCAATGGGAAAATTATAGAATTTCATGTAATAGCTGAACAAGGAATCTATTTTATGGATCTCATTTTTTCCTAAAAGCTTTTCTAAATTCTTACAGGTTAGTGTATCTGCAAAAAGTGCTTCAGAAGTTCTGGTGAGAACCATATTCGCTTTTTCATTAAATAACTCTTCTTTTACTTTTGCGGTTTCCAGAATCCAGTTTACCTGAATGATCAGTACTATTACTAATGCAATAGAAGAAATGGCAATAAATATGTTGGTTCTGTTCTTTTGCATTTGAGTACCACAAAATTAGCCAATTTATATGGCAAATCGTTAGCATTAACAAGTCGTTAACAAGCCAATAACTACTCAGTAACAAAATTCATTTTATACGGGAATTATCTTTGTAGTATAAATTTAATCTTAGCATAATGAAAACACCTATTTTAATAATGTCATTAGTTGTTATCTTCTCATACGGTTACAAAGAAGAAACAAAAACCAGTTCACAAATACAGACTGCCAATACACCTTCTTCCGGAATTACTATAAACAATGAAAAAAATGTTACTCCGCTCCGAATGCGATCGGTGCATACAGGTCCTCAGCTCAGAACGATATTTATCTTTGAATTGCCCGGAAACAAAACTGAGTTCAAAAATGAAGACTGTTGAAGAAAAAGCAATTAAAAAACAATACCATGAAAACACATTTTTTAATCCCGTCATTTGTTATTCTTTCCTTATTGTTCCCACTAGCTGTTGGGTGTAAAAAAGGACCAATACCGGAAATATTACCTGCTGCTGATACTCACGTTCTTGTAAAACCTCTTGAAGATAAAAAGACAACCGGATATCAGCGTTTGAAAATAAAGCCTTTTTGTTATAACGATTTTAATATGGCTTATCTAAATTCGAAAAAGGAAGGCTGTTAATGAATTAAAATAACAAATCATTTTTTATAAATTTGACCACACAACTAAATATGAAAACAACTCAACTAGCTTTCCTCACAATTACTATTGCACTGATTACAGCATGCAGCTCGTCTAAAAAAGCTAACACAACGGTTGTTTCCTCATCGTCTACTCCAGCTAATACACCTGCAACTCCATTTGTAGTTGGAAAACCTGCTAATGGAATTTATCCTCCGGGTAATGAAGAATTAACTGCAATTCAGGTAAAGCATAAAGATGTTACCTTAGAGAAATTACAGGAAGGTTATAAAATTTATACTCAAGGTGCTTGTATCAACTGCCACGGCGCCGAAAACATATATGCACATACGGAAGATCAATGGGAAGGAATTATTGATGATATGGCTCAGAAAGCAAGAATATCGGATCCGGAAAAAGATGCTGTTTATAAATATGTTCTAGCGATAAAAGCAACGCAAGCAAAATAGTTAAGTATCAAAAGGCCTTTGCGCTATTACTTTGCAATGGCAAAGCTCTTGGCTATGAATCCACAGGTATTGCAGACTATCATTAGCATATTAGCCTTTCCTGTAAATGCATGCATCCCAAGAACCTTGCTATGGCCCTTAACTGTACCACTTTTTTCATAGAGGTAAGCGAAGCCCATTTCTTTTCCGCCGCATTCAGTGCAAACGGTTTTGTTTTTTATATTTTCGTAATGCTCAGTCATACTCAAATATAATACTATTTTGAAGTATAAAGTGCTCTTAAGTTATTCTTTATTCTCAAAGCTCAAGTTTACACGAAACATTTTAGTATTTTTGTTCAATTTAATAAATGGCACTAATTGTCAAAAAATCAAGATTACCGGGATGTGGAAAAGGTTTATTCACCACAAAAGCCATTCGCAAGGACAGTAAGATCATCGAATACCGGGGCGAGATCATTGGGTATAACGAATATCGCCGCCGTGCAAGGAATGAAGTAGACCAGTATTTATTTTTTGTAAGACGCGACCTTTGCATTGACGCTATGCATACTCCACAGTACAAAGCGCGTTATGCAAACGATGCTGCAGGTCTTACCCGGGTGAAAGGTATTCGCAATAACAGTGATTATATGATCTTTGGAGACAAATGTTTTATTGTGGCTTCGCGTGATATAAAAGCAGGGGAGGAGATATTTGTGAATTATACAGATCATTACTGGAACTATATGAAGAAACGGATGAAGAAAAAAAAGCTTTTGTGAATTTACTTACAAAGCTTTATGTTTTACTGTAAACAAAGAAAAAGCAGTCTCCAAAATTGAGAACAGACTTTTTCTTTATCCATACAGTATCCCTGCAGGTAGGGTATCTCGATTTTTTTTGATGATTTTCAACGGAATTTTTTCTATTTTTATCTATAAAATATGAAATGCATGCGTAATTTTCTATTCCTTACTTTTTGTGTTAGTGTGGCTTCATGTAATCCCAAAAAACCGACGGAAGCATCAGCCACACTGCCGGTTAAAGACACTGTTATAAATAATGTAAAGCCTGTAATTGTTGTAGACACAAGCCCTGTTTTTGGAATTGATATAGCTAAATACCAGGGAGATCTTACTACAGAAATAGGTCCGGAAGACAAGCTGGATTTTATTATCTGCAAAGCTACTGAAGGTGAAACTTACACAGACCCTGATTTTGAGAACAACTGGAAAACGATAAAAACCAAAGGACTTATCAGGGGCTCCTATCATTTTTACCGCAGCAATGATGACCCCGCCAAACAAGCGCAGTTTTTTGTTCAAACACTCAAAGGCCTTGACAGCATGGATCTTCCTCCTATTCTTGATATTGAAGGAGGAAGCCTGGTTGGAGCAGTAGACCCTAAAAATTTGCAAAAAGACCTACTCGCGTTTTTGAAAGAAGTCGAAAAGCTCTGCAAGAAAAAACCTATAATTTACAGTGGTTTATCCTTTTCCAATAAATACCTGATAAGCGAGGAACTGGCCGTATACGATTTGTGGTTAGCTGAATATAATGGCAAGGAAAAACCCAGAGTTCCGGACAACTGGAAAGACAAAGGATACCTGATGTGGCAAAAAACCGATCACTATAATATTGAAAGTGATACTACTGATTTTGATATTTTTAGTGGCAATAAGGTAAATTTTCTTAACTATATAAGAACTCATTAATTAGTCGCCCATCAAATACTTCACAAACCTCATTAATAAAGAGATTCAGTCAAACTTGTATTGTTCATATTGCAGGGACACTTATCAGGATACTTTTTGAGGGGCGACTAGTTTTTCGGATATTTGAGGCTTAAACACATAAATACATTAAAGAGCTTTAAATGGATTCGGTATCACACATTATTATTGGCGCTGCAATTGGCGAAACGCTTTTAGGAAAAAAAATAGGGCGTTGGGGAATGCTATTAGGAGCAATCGCGAAAAGTGTACCTGATTTTGATTTGTTTTACACAGGATTAGGCGATCCACGAGCCTACATGTGCGAACACAGGGCGCATACACATTCCCTATTTATTGAAACACTTTACGCTATTCCTATAGCCTGGGTCTTAGTTAAACTTTTTAAGCAAAAAGTTTCATTTCAAAGGATGTTAGTATTTATGCTGGCTTGTTTGTGGGGTCATTCGCTTCTTGATTGGTGCACGAACTTTGGTACACAACTTTTACTACCCTTCACCAATGAAAATTATTCATTAAACACGCTTGCGATTGTTGATCTGTTATTTACTTTGCCTATGTTAATAATGATTTTGATCGCGATTTTTTACAAAAGAAATGAAGTACGAAGAAATAAGCTTGCGAAAGCCACTTTAATTTATTGCGGTGTTTATTTGGGATTTACTTTTATTAACAAGGCTCAGGCAGAGAACATTGTTCAGGAATCGATTGCAAAAAATAATATTCCGGTAACAGCTCATATGACCAATCCAACCATGCTTAATAATGTTTTGTGGTATTCAGTAGGAAGCAACGATAGCAGCGTTTTCATTGGAGAATTTAGTTTGTTACACAGGCAGAATCCAATCACATGGCACAGCTACCCGCGTAATCAGCATTTAATGAAGGAATGTAAAAGCAAAAAAGATATAGCAATACTCAAATGGTTTGGCGATCCTTACACCATTGCGCAAACCAATGGCGATACACTTAATATGTACGCAGTAAAATTTGGCAGAACCAACATGCTGGAAAGCGAAATGCAAAAAACATTTGTTTTTCATTACAAACTATATCAACAAAACAATGAGGAAATGATGGGTATGGAGCGGGGCAATGAAAAAAACATGAAACTAAAAGAAGGTTTTGTTGATCTATGGGAAAGAATTTGTGGAAGGAGGTATTGATGTTTTTCTAATTTTTGGTATTCAGTTTTTAATAAATTAATTTGTTCCTTATCCGTACTCCTTCCCAATCCAAATATAAACGAACTCCTTGAAGATATAAGGGACCTTGCTAGGATTTTAGGTTTGTAAGCCACTCAATTGTTCAAGAGAGATAGTTTTGATCCAATTCAAGGATTCACTAAAATTATTAAAAATTTTAAAAGGAAGCAATGGAGTAACTTTCCTTTCATAAGATTTACCCATCATGTTATGTTGTATACCTGTTGTATACATTGCAATCGCCAAAGCTATTCTATCTTCATAATTTGTTTTACTAACATATCTCCACATTTCTACTTCGAAATTCATAGAAACGGGAGCTTCTACAATAAAATAACACTTTCCGTATTTTTCAACGTAGGCATTCGTTATAGTTAGCATTTCAAGAAAATCCTTTTTAGAAACATAATTGTCAGGTTTGTATTTCCAAAACAATATGTTTCGTTCAATAATAAATATTTCAGCGGCGCCATTGTCTAATAAAGCAGAGTCTGAATTCATTTGTCTTCAAATTTACTAATTACTTTGTAAAAGATACTTTTAATATTAAACTCGAAATGTGACTAAAAAAATGATATCTCCTATGATACACTAATTCGATTTTTAAGATTCTTGCCGAAACTTTCTTTTTGAAAGCAAACCGAAACTGCATCTGTAATATCCGCTGCGGCTTCCTTTAAGTAAAAAACGCAAAAGAAGGAATCAGAAAGTTCAGAAATTAAATTTTAATTTTTCTTACTCAGCTGGCAAACTCTAACGCATAACTAATTGAAGATAAATTATTTTGTTAATTCAGTGATAATTTGTCGAACAAAAAAATTAATAAATAAGCCTTACCAAGGGATTTTCTGTTAAGTACCTGCAGGTTGAACTTATCGGACTTTATAGATGATTTCCAAGTCCTTAGAATACTCCTGAGCTCTTGAGATTTTTAATTCAAATAACTACCGAGCTAGCTTAAATTAGTCCTCTATTGCTTCAATGCCTTGTTGTTTCAGTCGTTCAAGGTTATCCTTCATTACTTTGAGTTGCTCCGGTGAGTGTCCTTGCCATTCCGTAATCTCGCCAATCACCCTAAAGGGATACAAAGAACGGTATGACTTGGTTGGATTGCCCGGAAATTTTTTGTCAGTTAAGTTGGGATCGTCCTCAATTGCCCCGGTTGGCTCTACAATATAAATTCTTTCACGCCCTTCTCCCAGGGCAAGTTCAGCACCCCAAACCGCTGCTTCTAGGGTTGCTGTTAAATATATATATTTTGCTTTATTTCTTTGTCCGTAGTTTGAATTAAAGCCGGGTTCAATCAAGTCTCCTTGTTTCAGATTTACTTTTGTTCCATGATAGAACTTCTCTGAAAACCGACTGTTCGAATTCTCAAATGAATTGTCATTAATACTTTTTCCCATTTCCTTAAACATTTATTGTTTTAATTTATTATTTGTATTATCTATTAATTTTAACGCTTTTACGAAATACGATTCAATAAGTTTTCTTTCTTTGATTGAAAATGTAGCAATCAATTTTTCTGACTCGTCCTGGAATTCTTTATAAAATGATTCTAATAAGGCTATTATCTTTTTCGAGTTGGGCACAACAATAATCTTTCGTCTGTCATTTGTATCAAACTGTCTTTTTACAAGTTTTTTCCTCTCGAATCTGTCTATTAAGCCTGTAACAGCTCCTGTGGTTAGTCCGGTTAAATCAGCAAGTTCACCTGCTGTTAATTCACCTTTTTGCAGAAAAAAACCTAAATATTTGTGATCAGTCCCTGGAAATCCAGCTTTGCGTGCAATGGTTTCGTGCATTTGAATCGAGCTATAGGCATATTGTTGACTCAGCCTTCTTAATTCTGTGATTTTATCATTAGCCATCTTATTTCTTAGTTATTAAGTATCTTAGTTGCAAAGATAAATAAAAATTTACTTTCAATTCTTTTTTTGAAAATATTTTTTTGCCAATAATTCAACGAACGACCAAAAGCAGAGAGTTATTTCTCTTGTATCCCCGAAAATGTTTTTAATATTTCCTTTTGCTGAATTGTTTTTTGATAGTGTTCGTAAAATAGAAGTGATAATGTTTCAACCTGTGAATTATATTTTATTTCAGCCTTAAGCTCCAATAGTCCCCGTCTTGATTTTTTCAGTTCACTTGTAATAGGCAATAATTACTCCACTTGGTGTAACAGTACTCTCTATTAATGTAAATGCTGTCAGAATCGAACCATTGTCAAACAATTTTTTCCTTCACCAAGAGCCAGGGGGGTAAATTTTGAGCCAAAGGTCGCCCACTAAGTCATTCTTAAGTAACAGCTGAATAAGTTACTGCTGCCCCAAACTTGAATGTCAGAACCTTTCTAATACTAATGCGAATAATTACGTAATCTTTAAAATAAATTAAAATATTCACACTTCAGGGGTGAAGTGAAAAGTATCTTGAAAGACATGGGAATTATGTAATTCTTTAAAAGAATTGTGTAAGATATAAAACCGATTAGTTTGCCAACTTTGTTTCGATTTATAAACCATTTAAAAAACAAAAATATGCCAATTACAAGGGCTCTAACAAAAACAGAAGTGAAAAAGTAGCTCCCGAAGAAAATAAAAAAAACAGTGAGAACCACAAAAAAATTGCGACTCATTAAGAATCAGCTTCGAAGCATCATATTGAAACTGCAAATTATCATGAAAAAGCAGCGCAGAGTGCAATCTAAATTAAACTATTTTAAATAAAGAAATTATGAAAAAAATTATTTTATGTTTATGTTTAACAGCAATTACTGGTGTTTCCATAAAAGCGCAAGTGAAAATTGGCGACAATCCCAATACTATTAATGCCAGTTCACTCTTTGAAATGGAAAGCGGTACAAAAGGGTTTTTACCACCAAGAATTAGTTTGGCATCCCTTACTGATGTTACTACAATTCCAACTCCGGCAACAAGTTTACTAATTTATAACACCAATGCAGCTCTATCACCAGGTTTAGGTTATTACTATAATTCCGGCACAACAACATCTGCTCAGTGGGTTAAACTAGTAAGTACAAACGATTCGGTAGTAAAAACTGTTACCCCGTCGGGAGATGTAATAGCCTTAACCAAATTCCCTATGGGCGAACTATCAATGCTAGGAAACACAACCACAACAAATATTCCGGCTGCCAATTCATGGGTAAAAGTAGCGGGTACTAGTAGCTTTTCTTCAAGTGTAGCATACTTATTTTCAAATGGCGGTGTAAACAACAGACTAAAATATACAGGTTTGAAACCAAAGATGTGTCATATAGGCTGTACTATTTCGGTAAAGTCTACTTCAACTGGCAGCAATCTTAAAGCTGTTCTCTATAAAAATGGAGTGGCTCTTACTACTGGTCTTGTACAAGCCAAAATGGGCAGTTCTTCTGATATTGTTTCAACAGCAATACATGTAATGACCGATCTTTCCACAAATGATTATCTTGAATTGTGGATTACCAACTCGGTAAGTAGTTCAGATTTTACTGTGACAGAAATGAATCTTTTTGCCATTGGCTTTACCATGGGAATGGATTAGATCTAAAAATTAATAAACAATGAACAGGTGTCGGGCAGTGAGGGTGTAGTTACGATTATGCCCACAATTGCATTAGGCACTAATGGTTAAATAGAAATTTGGGTTGAAAACAATACAGATAATACTAGTTTGGCCATAAACCATATGAACTTCTCAATAAAATAAATCATGAAAAACTTTACACATATAACCATATTATGTTTTCTTTCGTTTTTTAATCCGACTAAAGCACAAGAACAATTCACAAACAATGGTAACTTTAAAATCCATGCCGGTGGGAGTATTTCTTTCTTTGGAGATTTTATCAATAATGGATCTTTGATCGATTCAGGCGAGGCAATTACTTTAGCCGGTAGCAGTGCTCAAAAAATTGCAGGAAGCTCTCTCACATCTTTCAAAAATCTCACATTAAATAATAGCGCGGGCTCATATTTAAGTGCCAACGAAAAAATAACAGGCGAATTAAAAATCACCTCCGGTACTTTCACTACTACAGGATATGACTTTACACTAGTCTCCGATTCACTTGGAACAGCATACATTGCACCAATCCTAGGAAGTTTCTCAGGAAATATCACGATGCAAAGATATCTCGAAGCCGGCCCAACTTCGTGGAGATTTCTGGCTTCACCTGTTTCAGGTGTTACAATTAACGATTGGCAGGATAATTTTGTTACGAGCGGTTTTCCCGGATCAACGTATCCAAATTTTTCTTTTACTTCTGTTTATACTTACGATGAAACCGTACCAGGTATTAGTGATAACGGATATAATCCTGCACCAAGTTCAAATGATCCGATAATTCCCGGACAAGGATATCAGTGTTACATTGGGCCTGTTCCATTAACAATAGACGTTACCGGACCTCCGGTAAAATTTAATCAAACATTTCCCGTAACTTATTCTCCAAGTGGAGATATTACGCAAGACGGTTGGGTTATGATAGGAAATCCATATCCTTCTGCTATTGATTGGAGTTCGGCTGCATGGACAAAAAACAACATCAATGACGCTATTTATATCTGGAATTCTGCTAATCAGCAATACGCCAGTTGGGTAGCAGGTGTATCTACTAACGGCGGATCAAATATGATTGCCTCTTCCCAATCTTTCTGGATACAAACAAACGGAATAGGTCCATTGTTATCATGTACCGAAAACATTAAAATTTCCTCGAATCAGCCCTTTTTGGAGCCCACTCTTCTTTCCAATCAGTCCTTAAAATTAACCATAAACGGTAATAATTTTAAAGATGAAACGATTTTACTGTTTGATGATTTGGCAACTAATAGTTATGATGCTTCCATGGATGCCAGAAAACTATTTAGTTCAAATCTTCAGGTTCCCGCCATTAGTACATTGGATTCTTTAAAAACAGACATGTCTATTAACAGCTTGCCTTTAATAACTTCTGCAACTCAAATACCGGTAAAAACATTAGTTGGTGTATCGGGTAATTACACTATAAGTGTAGATTCTTCCTCACTAATTCTTTCCAATTTTTGCATAGTACTTGAAGATATTACAACCGGAATAAAAACTATTCTTAATGATTCTTCAAACTATACTTTTTTTATTTCCGATACAACTGCTACAGCCAGATTTATACTGCATGTTTCCGCAACCAATAAAACAAGTGCCATAAGTGCTAGCTGTAACAATTATATGGATGGGAAAGCTATAGCGGCAGGAAAAGGCATAGGGCCATGGGATTATTTATGGTTTAACAGCACAAACAACCTCATCCAACAAACTTTGAATACTTTTCTTGAGGATACTCTTCAGAATTTAGCAGCCGGTCTTTATTCCGTGCAAATACAGGATATAAACAGCATATGTGGTTATTTTACAAAAGAAATAACTGTTACCGAGCCTGCACCGGTTTATGCCGGATTCACCTACTTAAATGACACCCTATTTGCAGGCAGTAACGATAGTCTTGTTTTACAAAACACTTCAACAGGTGCCTCCTCGTATTTATGGGATTTTGGAGATGGAAGTGTTACCAATAATTCTTTTATTCCTCCTGCCCACCATTATGATTCAAGTGGCACCTATGCGATTATCCTGATTGCTGAATTTAACGATTGTTCAGATACAGTTATTCAAATAGTATACGTGTTGGCAGATGAGGTAAGCACTATAGAATATACCACAACTAAAAAAATAAAAGTTTACCCGAACCCCTTTAGTAATACATTTAATATTGTTACAAATGAAGTCTCGCCAATACATATTTACGACATGCAAGGAGTCTTGATTTATTCGTCCATACTAAGTGAAAAAACCACAGAAATAGATCTTGGCAAATTCGCAAGTGGAATTTACCTTGTTCGCATTTTAACCTCGAGTTTAAAAATTATTAAGACTGATTAGGTAGAATGTTCTTTTGAAACATTTTGAAACTACTTTAATTACTATTTCTTAAATCAGGAAGTGAGACTGTAATTTGTTACTCTATAAAAACATGAAACTTTGCATGTACTGTAGGAATAAATGTCAAATAAGAGTGCCAACCGATCTTACATATGAGTTTGTTAGCCGCCTATTAAACAAGCTTCAAATAAATAATAACATTAAGGAGCTATTTGCAGATATACTATTAGATAGCGGGGCAAAATTCAATGGCAACAGAGTAGTTCAATTGAAATCTAAAATTGCCTGCTAAAAAAGGGTGATAGTTTGGGCATAATTCACAAATAAATTATTGTTTGGAAATGATGGATATCGAACCACAGATGTTAAGAAGTACTTAACGATTTAGCTAGAATTAGCAGGGGGTTGAAGGGTTTAAGAAAAGAAAAGCCACCAATTTCTGGAAGCTTTTCCTTTTTAGTAAGCCTACCTTTGAATAATAAGTTTTTGTTTTGAAGTCGATTCTTTTGATTTTATTTCAATTAAATAAACGCCATTATTTAACCCTTCCATATTTATTTGAAGCTGATCTTTTTGAAGTGGTTCGGAACGAATTAATTCACCCGTAACATTATAAATATTTAATGCTAAGGCATAGTTATTTGATTTGTTGATACTCAAAGTAATAACATCAGAAGCGGGATTAGGATACAGCTTGAATGATGAGTTTTTATTGCTTAATTCGTTTATTCCAGTTAGTATCTCCGATAAAGGTCGTTTCCAAACTCCATATGGACCCAAACGAGTCCCTGCAAAAATATCTGTTCCGCTAATTACTAATGTCCAAACTTGGGTATTTGTCGGTAACCCTGTGCTTACAGAAGTCCAATTGGCTCCATTATTGTTTGAAATAAAAACCCCATTATCCGTCCCCGCTATAACATCTGTTCCGTTTATTGCTATTGAATTAACATTATTATTTGTCAAACCATTGTTAACAGCAGTCCAAAGCCCGCCACTGTTGTTTGAAAAGAATACACCCCCGCCATAAGTTCCGACGAATATATTTGAGCCACTTACAGCAATTGATGTAACATTGTTGTTAGTTAGACCATTATTCATGGCAGTCCAAAGCGTGCCATTATTACTTGATGAAAATACTCCGCCATTACTTGTGCCTGCGAAAATTGTTGAACCATTTATTGCCAACGAAATAATCTGATTAACTGTTATGCCATTGCTGGCAGAAGTCCAAAGTCCACCATTATTGGTAGATAAAAAAACACCACCATCAGTTCCTACAAAGATATTTGCCCCACTTATTGCTAATGAATTTACGACTGAGTTTGTTAAGCCACTACTTATCGAAGTCCAAAGCCCACCATTATTGCTAGATAAAAACATTCCTGATCCGCCAGCAAAAATATTTGGCCCACTTATGGCAAGTGCACTGATGCCAGTACTTGTTAAACCATTATTCACAGAAGACCAACTGCCTCCGTTATTATTTGATAAAGACACTCCGGCACCACCGGTTCCGGCAAAAATATTTGTTCCATCTGTAGCAAGAGCGTAAATGTTTTCGCTGCTAAGACTAGTTTGTTGCCACTGAGCATTCGTAGTAATTGTCATTGCAATTAATACTGTAATAAGGGGTATAATTTTTTTCATTTTCATTTTGTCAGTGATTATTGTGCTGACTCCGCACTTTTATAGATAATTAATTTTAATGTGAAATTGCATTTAATATTGCTGTGGAATAGTATATAATTTTCTCAAAGAGTTACAATATTCACACATTTCAATTTCTAGTTGTTGCAAGCCTATTATACTATTGCTGTTTGACCTATTTGTCATACCAGAGTTAATTGATTACGTTCTAAGTTGAAAAAAAACAACTCGTGCACATATGATGGCAATCAGTAAAGACATATGATGATGATCAATTCTGAAAGAAAAATTCAAATTACCTTGACAGCATACAAAAAAGAAAAGTTCGAACAGGGAAATTAAATAGTTTGATTTTATTGACTACTTACGGTTAAATTCTCGATTACAGTAAGTGGTTTAACCTATTGGCAAGGTGAAATAGAATGAAGAGCCTTCATTTTCGATGCTTTCTACCCATATTTTACCGCCATTTATTTCTACGAAACCCTTAGATAATAATAAGCCTATTCCAGTTTCTTTATCTTTTTTCCAAGTGTCTGAAATAGTAGTTATTTGTGGAGTAAAAAGTTCATTCTGTATTTCTTTAGTTATGCCAATTCCGTTATCTTTTATTTCAATGATAATCTGGTTCTCATTTCTTTTCGCGGTAACTAAAATTTTTCCTCCTTTATTTGAATATTTTATAGCATTTGAAATTAAATTTCGGAGTACAGAAAGCAACATGTCTCCATCTGCAAAAACATTTATATCCTCATCAATATCGTTGTGAAGATGTATGTCATTAGCGACTGCATTTTCATTGAGAGTATCAAAAATATTTTTCACATAGGTGTAGAGTTCAATTTTTGTTGGAGCAAATGGCTCTGCGGCATATTTTATTCTTGCCCAATCTACCAAATAGTCTAACAGGTTTAATTCCTCTTTTGATGTAGTGTAAAGCAGTTCAAGCATTTCTTTTGCTTTAACCTTGTCCATTTTATCAAAATTTGTGTTCAGGTATTCAGCCGTTCCTGTTACCCCTGTTAAAAGGCTCCTGAAATCGTGAGTGAGTATAAAAAGAATACTCTGTTTATGAACGCTGAGTTCTTCTGCTTCTTTTGCATACTTCTCTGCGTTCTGTCTTTCGGTTAAGTCCCGAAGGATTTTAACATACCCTTTCATTTTTCCATCATCACTAGTTAGTGGGTACACCAAACCATAAGCATAAAATTTACTACCGTCTTTTCGAATGTGCCACCTATTATCTGCGGCTTTACCTTCCTTTAACGCTTTTGCTATTTCTGATTTCGGGAGACCATTCTTTTTGTCTTCTTCTGTAAAAATTATTTCAAAATCTTTCCCCATAATTTCTTCCACTCCATATTGAAATAATTGTATGGAACCAGAACTCCAGCTATTAATTTTTAAGTCATTATCTACTGTAAAAATTGAATAATCAGGCAAGCTATCTATAACCTGACTAAAAAATTCGGCTGAAAGTATGTGCTGACCTTCAGGAACTTTCAATTTTGATTTTTCATCTTCCATTTTTTATTAGAATAACTAATTTATTTTGTCCTTCTTCCTTGAATAATACCAAGCAAAACAGAAATAAGTGCTATTACTAAAAGTATGTGAATTAGTCCTCCAACACTATACCCAATAAAGCCAATTGCCCAAGCAATAACTATAATTACAGCTAAGACGTATAATAGATTTCTCATGATTTTGTTTTTAAAAAGTTATTTATTTGATTTATTAGTTTTCACCGGAACTTTGATTGATGAATTCTCTTTTTTAGTTTTATCAGGGTTAATATCTATACCTGTTCTGTCCGGATCAGTTTCTCTCTTTGGCTTATCGAATTTATTTTTCCTCTGTGATTTTTCTTTGATTTTGTTCTTGGTTTTATCCGCATCCGTATCTGTTCCGGTTTTGTCAGCACCCTTATCGGGTTTTGTTTTGTCAGCACGATCTGTGGATTTTTTTACTACCTGATTCTTGCTGTTTTTACCTGTATTTTTCATTGTAAATATTTTAAGTGTTTATCCCTTTACTAAAAGGACTGTTTTAATTATAATTTTTCAATCACATTATGTATTTCTTCCTTAGTCTGCCCAAGTTTTTTTTCAAGCCTGCCTAATAGTTCATTTTCTTTTCCTTCTACGAAGAGCAAATCATCGTCAGTTAGTTTTGCATACTTTTGTTTGAGTTTACCTTTTAACTCATCCCAATTTCCTTTGATTTTTAGTTTTGTTTCCATTTTTTTTGTTTTTTAGTTAATTTATTATATTGTTTTTTATTTATTAAGTGCATTAACCAGCTGAGGCGGAAGAAGCAATACTTAAATTTGAATTTCCAAGTTCTTCAATTGGAATTCTTTCTTTGGTTTTTAAAGACATAAATTGAGTTGGTGAGAACCCTGTAATTTGTTTAAATTGGTTGGATAGGTGTGCAACACTGCTATATTGCAATCGGTGTGAGATTTCCGTGAGGTTAAACTCGCCATACTTCAATAACTCCTTTGCTTTTTCAATTCTATTGATAAGAATAAATTGTTGTATCGTAATACCTTTAACTTTTGAAAATAGGTTAGACAAATATGTGTAATCATAATGTAGCTTTTCACTGATATAATCAGAGTACTTTATTTTCGGCAATTCATCAGCGTTGTGAATCATTTGAATAATCACATTTTTTATTTTCTCACATATTATACTTGTCGTATCATCCATCAATTCCAAGCCTGAAATGAGCAAAGATGATTTAAGTTGTTGGCGCTCTTCTGTAGAAATATCCTCCATTATATCTACTTCACCCAAATCAATAATGACAAAATGTAATCCAAGTTTTTTCAACTCGACACTCACCGCCATTTTGCAACGATTACTTACCATATGTTTGATATATAGTTTCAAAACAATTTAATTTCGGAATTCTCAATTGAGGATTATTACTTCACATTTTTAACTGTCAAATCTTTAAATGCTTGACCTAACTCATCCATATCGTGATTAAATTCTGTTTTAAATTTTTCCCATTTTTCTTTCCCATCAGCCTTGTAATCATCCAACTTCTCTTTTAATTCACTGTTTTTCTTCTCCAGTTCATTTATTTTCTTTTCATACTCAGCTTTAACATCTTTTTTTTCATTTTCAATTTTCGTTTTAAAATCAGCGATAATTTTGTCATTATCGGCAATCTTCTGTGCTGTTTCTTTTCTGTAATTTTCAATTTCTACTTGATACTCTTCATTGGCTTTGTCCAAGTCTTTCTTTGCTTCTATTGCATTTTCTTTTGCATTATCTACTTTTTCGGTAGGAGTATTGCAACTTGTTAGGATTGAACCTGCAAGAAAAGCAGACGCTACCATTATTCTAATTGATTTTTTAGTTTTCATTTTTTAATTGATTAATAAATTAAGGGGCTAAAATTTCGAAGACAAATTTGGAAGCAGAAAGAGAAGTTGATTTCAAAACAAATGTATTTTCAAATACGTTCGTTTATGCTGATTACCATCACATGTTTGTGTGACATTTATCATAGGCATGATTTGAAGCAGTAAAAACAAATAAAATAGCATTTTAATAACTTTCTATTTAAATACGATTTAGCTCAATGACCCAAAGGATATTGTCAGAAAATTCAGTTTAAAAACCTTTTTTTGGGAGCTATAAAATAAAAATTCATTGTTTTATATGGTTTTTATCACTATACTTGATATAGGTTTATTATAATGGCAGTTTTTTGTTATCTTAAAAATGAATGGAAACAATAAAAAAAATTGAGGATAGATTTGGTGGGTTTCTGGAATCCCTACCTGATGCCATTGTAATTGTAAATAATAATGGAATTATTCAAATTGTGAATTCTCAGACAGAAACGCTATTTGGTTACAAAAAAGAAGAAATAGTTGGAGAAGAGGTAGAAAAACTAATGCCTTCTCACCACAGAAATACCCATCATGCTCACAGAAAGAACTTTTGGGAGAACCCCGCACCCCGTCCAATGGGAGCACCGGGGAGGGATTTATTTGCACAGCGAAAAGATGGTGGCGAATTTCCTGTATCAATTAGTCTCAATAAATTAGAAATAGAAGAAGGCGTATTCGTATTAGCCGCTATTCGAGATGTTAGTTATCAAAAAAGGATTGAAAGGGAATTGACAGAGGCAAGAGTTCTTGCGGAGCTTGCTACAGAAATCGCATTGGTGGCACAAGAAAAAGCCGAAAGTGCAATGAAAGCGAAACAGCAATTTTTATCAAATATGAGTCACGAAATTCGAACGCCTATGACAGCGATTATCGGATTTTCAAAAGTGGTGTTAAAAACAGATTTGACTGAAAAACAAAAAGAATATGTTTCTGCCATAAAAACTAGTAGCGATTCATTGCTTGTGCTTATTAACGACATACTCGATTTGGCAAAAGTTGATGCAGGTAAAATGACATTTGAGCAAACTGCGTTCAATATGAAGTCGGATATTTCAGCTATGCTTAATTTATTTGATTTAAAGTTTAAGGAAAAGAATTTAGAGCTAATTCGAAAATACGATAGCACAATTCCTAAAGTATTACTTGGAGATTCGGTGCGTTTGAACCAAATAATTTTGAATTTAGTAAGTAATGCGATAAAATTTACAACGAAAGGGGAAATAATTGTTAGTGTTCGCTTGCTTAATGAAGATGAAGAGAAGGTAACTATTGAATTTGCAGTTTCGGATACCGGTATTGGTTTAGCGGAAAACATGATTTCAACTATTTTTGAAAACTTTCAGCAAGCAACCAGTAGTACTGCGAGATTATTTGGAGGAACTGGATTAGGGCTTGCCATTGTTAAACAATTAGTAGAACGACAAGGTGGAACTATTAATGTAAAAAGTAAAATAAACGAAGGCTCCACATTTAGTTTTATATTAAGTTTTCAAAAAACAAAAACTGAGATTGAATTAGAGTCGGATATAGTTAAATTGGATACTGAAATTAAAAAAATAAAAGTATTGGTGGTTGAAGATGTTGCCCTCAATCAATTGCTTATGAAAATCATATTGGATGATTTCGGCTTCGAACGAGACATTGCTGACAATGGAAAAGAAGCCCTTGAAAAATTACAAACTAAATCCTACGATATTATTTTAATGGACTTGCAAATGCCCGAAATGAATGGGTTTGAAGCTACTGACCATATTCGTAACAAAATGAATTCAAAAATTCCCATCATTGCTTTAACTGCCGATGTTACGGCTGACGATTTAGCAGAATGCAAAGCTGTTGGAATGAATGATCACATCGCAAAACCTATTGACGAAAAATTATTATACAATAAAATAGTTGAGTTAGTAAAGAAGCCCCAATAGTTAGATTTACTCTAATGTCCTTTTTTGTTGTTAGCACTTTTATTCTTTCCTTTTCCAGAAACGATTTTTGATGTAGTTCATAAAATAGAATTGATAACGTTTCAAGGCTTGTAATAGTTTCCTTAGCCATTTCATCGGTGTAGTTTTCAGATCCCGGAAAAGCTCTCAGTATATCACAGGTTTTGTGCTTGGCCCCTGATTAGCTTGGTAGACGTGCAACATAAAGGATTTAAAAATAAAAAAGGGAGCGAAAATCGGCTCCCTCTCTGGTCATGTACCTACAGGTTGCAAATATCGAAATTTTGGATGATTTTCAGAGGATTAGGATTTTGATGGATTCAAGCAAGTGGAAATCAGTTCAGTGAATTTCATTTACCCCAACACCTATACCTACTATCGTTGCGATAATCCCGATAGCTATCGGGGCGCCAACAATTTGTCCAAATTGTCCATTGACATTTTAAATCCTTCTGTGAAGCCCATTTCAATCATTTTCTCCATACGGGCAAGCGATTCATTATAAATAATAATACTCACTTTTGTTGTTCCTTTTTGTTCGCTGAAGGTGTAATCCCAATCAGAACCCGGTAATTGAAGATTTTCATCTTTGTCTGAAAAAGCATTAAATAGTTTGAAGTTGGTTTTGGGGCTAATGGAAGTGTATTTCTGGACTGCCCAACGCTCATGTCCTTCCGGACTTACCATTGCATAAAATCTTCGCCCACCAACTTTAAAATCCTGAAATTTTGTTTTTGATATAAAAGGTTTAGGTGCCACCCATTGATCAAGGATTTCTGCTTTGGTAAATGCATCCCATACGAGCGAAAGGTCAGCATCAAATTCTCTTGTTATGAAAACCGTTTTCGCTGCCTTATCAACAGTAAAATCAAATAATAAATTATTGTTCATTTTTTATTTTTTACTTTGTTAGTAATACGTTGTAATTGGTTTTAGTCCTTTATTCATGGTTGTTTATTAATTCCTGGGTATTTATGAATGCTTCGTATTTGCTAACATTGCATCTAAGTTTTGCATAGCCATATCAAGACCTTCTTTAAAGCCCATAGCAATTGTTTGCTCCAATTGCTCCAAATCAGGGAACTCCATGATACCGTGCACTAGGGTATTATTTCCCATGTCAGTGAAATTCATAGTCCATTTTGATTGTGGCAATTGCGGATTGATGTTTCCATCAGCATCACCAAAGGCATCGTTGGCAATAAACAATTTTTGTGGTTCAATTTTCACATAGCTTGCAATCGCCCAATGTTCTTCACCATTTGGTCCAACTGCTGCATAATGCCATCTACCACCTTCGCGAAAATCCATGGTTTTTGTTCTTGACTTCCATGGCATTGGCATCCACCACTGATCAAGGATTTCTGATTTGGTATAACAATCCCAAACCGTGCTACGGTCAGCTGCAAATTCACGTTTGATGTTGATGGTGTTTTTTGTTTTGTCGACAGTGAAGTCGGAGAATAACGACATGCTCATTTTTTATTTTTTTTAAGGGTTAATAATACTTTGTCTAATTGATTAAATCGGGTTTCCCAAATTTTTCGATATTGCTCTAACCATTTGTCAATTTCTTTCATTTGTCCCGGATTGATGTGATAATAAATTTCTCTTCCTTTTTGTTCTGGTTTCACTAATTCACATTCAGTCAATATTTGAAGATGCTTTGAAACTGCTTGTCTGCTGCTATTAAATTCTTCAGCCATGGCATTTGGTGTCATTGCCTGTGAAGCAAGTAAAAGCAAAATTGCCCTTCGTGTTGGGTCGGCTATTGCCTGAAATACATCTCTTCTTGTTTCCATGATATTCTTATTGTGCAATTATATGATTGCAAATATAAGTGCAACTATTTGATTGCGCAAATTTATTTTCAATTATTTTCGGATAGGGATTGTTTTGTGCGAAAATGAAAAAGAGGCTGTCTCAAAAGTAGAGAACAGCCTCTTTTATTTGTATACCTAGCTGAGTTGAAAGTCTTTTAAGTAATTCTCAGCGACTTCATTTTACTTTTGAGACAACCTCTTTCCGCTGTGTAGCCCCTTCCAGATCAAATATGAACGAGATTCTTGAAGACACAAGAGACTTTGCCGGGATTTGGGACTTATACGGTTACCTAATTACGATACTGAAATAAAAGCCTAATAATTTTATCTTTAAACTAATCCTGGAATTTCTACTATTTCTTTTACCTCTTCCTCGTAATTTATATTTTCAACTTTGAATCCAAATAAGTTGTAAAAGTCTGTTTTATATCCGTCCAAATCTCCTAATTTTGACAACGTTTCTGTTGAAGCATTAACCCAAAGTTCGGCAACTTTAGCTTGAATATCTTCTCGCATTTCCCAATCATCAATTCGTATTCTTCCTTTATCATCCACAGGTACAGCATTGCCTGAGTATAACCTATCTTTAAAAAGTCTTTGTATTTGTTCGATACACCCTTCATGAAGCCCTTCTTCTTTCATTGTTTTATAAAGAAGAGAAATGTATAATGGTATAACAGGAATTGCAGAGCTAGCCTGAGTAACCAAAGCTTTATTAACTGAAACAAAAGCTTTTCCATCTATGTCTTTAAGTTTTTCAGATATTTTAAAAGCTGTTGCCTCCAAATCATCCTTAGCACGACCAATTGTCCCTTTCCTGTATACTGCTTCTGTAAGTGAAGGGCCTATATATGAATACGCAATTGTCATAGCCTTTGGAGCTAATAGGTTCTCGCTTTTTAATTTATCAATCCACATATCCCAATCTTCTCCACCCATTACAGCTATTGTATTTTCAATATCATCATTAGTACCTGGTTCTATCGAAATATCGGAAACGATTCCTGTGTGAAAGTCTACAGTTTTATTACTAAATGATACACCAATTGGTTTTAAAACAGATTTATGTGTTATACCGGTTTTAGGATTAGTCCTTACAGGCGAGGCTAAACTATATATAACTAAATCTAGTTGCCCTAAATCCTCTTTTATTAAATCAATTGTTTTTTGTTTTATTTCGTCAGAAAATGCATCGCCATTAATGCTTTTTGCATATAAACCTTCCTTATGCGCTGACTTTTCAAAAGCTGCTGAATTATACCAGCCTGGAGATGCTGGTTTTCCTTCCGTGGCAGGTTTTTCAAAAAACACTCCTATCGTGGAAGCATTGGAACCAAACGCACTTGTAATTCTTGAAGCTAATCCAAAACCAGTAGATGCTCCAATAACTAACACTCTTTTAGCACCATCAATTACACCTTTTGATTTAATATAATTGATTTGATTAATTACATTCTTTTCACATCCTTTGGGATGTGATGTCAAGCAAATGAATCCACGCATCCTTGGTTCTATTATCATACCTTTAGTTTGATTTTTTAAAGTTATACTCAAAATAATTAAAATCTATCCTCCAATATTATTTAAGAATAGAATAATTTTGATTCCGTAAAAATAAGAATAATTAGAAGCGAAAATTGTCCCATCGAACTTAAGATTTTTCGTTTTTTATTTTATCCTTGATTTGCAAAACGGCCTTACATATTGCGAAGCAAACCCTAAAGGAATCGAACAAGTAACTGCTTGAAAATAAATTGATTTGTATTTTGACGATACTTTATCGAACAAAAACCCCTTGATAAATATGCTTTATCAAGGGGTTTCCGGTCCAGTACCCTAAACTACGGGTTGGATTTATCGATCTTTATAGATGATTTTCAGTCGATTAGAACACTTATGAATGCTATTACACTAAGTTAATCATTCATTTAGCTATGGAATTATGAAGCCATTTATCAATTCTTATTTTTTTTCAAAGCTTTTAATTTAGCTACACTTGGATTGCCGGTTTCTACAAAACACTTAAAATCTTCAACTAGGGTATTACCCATTTTACCCATCATCATTTTCATCATAGGCTTCATTAGCATACCCATAAAACCACCTAAAGTAATATCCATTACCATAGTGAGTTTTGTTTTATCGGCACTTAAAGAAGTTAGTTGCCAAGTATTGGTGGCATACTTTACCATTGACGGCATACCTTCAGGTACAGTGTATGATAATAAATGGTCTGACTCGGAATATCTAATTAATTTTTCTTTTGTCTTCCCCATACCAGCTATGTCACAACCACGCTCAGAGCAAGTTGCGCCATTAAAACTACTACCACTGCCAGCTGAATGATTAACTGGAGATGCCCAAATGTGGGCGTCAGCAAAACCAGGGCCTAATACTTTCCAAGCACTTTCTATGCTTTTATTTACGCTTATTTCTTTTTCTATTATCATGGTTTCTATTTTTTTAATTATTTACTTGCTGCTATTTTATTTGGATGTGGCATTCCTGTTTCTACATAATATTTAAATTCAGCAATAACACCACTTGCCATTTTTGTCATTTTCTTTTTCATCATGCCACCCATCATACTTCCCATCATTCCTCCAGTTTTCATTTCTAAGTTAATTTCAACTTTGGTTTTTCCATTTCCTAAATCTGTTAATGTCCATGTGTTTGATGCATACTTTACCATTTTAGGCATACCTTCGTATACTTGATATGAAATTTGATGGTTTGCTTCTGAATAAATAAGTAACTTTTCTTTTATATCGCCCATACCCTTTACATTACAGCCCCTTTCAGTACAAGATGACCCATTAAAACTATTGTGGTCTCTTGCTTCTGAATGCTTAATAGATGAAGCCCATTTATAAGCATCGGCAAATTGAGGACCTAATACTTGCCATGCTTTATCTATGTTGGCATCTATTATTAACTCTTGTTTAATAACGATGGGATCTTTTTCTTTAGCAGAAATTGTTTTACTCGAAAATAAGGTTGCAATCAATGCAATACCTAAAACTTTAATTTTTGTTGTCATAACTTTATCTTTTTATTGTTTATTTTACAATACAAAGATGCAGACAAGTGAAATTCTTAAATTTTCTGTTTGGCTCAATAAATAGGAAAATTAGCTCAATCTCATTTCGGAAGGAGATTTGCCAAAATGTTTTTTAAAGGCTTTGTTAAAATTTGAAATTGTTTCAAACCCACATTCATAAGCTATATCGGCAATTGCTTTATTTTCAAGATGCAACAATTGTGTTGCCTTTTCTAATTTTTTTAGTGTGATATATTTTGCTGGACTTTCACTATATAATTCAGTAAACTTTCGTTTAAATGTTGCCAAACTACAATTACATAGTTTTGCAAAATCATCTAATGACAAATCGGAATACAAATTAGTTTGAATAATTTCATTGAAATTATATTCGTGTGGAATGAATAATGATTTTACAAAAGCATAAACTGAGCTGGCATTTTCGCTTTTGCTTAATATCAATAACAGTTCTTTAAGTTTATTGATAATGATGTTTTCATCAACTATAGATTGATTTTCCAATAAAAAATCAACACTATCAATAAACGATTTCATTAATGGCTCAACATTAACTTTGATAACATCAAATTTATGTTGAAAATGCTTTATGGATAAATCCTTTTCAAAAAAACTTTTTACCATTTCAGGATAAAAGAATGCACCAATAACAGAAATAGTATTATCAGCCTTATTTTGATTCTCAGGAGTATTTTCAATAAAATAATTTCCACATTTAGCCAGCATTGCCTCATTTTTACTATACGTCACCACATTGTTAGGCGTACGAAATTGAAAGGATCCATTAGTTAGGAACAAAAAACAAGCCTCATCTTCCGCAAAATATTTAGGCGCACGTTTAAAATCAGTTGTCATTACCAATTTCTCAAATACACGTTTATTATTATGTGTTATTATTTTTTGTTCGAGCACCATTTGATTAATACAAATTTAGCTCTAAAATACGCTTTATTTCGTTTAATTTATTATTCGGTAAATTGTATTCGGGGCTAGACTGTATAAGATCTGCGGCATCTTCAACATCGGCAATACTGCTAATTAATTCTTTAGATGCAAACAATAAATGATTTGGATTTAAACGCTTTTTAGTAACCGCATCATCTACTTTTTTATGGCAGCGGCAAGGGTTTTCAGGGTTTACCAAACCGCAATGCCCCTTTGTAAATTCGTTAATTTTGGTTCGCGCTCTAGATAAGCGTTTGCGGTAGGCTTCAGGTGATATATCTTGTATATAGGCTCCTTCATTTGAATCTAATTCTAAAATCTCGCCTAAAATATAAGTAATTCTACTTTCAGCATCCAAGCATTGCAACATACCTGTGGAGCAACCTATTTTAACTTCCTCTACTAATAGTTTTTTCTCAGCATCATTAGCTAAATAATTATGATTTAATCCTTGTGATAAATCTACAGCAAATATTTCAAAATTAAGTTGCTGACGCTTTTGCTTATCTATCAAGTTTAAAAGATAATTGGTTGCAATACGATAAGTCCATGTTGTGAAATTACTTTCGTTTTTAAAGCTACTTAGATGAGTAACAATTTTAATTAATATTTCTTGCGTGGCATCTTTGGCTTCGTCAGGGTGAAATAGGATTTTGATGGAAATATTATAAATATATTTTTGAATGGATTCAATTAAAGCATTGAGGGCTTTTTTATCACCCTCAATAGCTTGCAAAACCAATGGTTCTAAATTGTTATTTTTCATTTTTCTCCTTTAATATAAATGCAATTACTATTGCGCCTATTATAGTAGCAAAGCTATCAATTATTCCTGCAAATAGCATAGGCATGGCATTGGCAATACTCCAACCAGAGGTAATTAAATGTCCACCAATATTTACAACTAAACCTGTCATTGAACCCGCTAATAAGCCTTTTTGCAGCGATGTTTTATCTTTTAATTGTGGCACTAACCATACTAAAAAAATTGTAAGCAATAAGTAACCGCTAAACATAGAAGGCATATTTAATCCGTCTTTTTCGGGGTTACGACTAATGCCAATTTTTGCATTTAATAATGGGCCTATGATAGTTATTGCTAATAAAGTGTTTGCAATAAACGTGGCAATAAAACCCACTAATATTGCGATAATTTGTTTTTTCATATTCATTTTTTAAAGATTAGTAATTATTTTTCTAAACAGGTTCTTAAAATTTCCAGTTCTTCAATCAAGCCTTTTATTCCTTGTTCCCATGCCATATCGGGCATACTATCTGCTTGAAACAAAGTAAACAAATACGTTACTCCAGAACCATTTGGGAATAAACGAGTAGGTATTGGATTCGGCGCATCTCCAAAAAATAAATCAATGTTTCCTGTTTGTTTATCACCTTTAACGATAAAATTTACTTTCCCCATAGGAGTTGTTGCAAAATGTTGGTCACCTTCTACCAAAATATCGCTAATAAAATTAGTTGACCATTCTTTGTATAGAAGTGGATTGGTTAGGTAGTTGAATGCCTTGTCATAACTAGCATTAATACTAACGAATTGGGTGGCCGTGTTCTTTAAATTTTCCATTTTTCTGCCTTTTTAAGTTTATAATACTCATTAGACAGAATGGAATATGGAAGTGTGACAAAAAACGAAAAATATATTTAAGTATTATTTTTCCTTTTGGAATCTTATAAAAATGATGAAGACGCCTTTTAGACTCGAACGAAAATAAAACTGATTTACAGCTGTTTAAATAATTTTCGGTATGGACTCGAACAAAAAGAGGCTATCTCACTTTTGAGACAGCCTCTTTGTTTTTAACAGAACTACTGTGAGTTAATAACCACTTATTGACCTTTTATTACTTTAAGAGCCGTTAAGTGCCCTTTTGTACCAGTACCCCCCTTACAGACCAAATATGAACGAACTCCTTGAAGATACAAGGGACTTTGCTCGGATTTGGGATTTATATGGTCGTTTGCTAAACGAGGTTTGATTTCTCCTGATCATTTGAAAGAATCGCCAATACTCAGTTAGTACCGTTGTTAGCGATTCGTTGTTGGCTTCTGCCTTAGGATATTAAACAATAATACTGCTGAAAGTCCTGTTAAAATAGCGAAGAATTTCTCTAAAAGTGTCTTTGCGAAACTATTTCCAATTGTGTTCAAAATAAAAATAACAAAGAAAATCCACAAAATTATTTTTATTGTCTTGTTAGAAAACTTGAATTTTACAAAGTCGCCTTTCATTAATAAAATCCAAGATAAAAACACGTTTATAAGAATTGAAATTGTTTCAAAAGCGAACATTTCGGTATCATTTTGAAGTCTTCCGCCCCAAGCAATGTTGTAAGGAATTATTTTAAAAACAATGCAAATATGGAAAAGGATCACTGTAAATACTAATCCTAAAAATATCTTTATTGTATTATTGAAAATAAAATTCATAAAATTTTAGTAAAAGTTAATTCCTACAAGTAAGGCTGTTGTAAATCCATTGGTTTTACCAATAGGTAAATTTACACTGCTGTAATTTATTCGAGCTTGTAAATCTAAAGCGAAATTCTTTTTGCGATAAATTTCATAGCCCATACTCGAAACAAATCCTATTCCTGAATAATATTCTGTTTCCACCGTATTTTCGGGCTTAATGTCATAAAATACTGGAGCATCCGTTCCAATTCCAATCCCACCTAATGCCCAAAACTTGTCTGTTATAAAATATTGAGCAGAAGCAAAGATACCGCCAAAGTCCCTTAATCTTTTTCTGTCCGATAAGTTATATTCGTAAATTGAAACAGATCCATTTAACGATAAAGCTAATTTGGGTTTAAGTATATAACCAACTTTCCAATTTAAAGCAAGATTGGTATTGTTTTGATTTTTGTTAGGAAAATTCAAGTTCGAGTTTGCAATGCCTGTTGAAAATCCAAACATAAGTCCTTTTCTGACAGTTTCATTTTTACATTGTGCAAATGCCGATACACCGAGCATACAGTTGATCATCAATAGTGTTAATAATTTCATTTTTTTTGCCTTTTTGGATTAATAATAAGGCAAAAGTAAAATCTATGTTTCGGTAAAAAGTTACCATAAGGTAAAAAAATGAAATGTTACCTGTTGTTTCTTATTCGGCTAAGACTTTGTGTAGTAATTCCTAAATAGGATGCAACATGTTTTTGAGCAATTCGTTGAATTACTTGTGGATTTTTATTCATTAATTCCTCATATCGTTGTTCGGCAGTTTTGGTTAATAGGTCAATTTGTTGCTGTTGTTTTTCCACAAAAGAATTTTCTGCCCCCAGTAAAAATAAAAAGGTGCCGAATGTACTTTTTTTAAGTTTAGCAATATTGTTAGTACTAATTCTTAAAGCTGTGGTTTTTTCAAGTGCAATGGTTTCGAGAGGTGAAGGTTGTTCAGTTATCAAAGACATATGATCTGCAAAAAAATTATTTTCTAAAACAATGTCTAAGCAAGCGAAACTATTTTCCTTCCAAAGAAAAACCCCACAAGCACCTTCCATAATAAAATAAGCGTTTTTTTCTGCATGCCCAGTTGCTTTTATTATTTCATTTTTCTTGAATTTTACTTCTTGGCAAAGGTCTGTAAATGATTTCCATACTTCAATTGGTGCATCAAAATACTTGTCAAACGATTGTTTTAATTTCAGTTCATTCATTTGTTGGGTGTTGTTTTACGGTGACCGCTATCGTTTATTTGCTGTTATAGGGCGTTTTTCTTTCTGTCGTTGCGTTGCTGGTCATTTTGATATTTAGATTACTGAAATTGTCAAATCTTGTGACCCATTTTTCCAAATACTATTTCCAAGATCTATCAATTTTTGTTTGTCACTTTCGATTACCCTTGCGAAAATGTTGCAAGCGTCCAGTCCTTTACCGTCACCATAATAAATTCCAAAACAGTTTGCAGTCTTTGTTCTGATGGGCTTTGTCGGACCAAATACAACTTCGCCTGGTTCGGTGAATACTGACGCGTTCTCTTGAATGATGTCAATTTTTGGAACATTGTCAATCCAAATTTCTTGTCCAGAAACCCTTGCGTGATGAAAAGTCCTTGTAAATGGCAATATGTCAACAAACGCTTTTGATGTCACAGGTGCAGTGTCTATGTAAAATTCAAATCTTATTTCTTGATTGTCCGATGTCGTTAATTTAAATCCTGTCATACTTTTTTTATTCTCTCGTTGTCGATTTTGTTGTCTTTATAAAATGCCCTATAACTTAGCAGATAGGAGCTACAAAACCGTTTTGTAAGTATTTGTTTTCGTTTGCATCCGCTAATTCAGAGTAAAAATAACAAAATCAATGCACTCAGTTAGCAGACTCGAACGCGTAACTTATTGGAAACAACTTGTTTTGTTATTTTACTAAAAATTTGTCAAACAAAAAACCCTTGATAAATAAGCTTTACCAAGGGTTTTCCTATTTTGTACCCCAAAGGATAGCAGTTCCGAACCAAATAAATGTGGATTTGGCTAAAATTGATAATATTAGATTTGTCGAATTTTAATTACGAGTATTAAAAAAACAAGAGATTTGCCACAATAAGTCAAAAAAGGTATATTTATGGCTGCGATGAATACCAATTTAACACATCTACCCGAAAATAAGCAAGCCGAACTAAAGGCTATTGTAAGTGCTTTGATACCAAGATACGGGGAAATTGAAATGATTGTCCTATTTGGGTCATACGCACGGGGTAATTGGGTGGAAGATAAATACGTCGAAAAAGGCATTACCTACGAATACAAATCAGACTACGATCTGTTAATAGTAGTAAGCAAAAATTCCCAAGCAAACGCAGATACTTTTATTCAATCGGTAACCGGCAAACTGGAAGAATTAAATTTGCCAACTCCCGTTAATCCTATTTTTCACGGTATTGAGTTCGTAAACCAAGAGTTGAGGGAAGGTAATTACTTTTTTGGGGATATTAAGAAGGAAGGCGTTTTACTGTTTACTACTAACCGATACCAATTAGACGATAAACGGGAAATGAGTCCGGCAGAAGTTCAGGAAAAAGCAAAACTGGATTTTAATGGTTGGTTTGAAAGTGCCGATGATTTTTTTAGAATTGCAAAATCTGAATTAAACATTGAAAAAAATAAAACAGCAGCTTTTAATTTGCATCAAGCTGCTGAGAGATATTACGGGGCAATTCAATTAGTTTTTACAGGCTACAAACCAAAAACACATGATCTTGAAATATTAGGGAAGTTAGCAAAAGCCTGTAATATTGAATTTGGAAAAGTGTTTCCCCGACAAACTATACAGGAACGCCAACGTTTTATGTTGCTCAAAAAGGCATACGTTGAGGCACGTTATAATATGGATTATAAAATTTCAAAAGACGATTTGGATTACCTAAGTGAACGTGTGCAATTATTGCGTAAGTTTACAGAAGAAATTTGCGGAGAGAAAATAAGGAGCTTTACTATATAAATTTTCGGGTGGATTGATTAAGCGGGTTACTTAATCTTAAAAATCAATCACAATGAAAAAACAAGTAACGCCAAAACAACCGATCACCCCTCTTGATGAGTTAAACGATTGGCAAACTTGGCTAAAACAGATTTTAACGCCAAGAGAGTTCGTGGCATTTTGCCATTATTACGAAACACTCAATATAGAACAAACAAGAATTCGTCTGAAAATAAGTTACAGAACTTGTTTAGCTCGAATAAAAAATAGTCTCAAAAAAATTAAGAAATTTTTGAAACTCTGCTATGAGATAGAAACTAAGGCTGAATTATATGTGCTCTCTAAAAAGCATTTTTTAAATCTTCCAATAAGAAGATTGGGAATATCCAAACGTCTTTACAATATACTTAGGAGCGTGGATATTAAGTATACGTGGGACATAACCCATCATCATCGTACACATGATCTAAGAAATCTCAAGGGTTTTGGTGAAAGCTCACTTATTGAATTGCAAACAATATTTGAGAAACATGGATGTTTACACATGTTAGAATGAAGCTGGGTGTAAATTACAAAGCAATTACCTTTTTGTAACTCTATACTTTTCAGTTCTGTTATCAAAAGCCGGAAAAGTGCCCTCCAAAATTTCAACGACACTCTTATTTATATCAGGATTCTCAATCGCACCTGTTAAGTAACTTACTTTATTTCCATCTTCTTTAGCTATTTTGATATGAATTATTTGTTCAGCATCGCAAACAACCGCTAAATTTGGGTTATGCGTCACAATAATAATTTGACGCTGATCCTTCACTTGCTTTATGAATTTTACAAGTATAGTATATACACTTTGATTATCAAGATTTTCTTCCGGTTGGTCAATAATTAGGGGTATGTCATCATTATCTAATAATAGATAAAATATTAATAACAAAGCCCCTCTTTCTCCAGGTGAAAGTTCAGATAAGTCTTTATCCCCGAGTTTTAATCTATAAGCAGGGGTTAGATAGTCCAGTGAGAACAGGAAACTATAAAAATCCACAGGCGCATAACCCTTCTTTAATTGATCTCGAAGACTTCGGGGTTCATCTTTCTGATCTGGTCTTTTATCCCTGAAAATATTACTTACCACCTCCTGAATAAATAAAACAAATCCCTCTTTCGTATTAAGATCGGCAACTTCTATAATTTGCTGTAGTCTTTTGTACCCCTCCTCTTTTCCAATAAAACTACCTTTTGCACCAACACTAATATGATCGAAGAATTTTTCCATAAACCCGTTAAGTTGAAAAGACACATCGAGTTTTATTTGATAATTATCCGTTAGGTGCTGATCCATACCTATAAAGTCTGTAACAGGTTTAAATAAAACGCGGTATAAATCAATTATTTCGTTTTTCTTTTCATATAAACTTTCGACAAGTTTTTTTCGTGTTTCTTTAGCCGTCTCAAATTCTTTGGGTAAATCGTTGTCTACATACCTTAGAACTTCTACAAAATATGTAAGAGATCCTTCAGTCAACTTATCACCTATAATATTAGCTTTTGTAGATTCCCAAATTTTTAATGCGCTTAAATACTGTTGGTGCTTTTTTGATGGAGCATCCAATTGCTCTTTGAGACTATTTATTTGAGTTTGCAGACTTAGAATTTGAGATGAAAGCGATGTTTCAGATGGGTTCAGCAAAATATTTATTGCATCTAATTGAGTTTGCTTCTCCTTTAACTTTGTTGTTATTGGTTCAGCATTTATTTGGTGGGTAAAAACGATAAGAGGATCAATTTGATATTTCTCATATATAGGTTTTTGCCCTTCAATAAAAACATTAAGTTGAGAAGACACGCTAACTAAGGCTTGGTTCGCTTTCGTTAGTTCATTAATAGAAACATTAAGTTCCAACTTCTCTTGGTTCTTTTGTAGAATAATTTTTTCAAGATTGTCTATTTTTTCACGCAATTCATGAATTTGCTTGTTGATTGCTTGTTGGGAGTCATTATTTCCAGGTGGTGGGACAGCAGTAGGCTTAATTTTTTCATGCGCTTCAAGTTCAACTTTCTTTTGTTCGTATGAATCCTGAATAGTTTTTCTATAATCAGGGTTGCGTCGTGCTTCAATATCTGAAATCTTTACATTTAGGATAACTATTTCATTTTTGATAATATTTATGTCCAGCTCAATAACTTCACTCTTATTTTTGATTAATTCATCTAAAGAGTTAGCCCCAATTCTTTCGCTTTGTGGAGTGTGAGAAAAAATAATTTTTCGGAGTTCTTTTTCAAAATCGTCTCCGTCTTCAACCGAACAAAGGGTTTCAAGAAAGTTCTGTGGAATATATTTGACCTTTTCAGTTAAATTTTTATCTACATCGTCACTAAGAAGTTTTAAATCAGTAGTTCCATTTCTCCATGTAATTGTAGCTTCAAATTCTTGCGCCTTATTAGTAGGCTTCTTTTTTTTGAATTTATCTGAATTTAAAAAAGAAAAGTTGTCTGCATTATGAGTATTGCCACATAAACCAATTATATCGGCTATGGCACTCTTTCCGTTTCCTTTATTACCAATAATAGCCACAAGACCGCCATTGAGAGAAATATTTAATCCATCGAACCAAGATTCACTCAAAGAAGAATTTTGCTTCTTTTTAATTTCCAACTTATCTATAAATTTAGTCGGAGTTCCGTTAATTCGAATAAGTAAGGGTGGAATTTCTCCAATAAAAATTCTATCCCGTTCGTGAATAATTTGCCTTAATCCTTCAAATGACGGATCAGCTTTTATCCAAGTAAAACATTTTCCAATTCTATCTTTAGTAGTAGAATCCGAATTTTGGTGAGCATCACTACAATCAAGTAGAAGATCGTTTACATTCTGTTCTTTCAGTTTTTCTTTAGCTTTGTTATATGCTTCAATGCTTTCAGCAGATGTAAAAACCAAATCACATTTACTAATAACATCTTTTTTTTCTGCAACACTATTATCATTCCAAGACAATGCGTCCCATTCCGTTTTACCAATAGCTAATAAATATTTCCCTTTAAAATAAGTTGAATTTTCTAAAAACGAAATAATTTCATCTTCATCACAATTCAAATTACTAAAGCCTTCTTCAAGGTCTGTGCCAAAGTGCTTTAATTCTTCGGCTGGCACACTTGCCTTTATAGTTTTACCAAGATCGGATAAACTTTCAGGTGTAATCATCCCTCCCCAACTAATCGTTGAATTTAGCCCAGTAGTGAGTTTGTATTTAGCACTTAATCCATTCAAAAACTGCGCTTGTATAGTATCTGCACTTACTTCGTCAGAAAATACAACATGAAGATTAATACGTTTAAATTGTTTGTGCCCCGCAAACTTCCTTATTCTAAATTCAATTACAGGCAATATTAGCTGAATATTTTGAAGCCTACCTTTCGCTTTATACTCTAATACCTTTTTATATCCATCAATAAATATATAATCATTAATACCAAGAACTTGAAATTCTGCGGGCAAGTTTTCCAAATCTTTAATGTATGTTTCCCAAATATCTTCGTTTTCCTTATGTTTAAAATTCTGAACAAGAGATGCCGGGGTGTGAACGTGTAAATCCCATTTTCTCCATTTTGACCCGCGTTTATCATTCATAATCTAATGTTTTTATTTTTGATTATTTACTCCAAAGTGTTTTCGATGCTATTGGTTTCAATGTTTTAATTTCAAAGCCCTTTACATAAGAGGGGAAAAGTCCGGTGTATTTTGCATTAGGCAATGACATCAATGCCAGGAAACCTGGATCTTTAGGGTTTTCACCCATTCCTAAAATGACAAATACCGGTGTGTTTCTATGATAATTTCTATATCGTTGCATTTGACTATCACTACACCAAATTATTTTCCCATTGTAAGCTGAAGCTCTAAATTTAGCCTCAACATAAAATTCCTTTTTAGTTAACCTATCTCTAAATTTAAAATCAGGCTTTAAGGTGGCTTCGACAAAGTCCTTTTTATTTGTGTCATAGTTATGTGTTCTTTCTATTAAGTCATAGTACTTATCAATAAACAATTCATTTCTCACATAATCTTCAAACTTCTCCCCTGTTTTAAATGATTCAGGGGTAGTCGCCTCCTGATACATAGCTTTTAATCCCTTTCCTAAAATCGAGAACAAACTCATAGCTCTATTTTTAATTATTAATCAATATACTCTATTTCCAAGCAATATTTTTAATACAATAATTTCATTGCTAGTGCTAATTACCAATACTATCAATGTCTTCATAAGACTTTGGAAGCGAATCTAAAAGTACATTTGAATTACCCATTATAATTTCAATTCCCGAATTATTTGGAACATAGCTTACATTTTCCTTATTTATTCTATCAATAATATGAAACTTACTTCTTGGTATCGAATCAGTTTTTTCAAGATAGTCTATAATTGCTTTTGCTCTTTGCAGCCCAAGCAAAGGGTATTTTTTCAGCTCATTATATGAAGTGTGGTTTACAAGCAATAAAAAGGCAGATTTATCCTTCTTTATCAGGGGAGTAGTTTTTTTTAATTCAGAAATTTTTCCAAATGATTTATTATTCAGCCTTGCCGAGTTTTTTTCAAAGGAAACTATAAAAGATAATTCCTTACTCGTAAAGGAAATAAAAACAAAGAAAACGGGGATTATCATTAAATGCTTTATTTTCATTTTCCATTTTTTTTGTGTAATTGCGTTATCAATTTTTCCCACTGTTTAAGTAATCAGGCATAATATCCTTCTAATACATGGCTTTTAAACCTTTGTCCAAAATTGAAAGCAAACTCATTCTTCTAATTTTAATGATCTTTCGAGTATATAATTTGGCTATCTAAATAAACATCAAAATTGTATTTAACCCCTTTTTTCAATTTGATTTTTTTTGTTGTTAGAGTAGTATTTCCAACAAAAGAAAAAATGAAGTTGTAAGTACCTATTTTAATTTTTTTTTCAAAATAACCATTTTGGTTTGCAACACATCCAATTTTAGTGTCTTTTGCTGTAAGAATAGCCGCCAAAGGTTCCTTTGTTTTCAAGTCAAATATTTTCCCTGATACAATAACGCTATCAGTTGCATTATTTAAAGGATCACTTTCAATATTTAATTTGTAATAGCCCTTGTTTTTCAGTTCACAATTTGTTTTAAAACCTACTGTGAGATAAACACATACTAATAAAAAAAATACTCCCATATGTTTTTGTGGTTTCATATTCACTATGGTTTTACGACTGGTTTATCAACAATTTTACCCTTTGAAAAATTACCCTCTTTAGGAGCTGTCCCTTCTTCATGTACCGTTCCTATGCCGGCACTTCCCTTATGCTTGAAAGCATTTTTAAAAATACCTCTTACTGTTCTTGGATTCGTATTGTCAGTTCTGTTAGGATCATTACTGGCTGATGTCATTATCCCCTTAAAGAAATGCTTTAATCCAAGCGTATGACCTATTTCGTGCGCTCCTGTTTTAGTGCTTTTTTTAGAATCCTTAACTGCAACGACTACACCTTGCGCTGTATAACCACTTGTGTTTTCTCCTTCGTTGTTGTTGGCAAAACTTTTATCTGCATCAGGTAAGACCTGATAAACATTACTTGAAGCATCAGGTGTAACTTTAGGAGCTTGACCATCAAAAGTAACTCTGTCGTTGCTTGCTACTGTTTTGGGGTCGTCAACTTCTATGACGTTAAGTTCAAACTTAACATCATAAAAAACCGCATCACTACCCTTTCCAACTTTATATTGATATTTACCACTCTGCTCATTCCAAAATTGCGTTGCTTCTACCGCAGAAGTATGAGAGTTGGCATCTCCTTTGGGAGTATAATAAGTAGCTTTAATTATTACAGTCTTGGTGTCATGGTTTACATATACTCCATAATCTCTACCGTCAAATTCCACATTCATAATTGGTGAATTACCAACAAACGCGTATGGGCTTTGGTAAGGATATTTAGCAAAGAAGGGATCAATATTCCAAGCAAAAGCCACTGGATCAAAATAATAATCTTTGTATAACTTCTCAACTGGAGCAAACCCAATTATTTTTTTTGTTTTTGTATCAAAAACAGTTCTAAAATACTTCTCTTGTGGTTTTACTATATCCACTTCCTCAAACAAGCCATTGGATAAAGACGCACTTCGTTTATAATCCTTGTCAATATTTAAAAAGGGATAATATGTGTTGTCCTTATTTGAAGCAATATAAGTCGAATCCTTTGTTATTGCAGCTATAATTTGGTTTTTCATATCAGTAGGCATTTCTCTATAACCTAACTGATACAAACCTTTTATGTACTCCTGATAAGATAGAAACTCTTTACTCTTTTTAGTTTGCTCAAAGGGTTTATTTTGACTTAAAAGTATTTCTTCCAATACCTCTACTTTCAGAAGCATTGCATTAAGATTTAAACTATCATATTTCAAAGCAAGTTCGGCGCATTGTAACATAAAGTTATCTGCTTTCAAATTAAATTTGTGTTGATAGCCCTTTGCTAAATTAATTAAACAAAGACCAATAGACTGTTTCAAATCTAATTCTCGCATTGCAATTCCGTTACGGGATGCTTCGTCGCTTGTATGCGTAATAGTTTCTATACTGCCTGTGCCAGGAAATGCTTTTGAGGCTAATTCTACATTGAAACTAATACCATTTTCATTCAGGTGGGTTATAAATATGTGCCCCTGCGTAGTACATATATTAGCATTAGAATTTAAACGAAGCGATAGGATTTTGAACAAAGATGTTAAAGCATTGCAATTGCCTGTTTGGTTCTCGCCTGAAATAAGATATAATACTTGCGAATTTTCCCAAGTATTACTTGCCAATGGGTCTTTATTAGAATATGTATACGGATCATGAACATACATGGTGCTATCAACAAATGAGAAAGATGAATCAGTAATAAAGCTAAAAATAGAATAATTATATACAGCATTTTTACAATTAACTGCGGCACTATCTTTAGATACTAATATATTTTTGTTAGTTTTAATATTGTTCCCTATAAGAAAATAATCTGTCATGCCTTGCACGTATTTTTGCATAAAGTCTATTCCTTCCTTAAACTCGACATAGGTGTATTTATTTCCATGATATGCATTTTCAGTTATAAAAACAGCCTTTTCATAATCTAATGGCTGTTTGCCGTCTAACATGGCTTCTATTTCATTCTTAGCCTCTACAAAAAACTGTTTATTGTTTGTTTGCGCATTTAAGGAGATTGAAAAAAGAAAGCACAATCCAAAAACTATGTTTCGTTGTGATGTGTTTGTATTTGAACTTTTCATCATAGTAAAGATATAATTTTTTAGTTAGTTAGTTTAAATAGACTTTTCTTTGTCTTAGCCTCTGGCTCATTTGTTCCGTTCTTTTGATGCTGCAATAATTCGTCATAAAGTACTTGCGGTAATTCCTGATACCCTAAAGCTGTCAAAGATGCCTCGTTTTTCATTAGCCTTCCATAAAGGTTGTTAGTATCTGCATAATTTTTTACTTCGGATAAATCCTTTATTCCATGTTTACGTAATGCTGTTTCAAGCTGTCGGGATAACAAACTACTTTTCGCTAAGTATATAGTAACATTATTGTTTTTTGGAAAATATTTTTGCGCTGTTGAAAGGCATTTTAAAATAAATGCCGTGTCCGGTATTGGTGTTTTCAACATATAGCTTATTGCTAAATCTACTAAGGAATTGGCAACTGTTTGTTTTTTATTCAATGTATCTAAATAAATTCCGTTCTTTTTCGCTTTTTGATTAACACCTAAATGATCCTGATACCATTTATCAGGAATAGTCCAATGAGATGTAGGTTCATAGTTAATAATTTTACCTTCTGGGTTTTTGTACTTTATGAACGAATGAAAAGGGGCAAAAGTCAAATAACCTTTTACACCCAACGCTTCACAGAGTTGTAAATAAACAATCGGCATACTATTGCATTGACCTGTACCCGTCGCCAAACATTTAGTAGAAAAAAAGTTGCGGTAGTCAGTTTTACCATCGTAGTCCTCATAATCATATTTAAACGGGTAATGTACTGTCGTTTGGTTGTTTTGCTTGTTGTCAGCAAGTTTTACTGTTATACTCATAGTGTCGCCCATAAATTGCTGTATTGCAAAATGAATATTTTGCGGAGTGTTTGGCAGACTATTTTGCTTCAACCACTTTTTTATGAACTCTGCCGATTGAGTAATACATGTTTTGTATTCCTTGTAATTCATATAAGAGTTTCCGTATGCTGCTTCTGTATAATAGCTTGCATCAATAAATGATAATTTACTTTTTCCTGTAAGCATATTTTTTACTTGTGAATAGGCTTGTTCGTATGCCAATAATGCTTCTGAATTATTTACAGGTTCATTATTATTATACCTTTTTTCATCCTCATGCAATTCATTCATTATTTCTAAGAGGTGCTGTTGTTGTGTACTTTCTGAATTACCATTTGAGTTGTTTTTTTGGTTGTATTCGCTTAGGACGAATTGGTGTAATAGATACGGGTCGGATGGAGGAATGATAGGTTGTGGTACTGCGTTTCTTTGGCTTTGCTCCATGAGAAGACTTTCGGCATTAGTTCCACCTAAAGCAGAGGGCTGCAAAGGATAGTTATGGATTTGACTGTTTTGTAATGTTGAATTAAAATAAAAAGGCGAATTGGAAATGTTTAGAAATTGAGGTGTTGCAGGAGGTTTAATTTGTGAGGACAAACTAAATTGCACTAAAAAAGTGAATAGAATTAGGCCATTTGTTTTTTTAGAGTTCATACAAAAAAAATGGACGTTTTATTATATAGTCCAAGTTAAAAGTTCGATTCGTTTATTGGCTGAAAATGTAGTGAATAAGATTGATAAAAAATAGAGTAGAATTACCCTATTTCAATAGGTATTTATACGGGTGCTTTTTTGCTTAGAAATAGAGGGATGAAGTGAGTAGGCTCATTAGATTTGCTCGTAAATGATTTATTTTCAGTTAATTGTAAAATAATGTTTTCTGTTATTTTTTGACATTACATTTTACTTTTTGGAAAGGGGTTAAAAAAATAGGTTTCTAAATTCTGCCTAAAATGAGGCTTTTATTGCGCAGAGCATGAAAAATTATATTCCGAAAATTCACTGGAAAAACCACGATTTTTTATTGCAGACCGATGCCTCCACATGTCTAATTTTTGAGGCTCACAAAACATGATAATTGTTATTGGTATTTAATAATCCTTTGTTACATTTGACAAGGTTTTAGTTAGTGTTGCCGAATTAGTTACTCGGCTTAACGGGTTAGGTTCATAGCTAACCCGTTTTTTTATGCACTCACTTCTGTAACTAATCCGATATAGTTTCTTTAATGGATTATTTTTTTATATTTGAATTGTTCAAAGTACCCAAAACATTTTTTGTTTAGGTTCATAGGGTTAGCAAATTTGTTAACCCTTTTTTTATCCAGTTATTTTCCAAAACCAACCACTTATAAAAAAACTTCGATTCTTGACTAAAATCATGTAACCCTTCAAAGTGTTGTAAACACTATATGTTTGCCCATACTCTTAACTCTATTCAACCCGTTTACAACTCAAAACCAATCCACTTATTAAAACCAAAAGATTTTTTCAATTTCCTTAAATTTGCTGTAACCATTGATTTTACTATGCGTACAGACATCTTTCAAAACTTGGTTTTTGTAAAAATGTGTGCAATTGTGTGAAAATGAGAGCAGTCGCTCAAAAAAAATGTAACAAAGATTTTACTACACTCGTTATAATATCCAGAAACCAATAACAAACTCAATATGGTAAAGAGCTACAATTAAAAAATTAGTTTTATGTCAGCAGCAGATAAAGATACTATCCGAACAAAACGGATCGTTATTAAATCGTATAACTTAACACAGTTAGCCGAGATCTACGGAATGACACTTTACCGAATGCGCCGAGCCTTGCACCCTCTCAAGGTACGGTTAGGAAAAAAGGAAGGATATTTTTATACAACCAAGCAGGTAACCCTCATCCTGCGGTTTGTAAAATTACCTTCCAATATTGAAGTAGTAAAAGCATAGTTTGAGTTTTTAAGTTTTTGGTTCATCCCTCATGCGTTCCCTCAAACGTAGTTGATCTCAAAAACAAAATGCAGTTTTTTCGGGTTTGTATTCTCTATAACAAATAACGAAAGAACGACCACACACGGATTTTTATTGGCAATAACAAAACAGTTTGCGCAGCTATTTGCGCTAACCTAAAAGTTATTGTTAACAATGAAACTCTTCCAGTTCATAGTATCAGATAGCCTCAGTTCGGTTATTCTATACTTCATAGTCATGTTTGCCAACATAGATTATACAGGCATCGTGGACTATGCAATCAAAGCAGTTGTAGGTAGTGTAATATGGTTTGTTTTCAAACTATTGGGTGAACACCTATTGCTCAAAATGAAAAGAAAACATTGGAACAAAACAATGAAAAAAGAGAAATCATGAACCCGATTTGGTTGATATTATTAGTAGGCGGAGGAGCATTGTACTTTTCAAAACTCGCAAAGACAGGTAACAACCTTTCCATTACGATTTTAAATTTCAGTTCATTTAAAATTGCTAATGGAGCAATACAACTATCAGTAAACATTGCCATCGACAACCCGACAGATAACAGCATTATTATTAAACAGCCTAATATAAAAGCCTTTTATAATAGTAATGAAGTAGGCAATAGCATACCAAGCGATAAACGCACGAAGATAGTAGCGAATGACAGAACACCGCTACCACCGATTGATATACAAATCCCGTTCAGCAATTTGCCAGGAATAGCAATTAGTTTTTTCACCAATGACGGGACAAAAAAAACACCCATCGAGATAGAAGTAAGCACAGAAGTAAACAGTATCCCGATCACAGATAGAAAAACATTTTCCATTTAGAAAAAACAAAATGGAAACGCTGATTAAAATAGAAAACATATTAGGTTATACTGCCAATAACAATCCTTCACGAGCCATACGGAGCGGGGCGGAGTATGAGGAACTAATCCCCGCTCCCGACTGGCATGAAGAAGTAGTAAGCCGTAATGCTGATGTAGATAAAGTAGTACATGACATGCAAGCCTTAATTAAAAAAAGCGCATGGCAAACAAAAGAACTCAGCAAACGACTATTGGCTAAAGATATATACACGACATGCAAAAACATCTGGAACTTTTTGTTTACGCATACCAAGTACAAAGAAGACGACAAAGGAAAAGAACAATTGAGAACGCCCGCTTTGAGTTGGTATTTACGAACTATAAGGGGCATAGACTGTGACGACTTTTCCATATTCGCTTCTACCATACTTTACAACTTAGGTATACCGCATTATTTGAGAGTTGCCAAGTACGAAGAAAATTATTTCCAACACGTCTACGTGGTTGTGCCACAAACGCAAAAGAAATACATAACAATAGATGCGGTACTGGATGAATACGATGCAGAAAAACAACCAACAGAAATAAAAGATTTTATCGTCATGAACAAAATAAATTTAAACGGCATTGATGTAACCGTGTTAAGCGGAATCGAAGATGATTTCTTTAACGAACTATCAGGAGTATTATCAGGAAAAGATTTTGAACCCATTGCAGAGCTGGAAGGTTTAGGAAAAATTCCCACAAGAGAAGAAGAATTAAGTGCAGTATATAATCACTTAATCCGAACAAGGGATTTGATCCGCAATAATCCTGATACGATCAAACAGGTTGAACATCCTGAAACCTTTTTGCAAATGATTGATTATGCAATCACTTATTGGAACACCGATAAGAGAGATGAAGCACTAAGAATCTTAGCAGAAAAAGAACAAGAGCTAAACGAATTACAGGGCTTGGGAAATATGGAGGAGGGATATGAAGAAGCCCAACTGTTTTATGGTGTAGAAGGTCTCAACGGCATCATAGGATTGGGCAAAACACAAGCCAAACGAGGTTTTTTCAGCGCAGTAAAAAACGTAGTGCAACAGGCAGGGCAAGGAATAAAAACAGCCGTGCAAAGCACCACACAAGCGGTAAAAACCGCAGTAACAAATCCCATGCAAGCCATAAAGAACGTTGCGCAAACATTGGTAAAATACAATCCGGCAAGTGTAGCGGTAAGAGCAGGAGTTTTATTAGCGATGAAAACAAACTTTGAAAAGATCGCTGAAAAACTCAAATGGGGCTACCTAACGGAAGCGGAAGCAAGAGCAAACGGATTTGATTTGAACGAATGGAAAAAAGTGAAAGAACAGTTAACAAAAACAGAACACGTTTTTTCTGATGTTTTGCAAGGCAATAAAGAAGAACTGAAAAAAACCATCCTGACAGGTAGAGGTGGTGGGTTAAATGCCCTAAACGGAATCAATGAAGATTTAGGGGTAGTAGTTGCAGCAGCAGCGACAACAAGTATTGCAGCAGCTATGCCTTTCATTAAAAAGATTTTGGATTACACTAAAGGGATTGATTTCAAAAAACTTCTTTCCAAAGTGAACATTTCAAAACTGATGCAGGGCAAAAAACAGGCAGAAGTTGATGTGGCTAACAGAGTAACAGCAGTAGCACATGGGCTTCCTTCCAATCCAAGCGCATTAAAAACAGCATCCCAAAGTGCAAGCGAAGAAACAGGCGGAGAAGAAAACAATACCTACCTCCCTTCAACACAAAAAGAAACCAGTCCTAATACGACTGATAATACAACACCAGACCCCGAAGGTGAAAGCCCTATTACGAAAGTAATGGATTGGGTAAAGGAAAACAAAGGTATGACAGCCTTAATCGCAGGTGGTTTAATCTTAGCCTTTTCTCCAGGAGCAAGAAAAGCAATTGGCTTCGGCGGAACAAGTGGAAAAGGAAGAAGAAGAAAAGGGAAGAAAAAAAAGAACCCACCTAAAACAATCAGCGGTGCAGGTAAGAAAAAAGCAGCACCAAAGAAAAAAAGCAAACCAAGAAAAAAAGGTAAACCTAAAGGCAGGGGCGGAAGCACACCAACGGTTACACTTTAAAGATCAACGAACAATTAAAAAACATTATACAATGAAAAAGAGAATTGCAATAATAAAACAGCAAGCAGGTGATGAAGGCAAAAAAGCCTTAATGGTAGTGCTTGGCTTTGCGAGTGGAGCGTTTATCGCAAAGGGAATGGATAAGTTATCCGAGAAATTCCCCGAAGCCGAACCTTACATAAAATATGCAAAACCTTTCTTGTTAAGTGGTGGTGGATTTTTAATAAGTGCAGCGACCACGAAAGATGAAATTGTAAAATACTACGGTTACGGTCTTGCAACAGCAGGAGCGTTTGCAGGGATCAACTTAATTCCTTTTGCTAAAGACTTCATTGGCTTTGGCAGCATAGAAGGTGGATTAGGAACAACCTACTATACTGAAAGCAATTTGAACAGTTTGGAGATAGGAAATTTCGGCATAAACGCCTTACCTGTAAAATCCTTTGCGGTAGAAGACACCCCGAGTTTCAAAGTTGAGCTGCCTGAACTGGAAGTAAGTACAGAAAATATGTTGGGCAACAACTTAGGCTACAATGGTGAGGCTACCAAAAATTCAGACAGGTTCAAAGGGATCATTTAAAATATTAGTCGGGTTGCAGGGCTTTGCTCGCACAACATAATAAGCGATAAGCTGCAACAGGAACAAATAGACCCTCCAACCCGACTTCTTATAAAATATTAAACAGCATTTAGAAACGGATAATTCAAAAAGTATTAATCATAAAATTAAAAACATCATGGAACAAGATGAATTTTTAGGGAGCGAATACAATAACCTCGCAGACCTAATGGGAATCGACACAAACGGCGGAGATTTATTAGGACGTATTTCCCGTCTTCCCAAAGAGAAACAAGCAGGTGTAATAAAAAACATCCTGACACGCCCACCGGTAACAATTAGTCAAAACAACTCCCGACAGGAATTAGAGAAAAAATTTGCTCAACTTCCAAAGGAGATTAAAGACGGTTTGTTAAACCAACGCTTGCAATTGGTAGATACACGTTTATACATTGTAAAGGAGATTTCAGGTAAACAAAGTATTGATGTGTTTCAGGGAACAGACAATAAAAATGTTGGTTTAGGAAACATCGCAAACCAAAAGTTAGAAAAAGACAATTGGTTTATTGTTTCAGCCATAAGAATGTTGTACGGTGAAAGTGCAGACGGAAAAGAAAAAGCAGATTTTACACACCTCCCTCCTGAAATCCTTAATGGTGAATTTGAACTGGAAGCAGGGCAGAAAAAAATCTTCGGCTTAACAACCAACGATACGTTTGATACCCGTAACCGTACCGACTTACAAATCGGGTACTACAAATTACACTCAACAAAACTGATCGAGCCACAGGTAGAAATTAAAATGCCCGTAAAGTTCGCAGCAGCAGCAAAAGCAAGCAGCTTTTTAAAAGTGGTGTTTGTGGGTACAAGTGTAGTCCCTTTCTAAACATTAGGGTAGTTACTTAAAAACGGCGGTGCTATGGAAAGCCTCTTTTATAGGTCTTCCCTCACCAAAAAAAATCTTTCCAAGCACCGCCTACTGCCCGCCCCTGCGAGGGGCAGCGAATTATGAAACGCTCAACTCGAAACAAAAAAACTAAACACTCGAAACTAATTACTCAAAACTTAAAAAAATGAGCCAGCCAAAAATAAAATATCAGCACATAACCTTTAAGGTAACAACGGCAGGACAAGAAGTAAGCATAGATGCCGAAACCGATAAACTTTACAAAAGGGTAACAGGCGTAAACGTCGTGCTAACGGAGGATAGCAACAAGTTCAGTACACTTGAACTGGAAATAAACACCGTTGAATTGTTTCCCGAATACTTTGAAGTATTACGATTGTTATTCAGGGATCAGGTTCCTTTTGGTTTTGAATACCACAGCTTAAACGAAAAAGCGGAAGGTAGCAAAGTGAAAGGAAAATACAGAGATGTAGAAAACGGATCAAGTTATCCTTACTATGTAACCATCTCATTGAGATTGCAAAACGATTAAAACGAAAGCCATGAAAATAGATGAAATATACAAGTCCTTTGACTATTCCGAGTTTGGTGTATATGTTATCAAAACAGATATTACAGCTATGGGGGTATTCAAGATTGAAGATACATTGCCCTTACATATCAAACAAATAAGAGGTATCTATTTTACTTGTAATTCAAGATCAGTGGAAAGGGTTATCGGTTATATCTCCCTCAACTTTAATGAAGGGATTTTAAAAAATGTGTTGTTACCTGTTATCAATAACAATACAATCAGGCACAACGGACACGCTATCCCATTAAACGAAACAGTTAAAAGCAATAGCATAGTACAGGGATATTTTTATAACCGTGTAGCAACCAAAAGACCTTTTACAGTAAAAATTTATTTGCACTACGAAAAATGAACTACGAAACAGCCATAGAATTAGCACACCAACGCATGAGAGAGATCGGGAAACGCAGGAGCGAGTACCATATTGAACCTGTAAGTATTGTCGGAACAAGAGCGCAGCAGAAGGAAGGTGAAATAGTTATAAAAGCCTATAACGAGTATTACTACTTGGTAAACTATCAGATCTATTACGGCTTTAGCATTATTTCCGATACCGGATATTTCAATGCAGACGACTATACACAAAATACCTATCAGGAATTTACAGGCTTAATCCGCATCATTAAAAACAACAAGTTTTGGAATGTGAACGCTGCAAATGTTCAACTGGCAAATAAGCAGAGCTACACAACAATTACACAGGAGTTAGAAATGATCCGCACACAAACAGTAAGAGCAATTGATTTCATAAAAGTAACGATTCATTAAAAATGAACAGTCAGAAACCATACGAGCAAATCAGGTTTATCAATGATGTTATCAAAGACCGCAAGGATAAAAACCAAAGCACCTTCTTTAGTGTGAAGCTGGATATTGGAGGTAAGGAAACTCCATTGGTAGATAAAGAAACGGGCGATACTTTTTATGAAACCATTATACAATACCTGACAAGGTATGATATACACGCTATACTCATTGAACTCTATCACGGTAAAGCGCACAACATTAAAGAACCGCTTCAATCATTCAGAATCCCATTAAGACGAAGTTCAGATATGAGTTTGGGGATTATTCAGAAAGAAGATATACCGTTAACGCCAGCCGAATCGGTAGTAACAGCGGAAAGACATTTTAGCGGGATCATGGAGAAGGAACGCCAAATACTATTCTTGGATTTTGAAGTTAGGAAACTGCAAAACGAAGTAGAGGAACTAAAAAAGAAAAATAAAAAACGCAAACAATATATTGAACAATTGGAAAGCGAAATAGGAAAGACCGAGAAAGCGAAAAAACACTCGTTAGGAAATGTATCACTTGGTTTAGTTGCTTCCAATGCTTTAGAGAGTTTTGCAAAAAGCAATTTCGGGATTGGTATATTAAAAAATGTATTCGGGGCAAAGGAAGAAGTACTAAACGGTTTGTTGGGCTTGGACGAACAAAAGGAACAAACCGAAAAGAACCGGGAACCGGAACAAAAAGCAAGCGCAACACTCATTACCAAAACCAAAGAACCTGAACCGCAAACGGAAGAAGAAAAAATAAGGAGGGCGGTATTAAAACAATTGAATGAATTTTTAAACAGTCTGGACAATGGAACATTGCGCCTGTACTTTGAAGTGGTGAAACTGATCGGAACAGATCAACCAAAATTACAACAAGTTTATACTGCTTTGAAATTTAACGCCCCCGAAGCAAAGGCAGATATAAAAGAAGCGGTTGTAAAACCTCTGAACACTACCGAACCCTCCAATGGGAATGAAGAAGAAGAAAACGACGACCCCGACCACGAAGACAGTTCATAATATAAATAAATAGTAATTATTAAAATAGTAAGCAATGCTCTATGAAGTAACCATCGGCATTGAGGCTCCAAATGAGCAGCAAGCCACAGAAATAACCCAAGCCCTGTTAGGGATTGTAAACAATTTGTCGGTAGCAGATTTAAAAGATTTGGCAAAACTTTTAAAGGAGAATCCCGGCATTGTGCAAAAAGCAAAGAAGTATTTAGGTTAAACAAAATGAAAACAAAATTCCATACCGACCCAACGAAAGACCTGCTTATAAAAGTAGGTGCAGGTTTGGTGTTGGTATGGTTTGGAAAGAAGTTTTTTGACAAGCTAAAAAAAGATACTACCGAAAGTCAGGTAGAGAACAACCCATCGGTAGGACAAGCACAAGGTTTACGACAAGCAATGAACCCTTCAGGAAACGTTTGGATGATGAGTTTTGATACAACAAGCACAGATGCAGTTTTCGCAATTGCAAAAGAGATCACCGATATAGAAGGAGTAAGAAAGGCATATAAAAATTTGTATAATTCCTCATTGTATGAAGATTTGCAAGCCGAGTTATCTGCTACCGATTATCAAAAATTTCTTTCATTGGCTACAAAGGGAAAAGCAGGTTCACAAAACTACGCCCCGAAGCGTTCGGACATTAACCCTAATTATTGGGTTATTACAACGGCAGAAGCAAATATAAGAAGCACCGCCGTAAAAGAAAGTAAGTATAAGCCGGGTAACAATATTGTTAAGCTCGCAAGCAAAGGAAAAATAGTCGGAATAAGCACAGGCAAGTTTGTATATGACGAAAGCAACGATGTGAACTTTGTGGAGTTTTGGACGCTTACTTCTAAAAAAGAAAAGAAAACGTATTTCGTTGCAAAGAGCCAAATAGAGTTAGTAGATCATAAAACAAAATTGGCAAGAGATAAACAAGGTGCGATACCATTGGAAGTGTTGGAAGGTATCGGCGATGAAGCATTACAAAAGCAGGAAGTTATCAGTATAAGCGTGGCAGACATTTACACCGAGAACTTTCAGCCCATTGGCAAAGCACCGAAAGGTGTAATCATTGGTTTTCCTATCCTGACATTAGACACAGGCAGAGGAAAATATATCAAAGTAAAAACAGTGCAAGGATTGATACGCTGGATAAAAGCGGAAAAGGCAGTTATTAAAGATCGAAACATTTAATAACGAATAAAATGGCACAAGAATATTTCTTGCGTGTCCCAACAATATTGGGACTGCAAGGCACAACAGAAATAATGGCTGAACCCTCTTTGGGTGCAGGAACAACGACCGATAAACGTGTAACTTTTGTAATGAAGTACTACGATGTCGCAGTCAAGGTAGGAAAAGCATTTGGATTGCACCCCCTGAGTATATTAGCGCAAGCCTCTATCGAATCAGGATGGGGAACAAGTGCATTGGCTACACAAAACAATAATTTCTTTGGCGTAACCGCATACGGTAAACCAAATAAATACTGGACGGGAGCAAAACGAATTTCCAAAAGTTCGGGCTTACCATTCAGGAGTTACAAAACAGTTGAGGACGGATTTTCCGACTTCGCACGGATCATTACAAGCTACTACAAAGAAGCGGCAAAGGTAAGCAGCAACATTAATGCCTACGCTCAGAAAATAGCTTATTCTCCTTATATCTCTGAAAAGAACGGGGACAACCGGGTAAAGTATCGTGCCTTAATCATTCAATCAGCGGAAACAATTTTAGTGATAGCAAAAAAAAAGTTCCGACCTCTCGATCATTAGGGATTGGTGCTATCATCCTCTCTGGTTTAGGCTTATGGCTTGGCTACGAATTATTCTACCATAAAAACAATTGATTGCATCAAAGGCAATTCAACTAATAATATTTAAAACACATTACCATGAACACAACAGCAAATAAAGTCATAAATGAATTTTTAGATTTTGGCGGAGAAAAAACCTCCGAAGATTTTATTCAATTTTTAAAGAGCATCCGTAAAGCGATGGTTGAAAGCATTGGGGATGAAGAAGCCTTTTTAAAATTAAGTTTCATTCACGAGAAAATGGAACATGGCTTGTCCGTTGCGGTAAGAACAGAGGACGGTAAAATTGATGCCATTGTCAATGACACCGAACACGATTTACAAGAGTATTACGAAAAACACGCCCGACAAACAAAACCAAAAAAAGGAAAGCGTAAAACCAAAGAAGACGATTTAGGAAAACTAAAACCTAAAAAAGAGCTTGGTAAAATAGTGGATGAAGGTGACGTACCCTATAAAGGCAGGGCTGACCAATATTGGCACGATAAATTAAAAATAGTTTTCACACCCAACAATAAACAAATCCGTTTCGGTGCGGAGATTCCGAAAAGCTATCAATACGATAAATTAGATTTTGTCGAGGGTTACTATGGGTTAAGGGCAATCGAGTTCGGAAACTGGTTATCGCAACAAGACCGACTAAACTATTTATCAGGTTTAGGCTTGGCTTTATTCGACTTACATCAGGTATTAGGGTTTACGCCTAAACAAATTTCACTGCGTAATAAATTATCTGTTGCTTTTGGAGCAAGAGGCAGAGGAAACACATTGGCACATTTTGAAGCAGAAACCTTTGCTATAAACATCACCCGTTATTCCCGACCTCCAAAAGTTGATGCTCGCAAAAGAAATTTCGACCGTGACGATCTGTTAACCAAAAGTGGCGGCGTTGGATCATTCGCACATGAGTATGGGCATGCGTTGGATTATTATGGGGGAATGTATATTGAGAAAACAAGCAGTGGTGCTTTATCGGGTGGAAGAAGTGAACGGGCAAACTCAAATAAAAACCTATTAAGTAAAAATACCTTAGAGGCTTTAATGGAAAAGCTGATTGACAAAATTATTTGGCAAAAGCCCCAAACATATACAACTTATTACGCCCGTTTGAAGAAAGCCGAGTTAGCCGATTATTATTTTCGTCGCAATGAATTGTTCGCCCGTGCTTTTGAAACCTATGTACATTTTAAAATGCAAAAGAAGAAATACAAAAACATCTTCCTTGCCGAACTCAAGTACAATCCTAAGTATTATATGAGCATCCCTGAAATGAGAAGACTGGAAAAGGATTTTGACAATTTGATTAACGCAATTAAAAGAAAACTTTAATACATAAAACCATGAAAAGCGACATTCAAATAATCAATTGCCATACGCACATTTTCAACCGTGCTATAGTTCCCGATAGGTTCTTACCTGCTATTGTACAACCTATCGCAAACTTATTGCAGGGGGATAATACTGCAAATGGCATTTCCCATTTTTTTTCCCTGATTGGGAAAAAGGAAACGGCATTGCTCATCAAACGGTACAACCAGTTCTTAAAGATCGGGGATTTAAAAAGCCAGTTAGAGATTTTCAAACTTCTTCAACAGTTCTATCCAGTAGGTACAAAATTTTGTGTGCTTACAATGGATATGGAGTTTATGAAAGCAGGGAAAGTAAAACAAAACTTCAAATCGCAATTGCAGGAGTTAGCGACAATTAAAAGAGATCCCGCCTATAAAGACCTGATCTTGCCTTTTATTTTTATCCACCCTGAGCGGATCGGTTTATTTTCATTGGTTCGTAAATACATCGAAGAAGAACAGTTTACGGGACTTAAAATGTACCCTCCTTTAGGTTATTATCCCTTTGATGAACGTTTGAACCAGGTCTTTGCTTATGCGGAAGCATATGGCATACCTATCACCTCTCATTGTGCGAGGGGCGGAGTGTTTTATCAGGGGGCAATTACTTCAGAAATGAGAAAGCACCCGATAACAGGTAAAGTATATCCGTATAATAAAAACAAATTCTTTACCGACATTTACACCGACCCCGATAATTACGAATACCTGTTTGCAAAGTACCCAAACCTTAAAGTTAACCTGGCACACTTTGGTGGTTTTGATGAATGGGAGAAATATTTGCAAAATACCATCGACAACACCGGTGAGCTGAATTGGTATGAGAAGGTTAAGGCGGTGCTTATAAATCATAAGAACGCCTTTTCGGATATTTCCTATACACTTTTTGAAAAAGATCTTATCCCGCTCCTGAATATCACTTTGCAAGACCCATTAATAAAAGATAGGGTACTGTTCGGAACAGATTATTATATGGTGGAACAGCAAGCCAGCGAAAAGGAATTTTCGATTAATCTTAGAGCTTCAATAGGTGAAGATAATTACCGATTGATTGCGGAACAGAACCCGAAAAGGTTTTTAAACTTGAACTACTAATTCTCATAGTTGGTTTTTTTTGGTCAGAAAGCCTCGGCATTAATTTGTCGGGGCTTTTTGTTTATACAAAACCCTATAACTCATTAGAAAACAATTTTAATGTTTTTTCTACTTCTTCTTTTAGTTCCTCGCTAATAACAAAATCCTTATCACCTGTTTTAATGATTAAATTGTTCTCCTTTAATTTATCCTCAACGAAATAATACTCAGAAGTATGTACCACCTCTTTTTTACGATTCGAATTAACAATATTGTATGCCCTTAACGTTTCTTCTTCTTTTTTGATGAAGTCATCCCCTTGTTGCAATTCTTTTAAGAGATTAAAGAATCTTTTCTTTCCAAAATTCTTATATACTTTTATAAAAAAGATTTGAGATGTATTTAATTTCTTGAATTTGAAGTCAAATTTCTTAGAGATTCTAATTTCTCTATATTTTTCCCTCATTTTTCCAGCGATAAAGGCTATGCCAAGACCTAAAAAAAATACAGCACTAAAAAATATCACGAGTATCCCAACGATCCACCAATCATCCCCACTCCAAAAAGTAGGTTCCAATTCACTTTCAAAAAATAAGGTAATATCTCCATTAGGCTGACCCGCCAATCTTCCTAATGAATAAAAGTCCAATGGCTTTCCCTTTGGATTATGCAAAATATAAGCATTTAGCACGACTTCATCTTGAGGATTGAATACTATTTTGTTCAGTTTTATTGTTACGGAATCAACTACCTTGGCATTTAAGCTATGCGCAAGGAATTTGTTGTTATCAGTAACAGGCTCTAAAGCAATGGTTTTACCATTAAATATTTTTATTGTAAAATCATTCTCTGCATAATCAATCAATCTTACCGGAGATTTGCCCCGATTAACAATCCTAATCTTATAGACCTCTAAATTTAACGTGTCTTTTTTTATATCTCTATCTTTATAGGCTATTTTTAAATCTTTAATTTCTGATCCTCCTTTTACTAAATAGTTTGCGTTAGTATCAACTACCACATTTAGCTTTGAACCAAAATCTATCGGGTTAAAAGCAATGTATATACCGAAGATAGTGCCGATAACTCCAAGTGCTATCGAAACTATATTTATTATAGTACTTTGCTTTTCGTAAAAATCTTTTATCCTATTAATCATATACGCTATTTTTAAACTAAAATAATGTTTTTTTTGCGTTAACCATTATTTGGAAGTAAAACATAATATTCAAGTACCATCAATTATATAAGATCTTCTGATTCTGAAACCTTACCTCGAAATGTAATAAAGTTAGCGTAAAGACACCCTAAACATGATGTAAAGGTGGTCGAAAGACCGCATAAAGATCACGAAAGGCTTAAATTAGCATGGCATTAAAGTGCATTGGATTATCATTTATGCGGAATTTGAATATCCGCTTGTTCGTATGAGAATGAAATTTTGTGATTTTCAGTAATTGGAGTGCTAACTCCTAAATCGTAACTCCTAAATCCATTAATTTGTTCACCGATTATTTCATCATAAGCATAGCTTGGGAACAAAAGTAAAGAGAGATTTCTATTTGGTGCATCCTCCTTTTTTAGTTCATCCGAAAAAGGAAGGAAAATTTGGAATACCTGATTAGCAAAATGCAAAATAAGGATATGTTCAGGGAACATTTCATTTTCAATCACTAATTTTTTAGCCCTATATAGTTCCGCATAAGCCTTAGTAAACTTTTTTCCTTTCAAAGTAGTAATAAAAGCGGACGGAATAAAGTTCAAATCTTCTTTTCTGTTTGTAATCCATTCAAAAGAATGACGATTGAACTCGTCATATTTTACTGGCAAAAGCGAAAGTCCAATTTTCAACAATGCCTTATAAACCTTTAATGGGGTAAAAGATGATTTTCTAAAAGTAATCGAAAAGGTTTTGGTTTCTTCATCTATTGTGTAGTCGTCAAGATCTTGAAGGTGCAATTCTTTCCGATTTCCCTCTCTATGTTTAAAAATTGTTCTTGTTTCTTCATTTCCCTTTTCCGTGCGGGAATGAAAGGCTGGAATTTTCGTTTTGCCCTTTATGCCTCCTAAAATAAGGTAGGGTCGGATAAATACTGCAAAATTACTTTCATAGCCACTAAATAGATTATTACAGCTATCACATTCATCGAAAGTGTGAATATCATTTTCACCGATAAGTTCAGGGATTAAATGAGTGATTTGTTTAAATGTAGTTTCATTTTCATTCTTTTCACAATATCTACAAATTTTACCCTTAATTTTTTCGGCTGAATAATTTTCAGAGCTACTAAGTAGCTCGTATTTTTCCCAAAAGGCAAGAATATTTGGTTCCATATAATAAATGTACGGAATACTTTGAAAAGTTAAACCTAACGGTTTCTTTTTAGTAATTTGGATAATTGACAATATTTGAATTATTATACATAATTTCAATATTTGAAACAAAATATCTATTTTTACGTTAAATAATCAAAGAGGTCGAGATTTTGACCGTATTGTAAATTGACAAATGAATAAGCGGAAAAATATACCAACCCTTAAAAACATTCGCCCCGATATTTCTGTAAATGAGTTTTTCGGAAAGGACACTTTTGGGAAAACTAAAGAGTTATCGGAACATATAAATTTGCCAATATTTAAAAGAAACCAAACAGGAATTTCGCACCGTCTTTTAAATTGGTGGACTTCTGAAAATGTAATAGATAAAAATATTAATGAGGCGGGGCGTTATACTTTTACCGAATTTATTTGGGTTAAAGTAATTGAGCAGTTAAGAACCTTCAATGTTCCTTTGCCATTTCTTGCAGCCCTAAAAATCAAATTATTTGAGCCTATTAAGTTAAAGGGTTTTATAAGTGAAATTGAGAAGGCAAAACAATTTATTGGAGGCTTGAAGATAAGTGAAACTGAAAAGAAAAAATTGATTGATTTAGTTATTAAGGAAAGCAAAGAAAATGAAGTGGCGGAAATCAATTTGTTTCAATTAATAATTTTAGAAAGCCTTATTAAAAGAAAATCGATTGCAATAGCAATATTCCAAAATACAGAGTGTTTAATAATTGATAAAACCAAAGATCAACTATATACTCAGAATGATAGGAATTTATTAGAGAATGGAACTTATGTAAAAGTTTCTATTTCCAAATTACTAAGTGAGTTTTTGCATTCCGATTTGGCATTTAGCACAATGGAGAAAATTCAACTATTAACATATCCTGAAAATAAATTATACGAGTGTATAAATACAGGCGAATATGAAACTATAATAATAAGCTATAAAGATAAGAAAACGAAAAATTTGGAACTTAAAAAAGCAGTTGATACCAAACGAAAAATAATGAATGTATTAAGTGAAGGTAAATTTGCAGAGATAACAGTAAAAAAGGATAAAGGTATTGTTGCAAAAATAGAACAGCCTTTAAAGATTGATTTTTAGTGGATGAAAGGATTAGATTTTAGATGTTGGTAGCATCTAAAAGTTGGCGCATAACAAACGTTCTTTATATAGAAGGATTGAATTGGCATAACAGAAAACACCTTACAAGGGTGTATTGTTCAATTCGCCTTTTACTTTTCAAAAAAAGCAAAAGGCATAAATGTTATGCACAATGAAAGCAATTAATCAGGGAGGCGAACCTTTCAATAAAGGGCTTACCTATGAAAAATTAAAACAGTACAAAGGCTTTGAAAATATCACAGAAGAAGAAGCAGAAGAACAAATTACGATCATAAAAAAATTAGCGAAAATTCTGTACTATTTATATGTACATGAAGAACAGAAAAACAAAGGAGGGAAAGATGAAAACTGAACTTGAAATTTTCACGCCGTTTGCAAAGCAAGGAAAGTTTATTGAACGGCTTACAGGAAAAAATACAATCATATACACCCGTGTTTCGAGTAAAGAACAAGTTGAAGGTTTTAGTCTTGAAACTCAAAAAAGAATGATAGAACAAACCTGTGAAAGTGGCGGGTTTCCTATATTGGCTTATTTCGGAGGCGTGTATGAAAGCGCAAAGACCGACGAAAGAAAAGAGTTTGAACGTATGTTGAAATTCGCCGAAAGGAGCAAAGAAAAAGTATCTTATATAATGGTATATAGTGTTGATCGTTTTTCCCGTTCAGGTGCTAACGCCATTTTTATTGCGAATGAGTTACGAAAAAAGAATATTAAAATCTTTGCAGTAACGCAACCTTCTGATACATTCACGGCAACAGGAAAAATGCAACAAAATATGCAGTTCATTTTTTCTGAGTACGATAACGACTTACGAAAAGAAAAAACGGAAGCAGGTATACGTGAAATGCTTTTGAATGGCTATTGGTGTAATAAAGCACCAATAGGATATGATATGATAACACGAAGGAAACGGACAAATTCAGATTTGGAGCAAAGGCAGGTTATTACGATAAATGCAACAGGTAAATTATTACGTAAAGCATTTTACTGGAAAGCGGAAGACAAATTAACCAATGCCGAAATTTTATTGAAGCTAAAAGCATTGGGATTGAAAATGCACAAGCAATTACTATCCAAAATATTCGCTAATCCTTTTTATTGTGGTATAATGACGCATAACCTGTTAAATGGTTCAGTAGTGGAAGGAAGACACGAAAAATTAATACCTAAAGAAATTTTCTTGCTGGCGAATGATATTAAAACCCGAAATGTAACTTGGAAACACCGCAATGATTTTAACAAAATCCCGCTAAAAAATTTTTTGAAATGTTCAGATTGCCATAGTTCCTTTTGCGGATACCTTGTAAAGAAAAAAAATCTTTGGTATTATAAATGCAATAAAACGGGATGTAGGTGCAATAGAAGTTCTAAGTTTTTGCACGAAATATTTGAAAAGGAGCTTTCTAAATATTCTTTTGACCCGAAAGTTATCGAGCCTGTAAAGGAGCAATTTTTTAATTTCTTTTATAATATAGTGGAAGAAAACGAGGAAGAGGTTGTTTTACTTAAAGGGCGTTTAAATGAGTGTAAAACGAAAATAGAGGCCATAGAAGAACGTTTTGCCATAGGAGATATAGAAAAGGATTTATACCAAAAATTCACACTCAAATACAAAAAGGAAAGGGCTGAGATTTTGGAAGAAATAGGGAAAAGCGAATTTGAAAACTCGAACCTTGAAAAACGCATAAATAAATATTGCCAAATATTGATGAACCTCCCGCAGTTATGGGCTTCCAATGAGTATAGAGGTAAATTAGAGTTGCAGGAATTGTTATTCCCTAATGGAATCTTGTTTGATCGTGAAATTAATGGTTTCCGAACCCCTGAAATAAATCAGGTGGCACTTGTAATGTCGCAAATAGCAATGGGTTTGATGGGAAAGAATAAAGGGGACGATGGTCTTTATAACCAGTCGTCCCCTCATGTACCCGGTGCCGGACTCGAACCGGCATGTCAGTGAAGACACAGGTGTTTGAGACCAGCGCGTCTACCAATTCCGCCAACCGGGCATTGCCCATTTTCATGGAGCGGGCGACAAAAGTACGATTAGTTTTGAAAACTGCAAAAAAAGATGAAGAAGGTAGCCGCGGATTTTCACACCTGCCGGTTCCTGCCTCGCCGGCAGGAGTTCAGGCGGGGATTACGCAGATTAAGGTTTGTTTTTTGATTATTAATGATTCGCCCAAGGCAGATGTAATCCGTGGAATTCGCGGAAATCTGCGGCTAAAATATCGTTACTCGATCTTTATTTTCTCCCCGTCATATTCAATTACATCACCCGGCTTTAGTTTAGCCCGGTAACGGCTTTCTACATTTCCATTTAGTTTTATCAAACCTTCATCTACTAAATATTTTCCTTCGCCACCGGTGTTCATCCATCGTTTTACTTTTATCAACTGTAAAAGCTGAATGTATTCACCCGTAATTTTAAATGTTTCCATGGCGTAAAAGTACGGTATTTAGTGAAAGGCAGACACAGATTTCACAGATGACGCAGATAGATTTGTTGTGAATTTCACAGATTACTCTTCATCTTTGCTGGTCTGTGCTAATTTGTTTGCACACACCTATTAGATTAAAAATCCCCGCCATCTGCGGAATCTGTGTTGGACTGCCCATCCAGAATTGCCTATTTTTGTAGTGTAAGGCAGAATTCTCCCAAAAACAAGGTTTTAATGTTGGCTGAACCGCAAAAATATGATACATTTGCAGCCCCAAAAGCTCAATAAGATTATGGAATCAAACGTTTCTTTATTCGGAGGTAATGCTTCAAAAGTTCTCGCAGAAAAAATTGCTTCTGCTTATGGTTCTCATTTGGGTAAAGTGAACGTGATTCGTTTTAGTGATGGCGAATTACAAGTTTCTTTCGAAGACAGTGTGCGTGGCCAAAGTGTATTTCTTATTCAGAGTACTTTTCCGCCAACTGAAAATTTAATGGAACTTTTGTTGATGGCTGATGCTGCAAAGCGTGCTTCTGCAAAAGAGATCATTGCCGTTCTTCCTTATTTTGGTTATGCTCGTCAGGATAGAAAAGATCAGCCCCGTGTTGCTATCGGATCTAAATTGGTTGCCGATATGCTTGCTGTTGCAGGTGCTACACGTGTTATGACAATGGATTTGCATGCCGATCAGATCCAGGGATTCTTTAATATGCCCGTTGATCATCTGTATGCTTCTACCATCTTCATGCCTTATATTCAGAATCTGAATTTGCCTGACCTGGCAATTGCAGCACCTGATATGGGTGGAAGTAAACGCGCCAACGCATATGCAAAACATTTGAAGTGTGAGATTATTATTTGCTACAAGCAACGTACAAAAGCTAATGTGGTTGATCACATGACGGCTATTGGAGATATAGAAGGGAAAAATGTGATTCTGGTAGATGATATGGTTGATACAGGCGGAACATTATGTAAAGCTTCTGATATGATGATGGAAAGAGGTGCTAAGAGTGTAAGAGCAATTTGTACACATGGTATTCTTTCAGGAAAAGCATATGAAAATATAGAGAATTCAAAAATTACGGAATTGATCGTAACTGATACAATCCCATTGAAAAAAGAAAGTAATAAGATAAAAGTGTTATCAGTAGCTGATTTGTTTGCAATGGTGATCAGAAATGTTCACAGCAACGAATCGATTAGTTCACACTTTATTGTATAGAGAATAATACTCGCATAATTAATTTATAAATAGCGTTGAGTAGGGTGTAGCGGGACCTTGTAAAACGAAAAAAAACAGATCAAAAAATGAAAACTGTAACATTGAGCGGTTCGCCCCGTGCGAACGTAGGAAGAGCAGACGCAACTCGTTTACGTAACGAAGGAAAAGTACCATGCGTTATTTATGGTGGAAAAGAACAAATTCACTTTTCTGCTGATGAAAAGAGCTTTAAAAGCATTATCTACACTCCTGACGTTTGTCAGATAGCTGTAGAAGTTAACGGAAAAACATACCAGACTTTCCTTCAGGAAGCTCAGTATCACCGTTTAACTGACAAGTTGATCCACGCTGATTTTCTTGAGATCGTTGATGGTAAACCTATTATGATTCAGATCCCGGTTAAAACTGTTGGAACTGCAGTTGGTGTACGTAATGGTGGTAAATTAACTATCAAAGTTCGTAAACTGAAAGTTAGAGGTTTGGCTGCAAAATTACCTGATACTATTGATGTTAATGTTGAAACTTTAGAAATTGGTAAATCAGTAGCTGTTGGTGATATTAAAATTGACGGTATTGAAATTTTAAATCCTAAAAACATCTCTGTAGTATCTGTTAACACTACACGTGCGGTAGCTCAGGCAGAACAAGCAGCAGCGAAAGACGATAAAAAAGCAGCTCCTGCAAAAAAATAATCTCAATTTAAAAATAAACGCCTCACTCTTAAAAGGTGGGGCGTTTTTATTTCGTATCAAACATGGCAATGGATCCAAAAAAAATAGCAAACGAAAGATCAATGATCAGGATCCTGAAGTTCAATGAATGGCTTTGGATCTTCTTTAGCGTGGTATCCATCGTAATAACTGTTTATTGCATCATTACAGGTGATAGAAAATCGGCTATTATCTTTTTGATCATAACATTCGTTTCAGGTTTCTATTATTCTTTTAAAAAGCGACTACGCAAAAAAAGAGAGAAATATCTGGAAGAGCAGATAAATAAATAAATTTATCTTCCGTAATTATCATAGTATCTGGAAGCGTGTTCTTCGTATCGCTTTATCAATGCAATATTTTCTTTCTCCAAAGCCGTTAAATCATTTCTTACATCTGTTGTATAAGGAATGTACCAATCAATAAGGTTGTCGAAAATGTATCTCATTTTTCTATTTTTAAAAGAGTAACCGTGCCTTGCGTAGATCGCATTACGCATTAATTCAAGATCACCTTTATACATATTCTCTATATCTTCTTTTTTCAGTTTTTCAGTAGAAGTATTTATTTTCATAGCGTCAGCAGTAATCATTTCTCCTTCACCGGCACTTTCTTCCAATTTTGAAATCTCATTCCATTGAGATACAATTTCTCCGGAAAGTGCTTCAGGTAAAATATTGTCAACACTATATACAAATTGTGCCTTCTTTAATTTGTATTTTCTTTCGTTCACTTCTAACTTTGAATTATTGGCTTTCCATGTACCTTCTACTGTAAGTGCGTTTGCATCCAAATTAAAAGTAAACTTTCCATCGTATTTATCATCACCGGGTTCAGTTGCTGTTATTGAATAGATCCCGTTTTTTAATTCGCAAGTTCCGGTGAAAGGCCTTTGGTTTCCTGCAACCACACTATGCCCGAATACTTTGGTGTTTCTTATAGAGTCAACAGAAATGTTGATCTTGTTTTTATAAAAATAAATTCTTTCCGGCTTCGAATTCACTGCTTCAAAATCTCCAACATAAGAACATTCGATACCTTCCTGCGAAGGAACTTTCTCCAAATTGCCAGTGTCTTTAATAGCATAAATTCCGCTAACTGCTGAATCAACCGGCAATGGAAGTCCGTCGATTGTATAACCGGGTTTTGGGTCTCCACAAGAATATGCAAATACGACTGTAGCAATAATGATTATTTTTTTCATTTCATTAAACGTTTTCTAATTATTAGTTCAGCAATAAATAAATTCGGGATCCAGCCCAACCACGCTACAATTTTGTACGCATCCATAGGGTGGGGGTGAAGCAAAAATACAATTAAATATTTCCATGCACGCAAAGTAATAGCGGAAAGTGCTAAGGCATAACTTCTGTACATAAAAGAAATGTGTCCGTTCACATCACCTTTCCTGATCTTTAAAAATGCGATGAGTGTAAACGTAAACCAAAGAACTCCTAATAAACCAAAAGAAATTCTGGAACTGAGCCCGCCATTTGCATACAAGCCAATTACAAACCCGGAAGGTGCTGATAACAAAAGTACTATGAATACATAAGATCTCCCGGCTATTTTGTGAAGTGTTTTTGCTTTCTTCAATATACGATCCGAGAACTGTGTGAAGCCTGCAAGTAATACAAAAATTGAAGAGTAAACGTGAACAAAGAAACTTATTCTGTAATGAAGAGAATGAATGTAATCTTGTTTTATTCTCAGAAAAGCTACATCGGTATTATAAGGAATGTATTGCAAAGTGATCTCCAGCATCAGAATGCAGAAATAACCCAATAGCAGTGTTAAGAATAGTTTGTAGAGAAAAGAGAATTGCAGGTAAGTGTTTTGATATTTCATGCGAAATTAGTAACACCAAATATACATTAGTTTTTGGCTGTGTTCATTTCGGCAATAATGTCCTGGAAACGTAGTTTAAGATCCTCAAATAAGCCTGCATTAATGTGTTTAGCGTTGATGAGTTTATCTAATTTTTTTATTCCGTTTTCTAAAATAGAAGTAGAACTAAAAAACTCAATACTTTCCAAAACTGTTATAGCTTCTAAAGAAACAAGTGCATCTTCATCACCGGCATAGGTTAAGAATTTATCGAAGTGTGCGCTGAAATCCAATCCGCTTTCCCAGCAAGCCGCAATTAATAAGGCTCTTTCGTGTTTGTGGGTGATATTCTCTATCGCATTGATCAAGGCAAACTGTGCATTTTGTTCTTTTAAGATACGCAAAGCTTCTACTTTATTTTCGCGAATACCTTCAATAAGTAATTCAACAATGTCGTCGCCTTGTTGCTTCGTTTCTTCATTTTTTTCTGCGCCAATAATTAAGGTGCTATAATTTTGTTCGTCAAAATACTTTTGTACATTAACTTCGCTATCGATTTCTTCTTTTTGTTTCGACATGATCTTAAAATTGCTTGTATTAATAATTTAGTTTAAAGATAAGTGAGGAAATCCACTATGCACATTATCGTGAAAAGCCAATTCGTGAATATCCGGTTTCATAAATTTTATCAGTGGGAAGCTTGCCAACACATCCATTATGGTTTCTGTATCTTTCGCCGACATTACCATCCACACTTTACTTCTGTCTAATGCTAAACTGTATGAAACAATTGTACCTTCATCCATCAGTTTGTTTACTTTTTTCCTTTGCGAAGGAATAAGCGCCATAAACTCCGGAGAAAGTGAGTTTATTAAAATTATCTCTACAAAATACGATCTCAAATTCATCTTACCCTCTTAGTTTATCCAATAAATTACTCAAAGCTTCAGCTTCAGCTTCTGAAAGGGTTTCATATTTTTTTTCGGCGTGCTCCAAAGCGACATCGATTTTTTCCAGTAATTCCAATCCTTTTTCAGTAATGCTTATATCTACCTGCCTTCTGTCATCTTTAGCTTCTTTTCTTTCTAGTAGTTTTTTTATTCTTAATTTTTCTATCAGCCGCGAAGCATTAGAGTTTTTGTCTAACATGCGATCCTGAATTAATCCCAAATTTACTGCATTATTACCCTGCCCCCGCAAAATCCTTAAAATATTATATTGCTGAGAAGAAAGGCCGAATACTTTAAACTCCCTCATTTGTATGGTATTTAACCAATTAGTTGTGTAAACAAGGTTAACCAGCATTTTGTGGCGAGCAGAATTAAACTTTTTTTGTTTGATTTCTTCTTCTATTATTCCCATAATTGAAATTACTTCTGTAATAAATGTTAGTACAAATAAATTAACTTTTGACTTGAAAACCAATTTATTATTATAAAATTAGACTATCTGTTCTTTTTTGAAGACAAATCTCCGTAAATTTGGCGGTTTAAGGATAAAATTATTATGGGACGAGTATTTGAGAAAAGAAAACATAAGATGTTTGCGCGTTATGCTAAAATGGCAAAAGCGTTTACACGTATTGGAAGAGAGATTGTTATTGCAGTAAAATCGGGAGGACCAAGCCCTGATTCAAACTCGCATTTAAGAACAGTAATTCAGAACGCTAAGTCGATCAATATGCCGAAAGACAGGATCGATGCGGCCATAAAGCGTGCTTCTGATAAAGATTCGGCTAACTACGAAGAGGTTATTTATGAAGGATATGCTCCACATGGCGTTCCTATGATAATAGAAACTGCTACCGATAATCCAACACGTACAGTAGCAAACGTTCGTATGTATTTTAACAGAGGTGGCGGAACTCTTGGTACGACAGGATCTGTGAGTTTTATGTTTGACAGAAAAGCATTGTTCAAAATAAGTGCAGAAGGATTGGACAGAGAGAATATTGAATTAGAATTAATTGATTTTGGTGCTGAAGAACTTACCTGGGATGATGAAACCAATGAATTGATTATTCAGGTTGCATTTACTGATTTTGGTATGATGCAAAAAGGGTTGGAAGATCTGAAATATGAAATAAAAGAAACTTCGAAAGTGTTTATCCCAACTACTTACAAGGAAGTAAGTGAAGAACATGAAAATGAAGTAATGGCACTTGTTGAGAAGATGGAGGAGGATGATGATATCCTTGCTATTTATCATAATATGCAATAATTTTTTTTGCTATCATTGTGGTTATGCCGCCGTCGCAATGATTTGATTAGAGAAAGACGACAGCATTTATAAACACCCTTTAATCTCATTTTGTGCAGGCACGCTGGAAAATAAATACTGAGTATGATAAATTGCTTGCAGGCAAATTACAAAGTGAATTAAATATTGATAGGATTAATGCGATTTTACTGGTTCAAAGAGGTATCATCGATTTTGAAAGTGCTAAACAATTTTTCCGCCCTTCCTTAGACTTGTTACACGATCCTTTTTTGATGAAGGATATGGATAAAGCAATAGATAGGATTAATACGGCCCTATCAAAAAGAGAAAAAGTACTTATATACGGAGATTATGATGTAGACGGAACTACTGCTGTCGCTTTAACTTATAGTTTTTTTAAATCATACGGGGTTGATGCCGGATTTTATATTCCTGACAGATACAACGAAGGTTATGGGATTTCCTTTAAAGGAATTGATTTCGCCAAAGAAAATGGTTACTCTTTAATTATCGCATTGGATTGTGGAATAAAATCGATTGATAAGGTAGATTACGCAAACGAAAAAGAGATTGATTTTATTATTTGCGATCACCATTTACCCGGTGAATTTCTTCCAAAGGCTGTTGCAGTTTTAGACCCAAAAAGAAAAGATTGCGATTACCCGTATAAAGAACTTACAGGATGCGGTTTGGGGTATAAATTATGTCAGGCTATTATTCGTTCGAACAAACAAAACGAAAAAGTACTGGAGAATTTTATTGACCTGGTTGCGGTAAGTATTGCTGCCGATATTGTTCCTATTACAGGTGAAAACAGAGTGCTTGCCCATTATGGATTAAAAAGGATTAATGCCTTATCAAGAGCAGGGTTTAGAGCTGTTATCGATTTAAATAAACTGAAAAAGGAACTTACTATTTCTGACCTTGTTTTTGTTTTGGCTCCACGCATAAATGCTGCAGGCCGTATAGAACACGGTAGTCAGGCAGTTGAATTGTTAATTGCAGATACCATTGAAAGAGCAGAAGAAATTGCCAAGCAAATTAACTTAACAAATACCCGACGTAAAGATCTTGATCAGGCAATTACCGGTGAGGCTATAAATATTATCGAAACGGATGTCCTTTCCGTTACCCGTAAATCAACAGTTGTGTATAGCGAGAACTGGCATAAAGGTGTGGTTGGAATTGTTGCTTCGAGATTGGTTGAACGTTTTTACCGGCCTACTATTGTTCTTACTCAATCTAACGGAAAAATTACAGGCTCGGCAAGATCAGTAAAGGATTTTGATGTGTATGAAGCAATTGAAGCATGCAGCGAATTATTAGAACAATTTGGCGGACATAAATACGCGGCGGGCTTAACACTTGTACCTGAGAATATTGTAGCTTTTCAGGAAAAATTCGAACGTATTGTGAGTTCTACCATCACAGATGAAATGCTTATTCCTGAATTGGAGATTGATATTCAGATCCAGCTTACAGAGATAACGGATAAATGTTTCAGGATTCTTAAGCAGTTTGCTCCACATGGCCCGGGAAATATGATTCCGGTGTTTGTTTCTGAAAATATTTTCGATACAGGTTATGTTAAAATTGTGGGTAATAACCATTTGAAATTGGAATTATATCAAAAGGGGAAACCGGAAGTAAAATTTCAAGCTATTGCTTTTGATAAAGGAGAGCATTACGAAAATTTCCGAAACCAAATCCCTGCTAAGATATGCTATCAGGTACAGGAAAACATATTCAACGGCGTCCCCAGTATTCAATTGGTAGTCAAAGACATCCAATTCAGCTAAAAAAGCCTTTTTGTTGACTAATAATTTTTGCGGAGAGTTAATTAATGCTTAAATTAGAGTCAAATTTTTACTATGAAATTAAAGGTTTTCTCAGTCTTCTTATTCATTTTTATGAGTTTTTTTAGTTTTTCCCAAAGTGGGTGGAAGCTTGTTCATGATGAAAACGGAATAAAAGTTAGTACTAAAGAGGCTGACTGTAACGTAGATGGAGCACATTTGCAAAAATGGTTTTTAATTAAAGTAGAAAATCAAATGGCTGATTTTAAATTAATTGAATGGGATCTGAATTTATTTGATCAAAATAATAAATGTTTAAGCTGTAATGGCTCCGAAGAATATCATGTGAAATTTAAAATGGCCGGAAATGAAACATTGGAAGGTAAATGCTCCAAAAATGCACAACCTGAGCTAAGGATAATCGAGAGATTTCTTGATATAAAAACAGTTTCGGAGATAATGGACGTAAAATTGGTTAACATTAAAGCCTCGGCATTGAAATAAGGAAATGAGAAATCTTAAGGTAATTTATTTCACAGTACTTTCGTTTTTTTTGAGTTATACTCAAATTGCGCAAGTAAACTGTTCATTAACAACTACCCCGGCAAGTGCAAGTATTATTTGTGGACAATCCGTCCAGTTAAATGCTACTGGTGCCGGCGGAGCTATTTTAATGAATAATGATTTTAATACAGGATCGGCAGGTACCGGATGGTCGGTTTCGGCTGCAGCTCAGTTTAATAACCCATGCGGTCCGTCACCTGACGGAACAGCACATATGTGGATGGGGAATACAACCGCTGCGCCAAGAACAATGACTACTATTGGCTATAACATTGGTTGTACAGGAACAATTTGTTTCGACCTTGTGTTTGCAAGTACATTCAGTTCTCCCTGTGAAGAGCCGGATTTGAGTACAGAAGGAGTTGATGTTCAATATTCTACTGATGGGGGAACTACATGGACCTCTATAAATTATTTCGATCCTTTAACCGGTTTATATGATGTGTGGGCAAATTATTGTTTTGCAATACCCGCAGGAGCTGTTTCCCCTAACACCATGTTTCGTTGGTTGCAAACAGGTAGTAGTGGAAACGATTACGACCATTGGGGAATTGATAACGTAAATATTACTTTAACAGGTGTTTGTGCAACCCCTGCACCTTATTATTATTCGTGGGTGCCCACAACAGGTTTAAATAACCCGAATATAGCAAACCCAATAGCTACACCATTAACATCAACAACCTATACTTTGTATTTTACAAATGGGATAGATGATACCTGTTCGGCTGTAATACCTGTGAATGTGACGGTTCCGGTTGCTGATGCCGGCACAATGCAAACCATCTGTTCGGGGCAAAGTGCAACCTTAAATGGAACAGGAAACACTTTTTTACCGGGCACATCTACTTTCAACAGTACAACCACAACAGCAATTACAGATAATGTAACTGTAACGAATGCAATAACGGTTTCCGGATTACCTTATTCAACAATAAGTACAACGTCTATTGCGCAGGTATGTTTTGATATAACTCATACTTTTGACGGAGATTTGGATATTTTCTTAAGATGCCCGAGTGGAATTTTATTGGAACTGACTACTGATAATGGTGGCGGAGGTGATGATTTTACCAATACATGTTTTACCCCAACTGCTGTTACCAATGTAACAACCGGAACAGCACCTTTTACCGGAACATACATTCCTGAAGGAGCGGGCGGACTGGGAGCACTTAATGGATGTACTGCAAATGGAAGCTGGACGCTAAGAGTTAGTGATGATGCGGGTGGAGATATTGGTACAATAAACTCATGGAGTATTTCTTTTGTAGTTCCTCCACCTATTAATGCTACCTGGTCTCCTACTACAAACATGACCGGATCAACAACATTGACTCCCACAGTAACACCGGTGGCAACAACACAATACACACTTACCGTTACGGGTAATCCTGGTTGTAGCGCTTCCGACACAGTTACCGTTCAGGTCACTACGCCTTCTGCAATTACCATTAATAACCCGGCTCCTATTTGTTTAGGGGATTCAACTACACTAACCGCAAGTCCTTTGGTTGCAGGTGCTGTGTACACCTGGCAACCGGGTGGTGTAACAGGACAGTCAATTACCGTAAACCCTGCTACCACTACAACATATTCTTGTAGTTATACTCTGGGCAGTTGTACGAGTGCTGTGGTCACAAGCACTGTAACCGTTGTTAACGCTTCCGTTATTTCTGCTAACTCACCAACAATATGTATTGGTGGAAGTGCTGTAATTAATGCATCAGGCTCAACATCCTACACATGGTCACCGGCAACCGGTTTAAGCGCAACTACAGGGGCAAGCGTAACAGCCAATCCAACTGTAACTACAGTTTATACAATAACAGAAACAACATCAGGTTGTAACGGAACAACAACAGTAACAGTTACAGTAAATGATTTGCCAATAATAGACGCAGGATTAAATGATACTATTTGTGACGGATCTTCTTCTACGTTGAACGCATCAGGAGGTCTTACATACGTCTGGACACCAGACCCAACATTAAGTGATTCAACTATTGCCTCACCTATAGCAACACCAAACACAACAACTACTTATGTAGTAAGAGGAACTGATGCTAATGGTTGTTTTGCAACAGACAACGTTACCATTGTTGTAAACCCAATTCCCGTAACTCCAACTATTAATACTCCTCCGGCTATTTGCCCCGGCAATATGGCTGTTTTAACCGCAACACCATTTGTTGCAGGAGCAATATATACATGGCAACCGGGAAACATTGACGGGCAGAGCATTTCAGTGAGCCCGCTGTCAACAACAGTTTACTCGTGCAGTTATAGTGTGAATGGTTGTGTTAGTCCTTCCAATTCAGTTACAGTAACAGTTAATAATGCAGCAATAATTAGTGTTCCTTCTGCGGCAATTTGTATAGGAAACAGTACTACATTAACTGCTACCGGAGCAACTTCATATACATGGTCACCTGCCACAGGATTAAGTGCTACAACAGGTGCAAATGTAACTGCTAATCCAACCGTTACTACAGTTTATACCATAGTAGAAACAGGATCGGGATGTAATGGTTTAACAACAACTACTGTAACGGTAAACTCTTTACCTGTTGTAGACGCAGGAATAAACGATACAGTTTGTTTAGGAAGTTTCACATCGTTAACTGCAATTGGAGCGTTAACTTATTTATGGACTGCAGACCCAACATTAAATGGTTCAACAAGTGCCACACCTACAGTTACACCAACAATCAGTACAACCTATATTGTTACCGGAACTGATGCCAATGGTTGTTCGGCAACGGATAACGTTACAATTGTTGTTCCGCCAACTTTTACTGTAACCGCTTTACAGGATTCAGCATCTTGTTTCGGATCAGCAGATGGTTCAGTCACTATTACTGTTAATCCGGCAGTAAGCTCGTTTGCACCATATACATTTTTGTGGTCGAACGGAGCTTCTACTCAAAATATTTTTTCAGTTATTGCAGGAACGTACAATGTTACAGTAAGTGATATTTCAACCTGTTCTCAAACAGTGATTGCAACTGTTTTGCAACCTGCAGCTCCGGTTTCAATTGTTTCGGTGAGTAACAATCCTGTAACCTGTAACGGAGGTGGTGATGGAAATATTTCAGTTTCTGCATCTGGAGGAACACCTTCATACTTGTTTTCGTTGAATGGAGGGGTGTTTGCTTCACCAACTTCTTTTAGTGGTCTTTCTGCAGGAACCCATAGTGTTATTGCTCAGGATGTAAACGGTTGCGCATCAGGCTTGTTAACACTAACTGTTACTGAACCACAGGTTGTGCATGTAGTGCCTCCAAGTGTTACATCCATGACAATTTGTATCGGGCAAAACGCAACTTTAAGTGCATCTGCAACTGGCGGCAGTGGTGGTTATACTTATATCTGGAATGATGGTATCAATCCACCGGTAACAAGTTCTTCTGCAATTACTGTTTCACCAACAACGGGACCAATAAATTATACTGTAACTGCACTGGATGTTATGAATTGCGCTTCGGATAATCAGGAAATTATTACAGTTTCGTTGAATACTCCACTTATTATGCATGCAATTACTCCGGCAACAGATAAAATCTGTGAAACAAAAGATATAGTGGTAAATGTATCCGGTGAAGGAGGTAATAGTGTATTGACTTATATATGGGCTCCTAATACCGGTGTTAACTTATTGAACCCGGATGGATCTTCTGTAAGACTCTCGCCTCTATCAAGCACTGTTTATACTGTAACCGTTCAGGATGGATGTAGTACTCCAACCGCATCTACTACCTACAGCCTTACTGTAAACCCCACACCATCACTTACTATAACTCCGGCGTCAACTTCAGGTTGCGCTCCTTTACTGGTTCAGTTTACAGGCTCAAGTACTCCGGCATCCGCACAATGTAACTGGAATTTCGGTGGAAACGGATCTTCAACCAGTTGTAATACATCTTCTAATTTTGCATTAGATGGAAGTTATAATGTAATTTACTCGGTAGTTGATATTAACGGTTGCACTAATAGCAAAACAGCTGTAGTTAATGTGTTTCCGATTCCAGAGGCAATGTTTGCAGCGAGTCCACAACCTACAACTGTTATTGATCCGGTAATTACTTTTACAGACATTACACAGGCAAATATTGAGAGCCATACCTGGATTTTTAATGATTCAGTTGGTACTAACAGCACTTTGGAAGTAGCTTCTTATACATATGCAGCAGCAGGAACATATTCTGTAACATTGGCTGTTGTAACTGATAAAGGTTGCGTGGATACAACAACCCAAAATGTTTTGATCGATGAAGAATATGTGGTGTATGTTCCCAATTCCTTTACTCCAGACGGAGACGGAATAAATGAAGAATTTGTAGCAACCGGAATCGGTATCACTGCCCTTGAAATGACTGTTTATGACCGTTGGGGCGGGGTGATTTTCGACAGTGCTGAAATTGATAAGGGCTGGAACGGAAAAGATAGTAAAGAAAAGCACGTTGAAAAAGGTGTTTATATCTACAAATTGGTTGTTACAAATTTTCTTGGTGAAAAAAAATTAGTTTCAGGCCATGTTACCTTGGTTAGGTAACATAATTTTACTGATAGCAAGGATATATTTCCCCTAATTCCTTTTCTAAAGCGTTGATTATAAGTTTTTTTGGAAACTTATGTCGTTTTTTGTACCTTGACACACCAAAAGTTAATTGTATGAAAATTGATTTTTTAACCATAGTCGCTTTTTTTGCGATTAATTTGAGTGTAAATGCTCAAAGTACTTCAAAACTTGTGAAGCCGAAAACTTCTCAGGAAAAAATAGACCTGTGCAAAGAAGTTGAGAATACCTATCAGATTGTTTCCGGTAACCCAAGGTATAAACTTACCATTACATCAGATGTTTGCGAAATTGTAAAAAGAGAAAGACAAAAGGATAAAACTATTATTTATAAGGTAAATGAATATTATAGCCTTAAAATTTATAGTGAAAAAGATATTCCAACTATCAAATTACCATTGCAATATATTATTTATAAAGAAAATTAACCTATGAATAAAATTCTATTATTTGTTTTGGTTCTTGTTTTCTGCCTTAAAGCAAAGGCACAGGTAACAAATGATGATTGTGTTAATGCAACACAGATCACATTAGATGCTAATGGTAACGCTTGCGTAAATGGAACTACAGCAAATGCCTTAGGTGTTACATATACAGCTCATCCGTGCTGGCCAACATTTCAGGATATTCCGGAAGTGTGGTACACGTTTGTAACCAGTGGAACTGATAATACAATTACTGTAACTCCAACAGGAGGGACACCTGCTCAACAAGTAGGAGTAACTGTTATGTCAACGAACTGTGCTGCACCAATAAACAACTGTGATGTATCTGCAACCAATGGTGGCGCAGCAACAACAAACTGGACATATGTAGTAGGTACTCAGGTTTGGGTGAACGTGGGTTCAATGGTTTCAACAGGAGGATTTCAGATTTGCATAAGTTCAAATACACCACCGCCAAACCCCGGTGGATCATGTGCAACAGCAACTACCTTATGTAACAAAAATCCTTTTACAGTTGCCACTTTTCCCAATAACTCTAACGGGCTTCAACCATCTTGCTTTCCTACTACTTTTCAAAGACCCGTTTTTTATCAATTTACAGTTGGTACAAGCGGAACCTGCGGATGGACAGCAGCACCAAACGGACCTGCTGAATTCGATTGGGTTATGTATGACATAACAGGTGGCTGTCCAAATGGCGCATCTCCTACCTTTAACTGTAATTTTAATTTTGATTTTGAAAATGGAAGCCCCTGTGGAATGCAAGCTGGAGCACCAAACAATTGCCCAAATGATGGTTCATTAACTTCAGGAGCTGCTAATGAATTTTGCCCTTTACAAAATGTTGTAGCTGGTAATACATATATGATCATTATAGATAATTGGACTGATGATAATACCGGGTTCGATTTTAGTTTTGGTGGAAGTTTTACCATAGCTCCAACAGCTCAATTCACAATGAGTGCTAACACAAGTTGCGCCCCTCCTTTAAATGTTACGTTTACCAATACTTCTACAACAACAGTTAGTCAAACATGGAATTTTGGTAACGGAAACACTTCAACTGCGGTGGCAGGGCCGGCTCAAACTTATACTGCTTCAGGGACTTACATAGTTTCTCTCACAGGTGTTTCAGCAACAGGTTGCCCTGATGTATTTACTCAGAATATTACAGTAGGAGTACCACCAACCGTTACAGTTCCTGCTAATACAACAGTTTGTGCAGGAGTAACTATTCCTGCGGCAGTTTTTACAAGTACTCCTGCGGGTGCAACTTACACCTGGACAAATACAAACACAGCTATTGGTTTAGGAGCATCGGGAAGTGCAAATATTCCGGCCTTCACGGCAACGAATGCCACCGGTGCTGCTATAACGGGTGTTGTTAGTGTAACCCCTACATTAAATGGATGTGTCGGGGCTCCGGTCAGTTATACAATAACGGTTGATCCAACTCCTTCTATTCCGGCAGTAACAAGCCAAACTGTTTGTGCAGGAGTAAATACAACAGCAATTAATTTTAATCCAACACCTGCAACGGCAACAGTTAACTGGACAAATTCAGACAACACAATTGGTGTAGGTTCTTCCGGAGCGGGTGATATAGCTGCTTTTGCGGGCACAAATGGCGGATCAACAGTTCTTACCGGAAATTTTGTTGCCACACCAACAGAAAATGGTTGTACCGGTACACCACAAAATTTTTCAATAACAGTAAACCCAATCCCTTCCATTCCGGCAGTAACAAGCCAAACAGTATGTGCAGGTGTAAACACTGCTGCAATTAATTTTAACCCAACACCGGGAACAGCAACGGTTAACTGGACAAATTCGGATAACACAATTGGAGTAGGAGCATCGGGTGCAGGAAATATTGCAGCTTTTGCCGGAACAAATGCAGGCTCGGTGCCCGCCACCGGAAACTTTGTTGCAACTCCTACCTTAAATGGTTGTACTGGTACCGCACAAAATTTTGCAATAACTGTAAATCCAACTCCTTCTATTCCTGCTGTAACAAGCCAAACAGTATGTGTAGGAGTCAATACGGCTGCCATTAATTTTAATCCAACACCTGCAACGGCAACAGTTAACTGGACAAATTCAGACAATACAATTGGTGTAGGTTCTTCAGGAGCGGGTGATATAGCTGCTTTTGCCGGTATCAATGCAGGATCAACAGTTCTTACCGGAAACTTTGTTGCCACACCTACAGAGAACGGATGCACTGGCACACCACGAAATTTTTCAATAACAGTAAATCCGATTCCTTCCATTCCAGCCGTAACAAGTCAAACAGTATGTGCCGGGGTTAATACAACTGCAATTACTTTTAATCCAACACCTGCAACAGCTACAGTTAACTGGACAAATTCAGACAACACAATTGGTGTAGGTTCTTCCGGAGCGGGTGATATAGCTGCTTTTGTCGGCGTTAATGCCGGATCAACCACTGTTACCGGAAACTTTGTTGCCACACCAACAGAAAATGGTTGTACAGGAACATCGCAAAATTTTGCGATAACAGTAAATCCAACACCATCTATTCCGGCAGTAACAAGCCAAACAGTATGTGCCGGAGTAAATACAACTACAATTACTTTTAATCCAACACCGGCAACAGCTACAGTTAACTGGACAAATTCCGATAACACAATTGGTGTTGGAGCTTCCGGTGCAGGCGATATAGCTGCTTTTACAGGTACCAATACAGGATCAACAGTTCTTACCGGAAACTTTGTTGCTACACCAACAGAAAATGGTTGCACAGGAACAGCGCAAAATTTTTCGATAACTGTCGATCCTATTCCGTCTGTTCCAACTGTTGCGGATCAAACAGTATGTGCAGGTGTTAACACTGCTGCAATTAATTTTAATCCAACACCGGGAACAGCAACGGTTAACTGGACAAATTCAGACAACTCCATAGGTGTAGGTTCTTCCGGAGCAGGAAACATAGCAGCTTTTGCAGGTGTTAATGGAAGTTCAAGCCCTGTTACCGGAAACTTTGTTGCTACACCAACAGAAAATGGTTGCGATGGTGTTCCAATAAATTTTTCAATAACAGTAAACCCGATTCCATCTATTCCAGCCGTAACAAGTCAAACAGTATGTGCCGGAGTAAATACAACTGCAATTACTTTTAACCCAACACCTGCAACAGCTACAGTTAACTGGACAAATTCCGATAACACAATTGGTGTTGGAGCTTTCGGTGCAGGTGATATAGCTGCTTTTACAGGTACCAATACAGGATCAACAGTTCTTACCGGAAATTTTGGTGCTACACCAACAGAAAATGGTTGCACAGGAACAGCGCAAAATTTTTCGATAACTGT
>JAUXTT010000030.1 GCA_030684395.1 Bacteroidota bacterium | reverse complement strand
TTTTTGACTTTTCCATGTACAAAAAAAGGATATTGAAACCATTTTCAATATCCTTTGCTCAATCCCTTTACTGTATTGGTCCACAGCGGTTTTTACCAACTATTTTTTGCTATTATACCTCTAAAAAAAATGCCCCGTTCTTCGACAAGCCCAGAAGGACAGTGCAATTTTTTTGGGACTAACTCAAATAATATTTCCGTCTCTCATCACCAATTTTCTGTCGGCCATGTTTGCTAATTCTTCGTTATGAGTAATGATCACAAAGGTTTGTTTAAACTGATCACGTAAAGTAAAAAACAATTTATGAAGGTCGTTCGCGGTTGTTGAATCCAGGTTTCCGGAAGGTTCGTCAGCAAAAACAACAGCCGGATTGTTTATTAAGGCTCTGGCAACTGCTACCCTTTGTTGTTCACCACCCGAAAGTTCATTCGGTTTGTGTGTAAGCCTGCTTTGTAAACCAAGCATTTCCAATAATTCAGTAGCTCTTTTCTCGGCTTCTTTTTTTGAGGTTTTTGCTATAAAGGCAGGAATGCAAACATTTTCCAAAGCGTTAAACTCGGGAAGTAAATGATGAAACTGAAATACAAATCCAATATTTTTGTTTCTGAACTCAGCCAGCTTTTTGTCTTTTAATTTATTTACAAGCGTTCCGTTAATTGTTACCTCACCTGAATCAGCGTTATCCAATGTTCCAAGTATGTGTAATAGAGTTGATTTACCTGCGCCCGAAGCACCTACAACAGAAACTATTTCAGAAGGCTGAATGTGCAAACTAACACCTTTCAATACCTGAAGGTTTCCATACGATTTGGTAATGTTTGAACAATGGATCATTTTGTTTATACTTGTGTTTGAAAACCACTATAAATTGCTTTTTTGTCGTTAAGCATCAATTTTAATCCCGATAGCTATCGGGGCCTCACAGACGGGTGTCTGCTGTGGTTTTAAAATCTTGCTGGCCTAAAAAAATCTAATTTATAGCGATTTTCATTAGAATTTAAAATTTAGTCACAAATATATCATTAAAAATATGAAGATATTCAGATTACTTATTTTGCTCAGTGTGATTTTTGTATCATGTAAAACTAAAAAGGCTGCGGCAGATTACACTAAAGAAGGTTATGTAAAAGCAACGGTAATTAAATACGAAGTGGAAAGTTGTGGTTATATTCTTCAATTAGAGGGTGAGAAAAAACTGATGCCCCAGAATTTAGCTGATGAGTTTAAAAAAGATAAATTAGTTATCTGGATAAAATACGAAACCCCTAAAAAACAACCTATGACTACTTGTATGGCAGGTACGGTGGTTAAGTTAACGGATGTAAAGAAAGATTAAAACAGGTTTTATCTGGGTACTATTTGTGGAAATTCAATAGTAAAAGTTGTGCCTTCATCAGGCTTGCTAACAAAGCTAATATTTCCGTCAAGGATTTCCACGTACCTCTTTACTATATTTAAGCCTAAACCAGTGCCTTGCACATTTCCTACATTACTTGCCCTGAAAAATTCGTTAAACAATTTTTCCTGGTCTGATTCAGGAATGCCAATGCCCTGATCTTTTACAGTTAAGTACACTTTATTATTAATGATGGATGAACTGAGGTATATTTCCTTTTCTTCGGGGGAATACTTGCTGGCATTGGAAAGAAGATTAAGCAGTATATTTTTCAGGATCTTTTTTGGCTGCTCAATTAAGGTTTCACCTTCGTGAACATATTTAATTTTCTGATTTTTTTTATTTACTATTCCTTCCATTTCATCAACTATTGTTTCCAAAAAATCAGGTAAATTCAAAACATTTTTTTCTACTTCAATAATTCCTTTGTCAAGCTGAGCAAGTGAAAGGAAATCATCAAGAATGTCGTTAAGGTTTTTGGCCGAAGAAGAAATTCGGTTGACGTGTTTCAATCTCATTTCTTCCTGCTCAGTTTCCCTGTACTTTCCAATTAAGGATGCGCTGGAAAGGATTGCTGACAATGGGGTTCTAAACTCATGCGATGCAAACGAAACAAAACGGGATTTCATTTCATTAATTGCCTGTTCACGTTCCAGTGCATTTGTTAATTCCAGTGTGCGTTCTTTTACTTTTTTTTCCAGGTTATAATTTAAATGTTTTATTACGTAAATATTTTTTGCTTGCTCAATACTATAACGAATTGCCCTTTCCAGCAGGCTTGCCGATATGGTTCCTTTTACAAGAAAGTCTGAAGCGCCTGACTTCATAGCTTGTTTATCAATTTCAATATCATTTTGCCCGGTTAAAAGAACCAAAGGTGCATCACAACCATTTCTTAGCACTTCACTTATTAATTCAAGCCCGCTATCTGCCCCAAGCCGGTAATCAACAAGATAGGCATTGTGATTTTTTTTTGAAATATTTTTTAAACCATCCTGATAAGACGGTACCCAATCAATAGAGTATTTATGACGATCGATTTCTGCAAATAAATCCCTGATAATAATGAAATCCTCCTCATCATCATCAATCATTAATATTTTGATTTTATTTATCATTTTAATTATCGCCCGGAAGTTCTACTATTTCAAACCAGTAATTTTTTAATTTATTCATCACTTCTACCATTGCTATAAAAGTAACAGGTTTGGTTATGAACGAGTTTGCTCCAAGGTTATATGTCTTTAAAACATCTTCTTCTGCTTGAGATGTGGTAAGAATAATAATAGGTATGCGTTTGAGATTTTCATCTGCCCTGATTTCTTTTAGTGCCTCACGTCCGTCTTTTTTAGGCATATTTAAATCAAGTAAAATAATGCCGGGAGCCGGATACTTTTTTTTGTCAGTATACTTTCCTGTGTTACGAAGGTAATCCATGAGCTCTTCACCATTTTCCACACACTGAACATTGTTTTTTAAGCGGCTTTCTTTTAAAGCATCAATGATCAGCATCTGGTCATCAGCATCATCATCCGCAATTAGTATTTCAATGGATGCAGTTGTCTTCATTTTTTTCTTTTTTATGTTAATTAAATACTTTTTTCTATTTACAATTATCTTTCCCGCAATCAATTTGTTTCGTCGATCGGTTGGGTCATCATATTTCGTTTTTGTTTGATAGCTAATGTAACAACAAACCTAGATCCCACGCCCGGCTTGCTACTTACCATTATGTTACCACCATGGAATAAAGCAATTTTCCGGCAAATGGCAAGCCCTATCCCGCTACCTTCATACTTCTTTCCTTCCAGCCGCTGAAAAATAGTAAATATTTTATCAATATATTTTTCTTCAAAACCAATTCCATTATCCTCAACAAATATGTCAATAAAGTCTTTGCCTAAATTAGAAGGCTTTGAATATATTTTCACAACGGCCTGTTCATCTTCTTTCCTGAATTTCACGGCATTTGAAATAAGGTTTTGAAAGAGCTGTCGCATTTGTGTTGGTTCGGCAACAATGGATGGTAGTTCTTCTGCTTTTATTATCGTCCCTGTTTTTTCAATGGTAACTTCCATATCGGAGAGCACTTCTCTTAATACTTTATTTAAGTCAATAGAAGAAAATGCCTGCACGCGGGTAGATAACCTGGAAAAAGCAAGTAAGTCGTTTATGAGATTTTGCATTCTTGCCGCAGCATTCAAAATCCTGTCTAAATAATCTTTTCCCTGTTCAGAAAAATTTTCTCTATCGGTAGATTTGAGTCTATCACCAAAGGCTTGTATTTTTCGTAAGGGTTCCTGTAAATCGTGTGATGAAATATAGGCGAAATTTTCCAACTCTTTATTGGATTCTTTCAGGTGCTCGGTAAGAAGTTCCAGTTCTTCTTTTTTCTTTCTTATATCATCTTCAATACCTTTTCTAATAGTAATATCAATAATAAATGCGACAACGAAATGCTCACCGTTTTGTGTGTAAGGGCTAAGGCTGATTTCAACCGCGAATTCAGAACTGTCTTTTCTTTTGGCAAATAAATTCATTCCGGACCCCATCTTTCGGGGATGAGGATTTTTATTAAAACCTCCACGGTGCATTGTATGGGCATGAGCAATACTCTGCGGAACCAGTACTTCTATTTTTTGACCAAGTAATTCATCTTTTTCGTAGCCAAACATTTTTTCGGCACTTGGGTTAATCTGTATTATTTCCCCACTTTTGTTCGCAACTAATATACCTTCTGTGGCGTGCAAAAAAAGGGCCTCTATTACTTCTTTTCCTTCCATTTTTTCTTTCGTATAATCCTTAATGATATTAAGTGTTTCTATTCTTAAATGTAATTTAAGAAAGAATATGAAACATTAATCTGTTAAATGTAATGAATTTTAGAATAGAAAAAAAAGTGAGTTCCTTATAATAGGAGATATGAATAGTACATTCTAATATCCTGGAGTCTCAGGAAACAGTTATAAACTGTTCCCGGTACAGGAGATATCATAAAACCAAATTAATACCAACGCCGGCTTTAATAAAATAAAATCAGTGTCATCAGCGTTCTATTTCCCAAACACAGCATAAACGCCAAAATGGTCGCTGTATCCGCCAAGGTATTTTGCGCCAACATAAGTGCGTAAAGGCTGACCTTTGTATTTTTCATTGGTTTCACAAACCTCAGGAACGTTATTAATCTTCGCACTTTGGTATAGAAGTTTACTGTCTTTTTTTACAAAAGCTTCGGTCATAATAATTTGATCAAACAGGTTCCATTTATTTTTATAAGAAAGGGTTCCCTGACCACCTTCTAATATTTTAGCCATAGGATCATAAAGTGTTTCTGCATTTGCTTTATCAGGTTCGGCACTTGCATTTAAAACCGTTTTTACACTTTCGTTAGTTGGATCATCGTTTAGATCTCCCATTAAAAGTATACGTGGATTTTTTTCGGCTTTGCGGATAGAATCAATAATTCCTTTTGCAACAGTTGCGGCTGCTTTTCTTCCCGGTGCGCTTTCTTCTTCACCGCCACGGCGGGATGGCCAATGACAAACAAGTATATGAACCAATTCGCCGTTTAGTTTTCCGTTAACCAAAAGCTCATCGCGCGTTGGGCGTGCAGAATCTCCGGGTAATTTAACTGTGTATACCGAACTGGAAATTAACTTGAAGTATTTTGGGTTGTAAAGCATTGCAACATCAATTCCTCTGTTATCAGGAGAGTTGTAATGCACGATTCCTAATTTTCTGCTTTTTAATGCAGGTGTTTTTACCAGATCTTCCAACACTGATTTGTTTTCAATTTCTGCCATTCCTAAAATTGCCAGCCCATCAGGGTTTTCTTCTACACCCATTTTAGAAATGATGGTTGAGATATTCAATTGTTTCTTTGCATAACGCTCGCTGTTCCATTTACTTTTTGCAGTAGGTAAAAACTCTTCGTCATCAGTTTTAGGGTCGTTGATGGTGTCGTATAAGTTCTCTACATTCCAGAAACCAATAATTGCTTTACCGGTGTTACCCGATTTTTTTGCTGATTTAGGTTGGGCCTGTCCACAACTGATTAAGGCAATAAACGCCAGTAAAAATAAGTTTTTCATAATGCCTAAAGTAAAGATTAATTAATGACTAATAAAGATGAATTTTGAAGAAACTGTTATTTCCCATTATTAGTGTTATTATTGAATTGCGGTGTGTCAGAAAAATTTTTGTTTTTCTTGTTCAGCATTTTTATAACATCCTCAATTTGTTCCGCTCCAATTCTTTTTGCCTGAATAACTTTGTTTTTATCCAAAATATAGATCACAGGCGTACTAAAGATGTCATACTTTTCTTTTAGGTTGTTCAAATGTACCGCGTCAGCTACGTTGATCCAATCCAGTTTATTCTCTTTAATAAAAGTTTTCCATTTTGCGTATTCGTGTTGAGTGTAAACAGCAAATACTTCCATGCTGGTGCCTTCTTTTTTCAATTTGTGATAAGTTTCCTGAATTACCGGAATTTCTTTTTTACAGTGACCACAATCTACATCCCAAAACACCACTACTGTGTAATCAGCTTTGATACCGTACATTGGCACCAGTAATTTTTGAATAGCATCCTGATTTTTGTAATACGCATTTGTAAGTCTTTGGCTATCATCAATAGTATCAATTCCCATTTTTTGGATAGCCTTGATGCCGGCAGTATCTATCAACTGAAGGTCTTGTGCTTTTTTTCCAAGCAATAAGTGTCTTAAGATATCAGCTCTCTTAATTACTTTATCCAATTGTTTTTCATCTAACCAGGTTGCTTGTCCGGTTTTGTAATATTTATCTACCATTGAAACGAAGAAGGCATCCATTCCCATTACCTTAGATGATTCTGACATATAAGTTAGGTTATGAGTAACCCATTTGAAGGTTTCTTTGTTAGCTCCAATTTTTCCGATAAAAATATCTGATTCTTTTGCCAATGAATCCGGGTTTTGAATTAATACTTTTTCAAAATAACGTTTCATTTTCTCAGCAAAGATCTTATTGGTATTTAGTGTACCAATATCGTTTAAATTAATCCCGTCCCAATAATGATTTTTGTAGTATTGGTATTTCCATATTGCTGTATCAGCTGCTGCTATTCCTTTTGGAGCATTTGGAACATCATTATCCATTTGAAGGCGGATAATAGTAGAAATGTAGTTAGTTGGATTTTTAGCTAAATAATCTAATTGATATTTTCTGATATCTTTAAACAATTCAGTTGTTTTAGCTGTCATTAATTTAGTAGAATCGGCTGTTTTTTTAGCTTTTACTTCTTTTTCGTAATTCATACGATCCAGGTTTTTTGAACCCATGAATTTTACAAACTCAACAAAGTCGGTATTTTCTTTTGGCCCAACAATTTTCATTTTGTCGTAAAAATTAACCGTATCAGTTGTTATGGTAAGTTTTTGACTTTCGTTTATGATGAAGTCAAAATATAAAGCCCCTTTCTTTGGGCTGTAAATAGAATAGATACCTTTTTCTAAGGCAGTTTTCCCTTTAAAGGTCATGTTACCAGCCTTATCAACTTTAGCCGTATCAACCTTGTAGGGCTGTTCCCAGGTATATTTGGTTAATAAACAAATACTGTCTTTTGAATTTTTTATAGATACTTTGATCTCGTATCCTTGTGCAAAAATATTACTGCCTCCTATTATTCCTGTGATCAAAGCCAACCCAAGTAGTGTTTTCTTCATACTATTATTTTTTCAAGATTCAATATTAATGAATTTATTTTTTATTCTTCTTATCAAGCATTTTTATAACATCCTCAATTTGTTCCGCTCCAATTCTTTTTGCTTGAATAACCTTGTTTTTATCAAGTAAATAAATCACTGGTGTACTGAAGATATCATACTTTTCTTTCAGGTTGTTCAAATGCACTGCATCGGCCACGTTGATCCAGTCTAGCTTATTTTCTTTTACAAAGGTTTTCCATTTTGTATATTCGTGTTGTGTATAAACCGCAAATACTTCCATGCTAATCCCTTCTTTTTTCATTTTGTGATATGTATCCTGAATCACTGGGATTTCTTTTTTACAATGTCCACAATCCACATCCCAAAAAACCAATACAGTATAATCAGCTTTGATGCTATACATGCTTACTAATAACTTCTGAATAGCATCCTGATTTTTGTAATATGCGTTGGTGAGTCTTTGGCTGTCATTAATAGTATCAATGCCCATTTTTTGGATTACTTTAATTCCTGCAGTATCTATGAGTTGAAGATCTTGTGCTTTACTACCGAGTAAAAGAGGTTTAAGAATTCCAACCTTCTTAACTACTTTTGCGTGATTTTTTTCATCTAACCAAAAATCTTTACCTGTTACGTAATATTTTTCTCCGAGATATACAAAAAAAGCATCCATTCCCATTACTTTTGACATTTCAGATGCGTAGGTCAGATAATGTACAACCATTTTAAAAGTCTCTTTATTATTACCTATTTTAGCAATTATAATATCAGATTCTTTAGCCAATGAATCAGGATTTTGTATCAATACTTTATCAAAATAACGCTTGATTTTTTCCGCAAAGATTTTATTGGTATTTAGTGTTCCGACGTCATTTAAATTGATCCCATCCCAATAATGATTTTTGTAATATTGATATTTCCATATTGCCGTATCTACCGCAGCCATTCCTTTTGGCGCATTTGGAACATCATTGTCCATTTGAAGGCGGATAATAGTAGAAATGTAGTTAGTAGGATTTTTAGCTAAATAATCTAATTGATATTTTCTGATATCTTTAAATAATTCAGTTGTTTTAGCTGTCATTAATTTAGTAGAATCGGCTGTTTTTTTAGCTTTTACTTCTTTTTCGTAATTCATACGATCCAGGTTTTTGGCCCCCATGAATTTTACAAACTCAACAAAATCGGTATTTTCTTTAGGGCCGGTAATTTTCATTTTATCATAAAAATTAACTGTATCAGTTGAAATTTCCAATTTCTGACTTTCATTCACAATAAAGTCGAAGTACAAGGCTCCTCTTTTTGGGCTATAAACTGAATAAATTCCTTTTTCCAATGTTTTTTTTCCTTTAAAAACCATATTGCCTTTTTTATCAACTTTTGCAGTGTCGACTATATTATTGTACTCCCAGTTATATTTTATAAGAAGACAGATACTGTCTTTTGAATTTTTAATAGATACTTTAATTTCATGTCCCTGTGCTTTAACCTGATTAACAGAAAATCCTGCAATTAGTAAAGCTGCTCCTAGTATTTTTTTATACATACCTATTTTTTTCGTGCTATTCACAAAAATAGCACCAAGTTTCGTTAGATCGAATGGAAACTTGTGAGTTTTTGTTAAAAAATGAGAAAAATGAGTTTAGCTACAATAGAACGCAGATAACGCTGATTGTTATGATCAAATAGGATTTATTAATTAACGATGTAGGTGCTTAGAAAAATAAAAAATCATAAGAAATCTGCTTAATCTGTGTCATCAGCGTTCCATAATTTGAAAACTACGGCACATACTCATAAGCGCCGACATCAGGGTTAGCATCGCGAAGCACTCCATTCAGATCCAGATTGTAATTTGGTAAAACAACTCCAAAATCAATAGCGGGAGAAGGGGAGTTGAGGCGGAAATCATTATTACCGATATCTTTAAAATTTATTGTTTGGTTGAGTTGATTGTTGCTGAATAAAGTGGTGTTGGAAGTGTTTAACTGTGTTTTTAATAAGCATTTTTTAAAGTGAACATTATTGAACATTCCATTTACTCCGGCTGAATCCAATTGTATTTCCCCTGCATTTGCACCATCAATTATACAATTCACAAAATAAGCACTATCCAATGGGAAATTTTGAGCACTGTTGTAATTGTTAATATAAACAGATGGGGTAGTGCGTGTTTCTTCCGACCAATAGTTGGCAAAAGTACAATGCCTGAAGCTATAAGAGCCACCCCAGAACAAGTAAGCGGAGAAAGTACCACATTTGGAAATCACATTATTTCCGGCTTCAATTTTATAGAAACGGGAGTAAATTCCTACATAAGAGCAATTTTGAATAATGGTGTTAGTGATCTTTACTTTTCGTTGTGCCATCACACTTCCGCCAACTTCATAAAATGCAAAAGGCTCGGCCTGAATTCCAATGAAACTGTTCTTTATTATAGCATAATTGATCTCATTGTTATCACTGCCATCCAGCAGCCATATACGTTCCCACTGCCCGGCAACATCTTTATAATCATATTCCAATCGGTCACCCTGAAAAGTTACCCTTTGACTTTGTGTTCCCAAAACCTTCAGGCATCCACCCCGGTCGGCAACAATACCACCATTTTGATGGAAATAAACTTCAGTTCCGGCGTTAATTGTAAGGGTACACAGGCTATCAATAAGTGCGTATCCAAATACCAAATGAGGTTTATCGTTGTTCCATATTTCTCCACAGGGTAATGAACCGTAACTAAATGTACCGCCATTACTTAGATGCACTACATTGGTTGGCAAATGTAAATAACAATTTCGGGCTACCGAATACAAGTCTACATCCTGAATGTTGCCGTTTGTTTCAAAAACAATGGAATCCTGATAAACAAAAGGGTTTGCGGAATTGTTTGGATCTATAGTAACTTCCACAAAAATGTACAAACTGTCTTTGGCCGCAATTTCAATATCACTAAAAACCTTTCCGGGAACCCCATCCACATTTAACCGGTAAAAAGATGCATTTCCACGGGCAAGTTTCAGGGACGAAATGCTGATTTTTTGATTGTTTGGGTTTAGGACCCTGATGTATTTGGTAAAGGAGCCGACCTGGGTAAAAACCGTATCAAATAGCACTGAATCCTCTGAAAATGCTAATTTCGCACTTGAATCGGTTATAATTTTGTCCTTTTTGCAGCTTGGGAGGAACAGGGCAAAAACACTTAAAACAACTATGATCCGGATTAAAAGCATGTACAAAGATAAAGTTTAAGCTTAACGGGCGGCATAGCAATTTATTTTATTTTTGGAAAAACTTTTTGCAGGACAAAAAATAGTCGTATATTTGCACTCCATTTTGAAAACAAGAAAGAAAAAAATTATACAATGAAAAAAGAGATTCACCCTGAAAATTATAGATTAGTAGTGTTCAAAGACATTTCTAACGATTACTCATTTTTAACTCGCTCTTGTGCGGAAACTAAAGAAACAGTAAAATGGGAAGATGGTAATGAATATCCATTGTTGAAAATGGAGATCTCTAACACATCTCATCCTTTTTACACTGGAAAACATATGTTAGTTGATACTGCAGGACGTGTAGATAAATTCCGTACCCGTTACGCGAAAAAAGCTTAATCTTTTTAAAGATTTATATAATGAAGAGCCTTCGAGTAATCGGAGGCTCTTTTTGTTTTAGTACATTTGTAATATGAGGGTTTGGAAAGTCATTATTTATTTTGTGCTGATTCTTGGCCAAAACATACTTGCCCAAACCAAAGAAATCTGCATTCTTGACCTTACTTCTAAAAACTCAGAAACTACCAAAGGAAACCTGTTTTCTCTTGAACACATTTTAAAATCTGCAGGGTTTTCTTATTCCATTACCGATTCAGTTGATTTGGCCATAAAAAGTAAGATCGTACTTCCAACTTCAAACATTGAACAAACAACATTTTCTCAAACCGAAAGAGATTCAATAAGGAGCTTTATTTCCAAGGGAGGGATTTTGATCGCAACCAATATTAAAGACACCACTTTGTTCGATTGTTTTGGAGTTTCTGCTACTTCATTCAACAGTAATCGGTTTTTTATCCGTTTCAGTACCAATTACGATCCGGGTATTTTTAAGCTATTTGACGAGCCTTATGAAAAGGAAATTTGTTTGGGCGATACAGCGGATTTTATCAGCACCATTGGCACTCGCGCTTTTACTTTAACCACGGCTGACACGCTTGCCCAATATGAAACCGGGGAGGTTGCAATGGCTTATAATAATTATAATTTTGGGCACGTTTATTTGCTGGGAACTCAATACAAAGAAGTGATCTTGCGCCCGCAGGTTAAGGCCGATTATCGTGCTTCCCGGGTACACTCCAACTATTTTGAAGCAGGACAAGATGTGTATGTTTTTTTTATGGACGGTGTATTAAAAAAACATCTCCCGTATGTGGTTTCAAAACATGGTGCGCCCTGCAATTTTAAAGCGGCTTTAATAATCAGCCATGATGTGGATGCAACTACTTCCATGGAAATGTTTGATGATTACGCTTCATGGGAAAAAGCAAATAATATCAACTCTTCCTACATGGTAACCACACATTACATGCATGATAAAGTGGCGAAAAATTTTTACGATGGGTATGAAGAAGATATTTTGCGTGTTTCACAAATGGGACACGATATTCAAACACACAGTGTATCACACATGCCCGATTTTGATAATGAAAGTATTGTTCCGATCGGAAACATAGGAAATAACCGTTATAATTATCAGCCTTATTATAATGGAACAGTATCAAGCAATGTTACTGTTTTTGGTGAAGCAGAAGTAAGCAAAGATCTTTTACAAAATATCATTCATAAAGATGTTACTTGTTTCCGGCCCGGATATTTGGCTTATAATGATTTTCTTATTAACGTATTGGATAGCCTTGGATATAAATTCAGTAGCAGTGTAAGTGCTAATGTGGTAATGTCTCATTTTCCCTATTTTTCTCATGCGAACCTAAGTATGAACGGAAGACTGACGGATGTATTAGAGATCCCGAATACTATTTCTGATGTGTTTGGTGATTCGCCTGTTACAGAAGGAAATTACTTAAGTAAAGTAGAAGAGTGGAAGAATACTTTTTTTAAATGTTATAATAACAGCACATCAAGTGTATTACTGATACATCCAACCAGGTATTATAAACTGTATGCTCAGCAACTTTTAGTACATGCAATTCCACAGGATGTGGTTATTACAAACTTATCAGACTATGGTAATTATTGGTTAAACCGTGATGCCATCACTTTTACAACAGCAGTAAATGCAGATACCCTGAATATTTATTTAAATAAAACATTATCAGAATTAAATGAAAAGGTTTCTTTTGTTGCACATAACGGAAAAGATTTTGCAAAGATCCGGGTAGTTGATTCAGGATTGAATGAAATTAATTTTACTCAAAGTGTATATGAAACAAACGATGTGATATTATACAATTCTTGCGAACGACCTTCTTATAATCAATATAGTATAACTGAAAAACCACAAATAAGTGAGGTTTACATTTATCCAAATCCGTCTTTTGACAATAATGCCAAACTACATTTTGAGATTATGGAAGAATCGGAAGTGAGTATGGAAGTGAGTGACCTTAGTGGAAAGATTATTTTTAGCTCAGCAGAAGAAACTACTTTTAATTTAGGTTCTTATGATCTGGACCTTATTGGTATCCCTGTTTACAACGGAGTATTTATTGTAAAAATAAAAATCGGGCAGGAGAAGTATTACTTGAAATGGGTAGTGGGGGAGTGATGAATGCAATGGAACGCAGATGACGCAGATTTTTATGATTAAAAGTGATTATGTTGGTTAAAGAAAAGATGATTTATAATATTGGAGGAATAGTTGTGACATTAATCCTTGCATATATGATCATATTACCAATACTGAGAAGCCAAAGAATCAATGAAGGAAAGTATGCCAATGCCTATATTTATAAAATTGAAGGGAGATATATTACATATCGATTTCAGATTAATGGTAGGCAATATATTTGCCATGATGACTTTAAAAGAAGCGCTCGGGAGGATTTTTGGCTTTATGATTTTCAACTTAAAGATTCCGTCCTGATTAAATATGATACAAAAGATCCTAATAACTCTCGGATTGTTGTAGATTCATTGGAAAGTGTTAAGCGGGATCTTGAAAGAATCGAAGAAAATAAGAAGATGATGATAAAAGAAAGACCTTCAAATTGGGAAGAATAACCAACTATTAGTGAGGGGGGGTATTAAGAATACTAGTCAGCTTGTAAAATTTAGGCAACCTTTAAGATAAAATGAGCATCAATATTTAGTTTTGAGTGTAACTTTTTTGCGATATCAATAGTGATTTTACGTTTACCACTTAGTAGTTCTGAAATTCTGGCTTCGCTTATGTCGAGTACTTTTGCTAATTGTTTTTGTTTTAAATTCATCTCGAACATTTTATAGCGAATCATTTCAGTAAGCGTACCCGGGGATTTAATGGGCATTAAGGGAATACTGTCTTCATATTGTTCTGCCAATAACGATAGTTTTTTTAATGTTTCCATATCTTTTGCAGGCAAATTTTCAAAGCCACCCTTTTGAGTTGTTTTTTGAAGTAACTTTTCAATACCTTTCATTACCTCATCGTATTCTTTTTTGCCTTTTATTTTTTCTGATTTCATGCTTTCTGATATATTTTTTGAACTTATATTTTTGAACAATCTATTTTATCATATTCTGCGTGCGTTCCAACAAAGCGGATAAATACCGTTCTGATATTGAAAAAGATCATTACAACCAAACGATATTTATTCCCTTTAATATTGAATACATACCTATCGTTCCCAACGTAATCTACATTATTAACCGATTTTTTAATTTCACTCAAATTATTCCAATTAGCTTGTTTACTTACCTCATACCATTTATTGAGGGCATCAATGGCATCAGAATGTTCGTTGCCAAATTCCACTAAAACCGTCTTTGAAATGATAACCATTCTTGAAAATACAATTACAAATATACAAATTAAATTACATATTTGGAAATTAAATTACCTTGCTTTTCTAAATTAAAATAGGGCAGGAGAAGTATTACTGAAATGGGTAGTGGGGGAGTGATCTAAAACTTCAACTGCAACTTCAGATTTAGCTGCCGGTTCGTTAAGTAATTCGGGATGGCATATTGTCTGTTGGTTACATCTTTCACCCAGGTATAAGAAACGGTGTTGTTTACAGCTAGTAAATTCAATACTTCCAAGCTGATCCAGGCTGATTTCATCCAGCGGAAAGGGCTCTTTTCTTTTTGCTTTTTACCTTCTTTTAATAACTGGTAAGAGAAACCAATGTCTACTCTTCTATATGCAGGCATACGCAAAGTATCTTTGTATTTGTCGTGAGAAGGTGGACCGAATGTCAATCCTGTTCCGTAAATCAAATTCAAATGCATTTTGCAGGAAGGCAGTTTGGGCAAATAATCCTGAAAAAATAAATTGAATGTAACACGCTGATCAGTAGGGCGGGGGATAAAACCCGGATAATGAATGGTACTGTCGTGAACAGGCAAATTACTGTAACCTTTATACCATGGTTCACCCAAAGAATCTTTGTAGCTATAATAAAAATCATCTTTAATATCTTCCTGTATAGTCATCACACTCATACTTACCCACGATTCAATTCCTTTTACAAACTCACCATTTAAACGAAAATCCATACCTGTAGCAAAACCACGGCTATTATTTTTTGCATAATAACGAATGCGTACATTATCAATTTCGTAAGGAACCAGATTATCTAACTGTTTGTAATAAGCAGCAGTAATAAATTTGAAAGGCCTGCCCCACATTTTGTAATTCAGATCTCCCGATAAAACGTAATGAATAGATTGTTGCGCTTTCAGGTCCTTATTTATGTTTCCGTCAAAGTCACGCATCTCTCTGTAAAAAGGCGGCTGATAATAATAACCTGCCGAAGCTTTGAATACCCAATTGGCAACCCAGTTTGGTTTGTAAGCTAGGGTAACACGCGGGCTGATAACATTGTCGCCGTTCAGTGTCCAGTAGTTACTTCTGATACCCGCAGTTAAAGTAAAGAATGAAGTATCTTTTAATTGTTTGCTAAATGAGTACTGTGTGTAACCCATCACACGGTTCGATTCGAGGTTGATCTTTGTTTTGATCACATCTCTTAATTCAACAATGGTTGGACTAGCTTGCGGAATAGAATATCCTGCCGAGTCAATATAGTTCCACTCACTTAACTGATCATTAATGATCTCATGCTGAAAACGTGCACCCCAAACCAATTCACCTTTTTTCATGGTGTACTTACCTTTGTGTTCGGTATTCAAAACCCAGGCATCGAGGTAATTTCTGCCGTTATTAATAAAAGTTCCTATACCACGATTAAAAGCAACGTTCCCAAAGTTTGAACTACCAAGGTCGGTTTCCAGTTCGTTGATGTAATATTGACCCTGAATAGTGAAGGTCTCGTTTTCTAAAGTGTGGAAAACAGAAGCGATCAATTTCAGTTGTAAACTATCTTTAGGTTTAAAAGTAGTAGAGATTGCCCCGAAGTAGGTATTAAAATTACTTACTTCCTGTCCATCAAAATAAACTTTGAATTGTAATGCCTGATTAAAAGTTCCGAAAGTAGTTTCTCTGGTTTGAGGAACAACCAAGTATTTGTTCCCTGATAAATTCCCTAGGAGTTCCACATTCCATTTAGGGCTGATGGCAAAATTCAATAAAGTTTGAACGTCATAAAAACGCGGCTTGTAATCGCCTTTGGTATCGATACTTTTTAAAAGGTACTGATTGGTTTTGTAACGGGCGCCAATTTGATAAGAGAATAATTTGTTTTCCGAAATTCCTTCAGTATGAGCACTTGCGCCCAACAAACTCATTGAAACAGTATTGGAGAATTTCCGTGGTCGACGGTAAGTAATATCCAACACACTCGAAAGTTTGTCTCCGTATTTTGCTTCAAAACCACCTGCAGAAAATTCCATGCTCGAAACCATATCCGGATTCGGAAAACTCAAACCTTCCTGTTGCCCGCTTCTCACAAGGAAAGGGCGATACACTTCAATATCATTTACATAAACAAGGTTCTCATCAAAATTTCCTCCACGAACAGAATAACCTGCGCTAAGTTCGTTGGTCATGCTTACACCCAAACCCATTGAAGGAAGCAGACGCATAATATCCATACTTGCTCCTGGAAGTTGGGCTTGTGTTGGATCCAATTTTATGATTTCTGTTGTTCGTTTTTGATCCACAATGTCAACTCCTGTTATTTCATTTCTGAAAGAAAGTTGGGGGTTGATGGTATATATTTCTCCATCTTTTAAAATAAGTTTCTTCTTTTTTGTTTTATAACTCAAGTTGGAAAAAACCAATGTGATCTCTTTTTCTGCCGGAACTTCTATAGAGAAATTCCCTTCTTTATCCGAAAACTGTGGAGCAATGGATGTGCCCTCAACGGAGACCTGAATATCTTCTACAGGAAAACCTGCCTCTACTGCCGAAATTTTACCTTTAACTATAGCGATTTGAGCTCCTGAAAATAAGTAAGTTAAGGCGAATAGTACGCTTAGTAAAAAACGAAATGAGGGAGTTGAAAAAGGCATTAATAAGTTCACCGGTCAATAACGATACAAGGACACAAATATTGTGAAATAAATTGAGATTGGCTAATGATTGTTTAATGGTTTTTGCCGCGGATTCCATGGATTTATATAGATCATAGCGCACCGTAAATGTCAGGTCGAGGGTTCAAATGTCGAAGTACAATTAGACCTGAATCGTCTTTCCCGATTGTGCTCGAAATGACAGTAACTATGTCAGGTCGGGCGAAGTTAGGAACTTTTGCCAATGTTGGTGTTATCACCAACATGTATAATTACCCTAATTTCGTTGGTGATAACACCAACGCCGGCTTTAATGATAATCCAGCGGGAATGTCAGTTCG
>JAUXTT010000027.1 GCA_030684395.1 Bacteroidota bacterium | reverse complement strand
AGCAGATTATAGTAATAGTGGAGAAATATTGCAAAACTATTATGATAATAAAGAAAGCTCACAGTTAGCAATACATAATCTTATGAATCCTGATAGGGCTAAACAACCCATTATTGACCCTGAACAATTAAAAAGAGATTGCCCTGAATGTAATGATTTACCAACCGTTGATATAGTAAATGGAGAAATGAGTTACAATGTACATGGGTTGGTTCAGTTAAGATTAGAACATTGGAATGGATATGGAGTGTATGATGCAATAAGCGACTATGTATCGGGAATGGGTAAAGGATTTACAAAGGGTTGGAATAATTTGGTAGATGGCTTAAGCAATCCTGCAAAAAGTTTTTCTGCATTAGCGAACATGTCTACAAGTGATGGATTGAGCTTTGCGGGTAGTATGTTTCTTAGCGAAGGAGCAAAATATTCGCCAGTTATCGGTACCTTTAACGACATGAATTTAAACGCACAAGGTGCGCAGGCAATACTTCAAAGTGGAGACATGTCGGATTTTGCGGTTGGTAGAGGTGAGCAGTTATTTGATAGGACTATGGATGCAGCAGCCGTGGTTGCACCTGTGGCAAAAGAACTTCAGGTAGCGTCCAAAGTTAATCAAGGATTACTTAGGGTATCTGCCAAAGTTTTGTCAAAATATAAATTTAAAGCAAATTCAGTTACAATTACTAAAAATTCCACCCCAATTCAAAAAGCTATTAAACATACAAGATATGATATGCAGGGCTCTACTCATGGAACTGTACCAACACCACACACGCAGTCATATCAATGGAATATAAATCCCAGAGATGCAACAAAATTCGGAACAAAAGAATTGCCTGCTAAATATTTTAATTGGACTGATATATATACATTGCTTAAACATTAATTATGAAGTATAAAATACACATTACGGACAAGATTAATGAATTGTTTTATTCATTGGATGAGAACAAAATAGATTTACATAATGATTATAGATGCATTAAAATCGAACTTATAAATTTCGAACTCCATTTTTCTTTTAAAAAAATTATCGAAGCAGAATATAAAATTATCTCAAATGTAGATAGTCTATCTATAATATTCATTGACGTTTCTGAAATTGATGCCAGTCAGGAAATCACTTCAACTTTGCATAATAATTTAATAGTGAACTTAGATTTAGGAAGATTCTTGGAAAATGGAAATTATGTTGACTCAAGAGAGGGCTCATATTATTTTTCGGTTGCATTTGATGATGGATTATCTATTTCTTTTGAGGCGAAAGAAATGTATTTTGATTTATTTTAGAGAGTGAGTCGCGAAGCGCGATGTATTCTCATCGCAGCAGCTTTGCGACGATAGTTTTCGGATTTGTAATCCGAAGTTTTGGTATGAAGGCAAGAACACTATGTTACATGGTGATTAAGTAAAAATTAAGATTTCGTTCTTTGAATTTATGACATAAACCGGTTTTTGTTTGAACTTACCGACCATTTAGGGAATGTTAGAAGTGTTATTGCGAAGAACGTTTCTAATAGCACCGTTGATGTATTAAGTTACAGTGATTACTACCCACATGGTGGTGTGTTGCCGGGAAGAAACTTTGTTAGTTCGCCAAGCTATAAACAAGGTTATCAAGGAAAAGAGAAAGACCCCGAAACCAACTTCACCAACTTCGAGTTAAGACAACTTGATCCACGCTTAGGCAGGTGGTTCAATCCTGACCCAATGGGGCAATACTTCTCACCTTATTTAGCTATGGGAAATAATCCAGTTTCTTCAATCGATCCTACTGGGGGGTATAACACTTCCTTAGATTTTGATTTGGATGCAATTTATTCGGATGGTGCTTCCACTCATTCAGGTTATTCAAGTGAAGATCCGTTTACCGCATGGGAACGTTATAACGCATCACAACAGGATAACAGTCTTAGTGCGGAAATAAGACAGGGGTATGCTGATTTTATGGAAAATCACTTGAGTATGAAATCGCTAATACGTGATATAAAATTCGGACAATATACTCATAGTACTTTAGATGGTGGATATGGAACCTGGTCAAAACATGCAACAACTGGTGTAGCTGAAGGAAGTGATGGATCATCTCAAGGTTATATTTTCTTAGGTGCGCATGAAGTGTTTAACCTTGTAGTTAGCGACGAGGATATTGCCAGATACCACATGCAACAGGAAGGCTCTGTAATGTATTTTATGCATGGTATGTTTGATGGTGTTGGTGATGCAGTAGGCGGGGCAATTATGTTTGGAGCACGTGATATGTTTAGAGCAGAAACATGGAAAAACATGGGCAACCTTATGTATACTATGTCAGCGTTTGGAGTTGCTGATGGAAGTGCGAAAAATTTTGCCGACGGTTTATTTGATAAAGCCAGAAATGCAGATGCGTACGACTGGGGGAATTTTACAGGGCAAGTTGGTGTAGCCGTGTTGGCAGATAAAGGTATGGGAGCAATTGCGGAAGCAGGAACTGTAGTTGAAGCAAGTACTGCCGTGATTGGCGAAGTGAATGCCGCTAAGAATGGAGCAAGTCTATCAAGCAATGGAGCTAAACTTTCGGAGCATTTAGGTCAGGTTGAAAAATACGGACAAGGCGGAGTCAAAGCATTAGAGAATGGTAAGTATAGATATTATGGAGAAATCTCACCAGCTACAAAACCTGGTGAGATGGTCGGAAGAAGGGTAGTTAGAGAGTGGAATCCTTCCAATGGTAATAAGAGAACTTGGATGGAAACATTAGATGGTTCAGGTAATACAAGAATTGTAAGACCAGAAAATGGTGGTACAAAAACACATTATATGTTTGATAAATCAGGAAACTATACAGGAAAATGGTAAATATGAGAGAAATTAAAATTGAGGAAATAAAGGAGGTCTTAATTAAATTGCTTGATGAAAAAACATCAAGAGAAGATGCTGCAAATTGGGCTCTAAGTTTAAGAGAAGCTGGAGATAACAGGCAATTATCTTTTATTCCAGAAGAATCAGAGAAAGTAATTTGGGAGAGTATATTGTTTATTGAAGGTATTGATTTGCAAGATGCTCCTAATAGTTATTTGCATAATAAAAATGACTTGCTCAACTATTTGTATTCTTTGAAGTAGGCTTCCAAAAGCATCTCTTGACTTTAGTCTGGAGAAATGGTCGGAAGATACGAAGCCAATGTGTAGTTAATGTTAGTTGCAAATTATGATTAGAGTTTTTTATAAACAGATTTTGTTGATTATGAATTGCTCTATTATTTTGAAAACAAGTGTATAAAAAGTAGTTTTAGATTGTAAAACAGGAATGCTGAAAAATCAGGCTCTCAGTGTTTTTTATTTCTCGTTCTTTGATTTTTTGAGTTAACAGATCATTTAGGTAATGTTAGAAGTGTTATTGCAAAGGATGTAAGTAGTAACGCAGTTGAAGTACTCAGCTATAGTGATTACTACCCTCATGGAGGTGTGTTGCCGGGAAGGAACTTTGTTTCATCACCAAGTCACAAGTATGGTTATCAATCTCAGCTTAAAGATGAAGAAACCAATTTTTATAACTTCGAGTTAAGACAACTTGATCCACGCTTAGGCAGGTGGTTCAATCCTGACCCGATGGGTCAATACTTCTCGCCGTATTTAGCTATGGGAAATAACCCTGTTTCTTCAATCGATCCTACTGGGGGGTATAACACTTCCTTAGATGCTGATCTGGAAGGAATTTATGAGGATCGTGCTACAAACTACTCTAAGTATTCGGAGGGTGATTTGTTTTTT
>JAUXTT010000011.1 GCA_030684395.1 Bacteroidota bacterium | reverse complement strand
TAAGGACAAGTTGTGTTATCACCCCACCTAGCTTTCTCCAAGTAATTAATACAACGCTTTTGGGTATTCAACTTCTTTGTTATTTCGATAAGTTCCATATACAAATATAATAATTCTACCTTATTCTAGGACATTGCCCTCTTGAGAGGGGCAGGGGGTGTGTATTTGTGATTCCCCTTATACACCACACTAAAGTTAATTTACCCAATAATAGAAAGTTAATATTTTCCTCTTCCCTTTTTCCTTTAAAAAATTACCTTTGACCCATATGAAAGTTGAAGCATGTTTTTCCCCTGCATTGTATCCTGTGTATGCAGATGCGGATAGTATTGTTGTAATTATTGATGTGCTGCGTGCAACATCGGCAATATGCGTGGCATTTCATAACGGAGCTGAAAGAATGATCCCGGTAGCTACAGTTGCCGAAGCGGAAGAATATAAGAAACAAGGTTTTTTAGCTGGTGCAGAACGTGATGCTGTGAAGATAGAAGGTTTTGATTTCGGAAATTCTCCTTACGATTATATGGGCGAACATGTAAAAGGTCATACCATTGCACTTACTACTACTAACGGAACACAGGCTATTGAAGTTGCACGCAATGCATATAAAGTTGTGATAGGTTCTTTTTTAAACATCGATATTTTATGCGATTGGTTGGTGAAACAGGAGCGCAATGTATTATTGTTGTGCTCAGGATGGAAGAATAGATTTAACCTGGAGGATTCTTTATATGCCGGAGCGGTTACACATGAACTCATTAAACGTACTGATGATATAAAACTAGGCGATGGTTGTCTCGCTCTTCAGTATTTATACGAAATGGCAAAAGAAGATCCTATGAAATTTTTGAGCCACGCATCACACAAAGAGCGCATGGTGAAATTAAATCTGAAACGAGATATTCGTTATTGTTTGATCCCGAATACAGCTCCGGTGATTCCTGTGTTGGAAGGTAAGTATCTCGTGAATTTGGTAATTTGAAAATGAGTTAATTTGAAAATGGATTTTTCTGACATGTTTGATGTATACTCTTCCAATCAAAATATTTTCAATTGTTGGTGAAACCAATTATTAAATACAATTCTCATTATCAAATTTTCAAATTAACTAATTACCAAATCAGCATTCATGGAACCACTGAAAGAAATGTTCAACCGAAACTTCTACAAGCATTTTGCAGAAGAATTTTCTAAAGCCGATAAAAATTTTCATCCCGATAAGTTCGTGAAAGAAGTAACTACAGGATTTGATGAGATGGCACTGAATCAGCGGATGAGAAATACTTCTGTTGTACTTCACAAACATTTGCCTTACTCTTATAAAAAACAAATTGAAATTTGCCGAAAAGTTATTCCTGCAACCCAACGTGGTTATGTGAGTTTAGTGTTTCCTGATTTTGTGGGTTTGTATGGAAGGGAAGATTTTGATACTTCATTGGATGCATTAAAATATTTTACATCCTTCGGTTCTTCCGAATTTGCTATCCGTGAATTTTTGCGTCTGGATTTTAAACGCACTATTAAGGAAATGGAGAAATGGGCAAGCGATAAAGATCATCATGTGCGGAGGCTTTCATCAGAAGGTTCGCGTGCAAGGCTCCCATGGTCGTTTAAACTCGATGAGGTAATTAAAAACCCAAAGAGTACACTTCCTATTTTAGATAAACTAAAATGTGACGAAGAACTCTATGTGAAAAAATCAGTTGCCAACCATTTGAACGATCTCTCTAAAGATAACGCCGATACTATGTTGAACATAGTAAAAGCCTGGGACAAAACAAATGCACACACTGCATGGATAGTGAAACACGCAAGCCGCAGTCTCATTAAAAAAGGAAATGCTGAATCACTTTCTATTTTTGATTTTGAGAAGAATGTAAAAGTACGCATCGAAAACTTTAAACTCAATAAAACAAAATTCACTTTAGGCGATACACTCGCTTTTGAATTAGATCTTATCTCTGAAAAGAAAACTTCACAAAAGCTGGTTGTTGATTACGTGATCCACTACGTTAAAAAAGGTGGAGAGCTTTCCCCGAAAGTATTCAAACTAAAAGAACTCAACCTGCTTCCCGGAAAAACAGAACATATCACCAAACAACAAGTTCTAAAAGATTTTACTACCCGCAAACACCATGCAGGAAAACATAAAGTTGAGATCATGGTGAATGGGAAAGTATTGGGAAATAAAGAGTTTGTATTATTCACATAATTTGTGTTCTAACAATCTATCAAAATAATAGCTTAAGCGATTCGGTACCTGGTTTTAATATCAATTACAAATTAGTTTTCCGGATTGAATAATTTTGTTTTTACTCTGCACAGAATAAAAATACATACCTGAACTAAGGTCACGTGTATCAATAGTATTAGATTCTGTGGAAAGTATTTTGTGAATTATTTTTTCGCCTAGAGTCGTATAGATAATCACTTCTAAATTAGTTTCAAAAGAACTGTGCACAACCACATTTAGTAAATTGGTAAAGGGATTTGGAAAAATAGTAACCGCATCAGTTTTTGATGTAATACCACTTGAAGCAATCCCTATTGTTCCAGTAATACTTAGTGAAGTATTTTGAGACGTGTTACTAATAAAGCATATTCCCGAAATTACTACATTATAACTGTTGCTTGTATCACTAATACTTACCGGATTAATTCTTAATGTATCAGTGTTAACACCAAAAGTAGTACTGTTGTTAGTAAGGTTAACTAATCCTTTTCTCCATTGGTAAGTAAGATTTGTTCCAGTTACATCAACCGAAAACTCAGCCGAACTACCTAGTGATACAATTTGATTAGTGGGTTGTGATACAATAGTTGGAGCTGCATTCACTTCAACTGTTAGGGAATTTGATTCTGAACAACCGGTTGCAATAATCGTTTCAGTAAGTGTGTAAATTACAGTTACTGTTGGACTTGCCATTGGATTAGAAATGGTAGGAGAGTTTAAGTTAGTTATAGGTGACCAAATATAAGTATTACCTGAAGTTGAATTACCGCCGATTGCTACACTGTCTCCTGCACAAATTGCACCGCCATTTATAGTTGTTGCAGAAGGTAATGGATTAACCGCTATAACAACTGAATTTGTTTTCTGACAACCTGTTGATGTAATAGTTTCTGTTAATGTATAGGTTGTTGGCGTTAATGGACTTGCAAAAGGTTGAGCACTTGTTCCTGAGCTTAGTCCCGCTACCGGACTCCATGAATAGGTGTTACCTGATACTGCAGAGGTTCCCAGCGTGACGCTGCTTCCAACACAAACAGATGTATTGCTACCTGTAACTGCTAAAGGCAATGGGTTTACCGTTACGTCAACATAATTAATGAGGAAACAACCCGTTGATGTTATTGTTTCTAAAAGAGAATAGGTTTCCGTTGATGCAGGACTGGCAATAGGATTTGATATAGTTGCTATGCTCAAACCTGTTGATGGTGACCATAAATAAGTGTTTCCTGCAATTGCAGTTCCGCCAAGTGTTACACCATCATCTTTACAAATGATGGCATTAGTACCTGTAAATGCAGCAGGAATAGGGGTAACAGTTATGGTTACAGAATTTGTGTTTACGCACCCTGTTGCCGTTATACTTTCTGTTAAAGTAAAAGTTGTTAATGTGGAAGGACTCGCCACCGGATTAGATAATGATGCAGAGATTAACCCTACTGCAGGTGTCCACGAATAAGTGTGTCCGGTTATTGATGTCGTGCCTAATGTAATGCTGTTCCCATCACAAATAGAAGCATTGCTTCCGGTAATTGCTAAAGGCAAAGGATTTACTGTTATGGTTACTGAATTGGTTTTTTGACAACCGGTTAATGTAATTGTTTCTGTAAGAGAATATGTTTCTGTAACAGTTGGGCTAGCAACAGGATTGGCAATTGATGTTGAATTTAATGCTGTTGTGGGAGACCAAACATATGTATGCCCGGAAATGGCCGTTGTGCCTAATGTTACACTGTTTCCGTTACAAAAAGTTGTATTGTTGCCTGTGATAGCTAAAGGTAAGGGATTAACAATTATGTTGACAGAATTTGTTTTCACACAACCTGTTGAAGTAATAGTTTCGGTTAAAAAATAGGTTTCGGTTGCAGATGGACTTGCAATAGGATTTGAAATGGTTGCAGAACTTAATCCTGTAACCGGGGTCCATGAATAGGTGTGACCTACTATTGGAGTAGTACCAAGTAAGATGCTGGTACAAATGGAAGCATCACTTCCGGTTGTTGCCAGTGGTAATGGATTTACTGTTACGGTTACTGAATTTGTTTTACTACAGCCGCTTGCATTAATCGTTTCCGTTAATGAATAAATAGTAGTGTCAGATGGGTTCGCTACCGGATTGGAAATAGTAGCAGAACTTAATCCGGTTGTTGGTAACCATGAATAAGAATGTCCGGGTATAGAAGCAGCGCCGAGCATTACATTTGTTCCATTACAAATAGTAACATTGCCGCCTGTTAAAGCTAATGCCTGAGGGTTAACAGTTACTACAATACTATTGGATGTTACCGTATTACATGTGTTTGAATTTGTTACGAAGTAATTTCCACTCGTGTTAACAGTTAGTGAGGGTGTTGAAACGGATGCGGTGTTGCTCCATGTTCCTCCTGTATTTCCGGAGAGAATAACATTTTCGTCTCCGCAAAAAGTGGTTGGACCACTTGCAGTTATTACAGACGCTATTAGTATGTCATCTACAGTTAGGGTAACTGAATTGCTATTTTCACAACCGGTTGCGGTTATAGTTTCTATTAATGTGTATGTTGTTGTAGTAGTTGGATTGGCTATTGGATTAGCAATTACAGATGAACTTAGTCCGGTAGCGGGTGTCCATAAGTAGCTGTTCCCGGCGATTGCAGCAGATCCTAAGGTAGTACTGCTTCCATTACAAATAGAGGAGTTATTTCCTGCATTGGCAGTTGGTAATGGATTTACTGTTACAAGAATATGATTGGATGTTGAACTGCAAAATGCATTGGAGTTGGTAACGAAATAATCATTACTTGTGTTAACCGTTATACTTGGAGTAGTTTCAGTAGTACTCCAAACACCACTGGTATTTCCTGAAAGAATAACGCTATCGCCAAAACAAAATGTGATTGGTGATCCGGCAGAAATAACTGCAGCTACAGGTGCTGCCGCTATATTAATAGTGTTATTAGTTAAAGAAATTGCTCCGGCTGTAGTAAATGCTCTACCCGAAAGTGCAGCTCCGTCGGCCAGGGTAACAGCTCCATTACTAATTATTGTTCCACCAAAAGTTGAATTGGTTCCTAATACAACCGCTCCTACACTATGCCAATACACATTGCAAAGTGAAGCTGAATTAATAAGAATTAAATTGGATGCCGCAGCCGTTGTAAATGTAGCATCGAATTTTAGTATAAATATCGCATTTGGATCTCCCTGTGCATCCAATATTAAATCACCTGTTAAAACAACAGCTGCCGACTGACAATAAATGCCTTGAGTAAGTATTTGCCCACTCCCGAGTGCAGCACCTATAGTTGTTCCGCATGTTGTTCCTAATAAAGTTGAATTTGCGGAAGCTAAATCTGTTGCGGCTTGCCCGGAAACCACATCTATGTTATGTATTTGCCCGGTTAATATACCCGGGGGAAATGCTGTAAATGCACCTGCATTATTGCCAACATCACCTGTTACTGTTGTTGGACCCACATTAGTAAATGCACCAGCCGAAGAGAATACAGCGAAACCGGATGCAGCACCAAAATCCGGAACCTGCCCGAAATTTAATTTAGGAAAAATAAGTAGTGTTGCAAATGTTGCATAGAATAGTAGTGCTTTTTTCATTTTGATTTGATTTTAGGAGAACTAATTGTAGGGAGCAAAGATGAATCATGCAGTTGCCTTTATCTTACACTTTATTTTAATTATGTTACATAAATCACTCATACAAAAAATGCTATTGTATTTTTTTTTGCTCTATTAATTAATGGATTTATTACGTAAAGAGAGTGGAGAGCTTTCTCCGAAAGTTTTCAAACTAAAAGAGCTCAATCTGCTTCCCGGAAAAACAGAACACATCACCAAACAACAAGTGCTAAAAGATTTTACTGTGCGTAAGCACCATGCGGGTAAGCATAAGGTCGAGGTGATGGTGAATGGTAGGGTGATGGGGAGCACGACCTTTCAATTAACAACATAATCCTACCTTCTACAAATTCTCCTCTACTTTTTTGCCTTCAAAAAGTAAGAGGCGTATTTCATTTAGGAGATGGAAATAACATTATGCTTTATAGCATACTTCACCAAATCAGTAATATTCTTACTTTTTGTTTTTGTATAAATATTTCCCCTGTGAAAATCTACTGTATTAGCTGAGATGTGGAGGCTTTCACCGATCTCTTTATTTGTTTTTCCTTCGCATAGGATCTTTAAAATTTCCATTTCACGCTCGCTGAGTGCTGCTTCATCATGCAAGGGATGGATTTTTTTTCCTTTTTTTAATTCGCTTAATAAGGCTTCTGCTACACCCGGACTAAAGTACTTCCCTTTTGTTTTAACCGTGTTAATGGCTTCAATTAATATTTCTACATCACAGGCTTTTGGTAAATATGCCGATGCGCCTCTTTCCATAAATGCGCTCATGTAATTCATTTCGGCATGCATACTCAGCATAATTACTTTTACAGAAGGGAAACGTTTGTGGATGATCTCCAGTGTTTCTTTTCCACCCATTACCGGCATTTCAATATCAAGGATCACAATATCCGGAAGGTTTTGTTTCAAAAGATCCAATAAGTCCTTACCATTTTCCGCTTCTCCAATTACTTTAAAATTCCCTTCTTCCTCCAAAAGAGAAACAAATGCCTGCCTCACCAATGTTTGGTCTTCGGCAATCATTATCTGTATTTTTTTTGGCATACTATGGTTTTGGGTAGTTTTACCTACCTGTTCAGGTAGTTTAAAGGTAATACATTTTTGTGAAAGAATTGAAAACCAGTTGATTGTTTTGTGATGAAGATTTTGGGCAGGTAGAAGACTAAGTAAATGTGCCTGGCTTTGTGATACATTTGAGAAAGTTTCATGAAATTTCGTTAGATCACAAGTTCACACGAACAGCTAAAGAAGAATATTAGGAAATTACAAGGAGTGTGCTGAAAATCCTTTATTAAAGAGTAAGCAAAAAATAAAAATGTTATGTTATCAAGAAAAGAATTCGAAAGACAGTATTCTGCTGAATTATTGCCGTCATCAATGGCTAATTATGCAATTGGGGATTTATGGGATTGGAAGGGCGGACTTTTTAATTGGCATTTAGTTCCAGAAATGAATAATGTTGCTTTGGTGTGTAATGATCAGGGCTTATATGATAAATTAAAAAGCGTTCCTATGTTGGCTGCAAATTTACCAGATATCGATATAACAAAAGAGTTTAAATCTGATACTGGTTTAAATATACCCACACTAAATTTGAGTCTATCAAATGTTTTAGCCGCGGAAAAAGTTGAAAGCTTTAAATACAAATCGGTGCAAGGTAAAAATGCAATGGAATTTCGTGGCGCTCTAAGTGATATATTGAATTCACTTAAAACCGCAGATTTTGAAAAGTATAAAAAGTATGTGAGAGAGAAGGAAGTTGTTCTTGCTTTTTATTATGCCGATTCCGTTGAAATTGATATTAGCAGGACAATTTCTAACAAAGCAGAATTGGAAGCAAAAATAGGATCTATACCAGGCGTTACCATTACGGAAGATCTAAGTGCTACTCAAACCTATAAGTACAAAATTTCTGGTCCTGCATGCCCTTTTGCTGCACAGTTTATGGATGGAAGGGATATATAACCGTTCTATGTAAATCCAATAACTAAAAACATGAAAAAAATAAAAAGCTTCGAAGAGTTTAAAGATAAAGTAACTACCGATCCTGAATTGCAGGAAAAACTAAAGAAGGACCCTGTTGGAACCATGCAGGAGTTTTCTGTTTCAGCACCGGTTTATACAAGCGATAGATTTGTTTATCGCGTTGTGGTAAGTGGTTTAATTGGAGTGCTTTTTTTGGGTGTGATTTATTTTATTTATCAGTACCAGGTTTCACTAAATTTAAGAAGAGACTATGCAGACCACGTTTTGGATGTTATTAGTAAACTCAATGGAAACGATATGCTTGCTGACGATAAGCTGGTGAGCCTTAAAGATGCGGTGGGACAAACAACTGCATTAAATGGAACCACGCCGGATGGAATAATAGCAGTTTTTACAGCTATTATTGGCGTGTTGGCGGGTCTCTTTGCTCCTTCACCTTTTTCCAATAAAGGCAACCAGTGATAGCTATGTGCGGAAATGACCAGAAGGCGTTTGATTTCATCCCCCACCCACTCAGGTAGTTTTACCTACCTCTTCAGGTAGGTTAATCAGAACCGGTTTTTGGGAAACAACTGAAAACCAGTTGATTATTTTATACCGTGGGTTTTTTTGGAAGTGCTTGTGTAAATGATGTTACACTTTGTAATACATTTGATAAAACCCTTTAAAAACATCCATTGCTATGAAAATAAAAATGCTGGTATTTGTTATTGTATTTTCAATTAAAAGCAGTAGTGTATTTTCTTTTGGAAAAGAAGGGCACGCTTTAGTTGGTCAGATTGCTATGAATTACCTCACAACTGAATCCAAAGCAAGGTTGAAACAGTATTTGGGCAACAAAACCCTTGGTGATATTGCAAGCTGGATGGATGAAGTAAAACAGGAATATCCTGAAACCAAGCCTATGCATTTTATCAATATTGAAAAGGATGAAACCTATGTTGCCAACAATGCGGTTAACATTATAAACGAACTCAACATAGTTATTGCAGAGCTCAAAAGTTTTAATGAGTATTCGGATAGTAAAACGGAAACCAACCTTAAATACCTTACGCACCTGGTTGGAGATTTACATCAACCTCTACACGTGGGTTATGGCGCCGATTTGGGAGGTAATAATGTTGTGATAAAGTTTAAAGGGAAAAAAGCCAAGCTGCATGGCATTTGGGACAGCAATATTATTAAGGAAACAGGTATTGATCTGGAAATGTGTTTGGCCGAAGCTTCAAAATTATCCAAAGAGGAAACTAAGAAGATAACGAAAACAAATGTTGTTGCCTGGATGGCGGAATCGCGTGCCTATTTGACGGATGTATATAATTTTAAAAAGAACGAAGAAATTCCGGAAACATATATTGCAAATGCAAAATCAATTCTTGTAAAGCAATTGCTAAGGGCGGGTTTGCGCCTCGCCGAAATTATTAATTCATCTTTTGCAGCAGGAGCTTCGGCACCCGGCAATGAAATGATTGCCGATAATGATATAAAACTACTGGAACATGCAGAAGTAAGTAAATACAATAATATTAAAACACCTATGGACCTTGTGTTTGTTGAGTACCCTCAATACTCGGTTGGTTACAGCGAAAAATATAAAATTCCAATTTGGGCATACTATGAACTTTCGGATAATGAAGCACTGAATTGTGTGGTTGACAGAAAAGGGAGTTTTAAAGCTGATAAAGAACAAAATGTAGCCCAGGCCAGCGACGCCGATTATGCAACCAAGGCTAATGCTGGAAAAGTATTTCACAAGGGCCACATGGTTCCCTGCGAAAGTCTTACCTACGATTGCGATGCAATGGCTTCCACATTTTTTTATACCAACTCAGTACCTCAAACCCAAAGCTTAAATGGCGGACCGTGGCGGGTACTGGAAGAATACATTAACGACTGGGCAGTGGATAATGGCCGTGTACTGATTTTTACGGGAAATTTTGTGAGCGATAAATCAAAAAAGATTGGACCTAATAAGATAGCGGTTCCCGATTCCTGTTTTAAAATTGTGGTGGATATAAGCAAACCGGGAATTAAAGGAATAGCCTTTATTATGCCCAATGCAAATGGTTCGTTAGGCAAACCCGAAAAATATGTACGTAGCATTGACCAGGTAGAGCAATACTTGGGTTTCGATTTCTTCTCCGATTTTTCGGCAAGCTTGCAAAAACAATTCGAATCTAAAAGTAAGTTGGAGGATTGGGATTTCGTAACTAAAAGATACGACGAAGAAAGAAAGAAGAATTGCAAAAAGTACAACAAAGCTTACCCCGACGGGCCCTGTAAGTGCAAGGTGAAATAAGATTTTGAGAGGTACTATATAGTTAAAATATAAGAGCATGCTGAATCCTTTTTAATGAGTAGATAGGCTAAAACTAAATAATATGGCAAGAGATAAAGCAAAGGATGATGTGCCCTTTAATTGCAGTCAGGAACACGAAAAACAATATGTAGCAAGTCTGTACGCCGACAAACGGGTAATTTATAATTTTCTCACTACTTCATGTGCAAACAATACTATTAAGCATGCTACACATAAACAAGTATATGAGTTTATTAAAAAGCAGTTGGCTTACGAAATCCCAAACTAATAATGAAAAAACTACTGGCTATTGCAATAGCGCTGATTATAAGCACGGCATTTGTTGCCGACAATGTATATGTATGCGATAGCAAAACATCGGTAGCCTACCATGCAACAAAAGATTGCAAAGGGTTAAATAGATGCACACACGAGATTATCCACATCAGTAAAACGGATGCGGTAAGTGTTTATAATAAAAGAGCCTGTAAGATTTGTTATTAGAAGATAATTTTGAATAGAAACACCCCTGATTATATGGCAACAAAGAAAGAAAGCGAAGCAACACCCGTAAATTCAAACGTTAATAACAATACAAATAATATTAACCTGAATGTAAAAGTAGAACATCCTAAAGTACCACGTAAACCGAAGGTTGTAGAAAAGAAAAAACCGAATTGGGTAGTGAAGGCTTTGGTTGTTGGAATCATTGGCTTAGTGGCCTCACTTATTACCTACTATGTAACAAACGATAAAAACAATCACAAGCCGGCAATAATAGAACGGAAACAAATTGAACGGGACAAATAATAGGAATATATGAAAACAATAATACAAATAGTAATTATGCTGACATTAGTTATATTGACTAATGGATGTTCAAAGCAGGGACCAATTGGCCCAAAGGGAGATGAAGGCAAAGTTGGAAATAATGGGAACGCTAATGTATCATCTGCAACTTTTACTATGTCTTCGTGGTTTTGGAGTGCGCCTTATTACTACGCAGATCTTAGTATTCCAGAGCTCACTACAACTAATGCCAATACAGCGGCTGTAATGGTTTATTTTAATACTACAGGCGGCACAACCTGGGTTGCATTACCTTATACACAATACCATTCGCCATATAATTATTATATGGGATTTAACACGGGGGTTGGTAACGTTGAGGTTACTTGGTTTTATGATTCATCATTAAGTAGCGGAAGTGATCCAAATGCGTTTTATGGAACAACGATTAAATGTAAAGTGGTTGTAATACCCCCTGCTATTAAAAAGAAGCATCCTGATTTGGATCTGACTAATTATGAAGCGGTGAAGAAGTGTTTTAATCTTGCTGATTAAACAATTGTTTGGAAATAATAGAAGGAGTATGTAGAAAATCCTTTAAAGAGTAGACTGGAAAAGGAAAAATCGATTCAAAATATTCAACGTTTGCCACTAGTGGAAGTTTTGATGATCATGGTGAAATTGTCTCGAATTCGGAGTTTTCTAAAAAATATAATGAGCTAAACGAAATGTATAATTATAGATTGAGAAACTAAATGAATATATATGAACGCAGAAGAACAACAAAATAAGCCGAGAGCATCTCTTGTGATTATAGAGCGGCCTTTTGTAAAAGGCATGAGTGTTTTTATGCATATTATGCGGGTGTTGTTTTTTATTAAAGGTATACTACTAATGGTGCTGGGTATAATATTACTTAGTAGTAATGCGGTGCTAAAACTAGTTAATGACTCGGTAGATAGTCCATTTGATTCGGTGGCTAAGGAGAAGAAAGACCTACTTGATTTTATAGTAGGTGAAACCACAGTATTGGCCATTGTGATTCTGATGTTGGCAATCGTTCTGCTTTTTTCGGCCTGGCTGTGTAAAAGGGTGATCCTACGCAACCAATATATCACAGCCCTTGAACTACCCAAATAAGAACTATCGTAATATGAAAATAGTGAACCCCACTCCTAAAAAAGAACTACTGCAAGGAAGAAAAAACGCTTGCGACTCTTGTAAAAGCAAATAAAGCTGTTACTATGTGGATAGGGTTATTTATTGCAGTAGTTACTCTCATAGGGATTATACAAAAATTGGGAACAAAAGATGTTACAGGGAGATGACATCTCAGTTTCAAAAATGAATTAAGTAATTATATACCTTATATAGGAGAGGTGCATACTCAGGAAGTTTATTACGTATAAATAAAATTCGGTTTATGGGGTACACGGATTTTAGGAATCCGCGCGAACGGGCACTAAAACACTCGAACTGACAGTTCGAAGGGTAATGATAAAACTACCACCAATGTCAGTTTGAGTGTTTCTATACTTTGGACACAAAGTTTAGAAACGTATCGAGAACATTCAGTCCCCCATTTAAAAAAAATTAATCTGCAGAAAGTACAAACCCCTTATGGTTTTTTAATGACTTTATTAAGGGATCAAATACGATATCCTTTAATAAGCCACGGAGGGAAATGTCTTCATTCAGCTCATCCCATTCAACGCAGGTGCCCCCTGCATATAAATTATAATCTTTGAGTTTTTTCTCGCTTGCATCAATTAAAAGCGGGTACCTGGATATTTTTTCCTGAAGAGTGGTGCCATTATTAAGAACAAAAAACAAATGATCATGTTTTTTATCAATAAATAGGGTATCTATCTTAAGATCTTCTTTATTTATAAACTGATCAACATAATCAGGTGAAGGAATAGAAAAAACTTGCTTCCCTGATAAATCTTTCAGGATTTTATTGAGGCCCGGATTTGTATACTGCAAAAGATCTTTGGATTTAATAACAGGCTTACCCGTTCCGATTACTTTTTTTAAATTATAAGCGGGTGCAACTTCATTTACTGTAGTTATTTTATTTTTTTGAACTGAATATTTTTTCTTAGCCGCCATAATATGCTACTGTTTAAAATGTTTTTTCCATTGTTTTACCATGTGCGGAAATTTAGCCTGGATGATCTCTTCGATAATTCTGTGCTCCTGAACAGTGAAGCCTTCAGAGTAAACTAACAACGGTTTTGGAACAAGCCACCATTTTGATTTGGGGAATTTTCCATTGCCTTTAAAAACATGTACGTGTGGTGGTTCATTATTTTCATTCGAGAAAAACCTGAACTTAAATCCTCTTTCATCCGGAATAGCTTTCGGCATAAACAAATGTACAAATTTCCAAATGGTTTGTTGCTACAAAAAATAGTTTGTTGAAAAATAAATCCCTCCCTGATTAGATTTTAATCTCAGTAGCGCCATATGACAGAAGAATGCCTGATGTAGGAAAGCAGTAGTAAAAGTAAATTCTGTAAAGAAACTGCTTACCGTTATGATTTCAAATGTTTGTAATACTTATGAAAGCGTAACTCATAGATTTATTTTTTACGAATATTGGATACAACATTAAATTTCCGGGCTTTCCTTACTAATGGCACCAACCAGAAACCTCAAATCGGAAACTAGAAATAATCAACCAGTACTGTATAAAAAAATATCAGCGTAAGTATGCGAAATCCCCGCCCGACTGAACATCGTTCGGGCAGGTGCGGGAAACTTTAGCTAATCACCTTCAAATCTTCACAAGCCTTTTCCCATTCCTGCATTTGAGTATCCAGTTTCTTTTTCAGCAAATCGTATTTGTCAAAAAACCCCGGCTCTTTACTTGCTTTGTCGTATCCTTCAGGGGTAGAAAGTTTAGCATCCATATCAGCAATTTGTTTTTCTAAATCCTCAATATCTTTTTCTGCTTTGCTGATGCGGCTTTTTATAAGTTTCTGATTTTTTTCTTTTTCGTTTTGCTCGTCGTTGTTTACGACAACAGGCTTTACTTTCTTTTCTTCTACAACCTGCACGGCGGATTTTAATTCATCCATACGCTCCAGTTTACGAAGTTCCATAAATTCGGTAATGTCGCATAAATGTTCTTTCACATGTCCTTCACGGAATTCATATAATTTATCGCACATGCCTTTTAAGAAATCCCTATCGTGAGATACAATGATCATTGTGCCTTCGTAATCCATTAAAGCTTTTTTCAATACTTCTTTCGAACGAATGTCTAAGTGATTGGTAGGCTCATCCAGCATCAACAAATTGTAAGGTTGTAATAAGAGTTTACACAAAGCCAAACGGCCACGTTCTCCACCACTCAGTACTTTTACTTTTTTATCGATGTCATCATTCGAAAACAAAAACGAACCCAATAAACCACGAACCTGTTTACGTACATCACCAACAGCTAAGTCGTCGATGGTTTCGAAAACGGTTTTATTTGTATCCAGTTTTTCTTCCTGGTCTTGTTCAAAGTATCCGGGCATTACATTGTGTCCTAATTGAACAGTTCCGTCAAATTTTATTTTTCCACCGATCATTTTCATCATCGTGGATTTTCCTTCACCGTTTCTTCCAACTAATCCGATCTTCTCTCCTTTGGCAATAATAAAATTAGCATCACTAAAAATACGTTTGCCGTCGTAGTCTTTTCCCGCATGCTCAACTGTCAAAATAATTTTTCCTGAATGAGCAGGTGGTGGAAACTTGAAACGAATTGCTCCGGTTTCTACATCGTCCACTTCAATACGCTCCATTTTGTCGAGTTTCTTGATCAGGGATTGTGCGAAAGATGCCTTACTTGCTTTTGCACGGTTCTTATCGATCAGGGTTTCATATTGATCAATGATCTTCTGCTGATTTTTAGCCGCGTTCTCCTGCGACTCCATACGTTCAGCACGTAACTGGAGATATTTGCTATAATTAGCTTTATAATCGTAGATCTTTTTGTTTACGATTTCAATAGTACGTGTAGTAACACTGTCTAAGAAATGTTTATCATGGGAAATTAAAATAACCGCACCAGGAAACACATCCATATAATCTTCCAGCCACTGAATAGCTTCAATATCGAGGTGATTGGTTGGCTCATCCAACAAAAGCACATCGGGTTTTTGTAGTAAAAGTTTTCCAAGCTCTATACGCATTCTCCATCCACCACTAAATTCTGAGGTTTGGCGGTCAAATTCTTTACGATCAAAACCCAATCCGCGCAAAACCTTTTCCATTTCCTGTTCACGGTTCCCTGCGCCAACCATGTCAAGTCGTGCATGAATATCGGTAAGCTCGGTTATGATATTAGTATAAGAATCACTTTCGTAATCAGTACGTACTTCAAGTTCTTTGTTGATTTCATCCAGTCTTTTTTCCAGATTTTGAATTTCAATAAAAGCTGTTGCAGTCTCTTCCAAAACTGTTCTGCCTGCCTGATGGCGCATATCCTGTGGAAGGTATCCAATCTTACAATCGTTTGGTTTTGCAATATCACCCTTGGTAGGGTTTTGCTCCATTGCCAGAATTTTGAGCATGGTAGATTTACCTGCACCATTTTTCCCTGCAAGACCAATACGATCTTTAGCATTGATAAGGAAGCTAACGTTTTCGAATATGGCCGAACCACCAAAAGCAACTGTAATATTATTAATTGAGATCATTGAAAAATACTTCTATAAAAAACGCTGCAAAGATACGCTTTTAAAGGTAATTTGAGGAATTTATAGCTCGAAGTCCTTAATTAGCGGATAAAGGAGGGTTTTGAGAGAAGATTTTGGTTCAGTTGACCCTTTGGAACGCTGGTGACGCTGATTTTGCATGATTAGTATGATTTTTATTCCGGGTAGAAGTTGATTATTAAACCGAAATTAGATCTGCTTTTATCATAATCATCCGTGTTCCGCTTTAGCGGGCAGCGTTCCATTTGACGAATCACTCAATCTTCTCCAGTATTTTGAATCCTAAAAGCCCATCTTTAAAATAATAGGTAACACTGTCTTTCCGTTTAAAAGCAGATTTACTGCCTGCATAACGGATGGTGAAATAATCGCCATAAGCGTTATTTTCAAGCTGAATAAGTGTTCCATTATCGAAAGGTTTTGCATCTTCAATCTTGTGCTTTTCTATATGCTCACCAATGGGAATATAATTGAGCCAAAGTAAAACAGCAAGTTGGGCTAACAGCACAGATACAGTCAATCCCACAAAAGTTTGCAGTTCTTTGATTTTTGTTTTAAGTTTTAATACCAGTATATCAACTGTTAGGAATAGTAAAGAGAGTATTATGACCTCTTTTACCGAGAGCATTGTTTTGGGATATAAAATAACCATGCTGCCAATACCAAACAAAAACATACCTATAAAAAAGCTGGTTCGTTTGTTATCGTATAAACTGAATTTTTTATTTTTTTTGGAAGCTCCTTTTTGCATACTGAAACCTGCTCTTAGTTTTCAGGTATTACAACATTATCTTCTTCCGGGCTTGGAATCAGGATCTTGTTCTCAGAATCCTTTTTGCGATTACGTTTTTTCTTTTTCTTTTTTCCGGTGCTTTCTTTTTTCTCTTCATTTACAACGGAAGCCTGTTCTACCACCTTATTCTTTTCTTCTTTAACAACTTTAGATGTTTGAGTGCCTGCCGCAGATGTATCTTCTTTTTTTTCTGTTTTAGCAGGTTCTTTTCCTTCAGCAGGGTGTGTAGGTGCTGTTACCAATGGTTCCTGTTTTGGGTTGTTGGTAACAGGAGATACTTCTTTTCCGCTGGAAGTTTGGGTAGTTTTTGCAGTATTTGTTAGTGGAGTTGTAACGGTATTCTCTTTAGGTTGAGGGCTTACCAGCATAGTTGCTTCTTCCGTGTTTTTTTTCGGTTCTTTAGAAGAGTTTTCAGATTTAAGATTGCTTACACTAAAGTAAATGATTGCCGAAATAGCTATCAAACTAACAGGAATAGCAATAAGTTTTGGTGTGAGTTTTATAGAAGAAGGTGATTTAGGGCTGACAAATTTTATCGAACCAGAGCTTTGAGATTCCAGAAAGGATTCCCAATAACTTTCCTGGAAAGAGTATGAAACGCCCTGAAGTTTTTCGGAAACTTCTTCCTTACTTAAATAATGTGTAATTGTACCGCTCATCTGTAACCTTTTTGAAGTTGTCGAATGTTCTGATGCAAATGATATCCGGCTTTTTCCAAACTAAACCTGGCAGTGTCTTCACTAACTTCCAGATAGTCGCTTGCTTTTTTGAAATCAAATCCGTCAACCATACACATATTATAAACCGCTCTAAAGGAAGGAGGCAGTTGTTGAATGGCGTACATCAACTCAGCACTGTCAATTTTAGAAGCGTCAAATTCTTCAAGAGTATTAAACAAATCAGTATTACTTTTGCTTTCCGTTACTTTTACAGTAGTAGTGATGTAGTATTCTGTTTTTTTATTTTTCAGGAAACGAATGGTGTTTTCAATAAATTGATCTCTTAGCCATTGATTAAAAGAAATATTCGATTTATTAAATTCAGAAAGGTTGTTTAAAATGAAACTGAACCCGTTATTGAGAATTTCCTTTGCCTGATCCTGATCTTTGGCATACCGCATACTAAGCGACATTAACGTATTGAAATTAGTTTCAAATAGTAAATGCTGTGCTTCCTTATTGTGGCGCTGAGACTGGGATATGATTTCGGACTCCGTCATAGCAAAAGGATTTGTTCAAACAATTTTACGAAAGGATTGGGCGTTTTGTTGCGTTTTTGAGAAAAGTTATTAAACGGGCTCTGTTGAAACGGCATTTTTAGTCGTTTAAATTGAAATTATTTTCGACGGTTTTAGGAATTACTCATCACAGGGCTGGACGAAAGCATAATGCCCATAGTAGTTTTGCGGGTTTGTGTACCAACGGTGAATGACGTGTAGAAACCCAACCTTCTCTGCAACACAGTGCTTTATTTACTTAAACATACCAAGTTTCTCTTTCCTGTCGAGAGGGAATTTTTTCCGGTAAAAAAGCTTGCCTGCTGTCAGGTATCCTTTCAACTCAAGATTTTGAGCACGCCCGCTAAGTAAAGTGCCCATCAGATCAAAAGACATGTCCTTGAATTTTCCTTTCAATTTAAAAGTATGTTCGCTGTTGGAGTTGGCTCCGATTTTTACGCGTTTGGATAGTTTCGCTTTGCCTAGGTAAACGCCTCCGTAATACACATCGCATTTGGAACGAAATACACTAAAGCCAATTGTGTTTGGGTTATTGATGGTAACCTTTACTTCCGCTTCAATGCCTTCCTGCGTGAGTTTTTTAACCTGGAAATTTTCGATCTTACTTACATTGATCTCTTTGAAATCTTTGCAGGAAGACAATAAGAAGATCAAAAGAAGAACCGGGAATACTATTACTTTTTTCATGCTAATATTTTCAGATTGTAAGTATACGATTTGTTGAAGAGATGAGAAAAAAAGAAAGGAATATTTAGCTAATTTTTTGAAATGATTTATAAGAAGTATAGTTAACCAAATGAGTATAAAATGTAGTACGAGGTGCTTTTAACTACTCTTTTATTTTTACTTTAGTATACTATTAAATTAAGTAATGAGCGATTTAGCAAATACTACCATTTTAGCGGTAACCAACAATTGCTGTGATATAAAAATCCTGCAATACATTTACCATGTTGATATGGTTATGAATGATCGGTTAAAAGAAGATGAGTTGGCACGTAACGCAACACTTTTAGCCTTTCTTGAAGATTTGGGTATCTACTATGCCCGTTTTAAACAATTGCATATCCCATTGGTAATTTATGGTGAAGCACCGGATAGAAAAATTTTGCCAGCCGCCGCTTATAATTTAAAAAGGACCGAAGAACTTATTGCAAAAGCGGAGATACTTGAGTGGGAAACTATTCCACCTGATTTGACGAATGAAACGGTAAAGGAAGAATATAACGAGCGAATAAAAAAATACTCTTCAGATGAAGCTATTTACCTGTTGAGTGAAACATATTTTATTGCAAGAGTTTATTTTAAGGACCCTGAGAATTTAAAAGGGTACGAGCCGGGTATGAATTATTCAACAACACTTGATACCTGGATTTGTGATTGGTTGTAAGAGATAGTAATACATTAGTAAATGAAAGCATTGATTCGGCTTGTCACACTTCCAGCATCATACCAGATTGAATTTGGTAGCGATGGAAAAGCTTATGTGGAAACTCTTTTGCCTGTTTTGAAACAGCTTTTGCATAAAGAACTCCCTTTGCAGTTGACAAAACAGGAGCTGCTGAAATTGCAGAAAATGGTAAAAGCCGACATGGATAAACGACTGGCTGATTTTAAACCACACCCGGGCAGGGGTCCGTTGATTATTGTTTCAGGGAAAGAATACCAGCTTGCTATGTTGGGCAGAGGACATATGACCATCAACGATGTATATAATATTTACGAAATGACGGAGCATTGTATTGAGAAAGGTTATGTTTTAAAATTTGATCTCCCTTATTATGAAGGCAAGCTTAAGATTTAAATTGTTGACGTTTCTTTAAACGAAAAAAGAAGCGTAAAGCTTCTTTTTTCCTGTTCAAAGATACTCTCTAATCATTAGTCAACATTGTCGTGTAAAAATGGATTGTTTGGTTTGATCTCCATTTTTTTATCATCACCTTCGGATAAGGTATATCTTGAAATATTTGATTCAGTTGAATAATTTGAATCACTCAATTTGATATTCTGTCTTACAAAAGATGGTTCTTTTTCCAGTTCGTATAAACCTTCAGGACTTTTCAATTTCAATGAAATGTCTTTCAGTTTTTTGATTCTTTCCTGTGCAGCCCTGATCTTCTCTTCACGCTCTAATTTAGCGATCTCTTCAACAGTTAGATCCTTTTCAACCGGAGTTTCCTTTACTGCTTCTGAATTAGTAAAAGTTATTTCGTTGAACGTTGGCTCTTCATTGTTGTTTGCGATTGGAGGAACTTCATTGTTGATCTCTTGTTCTATTGAACTAATGATATCATTGCTTTCTGTGAAAGAAATTTCTGAAACTTCATTCCGATAGCTATCGGGATTTGTTTCAATGGTCATTTCAATGCTTCCATTCATTACAGGGGTTTCCATTGTTGGCTCCAATGTATTTTCCTGAACAATCTCTGTTTGAGTATTATTCTCAAAAACAGTTTCTTCACCTTTAACAAAGATGAAAGGCTCAACTTCTGTTTTAACTTCATTCACAACTTCAGTAATAGTAGTTTGTACTGGTGTTTGTTGAACAACTTCTTTTTGCTCATCTAACACACTTACTACTTTTTCAGCTTGTTTATGTGGTTCAAATCCTGAAGGGATATTGCTTGCGAACCCGGTTGCAATGATGGTTACATTCACGCTATCTCCCAAAGATTGATCGATACCGTAACCCGTAATTAATTCAGCGCTGTATCCGCTTTCTTCCTGAATGTAATCTGTAATCTCAGTGAACTCATCCATAGAAATATCATCACTTCCACTCATGATATTTAATAATACGTGACGCGCACCACGGATATTATTGTCGTTTAATAAAGGAGAATTCAATGCCTGTTCAACTGAACGGATAGCACGTTTTTCACCTGAAGCAGAAGCTGTTCCCATAATAGCAACACCACTGTCTTTCATTACCGTTTTCACATCGTTGAAATCAACATTGATATGTAAATTCAAACTGATGATCTCAGCGATTGATTTTGCAGCACCTGTTAATACGTTATCAGCATGAGCAAATGCTTCACTCATTTTAAGATTACCATAGATCTCACGTAATTTATCGTTGCAGATAACAAGTAAAGTATCTACATACTTTTTCATCTCTTCCAACCCTGCATCAGCTTGTTGTTTACGTTTTTTACCTTCAAATGTAAAAGGTAAAGTAACGATACCAACAGAAAGGATCCCCATTTCACGTGCTACAGAAGCGATGATAGGAGCAGCACCTGTTCCTGTTCCGCCACCCAAACCGGCAGTGATGAACACCATTTGTGTTCCGTCTGAAAGATATTTACGAATATCATCTATTGTTTCAAGAGCAGAGTTACGTCCCATTTCAGGTATCGATCCTGCACCTAAACCTTTTGTTAAGCCAAAGCCTAATTGTATTTTGTTAGCAACAGGGCTTACTTCAAGCGCTTGTTTATCGGTATTACACACGATAAAATCAACGCCTTTAATTCCCTGACGAAACATGTGGTTAACCGCATTGCTTCCGCCGCCGCCAACTCCAATTACTTTGATAATTGAGCCGGGTTCCTGTTGTAAATCAAATTGCATCATGTTGTTTTATTTTAGTTGTTCTTGGGATTTTTACCACAGAGGCACAGAGAACACAGAGTTTCACGGAGCCTTATTTTATTGTCCCTTTTTATTCTTGTCTTATTTACTACTTATTTATTCTTCAATTTTCCTTAATCTATGTCGTCTTTTAACCAATCGCTCACTTTTGTTGTGAAGTTCTCGAAGAACTTTCCTTTTGGTTGTTTAGAGTGATCAACAGGTTGTTTTACTTTTTTCTCTTCTTTAACAGGAGCTTCAAGAGTTTGTTTGATTGCACTTGTTCCGTTTCTTGCAATCTCTTTTTCCATTTTCTTAATGCCCATCATTACTAAACCAATACCTGTTGCAAACATTGGGTTGGTAATGTTCTCAGAAGATTTTGCTAAGTGCTCATTCGGTGTTCCGATGCGACAATCCATTCCTGTGAAATATTCTACCAACTGAGGTAAATGTTTTAACTGTGATCCACCACCTGTTACAACAATTCCACCTGCCAGTTTTTTCTCGTAACCCGAATTTTTAATTTCATACATCACAAAAGCAAGAATCTCTTCTACACGCGCCTGAATAATATTAGCAAGTGTTTTTACAGAAATTTCTTTGTGAGGACGACCTCTTAATCCCGGGATGGAGATCACTTGATTCTCTTGTGTTTCAGTTGCCAATGCAGAACCAAAGCGGACTTTTAATTGTTCAGCCTGGTTGTTGATAATAGAGCAACCTACTTTAATATCTTCTGTAATGATGTTACCACCTAAAGGAATAACCGCAGTATGACGAATAATATTATCGTGATAAATGGCTACGTCCGTTGTGCCTCCACCAATATCAACCAATACAACACCTGCTTCTTTTTCTTCGTCGCTTAGTACTGCATCAGCAGATGCCAATGGCTCAAGATTTAAGTCAACAACTTTTAATCCTGAACGGTCGACACATTTGTAAATATTTTTTACTGCTGAAACCTGTCCTGTGATGATATGGAAATTTCCTTCCATACGTACACCTGCCATACCAATCGGATTACGGATTCCTTGTTCGTTATCTACAATATAATCCTGAGGAATTACGTGAATGATCTCATCACCGGGTTGCATAACCAAACGGTGCATGTTGTCGATCAGCATATCCACATCACTTTGATTGATCTCGTCGTCAACTAATTTACGGGTGATCATTCCACGGTGTTGTAAACTTTTGATATGTTGTCCTGCAATACCTACAACTACTTCGTTCAGGTCAATAACCTGTTCAGCTTTATAAGTTTGTTGTTTTCCGTCAACAGTAATGGTAATGTCTTTTGAAAGAACATCAGCAATAGCGGCTTTGATAGAACCAATAGCTTCTTCGATATTAACCACAACACCGCGTTTAATACCAACAGAAGGCGCTTTGCCTAAAGCAAGCACTTCAATTTTTCCAAATTCATTTTTGCGACCTACGATGGCTGCGATTTTTGTTGTTCCAATGTCTAAACCTACTACAAAGTCTGATGCTTCCATTTTCCTTTTATTTAATATTTCCCTTTCGGTTCTGCTCTAATCTATTACTTTTGTCCCTGAACTCGAGTTTACACTGAGGCACTCGAAGTGAAGAGTTATTTTTTTATGCAGACTACCTGATTTTTATATTTCAAATTAATAATCGAATAGTTAGTCCAACTGTCAATACTATTTAAACCTTCTTTGTAAAATACTTTTAGCTTCTCAAATTTTTCTTCCATGTCTTCAGTAGTTCCGAAGATGATCTTGTGTCCACCCACTGCCGGGTATAGTTCCATTTCTTTTTCTTTATTCACATAGATCTGTTGTATCAAACTATTCAACAAACTATCTGAAGAAATGTAAATTGCAGTTGCATAAATATCATCCAACACACTTGCCGCTTTAATAACCGAATCTTTTTCGATTTCATTAATATCGAATGTGTAAAACATCGAATACTTCTCAGGAATCATTCCGTTAGCTACTATAACTCTTGCGGCATAATTCTCTGAAAGAGGCATTAGCTTGGCAGCATTATCAATGTAGTAACTTTCTCCCTGTGAGTTCATGATCCGCACCAAAGGTTTTCGTTGTGTGATCTTAATATCCACTCTTCCATCTACATCCACCGAAACATCAGCTTTTGCAATAGCAGGATGAGTATTCAATGCTTTTTCAATTTCATTTACATTGATGTCTTTGAAAGCCTGATTGATCAATGAGTCGTTTCGTTCTTTTAAAAACTCAATAATGTCCGACTCATCAATAAACAAATTTTCATCCTGGTTGGTGATGTTAATGTTTAACGATTTTCCCTTTGTGTTTTTTTCCTGAGCATTTACAAATCCCAGTATGAATACAACACTTGAGGCTACAGTAATCCAAAGAACGAGTATTAATAATTTCTTCAATTTTATATTCTTCATGAACGGCTTTTTAAAAGTTGTTCAATCGGTTCAATCAGTGTGTCAATATCTCCTGCACCCATCGTTAACAAAACCTCTACTTTTTGTTTTTCTAAAAATGCGATCAGGTTTTCTTTCTTCACTAAATGTTTATTTTTGCTCTTCATCTTGTCTAACAACATCTGTGAGTTAACACCCTCAATTGGTTTTTCTCTAGCAGGATATATTTCAAGCAAAATAATTTCATCTAACATATCCAGACTTGCTGCAAACTCATTTGCGAAATCTCTTGTTCGTGAAAACAAATGCGGTTGAAATATTCCGGTGATCTTTTTATCAGGATATAAACTTTTGGCAGCGCTAATGGTTGCTTTCAGTTCTTCCGGATGATGAGCGTAGTCATCAACATAAACAACTGAATTTGTTTTTACTCTGTAATCAAATCTCCTTTTCACACCTTTGAAAGAACGTAATGCTTCTACTATCTTACTTGTTTCTATGTTGAGTTGTTTTGCGATTGCTATCGCTGCAACAGAATTTTCTACATTGTGTCTTCCGGGTATGCCAAGCTGAAGGTCTTTCATAGCTTCATCTCCAGCCTCTACGTCGTAAAAAAAAGTTGCATTCTCAACACGCACATTTTCTGCATGATAATCCGCTTCTAAAGATACTCCGTAGCAAAGCCTGTTTCGGGTGAGCCTCAATACATTATCAACATTTTTGTTAACAATCAAAACTCCATTCTCTTTTACCTGGTTCGCGAACAAGGTATAACTCTCATGAACGAAAGATTCATCGCCATAAATATCGAGGTGATCTGCATCGGCACTTGTGATAACTGCAATGTCGGGATGCAGTGTAAGAAATGAACGGTCATACTCATCAGCCTCCACTACAATGAGCGCGTTTGAATCATTTGCATCACCTAATAATAAATTGGTATTATAGTTTGTTGTGATGCCTCCTAAGAATGCAAAACAATTTAGTCCTGCTGATTTTAAAATATGTGCTACAAGAGAAGATGTTGTTGTCTTGCCATGTGTTCCTGCAATAGCTATGGTTTTGAACTGTTTGGTAATTGTGCCTAAAACCTGCGAACGTTTTTGGATCTCATACCTTTCCTGTTGCAGGTAAACTAATTCTGCATGATCTTTTGGAACAGCAGGAGTGTATACGATTAAAACTTCTTCTTTTGTATAATTCCTTAGGAGTAGTTTTAACGAAGTGATATTTTCATCGTAATGAATATCAATTCCTTCTTTTACTAATTCTTTTGTAAGAACCGTTTCCGTTTTATCGTAACCGGACACAAGAAGTTTATAGTGGTTAAAATACCTTGCAAGTGCACTCATGCCAATACCACCTATTCCTAAAAAATAAACTATTTTATAGTTGAATGCCTTCATTAATTATTATATCCTGCCAGTTTTAAAACTTCTTTTGCTATAACGTTGGCCGAATTGTGAAAAGCCATTGTTGAGATGCTCTTGCTTAATTCTTCCTGTTTGTTTGTATCCTTTAATAATCCGATAGCTTTGTTTATAAGGTCAACGGAAGCTTCCGCATCTTTTACCAATAATGCGGCATTTTTATTTACCAATGCCATGGCGTTCTTTGTTTGGTGATCTTCTGCTACATTAGGAGAAGGAACTAAAATGCAAGGCATTCCTATATTGCACAATTCGGAAACAGAACTTGCCCCTGCACGTGAGATCACTATGTCAGCACTTGCATAAGCCAAGTCCATTTTTGAAATAAAGTCGAATGCGAAAATGTTTTTGTCTGCAAAAGGAGTGGTTTGTTGTTTAGCTGTTTCAAAATATCCTTTTCCTGTTTGCCAGATTACTTGAATATTGTTTTCAGCGAGTTTCTGTAAACCTGCACCCATTGCTTCGTTGATAACACGTGCACCTAAACTTCCTCCAATCACTAAAATGGTTTTTTTGTTAGGATCCAATTTAAAGAATGATAGAGCTTCGTTACGTTTTTGTTTAATGTCTTTTATATCCTGACGAACAGGGTTGCCCGTCATGATGATCTTTTCTTTCGGAAAAAATTTTTCCATTCCTTCGTAAGCAACACAAATCTTGTTTACTTTTTTGGAGAGAATTTTATTCGTAATTCCTGCGTAAGAGTTTTGTTCCTGAATCAAAGCAGGAATTCCTTTTCCGCAAGCAGCTTTTAATAGAGGCCCGGAAGCAAAGCCTCCTGTTCCCACAACTACATTGGGTTGAAACTCCTTAATTATTTTTCTTGTCTTCAGTAAGCTCATAATAATAAGGAAAGGCAATTTGAAATTAGCTAAAGCAAATCTACGTTGTAAGCCTGCAATTGGAATTCCAATGATTTTATAACCTGAGGCAGGAACTTTTTCCATTTCCATTTTTCCTAAAGCACCTACAAACAATATATCTGCATCAGGAACTAAATTCTTTACTTCATTGGCAATAGCAACCGCCGGAAAGATGTGCCCACCTGTTCCGCCCCCGCTTAATATTATTTTTAGTTTGTTGTTCACTTCTTTATACTAATTCTGCTATTTCTTCTTTTTCTGCCTGATTGTTCTCTGCTTCTTTACTTATACTTAAAATAATTCCAATTGTAATGCAGGTGATCCAAATAGATGTTCCTCCCATACTGATCATCGGTAAAGGCTGACCTGTTACAGGAAAGAGATTCACAGCAACTGCCATGTTAATCAATGCCTGAAACACTAAACTAAAACTAAGCCCTACGGCAAGTAGTCCACCAAACGTTTTATCCGAACTTCTCAGGATCCTTATTGATCGGAAGAATAAAATGAGATATAAGAACAAGAGTCCAACTCCCATTAAAGAACCATACTCTTCAATAATAATTGCGTAAATAAAATCGGAAGCTGCCTGAGGAAGAAAATTTCTTGAAGTACTGTTTCCCGGACCAACACCAACAGGACCTCCGCTAGCAATAGCGATCTTTGCCTGTTCCGATTGATAATTACTTTGTGGATCGCCGCTTGAAAAACTTTCTATACGCGATTTCCATGTTGTGCCCCTGCCACCTGGAATTGTTTCAGGTGCTACCCAGATCCAGGCAAAGAAAAGACCTGCTACAACCATACATACACCTACTATGATTCCGATAAATTTTAAGGGGACTCTTCCTACAAACAAGATCAATAAACAGGTTACGAATATTAATGCTGCCGTAGAAAAGTTGGCAGGTAAAATTAAAATACAAACAAGAGAGATCGGAATCAACAAAGATTTGATGATCACTTTGAAATCAGTTAGCTGATCTTGTTTTACTGTTAAAGTTCTTGCTACATAAATGATCAGTGCAATTTTGGCGAAGTCAGAGGTTTGGAAGGTTAAACCAATACCCGGAATCTCTAACCATCTGCTTGCGCCACCGGCACTAACACCTTTTACAAGTGTAAATAGTAAAAGCGGAATAGAAATAATAAAAGCAATTTGAGAGATGCGCGAAAGATATTTGTAATTTATCTTATGCACAAAATACATGATGAAAAATCCAAACAAAATGAATAAAGCGTGCTTAATTAAATAAGCTTCTGTATTCCCACCTTTGAATTTTTGAGCCAAAGCATTACTGGAGCTATAAACGACCAATATAGAAATAATAGATAGTAGGAGCACTACCATCCATATTACTTTGTCGCCTTTTAGATATCCAAATAATTTAGTCATGTTCTCCTTTGTATTCCGTTATACAGAATACTGTTTTATTGATTTGTTTATTCTATTCTTTTATTAGCAACGTTTCAGGTTTCACTTTTATGTTAACGCCTTTAATAAAAGCAAAACCTTTTTCGTTTCTTATAATTAAAGTGCTCTTACAGCTCCTTTAAATTGCATCCCGCGATCTTCGTAGTTTTCGAACAAGTCGAAACTTGCACAAGCAGGAGACAATAAAACTGCATCACCTTTTTTACCAATTTGGTAAGAAAGAGCAACGGCTTCTTTTGCTGTTTTTGCTTCAACGATTGTTTCAACTAATGAACCAAATGTTTCAATTAGTTTTTGGTTGTCTAAACCTAAGCAAACGATCGCTTTTACTTTACCTTTCACAAGGTCTAATAATTGTGTGTAATCATTTCCTTTGTCTGTACCACCTGCGATCCAAACTACAGGTTTGTCCATTGTTTCCAATGCATACCACGCAGAGTTCACGTTGGTTGCTTTTGAATCGTTAATGAATTCGATGCCGTTAATAGTAGCAACAAACTCTAAACGATGTTCTGCATTAACGAAATCAGTTAAGCTTTCGCGAACAGCGTCTTTACGTACTTCAACAATACGTGAAGCGATTCCTGCTGCCATTGCATTGTAAACGTTATGTTTACCTTGAAGTGCTAATTGTTCGATGGTCATATTTATTTGGGTTTGGTTTATATTTATTATTAATTCATTTTTTTCATTCAGGTAAGCCGCTTCTCCATCCAATTGTTTTTTGATGGAGAAGGGATACAATTTTCCTCCAACCGGATGTTTCTCCATGTGCTCTGTAATCACCACATCATCAGTGCAATAAATAAAGGCATCTTCTGTTGTTTGATTCTGCACTACACGAAATTTTGAATCCACGTAGTTTTCAAACTTGTAATCATACCTGTCTAAATGATCAGGAGTAATGTTTAAAAGAACGGCAACATCTGCTTTAAAATCAAACATGTCGTCCAGTTGAAAACTACTCAGCTCCAATACATAGTAATCGTAATTTTCCTTTGCTACCTGCATCGCGAAACTTTTCCCTACATTTCCCCCTAATCCTACATTATAACCTGCTTTGCTTAGGATGTGATGTGTTAAGAGGGTAGTGGTTGTTTTTCCGTTGCTACCTGTAATGCATATTTTTTTCGCGCTTGTATATCTTCCTGCAAATTCTATTTCGGAGATCACTGGAATATTTTTTGCTCTTAGTTTTTTTATCAGCTCAACTTTGTCAGGGATGCCCGGACTTTTAATAATCTCGTCAGCATTTAAAATTTTCTCTTCGGTGTGTTGTAATTCTTCGAAGGGAATGTTGTATTCGTTTAATTGCTTTTTGTACTTTTCTTTAATTGCACCCTTGTCGGAAACGAACACGTCGAAGCCTTTGGCTTGAGCCAATACAGCTGCACCCACGCCACTTTCTCCACTTCCAAGTATTACAATTCGTTTATTCACCTTTTATCTTAATTTCAACGTTACAATAGTTAGTACTGCCAGCATAATTCCGATGATCCAGAAACGAGATACGATTTTCGATTCATGGAAACCAACTTTTTGGTAATGATGATGCAAAGGCGCCATTTTAAATAAACGGTGCGATTGTGCATATTCTAATCCTCTTTTCTTTTTCTGATATTTGAAATAGTATACCTGCATAATAACAGAAACATTCTCTATTAAGAAAATTCCACAAAGAATAGGAATCAATAATTCTTTTCTGATTGCAATGGCAAATACCGCAATGATTCCGCCCAATGCCAAACTTCCCGTATCACCCATAAATACCTGTGCAGGGAAAGAGTTGTACCATAAAAACCCGATGCACGCTCCCACAAATGCTGCAATAAAAATCACGAGTTCACCCGAATGAGGTATGTACATTATGTTCAGATAATCGGCAAATACAGCATTACCCGAAACGTAAGCCAAAATACCCAGTGTTGTTCCAATAATAGCTGAAGTGCCGGTTGCGAGCCCGTCAATTCCATCGGTTATATTTGCACCGTTGGAAACCGCGGTAACAATCAGAATAACCATCGGAATAAAAACCAACCAGCCCCATTTGCCACAGTCTTCACAAATCCATTTCACAATAACATTGTAATCGAACTCATTGTTTTTTACAAAAGGAATGGTTGTTTTTAAAGTTTTTGTTTCTTCTTTCGCATATTTTGGTGCTTTGTATTCTACGTTCTTATTTATTGCCGGATCAAATGAGTTAGCTTGTGAACCACTTGTATAAACTCTTTCTTTCGTTGTTACATCAGGATGAAAATAAAGTGTAGTACCTACGATTAAGCCAATACCAACTTGTCCGATCACCTTAAATTTCCCTTTTAATCCGTCTTTGTTTTTTTTGAATACTTTAATGTAATCATCCAAAAAACCAATTGCACCGAGCCATACAGTTGATACTAACATTAAGATGATGTAAACATTATTCAGTTTAGCGAATAGTAAAGTTGGGATAATGATAGCAGCGAGGATGATTAAGCCACCCATTGTTGGAGTACCTGCTTTTTTTGTTTGTCCTTCTAAGCCTAATTCGCGAACAGTTTCGCCAATTTGTTTTTTGCGAATGTAATTGATGATTCGTTTCCCGAATAGCAAAGAAATGATCAATGAAACGATCACTGCCATTGCCGCACGGAAAGAGATGTATTGAAACACCCCTGCTCCCGGAAAATCGAATTGCTTATCAAGCCATGTAAATAGATAGTAAAACATTATAAACTTTGTTCTTTAATTGTTTCTTTTAAAATTTCAAAATCATCGAAAGGATGTTTAACACCCTTTATCTCCTGGTAATTTTCGTGTCCTTTCCCTGCGATCAAAATAATATCTCCCGGTTTTGCGAATGTGCATGCTGTTCTTATTGCTTCTTTTCTGTCGCTGATACGCAAAGTTTTTTTCATTTCAACCGGATCAACTCCTTTTTGCATTTGATTCAGGATTTCTTCCGGGTCTTCACTTCTTGGATTGTCAGAAGTAAGGATCACTTTAGTGCTTAACTCACATGCGATCTTTGCCATGATCGGACGTTTAGTTGTATCTCTGTCGCCACCGCAACCAACAAGGGTAATTACCTGTTCGTTTCCGGTACGTAAACTTTTAATTGTTTCCAATACATTTTTTAATGCATCAGGAGTGTGAGCGTAATCAACAATTCCAATAATACCCGAAGTGGATTTTATTTGCTGGAATCGTCCTTCAACAGCATTTAAAGTACTTAGTGCTGTGAGTACATTTATTTTATCCTGTTTTAATAAGATAGCCGTACTGTAAACTGCTAATACATTGTAAGCATTGAAATTCCCGATTAGTTTTACCCAAAGCTCATGCCCGTCAATGTTTAGTAGCAAACCGTTCAAATGACTTTCAATGATCCTGCATTTGTGATCGGCAACACTTTTTAATGCGTAAGAAACTTTTTTTGCAGATGTATTTTGCAACATCACCATTCCATTTGCATCATCTTTATTTGTTAATGCAAAAGCTTCGTCACTTAGTTTATCAAAGAATCCTTTTTTTGCTTTGATGTATTCATCAAATGTTTTGTGGTAATCTAAATGATCGTGAGTGATGTTGGTGAATACTCCACCTGAAAAAGTAATACCTGTAATTCTGTGTTGAACAACTGCATGCGAGCTTACTTCCATAAAAGCATACTGGCAACCTCTCTCAACCATCTTAAGGAGTAACTCGTTTAAAGCTACAGCATCAGGTGTGGTGTGAGTTGCAGGAATAACTTCGTTCTGAATTTGGTTTTTTACTGTTGATAATAAACCAACTGTATAACCTAATTGTTTGAACAGATTAAATAATAGAGTAACGGTTGTGGTTTTGCCATTTGTTCCTGTTACACCAACCAGTTTTAATTTTTCTGAAGGATTATCGAAGAAGTTAGAAGCAATTATTCCTAATGCAAATGAAGTGTCTTTTACTTTTACATAAGTGATGTGTTCAAATGTTTGATCTGGATATTCTTCGCACACAATTGCATTAGCACCTGCTTCAATAGCGGTGTTGATATACGCGTGACCATCTACATTGTTTCCGCGCGTTGCAACAAATAATGAGTCTTTTTTTACTTTACGTGAGTCAAATACAATTCCGGAAACAGCAAGGTTAGTTGTTCCCTGAACTTCTTCAAGTCCTGCTTTGTATAATATGTCTTTAAGTAATTTCATATGCAGACATTGTTTTTACTGGTTGCCATATGGTATATCCTATACGTTTTTTTTATTTTTGGGTATGGATAAGTCATATAAAAATCAACCCAGTATTAATGTTATAAGTGAACCTTTGTAAAATTTTGTTCCCGCTTCGATTGATTGTTTTTTCACACTCCCAATTCCTTGTAATTTCACATTGATCCCGTTGTTCTCTAAAATGTACATGGCATCTTTTGCCGACATGCCGTATAAATTAGGGACCAACCCTTTTTTTAGTGAGCCTTCAATATTTATGGCACCTAATTTTAATCCGGTAGAGTCGGCTGTTTTTCCAACCCATACAGCTTCATTGTTTACTATTTTGTGAGCAATATTCAATTCGGAAAGAACAGTTACCGCATCTTCCCTTTTTGTTTTTATCATTTCAGGATTTTTGGTCAGCAACATTTTTTTGCTGTTGATCTCCTGCTGGAAGTCTAAACTATTTGAATATACTTTCTCAGCTATCTCTTTGAACACAGGTCCTGCAACCAAACCACCATAATAGTTTCCTGCAGATGGATTATAAATAATCACAATGCAAGTGTAAAGGGGTTTATCAGCAGGGAAGTATCCAACAAAAGAAGCTTGATAAGAGCGATTTCCATAAGTTCCATAACTTTTTCCTCCAACCGCTATCTGGGCAGTTCCGGTTTTTCCTGCAACTTTAAAAGCTGTAATGTTTAATCCTTTACCTGAACCATTTTCTACAACACCTTCTAATAATTTTTTTGCCATTTTAATAGTACTCGGCTTAACTATTTGTTCATTGATGATCTCCGGTTCAAATTTTCGAATGGTTTTCCCATTGCGTTGAATCTCCTTAATGAACCTTGGTTTAACCATAGTTCCATTATTTGCAACCGCATTATAAAGCGTTAATGTTTGTAGTGGTGTGATAGAAGATTCATAACCAATAGACATCCAGGGCAGAGTTGTTCCGTACCATTCATCCGATCCTACTTTTTTAATTTTCGGTTTTCCTTCCCCTGCGATTCCTAATCCTAATGGTTTGTCGAGGTTGAAGGATTTTAATTTGTCAACAAACTTTTTTGGATCTTTAGAATAGTACTTTGTAATGATCTGACTTGTTCCAACATTAGAAGATGTTTCGAATATTCTTTGTACCGTTAATTTAGGAGTCTCAGGTTCGTGAGAGTCTTTCATTGTTCTGTCGTAATATTGACAAGTACCATTTCCTACTGTAAATTCATCATTCAGATCTATATAACCATCATCCAATGCGGTTAGTAAAGAAGCTAGTTTAAATGTTGAACCCGGCTCAGAAGAATATCCCATCGCATAATTGAAACGCTCGCTGTACATTCCTGAATCAGTACGTGTAAGATTAGCAACAGCTTTTATCTCTCCGGTTTTTACTTCCATTAATACTGCGCAACCATGACTTGCATTGTTTTTGATGAGTGCTTTCATCAATGCATTTTCTGCAACATCCTGAATATTGATGTCGATGGTTGTGTAAATGTCATTACCGTCTTTCGGCTCAATTTCGTTTTCATCATTAATTGGCCTCCAAACATCAGCGGCGATTTTTTGCATCAAACGTTTTCCGCTAACTCCTTTTAATGTAGAATCGTAGGCACCTTCGATGCCTACTTTCAGTTTGTTTTGTGTATAACCAATGGTTCGCGCTGCCAGCATTTTGAAAGGCCGTTCCCGCTTATTGGTTTGTAATGTCACGAGTCCGCCACGCCTCCCTTTTTTGAGAATCGGAAATTTTTTCATGGTTTGCAAATCGCGATAGGAAACATTACGATGCAACACAATGTACCTGTCATTTTTGTTTCTTGCTTTCTGCAACATACGTTTGTATTCTTTTGCAGTTTTATCTTTAAATAGATTTGCCAACTCTTCAGCTAAAGGAGATGCATATTTTTTAAATGTATCCGAAACAATTGAAGGTGCGTTTACATCCATTCCAACTTCGTAATAGGGCAGGGAAGTAGCCAATAGGTTTCCGTTTGCATCAAAAATGTTTCCGCGTGCAGCTTCTATATCAACATACACCATGGTAAGTTGTTTTGCTTTTTCGCGCCACTTATCTCCTTCAATAAATTGAACGTTTACAATGCGATAAACGATCGCAATAGCAAACACCAACATAAAGATGTAAACCAAATAGGTTCTCCAAAGTATGTCTTTTTTGTGGTCCAATTTTTTTATTTCTTTTTTAAACAGTTCATTCCCTCTCCGGCAACAACGGACACTTTTTCCATTGCTGTCAGCTTTCGCTTTCAACTTGACATTTACATACAGCGTATGCTATGTCTGATAATTACTTTTGATTAACAGAGTCTTGTTGTACTACTATCTTCATTGGAGGAACCACCGGCTCCTTTAGTCCCATGCTTTCTACAGCTTTAGCCACTTCACTCTGTTTACTAACGAACATTAAGTCCGATTTGCTTGCAATATATTCGCTGCGCAATTCTTTCAATTGCGAAGTTATCTTCGACTGTTGTCTAAGTTTGTCGTCAGCCCAATAATTGTAGGAGATGTAGAACACCGCTACTACCGAGAGAAACAAAACAAATGGTATGCGTTTTAAAACAAAATCATTACTAAGGAATGTTCCGCTAAACACGCTATTCAAGGATTTTACAACTCCACTTTTCTTTTTCGGCGAGGTAGGTTTTGCCTGAGCTTTCGGTTTTTCAACCTGCTCTATAACTTCTTCCTCTTCAACTTGTATTTCCTTAAACTTATTCGCCATTTAATCTTTGATTTATAATGTACGATTTCTGATGTTTAAAAATCGCCATTCATAAATCTTATATCTTCTCGGCAATCCGCAGTTTAGCGCTTCTTGCTCGGTTGTTCTCTTCAATTTCTTTTTCGTCAGGCACTATGAGTTTTTTATTTACCTGCTCAAAGTGTTTGGTAATCTTTCCGAAAAAATCTTTTTCAATTTTTCCTTCTATATTCCCGGTTTTTATATAATTCTTTACTAATCTGTCTTCCAATGAGTGATAACTGATCACTACCAATCTTCCGCCCGGATTTAAAACAGTTAATGTTTGTTTTAAAAACTCTTCCAACACTTCTAATTCTTTGTTCACTTCTATTCTCAAAGCCTGAAACACTCTTGCAAAATACTTATGCTCTGCATGTTTCGGTGCAATGGTTGTGATCAACTCTTTTAACTGAAGTGTTGTTTCAATTGGCCCCAGGGCTCTTGCACTTACTATCAAGTCAGAGAGTTTTCTGAAATTCTCGATCTCACCATACAAGCGAAAGATCTTTGACAACACATAACCTTCGTACTCATTTACCACTTTTGCAGCTGTTAATTCTGCTTGTTGGTTCATTCGCATGTCTAATGCACCTTCGTATCGAATAGAGAAACCTCTTTCTCCGGTATCGAACTGATGCGATGAAACTCCAAGGTCAGCGAGGATTCCGTCAACTTTCGTTATTCCGTGCATACGCAAAAAGTTTTGCAGATACATAAAATTCTGATTGACAAAAATTACGCGTTTGTCATCGGGAACATTCAACTGAGCTTCTTTATCCTGATCAAAAGCTATAAGTTTTCCTTTTTCGCCTAAGTGTTCAAGAATTTTTCTCGAATGCCCGCCTCCTCCAAATGTTACATCAACATAAATTCCGTCTGCCTTAATATTCAGCCCTTCAATACACTCTTTTAAAAGAACGGGGTTGTGATAGGTCATTCGTTGTCATCATTAAAATTCAAACTGCCTAACACATCTTCAGCCAACTTCTCTATATTAATATCCTGGTTTAAGAATTCTTCATACATTTTCTTATCCCAAATTTCAATCACATTATTACTTCCTAAAATCTTTATGTCAGATTTAATATCCGCATAATCATTCAATGCTTTTGGAAGTAAGATCCTTCCGGCATTATCGGCATCACAACTTGTGGCACCACCGGCAAATTTTCTTACAAATACATCATTCGCTTTTATAAGGCGATTGAGTTTGCTCAACTTCTTATTCAATTTCTCCCACTCTGCAACCGGATAAAGAACTAAACACTTCTGGTGCAGGTTTCGGTTTATGACAAATCCCTTCTCGAAAGCATCTTCAAGTTGCTTTTTCAAATTGACAGGGAACATAAAACGCCCCTTTGCGTCAACCTTACAATCAAATTCACCAATCAGGCTTGCCATAAAATTATCTTTCGAAAGACAAGGTCAAAAATAGATAAATTTTACCACTATTTACCACTTTGACCCATTTTTTACCACTTTGTTGAAAACTCAGTTTTTGGCCCTGTTTTTTTATTCAATTATTTTTTAGTGCTTTGTAGTGTGGGAATGCTTATAATTATTGCTTTGTGTTGATTTTCAATAGATGGAAAGCGAGTTTTGAAGGGTGAAGCTATTAACACGTTTTGAACAAAGAAATTTTGCATGGAAGAGTCAAAAACGAAGAAATTTATTGATGTTGAGGGTGTTATTCGGGAGAAAAATCCTCGTTTATATAAGTTTTTGCCCCAATTTGTTCTCAATTGGATAAAGAAAAAGTTACACCAGGATTTTGTTAATGCCGGAATTGAGCTTTACAAAAATGACTACGAACATGATTTTAATGATTCGGCCATAAAGTATTTGGGAGCCAAGATTAGTTGGGAAGGATTGGAAAATATACCAAAGGAGGGAGGACTCATCATTGCCAGCAATCACCCGCTTGGTGGATTGGATGGTTTGGCGTTAATAAATGCTGTGAGTAATATAAGGAAGGATGTACGGTTTTTGGTGAATGATATTTTATTGAAACTGGTGAACTTTAGAAGTCTATTTGTGGGTGTAAATAAAGTGGGAAAAACCGCTGGGGATGCATTAAAGGTTATTGATGCAATTTATTCTTCGGAACAAGCAGTATTGGTTTTTCCTGCAGGGATGGTTTCTAGAAAACAAAAGGGAGAAATAAAAGATTTGGAGTGGAAGAAGAGTTTCATCACTCAAGCAATTAAACACGAACGGATGATAGTGCCTGTTTATATTGACGGAAGAAATTCAAAATTGTTTTACAACATTGCATTATGGCGCAAGCGTTTAAGAATAAAAGGAAATATTGAAATGTTTTTTCTTGCTGATGAAATGGTAAAACAAAGGAACAAAACCATTCATGTAAAATTCGGGAAACCTTTTAGCTATGGAGTGTTTGATAAAAGGCACAGCCACAGAGACTGGGCGCAGTTAGTGAAGGCTTATGTGTATGAATTAGGAAAAGGAACCAAGTTGAGTTTCGAAGAATTTGTGAAAAGATGGAACGCAGACGACACAGATTAAGCAGATTTATTATGAATTCTAATTTTCTTCGTAGCAGATAAATTGCATGATTCTTATAAATCTAAAGAATCAGCGTTAATCTTAACAAATCAGTGTCATCTGCGTTCTATCCCTTACTTGTCTTCATTCGTAACCTGATCTGAGTAATGATCTTTTTTGTATAAAGCGGAAATTCATTATCCATCATCCACTTATAATACGAAGGTTCTTTTTCGAAAATTTCTTCCACTGATTTATCCTTGTGTTTTCCGAAAGCAAAAACCTCTTCACCTTTTACATTGAATTGTATTCTACCTGCTAAGTCAGCATTTCTTCCTCTTGCAGTTAGTTTACTGAGTGCCTCTATATTGTTGGTAACCGGAATGTATTTGTTTCCTTTTTCATCCGCTATTTCAACTTCTTTGTATTTTTCGAGTTGTGCTAAAAATACTTCATAAGTGGCTTTTATATCCGCTTCTGCACTGTGAGCGTTTTCAATTTCTTTGTTGCAATAAAATTTGTAAGCAGCACTTAAAGTACGTTGCTCCATGATGTGGAAGATGTTTTGTACATCCACCAGTCTTCTGTTTCGCAGATCAAAATCAACATCCGCACGTAAAAATTCTTCGGCCAATAACGGAATATCAAATTTATTGGAGTTGTACCCTGCCAGATCACAACCGTCAATAAAAGAAGAAAGTTGAGTGGCTAATTGTTTAAAGGTTTGGCAATCTTTCACATCTCCATCAAAAATGTGATGTATAGCTGAAGATTCAGCTGGAATTGGCATTTCCGGATTTACACGCAAGGTTTTTACTTCTTCTTTTCCGCCCGGATGAATTTTTAAAATGGAGATTTCTACTATTCGATCGGAAGCAACATTTATTCCGGTAGTTTCAAGATCAATGAACGCGATAGGTTTGGTGAGATTTAATTGCATGGTTTAGTTCAGTTGAGTGAGTACTTCTTCTTTTGTTTTTGCATCAGGAAAAAAAGAAACTATCTTATTCATTACTTTTTCTACAACAGCATCGGGGCAGGAAGCACCGCTGGTAAGTATAATGTTTATTTTTTCCCGATCCGGAAAATAATTTTGTGAAACAAGGTGTTTGTGATTCGGATAATCGAAATGATGAATTTCGTTCTTATCCGTAATTTCTTTTTCGGAAGAAATAAAATAAGTTTTGAATTTTCTTTCGAGTAGTTCTACTAAATGAGAAGTATTGGAGCTATTGTAACCGCCAACTACGATTGCCATATCAGCGTTTGATTCCAGTAAACCGTAAGTGGCATCCTGATTTTCATTAGTAGCGTAACATAAAGTATCGCGCGTATCGGCAAAATGTTTTTTTAATTCTGCTTCTCCGTATTTTTCAGTTATTATCTTTTTAAAGTAATCTGCGATCTCCTGGGTTTCTGTGGCAAGCATGGTAGTTTGATTGATTACTCCGATTTTAGAAAGATCTTTTGCCGGATCAAATCCTTCAGAAAATTTACCTTCAAATTCTTTATAGAATTCTGAAACGTTTTTTGTTCCTGAAATATAAGCAGCCAGTTTTTTTGATTCCTCAAGATCTTTTACTACAATAGCTTTACTGTAATATTTGCTGTGTGAAAAAGTAGCGCGCGTTTCTTCGTGGTTATTTTTTCCGTGAATGATAATCGTATAATCTTCAGTTCCTATTTGCTCAGCACGTTTCCATACACGTTCAACAAAGGGACAGGTAGTATTGTATTTTTGGATCTCAATGTTTTTTTCTTCCAGCATTTTTTCTATTTCCAGTGTTGTGCCGAAAGCGGGAATAAGAACCACATCGTTTGCAGTTAATGCATTAAAAGGAATCAATTGGTTTCCATAAGTATCCTGTAAAAATTTTACCCCCGCTTCTTCTAGATCCTTGTTCACTTCAGGATTGTGGATCATCTGACTCAATAAGTAGATGTTCTTCCCCGGGTTTTCATCAATTGCCCTGAAAGAAATCTCGATTGCGTTTTCTACACCATAACAAAATCCAAAATGACGTGCAATATAAAAAGCAACTGGACCAAAATCTATATAAGTTGGAGAAAAATCTTTTTTACGAGGATCATTTACTTTACGAATTTGTTTGATAGAAGAGATAAGTGGACTTCTATAAAATTCGGGTATGTTAAAGGTTTTCATTTAGGGGATAAAGGTAGATAAAAGTCGCCGCAGATTACACGGATTGCGTGGATTATTTTTGTAATAATACTTAAATGAAGTAAAATAGAAATTTATAAATCAGTGAAAATCTGTGGAACCTGTGGCAGAAAATCAAAGATCCCAAACGCTTCTTCTTCTGAATTTACGTGGCTTAAAGAACTCTTTGTGTTCAAGGATAAATGCCATAATGAAGTACACAATTACAGGGGACCCGATTGTAAAGAAAGATAGATAAATAAAATACATACGGATATGAGTAGTTTTGATGCCGAGACTTTTTCCCCACCATTCGCAAACCCCGAAAGCTTGCTGCTCAAACCATACAATTACCTTGTTTATCATTTATGCTTTTTTTCTGAATGCGTGAATAACTCCTACGATACAAAATGCCAACTGAATAATTCCAAATAAAACCCAAATCGGACCAACTTCGTCAAAGGAAACTCCTCCCGGACTGCTAATCATTAATGCGTCCCATGCAAGCATGATGCCGGTGAACGAGATCCCAATAATAGTAAGAACCTTCATGGTTTTCGTCTTTAATTTTACAAATGTCAAAATTTCAACTGCGAGGTAAACAAAAAAGAAAAACAAAGAAATAAAGCCCATTTCTTGCGTCATTTCATTATCTCTGTCTGAATCGTAATAAGAAGATGAGCCGTAAGAATCATACGAATCATAACTCAAACTGTTATAAATTGCATCCATTCTTGCTGAGTGAACCTTCTCAATATAGACGAAAGAAATAACAATAAATATTACCGTTAGTACAAGGGCAGTAAGATAAAAGGCTCGCATCATAAATTTGACGATTTACATACAAAAATAAGATTTTTTTTCAATTATCTACAATTGTATAGGATTCTTGTCTTAAGATACTGTTACCAATTGTACAATTCAGGCAAGCAAATTTTTTACAATAATTTTTATGGAGATTTATCATTCCCTGAGATTCACCTGCATTTTTGGGCATGAGCCCTGAATCCGAGTATTCCCGCGTGATCTTGTTATCTTCCGGCTCTATTGAAAAAAGTAATTCAACCGTTCGTTCAGTGTATCTGTCATCTTCTTTTTCCTTTCCGTAAAAAAACAATAAAGGGGCAACGGTATTAATTAGAATATTAGAAGCTGTTGAATCACCAATTGCTTTTGTAGAAGACTTTGATAAGGAGGTAAAAGAGTAATGTGTATTCCAAAACTCCGACGGTTCGGCAGTAAATAATCGTTTGGTTTCTGTGATAGAATTACTTTCCACTATTTTGGAGAATAAATGTGAGGAAGTATGTAAAAGTGCGGCAAATTGGGCAATTCGAATGGTGGGAAAATTTACCGGACGCATCCGCAGGTATTTCCAGTTTTCTTTTTTGAGCGGAATCAGTGAGTATTTTTTGCGTAAAAACTCGTATTCGTTTTGAAGTTTTTGTGCATAGGGTTCTTCGAGTTGGTCTTCCAGTAAACCCGATTGCCCAAACAACAAACTCTCCAACTGAAAGAGGCTGCTTCGGTGTTTGTATATAATTTGCAAAGGCAGATGTTTGGCAAGCAAATAAAAAGCATCACCGTTTATTTGAAAACCAAAATTCCTGGCCAATAGCTGATAAAATGTTTCTTGCCAGTCTTTATTGTTGTTAATAAAAATGGATTTGATCGCCTCCATTTTTTCTTCCAAACGCTCAATTGCCATACGTTGCAGCCATGCTGATGAAGTGTGTTCTTTTACACCATCCAACATATTGGTACACGCAATTGCTTTCTTAGAACTCTCGAGTAATTCATAATTTCGCTGAACATTAGGAAGAATTCTGAATTTTAATTCAAGCACGGGGAGTATTTCACCTATTTCGTTTTTAATTTCTTTGTCATGATTAAGAACCACATGTAAAACAACATTATTGTAAGCTTTATCATTTTGATGAAGGTGTTTGTTCCAGTCAGAAGAATTGATATGGATCTCTACGTTTCCAAACCAAAGTGTATCATTTAACTGAATTTTGGAGTTGAAAAAATCAGGCCCGCTATCATAGTTGTGCTCTCCCGGTTTAGTAATACTAAGAGGTTCTCCGGAAGTCGTTTTAAGGCCGGTTTTGTCAAAAAGACCGAACTTCCAAACATAGTGTAAAAAGTCTTCGTTCATAGATTGATGCATTTGATAATGCAATTTCAGTGAAATTTGCGAGCATTTCGGCTATAGAATGTAGCAATTCTTAATACTTTTTAGCGATTTCCGGCTTTCTTTTCCTTGCTTTATTTTGTACATTCGTAGGCTCAATTATGCCTGATATTATATCATTATTGCCCGAAAATGTTGCCAATCAAATAGCGGCAGGGGAAGTTGTGCAACGTCCAGCTTCTATTGTGAAAGAATTGTTGGAGAATTCGGTTGATGCCGGTGCAAGTTCAATTAAACTTATTGTAAAGGATGGTGGTAAAACACTGGTTCAGGTAATTGATAACGGGAAAGGGATGAGCGAAACGGATGCACGCATGTGTTTCGAACGGCATGCTACTTCCAAATTAAAAACGGCCGAAGATCTTTTTAATATCCTGACCAAAGGTTTCAGAGGTGAAGCATTGGCTGCTATATCTGCGGTTGCACAGGTAGAACTGAAAACCAGAACTGTTGATTCTTCCGTAGGAATACTCATTGAAAACGAAGGGAATAAAATTGTGAAACAAGAACCATGCAGTTGTGCAGTTGGCACATCTTTTTCGGTGAAAAATATTTTCTTTAATATTCCGGCACGAAGAAATTTTTTGAAAAATGATAATATTGAATTGAAACACATAGTTGATGAATTTGAGCGTGTTGCTTTGGCCCATCCGGAAGTTTCTTTCAGCCTGTTCAACAACAATCATGAAATGTATCATCTGCAGGCATCGCAATTGATCGTTAGGATTGAGAGTTTATTCAGCTCTTCTATTAAAGGGAATTTGGTTGCAGTAAATGAAGTTACTCCCGGATTTTCTATAAAAGGTTATGTTGGGAAACCATCGGCAGCCAAGAAAAAAAGAGGTGAACAGTATTTTTTTGTAAATAACCGTTTTATTAAAAGTCCGTATTTGAATTATGCGGTTTCAGATGCATATACTGATCTGATCAACGGAGATGAATTCCCTGCATACTTTATTTTTATTGACCTTCCGCCAAATACCATTGATATAAATATTCACCCTACAAAAACAGAAATAAAATTTGAGGACGAAAAAACATTGTTTGTGATTCTTAAGACTGCAGTAAAACGCGCCCTTGGAAAAGCAAACCTTGCACCAAGTTTGGATTTTGATACGGAACAATCTTTTGAAATAGATTATTCTAAACCAAAAGAGGAAATAAAAGCTCCGCAGATTTCTTACAATCCAGACTACAATCCTTTCAAGAGTAATAGCAGTGGAGGTTCAACTAAAAATTACGAGAGTTCACTTTATAAAAATAATAAAGAAAACTGGCAAGAACTCTATCAAACACATACTAATCCAATTGAACATATTTTTGAAACAGAGCAGGAACAAGAGCAATTGTTTGAGCAAAACAAGAACGAAGTAAAGATTGGAAAGCTCTTTCAGCTTCATAACAAATACATTGTTACCGAAACATCGGAAGGATTGATGCTGGTTGATCAGCATCGGGCGCACGAAAGTGTATTGTACGAACATTACCTGAAAGCATTTGGAAGTAACGCTATTTATTCGCAGCAGGACTTGTTTCCGCAAACGGTTGATCTGAGCCCAATCGATTTTAATTTGATCCAGGAACTAAAAGAAGAATTAAAATATTTAGGTTTTGAAATTGAGAATTTCGGAAAGACCAGCATTGTAGTGCATGGTGTTCCCGCCGATCTTACCGGGCAAAATAGTATTGAAATGATAGAAGGAATCTTGGAAAATTACAAATTGAATAATATTGATGTGAAGTTGGAAGTTCGGGAAAACCTTTGCCGTTCGATTGCAAAGAAAACCTGCATTCAGTATGGGAAAGATTTGAGTGCAAATGAAATGCTGTTGTTGGTAGAGCATTTATTTTCTCTGGAAAATTATTCGTTTTCTCCTTCAGGTAAAGCAATTGTTTCCTTGATCAGCATTTCGGATATAGATAAACTTTTTAAAAAGAGGTAGATGAGTCAGCAGGAATTTAGACCAAGGAGTTTTCAAATATTGCCACCGGTAGTTAAAAATATTTTAATTATCAGTGGGATATTGTTTCTTGCGCAGGTTATTCTTGAGTATAAAATGAATTTTAGACTGGAGAACTATCTTGGTTTGCATTATTATTCTGCGGACTATTTCAAACCTTATCAATTTATAACCTACATTTTTATGCATGGTAATTTCATGCATATTTTCTTCAATATGTTTGCTGTTTGGACTTTCGGCTCGGTGTTAGAGAACGTTTGGGGCTCAAAACGATTTCTAATATTTTATCTGATAACAGGAATGGGAGCAGCACTCACTCAATACGTGGTTTATTACTTTGAGATCACTCCTCTTATGAATTCCATATCAGAAGTGCATAATGGAATGACAATCGGTAGCTTCGAAACATTTGTTAATAGTATTCAATTTCGTGGTAGTTTGTCTTACGAAACATCAAGCGCATTCAATTCTTTTGCGGACAAATATAATTCATTGTTGCCCGCAGACCCTTCAGGAGCTTTATTACTGGCCCATAATTATTTAGATCAGTTTAAAGCGGATTACCTGAATGCTAATGTTATAGTTGGCGCTTCGGGATCATTGTTTGGATTGTTGTTGGCATTTGGAATGATGTTCCCTAACACATACCTGAACATATATTTCTTCATTCCGATTAAAGCGAAGTATTTTGTGATTCTTTATGGTATAATTGAAATTTATTCGGCAATTTCTAATAATCCACAAGATAACGTAGCTCACTTTGCTCATTTGGGTGGCATGTTATTTGGCTTTATAATGATCATGCTTTGGAAAAAGGATAGAACTCATTTTTATTAATTTTAGCAAATGTCATTTCTCGATCAAATATCAAATAGCTTTAAAGCAAGTGGTGTAATGACCAAGCTCATCATTGTAAATGTGGTGGTATTTTTAGTGTTTAATCTTACCTACCACCTCTCCGGAAAAACTATATCCCTTGCCGATTACACTGCCACATATTCAGATCCAATGGAGTTTTTAACTCATCTATGGGGCGTTCTTACTTATATGTTCACACATACAGAGCTTGCACATATTTTTTATAACATGCTCATGCTCTTTTTTATGAGCCAGATCTTTGTTTCTGTAATCGGAGGCCAGCGCCTATTCTTTGTTTACCTGTTTGGTGGAATTTGTGGAGCTCTATTATTCTTCATTTCGGCAATGATAATTCCCGGAATAGGAGGAAAACTTATTGGAGCCTCTGCATCCGTTATGGCCATTGGTGCAGCTATAGGATTTTATGCACCTAATATGCCTGTACATCTGTTTTTGTTTGGTGAGGTGAAATTAAAATGGGTGGTAACTGCTGTATTTATTCTTTCTTCCGTGATAGACCTTTCCTACAATACAGGCGGAAAAATCTCGCATATAGGAGGAGGCTTGTTTGGAATGATATACGGTTTACAGCTTAAGAACCGTAATGATATAGGAGCATGGTTTATCGGTTTAGGGAAAAAGAGGTCAAAACTAAAAGTAGTTCATAATACCCGTGTAAGTGATTACGAGTACAATCAGGGTCGTAAAGAAGAACAAAAAAGCCTGGATGAATTGCTTGAAAAAATCCATAAATCGGGCTACGATAGCCTAAGTAAGAGTGAAAAAGAAACCTTGCATCGCTTATCGAAAAAACAATAGGCTTGTTTCTTGATAATTTGGCATGAAATTTATACATTGTGCCTCAGAACACGACCGTTGATGAAAGCCTTTTTTTCCATACTATGTTTGTTTTTTATGTCTGTGGCAGCCTTTTCTCAGCCACAGAAAAAAGTTGTGGGTGATCCGGAAGAAGCCAAGGAACATTTTAAGCATTACAACTATCTTATGGCTATGCCAATCTATAAAAGTTTGATTGCTAAAGAGCCAAAGAATATGGAGTATAATTACAGATTAGGAATTTGTTATTTACGCACACATCTGAATAAAGCAGAATCTGTTAAGTATTTTGAAACAGCATCTAAAGATCCTAAATGTCATATTGATACCTGGTTTTTTTTAGGAAGAGCGTACCACCTCGCAGGGAAATATGATGACGCAATAAAGAATTATGCAAAATATAAAACACTGGTAATAAAGGATAAAAAAGAGGTTGAAAAGGTTGATCACCATATTGAGATGTGTAACAACGCAATAGAGCTGGTGAAATTTCCGGTAAACATTACCTTCACCAATTTGGGTCCCGAAGTGAATTCAGAATTTCCTGATTACTTTCCATTTATCACTGCCGATGAACAAACTCTTTTCTATACATCCCGACGTAAAGGCGGACATGCGACAAGCGTTGAAACAGATGGATATTATTCTTCAGATATTTTTTACTGCAAAGCCGGAGACGGGCATTGGGAAAAGGCTAAAAATTTGGGCGCTCCAATAAACACTGTTCTCGATGAAGAGATTGTTGGATTAAGACCTGATGGAAGCGAATTAATTATATACATCGATCATATAGACGCTGACAAAGTAGAGAACTTGTATGCAACACACAAGAGAATGAATGCATACACCAAATTGGAATTATTGAGCGAAAGTGTCACCAATGCTAAGGAATTTGCAGGAACAATTTTTGAAACAGAAGAGGGGCCTATACTTTATTTTAGCCGGCACGATGAAAACTCAATTGGTGAATCGGATATATATACTTCAAAAAAAATACCAAACGGACAATGGGGTTTACCTACTAATTTAGGACCCAATATCAATACAAAGTATAAAGAAGATTTTCCTTATCTCGCTCCTGATGGGAAAACACTCTTCTTCTCCTCAGAAGGGCATAGCAGTATTGGTGGATTTGATTTGTTTAAAGCTGTATGGGATGAAGAAAACCAAACCTGGGGTAAACCACAGAATTTAGGTTACCCAATTAATACACCTGATGATGAAGAACAAATTTGTATGCTTAAGGATAACAGTGCAGGGTACTACAGTGCTTATCGCCCCGGTGGAGTAGGTGATCTTGATATTTACCGGATTAAATTTGAAGATGCAGAACCTAAATATACTATTTACAGAGGCGCTGTTGCCAATGCTGACACGCTTAATAAAGTTTGCCTAAATGTTAATATCACAGTAACGGATAAAAAAACAAATCAGGAATACTATTTTAAACCCAATCCAATAACAGGAAATTATATTATGGCTTTAGTTCCGGGAAAATACTCAGTAGTTATTTCCTGTGACGGATTTAAAGAAGTGAAAGAGGATATTTTGGTTTTTGATTTTCCTGTAAAACCTGAAAATGTAAAAGATTATATTCTCAAAAAATGAGCTTAAAAAAATCAGGTTTTATTTTTCTCAGTGTTTTATGTGTTCTCATAAGCGCATTCTCATTTAAAAAGGTATTACCTACGTATCAGTTTGCAGTTTTAAAATACAGCGGAGGTGGAGATTGGTATGCTAATTTGGAAACTTCCTTACCAAATCTTATTAAATTCTGTAACGATAATCTTAAAATGAACATCAACCCTGAACAGGGAATTGTTGAAGCGGGCAGTACTGATATTTTTAATTATCCATTTATTCATATGACAGGGCATGGGAATGTGGTTTTTAATTATGAAGAAGCACAGAACCTTAGAAAGTATATGATAGCAGGCGGTTTTTTACACATATCGGATAACTATGGAATGGATAAATTTATTCGTACAGAAATGAAAAAAATTTTTCCGGAATCAGAATTTGTAGAGTTGCCTTTTGATCATCCCATCTATCATCAGAAATATGATTTTCCTAAAGGATTGCCAAAAGTGCATGAGCACGATAATAAACCACCACAAGGATTTGGTATTATTTACAAAGGTCGTTTGGTTTGTTTTTATGACTTCGAATGCGATTTGGGAGATGGCTGGGAAAATCCTGAGATACATAAAGATTCGGAAGAAGCCCGTCAGAGAGCTTTGAAAATGGGAGCTAATATGGTAAGTTACGCTTTCGGGAATTTAGGAAAAAAATGAAAATGGGCTTCCAACTTACTGAAACCATATAAGGCTTATAAGTTCATAAAAGAATAGCACTCTTAAATGTTCTTAAATGCCTTATATGGTTTAATTGAATCACTTTATCTTATCCAAAAGTAATCTTCTTAAAATAGATGATTGTTCTTTATCACTAAACACACCGTGACTGGTGCTCTTCACATCTTCTATACTATAAAACGCATTCGGACTGTGATCATGGATAATTTCCAGAATTTGTTTTTTATTACTTCTGTTTACAATGGTAAAAATGAGTTTAACCGGTCCTTGCGCTCCTTCGCCGTCAACAACTGTAATTCCTTGCTGCAGTTTCTTAAATGATTGTATCATCTCACTTGGATCCTTATCAGTTATTATACGAATGATCTGTGTTCCTAAAGCCAGCTTTTCTTCTATCAACATTCCGCAATAAGTTCCCATCGCAAAACCACTTGCCCATGCCAGAAAACAGGCTACATTGTTGAGGTTGCTGAATACCTGCCGCATAGCAATTAGCCAGATTAATACTTCTACAAAACCTAAGAAGGGAACAATTTTTCTGAAACCTTTTGAAACAAAGATGTGCCGGAGTGTAGCTAAAGTTACATCTCCTAAACGGGAAATAAAAATAAGGAGCGGTAATATGATCCAGCTGAAATAATCGAAATTTTCCATTTGTATACAAAAGTAGTTTAGCCTTGGCTTGCTTTTGGCAAATGTTAACATAGTTATTAAAGTCTGTTTGTTTAAATCACGCACTAAACCTTCTCCGAAACCGTTCATATATTCATCAACTTTGTAAGGATGGATGCACCCGATATACCAATAGAAAAGAAAATCCCAACAGCTACCGGGATCAACATCTTCCGTTTTTTACTGAAAACGATTTTGTGGATTTGTGTATCTCTTGTTGTTTTGGTTGTAACTGCTATTGCTTTGGTTTTTATTTACGAAGATGATGTGAAAGATGCGATGGTAGCCGAATTAAACAAACATCTCAATGCTGAAATAAAGATCGATCCTCAAAATATAGACCTTACGGTGATCCGAACATTTCCAAAGGCTTCTGTAGATTTTAAAGATGCAATGTGTTATGAGGTGAGTAAAAAGGAAAAGCGGGATACTTTGTTTACTGCTGGCCTTATAGCATTGCAATTTAATTTGATGGACCTTTTCAATAAAAAATACGATATTCAAAAAATTGATTTAAGCGATCTGGATCTGAGATTAAAAGTAGATAAAAAAGGAAATGAAAATTACATCATCTGGAAGGAAGATACAGTAAGTACTTCGGAAACAGCGGTTAAGTTTGCCCTTGAAAAGATCACGCTGAATAATATTAAAGTATCTTATAAAAACCGGCAGAATAAAACCAAACTGATTTTTGTTCTGGATGAAGCTGTTTTCTCCGGAAAGTTTAACGAGAGCAGCTACCTTTTAGAAAGCGAAGGAGTTTTGAATGCGGAAACTTTGATCTTTAAAGATCGAAACTACCTAAACAATAAAAAACTCACTTACGCATTTAATGTGGATGTTGGAAAAAAACAATACATCATAAAAACTGCTGAGGTAAAGATTAATGAAGTTCTTTTAAAGACTCAGGGAAAATTCTGGACCATTGACTCCTTGTTCTTTGCTGATGTATCATTTAAAGGAAAGAATCTGGATATTAAAACTGCTATGTCTTTATTGCCGGAGAGTGCACAGGGAAAAATAAAAGATTATGAAAGTGAAGGAGAATTTTATGCCGATGGAATTTTAAAAGGAATTCTGAATGCAGATGAAACGCCGGAAATAACCGCTGACTTTGGGGTGAAGAATGCAAAGATCACCTACAAGCCTAATAATGTAACACTCGAACAGGTGAACTTTACCGGTAGTTATAAGAATATGAACGGTGAAGAAAGTTTAGAGTTAAAAGGAATCAATGCCTCATTAAAAAGTAATAAGATCGAAGGGAATTACAGTATGATTAATTTCTCGGATCCATATTTGAATATGAATTTTAAAACAAATGCTGATTTAGCTGATGTTATTTCGTTTTATCCTATTGACACGATCTCAAAACTTTTGGGTAAAGTAAACATGGAAGCGGAGATAAAAGGCAAACTGGATGAACTGAAGAAAGACTTTACCAGCACTGCTAATTATGCAAAAGGAACAGCTAAATTTGAGGATGTGGTTTTGCAGTTCAAAAATGACAAGAAAGAAGTAAGTATTCCATCCGGCTCGTTTACATTAAGAGGAAGAGATGTTGTAGCTGATAGTTTGCAAGTGAAATTAGGAGCAAGTGACGCAACTATCTCTGGAGAGCTTGTAAACTTTATCCCATGGGTCCTGAAAAAGAAAGAGTCTTTGGGAATCATTGCAAATAGTAGTTCTGTCAATATTTCTCTGGACGAATTGATGGCTTCGGATGAGAACACATCTTCTTCCGGCTCTTCAGAGTTTTCTTTGCCTGAAGATATTTCCATGCAATTAAATTTGAACGTTGCCAAAACTACACTTGGGAAATTTACAGCAAAGGATCTCGCAGGAAAAATTACCATGAAGAACAAGCAGTTTTTTAGCGAAAACCTTTCCTTCGAAAGCATGGGAGGTGATGTAGCACTCTCGGGCATTTTAGACGCCACACAAGAAAAGATAAAATTAAAGGGAACAACCAAACTTATAGGAATTGATATTACCCGAATGATGTATGAAATGAATAATTTCAGTCAGAATGAAATTACAGACAAACACCTAAAAGGAGAAGGAAATATATCATTTGATTTTTCTACGCTTTGGGACAGAAAATGGAATTGCGATATGAATAGTGTAAATGTAATTTCTGATCTTACTGTAGAAAGGGGAGAGTTAGTGGATTACAAACCGCTGGAAAGTTTGGCAAAGTATGTTGAGTTAAAAGACTTACAAAAAATAAGGTTCAGTACCCTTCAAAGTCATTTAGAAGTTAAGAACAGGGTGATCACCATTTCTAAAACCTCGATCCAAAATTCCGCATTAAATCTCGAATTTTATGGAACACATACATTTGATAATATGATCGATTACCATATCAAGTTATTGTTGAGCGAAGTTCTTGCAAAAAAACCGGGAAAGAGCAAACAATTGGATGATGAATTGAGTTTTGTAGAAAATGATCCTGAAAATAAACGCTGTGTTTTCTTATTAATGACGGGCAATATAAGTGATCCTGTGATTAAATACGATCGCAAAGCAATGAAGGAGAAGGTAAAAGAAGATATCAAAGCAGAGAAACAAAACCTGAAGAGTATTTTGAAAGAAGAATTCGGTTTCTTTAAAAAAGACACAACCTTAGTTAAGACCAACGATCAAAAGAAATCAGATCAAAAATTTATTATTGATAACGGGAATAAAAAGTTAGAGGCAAAGAAAAAGAAAGAAGAAGAGGACGAGGATTTTTAGCCGCGGATTCACGCGGATTACGCAGATGAATTTTGTGAAATTGTGTCGGATTTAAAATGATTAATTAATCCTATCTTTAAATCTGTGTAATCTGCGGCTAAAAGTGTTAGATGATATTTATGCAGAGTAGTATATTTGTATATCAATACTTTCGATATGGAAACGAATCAATCATACCTTACAAGTGCCATACGCCAATTCAATTATTACAAAGCATTAGGCGAAAAAGCGATAGATCAACTGGAACCCGAACAATTATTTACGGTTCCTAACGAAGATTCAAACAGCATTGCTATTATAGTAAAACACTTGTGGGGCAACATGCTTTCTCGCTGGACGGATTTTTTAACTACTGATGGGGAAAAACCATGGAGAAAACGTGATGAGGAATTCGATGTTTCGACTACGCTCAACAACCAACTGAATAAGACAGAAGTTATGAAGTGGTGGAACGAAGGCTGGGATTGTTTATTCAAAACACTTGATTCGCTGACAGAAGAAGATCTTTCAAAAATGATTTATATCCGCAACGAAGGGCACACCGTTATGGAAGCGATCAATCGCCAGTTAGCACATTATCCATATCATATTGGCCAAATGGTTTATATAGCTAAAATGCTGAAGAAAACTTCCTGGGACAGCTTATCTATTCCAAAAAATAAATCGGGCGACTACAATACTCAAAAATTCTCACAAGAAAAATCAACCAAACATTTTACAGAAGAAGAGTTAAAAAAGTTGAAGAAAGATTAATTCCCAATTTTAAGCTTTATTAGTTGATTTTATTTTTATTTCCGGACGCCTTAACAAATGAAAAATCAGCTAAAATCATACTAATCAGCGTCATTAGCGTGCCATTATATTTATCAACTTTCTGTTGAAAACTTGATATAGCAAAGCTTTCAGACAAACTTTATATTTGCTTTATGAGCGATGTAAGATTATTTTTTAAAATAGCTGATAGGCTGAATATAGATTCAAAGCAGGTTACAGCAACTGTTGGATTGTTAGATGAAGGAGCAACTATTCCTTTTATTTCCCGGTACAGAAAAGAAGTTACCGGAAGTTTAGATGAGGTACAGGTAATGCAGATCCGTGATGAGATAGAACGTTTACGTCAATTAGAATCACGTAGAGCTGCAATCTTAAAAAGTATTGAAGGACAAGGGAAATTAACCGAAGAGTTAAAAGAAAAGATAGAAGAGGCAGATACAATTAGTAAACTCGAAGATCTGTATTTGCCATATAAACCAAAACGCAGAACAAAAGCAACCATTGCCCGTGAGAAAGGGTTGGAGCCACTTGCTTTGATGATATTCGAACAAAAGAATATTGATCTTGATACTGAGGTAATGGCTTTTGTAAGTGAAGAGAAAGAAGTGAAGAATCCGAAAGAAGCTTTCCAGGGAGCACGTGATATTATTGCGGAGATGGTAAGTGAGCAGGCTGAAGCGCGCGAACAGATGCGTAATTTATTTAAACGCACTGCCATCATAAAAAGTCGTGTAATAAAAGGTAAAGAGGAAGAAGGAGAAAAATTCAAAGATTATTTTGAATGGGAAGAACCTATTGCTCAATGCCCGTCGCACCGTATGCTTGCTATGCGCAGAGGAGAGAAGGAAGATTTTTTGATTTTGGATATTAAACCGGAAGATGAAGATGCTATCCGTTTATTGAATAAACAATTTGTCACTTCAAATAACGAATGTTCTAAACAAGTAATAGAAGCTATTGAAGATTCTTATCATCGTTTGCTACAACCTTCTATTGAAGCGGAAACTAGAATGATGCATAAAGAGCTGGCCGATACAAAAGCAATTCAGGTATTCGCGGATAACATAAGAGAATTGTTATTGGCAGCACCTCTCGGACAAAAAGCGATATTGGCGATTGATCCGGGATTCAGAACAGGATGTAAAGTTGTTGCTTTAAACAAGCAAGGTAAGTTATTGGAAGATGCAGTAATTTACCCGCACGAACCTCAAAGAAAAGTAGTAGATGCACAACATGTTATCATGGCAATGTGTGCTAAACATGATATTGAAGCCATTGCAATCGGTAACGGAACAGCAGGTAGAGAAACCGAAGCATTTGTTCGTAAAATAGATGTATTGCCAAAAGAAATTCATGTGATTATGGTAAACGAAAGCGGTGCGTCGGTGTATTCTGCATCGGATGTTGCCCGTGAAGAGTTCCCTGATTACGATCTTACAGTAAGAGGCTCTGTTAGTATTGGCCGCCGTTTGGCTGATCCATTGGCCGAGTTGGTGAAGATAGATGCGAAATCAATTGGAGTAGGGCAGTACCAGCACGATGTAGATCAAACACTTTTGAAAAATAAATTGGATGAAGTTGTGAGTAGTTGTGTAAATGCAGTAGGTGTTGAATTAAATACTGCAAGTAAACAATTGTTGACTTACGTTTCAGGTCTTGGACCTGCATTAGCACAAAACATTGTTGAATACAGAAATGAGAACGGGCCTTTCAAATCAAGAAAAGAATTGATGAAGGTTGGGCGTATGGGAGAAAAAGTATTTGAGCAGGCAGCTGGTTTCTTACGTATTCGCGATGGAGTTCATCCACTAGATAAAAGTTCTGTCCACCCCGAGAGTTATCACGTAGTAGAGAAAATGGCTACAGATGCAGGTTGTGGAATTGAAGAGTTAATGCAAAATAAAGAATTGCGTAAAGGGATCAAATTAGTGAACTATGTAACAGATACTGTTGGGTTGCCTACACTTCAAGACATTATGAAGGAGTTGGAGAAACCGGGGCGTGATCCGCGTAAAAGTTTCGAAGCTTTTGCTTTTGCAGATGGAATTGAAAAACCGGAAGACCTGAGGATAGGAATGAAACTGCCTGGAATTGTAACCAACGTCACTAATTTTGGGGCCTTTGTAGATGTTGGAGTTCATCAGGATGGATTGGTACATATTTCTCAATTATCAGATACATTTGTGGATGACCCTAATAAAGTGGTAAAGGTTGCGCAGCAGGTAACTGTTACGGTAACAGAGTTGGATCTGAAAAGAAACAGAATTGCTTTATCAATGAAGAGTGACCCGGATTCAGTTCCCATTAAAGGAAGTTCTGCACCTAAAAAGGAAGAAATAAAATACGACGCTAACGATATGGGCTCTGCATTGGCGGCCTTAAAACAAAAATTCGGGAAGTAATATAAGCATAAGACTAATAGACGCAAGAGCCAAGACGAATTTTTGAAAAATAATTGGCATTGGAATTATAAAGCATAGTATTTTGTAGTAGTTTTAAAATTTGGGTAGTAAAATTTAGAATTTCAATATATGGACAATAATTCAATAGAATCATCAAAAGCACCTGAGCCTGTTGGCTTGTACCCTCATGCAAGGAGAGTAGGGAATTTATTATTTCTTTCGGGGGTTGGCCCGCGTGAGCGTGGTACAAAAAAAATTCCGGGAGTAGAGTTGGATGAAAAGGGAAATATTACTTCGTACGATATAGAAGCGCAATGTCACAGCGTGTTTCGTAACATCAAATATATTTTAGAAGATTCAGGAAGTAGCTGGGACAAGATAGTAGATGTACAGGTTTTTTTAACCAACATGAAAGATGATTTCCCTAAATACAATAAACTGTGGGCTGAATACTTTAAAGAAAACCCTCCTTGCAGAACAACAATAGAAATTAATTGCTTGCCAACACCAATTGCTATTGAGCTAAAGGTTATTGCAACTATTGATTAAGTATATTACTTATTCGCGCCAATCAAACCCTTAATGTGGGTATTGTACTTCTCGCTGATAACAAACTCATCTCCGGATTTTGTATACTTTACCAGGGCCGCAGGAAAGTCAATAAACTCTTTGTTATAAGTGTTGTTTTCAGGAACCATATTGTAATGAAATTCAAAATGAAAACCACATTCATCATGAGTTTTTGGCACATTGGTATCAACCATAATAACTGCGGGCAAATATCCTTCTTTGGTAACAACCAAACTATAATAATGGTCACGGGGCAATTCTAATTTAAAAGGAATTTTAGCTTCCATATTTTTTATCTCTTTACCGTTTTCCATTAAAGAGACGTTGACTTTATCCAGTTTTTTATCTTTTGCGTCTAAAAGAAAACCTTTCACTTCCAAACAGGTTTTATCATCAATAATAAAGGAGGAAAGTAAAATCGGTACAAGTATAAGAAGGGAGATAATTTTTTTCATGACCTTAGAATTTAATATGCAACATGTTTACACAAGTACATAATTCCTACGAAGGAATCGGAAAAAGGTTCGCTTTTATTTTAAATTTTCGGGAAAGCAGCAATTGCCATTTCAGCACAACGTTCTCCATCTATAGCGGCAGAAACGATTCCACCCGCATAACCGGCTCCTTCTCCGCACGGGTAAAGACCTTTAAGTTGTGTGTGCTCTAAAGTATCAATGTTTCTGGGAATTCTTACCGGTGTAGAGGTTCTGGATTCTACTCCAACAATAACGGCTTCATTTGTTAAATAAGGTCTCATTTTCTCTCCAAAACCTTTAAACCCTTGTTTCAAAGCTTTGGCAATTAGTGGTCCCAAAACAATTTCCATTGGCATAGATTTAATCCCCGGTTGATAAGAACAATCAGGAAGATCATTACTGATTCGCTGATTCAAAAAATCCATTAAACGTTGTGCCGGGGCAGTTTGAGTTTTTCCTCCACTTAACCATGCTGTATGCTCCAGTTCTTTCTGAAAGTTTAATGCAGCCAAAGGATTTTTGATCGGATCTTCTTTCAGGTCGGTTAATTTTATTTCGGTAACAATCCCAGAATTGGCATAAGGATTATTTCTTTTGGACGGGCTCCATCCATTTGTAACCACCTGTTCAGGGCCGGTTGCACATGGAGCTATAATTCCGCCGGGGCACATGCAAAACGAATACACACCTCTGTCTCCAACCTGATGAACTAAACTGTAAGATGCAGCCGGGAGATATTCCCTTTTTGCAATTAATTCATCGTGCGTTCCGCAATGGTATTGAACGGTATCAATTATTTCCTGTGGATGTTCTGCTCTCACACCCATTGCAAATGCTTTTGCTTCTATGGTAATGTTTTTTGCATGAAGTAACTCAAAGATGTCGCGAGCTGAATGCCCGGTTGCAAGTATGAGTTTAGCAACTTCAATTGTTTTTGTTTCACCTTTATCATTTGAAACTGTGATAGCTTTCAACTCGTTGCCTTTCGATTCAATATCTATCAACCTGGTATTAAAATGCACTTCACCACCTTGTTTGATAATGGTTTCTCGTATTGCAGTGATAATATCAGGAAGTTTATTTGTGCCGATATGTGGATGTGCATCTACGAGGATTTCTTCTTTTGCTCCGTGATACACAAATGTTTTTAATACTTTATCAATGTTACCCCTTTTTCCTGAACGTGTATAAAGCTTACCATCACTATAGGTTCCGGCTCCACCTTCTCCAAAACAATAATTGGATTCAGGATTTACAATGTGATCTTTATTAATGGCAGCAAGATCTCTTCTTCTTGCTTTCACATCTTTTCCTCTTTCAAAAATAACAGGTTTAAATCCAAGCTCAATGCAACGTAATGCTGCAAATAATCCTGCAGGACCGGCACCGATAATATGAATAAGGGGTTTACTTTCTACGTTTAAATACTGAACCCCAAGCTCAGTTGGTTTCATAGGCTCATTAATAAAAGCCTGCACTTTTACATTAATCTTTATTCTTCTGTTACGCGCATCAATAGAACGTTTGAGCAGTTTAATAGAGAAAGAATCTTTTGAGCTTAGAGCTAATTCCTGTGCAACAAATTCTTTAAGCAGATCTTCGGTGAAAGCCACATTAGGCTCTGCAACCAGGGTAAGTTCTTTTATCATAATTCAGGAAGGGTATTATCCTTCAAATGTTATGGAAAATAAAAATATATGTGAGTTTAATTTGTCGATTGGTTTGGTGTAGTACTTATCATCTTGTATCAGAATGTTTTTTACACCTACCATTACTTTTCCTTCTAATGAAAGCTTGAAATAAGGGAGATAGAAATCAACACCGCCACCTGCCTGATAATAAATATCGTTTGATTTTAAACGCACCACAAGGTCATCCGCTTTTTGTTTTTTTTGTGATGCAAGATCAATACTATAATTTCCACCACCCACAACATAGGCGCCAAAGTTGCCAATACGTTTAGATTGAATTTTTAAATCGATAGGAAAATTAATAAAGGTGGATTCTATTTTTTTTGTGGTAGTGAAAGTGGTGTCATTATGATAAGGTTTGGAAAAAGTATAGATCAACTGACGGGAACCAAAAGCAATATTGGGTAAAAAACGCAAGCGAATATATTCCTGCAAACGTACATCGCAAATGATACCAAGGTTAAAACCTGTTTCCGGTTTTGTAGAAATGGATTTTAAGCTCAATGTATCATCCGGGTAAACAATAGAATCGTAATGATTGGTATAAAGTTCCGAATTTGGAACCGTATGAACTCTGAAATCAGTACGATTTACTCCAATGCTGAATCCGAAATGAATGTGTTGTTTGTAGAAACGGGGTAAGTTACCGCCTTGATCGCCTCTGCCAAACTGTGCATAAGCACCGGAACTAATCAATAATATAAATGCTATGATTGCAACGCGCATAAAATGGGTATGTAGACGAAATAACACTTACAGTTCAAAGGAAATTAGAACGCTAAAAATACGAAATTATTTTGTAGCAGTGTAAATGCATGCTACACCAAAGGTCAAAGACTTGTATTTGGTGTTTTTATATCCAACTTTGTCTAAAATGGCAGTAAAATTCTCGAAATCAGGGAAAGCCTGAACAGATTCGGGAAGATACGTGTAGGCAGCATTGTCTTTAGAAAACAGCTTGCCAATAAGTGGTAAAATGCCTTTGAAATAAATGTTATACATGTATTTAAAAAAGCCACGGGGTTTGGAAAACTCAAGTACCACCACTTTTCCACCAGGTTTTAATACACGAAGCATATTGCTTAAACCTAATTCGAGGTTTTCGAAATTACGAACACCGAAACCAACAGTTATCACATCAAAGGTATTGTCTGCAAATTTTAGATTTTCTGCATCGCCCAAGTCAAGCTCAATTTTATCCTGAAGCCCTGCTTTAATGATCTTTTCTTTTCCAAACTTTAACATGCCTTCAGAAATATCTACACCTGTTACTTTTTTAGGATTGGCTTTTAAAGCTTCAATAGCAAAGTCTCCTGTACCTGTAGCTATGTCCAATACCTGCTCCGGTTTGCTGTTGATGAATTCTTTCACCGCTTTTCTTCGCCATTTATGGTGGATTCCAACCGACATTACCTGATTGAGCCTGTCGTAACTATTAGCAATGTTGTTGAACATAGTTGCAACCTGTTGCTTTTTACTTTCGGTTTTAGAATGGTAAGGTGTTACTGGCTCCTGAGACATGTAATTTTTATTGGTCGCAAAGGTCGTAAAGATTTTTGGTTTTAGCCAATATAATAAGGGCTTTATTATTCAATTAAACTCAACTAAAATGTTTAATTGATAAATGAATCCAGATAGAAATCTATCGGAATGAAAAGCTTAAATTTTAGAATTCTAACCACATTTTAATTATTTGTCTTTGGATCCTGATTGTAGTCGAAAGGTCGATTATCAATTTCAATCTTCGGGTATTCTCTTTTATCTCATAAAACCGGCAAAACTAATTCCAGTTTAATACCCCTTGATCCTTTTATCAGGATGATTCTTTCTTTTAACTGTTCTTTACCTAAAAAGCCGGCAGCCTCTTCCGAATTTTTAAAAGTTTTAGTGTTGGTAACACTGCTGAAAATAGGCCCTACTAAATAATACGAATCTAATTTTTTTTCATGCAGCAGCTCTACAATTTGTGTGTGCTCTTTTGCAGCATCTGCACCTAATTCCAACATATCTCCCAAAATCAGCATTTTGTTTTTTGCATCTATGTTGGCAAAATTTTCAATAGCGGCCCGCATACTTGTAGGGTTAGCATTGTAATAATCCAATATTAATTTATTGTTGGCTGTTAATTGTAATTGCGAACGATTGTTGGTTGGCTGATAATTTGCCAATGCATTATTAATATCAACTTCATTCACTCCAAAATAATTTCCTATACAGGCAGCACATAACAAATTATGATAATTATAAACCCCAATAATGTTTGTTTTAATGAAAGTACATTTTGCTAAATCACCTGCTTTCTCTTTGGTTTTCCATGCAAACTCAACCTGTTCGGAAGAAGTGTTGATCTTACCAACCACATCATACAATTTGTTTGTACCGTATGTTACTTTATCATTTGCTGAGCTTAATTCTGATAATATTTCATCATCACCGTGTAAAAATATTTTACCCTTCTTTTCTGCAATGTATTTATACAATTCGCTTTTCCCTTTTTTAACACCTTCCATTCCGCCAAAACCTTCCAAATGAGCTTTTCCGATATTAGTGATCACACCAAAATCAGGCTCAGCAATTCGGCATAGCATATCAATTTCGCCCTGGTGATTGGCCCCCATTTCAATAATGGCAAACTCATGTTCTTTAGTTACTTTTAGTAGGGTTAATGGAACTCCAATATGATTGTTGAGATTGCCTTCGGTAGCAAGTGTTCTGAATTTTTTCGATAGCACTGCATTTATCAATTCTTTACTGGTAGTTTTTCCGTTGCTTCCGGTGATTCCTAAAAATGGAATGGAAAATGTTTTTCTATGGAAGTTGGCTAATGCCTGCAATGTTTCTAAAACATCTTTCACTATAATGGTCTTTGCGACTGAAGAGAAAGCAGCATCATCAATAATAGCATAACTGCAACCCTGCTCAATAGCTTTTTCAGCTAATTCATTTGCGTTAAAGTTAGGGCCTTTTAATGCAAAGAAAATTGCTCCCTTTTCAAGTTTACGGGTATCGGTACAAATCTTTTGCCCGGCTGCTATAAATAATTGGTGGATTTCTGAAATACTTGCTGTCATGGCTCAATTGTTATGCAAATGTAAGGAATTAGTAAAGCCTTTGAAAAAACATTTGGCACCTTCCATTGTGCCAATCAAAAAGACCCTTTTTGCTGCGGTAGATGCAAAAATTGTTTAATAACTTTGCTTTAAGGAATTATTTTATACATTTGTTTCAGTTATGTCTAAGAAGGTACGTGTAATAATAAGTTTTGTGATGCTAGCCGTTGTGTTGTTTACAGCACTTCCGAAAGTGTATTTGCATAAACTGATGGGACATACACACGTTATTGAACAAAATCTTACGGGGGAAGATAATTTTGCTTCCGACAACAACACTCAAAATTGCGGACTCGAAAAATTTGAAACGCCTGTATATTTTACCATTTTTAAATTTATTCTTAATTGCTCCCCTTTCCGCAGAACGGGAGAAACTGTTTCTGATAATTATCAGGAAAGATTTCCTGACAGAAAAAATGCAGACACGATTACCCTTCGTGGCCCGCCCGCTGTTTAATACCACGGTTCAATTCAATTAGTATTAAACAAAATTAATAAGTGAAGTTTTTATTTATACTACTGGTACGTTTTTACCAAAAAGCTATATCACCTCATTTACCGGCTTCGTGCAGATTTCAGCCAACGTGTTCGCAATATACCATTGAAGCATTGCAAAAATACGGGGCATTAAAAGGAGGATGGTTGGGTTTAAAAAGGTTTGCCAAATGTCACCCTTGGGGGCCACATGGCCACGATCCGGTTCCATAAATAAATGCTTCGCACCAATCAGGATGCGAAAAACAATACAAACATTTCTTTTCTTTTTATTGCTGGCAAATGGCTTTGCCCAGGAATGTAATTTTACTTTACTCGGGAAAATAACCGATAAGGATGATGGAGAACCGCTTGAGTTTACTATAGTTTCGGTAAAGGAAATTAATTTCAGTACCAATTCTAATGATAAAGGCGAATTTAAGATAGAAAAATTATGTGCCGGTGATTATACCCTGCGCATCATTCACCTTGGTTGCGCCGATACCTCAATAAAAGTAAGCGTAACAAAAAACACACTCGTTAATTTTAAACTACCTCATAGTTTGCACGAATTAGCTGATGTGGAAATTGTGGAGCGGGTTGATTACAAGCCGACCCAAACTATTGATAATATCAAACAAGAAGAGATCGACAAAGCAAAAGGAAAGACCTTAGCTGATGCCCTAAAAAGTAGTTCGGGAGTAACAACATTAAATACAGGTGCTACCATTTCCAAGCCTATGATCCATGGTATGCAAGGCTACCGTATTTTGATATTGAACAATGGCATCAGGCAGGAAGGACAACAATGGGGAAATGAACACGCTCCCGAGATCGACCCTTTTATGGCGAAGAATATTAGTGTTGTAAAAGGGGCAGCAAGTGTAAGATATGGAAGTGATGCAATTGCAGGTGCTATTTTGTTAGAGCCGGAAACCTTACCTGATACAGCTGCAATTACAGGGGAGTTCAACGCAATTGGATTTACGAATGGCAGGGCAGGAGTAGTGTCTGGAATAATGCAGGGGTCTTTTGAAAAAATAAGAGGTTTTGCCTGGAGAGTTCAGGGAACAATGAAACAGGGTGGGAATATGAAAACACCTGAATACTATTTGAAGAACACGGGTATGTTGGAAAAAAACTTCTCTTACGCTTTAGGATATCACCGAAAAAAATTGGGAGTTGAATTTTTCTACTCTCAGTTTCATTCTACCATAGGAGTATTTAGTGGCGCGCACATTGGAAATCTTACCGATCTTACTTCAGCATTTGCAAGTGCTAAGCCACAGGATAGTTTAGCTGCGTTTTCTTATTACATAGGCAGGCCAAAACAAAACATTGCACATGAATTGGTGAAAACAAAAATGCATATTCATACGGGTTTACGTTCGCGCTTATATGTTACGGCTGCTTATCAATATAATATCCGAAAAGAATTTGATAAACATATTCCAAAAAACTCCACTTCGTACGATACTACGAAAGCTGACTTAGATTATCGTATCACTTCTAAAACAATTGATTTAGCATGGGAACATGATAACATTAATTCATTCAGAGGAACCTATGGAGCAAGTTATATGAATCAAACCAATGTTTATTTGGGAAGGTATTTGATCCCAAATTTTGAAAACAACACATGGGGTGCTTTTGCCATTGAACGTTATGTGAAACATAAATATGAATTAGAACTGGGCGCGAGGTACGACGAGAAATATTTGCATAGCTATTATTATTCGAACAATGTATTGCAATCACCTTTCCTGAAATTTAAAAATGTGAGTGTGAATACCGGATGGATTTACAAACCCACACAGCAATTTCATTTATTTACAAACCTGAGCACTGCCTGGAGAGCACCTGCAGTGAATGAATTATACTCAAACGGTTTGCATCATGGCTCTGCTTCTATAGAAAAGGGTGATGAAAAAATAAAACAAGAGCGTTGTTATAGTTTTATTACAACCGGAAGTTTTAAGAATGAAAGGATTGAAGCGGATGTAACTGCTTATTCCAATTATTTCAAAGGCTTTATATACCTGAGTCCGGGTACTGAACCTGAGCTTACTATTAAAGGAGCATTTCCGGTGTTTTATTACAAGCAAACGGATGCACTGATCTCAGGAATTGATTATAAGATCAATGTGGAATTTATGAAGAATACATTTGTTCAGGTAAAAGGAATGTTTTTGCGTGGACAAGATCTTAGTAATAATGATTGGTTGGTATGGATGCCTTCTGACAGAGTAGAAGCAAGCTTAACGTATAAGCTCAAAGAAACAAAGAAATTAAAAAGCACTTATGTGTCGGCTTCATTGGAATATGTTACTAAACAATGGCGCATTCCACAAAATAGCGATTACGCGCCACCTCCCAAAGGATATTATTTGATAGGCTTTGATGTTGCAACTAAAATTAAAGTTAAGAATCAGGAGATCGGAATTGGAGTTAGCGGAAGCAACGTAACTAATAAAATTTACAGGGATTATTTGGATCGCTTTAGATATTATACAGATGCAGTTGGAACAAATATTCAATTCAGGTTAAATGTGCCATTTACAGTATTTGATAAAAAATGATCCACGAAGTATCCCGATAGCTATCGGGATTGATGCCGACAGATAAATTAAATTACTAAATCAATAGACATGAAAAGTATAATTATATTATTTTTATTCGCACTGGCTGTTTCTTCGTGCTTAAAGAAAAAGAATGAAGAGCCTTCTGCAAACAATCCACTTAGCCCAACCAATAGCGGTGAGATCATTACTACAATGAAGATCTATATTAAAGATTCAGTCAGTGGAAATTATATTATCGGTTCGCCATTTATATTTAAAGATGCAGATGGTGATGGAGGGAATATTGGAACTTACTTGCCTTTAGCCGTAGATTCATTGATTACCTTAAACGACTCTACTACTTACCTGGCTGAATTATTTTTATTGGACGAAACAAAAAATCCTGTTGATACCATCTCGAACGAAGTAGTAGAAGAAGGCCAGGACCATATGTTCTTTTTCGAACAAACAAATCCTGTTGGAAATCCTTATTCAACGATTCTTTCGGGGTCAGGAATAGAAATCACCTACTTAGATCTGGACGCAAATAACAGGGGAATAGGGCAGCAATTTAAAATAAGGACTAATTCCAATACTGCAGGAAATCAGCATCCATTCACCATCACTTTACGTCATCAACCAGGTGCAAAAGACGGTACGTTTCCTCCCGGGGAAACTGATGTGGAGGTGAGGTTTAAAGTGAAAGTGAATTAAAAATGGAACGCAGAGGACGCGGATCAGGCAGATTTTTTATGATTTTTTGATTGCTTTATTTAAATAAGAAGAGATCAGTGATAATCATAATCATCTGCGTCATCTGCGTTCTATACTCAGCCAGTTATTTGCTCCAGATCATCAGCATAATCCTGCCTTATATCTTCATGTAATGAATTAATAAGCGTGGTGATTTTTTTTATTTGCTGCTCATACATATTCACGATCAACTTGCTTTCGTGGAATGGAATTCCTGATTTTTTTAGTTTCAGACAGAAATAGATCAGAAGTTCAATGCTGGCAGTTTTTTCTCCAATGTATTTGCTGTATTTACTTATCATCCGAAGTACTTTTCGCAGACTTTTTTTGTTGTAATATAAATTGCCCTGACCTTTCATTAAAATAAAGGCTTCGTCTATTTCTTCTTTTATGCGCGCAATATAATCTTCTTTGCCGTGTGCTTCAAATAGTAAGTAATCTAAATATTCTTTGTTATCTTTTTTGTACTTAGCCAATGCAATACACATTTCAGCCAATTCTTTTGGAGAAAGTGTTTGTAATTCTTTTTTTACTTCGTTGAGGCTCGACGATTTCATCTCGACAAAGGTAGGATAATTGATTCAACTACAATGAGTGAAGTTTATTGAACCATTACTCGTATTTCAAATCCAGTTTTTTCATTTCTTTCACAATTGTTTTTGCAACCAGATAGTCTCTGTACCAGTTTTGATCTGCCGGAATAATGTGCCATTCGGCGAATTTATCACATTCTTCAAAAACCTGCTGATAAACCTCCATGTATTTATCCCATGATTTCGCTACCACCGCATCCTGATCATTGTGTTTCCAGAATTTTTTAGGATTGGTTTTTCTTTCTTCCAATCTTCCAGCCTGTTCTTCTTTAGAAATGTGAAGAAAGAATTTTAAGATCAGGGTGTTATTATCCACCAAAAGTTTTTCAAAATTATTGATGTGTGTAAAACGTTTTTTAATTTCTTCTTTAGGAGCTAGTTTGTTCACACTAGGAACCAAAATATCTTCATAATGAGAGCGGTTAAAAATATGTATCCAACCTTTTCCGGGAACATGCGGATGAATTCTCCACAAAAAGTCATGAGCCAATTCTTCGGAAGTAGGTGCTTTAAAAGCCTGAACTCTGCATCCAAGTGGATTTACACCCTTAAAAACAGTTGATACTGTCCCATCTTTTCCCGATGCATCCATACCTTGAAGAATAATGAGCACTTTATACTTTCCTTGTGCATAAAGAATTTTTTGCAGTGAAGAAATCTCTTCAACAAGTTTAAGCGTTTCAATTTTTGTTTTTTCTTTGTCGAAGGATTTAGGTGCTGTGGTTGCTGTTTTGGATAGCTGCATGTTGTAAGAGTATTGATTTATTCGTGAGCTTCTTTTAATGCCAATAATTCAATTTCAGGCGATAATCTAAAATCAGTTTGTTTTATTTTTTCTAATAAGGGTTTAATTGATGGAATAACCCCTTTGAGTTTTGCTTTAATAATTACACCTATTGTTCCAGTGTATTTAATATTAAGTTGTTCTGCTATTTTACGAGCTTTATAATCATCAAGAATTATTGTACTATTGGGAATCTCTAAGGCAAGTGCAATTGCACTAGATTCACCTTTGTCAAGTTGCATTTCTAAAAGTTGCTGTTTGTATTTGTCTGTTACAGAGACAATTTTGACCCATTCAGGCAAGGGCTCTCCAAATTCAGAGGCAATATCAATTGTTGTAATAATTTGTTCGTAAACTTTATGAAGAATTTCCAACTCGCCAATATTCGCCAGAATAATAAAACAACTGGTGTCTGAAATAATGGTCTTATGCATTTTTTACGTCGTTGGATATATCTGTTGGAGGGAAATTAAATATAGAAATATTATATGAACCCAGTAGTTCAACAAAAGTTCTTTTTGTTAAGCCTGCAATCTCTGCGGCTTGTCCCAATGAAAGCTTACCTTGTTCATATAGACGCGTAGAAACTAACATAGCAAGTGCCCTGTTATCAACATCTAAAGAATCCGGGATATTAATCGTTAAAGTTTTCATAAATCAAATGTACTAAATTCTAAACGATGTTCAAAGAGTTTGTTTAATAATTAGAGTGGGAAATTTCTAGGCTGCCTAATAAAAAAGCGGACTCTCGCCCGCTCTAATATCTATAAACGTTATAAGTTAAATCTTATTAAGCGATCATCACGCTTTTCTTTTCAAACTCTTTCATTGCTTCTACCAAAACCTGAACGCTTTCCAATGGTAATGCATTGTACATAGATGCACGGTATCCACCAACATCACGATGTCCTTTCAATCCGCTCAAGTTATATTCTTTTGCTAATTTATCAAACTCAGCTTCAAACTCCGGTTTAGTTGGAAGGAAACAAGCATTCATATTACTTCTGTCTTCTTTTGCAACGGTTCCTTCAAAACAAGAGTTTCTGTCAATTTCAGCGTATAATAAATCTGCTTTTTGTTGATTTATCTTTTCTATCCAATCAACTCCACCATTTTGTTTTAACCAACGTAAAGTAAGCATACTCACATACACAGGGAATACAGGAGGAGTATTGTACATGCTTTCTCCTTTAATGTGAACACTGTAATCCAGCATCGACAACATTTTACGGGTTGTTTTTCCTAATACATCTTTTCTTACCATCACCATAGTACTTCCTGCAGGCCCCATATTTTTTTGTGCACCCGCATAGATCAAAGCGAAATCTTTTGCGTTCACCCTTCTGCTAAAAATATCCGAACTCATATCACATACCATTGGAACAGGTGATTTTGGAAAAGCTTTCATTTGTGTTCCGTAAATGGTATTGTTTGATGTGATGTGAAAATAATCAGCATCACTTGGAATCTCATATCCTTTAGGAACGTAAGAGAATTTTTTATCTTCTGAAGAAGCTATCACCTTTGTGTTACCAACAATCTTCGCTTCTTTAATTGCTTTACTTGCCCACACTCCTGTATTTACGTAAGCAGCATAACCGGTTTCAGTTAACAGGTTCATTGGAACCATGCCAAATTGTAAACTTGCCCCCCCACCTAAATAAAACACTTCGTATTCGTCACCTACTTCAAACAGGTCTTTCACCAATTGTCTTGCCTCATCCATTACCGCAACATAATTCTTACTTCTGTGAGAGATTTCCAGTAAAGAAAGATTCATGTTATCAAAATTGATACAAGCTTCGGATGCTTGTTTTAATACTTCCTGTGGTAAAATTCCGGGACCTGCGCTGAAATTGTGGATCTTTGACATATGTTTAAAATTTTGGGTAAAATTAGGAATAAAGCCATTACAATAAACGTTTAGGTAGCAAAATAATTTTTAAATTCGTAACTGAATTCAGCATCAAAAACCTATGGCCTCTTCTAAGAAATTTTTTAATACCAAACAGCAAGCAGATATAGTGTATGCTATAAAAAGAGCAGAGCTGAAAACTTCAGGAGAAATTCGTGTTCATTTAGAAGATAAATGTAAAGATTCTCCCATAGAACGTGCAAACGCTGTGTTTGAGAACTTAGGAATGCATAAAACCGAATTAAGAAACGGGATTTTATTTTATATGGCAGTTGATAGTAAGGACTTTGCTGTTGTGGGTGATAAAGGTATTCATGAAAAAGTAGGTGCGGAGTTTTGGGACAAAATAAAAGATAAAGCTATAGATAACTTCAAACAAAGTAAGTTTGCTGAAGGATTGGAGGAGGCTATTTTGGAGTGTGGCCGACAATTAAAAACATATTTCCCTGTTAATCGTGATGATATAAACGAACTGAATGATGAGATCACTTTTTCCTAGGTTCGTTTTAGTACTCGTATTTTTATTTTGTGACTTCATAGTTAAGTCGCAGGTAGCAGATCGTCCATGGCCACAGCGTTTAGTAAATAACCTTTCAAAAGAATCAACTAACTTCTTATCGGCTTCCGAACAAAAGCAATTGGAAGACACACTTGATGCATTCAACAGAAGCACTTCCAATCAGATCTGTATAGTTATTGTAGACGACCTTAACGGCATGGAACCGGCTCAGTATGCTACTGAACTGGGCACAGCATGGAAAGTGGGGCAAAAAGAATTTGATAATGGCCTGGTCATTCTTGTAAAACCCAATACCCGTGATCTTTTTATTGCAGTGGGTTATGGTTTGGAAGGTGCTATCACCGACTTACATACCAAGCACATACGCGAGACTGAAATGAATCCCTATTTTAAGGAGGGAAAAAACTACGAGGGTTTATACAGGGGTTGCAAAGCATTGATGCTTGCCGCAAAGGGCGAGTATAATATTAAAAATAATAGTGAAAATGGTATTGGTGATTGGATTAAACGTCACCCAATTTTAGCTGCACTTATTGGTATTGCTATTTTATGGTTTTTATTTGCGAGATCAAGTGGCGGTGGAGGCGGAACTTTTGGTAGTGGTGGTTACAGAAGTTACGGAGGTTTTGGTGGAGGCGGATGGAGTAGTGGTCGTTCTTCCGGAGGTGGCTTTGGCGGCTTTGGTGGTGGAAGTTTTGGCGGCGGCGGTAGCGGTGGAAAATGGTAAGAAAATTGTTCTTATTGCATTCAATTAATCAGTAGTTTTAATCTATAAATATACATTATGAAAAATATTTTTATTGCCGTTTTAGCACTGTTAGTAACAGTTGCGGTAAATGCACAAAATGCAAAAGGTAAAGTGTTCCCTGATCTTACAGGAGAATCTTTTGCCGGTAAAACAGTAAATCTTCCGAAAGATACCAAGGGAAAAATGACTGTTATCGGAGTATGTTTTAGTAAGGCCGCTGAAGAGGATCTGAAGACCTGGTTAAACCCAATGTACAATACCTTTGTAGAGAAAAAGGATACTACAGAGTTTTTTAGTGCAGCTGTGAATTACGATGCGTATTTTTATTTCATTCCTATGTTGAATAAAGTAAATCAAATCTTTGAAAAGGGGAGTAAAGAAAAGATTAGGAGTGGTACCGATAAAGAATTTTGGCCATACTTATTATTTTATAACGGTGCGATAAAACCTTACAAAGAAGATTTCGCTATTGAAGATTCAAAAGTGCCATACTTCTTTGTATTAGATACGGCTGGAAAAATTGTTCACGTAGAATCCGGGAAATTCTCCCAGAAAAAAATGGATGCCATTGAGGAGTTGTTGGATTAATTTGTTTCAAGTTTCTTGTTTTTTATTTCTGGTTGGCACTTTTCCTTAACAAGAAATATATTTCGGAAAAAATTTGTTATTTAATTCCGACCCAACTAGAAACTAGAAATAAATGACCAGAAATAATTACCGAATCCTATCCGCTGACCTCACCAATTCCTCATCCTTCTTAATAAAGATTCCCGCTAAAAGAGAAAAAACGATCATAGCCAATGGAAGGTAAGCTGCCCAGGTATAGTCTTTTGTGTAGCCTTCTTTGTTGTACAAGCTAAAAACAAACATTAAGCTTACCTGCATTGCAGAAAGTAACATCAATAAACGACTGGTTTTTAGTTGTTTTTTACGGTTTTTGTATTGGAAAATACTTACAAATGCCAGTATAATCAAGCCTATGTTGGTTGCAAACAAACCATAAATAATGGGAGAAGTTCCCTCTTTTACTCCAAAAGGTAAAAGGGTGTAAAAAATGGTTTCGGTTGAAGAAGCGTATACTTCAGCAGGGAAAACGAACAATAACGCTGCAATAATGGCTACTGATAACAAAAATACGGTCTGAATACGTTGAATCATAAAGCTAAAATCTATAATTTTTAAGACCACAAAGGTAAAAGCATATTTTGGATGAGTGAAATTTATTTTTTTCGATAGATTCCGTTGAAATATCGTTAATAACTATGCATTTAGACGACAGACATTCTTTGTAATTTTAAACAATATCCCTATCTTTGCGCCCGAATTCAAAAATCGCATTAAACATGTCTAAACAAATTGGAAAAATAGCCCAGATCATCGGACCCGTAGTTGACGTTGCGTTCGACTTACAAGGTGGTAAGTTACCTAATATTCTTGATGCCTTGGAAATCGTTCGTGCAAACGGACAAAAAATCATTCTTGAAGTGCAACAACACGTTGGGGAAGATACAGTTCGTACAATCGCTATGGATAGTACTGATGGTTTAAGCCGCGGAATGGAAGTTGCTTCTCAGGGAAGACATATTACCATGCCAACCGGTGAAAAAATTAAAGGGCGTTTGTTTAATGTGGTAGGTGAAGCCATTGACGGTATTAATGTAATAAGTAACGAAAATGGTTACGGAATTCACCGCCAGCCACCAAAATATGAAGAGCTTTCTACTTCAACAGAAGTATTATATACCGGTATTAAAGTTATTGATTTGATTGAGCCATACTCAAAAGGTGGTAAGATCGGTTTATTTGGGGGTGCGGGTGTAGGTAAAACTGTATTGATCCAGGAATTAATTAACAACATCGCTAAAGGTCACTCAGGTTACTCCGTATTTGCTGGTGTAGGTGAGCGTTCCCGTGAAGGAAACGATTTGTTGCGTGAGATGATTGAGTCAGGTATTGTAAAATACGGTGATGCTTTCAAACACTCAATGGAAGAAGGCGGATGGGACCTTTCTAAAGTAGATATTAACGAATTAACAAAATCTCAAGCTACATTCGTGTTCGGTCAAATGAATGAGCCTCCTGGAGCACGTGCTCGTGTTGCATTGTCAGGTTTATCAATGGCAGAATATTTCCGTGATGGCGAAGGTTCAGGACAAGGAAAAGACATCCTTTTCTTTATCGATAACATTTTCCGTTTCACTCAGGCAGGTTCAGAGGTATCGGCTTTATTAGGTCGTATGCCATCTGCGGTAGGTTACCAACCAACATTGGCAACTGAGATGGGTGTGATGCAAGAGCGTATCACTTCAACTAAAAAAGGTTCTATTACTTCAGTTCAGGCGGTTTACGTACCTGCTGACGATTTAACCGATCCGGCCCCTGCTACAACATTTGCCCATTTGGATGCAACTACTGTATTGAGTCGTAAAATTGCTGAGTTAGGTATTTATCCTGCGGTAGACCCATTGGATTCTACTTCTCGTATCTTATCTGCTGCTATTTTAGGAGATACTCACTACAACTGTGCTCAGCGTGTGAAAATGTTGTTACAACGTTACAAAGAGTTACAGGATATTATTGCGATCCTTTGTATGGATGAGTTAAGTGAGGAAGATAAATTGGTTGTATCACGCGCTCGCCGTGTTCAACGTTTCTTATCACAACCATTCCACGTAGCTGAGCAGTTCACAGGTTTAAAAGGTGTATTCGTTTCTATCGATGATACTATCAAAGGATTCAATATGATCATGGATGGTAAAGTAGATGAGTATCCTGAAGCAGCTTTCAACTTAGTTGGAACAATTGAAGAAGCTATCGAAAAAGGTAAAAAATTAATGGCAGAGTCTAAATAATTACTTGTTTTTGGTTTCAAGTTTCTGGTTAGGAACTATTCAACTAGAAACTAAGAACCAGAAATAATAAATAGATAAAATGAAATTAGAAATAGTAACACCCGATAAAAAATTGTTTGAAGGCGAAGCAAAATCGCTTACAGTTCCGGGGTCGGAAGGTTCTTTAGGAATTTTAGACAATCACGCTCCTATGATCGCTTCTTTGAAAAAAGGAACGGTGAAAATTACAGACGCAGCATCTCAAGTGCAAAAATTTGAAATTAAAGGCGGAGTAGTTGAGGTATTAAAAAATAAGGTTATTGTTTTAGCTGAGTAATTTAAAAAGAATTGAATTATAGAAAACGTTCTGCATTTATGCAGAACGTTTTTTTTTAGTTCTGTTCAACCAGTTTTCCTGTTCCCTGAATATTTTTGTAGATAGATGTTGGGTAGCCTTTGTACAAAATATCACCAGTAGAACGATTAAGCATATCAATTTTAAGGAAGGAATTTACATTCACTTCCATTTTACCGGATGTTCGGAGAGTTAAAATTACATTGTTTGCCGTTACATCATAACCATGATAAAAACCCTGACCTATAGCGTGTACAACGTTTTCGCCTACAATTCCCTTCATGAAAATATCTCCGTTTCCATGCATGCCTCCAAACACAATAGTTGAGTTAATATCCAGATGTAAATTGCCTGAATTAGAAATGGCATACCTGAATGTGTCGCAAACAAAATTAGTATCCATGTAAACATCTCCTAAGCCATCCTGCTGTATTCTGTTTAGGTTGGGAACCGTAATGTAAACAGTTATCTTCTTTTTATAGCTGCGGGTAAAATCACAACGGTTATCGTCTGATAGAGTCAGTACACCGTTTTCAATTTTTGTTTTAATCAATTTGATCACGTTTTTCCCACCTTCAATTTTGGCTGAATAGTTAGTGCCTTTTGAAATATGAACATCCATTTTGTCCTGAACAAGTATTTCATCAAAGGCACCCAGTTCTCTTGTTTCGGATGTTTCAGAACCTGTTCCTTTAAAACAATCGCACATGTTTTCTTTTTTACAGGTAGTAAAAAGAACAAGTGAAAAAAGTAAAAGGAAAATATTTTTGATCAGATTAAGCATCTTCATTTTATTAAAAGAATGCAGCTAAGATAGTGAATTTGAATGTTTTTAGAATAGGGGATAGTGTTAAATTAGACGGGATAAAGCCTGAGCCGTCTAAAAATTTGTGCTTGCGGTATATTATTTACCGTAAAACATCTTCCCAGGGTTCAAGATCATATTAGGATCAAAGGTTTTTTTGATCTGTCGTTGCAGCTCAAGAGCTTTTTCGTGAAACACAATAGGCATAAAGGATTGTTGAACCAAACCAATTCCATGCTCACCACTAATGGTGCCGTTTAACTGATGGCAAAGTGTAAATAGTTCTGCTATTGCTTTTTTAATATGGTCACCATGCCAAAGCTCATCCGACATTTCATCTTTTATAAAACGGATATGTAAATTTCCATCTCCGGCATGACCATAACAAACGCTTCTGAAATTGTATTTTTTTCCGATGTCTTTTACACCTTTTACGAGTTGAGGTAATTCGGCCCGCGGAACTACGGTATCTTGTTCTTTACTTATTGCATTAGAAGTAACTGCCTCATTTATTTTTCTGCGCAATTTCCAAAGCTCTTGTTTTTGTGCTGCTGAGTCGGCAAATAAAATTTCATCAATATCAAATTTGGAAACGAGTTCAGCTATCTGTTCCATTTCTTTCATCAACACATCCGTATCGCTACCGTCAACTTCAATTAACAAATGTGCCTGAATATCATCAGCTATCTTCACTACAGTACTCTCTACGTATTTGCTCACCCAATCTAATGCATCACGTTCCATTAACTCTAATGCACTTGGAATAAACCCTGCCCTGAATACTTCACTTACTGCTTTGCAAGCTTCGTCCAATGAGCGAAAAGGGACTAACATTAATAAATCATGTTTCGGAAGAGGAATTAGCTTTACAATTATTTTCGTTACAACACCAAGCGTACCTTCACTTCCAACCATTAATTGCGTAAGGTTGTAGCCTGTTGAGTTTTTTAAAGTATTAGCGCCTGTCTTAATAATTTCTCCGGTTGGTAAAACTACTTCCAGGTTTAAAATATAATCTTTAGTTGTTCCATACTTCACGCATCTTGGTCCTCCGCTGCTTTCAGCCACATTTCCACCTAACATACAACTTCCTTTACTTGCAGGATCGGGTGGATAAAACAAACCTTGTTTAGCAACTGTTTCCTGAAACACCTGATTGATAACACCCGGCTCAACAGTAGCTTGTAAATTACGTTCGTCAATTTCAAGGATTTTATTAAAACGCTCCATCGATAAAAGTACACCACCATAAATTGGCAATGCACCACCACTCAAACCTGTACCTGCACCACGTGGAGTTACCGGAATTAAATGAGTGTTACACAATTTCAGAATAGAAGCAATTTCTTCAGGAGTTCCTGGTTTCACAACTACTTCCGGCATATACACCAAACGCTCAGTTTCATCACTTGCGTAAGGTTTTGTTTTTTCTGTATCAGTAAAAACATTTTCATTGCCACAAATAGTTTGTAGCTGATGTATAAATTCCTGATTTATTTTATTGAAGTTGAACATGTATGGGTCTTGAATTACAAAGGTAGTATCAAAAAAAAGTCCGCTGAATTAATCAGCGGACTTTTATCAGTTATTTATCAAAGTTTATTTTTTCAAAAGAACTTCATCAATCATACCATAAGCTTTTGCTTCTTCAGCTATCATCCAGTAGTCACGATCACTGTCAGCCCAAACTTTCTCATAAGTTTGTCCACTGTGTAGTGCGATGATCTCATACAATTCTTTTTTCAATTTCTGGATCTCACGTGCAGTGATTTCGATATCTGAGGCTTGTCCTTCAGCACCACCTAATGGTTGGTGAATCATAACACGGGCATGTTTTAATGCAGTACGTTTTCCTTTTTGACCTGCACACATCAATACAGCACCCATAGAAGCAGCCATACCAGTACAGATAGTTGCTACATCCGGTCCTACAATTTGCATGGTATCATAAATACCTAAACCTGCGTAAACCGATCCGCCCGGAGAGTTTAAATAGATTTGAATGTCTTTTTTAGCATCAACTGATTCTAAGAATAACAACTGAGCCTGAACGATGTTTGCAACCTGATCATTAATTCCTGTTCCAAGAAAAATGATACGGTCCATCATTAAACGAGAGAACACATCCATTTGAGCAACGTTCAACTGACGCTCTTCAATAATATATGGAGTTAAAGATGAAGTAATGTGATTTTGGTAGCTATCATAAACAAGCCCGTTAATGCCACGGTGTTTTACAGCGTATTTTCTGAATTCATTGTTATCGAACATAATTTTGTTTTTTAGATGTTTATTCAAATTAACCAAACTTATACCAATTGTGCAAATTGCTTTATTAACTGACAAAAGTTCATATCGCCTATTTCTGGTTTCAGGTTAATTATTTCTAGTTTCGGATTAGAAGGATATTTTTCATCCCATGTACAAACAACTAGAAACTTAAAATCAGAAACAAAAGCTACTTCTTGATTGGAATAAAAAATACTTCAACGCGGCGGTTTAATTCCCTGCCTTCCGCATTATTGTTGCTTGCCACCGGATAATCATCAGCGTAACCATTTGTTTTTATTTTGATCTTTGTTTTTAATGCAGGTGCTTTTGTGACAATATAGGTTTTAATAGCGTTTGCACGATCCAACGAGAGCTTTTGGTTCAATTTCTTATTCCCTGTGCTGTCAGTATGTCCGTTAATTACCACTTCATATAAAGGGTTTGCTTTTAATTCGGTAACAATTTTATCGAGATCGGGTTTTGCGGCTGGTTTTATTTTCGCTTCATTGGTATTAAAAAGATAAAGGGCATTTAGAGATAACTGCTTTGCAGAGCCTATTGCAGCAACTGCATCAATATCTGCTCCGGGCCACGATTTATCTTTGGTTGGCGTTTTTGCATCCTGTAATTTTATGTAAGTAAATATTTCACCCACTTTAGTTGAGTCGCCAATATCAACCAACGCATTACCACCACTTATTTTTCCTACACTAATCCATTTTTTAGCATCCTTGGATACATACAAAAAGGTTTCTTCTACATATTTGCCCATCTCAAAAACATACAGATCCGGTCCGTCTATATTTACTAATGCATTATCTGTAAAAGCTAACACCAGTTCTCCTCCGGTTCCAAGAGAAACAAACCCGGTCACTGTTGTATCATTAAAATTGGGGGTACCAATGGCATCTTTCGCAATTGAGTTTTCAGGAACAGGTTTTGGATTTCCAATTTTAAAACTTACTACTTTATCGGTGAAAGAAATATCTCCCAGGGGCAACTTCACTTTTCCGCCATGCCCATCATTGTATTCTTTTTCCTGAGCATAAATGGTGAAGGAAAAGAAAAGTAAAAAAACACCTGTTAAGTTCTTGAACATAGTATCTGTATAATTTCTTGTTCAAGTATAACGAAATTAATTTACATTAAATACATTTGTGAATGCTCACAGCTTTTTTTTCTAAACTTAAGAGATCACCTCTGGCAATTATTAGCCTTTTTGTTTCTCTTTCCAACTGGCAACTACTTTTTGGAATAAAAGCGACACAATGGGATATGATCAATTTTTGGTTGCCTTGGAGGTATTATATTGCAGAGTGTTATAGAAACGGAATTGTGCCATTATGGAATCCTTATTCTCAGGCAGGGTACCCTATTCACGGAGATCTTCAGGGGCCGGCTTATAGTTTGGAAGCCATAGCTACTTCTTTTCTTACACCTATAAATGTTTATTTCCTGAATTATCTCTATATCTTTTATTTAATAGTTGGTGCTTACGGATTATACAAGTTGATACTGTTTTTTGTGGAAACCTTACCAAACAAAGAACTTATTGAAACCAACCGGAATGTACTTTCTTATGTTGCTGCCATAGCAGGTGTAGTTTACGGACTTTGTGGTTATAATGCATGGCACGGACATTATTTGTACATTACTATTAGTGCCTGTTTAATTCCCTGGGTCTATTATTACTTTTTCAGAATTTTGCAACAACCACATTGGCTCGATGCAATAAAACTGGCTTTAGTTATCTGGTGGCAAATAACGGCCGGAAACCCTTCTTTCATTATTGTTTCATTTTATTTTTTGATCATAGCTTTTGTGTGGAGAGTGATTTACAATTTTATAAAAAAACAATCAGGTCAAAATAAAAAGATTTTTTTTACTGTTGGTTTTGCAGCTCTGCTAACGATTGTACTTTCGGCTCCGGTTTTTTTAAACGCATATTATGTGTTTCCATACACTTCAAGGGCGGGAGGTATTTCGGCCGAATGGGCTGCTGAGGAAAGCATACTTTGGAGGAATATTTTCTCATTTTTTTCCTCTATAACATGTATTGAAAGAGAAATACGCATTGGTGCGGAAGCCCCTATTTATGATCTGTATATCGGAATACCTACTTTATTATTCGCCTTTTTTGGAATAAGAAAACTTCGTTCGTTTTGGATCAATGTTCTTTCTGTTATTGCCATCCTTGCATTCCTGCTTTCCTTAGGATTGCAAACTCCACTATTTAAATTTTTTCATTCATACCTGCCATTTTTTAATGTGTTCAGGATGCCAAACCTTATTTTTATATATACCTTAATGTACCTATGTCTGATGTCTGCGCTTGGTTTTTTGTACATTTTGAAGAATAAGATTAGGATGAAATCCTATTTGATCTTTGCATTAGTAACCGTATCCATATTATCGGCAGGCGTGATTTATTTCAACTATGGCTACCCTGAAAATGGTAAAAACTACGTAACCGATTATTCCAGTATCCATTCTTTTTTATGGACGGCATCTCAAACAAGAAAAATAGGTATATCTCTTCTCTTTGCGGTGTTGGTATTATTTGCAGGATGGATTCTTGTAAAAAAACAAAATTACAAAGCTTTGATGGTACTTGTTCTTATTGATGCAGGTATTAATTATAATATTGGGGCTATTGCAAGGGTTATGGGGCAAGGCACTGCAAAGTTTTCCAACGATTTTATGTCGGGGCTTCCAACAGGATTTGGGGTGCCGGATAATATCAGGAATAATAAAGTGGCCTGTTTATCATCCCGTTTAAGCGCTTTTTGGATGAATAGCTCCACCTTTTTGCAGCAACCCTCTTATTTAAATGATAATAATTTTGAGCTTACCAATTATATGAAGTTGATGAATGATCATAAAGAAGAACTGAATTACTTTATCGATCAACCGCTTTATTTTTTAGCAGATTCTTTGGTAGAGCATAAAAATTTTAAGACGGATACACTAAAAAGAAAAGCAATTGCAACGGTAGAGCAAAATGATTACGTGAAGATGGCATCACTACAGTTGAAAACGAGTATAGAAGACAACATTCACTGCGAGAAATTTTTACCTCAACATGTTGTGTTTAATATAACAAACAAAAACAGGGTGGCGTTTCTGCTTCAACAGAATTATACGAAATTTTGGAAAGTAAAGCTCAATGGCAAAGAGGTTACTCCCTTAATAAGTTATTATTCCTTTCCTTGTTTGATACTGGAAGGTGGAGTTAATAAAGTGGAATTCGTATATGAAGTAAAATATTTTCATGTACTTTTTACATTTTCATTATTGCTGGCATTTATATTAATTGGCATTTTAATTCTACTCCTTGTAAAGGGCAAAACTAAAAAAACATTGGTGTTTTTATGTTACGCAGCTATTATTGCGTACGGCCTTTTTGTTTTCTTTACTACAGGAACAAGAATCGCAAATTGTAATCTGGATAAAGAACTTTCTGCGAATAAGGATTTAATGGAACAATTTCCAAAAAGCTTAAGGATTGTGAATACTAAGGATGCATACGTGTCAAAGCAAAACAATACATATGAATATTACAATCTTATGTTCAATGAAGATCTTGCAGGTTTGATGAGTGTTTTACATAACAGTACCAATGATATAATGGTATATACCTGTTATAAATCCATTCACTCGATGGAAATCGAAAAGTTAATCGAACTGAACTTTGGAAATGCGATTGAAGAAAGGAAAATGGAAGATGGATTTATCAGAGTGTATAAACGCAATCCGGTACCACAACCTGTATTATTTTCAAGGGAAGATGATTTTAATAATGGAGAAAACGAATGGTTTACAAAGGATTCGCTTGGGAACAAGAGCTTGAAAGTAATGAAGGGAAACGAATATGGTGGTGGCGTTGATTTTATACTTAAGGATATTGGAGCCAAAGCACGCGATTTGGTTTATGCAGAATGCGAGATATTAACCAATGAAAATAATATGCCCGGTATGTGTATGAGCATTGATAGGGATGGAGTAAACAAAGGGTTTTATACCTACGGAAACCTTCATTTAAAAAAGAATGTAAAAGGAATGACAGGTTTTTTTATGAGACTTCCTGAATTTGTTAAGGAAACAGATAAAATCACACTATTCTACTGGAACAATACTGACAAGGAAGCAGTAATTGATAACATGAAAGTGAAGGTTATTGATATGAATTAGATTCAGGTATTTACCTGCCTCTGCACTCTTTTGGTTTTTGTTTGAGCTTAATACTTAGTGTAACACCATAAAAAAAGAACCAGTCTTTTGTATTAGGATTGCCTCGTAGTTTTCCGGTGTTATTTGCATAAGTCAACGGATCTTCACTTCTGTTACTCATTTGTGCGGCGGTAGCACCTTTTTCTGCAGCGAGCAAAGCAGGGTCAACATATTTGTTGCTTACATCATCAATATAATCGGTGAACGTTTTTCTCGGTCCCCATTCAAATCCCAGCCCCATGCTTTTGGCAATATTTAATTTAAAGCCTAAACCAAAAGGAATAGCAGGTTGAATAAGTTTATATGGTTTTTGATCCGGGTTTTGCGAAGTTTTCTGCCCCTCTGTGCTCAACCGTTTCAGGTTTACCCAGCTGTTGTTTACATTTCCCTGGGGATTGAAATAAAAAACATCAAGACCGAGAAAAACATAAGGAGAAAAGAAAAACTTACTATGCCCAATTTGATATTCCATAAAGTTAAATTCGCTCTTTGCATAAAGTTCATAAATACGTGATTTAAAGTTCAGGTTCCTTTCTAACTGATCTTCATTATCCGATTGCGAATCATCCGCCATAACACTACCCATATTAACCCCGCCTCTGAAGGCAAAGCGATGACTGTAGTTGAAACGATAAAATACTCCCCCGGCAGGTTGTGATAAGGCAAAATGACCACGTGGGTTTAGATCACCTATGTAATAACTTCCGCCCAAAAACAATCCCACATCATGTGAATAAAAGTCCTTATGGTTATTGCTTTGGGCAAATCCAATAATGCTTTGAAAACAAACAAACAGTATAAAGAGTTTTTTTTTCATTGATTAATTAGAACGCTAATTTCGGAAAAATATTGCAATTATGCATTCCTGTAAAATATTAGTATTTTTACGGGTATGGAAAAATACGATCTGATTGTAATTGGCGGTGGCCCAAGTGGTTATGCAGGCGCAATGCGTGCCCTTGATTTTAAGAAAAAAGTATTATTGATCGAAAAGAACAGAATAGGTGGGGCGGGAGTGTATGACGGGGTATTAACATCCAAAACTTTATGGGAGTTTTCGCAGAAGGTATCCTCAATAAGGGAATTGACTCCCGAGTATAAAATTTCATTTGAACAAATAGATAAAACAGTGAAAGAAGCTGTATTTGAGCGTAAGACTCAAATGACAGTGCATCTTCAGTTATTGGAGAGTGCAACCGAAGACCACCTTTTTGAGTATGAGAAAGGCGAGGCAAGCTTTCTGGATAAAAATACCATCCAGGTTAAAAGAGAAGGGAAAGAGACGAAAATAGTTTATGGAGATAAAATTTTAATTGCAACAGGAAGCCGCCCGCGTTATTTGTCACACATACCAATTGATGAACAGATTATTTTAACCAGTAATGGTATTCGTAACCTTACCGAAATACCAAAGAGTTTAGTTGTACTTGGAGCTGGGGTTATTGGTTGTGAATTCGCAACTATTTTTGCCAATTTCGGGCAAACCAAAGTTTATTTAATTGATAAAGCGGATCGTATTTTACCCTTCGAAGATGAAGATGTAGCTGAAATGGTTAGCGAAAACCTGGAACGGATGGGAGCAACTGTACATCACGGTGCATCACTGAAACGAATGGAAATTATTAATGGAAAAGTTGAATATGAATTGGAATATAAAGACGGGAAAACAGAAATAATTAATGTTGATAAAGCATTGGTTTCTGTTGGGCGTATTCCAAATGTAGAGAACCTGAGTTTGGAGAATGCAGGTGTGAAGCTGAATGATAAGGGAAGTGTGTGGGATGATGATACCCAAACCAACGTTAGCAATATATACGTTGCAGGGGATGTAACAACTGATATGGCATTGGTAAACGTAGGTGAGCGTGAAGCAAGGCATGCAGTGGTAAGAATGTTTGGCCCGCCTATTAAACCGCTTTCTTATAAAAATATTTCAACTATCATGTTCCTGAGCCCGGAAGTGGCAAGCGTGGGAATGAGTGAACAAGAATTAAATAAAGTAGGGATCCCGCATAAAGTTGTAAAGCTTGATTATAGTACAAATGCACGTGCCATAGCCATGCGAAAAACAAGGGGCTTCTTTAAAATTTTGGTTACCAACGACAACGGTATGCGCATTTTGGGAATGCGTGCCGTTGGAGAGCATGCCAGTAGTGCTATTCAGGCGGTTGCTTATTTAATACACACCAATCAGGGAATTCGCGACCTTGCAGATATGATGCACCCACATCCAAGTATTATTGAAGGTGTGCAGGAGTGTTTGCGAATGTTGTTGGGTAAATCCATTTACAAGTCTTCCATTTTTAAGGATAAACTCAAATGTTATGTGTGTGAGAATGGTGTGTGTACTCCGGTAGAAAAGCTGATTCAGGACCAATGAAGATTCATTTCTTTCCTTTTGCTGAGCAACCTGTAAACAAATGGAGTGGAGGGATTACCCGTCAGTTAGCCATTTACCCTTTTAATGCAAGTTTAGAAGAGCGTGATTTTATTTTCCGGATCAGTACTGCAACAGTTGAAACGGAAACTTCTTTGTTTTCAAAATTTCCCGGATTCCAGCGTATTTTAATGATACTGGAAGGTGAATTAAAGATCGATCATAAAGGACATCACACAAAAAAACTCAAGCCTTTTGAGACTGATGCATTTGATGGAAGTTGGGAAACTACTGCTGAAGGAATGGTCGTGGATTTTAATGTGATTTATTCCGGGAAAATAAAAACGGCAGAAGTAAAGAAGTTTGAATTAAGTAAAAATAAAAAACAAATACTTGGATCAGCTAATTTTTCAGGTTTTTATATTTTATCGGGCTTACTGACAATAAATGGTAGAGAGCTCAATGAAAAAGATTTTGTTTTGGTAGAACAGGAAAAGGTCAATGAGAAAATAGAATTAGCCGCCACCAGCGATTGCCAATATATCTTGGTTTTAATCGACACCCCATAAAAAATCCGTTTCAATCAGTTAAATCTGTGTCATCCGTGTTCCATTGCATAAAATCCGTATTTTCGTATCAATGCAAAAAGTGGCCTTCATCATAAATCCCAAAGCGGGAGTAAAAAAGAAAATGGATGTACCTGCATTCATTGAAGAACACTTTTCCAAAATTATTCCTAAGGAAATTATTTTGTGGAAGAATAAAGATGATTTTGAAAGTATTAAAGAGCGTGTTCTTACCGGAGGCTTTACCATTGCTGTTGCGGTTGGCGGAGACGGTACTGTGAACCAGTTGGCAGCTACATTGAACAACACAAACATTGCATTGGGAATTTTGCCTTTTGGTTCGGGCAACGGATTGGCCAGAAGTATTGGTGTTCCGATGGATATTAAAGCTGCATTAAATCAAATAGAAAGAGGAAAAGTAAACAGGATCGATTCGGGGACAATCAATAACATCCCGTTTTTCTGCACCAGCGGCATAGGTTTCGATGCGCACATAGGAAATTTGTTCGCAAGTAGTACCACTCGTGGATTTAGTACTTATTTTAAGATAATACGGCGGGAACTTTTTTCTTATAAACCCAAGACCTACGAATTAACTATTGATGGCGAAAAAATAAAACGGGAGGCTTTTCTGATCACCTTCGCAAATGCAGGGCAGTACGGAAACGATTTTTACATTGCACCCTTGGCTGATATGCGTGATGGGATCTTACACATCTCTATTGTAAAACCCTTTTCTTTGTTTATGGCTCCGGTACTTGCCTACAAAGCCTTTAAGAAAAGAACACATTTATCTAAATATGTAGAAACCTTTACCGGAAAAGACATCAGCGTTAAGATATCAGAACCTTCTCCTATTCATTTTGATGGTGAACCAACTCAGGTAGAAGAAGATCTGAGTGTAAAAGTTTATGATCAGACTTTAAATGTTGTTGTGCCTTAACTTCAATTCAAATCTTTCAACACCGTATTAATTGCTTCAAAATTTGGCAGATCACCTGCTTTTTCAAGAATTTCTTCATAACGTATAATTCCCTCTTTGCCAATAACAAAGGCTGAACGCTTACTTACTCCGCGCATTTCATGAATAAATGTTTCATATAAGCATCCAAAGGATTTTGAAGCCTCTTTATTAAAATCAGAAAGTAAGGGGAAATTTATTCTTTGTTCTTCTTTGAACTTAGCTAACACAAACAATGAATCAATTGAGATTCCGAGTACTTGAGCATTCATGGAATTATAAAACGCCAGGTTATCACGCATTGAGCATAATTCTGCAGTACAGGTAGAAGTAAATGCTAAGGGAAAAAACAGGAGCAGTACATTTTTTCCTTTTAGCTCAGAAAGAGTTACTTTTTTCTTTTCTGTATCAAACAATGAAAAGTCGGGAGCGGAATTATTTAATAGCATAGGAATTTAATTTTTGTCTAAAATTACTAAGAAATTGCAATGTAAAACATTTAGTCGCAGATTCAAGCAGATTACACTTATTTTATATTTAGTCGTCCCTCAAAAAGTATCCACATTAAATTATCGATATAAAAGACCTATCTTTTCCCGCATAATTGTTTGGCCACGCTGTGGCCAGCATTCATCTATTAACATTAAATTACTAATATTTGGCTCCGCTGGAGCCGTGCTTTGTAAGAATTTGCTCCAGAGGAGCAAAACAATAATATTACAAACAATCAAAGTTTTAAGGCTACAGAGTAGCCAAATATTTTTGTGTACGGTAAATATCTGCAAGAATTTTAAAGCAGGTCAAAGATTCCTTGCAATACGAAACAATATAATTTTGGCTGAATCTCCTTTATTAATAATGTTTGTGTAGTATTTGAGGGACGACTATTTAAAATTAAAAGAAATAGAAGAGAACGGAAGAATTTTATACAGCTAACACATAACCTCTATCACAAATCTGTGAAATCAGCGTGAATCAGCGGGAAAAAAATAAATGATAATTTAAGAGGCTGAATAATCTTCCTTCAAAAATTCTTTCCAGTCGCCAAGGTTTGCAATCACCTGCAATTGGCGGTAAGCATTATGGAAATCATCTTCGTTTACCTGAGAGTTCAGGATATTGATACGGTATGAGTCAAAATTAGATAAAGCCTTTTTTTCTTCGGTAGATAACTTATTACCACCAAACTCCTTTTCACGTAAGTCGTTAATACTCACTTCCCCACCAATATCTTTTTTGGTAAAAAATCGTTGAATTATTTGATTGCTTAAGCCTTTCATACTAATACTGCAAATATATAGTTTAAAAAGCTTTGAGAAACTATATTTGGGTATTGATTTTAAACAAATAATTGTTAAGAAGACAAATTAAATTATTTTGTGTATCGTTTTAGTTCCATTGGAAGGGTAATGAGAAAGACTGTCAGGAAAAGAAGAATGAGATACTAATTCACAAATAGTTACTTTCTCAATTCAAAATTCTGTCCTAAATAAACTCTTCTAACCTGCTCATCGTTGGCAAGATCTTCGGCACTTCCTGCTTTGATTACACTTCCTGAAAATAATAAATAAGCACGATCTGTAATGCTTAGTGTTTCGTGTACATTATGGTCGGTAATCAATATTCCAATGTTTTTCTCTTTCAATTTTTTTACAACAAACTGAATATCTTCAACGGCAATTGGATCTACGCCGGCAAAAGGTTCATCCAGTAAAATAAATTTTGGGTTAGTGGCCAGGCAACGAGCAATTTCCGTTCTGCGACGTTCTCCTCCGGATAATTGATCACCCAGGTTTTTACGAACATGTCCCAGATTAAATTCCGCTATAAGGGATTCCAGTTTCTCATGTTGCTCTTGTTTCGAAAGGGATGTCATTTCCAAAACAGCTTTTAAGTTATCTTCTATGCTAAGTTTTCTAAATACAGATGCTTCCTGTGGTAAATAACCAATTCCCATTTGAGCCCTTTTGTACATGGGTAAGGAAGTTATATCAACATCGTCCAAAAATATTTTCCCGGAATTAGGTTTCACCATCCCAACAATCATGTAGAACGAAGTGGTTTTTCCGGCACCATTGGGCCCGAGCAATCCAACAATTTCTCCTTGTTTTACTTCAATTGAAACATTGTTGGCAACCGTTCTGCTTTTGTATTTTTTTATTAAACTTTCTGATCTTAAAATCATGTTTTTTTATTTAACTCTATTCAACACTCTTACAGTCATACGAATATCAGTTGCAGGTCGGTCGTTACCGTTAGTTGTTACACCGGCTATTTTGTCAATTACCCCTAACCCGTAAATGACTTCTCCATAAACTGTATAGGTACCATCCAAATGAGGCGTTCCTCCAATAGTTTTGTATGCAGTTTTTTGTGATTCACTAAAAGTGTAATGTGTGGTTTTTTCGTAATCGGGTAAAATGAGGTTGTCGATTTTTTTCTTTAATAAATCTAAACTATCTTTTTTCCCTTCCTTAGTATAACGCTCGTATTCTGTTTTTATTTGTTCATTTTCTGTTTTTTCAAGAAAGGTTTTGGTTAACTCTCGAAGTATAGGTCGGTTGATCCGATACTCTACTTTTTTCAAAGTTTCATCAGTAAACACCTTTCCATGTACAATATAAAACTGGCAAGCAGATGAAGCTTTTTCAGGGTTAACATCATCACCATTTCTTGCAGCGCATAACATTCCTTTTTTGTGGAAAAGTTCGGGTTTAAATTCTGCCGGAACGGTATAACCAAGGTCCCCATCGCCCAAAACCTTATCTGCTTTAGCAGTTTTAGAATCAGGATCACCTCCCTGTATCATAAAATTATTGATCACACGGTGAAACAATAAACTGTCATAAAATTTCTTTTCAGTAAGTTTCAGGAAATTATCCCGGTGCTGAGGTGTTTCATTAAATAAACGGGCAATCATTTCACCATAAGGGGTGGAAATAATTATAAGGTTTTCAGTTGGGTACTTTTCTTTTAGATCTTTTAGGGTAGAAGCGGATAATTTACGGGGTTCGGAACCTGAATTATTAGAAGAAGTAAGCGTTTTACCCGTTTTACAGCTATAAAAAGTAAGCATACCGATTAGAAAGGTGAAGAGAAGGTACTTTTTTTTGCACATATTAACAAATAATGCTATTTTTGTTTGAATTAGGTAAAGTGTAAATTTAACTTATTCTAAGATACCATATGAAGAAATTTAGTTTTTTTACGATTCTGAGTGTTATTGTATTAGGAGGGATCATGATCCTTTCAGGTTCTTGTAACAAGCCAAAACCATGCAAAGCAATAATTACGGTGATGGATACTACTGGTGCCAATTTAGAAGCTGGGGTTACTGTGAAGCTTTATGCTCAGGTTACTACTGCGAGTGGAACGGCAATTGGAGACCTTGAAGCAACCGGCACAACTGACGGAAGCGGTAAAGTTGAGTTTACATTAAAACTACCTGCAATTATGGATATCCGCGCAGAGAAACCAAATTGTACTATAACAACTCATACTTATACTTCAACTGGAACTTATGTACCGGGCAAATATTGTACTGGTAAAGCTATTGTAAAATTCGAAGAGGGCGTAACAAACGAAAAGACTGTTTACCTGAAATATTAAGAATAAATAAAATAATTTAATGAAAAGGGAGAACGAAAGTTCTCCCTTTTTTTATGAAGTATTCCTGGTTTTAATGAGGATTCTCTTAAAAGTTTATTACGTGAAAACCGTGTTGAAATAAATAAGATCATAAGCTGCTGTGAGCCATTTGTAAAAGATTATATGTTTAATCCAAAATATCTGGATTATCCGGTTGTGGGTGTTTCCTGACAAATTGCAAATAATTATGGGTTATGGCTTGCGGATCGTTACAATGAGAATAATTTATAATTGGAGAAGACAAAAACGCACAACCAATATTTGTTTCTGGTTACAAAGACATCCAGCCAGCAGATTATTAAGAGTTTAAGATGTTTAGACTCGTCTGTTCCGTAATATCAAAGCAACTAGGAATTAAAACGAAATAGTTCAATAAAAAAATCCCCGCCTTGTGAGCGAGGATCCTTATAAAATATAGTTTTACTCTTAAGCGTTAATCGTACTCAATACTGTATTCATGTTTCTTACAGCTTCTGCACTTTTAGCGAATGCAGCTTGTTCGTCAGCGTTTAATTTAACGTCAACGATTGATTCCCAACCGTTTTTGCCAATTACAACAGGAACACCTAAACAAATATCTTTTTGTCCGTATTCTCCGTTCAATGAAACACAGCAAGGAAATAATTTTTTCTGATCGTTTAAGATACTGTCAACCAAAGAAGCAACTGCTGCTCCCGGAGCATACCATGCAGATGTACCTAGCATTCCGGTTAAAGTAGCACCACCAACCATAGTGTCGGCAGCAACTTTTTGTAAAGCTTCTGCACTTAAGAACTGAGAAACCGGAACTCCTTTGTAAGAAGCCAAACGGGTAAGAGGAATCATAGTAGTATCACCATGTCCGCCAATTACCATTCCTTCTACATCATTAGGAGAACAGTTAAGTGCAAGAGATAAATAACATTTGAAACGAGCGCTATCTAAAATACCACCCATACCGATGATACGGTTTTTAGGTAATTTACTTTCTGTTAATGCTAAGAAAGTCATTGTATCCATTGGATTACTTACCACAACGATAATTGCGTTAGGAGAATGCTTTAAAATGTTTTCTGTAACACCTTTTACAATTCCTGCATTGATCCCAATTAACTCTTCACGAGTCATACCAGGTTTACGTGGAATACCACTAGTGATCACAACTACATCACTTCCTGCAGTTTTAGCATAATCATTTGTACTTCCGCTAACGCGTGTATCAAACCCGTTTAATGTTGCAGTTTGCATCATATCCAATGCTTTTCCTTCTGCAAAATTTTCACGAATGTCTAATAATACTACTTCGCTTGCGATCTTTCTGAATGCGATTGCATCAGCACAGGTTGCTCCTACGTTTCCTGCACCTACAATAGTTACTTTACTCATGTTTTGTTTATTTTTATTTATTAATAGTTCCTTGTTTCGAGTTGGGGTTAATTAAAAGTCAGATCCCGATAGCTATCGGGACAACGATCAAAAATCTTAAATCATTAAGCATCAATTTTTGCATACTTAGCATTTTTCTCAATAAAATCTCTGCGTGGTGGAACTTCGTCACCCATTAACATAGAGAAGATATGATCTGCTTCAGCTGCATTTTCGATAGTTACCTGACGTAATGTTCTGAATTCAGGATTCAATGTAGTTTCCCATAATTGTTCAGCGTTCATCTCACCTAAACCTTTGTATCGTTGGATACCAACAGACTCCGGTTTATCTCCGCCTAATTGTTTTACCAAAGCTGCACGTTCGTCTTCATTCCAACAGTAATGTTGTTCTTTTCCTTTTTTCACAAGATAGAGTGGAGGAGTGGCAATATAAATATGGCCTTTCTCAATTAATTCTTTCATGTGACGGAAGAAGAAAGTTAAGATCAAAGTAGTAATGTGAGAACCATCTATATCGGCATCACACATAATAATTACTTTGTGGTAACGAAGCTTTTCAATGTTCAATGCACGTTGATCTTCGGTTGTTCCTCTGAACACGCCTAATGCAGTAAACATATTCTTGATCTCTTCGTTATCGTAAATTTTATATTCCAAAGCTTTCTCCACGTTAAGAATTTTACCTCTTAAAGGAAGGATAGCCTGGAATGCTCTGTTACGACCTTGTTTAGCTGTTCCGCCTGCAGAATCACCCTCAACAAGGAATAATTCGCAAGCTGCAGGATCTTTATCGGCACAATCAGCTAATTTTCCGGGAAGCCCACCACCCGACATAACACTTTTACGTTGCACCATTTCACGGGCCTTACGTGCAGCATGACGAGCTGTTGCAGCAAGAATTACCTTGTCAACGATCATACGTGCTTGTTTAGGATGTTCTTCCAGGTAATTAGAAAGCATTTCGCTCACTGCCTGATCAACCGCACCCATAACGTCGTTATTGCCTAATTTCGTTTTGGTTTGCCCTTCAAACTGCGGTTCCTGAACCTTAACGGAGATAATAGCGGTTAATCCCTCACGGAAATCATCACCACTAATCTCTAATTTCACTTTTGAAAGTAAACCTGTTTTATCAGCATAGCTTTTTAAGGTTCTGGTTAAACCTCTTCTGAAACCAGCTAAGTGAGTTCCACCTTCATGTGTATTAATATTGTTTACATAACTCTGAACAGTTTCTGCATAAGAAGTATTATAAAGCATAGCAACTTCCACAGGAATACCTGCTTTTTCACCTTCAATATAAATTACTTCATCAATTAATTGTTCTTTTGCCTGATCAACGTACTGAACAAACTCACGTAATCCGCCTTCTGAATAAAATTGTTCTTCAAAAGGAACACCGTTTTCATCTCTGTTTCTGTTATCGGTAAGTGAAATACGAATACCTTTATTTAAGTAACCTAATTCACGCATACGTGTTGCAAGCGTATTATAGTTGTATTCACCTGTAGTGAATATAGTTAAATCGGGCTTAAAAGTAACTACAGTTCCTCTGTGAGTTGTTTCGCCAATTTGTTTAACATCAAACAAGGGTTTTCCTTCACTGTATTCCTGCGTCCACAATTTTCCGTCTTTATGAACATCTACTTTTAAATGGATGGATAAGGCATTAACACAAGATACACCAACACCGTGCAAACCACCGGAAACTTTGTAGCTGTCTTTATCAAACTTACCGCCTGCGTGCAATACAGTCATTACCACCTCAAGGGCTGATTTTTTCTCTTTTGCATGCATTTCTACTGGGATACCGCGTCCATCATCTTTAACCATGATAGAGTTGTCTTCCAAAATGGTAACAAAGATGTTTTTACAATGACCTGCAAGCGCCTCATCAATAGAGTTATCTACTACTTCGTATACCAAATGGTGTAACCCTTTTACGCCTACATCACCAATATACATGGCTGGCCTTTTTCTTACCGCCTCTAATCCTTCCAGTACCTGAATACTATCCGCGCCGTAATTTTTTTGTTCTGTTTGATCGATTGTTTCTTCCATAAATATATTAAGAGTTCTTGCCCCGAAACTTCGGGATGAATTTTGTTTGCCAATTCCCGTAAATATACAGATTTTATAGGGATTTCAGCCTATAAAACTTGCTAACAATTTGTTAAAAAAAGACATTAAAAAGCAGTAAATTTTTAAAGAAAAATTTGGAAAAATGGAAAGAAGTTTTGTGAAATTTTGCGGTTTGCCTTCTGTTCACATTAAGCAGATTTATGCAAATTTTTTACCGCCCGTTTTGTAGAATTAAATTAAAATTATTTTATATCATATGTGAACAAAAAATTAAAACTCGAACTTAAAGGTAATGAACCCTGTTTGTTCTTCTGAGGAGTGACTTGCTTCGAAAATGGCGGTAAGAGAAGTGTTAAGAGCATTTGATTTTAATGATGCACTTAGCGTTATTGTTCTTTCGGGATCGATCTCTGCACTTATAACTTCTCCTTGTGGGTTAACGTTTAGTTTTACAACAACGGATCCTTCTTCATTTGCATTTTTGACTTTATCAATAAAAATTAATTTTCTGTTTTTAAGATTACCTCCCAAAAAACTTGTTTCGTTTGTTAAATGAGGATTGTTTCTGTTTTTCCCAATACTGTGATTTGGGTCCTTGCCAGGCATTTCAGCACCAGCTTCTGCAGAAGAAGATGATTTTAGAACTGTGCTTTGTGAAAACGAGGAGATGAAAGAGTTGGTGAACATTTCTGTTTCCATCTTTATAATGCTTTTAGAAATACCGGAGGGTAATTTGGAAGATAAGGAACCTTTGCTTTCGGAATTATATGGAGAGCTAATAGAGGTTACAAAAACACCCGGGAGATCTATGATTGTCTCTACATCTGAATACATACGAGAAGAGGGAACGATTTTATACAAGCTAATAAAAGTGATAAGCAAGGCACTGATAGTAGAAGTAATAGCTATCGCCAATTTACTTTCTTTTGAAAAAATCAAATGGGTACTCATGGTTAATATATTTTATTCTATTAACGTGGGTATATATTAAAAATTGCGAAGAAACTAATTGGAGAAAATTAAATTAGAACTCAAACTTAAAAGTAATAGTTCCTATTTGTTCATCAGATCCATTTGGAGATGGTGAGAAAACAGCACTCAGGGCTGCCTGACGGGCTTTTGATTTAAGTGCTGAGCTGGAAGTGTTTGTGCCCCTTCCGTTTGGTTCTGCATCAATTACTTTGCCTTCCTTGTTAACTTTAATTGTTACAACCACTATGCCTTCTTCTTTACTATCGTTTACTTTAGGTAAACTAATGGCTTTTCTTCCTGCTAAACTAAATCCGGAACCGCCGGCACTATTACCAATTTGATTTGGATTATTACCGTTACCACCTAACCCGTTTGTATTTGGATTTCCATCAGGTACGCCGTCATTTCCTGCGGTTCCTGAGCTTCCATCTCCACCACCATTTGTTCCGGGTTTTACATTGCCTTTTACAAAGTTACTGAGTAAAGAATTGTTTGTATTAGTTGGTTTTACAGGGGTAATAATGGTTGTAGCGTTATCTGATTTTGGTGTTGGAGTTTTTGGATCTGCTTTTACAATTGGTTCTCCATTTTCGAAAATTTCTGCGGCGGTATTTTCAGTAGGTGGGGGAGTGCTAACAGATTCTTCGGTTACAACGTTGGTTGCGTCACCAATCCCGTTATTTTCTACTTCGCCGGTGCCTTCGTTATATGTTCCAAAATTCATTTCCATTCCCTCATCTCCTATTAAGTCAAAGGGAGGATTTCTTGTGGTAATCGTGTAGAAGAACAAGAATAAAAACAACAGAATTCCTATAATTAACGAAATTGTTCCGGCAATCATTCTGTCTCCTGGATGTTCTGTTTTGGCATTCATGCTTTAAACTTATTCTCTATCAAAGTTATTAAAATTACTTGGCATTTGCAGCTTTTGTTGAAACCACCATTTTGCATTTCAAACGATCTCCAATTTGCATAACATCAATTGCATCCTGCCAGCTGAGATCTTTGTCGATATTTAATATAACTAAAGGATCAACTTGTCCGTTTGTTAATGCAGCTATTGCAGGTTCCAGGTTATTAAATTCCAATTCCTGATTTTCCAGAAAAAATTTTCTGTCTTTCGTAACAGCAAGATGCAAGGGCTTTTTTGCTTCAACCGGAGCTTTTGTTTTAGATGAACTGGCCAGTGTTACTTTCATTGCGTTGGGGCTAATCATCGTAGAGAGTATAAGGAAGAATAAAAGCAGGAAAAACATGATATCGTTCAATGAATCGGTACTTACTTCTGCTTCTCTATGTCGTTTTCTGAGGCCCATTTTAATTGTCGTTTAGATGAAGAATTAAATTATTTCCACAAGATGTTCTGAATTATTTTGAAGGTTCGTTCAAAATGTCAAGGAAGTTCATGCGGGTTTCTTCCATGCGGTGAGCAAACTTATCAATCAATGTATTCATCCAGTGATAAGCAATAAAGGCAAATACACCAACTACCAAACCACTACATGAAGAAACCATTTTTTCATACAAACCCGTCGAGATAACTGAGATTTCTACAGTACCTTGCAACGCGATATCATAAAAAATCTTGATAACCCCAATGATAGTACCAATGAAACCGAACATAGGTGCTATACGACCTGTGATATTTAGTATGCCCATGTTTTTTTCCAAACGACCAATTTCTATGGTAGCAGCTTCGTTCATCGCTTCACGGATGTCATTTACAGGCTGCCCGATACGACTTAATCCCTTCTCCAACATAACAGCTTCCGGCGTATTCAAGCTGGAACACATGGTACGTGCGGAGTCAATATTCCCCTTATGAATAGAGTCTTTAATGTTGCTCAATATATTAGAACTTCTTTTTGAAGCTCTTTTTATAACAATGAGTCGTTCAACTAACACATAAATGGCCAGCAGGAGCATAAGAATCAAAGGGTATATAATGACACCACCCTTCATTATCATAGATAATAGGTTAAACGACTCTTCAGTTACAGGTTGCTGAGTAACACCCGTATTGATTCCTGTTGTTGCCATTCCAGCTAAAGCAGTATTAAGAGTGTCGGCAACTGTACTAACAGCTCCGGTAGTTTGCAATAAAATACCAATCATAGTTATAAAATTTACTTTACGAAAGTACGCCTGATGTGTGCGAAGTAATTTTATTGCATAGGATAATTTTAAACACTAAGGTGTTAGTTCAACGAGGATTTTAAGGAAATGTTGCATAATTGACTTGAACTTTTGTTTATTTAGCCATAACTTTACCGTACAAATGTTCAAACCGGTTCAAATACAAGAAGAATTAAGCAAAGAGCGGATAAAGATCAGAAACTTGGAAGAAACCTTGCTTTTTGAAGCGAATAAGTTGTTGTTAGAAGAGCAATTTGATGAGAAAAATATTTTAAGCAATTTAAGATCTTATAACAGGTCCTTTACATTTTTAAATGAAGAAGGTTTAGACCCCAATTTGATTTTTACCCTCCGTGAAATAAAAAATATTTGCGTACGTTATCGATTGCGTTTTGTTGATAGCCAACTATACACAGGAGAGTTTCCTTACGAATCACTACTAAAGATCAAGGACTTGAATGCCTTGCAGAGAAAGGATCTACTGCATTTTAAAATTCTTACTACAAAAGAAAAAATAAGAGATCCTGAGAAAAATGAGGATGCATTGCTGTTTTGTCAAACCATTTATGGAAACTACTTTCTTATCCATCGCTGGGGAGATTCTTTACCTGCAAAAAGGAAATGGATAAGCTTTCCACTGAGAAATTTTGAATCACTTTTTTTATGTGTGATTTTGTTTACTGCTGCTGTTACTTTCATATTACCAAACAAATACCTCACAACCGATTTAAGAGCCGGTTATTTTTCGTTGTATCGAATAGCTTGTTTTTTTCATGTGTTAATTTTAGCAACCGGTTTTACCATATTTTATGTTTTTGGCAGAAGTAAAACATTTTCTTCTACTGATTGGGATAATCCTAAAGTTTAACCTAATTGACGTAATTTGGGAAAAAGTTTAAAATCGATAAATTAAGTCATTCAACAAATCATCAAATCGTTATGTTTTGTATCTTTCGGCGAAATTGATGGGGTCAAGGCTTCATCCAAAACTAAAACTTGTCGGAAGTAGATAAAATAAAGGCTCCTATTGCAGAGAACATAGAAATTTTTGAAAGAAGGTTTCGTGATTCCATGCGAAGTAATGTTCCTTTACTCGAAAAAATAACCACCTATATTGTAAAGCGTAAGGGGAAACAATTACGTCCTATGTTTGTGTTTCTGGCTGCAAAAACAATGAGCGGCTTTAATGACTCTACGTATAGAGCTGCGGCTTTGATAGAGCTTTTGCACACCGCTACTCTGGTTCATGATGATGTGGTTGATGATAGTAATGAACGTAGAGGTTTTTTCTCCGTTAATGCCCTCTGGAAAAATAAAATTGCAGTTTTAATTGGTGATTATTTATTGTCGCGCGGGCTTTTACTTTCATTGGATAACGATGATTTTCATTTGTTGAAAATAGTAAGTAATGCAGTGAGGGAAATGAGTGAGGGAGAATTGTTGCAGATCGAAAAAGCTCGTAAACTGGATATTTCGGAAGATATTTATTTTGAGATCATTCGCCAAAAAACGGCTACTTTGATTGCAGCTTGTTGTGCTTGTGGAGCGGCTTCAGTTACCAGTGATAAAACTCAAATTGAAGCTATGAGTAAGTTTGGAACACTTACCGGTATCGCTTTCCAAATAAAGGATGATCTTTTTGATTTCGGTGATGGAAGTGATATTGGTAAACCAACCGGCATTGATATTAAAGAGAAAAAAATGACTTTGCCTTTGATCTATTCATTAAATCAATCTACTGAATCGGAGAAAAGAAAAATCATAAATATTGTAAAAAATCACAATGATAACCCGAAAAAAGTTGCGGAGGTAGTTAGTTTTGTGTTTGAAAAGGGAGGTATTCAATATGCGGAAAAACGGATGAATGAATACAAGGAACAAGCATTAGAAATATTGAGTGGGTTTCCTGATTCAGATGCAAAAAATTCATTGAGACAGTTAGTAATTTATACAACAAACAGAAAGAAATAGGATGTTAAAGTTTATTGCAATAATAGGAGTAGGGTTTGTTTTATTGTTGGATGCATGTAGCCCGGACCAAAGCGATAGTATGGGTGATAAATCATCCATTGATTCGGTAAAGAAAGCTAATTCGGCACACGTTTCGTCAGGGAAATTTGAACCACCTGATTCAACTTATACCGGTGATTATTTCGAAAAGTATCCGAGCGGTGTTATCAAGGTGAGAGGTAATTTCCGCTTTGGGAAAAAAAGTGGAAAGTGGATGTATTTTTACCCGAATGGATTACTTTGGAGCGAAGCTTTTTTTAGCTCAGATAAAATGAATGGTGAATCGAATGTTTATCATGCCAATGGTCAAAAAATGTATAGCGGACATTATAAAATGGACATTGCCGATAGCGTGTGGAATTTTTATGACAGCACCGGAAAAATGGTTGAAACAAGAGACTACAATAAGCTTAAAACCGATAAGAAGTAAAAATTCATCGGCGAATTTGTATATTTATATTTTTTAATTTACCTTGTACTAAAATTTTAACATTTATGATTAAGTTAAACCCAGCAAAAATTGTAATTCCGGTTGATTTTTCAAAAACCGCGCTCAAAGCGATAAAACATGCAGCTTATATCGCAAGTTTAAACAAAGGAGAGCTTTTTCTTTTGAACGTTCAGAAAAAAAATGATCTTATTGATATTATTTTACCGGCAATAAAATTAAAGGATACTTCAATAATTACAAAGTATATCCAGGAAAAGTTAGGTGAACTTGCCGAAGATGTTAGAAAAGAATACGGGATTAAAGTTACCCCTATTGTTTCTATGGGAAGTGTAACCTCTGAAATTGTTGATATAGCTGATGAAAATAAAGCCGGATTAATTGTAATGGGAACTCAGGGTGGAGATTCGGATAGTAGCTTATTGCTCGGAAGCAACTCCTACAGAGTATTAACAAAGGCTCATTGTCCTGTTCTTACAGTTAGAGCTAATACCAACAAAATTGGTTATGGAGATATTGTAATGGTAATTGACTCATCAGGACATACCCGTCAAAAGGTTGTTCCAACACTTAAGTTTGCCGAAAAATTTGCTTCAAGAATACACTTGTTGGGAATTTTAGGTAAACATGAAGAAGGTTATAAATATAATTTGGAAATTATCTTCGGTCAAATTGAAAAGATGGCTGAAAAAAGTGGTTTGAAATGCGTTACTAAAATTCTGGAAAATGTAACTCAACCTGCAGAGCAAACATTAAAATATGTAAATAAAGAAAAGGCTGATTTGATTTCTATTATGAGCGATCAGAAAACAGGAGGTTCAATATTGCTGGGAAGTTACGCACACGAAATTTTAAATGATTCTAAAACACCGGTATTATGTTTTAAACCGGAAGCACACGATGAAATGGCACCTTTCTCTTTAGGTGGAATGTGGTAATAAACATCAGTAACCATATTAAAGCGGGATTTTTCATTCGAAAAATCCCGCTTTTTTTTATTAAAACCATTGTAATACATCAAATTGTTTATTTTTGGCATAAAATGTGCTTTTAGCACGATAAATCAGTTTCAATATGAGAACAATCATTACTCGCATAGCTTTCATTTTACTTTTAGTAACCGGAATAAAGTCAGTTGGCTTAGCTCAAAACGTGTATACCGATCCTTATCCAAAATGGCGACTTGGACTTAACGGTGGCGGAACGTGGCAAACCAATGATGTAAAGAAAAATTATGCAGGTATTGCGGCTGGTTTTAATATTGAACGAATTTTGAATAGAAAAGAAGATGCTCCGATTGGTTTTTCTCTTGGATTCAGATACTTAAGCGGTAATAGCAGCGGTTATGATAATAACAAAAATCTTGGTCTTAAATCAAACTCAGCTCTTAACGGAACAAATGACTCGCTTGTTAAGTACGACAGCATTCCCGGATATTTTTACAACAACTATTTTACTCATTTGGCGGAAGGTGACCTGGAGTTGAAAATAAATTTCCCGGCAATGGAAAAACGTTCTAAGTTAATTTTTCATGTGTTTGGCGGATTAGGTTTCAATAAATACAAAACACGCATAGATGCTTTAGATAAAGAAGGAAAAATGTATGACTACTCTACGTTAAGTGCTAATCCTTCAGTTGGGAATTTAAAATCATTTTACGGAACAAATTTCGAAACACTTGCAGACCGGGATGATAAGCAGGGCACATTGATATTTACACCTTCTCTTGGTTTGGGTTTAGGATTTAGATTGAGTAAGCATGTTGCATTTGTGTTTGAGCACAAGGTTTCCTTTCCTTTCACTAATACACTTGATGGTGTTCAATACACCAATACCAATTCTAAATTACAGGGGAATGATATTTACCATTATACTTCAGCTAATTTGATCTTTACTATCTGGGGTAAATCTCATTCAACTAATACCAATTCTAATACCAACACTAATACCAATACCAATACGAACACTAATGTTAATACTAATAATGTAACAACTAATGGAAATAATCAGCCAAAGCCTGTTATCAATATTTATTCGCCAACAACTAACCCTTCTACTTCTTATAACAATGTGCAACAAGTGTCGGGAACGATCCAATATGTAAACTCTGCAAGTAACATTGCAATTAATGTAAACGGGTATCAGGTAACTAATTATACTTTCAATCCAAATAATGGCTCATTCTCTTTTGGTGCTAATTTATTGGGTGGAGCCAATACAGTTAATATTACTGCAACCAACACTGCAGGACAGGATAATGAAAGTATTTCTATAAACTATGCTCCTCAAAATATAACAAACCCTGTTGTTGGTAACGAGTTGCCCCCAAATATTCAAATTACTTATCCTACAAATAATTATTCAACTACTTCGTCTTCTGTAAATGTAAATGCAACCGTTACAAACATTACGAATTCTTCTAACATTGCAATTTCAGCAAATGGATATACGATTTCAAATTTCAATTTTAATTCTTACAATGGATCAATAAGTTTTGTAGCTCCTCTTGTTCAAGGAAGCAATTCCATTATTGTGAGCGCATTTAATGGCGCAGGTAATGATGCAGAACAAGTATTGGTTAATTATAACGGACAAAACCCAACAAATGTAATTGTTCCACCAGGGCTTAAACCGGTTGTTTCTTTCAATAATCCTGCTAGTTCACCGTTTGAATCTACCACCAATACATTCAGTGTTACTGCCCGTGTAACCAACGTAACTACCGAACGGGATGTAACTATTCAGTATAATGGTTTGCCGCTAACAACTTTTACACTCAATCAGTATGGGTTCGTGAACTTTGCGGTTACCTTAAATGAAGGCTCAAATACATTTGTTGTAACAGGTACAAATACTTCAGGATCTGATACAAAAATGGCCACTGTTAATTTTAAGAAAGCAGGCTTCCCTCCGGTTATAACATTGGTTAACCCTATTGGAAATCCGGCAACTGTTGCAGTTGCAAATACAAACGTAGTGGCAACTGTTGTTAATGTAGATAATCAAAATAATATTTCGGTTACAGTAAATAATGTTACTGCTCCGTTTACGTACAACACTACCAATCATACTGTAACTATACCGGTTGGTTTGAATGTTGGGAACAATAGTGTTTCTATTTCGGCGACAACTAATTTTGGGAATGATACAAAAACGCAAATCATAGAAAGAAAAGAATCTCAGGCTAAACCAATAGTTACTGTTATAAATCCATTAGGTAATCCACATGCGTCAAGCGTGAAGATGGTACCAGTGTTGGCTCAGGTGTTGAATTCTGCTTACAAGCAAATTTCTGTTGTAAATGCTGCAAATTTACCGGTTCAGTTTACATACAACGACGTTACCCAACAAGTTGAATTTAATGCTAATCTGAATCTCGGACTTAATACATATACTATTAAGGCAACAAATCAGGCGGGGACCGATTCGAAAATGGTTAAAATAGATTATAAGGAGTCGGTAGGAAATATAGTTCTTCCTAAGCCTTCAGTTTCTATTGTAAATCCGGGAGTGAATCCTTTTGTTACAACAGATGGGCAGCTTGTTGTTAAAGCCAGTACAGTTAATGTGTCTGCTCAGCAAGAAGTGAGTGTGAGCGTAAATGGAGTGAGTACTAATTTCACATTTAATTCTACTAATAAGGAAATTGAAATTCCTGTTACACTTAATTTTGGGAACAATATTGTAGTGGTTACTGTGACCAATAAAGGAGGGTCTGATAGTAAAACGCAGGTAGTTGAGAAAATAAAACAGGCAGTTCTTCTTCCGGTTGTTACAATTCTAAACCCTCAAACTTCTCCTTATTTATCAGCAACACCAAGTTATACCGTTTCTGCTGAAGTGTTGAATGCTTCTGGTACCGGTATATCAGTGATGCAGGGCCAAACACCTGTTGTATTTAATTATGATAACGTAACACATTTGTTAACATTTACTGCAAACATTACAACAGGAAGTGCTACATACGTAATTAAAGGAACCAACCAGTCGGGAAGCGATAGTAAAACAGTTACAATTAATTACGTAAAAAAGGTTGTGAATGACCACGTTCCAGTGGAGGTTAATAAACCGGTAGTTGTTATTTCAAATCCCGGTGCAGTTAATACAAATACAACAAACAATACTCAAAGTGTTACGGCTTCTGTAACATATGTAGCAAATGCTTCACAAGTTGCGGTATTGGTTAACGGGATCCCTAAAAATGATTTTATCTATAATAATGGATCTGTAACTTTCACCGCTAATTTGAACTTAGGAAATAATACAATTACAGTAACCGGAACAAACCTTATTGGAAGTGATAGTAAGACGGTATTTGTGTTATATAAGAAAATATCAGACGGTGGAAACGGAACGGTTGCTGCAGATAAACCGGTAGTAAGTTTTGTTACGCCGAACCAATTAAATTCAACTGTTACAAGTGCTGTTCAAAATGTGAGCGCAACAGTAGCAAATGTAACGGGTGCATCGCAAGTTAGTGTGAAAGTGAATGGCGCAGTGGTGAACAACTTTACTTATAACAATGGATCTGTAACATTTGATGCTAATCTGAATTTGGGTAATAATACAATTACAATTACTGGAACAAACGCTGTTGGGAACGATAGCAAAACAGTTTCTGTATTGTATAAGAAAATATCTGATGGAGGAAACGGCACAGTAGCAGCAGATAAGCCTGTGGTAACAATTTTAATCCCAGGTACGGCAAATACAACCGTTACAAATGCTCTTCAAAACGTGAGTGCAACAGTAGCAAATGTAACAGGCGCATCGCAAGTTAGTGTGAAAGTAAATGGTGCAGTGATAAATAACTTTACTTATAATAATGGATCCGTAACATTTAATGCAAATCTGAATTTGGGTAATAATACAATTACAATAACAGGAACAAACGCTGTAGGAAACGATAGCAAAACAGTTTCTGTGTTGTATAAGAAAATATCAGACGGAGGAAACGGAACGGTTGCTGCAGATAAACCCATAGTGACAATACTAATTCCTGGCACAGCAAATACAACCGTTACAAATGCTCTTCAAAATGTGAGTGCAACAGTAGTAAATGTAACAGGCGCATCGCAAATTAGTGTGAAAGTAAATGGTGCAGTGGTGAATAACTTTACTTATAATAATGGAGCTATAACATTTAATGCAGACCTGAATTTGGGTAATAATACAATTACAATTACTGGAACAAACGCTGTTGGAAACGATAGCAAAACAGTTTCTGTGTTGTATAAGAAAATATCAGACGGCGGAAACGGAACAGTTGCTGCAGATAAACCAGTGGTAACATTTATTACTCCAAATTCACCAACAAGTAACACTTCAAGTACAAGCGAAGGCATTAATGCTTCTGTAACAAATGTTTTAGGCGCGTCGCAAATAAATGTTAGTGTTAACGGAGCTGCTGTTCCGAATTTCACCTATTCTAATGGAAATGTAACATTCAATGCTAACTTATTGGTAGGAGATAACACAATCTTAATTTCAGCTACGAACACAGGAGGAAGTGATAGTAAGTCTGTAATAATTAAAAGAAGGCCAATGGTGAAACCTAAAGTAACTATTGATGATCCGGCTTCAAGCCCTGCAACTGTAAATGACAAGAATATTACAATTAATGCTACTGTTAGGTTTGTTACTTCTCCATCTGAGATCACTGTAATTGCAGATAACGGAGCAGTGATACCATTTAATTATGTAGCAAACACATTTAAGCTAACAGTTACAACTACAATGCCCGGCAATCAAAACACTTATACAATAAGTGCCACCAATTCTGCAGGGTCGGATAGTAAATCTGTAACTTTTAATTATGTTGCTCCTGTAACACCTACTAACCCTGTAGTAATACCGAAAAAGATAATCTGTCACCACAAGGCAGATGGTAGCCTTGAAACAATAGAAATACTTGAGAGTGAGTGGTCGGTACATCAAGCACATGGAGATACACAAGGGAAATGTGTTAACAACAGTAATGAACAGATGATCACTATTTGTCATTATCCTCCTGGTAATACCAATAACCCACAACAAATACAAATTCCTGCCAGTGCTTGGTCTGCACACCAGGCTCATGGCGATGTACTTGGAGCTTGCCCTACAAATAAAGGCGGTAATGGTAATAACAACGGTAACGGAGGTAAAACAAATAACGATGGAAATAATACAGGAGGCGGTAAAACAAATACTACCACTACTCCGGTAAATAATTCTCCGCGAACTATTAATAATAACAATCAAACTACTCCTAAAAAGGAAGAGTCGGTAACACCTCCTAAAAAAGAGGAAACTACTACTCCAAAAAAAACAGAAACTACTTCAACTCCTAAATCGGTAACACCGGTAACGGAACCAAAAAAGGAAGAGAAAAAGGAAGAGAACGTAGGATCTCCCGGGCCAAGAACAATTAAACCGAGATAATTGAGATGAGAATTATAGCAACTATTCCGCACCCTTCAATAAGTATCTCTGTGTTTCAAATGAACGAAAAGTTTATTGTGAAATTTGAAGCCGGACCAATGGAACAAGCCTTTAAATTTTCGAATGAGAAAATTAAGGGGCTTGACCATTTAAAAGCTTTGATTGATGATGAATTTATTGAAGCGGTGAGAAAGCGTTTTAACGAAATGTATTTGCAAATGACTGCAAAGGAAGTTTAGGCCCAAACTTTTGTCCCTTCGCTGCAGTTAGCACAAATGTCTATTTCTTTTCTTGATCTTAATATCGAAGACCTGAAATTGTTGTAGGGTTCGGATTGCCATATTTTTTTAAAAGATGTTTCCTCTAATGATCCTAACTGATATTTAGCGTCTTTATCAAAACAGCATGGAACGATTTTGCCATCCCAGGTAATTACGCAGCCACTCCACATTCTCCAGCATTGATTAAGTAATTGATTTTTGATTCGCCATTTACCATCTATTCCTTTTTTGTAACGACTGAATTCTTCATTATCCGGAATTAATTCGTTACCATTTTCAAATTCATAGACCTGTGCGGTTTTAAATACCACTTCGTCAACTTCAAGTTCTTTCGCCATTTTTTTTACATCTTCCAATTGATGTTCGTTTGGTTTTACCACCAGAAATTGGAAAACAATGTGAGGTGTTTTACTACCTAACTGTTTTTTCCATTTAATAATATTCCTTGTTCCTTCAATTACTTTTGACAGATCTCCACCTACACGGTATTGCTGGTAAGTTTCCTGTGTTGTGCCGTCAATGGAAATAATTAAACGTTTTAATCCGCTCTCTATTGTTTCTTGTGCGTTTTTATCGTTGAGGTAATGTGCATTTGTGGAGGTAGATGTATAAATTCTTTTTTTTGAGGCATACTTCACCATTTTAAGAAAATTTGGATTCAGGTAAGGCTCACCTTGAAAATAGAAAGTAAGATACATGAGTTTATTTGCTAACTGATCAATACTTTTTTCAAAAAATGCCGATTGTAGCATTCCTATTGGGCGGGTAAATGAGCGTAAACCACTTGGGCATTCGGGGCAACGTAAATTACAACTGGTTGTTGGCTCTATGGAAATACTAAGTGGAAAGCCGGAATGTTTGTTTGTTTTGGTAAGTTTGGAGTAGTGGTAGCTAAGTTTAACCTGTATAAAGTTAGCGATCTTAGCCGGGCTAAGGGTTTTTAAGAATGCTATGTTTTCTGAAAAAGTCAAAAAAGTAAGATTAGTATGCCTTACAAAGGTAAGATTTAAAGTTAAATCGGACTTTTTGAGCTCGAATAAGCTATATTAAGCATAAAAGGTTATGTTGAGCTTGACGAAACGTGACCACTTAATTGTAAAAAACGACCACTTAAAAGAAAAGTACCAACACTTGGCAATTGGATGTTTTAAATTGACCTTTGGGGTGGTAATTTTACATTAGTTCTTTCATAGAAGGGTTTTGTTAGTTTAAACAACTATAATTAAAGGTTGGCGCAGATCGTGGGGATATGTGGCCGGCCTTTTTTTATTTTAGCTCTACACTTCTATGATTTTGGTGCCAGTGGCAAATGTAAAATTGATAAATGATTATTGAAAAGTTAAAATGTTAACCGTTGTATCACATTTTCAATTATCACTTTTCAATTATCAATGTTCAAGTTGGTTGGAAGTTGATTTTTCTTCTATTGTTACACAGTCATGTAAACCACTTTTTTGGTTTCAAAGAATTCCTCTTCAAAGTAATTCTTCAACTCGAATAATAAGTAACGGTTTTTGAAGGATTTTAATTCCTCACTTAAGTCACCTCCTTTTAAATACAGGATTCCATTTTCAAAATGGTTGAATTGCTCTTTAGAGAATTTATTTTTTATCCAGTTGTAAAATTCGGGAAATTCGGTAACTGCCCGGCTTACTACAAAGTGGAATTTCTCATCTATTTTTTCGGCGCGCTCGTGGGTTGCTCTTACATTTTTTAATCCCAATGCACTTGCCACCTCAGTTACTACTTTTATTTTTTTCCCGATAGAGTCAACTAATAAAAATTCACACTCAGGGAATAAGATAGCTAATGGAATTCCGGGGAAACCTCCACCTGTACCTACATCAAGTATTTTAGTTCCTTTTGCAAACTGCGTAACTTTTGCAATTCCTAAAGAATGAAGTACATGTCTTTCATATAAAAGATCAATGTCTTTTCTTGAGATCACATTTATCTGACTGTTCCAAAAAGTATATAACTCTAGCAGCTGCCCGAAATGGTCTTTTTGCTGAGAAGTAAGATCTGGAAAGTATTTAGTGATAATATCGAAACTCATGATTGATGTATGATGTGAGATTTTTGATTTCTGATATCACACATCAAAAATCAAAAATCAAAAATTACTTGTGGTCTGTGTTTTTTAGAACCTGGTACAAGAAGTCACGTGCTCTGAATAATTGCGCTTTCACAGTCCCAATTGGAAGTTCCAGCTTATCAGCGATCTCTTCGTAGCTTAACTCTTCGTAATAACGCATTTCAATTAGCTGCTTATACTTTGGTTTTAGTTTATCAACCAATTCGCGCAACATTTCTACTTTTTGTTTTTTTATAAAATGTGCTTCGGGGTCGGGCGTATCAGCCTTCACATTCATGCTCATTTCAACGCCTTCTTCATTGGTTACGGTTTTATCCAAAGAAAAAGTTGTTTCATTTTTCTTTCTTCTGATAAAGTCAATTGCATTATTGGAAGCAATTTTAAACAACCAGGTACTGAAAGCGAAATTTGGGGTATATTGATGTAAACGTTTAAAAGCTTTTCCAAATGCCTCTATGGTGAGATCATCCGCGTCATCTTTATTGTTGACCATTTTGAGAAGCATGTAATATACTGAATCACGGTATCTCCCCATAAGTTCTGCATAAGCTTTCTGATCAGCTTTTTCCAAAGCCTGTCTTATCAACTTGTAATCGTGTACTGCTTTGGTTGATAAATTTTCGTTCGGCTCTAACTCTTCCATTTATTCGGTTTTACAAATTTACGACTCACATGCAAGGCAGGATAAAGAAACAATAATATTATGTCAAATACAAATGTAAACGGCAATAAATCTTTCTCGTCTAATTTTTTCATTGCGCCGTTAAAAATCGACATTTGGACGATGATTTTTAGCAACCAGATTCCCGCAGCAATGAATACAGTTTCTTTAAAACAAAGGGAAGCAATAGCTAAACCGTGGAATAGATAATTAACTATATAATAAAACCCTAATGTGTTTTTTGTGGAACTTTTATACAAAGGAGCAGTGCTAAGGTGCCTTAGTTTTTGATCGCGCCATTCTGCGTATTTTTTTGATGGAACAGAATGAGTAAAACTATCTTTGGATAAAACAACTGCTGTATTTGTTTTATCGGCAGCCTGATTAATAAAAAGGTCATCATCACCTGACTTAATGTGATAATGATTGGCAAAGCCTTTGTGTTTGAAAAACAATTCTTTTTTATATGATAAATTTCTACCTACTCCCATGTAAGGTTTGCCTTTTAAAGCAAGGGAAATATATTGAAGAGCAATCAGGAACGTATCGTAACGGAGCAGTTTGTTGATGAAGGATTTTTCTTTCATATAAGGTCCATAACCCAATACGATCTCTGCACCATTGTTGTAACCTTGCATCATTGAAGTAATCCAGTTCTCACTATCGGGAACGCAATCAGCATCAGTTAACAACAAGTGCTCGTGCGCAGCACCTTTGATTCCTACCATCAAAGCGAATTTTTTTCCATGTTTGTAATAATCATCTTCTTTAACGGTAATTGCTTTTAAGTTAGTAAACACTTCTTTGTATTCTCTTAATACATCTTCTGTATTGTCCCAACTGCAATCGTTTACAACAATTACTTCAAAGTTTGGATAGTTTTGAGTTAAAATTTTTGGAAGAAATTCCGTGAGGTTATCTCCTTCATTACGCGCACAAATTATAACTGAAACAGGAGCTGAAGCAGTGTTGTTATTTTCAAAAGGGGATTCTTTGAAAAAGGACAACTTACCAAACGTTCCAAAATAGATAATCAATTGAAGTATAAAAACCAAGGTCAAACATCCCAGTAGCATCAATTGAATATTTATTTCTGAAAAGTTTGGCATAAAGCACAAAGTTAACCTTGCTTTGGCGTCGGGCTTTCTATTATCTTTGTATTTATTAAACAAAGTAATTAACAATAATGCTAAAAGCGGTAATATTTGACATGGACGGTGTATTAGTTGATTCTGAACCCATGTGGAGAGTTGTGATGATAAAGGGTTTTGGAAGCGTTGGTTTGGATTTTACCGAAGCAGATTGCAGGAAAACTACAGGGATGCGACTGGATGAAGTGGTTAAGTACTGGCATAAAAAACACAACTGGGAAGGAAAAAGTGTGTATGAGGTACATGATGAAATTATTGATGATCTCTGTTTAATGATAGAAAGAAATGGCGTTCCAATGGATGGTGCAGTTGAAGCAGTAGAATTTTTCAAGAGCCATAAAATGAAAATCGGCCTGGCATCTTCTTCCAATAATAAACTGATCAATACAGTTATTAAAAAATTGGGAATAGCTAAACACTTTGATGCGATCCATTCAGCAGAATATTTGCCATTCGGTAAACCACACCCGCAAGTATTTTTGGAGTGCGCCCATAGTTTGGAAGTTCACCCGGAAGAATGTTTAGTTATTGAAGATTCGGTAAACGGAGTGATAGCGGCTAAAGCAGCAAAGATGAAAGCGATTGCCGTTCCTGACGCGGAACACGCAAGTGATAAACGATTTGTAATTGCAGATATTCAGTTGAATTCTTTAAATGAAATAACGGAAGAGATAATAAAATTAGTTAAGAGTAAACAATAGTAGGAAATGAAATTCACATTACAACATACCGATCCACAAAGCAAAGCACGTGTGGGATTAATAGAAACAGATCACGGACAAATTGAAACCCCAATATTTATGCCGGTTGGTACTGCAGCAACTGTAAAGGCAGTTCACCAACGTGAATTGAAAGAAGATATAAAAGCTCAAATTATTTTGGGTAATACTTATCACTTGTATTTACGTCCGGGTTTAGAGGTTTTGAAAAATGCCGGTGGTTTACATAAGTTCAATGGTTGGGATCGCCCAATACTTACAGACAGTGGAGGCTATCAGGTTTTTTCACTCGCGGCACAACGTAAATTAACAGAAGAAGGCGCTACATTTAAATCGCATATTGATGGGTCTAAACATTTGTTCACTCCCGAAAATGTAATGGATACACAAAGAATTATTGGTGCTGATATTATCATGGCTTTTGATGAATGCGCTCCTTATCCTTGCGATCAGCGTTATGCAAAGAATAGTATGGAAATGACACATCGCTGGTTAGATAAATGTATTCACCGTTTTGATACCACAGATCCTCTTTACGGTTATTCACAAACTTTATTTCCTATTGTACAAGGAAGTACTTATAAAGACCTTCGGTTACGTTCGGCAGAATTCATAGCTTCAAAAAACAGAGAGGGAAATGCAATTGGAGGTTTATCTGTTGGAGAACCTGCCGAAGAAATGTATGAGATGACGGAATTGGTTTGCGGGATATTGCCGACCGATAAACCCCGTTATTTAATGGGAGTAGGAACACCTGTGAATATTCTGGAAAGTATTGCACTGGGCGTAGATATGTTTGATTGTGTTATGCCAACACGTAATGCGCGCCATGGTTTATTGTTTACGCAAAACGGAATCATCAATATTAAAAACGAAAAATGGAAGAACGACTTTTCTGTTTTGGATGAAAACGGAACTACTTATGTAGATCAGCAATATACAAAAGCATATTTAAGACACCTGATCATCTGCAACGAATATCTGGCTGCACAAATAGCAAGTGTTCATAACCTTGGATTTTATTTATGGTTAGTTAGTGAAGCGCGTAAACAAATAGTAGCGGGCACTTTTGTTGATTGGAAAAACAAGATGGTGAAGCAGATGGCAGTGAGACTGTAAGTTTTTTGGAGCGGATTGCACGGATTACGCCGATTATAATTGGTGTTAGCGAAATTGAATTGCGCCATAAATGTACTTTCAGAAAATTTTTTTAAGCGTAAAATTATCCCCGCCTGAACGGACGGGCAGGCGCGAAATTCTGTAATCCACGCCAGATTTATTTCTTTTTTGTTTCCGCAGGATTTGCAGCTTTTTCCATGCGCATTGCTATCTCATCTGCAATTTTAGAGAGATAAGACCCGGAGATTTTGGAAGGATTATTTACATCAGCCGGGAAAGTTGTTTTACTGACGCCTGAATTTATTTCTTTTCCATCAGTTGTGAAAATGGTGTAGTGCACCGTTAAAGTTCTTACAGGCTCGTTGCTCAAACCGTTTGCAGGGATTTCTGTGGTTATATCAAATTGATTAATGAAAAGAAAAATATCGGCTTTGTATTTGGTGTTGAAAGAACTTAATAGGCTTTTGTCCTTTAATTTTGCGTTCATGAATTTACCGGTGGCCTCCGTTTCTGCAACCAGCTGACCTTTTTGAATTCCTGCTTTTTCTTTTTCCTTTTTTGGAGCCTGATATTTTGTTTGATCAGGAATTTTGTCGAATGAAAAATTTATGTTCTCATAAGTTTTCACAATGTCCTTTTTGTACTTAGATGTATCATCTAAAAAGGACATCACATCCATTTTCTTTTTAATGCTTTTATAAAGCTCATCATCTAATCCAAAACGAAAACTCTCCTTTATTTTTTTTTGATTCCACTTTGTGTCGGCATTTATTTTATGATCGATTTGGCTCATATACATACGAGGTTCAAATGGAACAATTAATACTTTGTGTTTGGAAGTAAATCCTGTACTACTTAGGTTAGGAGTTGTTGAATTACTAATGGTGGTTTGAGCAATAGAAAGCATAACACAAAGTGAGAAGGCTACACTAAATATATGCTTGTTTTTTATCATTTAAATAGCTTTATGATATCGTTACCGTTTGCGTAAACCATCAATAGCAATAAAAATGCCATACCTACATATTGAGCATAGGTGAGGAATTTAACGCTTGGTGCCCTACGTGTTATCATTTCCCAAAGTGTAAATAAAACGTGACCACCATCCAAAGCGGGAATAGGTAAAAGGTTCATAAATGCCAAAATAATAGAAATAAAGGCTGTTCTGCTCCAGAAACCTTGCCAATCCCATTCGCTTTCAAATATTTTACCCATTGAAATAAATCCTCCCACATGTTTGTAGCCTCCTGTGCTAGGAGAAAGGATCAATTTGAACTGATCGATGTAAAACTGAAGTGTGTTCCATGTTTTCTTAACACCTGCAGGGAAGGAAGCAAAGAAACCATAAGAAGTGTGTTCCAGACGGAAAGCATTAAGACTGTCAAGTTGTTTGAATGAAGTAATAAAATCCAATTCGGTGCTTCCTTCAGCTGATACTTTTACATTTGGTATAACAACTGGTTTCCCATTTCTTTCAACGGTAACCGAGATCGTTTGATTCTTCAGGCCTTTAATGGAACTTTTCCATTCATCAAAATAAGTTATTTTGTTAGAATCGTTAAAAGCAATTACTTTATCGAAGCGTTGAAATCCTGCTTTTGAATTCAGCAAGGTGTCATTCATGTAGTCAATAACGAATGGTATTCTTGGTTGAATTAGTCCTGCACGTTCGTTCTTGGCTATTTTATCCAATAGGTCTACAGGTAAATTGATCGTTTGCTGCTTTCCATCACGCTCTATTACAACTGTTTTTGCGCTTATTGTTTTAGCAAGTAGGTCATTAAAGTAAACGATCTCTTGCCCTTCAACTGAAATTATTTTGTCACCTGTTTTGAATCCTAAATTACGTGCTAATGAATCAACAGCAATCCCGTCTTTTAATTGATTCATTGGAAGTTTATCTTCACCCCATGCAAACAATACCATTGCATAAATAAAGAAAGCAAGTAATACGTTTACTATGATACCACCCAACATAATAATTAAGCGTTGCCAAGCCGGTTTAGAACGAAACTCCCAGGGTTCAGCGGGTTTTTTCATTGCTTCTGTATCCAAACTTTCATCAATCATCCCTGAGATTTGTACATAACCTCCTAATGGGAACCAACCTAATCCGTATTCGGTATCGCCAATTTTTTTCTTGAATAAAGAAAAATTTAAAACTCCCGGTAATGGAAATAAGAAATCAAAAAAGAGATAGAATTTTTCTACACGTGTTTTGAAAATACGAGCAGCGATAAAATGTCCACCTTCATGAAATGCGATAAGGATGGATAAACTAAGTATAAGTTGGAGAGCTTGTGTCAATGCAAATTAATTTAAGTTGCAAAGATAGCAAGGATTTGCCTGAAAACGATAATATTATCGGTGAAATTTAGGATTCTTAACGGATGAAAATACCTGATTGGGAATTAAGGGGTAAGAGTAATTATATTATTGCTTAAATGAGCCAGCATATAAGCACTTGCAGGGTGCAATTTGAAAGACAGTTTGTCTTCCTCATCATCGGTAAGCAATAATACAATTTCAGCTTCTGAACGTTCCGCATAATCTACCACTGCTTTTCCAATTGAATCGTCTTCATCTTTACTACAACGCATGATTTCGCCTGTACAATCACATCCCGAACGTTCAATAAAATTAACCAAGTGTTGAAGTTGATATATGTACCGGTTAAGCACATAATCGTTAACATCAAAAACCACACACATTAAACGTATTAAGGCCCCATTAAAAAACTTAGAAAAGAAAATAGCATTACTAATCTTTTTCTTGTTTTCAAGCGTAACATCTAAGGGAAGAAGAATCGAACTTATTTCATTAAGCTCCAGGCTGTTTTTGAAAATTACAACCGGAATGGTTGAGTTTTCGATAATTTTAATGGATATATCTCCTATAGATTTTGTGCTGTAGGGTTCAGTAGTTTCCTTATTAATGATAATAGCCGAAGCATTTAACTCATAAGCAAAATTCACTACTTCATCCGCTATATTCCCATTCCTTACAACTGCTTCGGCATAAAAATTATGCCGGTCGAGCCACTTGTTTAATTTATCCAAAACCTCTGTTTCCTCTTCCTCTTCACCACAAACAGTAAGCGCATATAGCTTAAATTTTGTTTCCGTTTTAAAAGAATTTATCGACTCAACCAATCTTTCGCAAGCAGCGGAAAATTTTATGGGTAATACTATCTTATATTCGGATTTAATCATTACTTTGGTGATGCGAAATTACAAATCGTTTTAAAGTTATTAAATTTTTTAGATTGAACCGTATATTATGACTACCAAGCAGCAATTTTTCCCTGAAACAGAATTAATAGTTACCGATAAAAAAACAGTTTATCACATTGATTTGGCCCCTGATCAAATTGCTGATGATATTATCGTAGTGGGCGATCAGGGGAGGGTGGAGAAAATTTCCAGGTATTTTTCTAAAATTGAGCATAAGGCTGAGCATCGTGAGTTTGTTACCCATACAGGTTTGTTTAATGGCAAACGTGTTACTGTTTTATCAACAGGTATTGGAACCGATAATATTGATATTGTAGTAAATGAATTGGATGCGGCTGTAAATATTGATTTGGAAAAACGTATACTGAAAGAAAAAATGCGTTCGTTAAACATTATTCGTTTGGGAACCAGTGGCGCTTTGCAAGCTGAAATCCCTGTGAATGGTTTGGTAGTTTCTGAATATGGCTTGGGACTAGATGGCTTGCTTAATTTTTATGAAGGTTATGAAAAGCAAAATGAAAACCATATTTCGGACGCTTTTATGAAACACATGGACTGGACAAAAAATCTCCCTTATCCATATTGTTATAAAGCAAATGAGACTTTATTTAATAAGTTTAAGGAAGGAAATCATTCAGGTATTACAGCTACTGCGCCCGGTTTTTATGGCCCACAGGGACGTCAACTTCGCCTGAATCCATTTAAAGCCGATTTAAACGACAAGTTAACTGCCTTTGATTTAAATGGTTTAAAGATAACCAACTTTGAAATGGAAACATCTGCATTATATGGTTTAGGTAAGATGTTAGGACATAGCTGTTTAACGGTTTGTGTAATTATTGCAAACAGGGTAAGAAAAGAGTTTACTTCCGACTACCACAAGAGCGTAGAGGGTTTAATTGAAAAAGCCCTTGAGAGATTAACAAGCTGATTGTTAAAAAAAACAAATTGCTATAGCACTTCACACTTTTATCGGAAGTACATTTGTATATATGGCTGCCCGAATATCAAAAAAGGAAATTTCTGCATTGATTAACCTGTTGGATGATCCGGATGAAGGAATTTATACGCATGTAAAAGATAAATTTATTTCTTTCGGAACCAAAGTAATTCCGCATTTGGAATTGGCATGGGAAAGTTCGTTTGATATGATGATGCAAAAACGCATCGAAGAGATCATCCATACCATTCAGTACGAAACCATAAGCAAAGAGCTTTGTAATTGGGCAAAGAAAGAACAGGATAATTTACTGAAAGGTATTTTGCTTGTGGCTCGTTATCAATATCCTGATCTGGATGAAGAGAAAATAATTAAACAGATCAATCAGATAAAGCAAGATGTTTGGTTGGAAATAAACGATGAACTCACTGCTTTAGAGAAAGTAAAAATTATCAATCATATTTTGTTTGATGTGCATCAGTTCAGTGGTAATATTGCCAATTATCATGCCCCTCAAAATTCATTTTTCAACGCGGTTCTAGAAAGCAAAAAAGGGAACCCGGTTTCATTAGGGATTTTGTACATGATTATTGCACAAGAGTTAAAAATACCAATCTACGGAGTTAATCTGCCTGAGCATTTTATTGTTGCTTATGTTAACGAGTTTGCAAATCTGTTGAACCTTATGGATAGTAATGCAGAGGCAGACAATGTATTGTTTTATGTGAACCCATTTAGCAAAGGCATTATCTTTAGCAAAAAAGATATTGATCAATTTTTGGTTCAATTAAAATTAGATCCTAAAGCATCTTTCTACAGGCCCTGCAGTAACCTGGATATTATTAAAAGAGTGATCCGGAATTTGATTTACAGTTATGAAAAATTAGGGCATGTAGAAAAAATCGAAGAGCTGAATGTTCTTCTGAATACACTCGATAAAATTGCTTAATCTTACACATGACTAAAGGAACTCTTTATTTGTTGCCATCAGGAATGGGAACCAACGACCCGTTTAAAATTATTCCCGCGTACAATGTTCAGGTAATGGGAACGCTAAATCATTTTATTGTTGAGAACGGAAAAACAGCCCGTGCTTTTTTGAAAGAAGCAGTTCCCGGAATTGTGTTACAGGAAAAAACTTACTACGAATTAAATAATCATACCGAAGCAAAAGATTTTGTTGAATACATGAAGCCTCTGCATGCAGGAGAAAATATAGGTTTGATGAGTGAAGCAGGTTGCCCGGGTATTGCAGACCCGGGAGCAGAAATTGTAAAGTTGGCTCACGATCAAAATATAAAAGTTGTTCCTTTGGTCGGACCTTCGTCTATATTTATGGCATTAATGGCAAGTGGTTTTAACGGACAAAGTTTTGCTTTCAATGGATATTTGCCTAGAGAAAGACAAGAGCGTTCACGAAAAATAAAAGAATTTGAGCGATTAGCTGCAACAAAAAACCAGGCGCAACTTTTTATTGAAACACCATACAGGAACGAACAATTATTGGAAGAATTACTGAATGTGTTGCCACTTGCTTCTAAGCTTTTGATTGCATGTGATATTACAACCTCCAACGAATACATTAAAACAAAATTTGTAGCTGACTGGAAGAAACAAACCTTGCCGAATTTGAGCAAACGTCCTTGCATTTTTGGAATCGGTTAATTGAATCTCCTCAGTGGGCTTCTAAAAATTAGATTTTTTTAGGCGAGTAAGATTTTAAAACCGGAGCAGACATTGGCCTGTGAGCCCGTCCGAACGGCAAAGCCGGGCGGGGATTTTAAAATTGATGCTTAACGACAAAAAAGCAATTTTTAGGAGTCCGCTAAAAAAAAGAGCCGATCGTTTGATCAGCTCTTTTTTTCGGTTTAGTTGTGTTGTTTTTATTATCTAAAATGAGTGCAATACACTCTAACAATCACACTACAAATTTACACTCTCAAAAAAAGAACTCACTACCACACACAAGGTTTTTGACACAAAATGAAGATTTATTGGAAGAGAGAAAATACTTAAATTACAGTAAAACGATAGCTTAACTGTTTTTAGGGAGTCCAACACATTTTGGTTGGGATTTTCATTGAAAAAAAATTGCAGGGAAGAATATTCCTGATTTTAATAGAGGCAGAAAGATCTTTAGGGAGAGGCAATAATGGATGTTTCTTCTTTGTCTCTTCGTTTGAAAAGGAAAAGTACCATACCAATTACCAAAAGAGTACTTAATAGAATTAAAGGCCAGCCAACAGCTTGTTCGTTTTTACTTAATGGATCGTCAGTTATTTCTCCCGTAATAAATACCATAACAACGGCGAAAGCATTGTTTATCGTATGCGCAAGTATCGGAACCCATAAATTATTAGTGTAGGCATAAAGATATCCAAGCACCGCACCTAATAACATGCGGGGAATAAAGCCGAAAAATTGTAAGTGAATGGCACTGAAAAGAATTGCAGTTACCCAAACAGAAACATGCAAGTTTACTTTGTTGTCCATAAAAAGCCTTTGGATCAAACCTCTGAAAAAGATCTCTTCGCTTAATCCTGCCATAAAGGCAACAACAACTAAATTGATAATTAATCCGCTCGTAGATTTGTCCATAAAAAATAAAGCAATAGTATCTCCTGCCGCTTTTTCTTTCATGCGCATCCAGCTCTCAACTCCGCTCATAGAAGCGGGCAGGTGCATTTGTTCATTTATAACAGATGTTCCACTCACCAATGGTAATGCAACAATGCAAATCAATAAACCAATAAAAAAATGTGAAGCTTTAGGCAATCTCCCTAAGTTTAAAAATTTCATTTTCTCTTTGCGAAGAACAATACTGAATAAAATTACAGGCAGAATAAAAACAAAAAAAACAGCCACTGCTTGCATAACTTTCAGCATAGTGATCATTCTTAGATCGTTTTTAAACTGCTGAATTGACCCATTGTCTTCTCCCAATCCACTAAAAAAAGCAATCACCAGCAAGAACATCAAAGCAAGCCCCAACTGAAACCACAATGGTGCCTTATGTTTATTCATTATTTGTTCCTTTAATTCTTCCATACTCAAATTACCTTCGCATTAAAATCTTGCAATACAATTATTATTAGTGTGGCACTCTTATCATCTCGAATCACTCAATCCTCATCTGCCTGCCAACTCAACATCTATCAAAATCAGTAAGCATCTGCTAAATCCGCGTGCCATTCACGTATCATCAAATTATCACTTCACCTTCTCATATTCACTCACCACAAAATCCATCAGATCTTTGATGTAGGCCTCTGAGAAATCAAATTTAATTCCCGCTGTTTTATATATTTCAGGAATTGTTTTTGTGTAACCCAATTTTAATGCTGCTTTGTATTGTTCAAGCGCTTTTGAAGGGTTTTGTTTATAATTTCTCCAAACTGCAATAGCACCCAATTGAGCGAAGCCATATTCAATATAATAAAACGGAACTTCGTATAAATGCAATTGTCCTTGCCAACCTCTTTTTTGAGCGTCTTCAAATCCTGTATGATCAACTTCTCCTGTTCCGAATTCTTTAATGATTTTCATCCATTCTTCATAACGTTCTTGTATGCTATGTTTAGGATGTTGATAAATCCAATGTTGAAATTTATCTATACTCGCTATCCACGGAAGGGTTTTTAATATTTTTTCCAACTGCTCAGCTTTAGCTCTTTTCAAATCTTCATCAGCAGCAAAGAAAATATTCCAGTGTTCCATAGAAATTAATTCCATACTCATACTTGCCAATTCCGCTACTTCGGATGGAGTACCTTTAAAATCGGTTAATTCCAGATCATTACATAAAAACGCATGAACAGCATGTCCGCCTTCATGCACCATGGTAATTACATCTTTTAATGTACCAACAGCGTTCATGAAAATAAACGGAACACCTGATTCGTATAACGGATAATTGTAACCACCCGGAGCTTTACCAACTCTCGATTCCAGATCAAGATGTTGTAAGTCACGCATAGTATTTATGCAATCAGCAAAAAATGGATCTATTGATTTAAAACATTCGATTGTTTTTTCAGTAAGTTCTTTTCCTGTTTCAAATGGCTTTAGCGCTTCTTTTCCGGTAATGTCAAATTCAGTATCCCAGGGTTTGTATGAATCGTAATTTAATTTTTGCTTACGTGCTTGTTCCGATTTTTTATTAATTGGAACAATGGCAGATGCTATTGCGTTGTGAAAATTGTAGCAATCATCAACAGTGTAGTCAAATCTTCCTAACTCCTCGAATTTATAATCACGGTAATTTTTAAAGTCTACATTTTTTGCAACCTGTGTTCTGAGATCGATTAGTTTGTCATAAAGCTCATTAAGAACAGTTTCATCCTGTGCTTTTCTTTCTTGTATTTTTCGGTAAATCTTTTCTCTTAAAGAACGATCGGTAGATTTTAAGAAACTTGCTGCTTTTTGGAGGGTGATCTGTTTTCCTTCGTGTTCAATGGTTTGAGCAGAAGAGATAGCGCCATATTTTTGAGACTCGTTGCTTATCTCTGTTTGTAAAGGAATATTTTTTTCTCTGAATAACTCTAAACTTTTCTTTAAGCCACGAATAAAAACAAAGTATTTATCTTTATCCAATTCACCCAAAAAAGGAGATTCTATTAACTTTTTCTGAAGCTTGTTAGAGATCGGGGAAATTTTCGGTTCTATATTCTCAACAAAAAAAGTGTAATCGTTTACCAGTGTTTCATTCAATGTGTCACAGGTCATTTTGATATAGCGCCACGCGTAATCCTCACTCACCACAGCATCCAGTTCACTCCAATCTTTAAGCCACTGCTCTATTTTTGCAATGTTAGAAAGCTCCCTGGTTAAAAGATCATTATAAAAAGGTTCAATTATATTCCAGTCTTTTATTTCAATCGTAAGTGGTAAAAAACTCCGTTTAAGTTTTAGTTGATTTTCTATTTGTGTATTGCTCATAATTTGTTTATTCATAAAAGCTAAATGCAAAGATGCAGTTTAATTGGTATTTAACTTAAATAAAAGGTGAAATGTGAAAAGAAATTGGTGAAAATGTTTATAAACTAAATCGATTTAAATAATTGATTAATAATAATATATGATATTTAGAAATGAAATCTGTCTAATAATTGACAAAACACTGGAAGAAAAAACGTGCTTGTTTTAGTCCTAAATTGTGTTAAATTTGATAAACCCTTAATGCCATATCTATAATGAAAAGATTATTATTATTTGCTGTATTACTTACAATTTCAACGGTTTCCTTTTCTCAGGATACAAGCACTTCAAAGAACAAATCCAATGCAAAACATACCGGGTACAGTAAATCTGTTTTGGGTATTGGTAATTATACCGAAAAGGAAATTGTTTTTGAGCCTTCAGTAATTTATAACTGGGCTTTTAATAATATTGAGAATGATGCTGAAAAAGAGATTCTAAAAAAGTTGACAGAATCTCTTTCTCCTTATAATATGCAGGTAAAGAACGAGTCGGTTTCCGGTAACCTGCTTTTATTTTCTGTTACTTTTTCCAAACAATTAACTACAGCCCAATTGAAAAGTGCCGCGGATCAAATTAAAGTGAGAGTGAAGGCTAGGGATTTCACAATTGTAGGATCTTCAACTAATAAGCCAGTACCGGAGATTGCGAAATAAAAAGGTTTAAAGAAAAATTCAAAATAATTTAATAAAAGAATATGCAAAACAAAGTACGTTTTTCGTCGGGGGCAGTTTTAATAACGCTTGCTCTTTTCCTTTGTCAAATAGGGTTTTCACAGGAGGGTAGGCTGCCTACTAAGGAAGAGTTGAATAAAAAGGCAGTGCTTGAGAAATTATACAAAAGCAATTCGATTGTAAGGCTTGGAAATGGTTCAAACCATTTGATGATAACAGGGCCTGAGCAGAACTGTAATAATGCAATTCCTATTTGCGCCCCATCTTATACACAAACTTCTTCTTATACAGGGAATGGAACAATACAGGAATTATCTACAACGTGTTTGAGTAGTGATGAAACAAATTCTGTATGGTACACATTTACGGCCCAAACTGCAGGAGATTTCACTTTTATGTTGAACACAGCAAACGATTACGATTTTGCCTTATATGATATTACTACCATTGGTTGCGCAGGTGTTCCTTCTGCCACACCAATACGTTGTAATTACTCTGCAACATATGGAAGTACAGGTTTAACTGCACCTGTAGGATCGAATACACCAAACGGAATTCCTGCAAGTGGTGCTCCAACTATGCCCGGAATTTCAGTATCACCCGGGCAAACATTTGCTTTGATTATCGATAATTATTCCGCAAATTCAAATGGTTACACCATTACATTTGGAACCGGAGGAAACAGTGCTTCTATCTTTGATAACACTCCTCCGGCTCTTGCTTCAATAAACGCTTCATGTACTACAGGCAGTATTACAATAATGTTGAACGAGCCTATTCGTTGTAATTCAATTGCTGCGAATGGATCTGACTTTACAATTGCAGGACCAAGCGGAAATGTACCTGTAATTGCAGCAGTTGGAAATTGTTCAGGCGGTGCAGGTTTTACAAATCAATTAACTTTAACGTATAATAATGCCGGTATGACTACTGGCACATATACAGTAACAACACAAACAGGCTCAGACGGAAACACAATGCTTGATAATTGTGGTAATGTTATGAATACCGGTCTTACTCAAACTTTTTCTCATTTAGGTGCATTAAGTATTGCAGCCGTTCCACCGATTATTTGCGTTGGTAGTTCTTCTACTATAACTGTTACAGGTGGTGGTCCAACCGCTACATATAACTGGAGCCCTGTTACAGATACTGATGATGCTATCACGGTTTCTCCTTTGGTAAGTACTAATTATAACGTGAATGTTTCTTTTGGTGGCTGCTCTTCTTCAATCAGTCAAAATATTGCTATTGGTCAACCTCCTTTAGTTTCAGTTACTCCACCTACAGCATACCTTTGTTCACCCGCGGGAACAACTACCCTTACTGCAACGTCCATATTAAATGGCGCTGCATGTACCAATTGTACATATAACTGGACGGGAACGGTATCGCAAACTGATATTGGTGTTGCGAATTCGATTGTGAATCCTGCAGGACTTGGAACATACAGTGTAACAGTAACTTCAGCTGATGGATGCGTAGGAAATACTGCTGTCTCAAACGTTGTTTATAACGTTGCAACTTGTGATGTTGTTTTTGTTAGCCCAACTGGTGGAGGTACAGGTTTAGTACCTTCTTCTCCAACAGATCTTTTATCTGCTTTAACACTTGCAGCTTGTAATTCTGTAACGATTAAAATGCAAATAGGTGATTATTCAACAAGTCTTCCTATTGATATAGGTAGCGATATTACATTAGAAGGAGGTTATAATACAGCTTTTACCCAAAAAACTTCTGCTAAAGCTACAGCGGGTGGTTTTCCGGCGCAGGGAACAAGAATCTTACGTACAACTGCAAACGTGGAAGACCCAACAGGAACAAAACGATTAACCGCCTTAAATGTATTGGCAGGTTCAAGTAATTTTAGATTTCAGGATATTCGAGTTGAGGTAGCCGATGTTACTACTCCTGAGTCTTCTATTTCTAACTATGGAATTTATTTAGGAAATGGGTGTTCAAATTACAATATTGTAAGGTGCTATATTTATTCAGGTAATGCAGGTGCAGGAGTGAATGGTGCTGCCGGCACAGGTACACCTCTTACAGGTACTAATGGTAAAGCAGGCGGAAATGGTGGAAACGGAAGTAATGCTGCAAACAATGCCGGAACTTTTGGTGACGGTGGAGCAGAGGCTTCAGGAGCTGGATCTACGCACACTTCTATGTATTGGAATTTTGCAACGTTAACCCCTGCTTCTAATGGAACAACTACCATACCTGCTGAAGCTGCTAACGGATCCTTGAGTAGCGGTGGAGAAGGTGGTGCTGGGGGTTCCGGAGGATATTATGAAGAAGATGGAGGATATGGAAGTCCTGGAGGAACAGGTGGTGGAGGTGCTGCCGGGGGTACAGTTCCTGCGTTTTCTGGAGGTTGGTATGATTGCGGTTGGAATCTTAATATGGATGGTTACGATGGAAATGATGGAGCGAATGGAGCAACTGGCGCTGTTGGTGCTATTGGCGCAGCCGGAACTGATGTTTCAGGTTTCTTTATACCAGGTGGAGCAGGGAGTATTGGCGGCGATGGAGCAGGTGGTGGCGGTGGAGCAGGCGGCGGCGGCGGCGGCGGCGATGGCTCTCTTTGTTTTAATACTAACGGAACAGGTGCAGGCGGCGGCGGCGGCGGCGGCGGCGGACAAGGTGGATCCGGTGGTTTTGGCGGAACTGGTGGTGGATCAACATATGGAATTTTTATTTATAATGGTGGAGCTAATGGAAATGTAATTGACTGTGAGATTGTGAACGGAGCTGCAGGTGCAGGTGGACTGGGCGGTGCCGGAGTTACTGGTGCAAATGGTGGAACAGGTGGAACAGCCGGTTGTGCGGATGCTTGTACAAATACCGGAGAAGGAAATGGTGGTGCAGGCGGTGCAGGCGGACAAGGTGGAACCGGAGGAATAGGTGGCGCAGGTAGCCCCGGTGTGGCAACCACCGTTAGATTGGTTGGAGGTTCTGCATTAGCTACTAACACAACTTTGGCAATGACTTCCCAACCTGTAATTGTAGCAGAAAATGTTGCCTGTATAAATACAGATATGGATCACACAACTTCTGCAGGTGCGCCTAGCTGGACCGATTTTGGCTCAGGTTCAAATCCTACTTCAGGATCGGGATCTCCGGCAATTACTCAGTACACTACATTAGGAAGAAAAGATCTTGTTATGAATGGAAATACATACACCGGATTTAATAACATGTTGATAGCTCCTCCAAGTACTGGAACTATTATGGCTTCAGCAACAACAATTTGCCCGGGTAGCGTTTCTGTAATTAGTTCAGCTGCTGGTACCGCAGGTTTCTCTTATCAGTGGGCAGTTAGCCCTTCTGCCGGAGTAACTATAGGTGGAGCAACTGATTCTGCAACTGTAATTTCATTACCAAACACAGGGTCCAGTGCTATTCAATATACCTTATCACTTACAATAAATACATCATGCTGTGGAGATCTTTCTCCTATTGATACAATAATTACTGTAAATCCTATTCCTTCTGACCCAACTGTTGCCAATGAGGTAACATGTTCGGGTGGATCAGCGGTTTTCACAGTAACTGCACCGGTAGGTGAGTCTTTTGACTGGTATACAAATGTAAGTGGAGGTACAGCTTTTCACACAGGAACAACTTATTCTGTTAATCCTGTAAACGGTAATCTGACATATTATGTAGAATCAATTAATACAGGAGGCTGTCCAAGTAACAGAGTACCTGTAACTGTTTCTGATACCCTTGTTGATCCTCCTACTGCTATTAATGTAATAGAATGTGAACCTGGAACTATTCAGGTGGGTGCAACAGCTGTTCCGGGCTCTACAATTTATAATTGGTATGATGATGCATTAGGAACTACTTTATTGCAGAGTGGACCTAGCCTTACCTATGGAGTTGATGTATTAGCTCTTGGCGGTTCAGTAACAGTTTATGTTTCTGATAGTATTGCAGGTTGCAATGAGTCGATTCTTATTCCTGTTATTGCAAGTGTTTCAAATAATCCAATACTTGCAGATACTGTTTATAGTACAAACGATACAGTTTGTGCAGGAACGAATGTTACCATAACAGTAAACCCTTCAGGAGGTAGTGGAGCGTATACTTATACGTGGGCTCCAAATGGAGAAATCGGAAACTCAATAAGCATTTCCCCGGCTACAAATTCAACAGCTTATAGTGTTATAATCGACGATGGTGCATGTGCTATTATGGTACCAACACCTTTGATTGTTGGATCAAACGGAATTCCTCCAACTATTACAGGACTAAATACAATTTGTGAGGGAGATTCAATAATATTGATAACACCGGAAGTTTCAGGAGCAACTTATTCTTGGGATGGTCCAACCGGTACAGGAATCAGCGTAAATGATACTTTAGTGATACCGGCATCATCTATAGCAAATTCAGGAAACTACAACGTTTTTGTAAATGATGGATCTTTATGTCCAAACCCATCAACTGCTTACAATGTTACCGTAAATGTTGTTCCAGCGGTTACTGTGAATAATATTGCTGCAATTTGCTCAGGAGCTACAGCATCTGTTACTGCCAACAATGCCGATACATACACGTGGTCAACAGGGGCTACATCAACCGGTGTTAATACCGCTGATGTTTCACCAACTACTCAAACAACTTATACTGTTACAGGAACAGTTACAGCCACGGGATGTAGCGATACTACAGCCTTTACTGTTAATGTAAATAGTTTACCTCCGGTAGCTGCATCTCCCGAATCAGTTTGTGTAGGAAGTGCGGTAACGGTTACTGCTACAGGGGCCGATTCTTATGTTTGGAGTACTACTGCAACTACGAATACTATTTCTGTAACACCTGCAACTTCAGGAGTTACAACTTATACAGTTACCGGAACAGATGCTACTACAACGTGTACAAATTCGGTTACAGTAGATGTTACCGCAACAGATCTTCCTGTTGTTGGAGCAACAGCCGCCTCGTCTTCAATTTGCGACGGAGCATCAACAACCTTAACCGCAACCGGTGGAACTACTTATAGTTGGTCAAGTGGATCAGCTACAGATACGGAAACCGTGACACCTGGTGTAGGTACTTCAACTTATACGGTTACCGGAACAACTTCCGGATGTTCTAATACAGCAACTGTTTCTGTTATAGTAAACGCTTTGCCTGCGGTTACAGTAAACAGCCCTACAATATGTAATGGTTCGGTAGCGACTTTAACTGCGAATAATGCTGACACTTATGTTTGGTCGGCAGGAGTTACATCAACAGGTGTAAATACAGCTGAAGTTTCACCAACTACTCAAACAACTTACACTGTTACAGGTACTGAAACAGCTACAACTTGTAGTTTAAGTGTAACCTTCACTGTTAACGTTAATAGCTTACCACCAGTGGCAGCTTCTCCTGTGTCTGTGTGTGTAGGAAGCCCAGTAACGGTTACCGCAATAGGTGCTGATTCTTATGTATGGAGTACTACAGCTACAACAAATACAATTTCTGTAACACCATCTGCAACCGGTGTTACAACTTATACAGTAACTGGTACAGATGCTGCAACAACTTGTACAAACTCTGTTACAGTTGATGTTACGGCAACTGCTCCACCTGTAATTAATGCTGTGGCTTCTTCTTCAACAATTTGTTCTGGTAATAGTACTACTATTTCTGCTTCTGGTGGATCAACCTATGCTTGGTCAACAGGCTCTGCAAACGCTTCTGAAAATGTATCTCCTGCCACAACAACAACATATTCGGTAGTTGGAACCATTGCAGGCTGTTCAAATACTGCTTCTGTTACAGTGAATGTAAATCAATCTCCTCAGGGAGCAGGAACTGCTACCAATACTACTTGTAACACAAATAATGGTGCGGTTGATGTTACTATTGCAAATGGAACTCCGTCATATGTTTATAACTGGGTTAGCTTACCTGCAGGAACTACCGTTGGCACTTCAGAAGATTTAAGCGGACTTGCTGTTGGTGCTTACCAATTAACAGTTACAGATGCGAATTCTTGTACATTTACTTCACCAATTTATACTGTGGCAAGTGGACCTACTGTTGTGGCAGATTTTACAACAGATGTGGTTTCAGGAACAACTCCTTTGGTAGTTACAATTGATAACAATACCACGGGAGCCAATAGTTATTCATGGAATTTTGGAAATGGACAAACATCCACTACTCAAAATCCTGTCCCGGTAACCTATACAAATTCCGGAACCTATACTATTACATTGGTTGCGAGCAATGGAACATGTACAGAAACTGCGACAGTTGTAATAACTACCGAGGTTCCGTCCAGCATTGTTATTCCTAATATTTTCTCGCCAAACGGAGATAATTTAAATGACCAGTTTACAATATACAGTACAGGTATTAAAACGCTTGCTGTAGATATATTCAATCGTTGGGGCCAAAAAGTTGCCCTAATTGAAGGAGTTGGTCAAAGTTGGGATGGCAAGTTGAATAATGGGGACAATGCATCTGAAGGAACCTATTTTTATATGCTGAAAGCAATTGGGTTAGATGGAAAAGAATACTCACAAGAAGGCGCAATGATGTTAGTGAAATAGTTTTGTTAAAACCTTAAATGTTAAAAAGACGGGTAACTTTAAAAAAAAGGTGCCCGTCTTTTTTTGTTTATCAGATAAAAACATTACTTTAGTGGTTAAATTATTTAATCCGTCCAATGAACAATTCATTTACTGTTGCATTTGTAAAGGTGTTATTTGTAACATTCTTTACCATTATTACTTCAGCTTCAATGGAAGCACAATCAAAAAAAACAAGTAGCCTCCATGTAATTGGATATCCTCAAGTAGTTCAGCCAATGAATCAAAATGTAAAGGCGGAGGAAGAAGCACCTGTAATAGTTAATCAAGGAAAAGGTTTGGTGGCTCAGATTGCTGACCTGGAGCAGGAATTGGCCGCTACTAAAATTGACGACGCAAACTATACGCGTATCAGTCAAAATATAATTTCAAAGAAAAGGGAATTTATTTCCGATAAGTCTTCACAAAATTTTCATTCTCTTCAGGAAGAAGATAGGGATGTTTATATGAAGTTCGTTAAGGAATTAGATACTCCACTCTATCAAAAAATAATGAAAGAAAATTATGGCGAATAATAATTAAAATTCGCGTTTATCATTTTTGAAAATCCATTTATATTAATTAAAAAAATAAAAAAGTAAGTATGAATTCTAATTACTACTCGTTCAAAAAACTACTTTTTATCGGAATATTTACATTTCTTGTAAATTCATTATTTTCTCAGGTTCCGGCCAACGATAATCCTTGTTCAGCAACCGCTTTAACTGTAAGTGGTACTTGTACCTATGTTAACTCTACCAATCTCAACGCTACAGCTTCAGCTGGCGTGCCGGCTCCCGGATGCGCAAGTTACACCGGAGCTGATGTTTGGTTTTCTGCCGTAGTTGGTTCTGCAGGAAATTTAACAGTGCAAACTAATCAGGCTGCGGGTGGATTTGCAGATGCCGGAATGGCAATTTATTCAGGAGCCTGCGGATCTTTAACTTTAGTTAGTTGTGATGATGATGGCGGAACAGGAAATCACTCCCTATTAAACGTTGCAAATCCTGGTTTGGCAGGGCAAACAGTTTATATCAGAGTTTGGAGATACAACAGTACCACAGGTGGTGCTTTCCAGATCTGTGCTACTTCTTGTGATACTAAACCGGCAAATAATGCTTGTACCACAGCAACTGCTATTGTTGCAAATACTCCCTTAGTCGGAACAAACGTTTGTGCCTCCACCGGTGCAGATGACCCCACTATTGGTCAAATTTGTGCGTTAACAATAGAAAACACGGTATGGTATGCATTTACTCCTGTTCAAACTGGATCATATACTACAATCATTTCAGGTTACTCATGCTCTTCAGTTGAAACAGGTCTGCAGGTTGGTATAGTTACAGGCGCTTGCCCTGGACCTTATACAGCAGTTAATTGTACAAGTGGTGATGGACCTGGTAACGTTACTTTTACCGCAACAGCCGGAACTACCTATTATATTGTTATAGATGGTAATGCTGGTGCGCAATGTAACTGGACCTTAAATATTCAATCAAATTGTTCTTATTCTAATATTTCTTGTGCTACAGCTGCAAGCATACCAGGTTTGACAGGTTCAAATTCTCAGGTATGTTTAAATAATATTTGTAATACCGGGGCTCCTGATAATTCAGGGAATACTTCTTTCTCTTCTTGTGGCGATGTTTCAGGACCAACATTGTGGTATCAGATTACAACAGATGCTGGTGACCAGTTATTAAATTTAAGTGCTGTAGGAACAGGATTTAGTCCTCATATTCAATTATGGTCAGCTTGTGGAACATACATGTCGGGTTATTGTAATGTTGCGAGCGGAAGTACTGCTACTTTAAACAGCGTTCCGGTAACAGGATCAACAACTTATTATGTAAGTGTTTCCCCTGCTTCAGGTATTGGTTCTGGTACATTTAATTTATGTGCACAATCTTATCCTAATCCTTGTCCAACATTAAGTGGAAATTGTGCCGCACCTTCTGCTTTTGGAGCAATAGCTGCTAGTACAACGGTTTGTAAAGCTGCACAGTGTAATATTGGAGCTCCGATCACTTATGCAGCAACTCCAACAAGTTGTGGTACGTTTCAGGGTGGACAAGTTTGGTACAGTGTAACAACTCCTGCTACCGGTGATTTCTTGCAGGTATCTGTTTCCAATTCTACACTTACTGATCCAATGATTCAGATCTGGTCGAGTTGTGGAACAATGCTTACCGGAGCATGTGTTAGTGGGACAGGAGGAACGGCAACTTTAAATTTTGATTGTGTTCCAAGTACTTCGTATACCATTTCAATTACTTCTGCTAGTGGTGTGAATACCGGAACTTTTGATTTGTGTGTTAACTCATACCCTGATTTAACAGCATGTAATATCAGTGATACGCTTTACGTACTTTCTGCAGTGCCGGCTGCTGACGGTAATGGTAATTATTTGCCTAATACTTTAGTTACTTTTAGATATACTATAAACAAGTACAGACACATTAACCTTAATTTTTTACAAGGAGTTGTGCCTGGTTTTGGTGGAGCATGGGATCTAACTACTTTAACTCCAACCTCTACACCTTTGAAACAGGCAAACAATGAAGCTAATTCAATTTGGAGTTTTATGCCTGCAGGATCGGTTGATTATAATAATGTTTCACCAGGTAAGTATCCGGCCGGGACTTTATTAGGAGCAGGTTGGTTCTTTAAAAGCAGAAACAATGCATTTGGTACTACCAGTGCTGGAGGTATTGCAGCTCTTGATCCTGATGATAGTTGGGGAGATGGATGTACGTCTCAAACACAATCGGGTTATACAGCAGTAGGTTGTGCGGCTTCAGGGGGAACCTGGCAGGGGGCAGGCAATTGCTTATTTGGTTGTATGACCGACCCGGTTGATGGATTTAACTTTACCTGGACTTTTGAGTTTTCTATTAGAACAAAGGCGGCTTATGATTGTAATTCGCCTGAAAACTTTAGAGTTAGTGTGGAAACATTTGCTGACGGAGAAATTGGTAACTGGGATCAAGTTGGTTGCACAGTAGATCAACCATTTGTCAGAGCACAAACTGCTCCTTCACCTGCTCCAATATTAGCTGCTGTTACTTCTGTAAATCCTGTTTGTAACGGAAATTCCAATGGTTCAATTACAGTTGTTGGTTCAGGTGGTTATAGTACGTTGAGTTATCAGTTAAACGCAGGTGCTTTTGGAGCATCAGGTAATTTTACCGGATTAGCTGCAGGAACGTACACTATTACTATAAGAGATATGATCTTGTGTACAAGAACAGTTACAGTTACATTAACTGATCCTGCAATTCCAACAGGACCTGTTGCTACATCAAACTCACCGGTTTGTGTAGGCTCAACAATAAATTTATTTTCAACTACAGGACCTGGTATCACTAACGTATCTTGGACAGGACCTTCAGCATTTTCTTCGGCGTTACAAAATCCAACGCGTGGACCTGCAACGGCAGCAATGGCAGGAACCTATTCTGTAAGTTCACTTTTTAATGGATGTCCAACAACAACTTCAACGGTCGCTGTGGTCGTAAACGCTAATCCTACAGCGGGTATAACTCCTAATCCGGCATCCGTTTGTGCGGGAGTAAATTTAACTTTGAATGGTAATCCGGCTGGTGGTGCAGGCGCATATTCTACACATACATGGACTGGTGCAGGATCGGGAAGTTTATCAAATGTGAATATTGTTAACCCCGTGTTTAATAATAGTACTGCCTCAACTTATGCTTTAACTTATACAGTTATTGATGATAACGGATGTACAGGGGCAAGTAATCTAACGGTTACTGTAAATGCCTTACCGGTAGCAACTGCATCTAATAACGGCCCTGTATGTGCAGGCCAATCTTTAACATTAACAGGTGGACCTGCTGCTATGACAACTTATGCATGGTCAGGGCCTAATACATATAGCAGTGGATCACAAAGTCCGACAGTATCGGCAACTGCAACAGCAGCCATGGCAGGAACTTATACACTGGTAGTTACTAATGGAAGTGGATGTCAAAATACAGCTACTACAGCGGTAACAGTAAACGCTCTTCCTTCCGCAACAGCTTCAAATAATGGCCCTGTATGTGCAGGTCAAGCATTAAATTTAACTGGTGGTACAAATGGAATGACTTCATATACATGGTCAGGTCCAAGTGCTTATGCTAATGGAACTCAAAGTCCAACCGTGTCGGCAACTGCAACTGCAGGTATGGCCGGAACATATACATTAACTATTTCAAATGGTACCTGTTCAAATACAGCAACAACTGCGGTAACAGTGAATACTCTTCCATCTGCAACGGCATCAGCTAACACACCATGTGTTGGGGCAGCATTAAACTTAACAGGTGGTGCAAACGGAATGACTTCATATACATGGTCAGGACCAAGTGCTTATGCAAGTGGGACTCAAAGTCCAACCGTATCAGCTAGTGCAACTGCAGGTATGGCCGGAACTTATACTTTAACTGTTTCCAATGGTACTTGTACTAATACGGCAACAGTTGCGGTTACTGTGAATACTCTTCCTATTGCAACAGCTTCAAGTAATACACCTTGTGTTGGATCTCCTCTAACATTAACAGGAGGAAACAATGGAATGACTTCTTATTCGTGGTCGGGACCTAACACATATGCAAGTGCTTCGCAAAGCCCGACGGTATCAGCAACTGCAACAGCAGGTATGGCTGGAACTTATACATTAACAATTTCAAATGGTACTTGTTCTAACACAGCAACAGTTGCTGTAACAGTTAATGCATTACCAAATGCAACTGCATCCAGTAACACTCCTTGTGTTGGTGCTCCACTCAACTTGACAGGTGGTGCAAATGGAATGACCAGTTATTCATGGTCAGGTCCGGGTGCATACGCTAACGGAACACAGAGCCCAACGGTGTCTGCTACAGCAACGGCAGGTATGGCAGGAACATATACATTAACAGTTTCTAATGGTACTTGTACTAATACTGCAGTAACCACGGTAACAGTTACTGCATTACCAAATGCAACAGCATCAGCTAATACACCATGTGTTGGAGCTCCACTCAACTTAACCGGTGGTGCAAATGGAATGACTTCTTATACTTGGTCGGGTCCGAGTGCTTATGCTAGTGGAACGCAGAGTCCAACAGTATCTGCAACAGCAACAGCAGGTATGGCTGGAACATATACATTAACAATTTCAAATGGTACATGTTCTAATACTGCAACGGTTGCCGTTACAGTTAATGCATTGCCAAGTGCTACTGCGTCAAGTAATACACCTTGTGTTGGAACTCCATTAAATTTAACCGGTGGTACAAACGGAATGACTTCTTATACATGGTCAGGACCAAGCTCATACGGAAGTGGTACTCAAAGTCCAACTGTATCAGCCAGTGCAACAGCAGGTATGGCTGGAACTTATACATTAACGGTTTCTAACGGTACATGTTCTAATACCGCAACAGTTGCTGTAACAGTGAATGCTCTGCCAACTGCGACAGCCGCAAGTAATAGCCCTGTTTGTATAGGTAATCCTTTAACCTTAACAGGTGGAAATAACGGAATGACTTCATATACATGGTCGGGTCCAAGTGCTTACGCTAATGGAACTCAAAGTCCAACAGTATCAGCAACAGCAACGGCAGGTATGGCAGGTACATATACAGTTACAATTATTGATGGGAACGGTTGTCAAAGAACAGCAACTACTGCGGTAACAATTAATACTTTACCAAGTGCTGTAGGAACAAGTACTGCGGTTTGTGCAGGTTCATTAGTTCCGGCAATGAACTTTACTACAACTCCTGCAACTGGGGTTACTGTGGATTGGACAAATTCTAATACTGCAATTGGTTTAGCTGCATCTGGTGGATTTACATCTACTGGAAACAGTAATATTACAGGATATACCGCTCCGGTTGTTGGTGCTCAAGAAGTAGGTGTGATTTCAGTTATTGCAACCAATACAAGTACAGGTTGTGTGAGTGTTTCAGCTCCGGCTGCTACATATACAATTAACCCGCTTCCGGTTATTACTCAAACAGCTACAGTAAATGACCCAACAAGTTGTGGTGGAGCAGATGGATCTTTAACAGGATTTACAGCTACCGGATCTGGTGCTATTGGTTATTCATGGAATACAGCTCCTGTGCAAAATACTCAAAATGCTATAGGTTTGAATGCAAGCACATTTAGTGTTACTGCAACGGATGGTAATGGTTGTGCGGTTTCAGCAAGTTATTCATTAACCGACCCAACATCACCGGCTCCACCCGCATTTACATTTACGCCTTCATCGCTTTGTGTGGGAGGTTCAGCTACATTTACAGTAACAACTCCGGTTGGCGGACAAACTTATAACTGGACGGGACCTAGTGGTTCTTTAGGAACAGGAAATTCAATTACTATTAATCCTGTTACTTTGGCGGATGCAGGTGTTTATAATGTGTTTACTACGGCGGCAGGTTGTACCGGATCTACAAATCCTGCGGCAGCGGCTACATTAGTGGTTAATGCAAACCCATCTGCTGCAATATCAAGTATAGCAACTTCATTCTGTCAGCAATCAAATATTGTATTGGATGGAACGGGTTCAAATCCGGGAGGTACAGCAACAATAACTGGTTACCAATGGTATGATGGTTCAGGAATATTGGTTGGTCAAACAGGCTCAACACTTACAGTTACAACTCCCGGTACATATTCATTAATGGTTACGAATTCAAATACTTGTTCTAACACAAGTGCAGGTTATCCTGTAACTTTCTTCTCTGAACCAGTTATGGATACTACAGGTGCTGTAAATTCAAGTTCTGCTTGTACGGCTCCTTTCACAGGCTCAATTACTGGTATTACAGTAAGTGGTGGAATAGCCGATTATATTTACACATGGACGGGAGCTTCGGGAGTTATTTCAACATTAACTACGGCATCTACAAATGCACTTGATTTAACAGGTGTACCTGCAGGTTCGTATACATTAACAATTGAAGATTTTAATGGTTGTAACGATACTTCTTTAGCATTCACTATTAATAATATTGGAGCTCCTTCATCTCCATTGGTTACCGCAAACAATAGTAATTGTGCAGGTTCTCCAATGAGTCCGATAACTGTTGATGATGTTGTAAATACTATTAATTGGTATTCAGATGCAGGATTAACAACATTTGTCGGGACAGGTAACCCTTTTACTCCGGTTACTACAACTACACATACTCTTTATGTAACTTCTACAGGAGCAGGTTGTTCAAGTGCTGCAACTACTGTAACAGTAACTGTTAATCCTAAACCGGCAGCTCCTGCTTCATTAGGCAGTTCATATTGTGCAGGTCAAACAATAAACGATCTAACAGTGACAAGTGCAATAACAGGAACAGTAACATGGTATAGCGATTTAGCATTAACAACACCAGTTGGTACTGGAACACCTTTTGCTTCAGGCGTATCAAATACAGTTGTCGGTACAACTACTTTTTATGTTGCCGAAACAGCACTGGGTTGTTTAGGTGATTATACTCAGGTGGATGTTACAGTTAACGCAAATCCTTTGATTGATACAACTAATATGGTGATCGATACTGCTTCTTGTGATGGAAGTGCTGATGGTGGTTTAACACTTATCAATGTTACCGGAACAGGTCCTTTAACTTATACATGGTCCGATGCAACAGGTGTAGTTAGTACTTCAGGAAGTACTCCGGATCTTACACCTTTCCCTACAGGAACATATACTTTAGTGGTAACCGATGGAAATACACCTGCATGTTCGGCAACATTATCAAATCTTGTTATCAATGCATTTAATCAACCACCGGTTCCGGTACTAAATGTATCAAGCGATTTATTATATTGTGATGGAGAAACAGTTACTGCACTTACGGCAACATCAAGTGACCCAATCTTTTGGTACTCTGATGCTACCCTAACAACTCAGGTTGGATCCGGAACAAGTTTCACTCCGATAGGATTATCTACCGATACAACGTTCTACGCTATTGCTAACAATGGTGGTTGTTTAAGTACTCCATTAGCTGTAGCAATTGATTTTCATGCGGTACCTGTTGTGCCAATCGTAAATGGAGCGACATATTGTAGAGGTGATGTTATTGCTGATTTGGTATCAAGTAGTACAACTATAAACTGGTTTGCTGATAATATGACAACAGTTAATATTGGTTCAGGATCACCTTTCAATATATCAGGATTAACTAATACAGCAACAATTTGGTACGCTGATAGCATTTCTTACACCGGAATTACTTGTGGAAGTGATACAGGATCGGTTACTATTACAATAAACAATTTACCGGTACTGGATATTACAACGAGTTTAGTTGTTGATTCTGCTTCTTGTGGAGCTACTTCTTCTGATGGTAGTATAACAGGTGCAACGGTTACCGGAACGCCAGGATTTACTTATACATGGAGTAATGCTACAGGTGTCGTGAGCACATCTACAACAAGTGCTGATCTCTTGAATCAGGCCGCTGGTTCATATACCTTAATGGTAACAGATGGTAACACACCGGCTTGCTCAGTTACTTCAAGTGCGATAACAATAAATACATACACTAATCCTGTTACTCCGGTATTCGTAACATCAAGTGATACTGTTTATTGTGCAGGAGAAACGATTACTGCATTGCAGGCAAGTTCTTCTTCCGGAACACTTATATGGTATTCGGATGCAACTTTATTAACCCAGATTGGAACAGGAAGTCCGTTTACTCCATCAGGTATAACATCGAGTACTACTATTTATTTAGTGGCTAACAATAATAGCTGTAACAGTGATTCAGTTCCTGTTTCAATAACCTTTAATAGTTTACCGAGTATTTCTGCAAACAGCCCTTCAGTTTGTGCAGGCGGACAGGTTACTTTGGCAGGAACTAATGCTTCCGGTAATGCTACAACATATTCATGGAATAATGGTGTTGTTGATGGTGTTGCATTTACTCCGGTTGCCAGCGGTTCTTATATTGTAACAGGTACTGATGGTGTTACGCAATGTGTGAATACATTCACTACAAACGTAACAGTAAATAACCTTCCTACGGTGAGCGCAACGGTTGGCTCTACAACTGCAGTTTGTTCGGGAGGAACAATAACATTAACCGGTACGGGAGCTTCTACATATTCATGGAATAACGGTGTTGTTGATGGTGTTGCATTTACTCCTACAGGTAATGGATCGTATATAGTTACAGGTACCGACGCAAATAATTGTGTGAACACATTTACCGTGAACGTTTCTGTTAATAATCCTCCAACTGTTGCTACAGGTGTTACTGCCACTATTCCTTGTGGTTCTACAAGTTATGTTGTTACAGGAGCTTCAAGTTCTTCTACAAATGCAACTTATACCTGGGCCGGACCATTAATTACGGCGGGTGGAAGCACTTTGTCGCCGACAATAGGTGCACCGGGACAATATACATTAACTGTTGTTGACAATATTACGTTGTGCTCTGAAACTGCAACATTAGATGTTACTTCCGATGTTGTTGTTGCAGGCTTTACACAGGATGTTACAAGTGGGTTCTCTCCATTGGCTGTGAACTTCACAAATCAAAGTACCGGAGCATTAACTTATGCATGGAACTTTGGTGATGGAAATGCATCAACTGCTACTGACCCTTCTAATGTGTTTACAGGAAACGGAACGTATACAGTAACGTTAACAGCCGCTTCAAATGGTTGTACTGCAACTGCTACAGTAACTATTATTGTGAGCGAGAATTCCTCAATCGTTATTCCTAATATCTTTTCTCCTAATGGCGATGGTTTGAATGATGAATTAACCATTCAGAGTACAGGTTTAAAAGATCTAAGTATTAATATCTTTAACCGTTGGGGTCAACAGGTATATGTAATTGATCGTCCGGGACAAAACTGGGATGGTTTATTATCTAACGGTGAGCAAGCGGCAGAAGGAACATATTTCTATTTGTTAAAAGCAACGGGTTATGATGCTAAGACATATGAGGCACAAGGTCCTGTAATGTTGGTTAAATAGAATTAAGAAAATATAATTGAAACCCCGTTCTTCGAGCTCAGAAGGACGGGGTTTTTTGTTTATGAATTTCCGATGGTTTTTTTGAAGGATTGAAAATTTAAAATGTTCAGCCATCACTTTTCGTTTTCAATTGGTCTGTTTTTTCGGAGAACGCTTTCGGGTATAAATTTTCGAGAGTTGTGGAAACGAAAATTTGTACGAATGAATTACCGCGAAGATCTCTGACCTTCAATTAATTTGCTTAACTGGAAATTTGGAAGTAGATTAATTTGCGAACAAAAAGGAGTTTTGTTCCAATAGATTGTTTTTCACTGCATACATTACAATCCCGGCAGTGTTATTTACTCCCAGTTTTGCCATAATGTTTTTGCGATGCGTATTTACAGTATGTGTGCTCAAACAAAGTTTATCTGCAATTTGTTTATTCGACAAACCTTCAGAGATGTATTTGATAACATCTGCTTCTCGTTCGGTAACCTGGATACCTTCACAGGAAACACCTTTTACATAAGATGGTGTAATGGAGATCTCTTCAGGTGCAGTAAGTACGTGAGCGATTTTTCCACACAAAAACTGATTGCCATTTTGTGTAGCTTTAATTGCTTCAATAATTTCCTGCCTGTCACATTCTTTTAAAAGATAACTAAGTACCTCACCATTTAGGTAAGAGGCAATGTCTTTTTTAGGAAGTAACTGAGTGATGGCAAGTATCTGAAGGCTTTTGTTGATTTTTTTTAGTGTTTTTAGGTCGGTATTTGATAACAGTAGTGAATAACAGTCAACAATCAACACATCCGGTCTAAATAGTTTATTCTTTTCTTTAAGTTCTATACTGTTCTCTGCTTCACCTACGAAAACAAAATCATTAACATCAGCCAATAAAGTTCTGAGCCCTGTTCGAACCAATACACTATTATCTGCAATTAATAATTTGATCATTTTCCTTATTTAGAATAATTTTAAACAAAAATACAAAGGGAATCCTATACCACCAAATTAAATTTTGAATTTTTCACCTTCATTCGACAAAAGCGTGTTTTCGAACACTGACTGAGCCTCGGTTAAAAAAGGTGTAACATCATCATAACGAGCGGAAAAGTGACCTAAAAGTAGTTTTTTTACACCTGCTTTTTGGGCGATCAGGGCTGCTTCTTCGGCGGTTGAGTGAAAAGTTGCTTTTGCTCTCTCTTTCATGTCCTTTAAAAAAGTTGATTCGTGATATAAGAGATCAACGCCCATAATGTATTGAATAATATCTTCGTTATAACAGGTGTCGCTGCAAAAAGCATAGGATCTGGTTTTATCGGGGCTTTTGGTGAGTAATTTAAAATCTATTTCTACCCCATTATCGTTTATCGCATTAATTCCTTTTCTCAATTTATAAATCTCAGCGGTAGAAACATGATGTTGTTCCAAAGCTTCCTTAACTATCCTTCGGCCCGTTTCTTTTTCACGAAATATAAAACCACAACAAGGAATACGATGTTGAAGTGGAAAAGAGGTAATGGTAATCTTGTTATCTTCAAAGATCACTTCGCTTTTCTTTGGATTTGTATATACATAGTTGATCTGGTAATTGAGAACAGTTTGCGAATATTTATTTTGAACATCAATAATTTCTTTTAATTCAGGAAAACAATAGAGTGTGAGAGGATTTTTTCGTCCTAACAGATGTAAACTTTGTAAAAGCCCCAGTAAACCCAGGTAATGATCTCCGTGCAAATGCGAAATAAAGATATGGTCGATTCGGTGCATACTGAGCTTATTTTTTCTCAATTGCACTTGTGTTCCTTCTCCACAATCTATTAAAAAAAAACGCTCAGATGCATTTAACAACTGAGCGGTAGGATTTCTTTTAGTTGTGGGAGAGGCTGAACCGGTACCTAATATTGTTACCTCAAACCGTTGCATTAATCTTTATTAACTATCAATCGTTTGGTGATAGATTTTCCTTCAAATTCTACTGAATAAATATACATTCCTGAAGCTAGTTCATTAACATTTATATCAAACTCGTTTTCTCCCTGTTTTCCTTCCGATTTTTTAGAATAAACTAATTTTCCAATAGTGCTATACACTGAAAGCTTAGCAGTTCCGTTTTTAGGTAAAAAGTATTTAATGGCAGAGAGAGTATTTGAAGGATTCGGGATTGGGTTGCTAACTTCAAATTTAGAAGTAATATTTTCACTTATTCCAACCGGAGTATTGATGATGATTTTGTAATATGTTAGTGTTTGGGTATTTACAGCAAAGGGCGAACCTACAATATAAGTTTTAAGGGTAAAAGATAAATTATAAGTACCTGCTACTGTTGGTGTTCCGTATATAACCATACAACTTGTGTCATTACCGGGGAAATGAAAGTTAGATGGTGTTCCGGATAAAGATAGCCCTGGAGGCAAACCATAATTTACCGGGTTTGAAATATTTGTTTGAAGATCAATATGGTCGAACTGCACTGTTCCCAGAGGAGAAACAGTAGTGTCGTAAGGAACTTTTACTGTTATATGTTGAACATAGGGCGAGCCTACATTTCCGCTAATAAAATTAGTTGCGCTATCAGGAAAAACACCGTCTTTACCCAATGTAAGCCATGCATAGTCATACTGACAAGCAGGCGCCTGTGCTTTTGATACAAACGAAACACCCAAAAGAAGTATAGAAAATACAAAGTAGATTTTTTTCATATGTTATTTTATTGTTTTTTAGTTGTACAGAAAATATCACGTACTTTTTTTATTTGTGTTTGGTACATGACTATCCGGTAAATTAAATAGTTTATTTAGCTAAGATAAGATATTAAGATAATTTTTGCAAACCTTCTTCGGCAGAAGTTGCAATATGAAGGATAGAATCCAGTTGAGAAATAGATATCAGCTTTTTAATAGTGTCATTTAGATTACAAATAACAAATTTACCCCCTGCATTTTTACATAAACGATTTCCTACTAAAATTGCGCTAAGCCCTGATGAGTCACAATAACGGGCACTTTTAAGGTCAAAAAGAATGTATTTAATCCCTTCTGTATTTAAAATAACCAATTCGGATTTTAACAAGGGGGAAATACTGCTATCCAGTTTTTCTACGTTTATCAAAACCTCGGCATGCTGTTCCTTCTTATTTATAGTAAATTCGGTCATAGTTTGAATTTACAAAAGTACAGAAAAAAAAATAGATACCAAAAAATCCTCTCTTTATCGGGGAAAAATATTCGTTTATCCCAGATAAGCATTGAAATAAAGGAAAAAGAAAAATTACAGAAAAATACTACATTTGTGAAATCAACTACATACACATGAAAAAAATTATAAATACTCCAAAAGCTCCGGCCCCAATAGGGCCTTACAACCAGGCAATTCTTGCGGGCGAAACCTTATACATGTCAGGGCAGATCGCTCTTGATCTGGAAACGAATAAATTAATGAAGTTATCTGTGAAAGATGAAACCAAACAGGTAATGGAATATTTAGGAGCTATTTTAAATGAAGCCGGTATGACCTTTGATAATGTGGTTAAAACCAGTATTTTTTTAAGCGACATGAATGCTTTTGTTCAGGTAAATGAGGTATATAGCTCGTTTTTCACGAAGGATTTCCCTGCACGTGCAACTATAGAGGCAAAACGTTTGCCTAAAGATGCAAATGTTGAAATCAGCATGGAAGCAGTTAAATAATGAACTTCTCTAAAAATGGTAAAAGACTATCTTGAAAGGGATAGTCTTTTTATTTCTTCAAGAATTGCCTATCAGTAAGTGAAATTAAAAAAGTCTCCAGATCGTTTTTTTCCTGAGTCGTTAAGCCCAGAGGTTTGCTTAATAAAGAGTCTCTGTTAATTGAGTTAGCTACAAACTTATCAGGAGTATCGTAATAATCAATTACCTCTTTTAAGGTTTTAAACATGCCGTTGTGCATGTATGGGCCTGTAACGGTTACATTCCGCAAACCGGGAGTTTTAAATTTCCCAATATCACCCGGCTTTTTTGTTACTACGTAGCGACCCGAATCGTTAAGGTCTTTTCCGTTAAACAAACCAATATTTCTGAATTGCCCGCCGTTAAAGTCAGGGCCAAAATGGCAATCAAAACATTTTGCTTTATGATTAAAGATTTGTCTTCCTCTTTTTGCTGCTTCAGAAAATTGAGTTGTGTCCAGTTTGCTCATATAGTCATCAAAAGGAGTATCGGCTGTAGCTAAGCTTCTTTCATAATCGGCAATTGCCTTGGTTAGATTTTCTATTGTAGGAGCTTGATTGAATTGCTTTAAGAAAAATGCTTTGTATTGTGAATGCCTTTTCAGACGATCGATCGCAACACTTAGTGGTAAATTCATTTCAACCGGATTTTCAATGGGGCCTTTTGCCTGATCTTCTAAACTTTCCGCACGTCCATCGTGAAAGAAAAAAGATTGATCAGCAAGGTTCATTGCACTTGGTGTATTTCTGCCGCCCAATAATGAATCAACTCCAAAACTAAAGGGCACATTATCTGAAAAGGCAAATGCGGGTTTGTGGCATGATGCACAGCTAATGCTTGAATCTTTGGAAAGAATAGGATCGAAGAAAAGTAATTCTCCCAATTCCTCAATAGAACCCGGTTCTTTTAAAACAACAATTTTTTTTGCTTCGCTGGTTTCGTTTGTGCAACAATAAAATGCTATCGTACTTATTATTGCTAAAAGGATGCTTGTTTTTTTCACACAACAAATGTAAACACTTGCAGTTTAGAACAAATCTAAATTTTGTCAAAGAATCGGTTTAGGGAACTGATTTAGATCAGCGTATCATTTTTTATCCAAAAGAATCTTTTCCTTATAGAGATATTTTTCCTGCATAGTTCCAAAAGGCCTGTAAACGTAATAGATGTATCCATCCCTGATTCGGATTTTATCAGCCGAATAATGAATGATCGGATATTTTCCTTCGTCTTTTCCGTTTTTGGTGTTTATTTTTTTTAGGTATTTGTGGCCGCTGTTGTCGTATACAGCATAGATTTTGTCTTCGGTAAAATCTTTTAACATCATACGTTTCCACTCTTTCCAGTTTTTAGGATGGTGATAATTGATCTTAACGGAGTCGATTTTTATCCCTTTATTGTTGTAGTGAAAAAGGCAATCCTTGTAATGATCAAACACACAAATGGTGTCTGAAATAATATATAATGGAGCATACAAGGGTGTATAGAAAAGTGATTGTGTAAAACCCGAGATCATGGCAGCAGCAATATGTTTGTCAACTCCGTATTCCCGTTCAATATCCCGGGCTATTAATTTGTCTCTTGTTTTTAGACTGTAATATTCAAAACGATAAGCATGCATGAGTTCAGCGTCTTCCACAGTATGAATTTCTTTTTTAGTGGAATCATTCATATTGTATGAGAAATAGTTAAAGAGCGGATAATCTTTACTGTAATTACTAAAGAGTAATTGAGAATTTACCGTATCAATAATCGGCTTTACTAATGCATTATAATCCTCTACAGGCAAAGCTGCTAATAATATCTTATCGTTTCTTACTAATAAACGGTAAATGGTTTTCTCGCACATAATATTAGTATAACCCATAAAATCATGATACAAATCTTTTATTTTACCTGCTTCTTCGGGAATAGGCAGTGAATGCAAAATACTTTCTGCTTCATCCGCCAGGCGTATAAATGGCTTGTCAGTTTTTCTGTCTATAGTTAATAAAAAGTATTTGTCTTCAAAAAAATCAAAATCAATAATGCTGAATTTTTGTGTCCCGAAAACCGTATCTGGCTTTGGTTTGGAGGTAATATCCATAATAGGAAGTTCATAAGTGAAATTTTTCATAGAAACAGAAATACGAATGGTATCGTCTTCATCAACTTCAATTTCTTTGATCTCTTTTTTGTAATTCAAATTGGAGAATAGAAGCGTAACATGTTTTACTTTTGGTATAAAAAATTCAAATATTCCTTTCTTATCAGTTTCCGTTGCTATAGTGGAATTATTGATTCTGACAGAAATGTTTTTTAAAGGAAGTTTAGTGTCCCTGTCAATTACTTTGCCTGAAATAAATACAGATTGATTTTTTTCCTGCGATTGACCTCTAAGTGTACCCGACAGAATTAAAAATAAAAGTATGTATTTAAAGTAGTTCACAAACCAGTTTTCAGTAAGACGTTGGTTGAGATATATTCCATAAAAAACCCTGACGTTTTGGATCAGGGTTTTTGTTTTAGCAAACTTGAAGCATCCAATGATGCATATCGTTTTCTCTTCCTTTTCTGAGATTACGCAAAAACTCATCTACTTTTGGAGAGAACTTTCTGTCTTCAATAGCAGGAAGTTCATATAAATTATCTTCATATCCGATAGCACGGATGTGTGCAATAGTAGCAGCAGTTCCGGTACCAAATGCCTCTTTTAATGTGCCGTTTGCATGAGCAGCCATAATTTCCTCAGTAGAAATTTTTCTTTCCTCTACTTTCATTCCCCAATCACGTGCTACTGCCAATACAGAGTCTCTGGTAATACCCGCAAGGATAGTATCACTTAATGCAGGAGTTAATAATGTATCTCCAATCACAAACATTAAATTCATTGTTCCTGATTCTTCCACATATTTGTTTGTTTCAGAGTCAGTCCATATTACTTGTTGGAATCCTTTTTCCTGTGCAAGTTTGGTAGGGTATAAAGAACGACCATAATTACCGGCAGCCTTTACATAGCCAACACCACCTCTAACTGAACGGAAGTAGTGATGCTCTATCAAAACCTTTACCGGCTCTGCATAATATTTACCAGCAGGGCAACAGATGATAATGAACTTATAAGTGTCAGATGCTTTTACCCCGATAGCCTCATCAGTAGAGATCATAAATGGGCGAATGTATAAAGAACCTGTATCGCTGGTAGGAACCCAACCCTGATCAAGTTTTAATAACTCTCTTAAACCACCAATGAAAATCTCTTCTGGAACCTCCGGCATAGCCATACGTATTGCAGACTTGTTTAAACGGTTAAAATTTTCGTACGGGCGAAAAAGGGAAACGTGCCCATCATCCGACTTGTACGCTTTCATCCCTTCGAAGATGGCTTGCCCGTAATGTAATGCAGATAATGCATAACTCATGGGAACATCCTGATAAGGTTGTATATAACATTTCGACCATTTCCCGTTTTCGTATTCGGCAACAAACATATGGTCGGCAAATATTTTTCCAAAAGGAACATTGTTAATGTCGTACTCACTTAACCTCGACTTGGTAGTCGGTGTTATTTTAATTTCAGCACTAGCTATCATTTATAATATTGTTTAAACTATACCATGCAAATAAGGGGATAATTTTTTAATTTGAAACGTTTTTTCGACTAATTTTTACCCTGTATAGTCGAATAATTTAACAATTAACTTTCGTTTAGTACATTTACTTCATGCAACCACACAAGTACACCAATTTATTAATACACGAAACAAGCCCGTATCTATTGCAGCATGCGCATAATCCTGTTGACTGGCATCCCTGGACTGAAGAAACTTTATTGAAGGCAAAGAAAGAGAATAAACTGATATTAATCAGTATAGGCTACTCAGCTTGTCATTGGTGCCATGTAATGGAACATGAGAGTTTTGAAGACGAAAGTGTGGCTGAGTTAATGAATAAGAACTTCATTAATATTAAGATTGATAGAGAAGAACGACCCGATATTGATCAGGTTTATATGACCGCGGTTCAATTGATGACACAGCAAGGTGGTTGGCCGCTTAACTGTATTGCATTGCCTGATGGAAGGCCTGTTTACGGCGGTACTTATTTCCCGAAAGAGAAATGGATGCATGTACTTCAAAGTATATCGGATATTCATCAAAATGATTATGAAAAGGTTGCTAATTATGCAAAAGAACTTACCAATGGAATGTTGAAATCAGAGAGTATTTATGTAGATGAAGTAAAGGAGGGGATCACAAAAGAAATAGTAGAGAAAAGTGTAAGCAATTGGAAAAAGCTTTTTGATCATGAAGAGGGAGGGATGAGCAGGGCCCCAAAATTCCCGCTCCCGAACAATTACCTTTTTTTATTGCAATACGCTCATTTAACAAAGGATGCTGAAGCAATGAAACACTTGCACTTCACTTTGCAAAAAATGGCTTTCGGTGGAATTTATGATCAGTTGGGTGGAGGCTTTGCCAGATACTCAGTGGATGCAGAATGGAAAATTCCGCACTTTGAAAAGATGCTGTACGATAATGCGCAGCTAATCACACTATATTCGCAGGCTTATCGCGAAACAAAAACGGACCTGTATAAGCAAGTTGTTTATGACACTATAGCTTTTATAGAAAGAGAGCTGAAACATGAAAAAGGTTATTTGTACTCGGCACTGGATGCTGATAGCGAAGGAGTAGAAGGGAAGTATTATGTGTGGCAACAAGCTGAGATAGAAACACTACTTGAAGGAAGAACATTAGAAGTGTTTTGTGAATTTTATAATATAAATGATATCGGTTACTGGGAACACGATAACTATATATTACTTCGTAAAGAAACAGAGAAACAATTCTGTTTGCGTAAACAAATTACAGAAGATGAATTGGTCAGGGAACTTTATAAAGCAAAAAATGTATTAGTGAAAACGCGTGATAAACGTGTCCGACCGGGTCTTGATGATAAAACACTTTGTTCCTGGAATGCACTAATGATAACAGGATACAGTGATGCTTACAAAGCTATTCCTGATCCTGATTTTTTTAAACGCTGTGGAGAATTATGTGTATTCATAGAGGAGCAAATGACAAAGAACGGAGTGTTATTTCATAGTTATAAAAATGGAAAAGCTAAGATCAATGGGTTTCTGGAAGATTACACATTTGTAATAGAAGGGTATTTGAATTATTATGAGATAAGCGGAGTAGAGGAATGGTTAAAGAAAGCAAAGAGTTTGTGTGAATACACCATTCAACATTTTTATGATAAAACAAGCGGTTTCTTTTATTTTACTTCTGATGAGGATGAAGGTTTGATTGTTCGTAAAACAGAGATCAGTGATAATGTAATTCCGGCTTCCAATTCTCAGATGGCCAGGAATATGCTTAAACTGCATCACTATTTACATTTACCGGATTTGGAAGAAAAGGCTAAAAGAATGTGTTTTAAATTGCAGGACGAGATCAGTCATTATGTTTCGGGATATAGCAACTGGGCAATGTTGGCTTGTGAGATTCTTTTTCCATATAAAGAAATTGCTATTGTAGGAAAAGACAGCAAGCAATTGTTCGAGACCTTGAATGAGAATTATTTACCGAATTGTTTATTTGCAATGAGTGAAGGTAAATCTGATTTGCCTTTGATAAAAGATCGTTTTGTGGAAGGTAAAACAGTGATGTACGTTTGTGAGAATAATACATGTAAATTGCCGGTGGAAAATGTGAGTGCGGTACTGGGACTTCTAAAATGAACCATATAAGGCATTTAAGAACATGTAAGCCAATAGTTGTACAAACTTATATGACCTTACATGCCTTATATGGTTTAATAGTATTTTTATGTTGAAGTAAAATATTTACCTTGCAATCAAAAATAATCGATCATGAGTTTTATAATTACGGAAATAGAAAATGCGGTTTTAAAAATCAAATTAAACCGTCCCGATAAATTCAATAGTTTTAATCGTGAGATGGCATTGCAGTTACAAGATGCTCTTAAAAAAGCAGAAGACGATAAAACGATCCGTGCAGTTTATCTTACAGCGGAAGGAAAAGCTTTTTGTGCGGGGCAAGATCTTGCAGAAGCAGTTGATCCTCAAGGTCCCGGAATTAAGAAAATTGTTGAAGAACACTATAACCCTATTGTTAAACTTATTCGTAGTATCGAAAAACCAATTGTGTGCGGAGTAAATGGTGTTGCTGCAGGAGCGGGAGCAAATATTGCATTGGCTTGTGATATTGTGATCGCGAATGAAAGTGCCTCTTTTATTCAGGCATTCAGTAAAATTGGTTTGATCCCTGATAGTGGAGGAACATTCTTTTTACCTCGTTTAGTGGGTTTTCAAAGAGCATCAGCATTAATGATGTTGGGAGATAAATTAACGGCGCAGGAAGCTTATACATTCGGAATGTTATACAAAGTGGTAGGTTCCGATGAATTGGATCTTGCAGGTATGCAATTGGCAAATACACTGGCCGATATGCCAACAATAGGAATTGGTTTGACAAAACGTTTGTTAAATGAATCAATGACAAATAATTACGATCAACAATTGAAACGTGAAGGTGAATTGCAGGTTGAAGCTGCTAATACACATGATCATAAGGAAGGTGTTCAAGCTTTTCTGGAAAAAAGAAAGCCTGTTTTTAAGGGAGAATAATTGTCAATCTATAAACATCCATTTGTTTAAAACCCAAGGCTGCTTCACTCCAAAGCAGCCATACTTTTTTTTAAACTTGATGTATTAAAATTGCATCATGTTTAAAAATAAAATATACCTGGTCGTGTACCTGCAGATAGTGCTGGTATTGGTGTTGGCGAGCTGTGGAGGGAAGGATAAAGAGAAAGACCCGCGTACTGTTTTTAAATACAATGAAGCAATGGGCGGAATTTCTTCTCTGGATCCTGCCGCATCAAGCAATTTTGAGAATATCTGGGCGGTTAATCAATTATTCAATGGATTGGTGCAAATGGATGATTCACTGAAAGTATTGCCATGTATTGCTAAAAGCTGGGAAATAAGTGAAGATGGATTGGTGTATACATTTCATTTAAGAAATGATGTGTTTTTTCACAATTGCGATGTGTTTCCAAATAGTAAAGGAAGAAAGGTTGTAGCAAAAGATTTTGTGTATAGTTTTAACCGTTTGTACGATACAAAAGTATCAAGCGCTTCCACACTTTTATATAACGTTGATAAACAAAATAAGAACACTAACAATGGCTTTGTAGCAGTTAATGATACTACCTTTGTTATTTATTTGAAAGAACCTTTTAGCCCGTTTTTAGGAATCCTTACCATGAAGTACTTCTCAGTTGTACCTCAGGAAGCTGTTGATCATTACAAAGAAGAGTTCAGAAGGAATGCAGTTGGAACCGGACCTTTTAAATTAAAATTCTGGGAAGAAGGAACGAGTTTGGTAATGCATAAAAACGATAATTATTTTGAGTTCGAAGGTGCTAATCGTTTGCCTTACCTGGATGCTGTTGCAGTTTCATTCATAAAAGAAAAAGAAACTGCGTTCATGCAATTTTTGAGCGGAGAAATTGATATGCTTTCAGGTATAGATGCATTTAACCCGTCGGAAGTATTGGATGCAGATGGAAAATTAAAACCTCTATACAAAGGGAAATTTTCATTAGAAACACAACCCTATATCAAAACAGATTACATAGGAATTTTGATTGATGAGAATATCAATATTGTAAAGTCAAGTCCCTTAAAACAAAAAGCAATTCGTAAAGCAATCAATTATGCTTTTGACAGAGAGAAGCTGATCAAATTTTTTCACAATAATTTAGGTGTGCCGGCCACGTCGGGTTTTATACCTGCTGGTTTGCCTTCTTATAGTCAAACAAAAGTGAAAGGTTATCACTACAATCCTGAAAAAGTAAATCAATTATTAGAAGAAGCGGGATACCCGGGAGGAAAAGGATTACCGGAAATTACTTTACATACTACCGAAAATTATATTGAGATCGTTGAGTTTATTCAGGGGCAGTTATCGGAGAATCATATTACTATGAAGATCAGCATTGAGAATGCAACAGTATTAAAAACCAATGTAGCAAAGAACGAATTTAATATGTTCAAAAAATCGTGGGTAGGTGATTACGCAGATGAAGAAAATTTTATGAGTTTGTTTTATTCAAAGAATTTTTCTCCGGAAGGATCTAACTACACACATTACAAAAATCCCGATTTCGATAAATTATTTGAAAGAGCAAGAAGAGAAAACAACGACTCTATCAAGACAGCACTCTATCAACAAATGGATCAAATGGTAATGGATGATGCACCGGTAATTCCTTTGTACTATGATCAGGTAGTGCGTTTGGTAAAACCGAACATTAAGAACCTGACTGCAAATCCAATTAATCTATTGAATCTGAAAGCCGTTAAGAAAGTGAATGAATAATGTGTCCCGCAGATTTCGCGCCTGCCCCTCCGTTCAGGCGAGGATTTATGCAGGTTTTTAGGAAAGGTGAATGAGTAATTATTTGAACTTATCAAATGGCGACACATAGGTGCTTTTCTTTTTTCGTGTGGATTTGATCAGTTTTATTCCTCCAATAATAAGTGCGAAAACAAGAAACCATAGTAAAACTGCAGCTACAATGCTTCCTAAATAAAAACCTACAGAGGAGTTGTTCTGATCATTCATCAGACTTTTTATCGGTGTAATGATTGTAAGTGTAGCCTGGATTGCAATTCCAGAACCAATAACGATCAAAATAATTCCCAGGGTAATTTTCTTTTTCTTCACTGAATAAAGATACTGATTAAAAATTTTAGATATTTTTCCTTAAATCAGAAACCAGAAATAATAAATCAGAAATTATTTATACATCACATCTTTCACAGCTTTCACAACCTTTGGTACATTTGGTAATGAAGCTTCGATCAAAGTTGGAGCATAAGGTAATGGAACGTCAGCAGTTGTTACACGTCTTACGGGAGCATCTAAATAATCAAATGCTTCTTTTTGAACCATGTAAGCGATCTCAGAAGAGATACTTGCCAATGGCCATGCTTCTTCTACAACTACTAAACGGTTTGTTTTTTTAACCGATTCAATAATGGTTTTATAATCTATTGGACGTACAGTTCTAAGGTCAACAACCTCTACACTGATTCCTTCTTTTTCTAATTCTTCTGCAGCTTTTAAAGCAACTTTGGTGATCTTACCGAAAGTAGCAATAGTAACATCTGTACCTGCACGTTTAATATCAGCAACACCAATTGGTAAAATATATTCTCCTTCAGGAATTTCTCCTTTATCACCATACATTTGTTCACTCTCCATAAAGATCACCGGATCATTATCACGGATAGCAGCTTTTAATAAACCTTTTGCATCATATGGAGTAGAAGGAACAACCACTTTTAAACCCGGAGTATTTGCATACCAGTTCTCAAATGCTTGCGAATGCTGAGAACTCAACATACCCGCACTTGCAGTAGGACCTCTGAATACAATAGGAACAGAATACTGTCCGCCACTCATACTCAACATTTTTGCAGCAGAATTTATCACCTGATCAATAGCAACCAACGAAAAGTTGAAGGTCATGAATTCAACAATAGGACGAAGACCATTTGAAGCTGCACCAACTGCAATACCTGCAAAACCAAGCTCTGCAATGGGAGTGTCGATCACACGTTTAGCACCAAATTCAGCAAGCATACCTTTACTCACTTTGTAAGCACCATTGTACTCAGCTACTTCTTCACCAATTAAAAATACGCTTTCATCTCTGCGCATTTCTTCATTCATTGCTTCTCTAAGGGCTTCTCTGAATTCTACTGTCTTCATATTGTAACTATTGTTAGGGAAACAAAAATAAGGTTTTTTATTGGGAACTCAAAGCACATATCCGGATGGATTTTTGGAAAAAACTAGCTGATTTTTACGCCAATTACACAAACATCATCTACCTGTTCAAGACTTCCCCGCCATTCTTCAAATTTCTGATTGAGTGTCTCGGCATGTTGCTGCATAGGAGTATTGCACAAAGAGATGAGTGTATCTTCTAATTGTTTGTACTTAAATTTCTTTCCTTTAGCGCCCCCAAATTGATCTGCATAACCGTCGCTAAAAGTGTAAATAACATCTCCTTTTTCTAATTGAATAGTGTGTTGAGTAAAATGTTCAAATCCTTCTGATCCAATTCCAACAGGTTGTTTGTCTGCTTTGTATTCAATTATTTGAAGAGAGGCAGATCCTGTTGAAGCTCGTAAAAGCCAGAGAGGGTTGTTGGCGGCGGAAAAAACCAGTTCATTTTTGTTTTTATCTAATCTGCATAACACCATGTCCATTCCGTCCTTACTCCCTCCAATTTCTCCTTTTTGTTTTAGTGCTTTAATAATCTTTACCTTAAGCAAGTCCAAAATATCGCATGGTTCCGTAATGTTTTTGTCATTTATGATCTCATTAAGGAAAGAAGTTCCGAGCATACTCATGAAAGCACCAGGGACACCGTGTCCGGTACAATCAGCAGCCACATAAAAAACATAATTATCTTTTTGTGTGATCCAGAAAAAATCTCCGGATACTATATCTTTTGGTTTAAATAATACAAAAGAGTCTGGTAGTATTTCACTAAATGTTTCTATAGAAGGAAGCAATGCTGTTTGGATTCGTTTGGCATAATTAATACTATCAGTGATCTCTTTATTTTTTTCATCTACCAGTTCTTTTTGATGTTCCACTTCATGTTTTTGGGCAGAGATAATTTGATTGGCTTTTCTTTGTTGCTTAAGCCCTCTGAAAATAAAAAATGCAAGTACACTTACTAATAATAAACCAGTGATAATGAAATAGGAAACTAATTTCTGTTGTTTAATAGTTTTATTCGAAAGATCGTTTTCAAGCTGGAGGGATTTGTTTTCCTGCTCTTTTTTCTCTGTTTCGTAGCGCGTGTTTAATTCATTGATTTCTTTCGATTTGTTTTCGTTATACAAACTATCATTCACGACCCGGAATTTTTCGGAATATTCGAAACCGTTTTTAAAGTCACCTTTTGCAGAGTAATAATTTAATAAGGTCAGGAAAACATCTTTTTGAAGTTCTTTGATCTTTAATTCATCTGCCAGTTTTTCAGATTTTTTCACGTAAGGAAAACCTTTTTCGGGTTCTTTCAAAAGAAAATATTCATTTCCAATATTAAATGAAGAGCGCGCCATATTTAATTCATCTCCATTTTCTTCAAATAGTTTAAAAGAGGTAAGGTAATTTTCAAGAGCTTCTTTAGGTTTGTTTAGTTGGGAAAGGGCATTGCCGATATTGTTATAGGATAATCCCATTCCGTTTCGGTCGTTTGTTAGTATACGGATAGCAAGCGCTTTTTGATGGAATAAAAGAGCGGAGTCTAATTTTTTTAAAGAACCATAAACGTTTCCAATATTGTTTAACGACATGGCAATTGCATTAGAGTCCTGTACTTCTTCTTTTAATTTTAAACCTTTAAAGTGATATTCAAGTGCTTTTAAATGGTCGCCTTGCCAATCGAATAGCACCCCAAGACTATTATATGTTTTTGCGAGGCCATTTTTTTCGTTTTCCGATTCCTGAATTTTTACGGCCTGCATATAATAGTTGATAGACTTTTCATAATCGCCCAAAATATTATATACATTTCCAAGTCCTGAAAGCAATTGGCCCTTAGCTTTTACTTGCTTGTATTTATCAGCTAAAGTAATTCCCGTTTTATAAACAGCAATTGAGCTGTCGAACTGATCGAGTGCCGAAAAGGTATAAGCTTTGTAAAGCAATGCACTGCAGAGAAATTTTTTGTCTCGTTGTTTCCAGCTCAATTCAATTGATTGCTTTAGTATGGACATGGAAGTGTCTGGGTTGGATGTCCAGTATTGTTTTGCAATAGAATTAAGTGCTTTAATGGAAACGGTATCATGCTTACTGGTTTGTAATACCTTATTTAGACTGTCTATGATTCGCTTGTTTTGGGCATTACAGAGGATAGTTACTAAAACGAAAATCAGCGCTGTAAATGTTCTTTTCTTTGTGGAGGTAAGCATATTTAAATATACTACAATTTTCTAAAAATGCTCAAAAATCCTGCGCTTTATTCGTAAATTCGCAGCTCTTACAAAAATAATATGGAATACAATTTTACCGATATAGAAAAGAAATGGCAGGCTCGTTGGGCAGGAAAAGATCTTGCATGGAACAACGGCGAGAAAACATTTAAAGCAACTAATACCCCGATAGCTATCGGGGCTGATAAACCAAAATACTATGTATTAGATATGTTTCCGTATCCTTCAGGGGCAGGTTTACACGTTGGACATCCTCTTGGATATATTGCCTCTGATATTGTATCGCGCTACAAACGTCACAAAGGATTTAATGTATTGCATCCAATGGGTTACGATTCATTTGGTTTACCTGCTGAACAATATGCTATTCAAACAGGCCAGCATCCTGCAGTTACAACTGAACAAAACATTGCACGTTACCGCGAGCAGTTGGATAAAATAGGTTTTTCATTTGACTGGGATAGAGAAGTTCGTACGTCTGACCCTGAATATTATAAATGGACACAATGGATCTTTATTCAACTATTTAATAGCTGGTATAATCCACGTAACAACAAAGCAGAAGCAATTGAAACCCTGATCCACATTTTTGAAACGGAAGGCTTTAAGGGGTTAACACATGATATTTTAACCGGAGACGTTGAACAGGAATTGCATGCATTCACTCCCGCAGACTGGAAAACATTTGATGAGAAAAAGCGCAGCGATGTGTTGATGAATTTCCGTATTGCCTATTTAGGTGAAGCCTATGTGAACTGGTGCCCTGCAATGGGAACAGTACTTGCAAACGATGAGGTGAAAGACGGAGTAAGTGAGCGTGGAGGATATCCGGTAGAAAGAAAATTAATGAAACAATGGAGTATGCGTATCACTGCGTACTCTCAACGTTTATTAGATGGATTGGATAAAATTGACTGGACAGATAGTTTAAAAGAATCACAAAGACATTGGATAGGAAGAAGTGAAGGGTCGAGCCTGAGGTTCAGCCTCATCCCCAGCCCTTCTCCAAGGGAGAAGAGCGATAGATTCGGCTGGCAGACAGCGGATCCTACCATCTACGCTGCCCTAAAAAAGTATGCAAGAGAAAACAGGCAGCCACAAACAAAAGCAGAAGATGCATTGTGGCAAAGTGTAAGAAATAGAAGACTGGAAAGTAAATTCAGAAGGCAACACCCTATTGGACCATATATAGCTGATTTTATTTGTTTGGATAAAAAGTTGATCATTGAAGTTGATGGAGAAATTCATGATGATACAAAAGAAAAGGATGCAGCGAGAACAGAAGTCCTAAATCAATTGGGCTTTAAGGTTATACGCTTTACAAATGAACAAGTTCTGAATGATTTAGACAATGTCATTATCTCGATCAAAGCGCAACTGGAAACGATTCCCTCTCCTTTGGAGAGGGAGGCGGAGGGAGAGGCGCGAACCATCGAGGTATTCACAACCCGTCCCGACACCGTATTCGGAGTTTCATTTGTTACACTTGCACCCGAGCACGAATTAGTTGATATCATTACAACACCCGAACAGAAAAAAGCAGTTGTTGAATATGTTACCGCTGCAAAAAGCAGAAGTGAACGTGAACGACAAGCAGACGTAAATAAAATTACGGGTGTGTTCACAGGAGCTTATGTAGAACACCCATTCACGGGTGTTTCAATTCCGGTTTGGATAGGTGACTATGTTTTAGCAGGCTATGGTACAGGAGCTGTTATGGCGGTTCCTGCGCACGACGGACGTGATTATAAATTCGCAAAACATTTTGATCTTCCCATTCCTCAAGTAATTGAAGGTGGAGATATTAGTGTTGAAGCTTACGATGCTAAGGAAGGTAAATTGATTAATTCTGATTTTTTAAATGGTTTGGATGTAAAACCTGCCATGAAAAAGATCATCGAAGAAATTGAAAAACGTGAACTTGGAAAAGGAAAAATAAATTACCGTTTGCGTGATGCCGTTTTTGGAAGACAACGTTATTGGGGTGAACCAATTCCTGTTTATTACAAGAATGGAATTCCTTATGTATTATCTAACGAAGAACTTCCATTACGTTTACCTGAAGTAGATAAATTCCTTCCAACTGAAGACGGAGAGCCACCTTTGGCACGTGCAAATAACTGGAAGTACAAAGGAGAGTTTGAATATGAAACTACTACCATGCCGGGCTGGGCGGGAAGCTCCTGGTATTTTTTACGTTATATGGATGCTCATAACGACAAAGAATTTGTAAGTAAAAATGCGGCAGAATATTGGGGGCAAATTGATTTGTATTTAGGAGGGAGCGAGCATGCAACAGGACATTTATTGTATGTACGTTTCTGGACTATGTTCTTACATGATATGGGATACATTTCTTTTGATGAACCGGCTAAGAAGTTGATCAATCAAGGGATGATACAGGGTGTTTCCGCATTTGCCTATGGGTTTGGAGTAGGATTGAAAATGCCGTATACGGCAGGATCAGGAAACCCGCTTCCTAGATTGGAAAAGCTAATTGTTCCAAAAAGTTCCTACGATAATTTTAAGAAAAATGGAGAAGATTCTTTGCTTAATAAAATTATAAATGAACGCTTAGAAAGTTTAAAAGCGGAAGGATTCACTGAAATAGAACAAAGCAAAGAATTAACATCATTAATTCCAATTCATGTTGAAATAGAATATGTTGATCCAATTACAAATGAATTAGATATTGAGCGATTTAAAAATGGAGACAGATATAAATCTTTACATATTGATGATGTTATTCCAGAATCGGATGGGAAATATATTGTTGGAAGAGAAGTAGAGAAAATGTCGAAATCAAAATACAATGTTATTACTCCAGACTTAATTTGCGAGAAATTCGGTGCCGACACCCTACGCTTGTACGAAATGTTCTTAGGTCCATTGGAACTAAGCAAGCCTTGGAATACTAACGGTATCACGGGTGTTGCCGGCTTCCTGAAAAAACTCTGGAGATTGTTTTATAATGGAGATACATTTATTGTTTCAACTGATGCTCCTACTAAAGATGAATTAAAATCACTTCATAAAACCATTAAAAAGATCACGGACGATATCGATCGTTTTTCTTTCAATACTTCGGTGAGTAGTTTTATGATCTGTGTAAATGAATTAACGGATCTTAAGTGTTCTAAAAAAGAAATTCTTGAACAATTATTGGTTTTAATTTCTCCTTATGCTCCTCACATTACTGAAGAGCTTTGGGAAAAATTGGGGCACAAGGAAAGTATTGCCTGGGCTCCATTTCCTGCTTTTAACGAAGAGTATGTAAAGGAAAGTTCGTTCTCTTATCCTGTTTCTTTCAATGGTAAAGTTCGTTTCAATATTGAATTTGATCTGAGCCTGAGCAAAGAAGATGTGGAAAAGGAAGTGCTTGCTTTAGAACAAACGGGGAATTATCTGGAAGGAAAACCTGCTAAAAAAGTAATTGTTGTTCCCGGAAGGATTATCAATATTGTGGTTTAACGGGCTTTTGGACTGTGTTTTCTGACAATTTCTGTTGAATTCCTCAGGGTATTTTTTATGTTTCCTGTATGTTTTTTGTTACATTTGGACGAATAAAAGTTAAGCCATGTTTGAAACAATTAAACTCATACACGTAATATCCGTTATCCTTTTTTTACTGATCTATTTTGTGAAAACAATTTTATTGATCAGTAACAAAGAAGATGCATTAACAAAACTAACCAAGGCTCTTAAGGTGCCTGAAATGATAGTGAGTTTTGTTTTTCTGGCAACAGGTGTTTATTTACTGACTCAGATCCCGGAGATCAAACCGTTGTTAATCGCTAAAATCGGCTTGGTGTTTTTGTCGATTCCAATTGCAATTATCGGATTTAAAAAACGGAATAAAATATTAGGTGCACTTGCATTGTTAATGATCACAGCTTCTTATGGTTTGGCAGAAATTGCTGCTAAAAATAAAGCGAAAGTTAGTGCAGGGGCGGTTACTCCTGAAGGTACAATTAATGCAGAGGTTTTATATACCGATAATTGTGCTTTGTGTCATGGTTCAGACGGAAAATTGGGCATGACCGGAGCGAAGGATCTTTCTGTTACACAAATGCCTAAAGATTCAATTCAACAAACTATCCTTACCGGAAAAGGCACAATGAAGGCTGTACCTTTAAGTCAGGAGCAGGCTGCTGCAATTGCAGAATATGTGCTTACTTCGGTAAAAGGAAAATAATTAGTGTTCCGTTACTTCGGATAAAAACTGTTTTATGCATCGGTGAAACCATCAGAGAACATATTTGAGTTAATAAAAGTACTCACTCCCCGTGAAAAGCAGATCATTATGAACTCTGCTAACTTTCACGTGAAAGGGGAAGAAAATAAATATGTTACGTTGTATAAGTTGATTGAGGAACAGACTGAATATAACGAAGAGGTGCTGGTGAAACACTTTAAACTTACTAAGGAACTCAATAAATTTGCTTTTCTTAAAAACTACACCTATAACTTTATTTTAGATGCTTTAGAGGAAAGAAGCCGTTATTTCTTAAAACACCTGCGTAGTAAAATTACTCAGGCAGAAATAATGATCGAAAAAAAACTATTCCCGATTGCACTTTTATTGTTGAACGAAGTAGAGGAAGACGTTGCAAAACGCCAGCTCTACGAAATGTGGGCAACAGTTATTCAAATCAAAGTAAAATATGCCGGTGCTTTTCAATTAAATAAAGAGGAATTGATAGCAAAGTATCGTAGGATACTTTCTGCTCAGCAACGGTTTTATCATTACCGAAAATTGTTTTCTTTGGTGAGGGGAAAACATCATCAGAGTTCTTTTATTAAAGATATAGAGAATGCTAAGGAATTTAAAGCCGTTCATGAGGAAGAATTATTAGAGAGTGATTCAAATTATAATTTTCACCATAAACTGTATTTCTTTCTTTCTAAAGGTATTGTGTATTTTGCCAAGCGTGACTTTGAAAAGGCTTATATCATGGTAAACGAACTATTGAAAATGTGGAATAAAAACCCATGGATGATCAATACCCGTTTCGGAGGATATTACAATACATTATACAACAAAGCACTTATTGAATTTCAATACAAACAATATGTAAAAGCCATTGAAAGCACCAACGAGTTATTGGAGCGTTTGCAAACTTTAAGGCGTGAAAATCCCTTTCAATATTTTATGGTATACAACCTGCAGGCTAATATATATAATGCATGTGGGTATTTTGATAAAGCACTAAAAATTATTGATCAGTACAAAACCGCCCGTGATCTTATGCCAGTTACTGCTAGAAATCTTAACTCGGAGCAACGTTATCATTTTTACCTGGCAAATATTTACTTTGGAGTAGAGGATTTTAAAGCTGCGAATAAATATATAAATGAGATCATCAATAGCACGGTAGAATATAATACAGATATTACCTGCATAGCTCAGTTAATGAGTTTGGTGATCCATTATGAAATGGGGAATTCTGAACTGTTGAATTACAGAATTAAATCTGCTTACCGGTTTTTAAGCAAAAAAGATTGTTTGCAATCTACCATTACGCATGTATTGGAATTTTTGAAAAAGGCGATTAAACTAAATTCTTCCAAACCTGGTAAAGATATGTTTATTCAACTGCAAAAACAGATAGAAAATGATATTAAAATAGATCCGTTGCAATCCAATGTACTTGACTATTTCAATATCACAGCCTGGCTCGAGAGTAAAATTGAACAAAAACCTTTTATGCAAATCCTGAAAGAACATTCAGGATTCGCATTAGATTAACCCGCTAACCTTATCACTAAAAGGTTCTGAGTAAAAAGACCTTTTTCGGTCTACTTTAGCTCTAGCACATAACTGTCAATTCTTTTCCAACGAACTTTTTTCAGCTCATCGTCAGCTGTAACTCTGTCCTGAAGAATTTGGGAATATACAAAGTAACCTTTTATCGCATGTAATAAAAGGCTCGCGTGAATACCTGCTTTGTCGAGTTCTTTTTCATCAGCTTCAGCTTGAGGTAAAGTTTTAAACTGACCTAATACAACATAAAAACCTTTTGCAGGAACATTTCCATTGTAATCTTTGTAATCTTTAGCATATTGAATCACCAAGTCGTCTTTTACCTGATCTGCAATGTTTCCTTTTTTCTGATAATCCATTTCAGCTTTTACAACTTGCATTTCCTGTTTTAGTTTGTTCACCTGATTTTGTAATGAATCAACGGCAGATGAGTTTTGATTAGAAGTATAAGCATCATTTGGTTTTTCTTCACCTTTCCCCGATTTACCAAAAGAGTATCCTAAAAGGATCTCATGAGAGCCACCTGTGTAACCTTTAAGCTTGCCCACTACCATATCGTAGTTGTAACTTATGCGTAGGGTTTTGTTCCATTTAAAACCTAAATTAAAACTAACAGCACTATTGGATCTGAACCCAAATCCCGCATAAACCATTTCATCATAATCAAAATTGGCAAATACATCTGCCTGAAAAGGTCCCTGTGGATTAATATTCAATGCCATACAAGGGCGGGCATTAATTTTATATTCTTTACTGATCGGCACAACATACGATGCGTAGATATTGATTTTTTGGGTTGCACGGTAGTAAGAACCTGTATCGTTATTCAGTCTGAATTTGTTTCCAAATAATTGCATAACAGAAACACCGGCATTTAGGTCCTTCCATTTGTAAGCAACACCAAAGTTGGCATCAAACGAACTTTTTCTGTGTGTATTAGTGTATAAGTTCGGATCGTTGTTGTCGCTGATGTTTGCTCTTGAAAAATCAATCATCACATCCTGCACACCAAAAGAAATTCCCGGTTTGATATAATGGTCAGTCGCAACCTGAATTCTGTATGAGTAGGAAGTGTAGATCCCCCGTCTTGCAAATAAACCCATTTTATCATCCATAATAACAAGACCTAATCCTACTTTATCATCCAGCGTAGTTCCGTCAACAGACATTACACTTGTTATAGGCGCACCCGGAATGTTTTTCCATTGGTTGCGGTGAATAACATTAGCTTCAATGTTTTCGGAATTCCCAGTGAACCCCGGATTGATCAGCATAGGATTATTATAGTACTGAGAGTACAAAGGTAATTGTTGGCTAAAACCTGTGGTAGCAACAATTATTAGTAGATATATATATAAATTTTTCATATTCTTTATCTTTTTTATTTGTTGCTTAATATGTTAATGTCTCCTTTTAATACTTTGTCACTTTTCTCAAATTTGATTATATAGAAATATGCACCATCCGACAAAGTTTTCCCGTTGAAGGTTCCTTCCCAGTCATTTTTATAAGCACTTGTTTTAAAAACAATATTTCCTTCCCGGTTAAACACCGTGACCTCATTGTCAGGATAACTCTCAATATTATTTATGTGCCATACATCGTTCAATCCATCACCATTCGGAGTAATGATATTCTTTACGTCAAAAGTGTAATCGTAATTTATCTTTATATTAACAGTATCTCTGCTAACACAAGAGTTCACATCTGTTATTTGCAATACAAAAGTTGTATCATTACTTAGTGTTACTTCCGGATTTAAGATGAGAGGGTTACTAAGCGGCCCGACAGGTGTCCAGGAAATGTTTCCTGATCCGTAACCTTGCAATACATAAAGTGTTCCTAAAGTAATGGTAGTATCCTCACCTGCGGAAATGGAATCTACCTGAAACTGTACTACTTCAACAGAGTCTTTAGCAATACAACCATTTAATGTGTCGGTAACAGTTAAGAGTATCATCGCACTACTGTCAACAACTGTGAAAGTATCTGTAGCCAAAGTACTCCATGTGTAAGTAGCATTGCTGTCTAAATCAAAATTCAGAACCGTGCTATCACCGGGACAGAATGAAAGAGGGCTTGCATTTAATATTGTTGCATTTGGAATCCGTTTAATTAAAGCGGCAGCAGTTGCTGTATCTGAACAACCAAAGTTGCTGAATGCAGTTAGTGAAACGGTAAATGTGTCTACGCTGGCATACACATAATTTTGATTTACATTACTTACACTATTACCATCGCCGTAATTCCATGTAAAAGTTGAAATAAACCCGGATGAAAGAGTTGTTAGGTTTACAAGATGAGTTGTATCTTTAAAACAAACACTGTCAACGGTGAATGAAACATTTGGCCTTGCATAAACCAATATCGTAATTGGAGCCGCAGTATCTTTAGCGCAAACACCATTTTGAACAATTGCCTGGAAAACTGTTGTGTCAGGAATATTAGTATAAAAGTATGAAGTAGTAGTAACACCACTTGATTGCCATGTGGCTCCGTTATCAGTTGAATAAATCCAATCATTTACCTGACCTAATGAGTTAGATAGATTTAATGTTCCATTGTTATTTGACTCACATCCAATTGTTCCACCTGTTATAATTCCGGGATTGGTAACTGCATCAACAGTGATTTTTGTTGTTGCAGAATACACAGAAGGGCAAACACCATTCTTAATAATAGCGTGATAACTGGTTGATGAACTAAGGTCAACATAAGTTAATGAATCGTTTGTGTTAGTTAATGTCATCCATGAAGCACCATTGTTAGTTGAAAATTCCCAACCTGTAATAGTTCCTGTATAACCTGTAAGAGCTAAAGTGTCAGCATTTGCAGAAGCACAAACTGTATCAGCAGTGTTTATTGTTCCACCAACAGAAAGTTGATCAATACCAATAATTGTAGTTGCTGTAGTGTCATTTCCACAAACACCACTTGTAACAATTGCCCTGTAATAAGTAGTATCTGTTAAAGCAGTATAAGCATTTGTGTTTGTTGTATTGGCTAAACTACTCCATGTTGTTCCGTTATCCGCAGATGATTCCCAATCTGTAATTGATCCGGTGTAACCATTAAGAGTTAGGGTGCCATTTGCATTAGATATACAAAGTGTGGCAGGGCTTGAGATAGATCCAGCTTCTACAATTGGGTCAACTATAATGATGGCTGTATCTGCATAAGCAACCGGGCACACACCATTTTTTAATGTAGCTCTGTAATAAGTTGTTTGTGTTAGATTAGTATAAACCTGAGATAGAGTTGTATTGTTTACAGGGATCCAACTATTACCACCATTCGAAGAATATTCCCATCCCAAAACATTTCCTGTACTACCAATGATGTTTAATGTTGCCCCATTTCCGCTTGCACAAACTGTTTGAGAAAGATCAATGGTTCCACCAACAGAAAGTTGATCTACATTTATAACCAAAGAAGCAGTAGTATCATTTCCACAAACGCCGCTGGAAACAATTGCTCTGTAATAAGTTGTGTCGGTTAATGCTGCATAGTTATTTGTGTTTGTAGTGTTGGTTAATCCGCTCCATGTTGTACCGTTATCTGCCGACGATTCCCAATCAACAATAGAACCAATGTAACCTGCAAGAGTTAAAGTTCCGTTTGCATTAGAGATACAAACTGTAGCAGGGCTTGAGATTGAACCCGCAACTACTGCTGAATCAACTTTAATGTAAACCGAATCAGCAAGGTCTGTTGCACAAACACCGTTTTTTACACTTGCGCGAAAGTAAGTTGATTGTGTTAGGTTTGCATAACTTTGAGTTGCAGTAGCATTTGATAATAACACCCAACTGGTTCCGTTATCGGTTGAGTATTCCCAGTTTTGAACATTACCTGTATTTCCCGACAAGTTTAAAATTCCCCCGTTTACTCCTGCGCAAACTGTATCACCTGTAGAAACCAATCCACCAACAGAAGGAATATCCACTGAAATTACGGTAATGCTTGAAGTATCATCAGGACATACACCGCTTGAAGTAATTGCATGGTAAGTTGTGCTTTGCAACAAATTTGTATAGTTTAAAACCGCGCTTGTATTTACAATAGGGGCCCATGTTGTTCCACCGTCTGTAGAAGATTCCCAACTAGCAATAGAAGAGGAGTAACCAACCAAAGTTATGGAGCCATTATTTGCACCTTCACATACAGTAGCTGTTCCATAGGTCGTACCTCCAACCGCTTGCGGGTCAACCGTTAAGGTTGCAGTTCCTGAATAAGATGAAGAACAAACACCACTTTGCACCAAAGAACGGTAAATGGTATTTGTAGAAACGTTATTGTAAGATTGACTGGTTGTTGTGTTCGAAATGTTTATCCAGGTAGAACCTCCATCAGTAGAATATTCCCAACTTAATACAGATCCTGTGTTACCTGATAAATTTAACGTACCTGTATTTAATCCTGAACATATGGAAGCGCTTGAAGAAACTATTCCGCCTACGGTTACAGGGTCTACGGTTATTGTAACTGTATCTGAATAGGCAGAAGCACAAACTCCGTTTTTAACAGCCGCTCTGTACAATGTAGTATCAGTTAAGTTGTTGAAATTATTTGATGTAGTAGTATTTGCAATATTAGTCCAGGTGGCACCGCCGTCTGTAGAAGATTCCCAATTTTGGATACTTCCTGTTTGGCCCGCTAATGTTATTGTTCCCGAATTTGCAGAAGCACAAACGGTGGCATCGGAAGAAAGATTTCCACCTACCGAAGCATTATTTACTGTAAGAATTGCAGCAGTTGAATTAGACGCGGTACAAGTTCCATTTTGAACAACAGCACGATAATGTGTTGTAACTATAATATTGGTGTATATTTCGCTGTTGGTAGTATTAGCAATTGTTGTCCATGTTGTACCACCATCAATTGATGATTCCCAATTTAAAATTGTTCCTGATTCACCTGCCAAAGTTAAAGTACCTCCGTTTAAACCACTACAAATTGTTGCATCCGATGTAACTGATCCCCCAACGGTAGATGCGGTAACTGTTATTGTGCTTATTGCAGAGTATGTGGCCGAGCAAACACCACTCTTAACCAAAGCCCGGTATTGAGTGGTAGTTGTTAAATTAGTATAGTTTTGAGAAGTAGTTGTATTCACAATGTTTGTCCAGGTAGTTCCACCATCAGTTGAATATTCCCAACGCGATATGGTTCCTGTATGCCCGCTTAAAGTAAGGGTTCCACCATTGGAACCACTACAAACGGTTGTTGCTGCAGGCGAAACTGTACCACCAACTGAAGTAGGGTTAACCGTTTTAATAGCCACTGTTGAATTTACAGATGTACAAGCTCCACTTTGTACGTTTGCCCGGTATCTTGTTGTAGTTGTTAAGGCTACATATGGTTGAGTGGTTGCAGTGTTGGCAATGTTTGTCCATGTTGCACCACCATCTGTAGAATATTCCCAATATTGAATTGCACCCGTATGACCACTTAATGTTATATTACCACTTGCACCACTGCAAATAGTAGAAGAAGTGGCTGCAGTTCCTCCAACAGTTGCCGGGTCAATGGTAATGGTAGAGGCAGTACTTGAAGCAGTTGTACATGAACCATTCTGTACGTTTGCCCTGTATTGTGTTTGTACAGTAAGGTTGCTGTATGACTGTGAGGTTGTTGTATTGGAAATATTTATCCAGGTTGATCCGCCATCAGTAGAATATTCCCAGTTAAGAACGTTTCCGGTATGCCCTGCAAGAGTAAGGTTACCTGCATTCCCCGTTATACATACATTAGTGCCTCCACTAACTGTTCCTCCAACAGATGGCGCTGTATTGGTAACAGTATAGCCTGTGAACGCATCGTTTGTAGTATTAATATCTCCTGCTAAAGACGTTGTTGCATCAATAGTGTAAGAAGCAGGTGCCGATAAGTCAGCTACTGCTGTAAATGTGTATGTAACAGTGGAATTCTGGAGAAATGATGGGAAATTGGCGGTTTCAGCAGGTATAGGGACCCCGTTAACGGAATAACTTACAGGGATGTTTACTCCACTCAAATCAGTAGGACCGTAATTAAAAATGCGGACCACCACATTTTCGGTTGCGGTTAAATTACAACCTGACGAGGGAGCCGTGATGTTAATTACAGCTACGTCCTGTGCGGTTAACTTGCCACCTATTAATATAAATAAAAGGGCAAAACAGAATAGATACTTTTTAATCATAAATCAATTTTTTACGAAATGCTAAAGTAGGAAAAATAACTTACAAAGTTTGATTTTTGAGACGTTTCAAAAGCATTAAAAGGTAAATTTGCATAAGGCGGTCAGGACTTTTTTATTAAATTTGATGAAAGGCGGGTACCCCGGCTTAATAGGTAAACAGGATGAATAAGAACAATCATATCGAATTTGAGTCAAGAGACATTGGAATCTGGTTGGATGATTATAACGACATGTTTTCTGATTTTGACCCAAGACCTTATGCAGACAGAGCTTTATCTGATGATTTTATAAGCGAATTGAAAAAGGTTTGTAATGAAAGCGAGTATAAAGTGAGGGAATTTAATTTATTGATACCTGAAAAAGTGAGGAATGTACAAATGGAGGAAGTTGTTGTTAAACGTATAGAAGTACATATAAAGAGACATTATCAAAAAATACTTGAAAGAAAAAAAACTATCAGAAAACGATCTTACCTGATGATTTTCATTGGTTTATTATGCATGGCTATAGCTTCTTATATACATAAACTGCAAGCAAAGGAATTTGTTTATACGGTTTTGATTATTTGTTTTGAACCGGCCGGCTGGTTTTTAGTATGGACTGGTTTAGATGATCTGTTGAGTATCACCAAACGTAAAACGTTTGAGCTGGATTTTTACTATAAATTGCATAATTGTAAAATCAATTTCAGGAATTCAGAATAGATAAAACAAAAAAGCTGCCCTGATTAACGAGAGCAGCTTTAATTTCATTAAGAGTGAAATAAATTAGTTGATGGATTTCCTATTTAGTGCTATAGTATTAATCTTTTGCTAAGATGATCTTTTTAGTTTCTGTTTTGTTATCTCCTGATACAGTTACAAAATAAACACCCGCATCATAAGAGCGAAGATCCATTTGAAGTTCTGTGTTTGCATTTACTTCTGATAATTGAATCACCTGCCCTAAATTGTTTATCACTTTTACAGTGTAAACTTCATTGGATGCTCCATAAGGTTTAACTGTAAACAAACCACTGGTTGGATTAGGATAAATTGAAATGGACGAAGAATGTGCTTCATATTTAGTAATTCCAACTGCGCTTGCAGTACAAATTTGTAAACCCCATCCGCTTAATGAACCTCCATCCGCATCTGCTCCGTCGGCAACTGTTAGAGTCCATGTACCGGTTGCACTTTGTCCATTAAATACACTTAATGCTGTTTGCGGCTGGTAGTTTCCACCACCAATTGGCGGACAAGGTAAAGCGCCGGCAGCTGCATTGTCATCAAAGTTTATATCAAAATTATCCTGATTTGCACAAATTGCCCCGAATAAAGTAACTGTTGTATTTGCAGGACTTTTTAGTGTGATGGTAAGGTCATTGATCCATGTATGTGTACCAATTAATCCAACAACATTCACATCAGTAATAGTTCCGGTAATTGGAATGCTTAATGTTGAAGTTACAGTTGGAGTTCCTGTTGCTGTGATAGCTACGGGAACGTTTGAACTGGCAGCATTTGAACAAGAACTTGTTGTAAAGGAATTGGTTGATGAAAAAGATCCTGTTCCACATGAAGTATAAGCTTTTACTCTCCAATAATAAGTTGTTGCAGCTGCTAAACCTGTAGCAGAAAAAGATGTTAAATTGGTTCCAACTGTTGAAGAAACTATTGTAGTGAATCCTGCATCAGATGCAACGTCCACATCATACAACATACCTGCACCGCTAACTGCATTCCATGTTAATGTTGCTGTAGTATTTATCCCGGTAGCTCCATTTGCAGGTGTAGCCAATGTAGCAACAGCAGGGCTTGGATTTTGTACATTAACAACAACTGTAGAAGTTTTAGTAACAGAAGTTGATGTACCTGTAATAGTTACTGTATAAGTACCCGCCATAGCTCCCGTTAAACCATTAATGCTCATTTGAACTGGTGTACCATTTGTTACAGCAGTAGTTGGGTTAAATGAAACCGTTGTTCCGGCAGGGTTTCCGCTTGCTGAGAAAGTAGTAGTTTCACTGAAAGATAAAAAGGTACTGTAAGTAAAATCATAAGTTGCATTTGTTGGTGGGCAGAAACTCTGGTTGTTATTCGCCACATTCATTACAAATTCAGCTGCCTGAATAGAAATGTTAGCATTGTTAATGTCATAAAAAATATTTCCTGCACCTCTTACCATTATACGACCTGTTGTTGTTGTAACAGAAGGTACAGTAATGTTTGCTGTTCCTGTGTTTGGCAAATTGCCTGCAACTAATGTTGGGTAAGTATAACCTCCATCAGTTGATAAATAAATATTTACGTTAGCTGCATTCACCGGAGCTGCTGTTGTTCCGGCAACGTTCCATGTTATGGTTTCTGTTGCACCTGCATTCCATGTAGTAGCTGTACCCTGAGAAGTTACAACAAATGGTCCGGCAGTTCCATCAACAGTTACTGTCATAAGATCGGCAGCAGTTTGTCCTCCTAATACATCATTATCACGAACTAAGAAAGAAAAGTTCATCGTACGAGCAACAGAAGGAGTTACTTCCCATGTTGGAGTTAAGTTACCTGCAAGTACGGAAGTAATAGTTGGCATAAATCTGTTTGGAGAAGTTATGGGAGGCAAAGCTCTATACATTGGTCCAACCGCATAGGTTGAAACCGGAGCAGCATTGCCGGGTGATTGAGTTGGGTCGTTTTGGCTCCAGCTATAAGTTAATGATGCCATCCCATCAGGATCGGTTGCAGTACCTTCTAAAATAAATGCAGTACTTTTTGGGATGGTATAATCACTTCCTGCATTTGCTGTAGGTGGGAGGTTGGTAATGTTTGTAATAGAAGCACAAGAACTACTGTTTCCTGTTTTAATGTTTGTAGCAATATCACGAATGTTTACATAATTAAAATCGTCGTGGCTATTGTTTTGTACGTTTGTAGCGCAAATTCCCGCGTAACCCATAATTGAACTTCCGCTTGCAGGTTCAACCTCAGTTGCACCATTACCACTTCTGCTACAAGTATTCATTACATGGTACCCACCAAACTGATGCCCCATTTCATGAGCTACATAATCAATGTCAAACGGGTCTCCTGTAGGGTTGTTGCTTCCTGTGTAGCCTCTTCCCTTATGTGTTGATGATTGTGAAGTGCTTAAGCAAACGCAACTCAAACAACCGGCATTACCTCCGCCTGAAGTGTTGAAGTTGTGTCCAATATCGTAATTAGCAACACCAATAACCGCATCAATAGTTTGCGCTGTTTTTGTATTGTATTCTGTTGCCCATGGATCGGAGGCTGTGTTGCCGTAATAAATAATAAGGTCATTATTAGCAATAAACTCCAATGTAACAGCCAAATCTCTTTCATAAACACTGTTTACCCTGTTTATAGTAATTGTCATCTGAGCCTGAATATCTGCTTTTTCAGTACCAACATTAACAGCAAAAATATTCCCATATTCAGCGTTACATGATTGTGCCAACCGGTATTTTCTAAGTTTACTGTCGTTGATCTGTAACACTGAAGAAGTGGATGGTTGTGTTTTAAGAGATGAAAGTTCCACATCATCTTCCAACAAACATTCGAAACTTTGAGGCGTACCATTTAGTGATTCCTTATCATAAACAATGTAGTTAACAAGGTCAGTGGTGAAGGGATCTATATAATTAGAACTGGTTTTACCAGAGATAGTCATTGTGTGTAAACCAAATTGAGTAACACTAAAACGCATAGTAGCTGTTGGGTCATCTATACCCTGAGCGGCATATGTTTTAATCATTGGATATTTTGCTGCCAGATCAGGGTGCATGATTGGAGATTCCATTACACGAAATTTCTCAAAATTTCCTGAAGCAGTTGGGAAACTAATGATGAGATTGGATTGACCGGTAAACTCACCTCTAACAGGAGCATTTATTAGTTCATTTTTTAATTCCTGTAAATTCAGCTGAAAAAAATGAGCCTTGGAAGGAATTGCATTTCTTCTTGTTTTCGGTAAGCTTTCCAGATTTTTTTCAGAAACTTTTGTCCATAATCTTTCCGTTTTGTGCTGTGCACTTAAAACAAAAGAAAGCATCAGAAACGAACAGATAAATAATTTTGTTACTGCCTTCATTTTTCGCATGTTAAATTGGTTTAGGCAATAATAAACCATTTGAAATGAAAAAGCAAGTATATACCCTTTAAAATCGGTATTTAATTAGGTTTGCGATTTGAGTCAATTATTTATCCGTTAAAAAGTTTCATTCGTCGTATCGTTCTCCCTTTTCTGATTTTTGATGCGTGCCAGAAGCTTGGAATGTCGCACTGAAATTCGGGCAGGATGAATGCAATAAGCATAATATCGATTTGTGCAATTAACCCATACCAAAAAGTAATAGCAAAAGATATTTCTGCTTTTCCATCAGGTAAAACATCAATAAAGGTTATTAAAATACTTATTGCCCAAAATTTGGAGAGCAAAGAGTGGAAGGAAATGGAGTTTTGGAATTTGATTTTCCCTATCAGCCAGGCACTCAATTCCAGTAATAAAAGAACTGATAGACCTATCCAGTGTTTAAGTAAGAAGGATGAATTAACATAAGCACAAATAATGCGGATAGCCAAAAGATACGGTCAATTTTTGTGTCAAGCTGCCGGAGATGCGCTGTTGATAGTTTTAAATGCCGGGCAATAATTCCGTCAAACACATCCGTTAATAAGCCTGTTATCAGTATAATGATAATAGCCGTTTTAGCCCATAACGGATTTAATAAACCTATTGCCAGCATCATCCATGCTAAAGCCAGGCGTGAGTATATAAGCAGTTCGGGGATTTTATTTTTAATTGATTTCATTGATGTTTTTTTATAATTACACAATACAAATTTTAGCAAATGCCTTTTTGAAAATAGACCCGCAAAACAAACGCAAACTACACGATGAAAACAAACATGTAGTAAAAAGCATTAATGTAAGTCTGCGTTTCATGTTGCGGATCGCTGCAACGAATTAGTTAATGTAATCGTTTATGAGTTTTGAATAATTACTCCCTGTATTTTCTTTGAGGCACGATTTGAATTCACGGAAAGTTGATCTGCATGTTTTGAGGGTAATAAAAGAAGCACTTAATGTTACCGCTACAAATGCTATTAACATTATTTTTTTTATTGTTTTCATGGTGTGGTTTTTAATTATTGATTGGGACTACTTTTTAATTTTTGAATTAAACCCAAAGGAAGCTCCGATTCTCCAGCCTTCTCTTCCGGGAATGAAAAAAGCATTTACGGGAATATTTAACCTGCCTGATTTAAAAGTGCGGCCAAATGCAAACACAAACGAACTCTGTAATTTCATTGTACCCCTGCTATCAATACGTTCTACAATGGGAAAAGGATTGGTGGTGTTTACATTACTTGAATCACTACTCCATTGTTTTTCTAATTGCCATTTGTTATCAGCGTCATAATAACCGTTCGCTTTTGTTACTAAACTAAACGAGGGACCAAAGGCAAACTCCCAACCGTTTACATTGCTTCTAACGCCATGCATTACGGTGAAACTCGGAATGAAATAACCCTGGTCTAAACCTGTAATCATTGGTAAAAACTCAAACAATGCCTGCACTTTTCCTTCATTCAGGTATTGTTTTTCGAACTGATACCCAAACTGGAACATCATGGGAAAAGCATTGAAACCGCCTGTTGATTTGCCTTCCTGCATGCGTTCATAAAGTGAACCGATGTACGAAACGAAACCCATCCGGGGGCCGTCCAGTTTCAATCGGTCAACATCAGGATTGTTGGTACTGTTGTCGAACTCAAATTTTTTGGTGAGCTTATCTACCAGTACTTTTTCGTTCGGCTTGTTGAATAATTCGTTAATGGAGATCTTCACCATGCTCTGTAATTCTTCGGGAATGTTGAGGTATTCCTTTACATGTGTTTTTTCAATTGCATTATTTTTTACATCAATTATTCTGAAAGTTAGGATGATTGATTTTCCAAATTGTTCAACTGTACCACTAAACATTTTATCACTCTGAATGGTTGTTCCAACTTCTACTAAACAGATTTTACCATAACAATTATTTATACTCAGTTTGTTTTTTTCAATCATATAACTTACGTCATACCTGTCCATAACGTCAAAGGAATCAAGCTTTTCAAGTTCCATCCGAACCATATTGCCCATAACCGTAGGCTCCATGTTTACACCTTTAGAGTCGATATTTAGAACCGACATGGATTGCCTCGTTTTGTTTGCGAGAAGCCAAATACACTGATGCTTAGGAGCAACGCTGCCATTTTTATTTTTATAGTTTTCATGTTTGATTTTATTTTTTTTGGTTTATAATGGTATTACAAATAAGAGCATGCTAACACTAGCCATCGAAACGAATAACCCTACAAGCCCAATGCTTAGAGTCACTAATAGAATTTTTAATATTTTGTAGAGCAGCTTCTCATTTTTACTAATGCTTTTCATCTCATTTGGTTCACTACACTTCTCAGGAAAGAATAATGATTTAATAGCATGAAAAGAAAAAGGATTTGCATGGCTTCTGGTTGTTTTTATAGAAAGGTTTGTATTGTATAGAGGAAGGTTTTTTTGTATAGAGGGTGAATCTTCTTCTGTTGGTGCCTCAAAAGTGATATTCGAATCTCCTGAAACATCTTTGATTGATTTACCTGAACTTTCGCCATTACTATAGCTTCTGAAACTATTAAATGTGAGCAGTAAAATGAGTATTGAAGTTTTCATTGTTCTTTGTTTTTCTGATGTAAAAGTATTTCAGTTACATACCGGAGTGAAACGAGGAAATACTAAGACATCGTTGGATAAGGCGACAAGTGCAAATCCATATTATCAGGTAATCCGGAAAAACGGATATTGGCGTTTTTCGCAAATTAATCAGCCCGTTTTGCATTTTTCGCAAATAATTGTACCTTGCTTTATTATATTTTAAGAAAAATAATGAAGGTTAAAACTGCGGAAAGTATCCAGGAAGAATTTGTTAAAGTGCTAAAAGGGATGATTCCTGCGGGAATCTCCATTGCGGATGATCTTGCAGATTTGTTGCAGGTGAGCACAGATAGCGCATACAGGCGTTTACGAAGCGAAACTGACTTTACTTTAGAAGAGATTTATAAGATCTGTAACAAGTATAACATCTCTTTGGATTCTGTTTTCTCCTATAAATCAGACACTGTAACCTGTAACTATACCTCGTTAACAGATTCTGAACCCAATTGGGAAAAGTACCTGGGTAATATTCACGAGCAACTCAAATGGATTAATTCTTTTGAAGAAAAAAAAATAGTTTACGCCGCGGAAGAAATGCCCATTATGCATTCATTCTTTGATCAGGAAATAACAGCTTTCAAACTTTTTTACTGGCAACGATCAGTATTGAATATAAAGGAATTTCAGGGGAAGAAATTTACGTTTGATATTGTTCCTCAACGTTTGATGGACATTGCGAAAGGAATTAACGAAGAGTATATGAGCATTCCCGGTGTTGAAATCTGGACAAATGAAACCATACAAACTGTTTTAAAGCAGGTCGAATTTTATTATGAATCGGGAGCTTTTGCCCATAAACAAGATGCAATAAGAATTTTGGAACGTGTAAAACTGTTTGCAGAAAATTTGAATCGTTATGCCGAGAATGAAAGAAAAGATAATGGAAAAAAGGAAGGCGGACATTTTCAATTGTATAACAGCGACCTTGTAATTGGTACCAATTGTATTTATGTAAATGCCGGTGATAACAAAATGGCATACATATCTTTTAATACAATGAATTCATTAACAACAGCAAACAAAGTTTTTTGTAATGAGATTGATTATTGGATGAAGAATCTTGTCAAAAAATCATCGTTGATTAGTGGAAGCGCAGAAAAACAGCGTTTTCAATTTTTTAAAAACATGAACAGACAAATTGATGAATCAATTGAGAAAATCGAAAGAAGTTAGGTTTATTTCACCAATTGCACAGTTCCTTTTTCATCAATAGCTTTGTTTTCCAGAGTTTGCCCCTTTACTATATAATAATAAGTCCCTTCTGAGCAATCTTTTCCATTCCAGTCTGCAGTTAATCCATTAAAACTATAAACCTGCTGACCCCAGCGATTAAAAATGTCTACACTCAATTCTTTAATAGCTACTGCATGCAGATGAAACAGATCGTTAATATTATCCCCGTTCGGACTAAAAATATTAGGAATAATCAATGCTGAATTTGGTAACACAGTTATAATGGAAGTTGCCGTATCATTACAAAGATTGTTTCCATTACTTGCTACCAAACTTACAGGATAAACTCCTTCAGAAACATATATGTAACTTGGATTTTGTGTACTTACGCTTGTACTGTTTACACCAAAATTCCAGGTATATGTTGAAGCATTAGTACTTCCATTGGTGAAATTAACTTCCAATGGCGGGTTCCCTGAAATGGGGTTTGCTATAAATGCAGCATTCGGATTAGGTAAAATACTTATAAGAATACTATCTTTTTTTACACAGCCCGTGGTAAGATCAGTTGCCGAAAGGATGTAGGTTCCGGCGCTACTTACAACTCCCGGACTAAATTGAGAAGATGAAAATCCATTTGGCCCCGCCCAGGCATATTGGTAGTTTGTTTGCTCCTGAGTTGGTACAAGCAGAGTTGATAAACCCTGACAAGCTATAGTTTGAGTTACAGGTCCCGCATCTACAATTGGAATTGATGATGAAACGCTAACTGTAGTTGATGCTGTTGCAGTACAATTATTTGAATTAGTAACAGTGACATTGTAAACACCGGCAGCATTTGCAGTAATTGATGATGAAGCTGTACTTCCAACAATTCCGGGGCCTGACCAGTTAAAAGCTACGTTTGAAGATGCTGTTGGATTTAAAGGCACAGTTTGTACGGTACATGTTAAAGGAGCAGGCAAACCTGGAAAACTTACACTTGGGGCGGGGTTTTCAGTCACAACAATTTCATCATTTGCAGTGCAGATTTGCTGAAAGAAAATATCATCTAATGCAAAATCATTTCCGGAAATGGCGGTATTTTGATTCACAATGCAAATGGAAGCGGAAGTGTTGGGCCCTGAATTCCATGTGGCATTAAATTGTGCCCATTGTCCTGATGCCATTGGTGGGGAGAAAGCAGTGCCTAATAATGTTCCGTTAATTGAAAACTGAAGATCCGATAACTCTGTTGAGGAATTCGCTACGCAGGTTGCTACCCAGGTAGAAAAATTATAATCTGTGTTTGGACTAACTGTTATGCTTTGGCACCAAACACTTGTTCCGGGTGTTCCGGAACCATTCACCACCATCATATCTCCTCCACCGGTATGATCGCCAAAACCTGGGAAATTAGTATGAGCGGAAGAAGCATTGTTAGTGACTAAATATTGACCTTCACTTGAAAGCGGCCCCCAGGTTCCTCCGGTGCCAACAACATACGAACTGGAAAAACCATTGCTTCCTGTTGAAAAACCACCATTTGTAATAAGGTCGTTACTCAATAACGTAATTGCACAATTATACGCGCCTGCAGTATTAATATTTATGCTCTGAGTTGTTGCTCCGCTATTCCATAAATAGCTGGTTTGGTTTGCAGGAGCCGTTAAGGTTTGATTAAATGATTGTCCCTGACAATAAAAAAGATCATTACCTAAGCTAAAGGTGCATTGTCCGTACGTGCTGATTCTTATCCAAACTGCAATTATCAAAAAGGGGAGTGATTTTGTTTTCATTTACTAAAACGTTTTAGCAAAAATAGAAAAAACAGCATCATTCATCAAAAATTAACAAAAAAAGAAAGGGAAAGAATTAGCATTCGGAAATTCCCGGAGCTTGGTTTAAGCTGTAATGCTCACTTTTTCACCAAGAAACTTAGGTTGCGTTTTTAGAATATAAATATCCAATACACATTTTACACGGGCAAAATATTCACGAACCCTGGTTTTAAGAGAATAGTTGGAAGGAACATCTTTGGCATTAAAAGCAACACAATCCAAATCAAATCCTTTGGCAATAAACAGCGCACGTTCATTATGAAAAGGTTGACTTATGATGGTAAATTTTTTCTGCCCGAAAACTTTTTCACATCTAACAACCGAGTCGAGTGTTCTAAAACCCGCATAGTCCAGGGTGATACACGAATCGGGAATGCCGTTTTCAATCAGGGCTTTTTGCATGTCTTCAGCTTCATTATATTCTAAAGTATGATTGTCGCCACTAACTAAGATATGTTTTATTTTTCCGGATTTAAATAATTCAACAGCTGCATTTATTCTGTATTGAAAAAATAAATTTGCTCCGCCCTTTGCCCATTTGGTTGTGCCTAAAAGTAAACCAACTTTATTTTCCGGAATTTGCTGTGTTGTATTATAACATTTTGTTACTGCACTTTTCCGGATCCAGTTATTGCATGACCATACTGTTATTGCGAGCAATAACAAGGGAACATAAATGAATTTGATAGTTCGTTTATGTGTGAACACCCGAATTATGAATCCAAGAAAAAACATTAATTGATAAGTATTTCTGCTAAAGTGAAACAGGCAAATACCACACTGGCAATACCATTAACCGTTCCGAATGCAAGATTAACACGACTAAGATCATTTGGCTTTACAATTAAATGTTGGTAGGTTAACAGTCCACAAAAAAAGGCAACACCGACCCAATAAATAGGCCCAAAGCCTGCCATATAACCTGCACCTATAACAAATGTTGCACTAATTATATGCAGTAATTCACTTAATCGTAAAGCTTTCACTTTTCCTAAATAACTTGGAATGGATTTCAGGTTAAGTGATCTGTCAAACTCTTCATCCTGTAAAGCAAAAATGATATCGAAACCACTTACCCAAAAAAATACCGCGAAAGAATAGAGCAGGGGTAACCACGCAAACTCTCCGGTTACTGCCAGATAAGATCCTATAGGAGCTAAGCCTAAACCTACGCCTAAAACCAAATGGCAAAGTGCCGTAAACCTTTTGGTATAACTATATCCTAAAACCACAAGTAATGCAACAGGTGATAAATAAAAACAAATAGGATTAATGAACCAGGTTGTTGTAATAAATAATACACTCATAATAATTACGAACCAAAGAGCAGCACTGGCTGAAATTACCCCCGCAGGAACTTCGCGCATTTTGGTGCGTGGATTTTGCGCATCAAATTTTCTGTCAATGTATCGGTTAAATCCCATGGCAGCGCTTCTGGCAAATACCATGCATAGAATAACATACACTAAGAGCAACGGATTAAAAGCAGAAAGATCATCTTTTATAGCAAGCACAAAACCAATGATCGCAAATGGTAATGCGAAAATGGTGTGGCTGAATTTAATTAATGAAAGATAATTTTTTAAAGCAAATGCCATTTGTTGCTTAGCTTTTAAAAATGAAAACTATTATCAAAATATAAATAACAGGAAAGGAGGAGAGTACCAAACCGATATGAGCCCGGGTAAATACTTTTTTGTCCATCTGATATTTTGTTTGAATAAAAATATTCATAATGGAAGTTGCAAAACCTAAAATACAACAAACCATTCCGGGTAATAAAAATTGCACTTTTAACACACTCAATGCTGCTAATATCCCAAAACCCAATGATAAATAACTCGTTGCTCTATACATGCTGCGAAGATACAACAATGGATCAATTTATATCAACAAGAAATTTGAAAAAAAACATTAAATTTTTGCAAAGTGAGGTGTTTCACTGTTTTTTAAGAGAGCGGATAAAAAAAATCGAAGTGGTTAGTTTCGGTTTCTTTTTTAAATTTTTATGCGTTTAGATCACCATAATCCAGTTTAATTTTTTTGAACCAAAGAATTGCTCTTAAAATAGAGATCAGGAACGGCACATACATCAATGCTGCACCCATTTCATAATGTTTTAAAATGATAACCGAACGTTTTTTCAGGCGTTCACTCATTAAATACATGGCAGGAACAATGATTAATGTGATAACAGTTGCGAAGGCCAAACCAAAGATCATGGTCCATGATAAAGGTCCCCAGAAAGTTACGTTATCACCACCAAAATAAATGTGTGGATTGAACTCTGTAAATAAAGCTTCAAAGTCGATATTTAAACCAACTGCTAATGGGATCAAGCCAAGTATTGCTGCAGTTGCTGTCAATAAAACAGGTGTCATACGTGTTCTTCCTGCTTCCAATGTAGCATCCCACAATTTCATTCCTTCTTTGCGTTTTAGTTCGGCATATTCAATTAATAGGATACCGTTACGCACTGCGATACCACCAAGTGCAATAACACCTACACCTGTCATTACAATACTCATATCCATTTTGAAAATAGCAGTACCTAATAATACACCTATCACACTGAAAAGTATCTCCGACATGATAATGATTGGTTTACCAAAGGAGTTGAATTGAAGTACAAGAATCAGGAGCATTAATCCGAAAGAGATCAATAAAGCTCTGCCAAGGAAAGCACCCGTTTCCTGTTGCTCTTCTTGCTGTCCGGTAAATTTCACTTCTACATCACCAAGGGCTTTGTAGCCTACAGCAGCCTTCTGAACTTTTGCAACAACCTCGTTCGGATTAAAATCTGCCTTCACATCGGACGATAAAGTAATTACACGTTCGTAATTTTTTCTTTTGATTCCACCGTAAGTGTTAGAATAATAAACGTTACAAACAGAAGATAATGGAACTGAACGAAGGATACCGCCAAGGTTCATGTCTCTGAAAGTAACTTTCAAATTACGAATGGTTTCAATATTGATTCGTTGATCGTATTTGTAACGGAGCTGAACCGGATACTCATCATCCGCATCTCTGAACTTTGTTGCCTCCGTTCCAAACACTGCACCGCGTATTTCCATTGCCAACTGCCCGGTAGAGATCCCTTCACGATTGGCACGCTCCCTGTCAATATCAAAAATAATTTCGGGTTTATTATCTTCCAGATCCTTTTTTAATTCAACAATGCCCGGAATTTTTTGCTCATCTAAATAACGTTTCAAATTATTGGCATTTACCAAAAGGTCCTCCAATTTGTCACCAACAATTTCAATATTAATTGGTTTGGAAGTAGGTGGTCCCGCTTGCTCTTTGTTTACTGAGATCTCAGCGCCTGCAATGTTCCAGTTTAAGTTCTGAAGTTTTTGTAAGTAATCGCCGGTGGATTCTCCTGTTCGTAAACCAAAACGTACAAAGTTGATGGCAATTTTACCTCTGTTAGGGTATTTGTTTTGATCCTGATCCTGTGGGTCAGTTACACCAACTGTAACGTTTGTAATAATAGACTCAACGATTGGATTATTTTTACCAAGAACTTCATCTACTTTTTTCTCTACATCCCGCATGATGGTATTGGTATAAACCGGGTCGGTACCAACAGGTAATTTTACGTATACAAAAATATTGTTTGGATCACCTTCCGGGAAGAAAACAACTTTCGGGCTTCTTGCAACAAATAAAAACATTGTGAATACAAAGGCTACAACTGTTAATACAATTGGTCTCCAGGGCTTCACTAAATTCCATTTTAAAAATTTGGTGTATTTGTTTTGGAAAGCAGGCCACGCTTTTGTTTGCCATGCTTCAATTACTTTGTAAAGGAACAAGCGGTGAATTACCATAAACAAGCCAAGGAAAATAACCAGGTTACCAATAAGTGTTTTACCACCTAAGTGAGCAAGAAGAGCTACGATCGCATATAATATAAGAAGTCTCCATGCTTTTTTAGAAAGCCTCCCGTATTCTTTTTTCTCTTCATGATGAGGCTTCATGAAATCTACAGCAAATACAGGATTGATAATATAAGCTACTAAGAGAGATGCCATTAGAGTTATAATGAGCGTTACAGGAAGGAAGAACATAAATTTACCAATGATTCCACTCCAAAAAGCTAAAGGTATAAAGGGTGCAAGGGTTGTTAAGGTCCCAGACAATACCGGTAAAAATACTTCGCCGGCGGCCATTTTGGCGGCAGTTTTTATATCCCGCTTACCATTGTCAAATATCCTATGCGTGTTTTCGATTACCACGATGGCATCATCTACAACAATACCGAGAGCGAGTAAGAATGCAAACAATACAATCATGTTCATACTGAAACCAATTGCAGGCATAATCATGAAGGCAATAAACATAGAAAGCGGAACAGATGATGCAACGAACAAGGCATTGGTAACGCCCATAAAGAACATCAGAATAAATGTTACTAAAACGAATCCAATGATAATAGTATTGATCAGGTCATGTAAGGTAACTTCTGTTTTATCTGATTGATCACCTGATATGGTTACTTCCAGACCTTCAGGGAATTCTTCTTCCTTCATGTCTTCAATAATATTTTTGATCTTTTGAGAGGCTTCGATAAGATTTTCTCCCGGACGTTTAATAACGTTCAGCGTAATAACGTTCTTACCTTTACTGCTGCTGAAACTTTCCTGTTCTAAAAACGAATCGTTTACTTCAGCTATATCTTTCAAATACATGCGTGCTCCGCTTTGTGAGTTGATCACCATGTTTTTGATCTCTTCAATATCTTTAAATTCTTTTTTGATACTCAGAGTACGTTTCATTCCGTCCATTGGAACCTGTCCAAGTGTAATGGAAAGGTTCTCTGCACTGATAGCGCGTTGAACATCTCCCAGAGTTAACTGAGCAGCCTGCATTTTGTACATATCCAGGTTTACCTGAATCTCTCTGTCTAATGCTCCTACGAGTTTTGCTTCATTGATCTCTTTTAAACCTTCTATTTTTTCCTGAAGATCTTCAGCATATTTTTTTAATTTTTTAAGATCGTACTTCCCTGCAACGTTGATGTACATGATTGGAATTTCCGAAAAAGCGATCTCTTTTATTCGCGGTTCCATGGTAAGTGTTTGAGGCATGTCTGTTCGTGCTTCATCAACCGCATCTTTTACTTTCAGTTTTGCTTTATCAGTGTTTACATTAGTGTTAAACTCCACTACAATAACAGAAACATCCTGTAAAGAAGTGCTGGTTACTTTTTTAATACCTGAAACCGATTTTAGTTTTTTCTCTATTGGTTTGGTAATGGTGTTTTCAATATTGGTTGGCGAATTACCTGCATTAACAGTACTTACAAAAATGGTAGGCACTGTAATATCCGGGAAACTTTCTTTTGGTAAGGAATTGTAGGACATAACACCTACAATACAGATGATAACGGTAAGTATGTAGATACTTACTTTATTGTCTATCGCCCAACTGGAGGGCTTAAACTCTTTAAATTTTTCTAGCATAATGATTTTTTTTATTGATACAATAATTGAGGTTCCTTATTTTTTTGCAGAAATAAGATCGCCTTCGTTAATGGTATCATATCCTTTACTAACGAGTTTATCACCTTGTTTTAATCCCTCTGTTATTTCAATTAAACCGTTGTATTCTTTTCCGGTTTTTACCACCTTTTTTACCGCTTTCCCTGCTTCCGATATATAAACGAACTTTCCTCCGCCAATCTCATTTTGAATAAGTTTTACCGGTACTGCAACTACCGGAGTAGGAGAAGTGTAGTCATTGATTTTTAAACGTGTTACAATGTTAGGGTGATAATCTTTTTTGTTGTCGAGTAACACTTCAACTGTAAATGTCCGGGTAACATTATTGATTGCTCTTGCAGCAAAATTAACTTTGGATTCCAATGAGTCTCCTGTGTCGGGGAAATATACTTTTACAGCATCACCTTTACTTATTCTTCCTGCATATACTTCTGCAACATCTGCCTTTACTTTTAAGTTGCTGAAATTAATTACCCTTATCGCGGGTAAACCCGGAGCAACAGCCTGTCCTAATTTAATATCAACTGCATCAACTGTTCCGCTGATAGGAGAAATAATTTTAGTCATGCGTAGTTGTTCCTGAAGGGTGAGCATTTTTTTCTCCAGACTTTCTTTGTTAGTTTTTGCCTGTAGGTATTGAACCTCGGTGCCGATCTTTTGATCCCATAATCCTTTTTGTTTGTCAAATAATTGATTTACCAAATCAAGATTGGTTTGAAGATCACTGATGCTTTGTTGAACAGTTCGGGCATCTGTTTCTGCAAGCACTTGTCCTTTGCTTACTTCATCACCAACTTTTACATTAATTTTTGTGATAGTTCCGGGGATCTCAGATGACAAACCCACGTTTTCGTCAGCATCAATCCTTCCCTGAATGTCAATGTAAGTAGAAAATAACTGCATTTGTATGGTCTGTGTTTCCACAAGATTGGTTTTAACTTTGGAAGTATCGTTATTCCCGATTTCGGTTTCCAGTTTTTCTATTTGTGCAAGCAATTCTGCTTCCTGAGTACGTAGTTTTTCTAATTCTGCTTTTTTATCCGGTTGTGAGCAGGATGCTAAAAGTAATGTTGTAGCAAGCCCGAATGCTAATATATTTTTCATGTAATAATTTTTAAATAGGGTTGAGTTCATGATAATTTTATTTAATATTTCCTTGTGCTTTGTCTAAATCTGTTTTTGCAATTATTAAATCGTAAATAGCACTTAAATAATTTGTTTCAGCTTCTTTCAAAGCTGTTTCAGCTGTTATTAGTTCAAGGCTGGATCCTATTCCTGCGTCATATTTTTTCCTGGAAGTTTCGTAAATACTTTTAGCGAGGTCTTTGTTCTTTTGTTGAGTCAGCATACTTGCATAAGCGTTTTTATAAGTGATGGAAGCTGTAATGGTTTCAAATTCAATCACCGTTTTCATATAATCCATGGTGTTAACGGTTTTCTGAAGGTTTAACTTTGCTTGTTGCGTTTTGTAATATTTTTGTCCGCCACTGAAAATTGGAATATTCAAAGTAGCTCCAACAATTCCTATTGGAAACCATTTTTGATCAGTATCAAAAAAATCAAATTTAGAACGTTGAGCCTGTTGGTTGTAGGCTGCATATCCAGCTAATGTTGGAAGGTATGACATTCTGTATCTTTTAAGATCCAGTTCGTTGATTCGCTTTTGTGATTCAAGTAATGAAAATTCAGGACGTGAAGCATAATTTACTTTTATGTTTGTTCCCGATTCAAGGTCCTGAAACTGTTCCGCTTTTAATTCATCGCTTAGAGTTATAGGTTCAGTTAAACCGTAGCCCATTTGAAATTTTAAAAGTGTTTCGCTTAGGCCAATTAAACGCTCTACTTTTTCTTTTTCAGTAAGTAGATTGTTATATGCAAGCTCTAGTCGATCACTGTCTATTTTTTCCACAAACCCTGCTTCATTTAATGCTTTTGTGTCATCGTATAGTTTTTTAATTCTTTCGATATTTGCAGTTAATGTTTTTAAACGCTCACGATTCACCAAAACAGAATAGTATGCCTTTGTTATGGTAACTGCTGTTTCAACTTTTGTACGCGTTAAAGATTTTTGGGACAGATCTTTAAATTCCTTTGCTGCCTGCAACCCAACAATATAATCACTGCTGAAAATTAATTGAGAAACGGAGATTCCGGCGGTGGCATTCCACTGTGTTCCAAACTGAACGGGAATAAAAGTCCCCGCAGGAGCATTTGGGTTTAAAAACTGAGCAGGGATCAAAGAAGTTGGGATCTTGAAATAATCTTTAAGGTCAATACTTCCGCTTACCTGTGGTAAACCAATACCTATTACTTCCTTGTTCTTGTATTCAGCAAGTTTAATGTCTAACTCTGCATTCAGGTAATTTGCGTTGTGTTTCGTAGCGTAATCAATAGCCGCCTGAAGAGTGAAATCACTTCCACCTGTTTTTTGCGCTTTTATAATAGCTGGTAATAATGCGATTACCAGTATTAAGCTTACTTTTAAGTTTATCATGGTCTTATTCATTTGGTCTTTACTCTTCTTCATGAATTTGTTTGTATTTATTAATGAGTTTATGTCCTTTAAGGGTACAGATGCCATACAAAAAATGTTCGGTTAATGCCATTTGCACTTCGACATGATTAAACTTATCAGGTGGATAAACAGCAGGGTTAAATGCCATTTCTACCTCTTCCATTCTTAAGCGGGAAAGTATTTTTGTATCTGTGTCCTGCCTTACGATACCTTGCTCTTTTCCACCATTAATAGAGCTTTCTACCATTTTCTGGATAAAATTTTCTTTTAAACCTTTAAAAAGCGCCCAGGCTTTAGGATAGTATTTTTGTAATTCGTACATCAATAAAGGATTTATCCTACTTAAATAAGAAGAGATTTCCTTCATGATCTCAAATACTTCTTCAATAACATTAGTTGAGTTTTTTTGAATTCCTCCAAAAACTTCTTCGTGTTGTTGTACCTGTACCTGCATCAGTTTAAAAACCATTTCATCCTTGTCTTTATAACATTGATAAATAGTTTTTTTACTCATTCCCAGGTGCTTTGCTATGTCGTCCATGGTTACAGAGCGCACACCAAAACGAAAGAACAACTCTTCAGCACCTTTAATTATTTTCTCTTCTGGTTCCATTTGTTCTTAAATCTGGGGCAAAACTATGGAAACTATTTTTGTCTTGCAAGTTTCCTAATGGAAATTTTAACAAATTCGTCGAAAACCTAACATCCACATGTTCATAATCGTAATTTTATGGATAGAACTGCTCATTAGAATGATGTAAATTTGTGGGAGTATGAAAGTTTTTGCCGGAAAAATAACCGCCCTCGCATTGTTTTGCTGTTTTAGCAGGATTGTGTTTGCCCAACCTTCTGAAAAAAAATTATCTCCCAACGATTACATTTCTTTATATAAAGAGGATGCAATAGCAGAAATGCTGAGTCATGGCATTCCTGCGAGTATTACACTGGCACAAGGCATGTTGGAAAGCGGGAATGGAAACAGTGCGCTTTCGGTATATGCAAATAACCATTTTGGGATCAAATGTCATGTAGGCTGGACGGGGGAAAGTTATTTCATGGACGATGATGCAAAGAATGAATGTTTTCGTAAGTATGAGAAAGTATTGGATTCGTACACAGATCATTCCTTATTTTTAAAGGGCCGCCCTCGTTATGCTTCTTTATTCGAATTACCATTAACAGATTATAAAGGCTGGGCCAAGGGGTTGAAACTAGCCGGTTATGCAACACATCCTAAATATGCAGAACAACTAATTGAGTTAATTGAGAAGTACAACCTTAATCAGTATGATTTGCAGGAGGGTTTACCAGTGCATCATGGAACATCAGTTGCTCCACAAAGTAAAATGGAGTTAAGGCAGGTACTTAGATTTAATCGCACTAAATTTATTATTACCAAACCGGGAGATTCGTTTTATAAGATCGCAACTGAGTTTAATCTGGAATTGGAAGACCTGCTTAATTATAACGACCTTAACCAAAAAGATAAAGTGTCAGCAGGTACAAAAATATATGTAGAACGTAAACGCAGAAAGGCTCGTGAACCTTATCATGTGGTTACCAAAGGAGAAACATTAAAATCTATTTCTCAATTGCACGGAATTCGTATCTACCATTTGTGCAAAAAGAACCGCATCAAACAAGGGCAAGAACCTAAAGTGGGCGATGTGTTATTTCTGCGTCACAAAAAGCCTTTAGAAAACAAAGAAGGGTGAGTACACTTTCGAAATTAAGTGATTTCGCGCGTTATAAACTAATAGCGAAAGACGCTCATGGAATCCATTCTCCTTTTGTTTTTGATCTATATAATAACGTAATTGAAGAATCGTATAGCTACTACGATTATGATAAACTCGCCAGGGTCAGAAGAAAGCTAGAGCAAAATAATTCCATTATTACCATTAAAGATTTTGGAGCAGGATCTAAAATTTTTAAATCAAATGAACGGAGGATATCTGATATATGCACACATGGAATTGCCCCGGAAAAATACGCACGGTTACTTTTCAGACTGGTAAATTTTTCAGCACCCGCAACTGTTATTGAACTGGGAACTTCACTGGGCTTAACAACCATGTACCTGGCATCAGCAGCAAAAAGGGCAAAGGTTTATTCTTTGGAAGGAAGTGATAGTTTGGTTGATTTTTCAAGAAAACAATTTCAAGAAAACGATTGTAAAAATATTGAAGTAATACCTGGAAATTTTGATGATCAATTACCGAAACTCGTATCGAAGCTGGAAAAGATAGATTTTGTTTACATTGATGGCAACCATTTGAAAGAGCCTACACTACGATACTTTGAAGAGGTACTAAAAAAATCCCATAACGATTCAGTAATCGTATTTGATGATATTAATTGGAGCGAAGAAATGAAAGCTGCCTGGAAAGAAATAAAGGATCATCCACAAGTCCGTTTAACTCTTGACCTGCACTTTATTGGAATTGTTTTTTTGAGACAAGAGCAAAAAGAGAAAGAGCATTTTGTATTGAAGCTTATTTCACATCAGCAACCTTGATCCAGATCTGTGTTCTACCTAACAAGGAAAGACCAACATAACCTCTTACATCCAGACTTCCATTTCGCATTTTGATATTGCAACTGTATGTTTTTCCGTCTTCAGGATCGTAAATAGTTCCATCTTCCCACTCATCATCATCAAACTCAAAATCCTTTAAAAGGTTTAATCCCATTATTGGTGTTGTTTGCTTGGATTTATCCTTATTATTTTTATCTACTTTGGGCTTGCCATCTTCATAGTTAGGATTCTTTAACCAAACGATCTTGCCATTGTATTTTTCACCTGATTTGTAGATCTGTACTTTAGCCTTTCCGCTTCCGGTGAGCCAGGTACCGAGTATATCATCTGCTTTCACCGATTGAGCAAATGAGTGGGAAAGGAAACTTATGAAACAAAGAAGAAGTATATTTTTCATGATTCTAATTTGGGGTAAATATGTAAATTAATGAAAAGGGTCCCGCAGATCTCACAGATTTTCGCAGAAAAATTCCAGATTTATTTTGAATTCAATTGATTTAAAAAGATCTGCGGTGATCTGCGCAATCTGCGGGAAATAGTTGTCTAAAAGCAATATCTGTTTTCTTCAATCAACTTTTGAGCAACAATTTGTCTTGCTTGTTTAGGGTTAAACTGTTCCTGTTTGGTAAAACGTTTTAAACCAATCATCATCATACGTAATTCATCGCCTTCAGCAAAACTGTTTAATGCCTCTTTTCCTTCTGCCCATATTTTATCACATGCGCTATTTATGTAGGATCGCATCATTGCTAATTGAACCTCGCAATTTTTTTCTCCCTGCATGCTCACCATTTTTTCTACACGAAGAAGAATGGATTCAGCAACATAGGTTTCAATTACTATGGTAGCAACATTCATTAGGATCTCCTGCTCTTTTTGTAAAGTGGTCATTAGTTTCTGTACTGCGGATCCCGCAATCATCAGTACCGTCTTTTTGAAATTACCCAACATTTTTTTCTCAGCTGCAAAAAGTGTTTCGTCTCCGTCATTCATATCAGGAATGCCAACTAATTCTGTAGCTACTTTTTGTGCAGATCCCATCAGGTCCAATTCGCCTTTCATGGCACGTTTTAAAAGCATATCAACAATTAGCAATCTATTGATCTCGTTTGTTCCTTCAAAAATTCTGTTGATGCGGGAGTCTCTGTAAATTCTGTCCATGGGTGCTTCTGCGCTGTAACCCATACCTCCATATATTTGAACTCCTTCGTCAGCAACATAGTCGAGCGTTTCTGAGCCATGAACTTTTAATATGGCAGCCTCTACCGCATATTGTTCAATACCTTTCAAGGTGGCTTTTTCTTTTGACATTCCCCCGGCCATCAATTCTTCAATAGCATCTTCCATATTTTGTGATGCCCTATAGATGGCACTTTCAGAAGCGAAGATGCGTATGGCTTGTTCAGCCAGTTTATAACGAATTGCGCCATATTTGGAAATAGCTCTTTCGAACTGAATACGTTCGTTTGCGTATTTTACAGATAAGGTAGTCGTACTTTTGGCAGCTCCAATTGCCGCGCCTGCTAACTTAATTCTTCCAATGTTCAGGATGTTCACAGCAATTTTAAATCCGTTTTCTCTTTCGGATAAAAGATTTTCTACCGGCACTTTGCAATTGGTGAAAAATACCTGCCGGGTGGAGCTTCCTTTGATCCCCATTTTATGTTCTTCAGGATTCAGGCTTATTCCTCCAAAACTTTTTTCTACTATGAAAGCAGAAAGATTTTTATCATTATCAATTTTAGCAAACACAGTAAAAATATCTGCAAAGCCTCCGTTGGTGATCCACATTTTTTGCCCGTTCAAAATATAGTGTTTGCCATCTTCACTTAATTTTGCGTTGGTTTTACCGCTGTTTGCATCTGATCCACTTCCGGGTTCGGTAAGACAATAACAAGCTTTCCATTCTCCTGTGGCTAATTTGGGAATGTACTTCTTTTTTTGCTCTTCTGTTCCGTAGTATAAGATTGGTAAGGTTCCAATTCCGGTATGAGCAGATAAAGCTACTGCTATGGAATGTCCAACGCCAATGCCTTCAGTTGTGAGCATGGAGGTGACAAAATTAAATCCCAAACCACCCAAATCTTCCGGTATGGAAATGCTTAGCAGACCAAGCTTGCCTGCTTTATCTAATAAGGAAGGAACCAGGCCTTCTTCTTGTTTATCTATCCTGTCAAGAATAGGAGTTACTTCCTGTTCAATAAAATCGTCGCATGTTTTTTTCATCATGCGTTGTTCTTCTGTCCATTGTTCGGGAATAAAAACATCCTGTGCATTTGTTTCTTTTATCAGAAACTCTCCGCCTTTTATTTTATTTGTAGACATAATCCTGTTTTTAATTTGTTAATAAAAGTTTTAATGCTCCTTCTGCTAAAAGTGTTGCTCCGTATGAAATACAGTCTTCATTGAAAATTACTTTCGGATGATGAAGGAAGTAACAATCATCTTTGGTATCCTTTGCTCCCAAAAAATAAAACATGGATGGAACCTTTCTTGAAAAGAATGCAAAGTCTTCTGAGCCAAGTATGGCATCAACCGGAATAATATTTGTTTTTCCAAAAACATTTTCCAGAGTAGTAGTAAGATTTTCATGAATGTTTTTGTCGTTTAATAAACTAGGATAATTTAAACTATATTCAATACTTATTTTAGCCCCACTGTATAAACCAATTCCTTCAATTACTTTTTGGATCCGCTCTTTAATATCGTTAAAGGTGTTTAGGTCAAGTGCGCGAACCGTTCCTTCCAATACTACTTTATCTGCAATTACATTTGGCGCAACACCTCCGTTTATTTTTGTAAACGAAATAACAATTGCTTCGGTTGGTGCAATGTATTTTGGAACGATGGCGGTTACACTTTGTATTATCTGACTGGAGACCAACACCGCATCAATACCTAAATGCGGAGCAATAGATGCATGGGCCATTATACCTTTCACTTCAATCTTAAAGAAGCCTGCGCAAGCTAATGCCTGTCCCAGTTTATAAGCTACTTTTCCTATGGGCAATAAAGGGTGCACATGTATACCCAAAGCAGCTTTTACATCCTCCAATTCTCCTGATTCAACCATTCGCTGCCCACCGGATTTTTTTTCCGGATCATCATATACATCTTCCTCTGAAGGTTGAAAAAAGAGTTTCACTTTTCCATTAAAATCTGCATCTTTAAGTATGGTTGCAGCTCCCAGGAGCATGGTAGTATGTATATCATGGCCACAAGCATGCATTAATGGTATATCCATTCCGTTTGCTGCTCTTATTTTTTTTTCACTTTTAAAATCAAGTGTGTTTTCTTCTTTTATGGGGAGAGCATCCATGTCAGCTCTTAGCGCGATGCATGGCCCGTTGCCTTTGCTAATTTCCGCTACAACGCCTGTTTTTGCAATATTTTTCCTGTATGGAATAGCAAGCGCATTGAGCTCATTACATATAAGATCTGCAGTTTCATTTTCCTGATAACCCAATTCAGGGTTAGCATGAATTTTCCTGCGAATTGTTATTAATTTATTGATCAAATCCTTTTGCATAGTATCAAGCTAAAAGTTCGAATACGCCGGCTGCACCTTGTCCGGTTCCTACACACATGGAGACAATACCGTATTTTTTATTTCTGCGTGTTAACTCATTAAATAGTTGAACAGATAGTTTTGCTCCACTACAGCCAAGTGGATGACCTAATGCAATAGCTCCCCCGTTTACATTTACGATATCCGGGTTTAATTTTAATTCACGGATTACTGCTAATGATTGAGATGCGAATGCTTCGTTCAATTCTATCAGATCAATATCCTGTAAAGTTAATCCCGCTTTTTCAATTGCTTTTGGAATGGCATAAATGGGCCCTATTCCCATAATACGTGGAGGTACACCTGCTACTGCGTGCGATACTAATCTTGCAATTGGTTTTAGATTATTTTCTTTTAGAAATTTTTCGCTTACTACCATTACAAAAGAAGCACCGTCACTCATTTGCGAAGAGTTCCCTGCAGTTACACTTCCACCCTGGGCAAACACAGGTTTTAAGTTTGCCAAAGCACTTAGGGATGTATCGGCACGTGGACCTTCATCTGTATCAACTGTATATTTTCTTGTCTGTTTTTTTTCTTTTTCATCAAGAAAAATTTCATCAAGAAAGATGGGAACAATTTCATTTTTAAATTTTCCTCCGCTTATTGCTGCAATCGCTTTTTGATGTGAGTTAAAAGCAAATGTATCCTGCTCTTCTCTTGAAACTTTGTATTCTTTTGCTACGGCTTCTGCTGTTAAACCCATTCCCCAATACCAATCGGGATGTTCCTGCGCAACTTTAGGATTTGGAATTACACGCCATCCACCCATTGGCATCAAGCTCATACTTTCCACTCCACCTGCAATGATACAATCGGCAATACCTGCATGAATCTTGGCACTTGCTATCGCAATGGTTTCTAAACCCGAAGCGCAGTAACGATTAACTGTCATGCCCGGAACTTTATCAGTATCCATCGCCATCAATGAGATTAATCTGCCAACGTTTAACCCTTGTTCGGCTTCCGGCATCGCGTTTCCAACAATCACATCATTAACCTGATCTTTATTTACATTAGGAACAGAAGCCATTAAATGTTTTATCACTTCTGCTGCTAAGTCATCTGGTCGGGTAAACCTAAATCCACCCCGTGGCGCTTTTGCAACTGCGCTTCTGAAACCTGCTATTATATATGCGTTCATTTTATATTTCTGATTTATGATATTTGTACCGATAACTATCGGGATCTGATTTTAATAATTCCTCACTCTATATTTTCGGGCCTTGAGCGCCTGCCCGTTACAGGAAGGGAGTCGAAGGGTTAATTTCGTAGCACCTTACCACCTTTTATAATACTTTGTAACCTTTCTAATGTTTTTCTTTCTGAACAAAGAGATAGAAATGCTTCTCTTTCAAGATCTAATAAATACTGTTCGGATACCATTGTGGGTTGTGAAAGATTTCCACCTGCAATAACATATCCTAATTTTTCAGAGATCTTTTTGTCGTGTTCACTGATATAATTTCCGCTTAACATTGAATTTGCTCCTGCGTATACCAAGCCTAATGCCTGATTTCCCAACACACGAATATTTTTTCGTTTAACGGGAGGTGTATACCCTGCATTTACCATTCGTAAACATTCGGCTTTCGCTTCGGTTAATTGTCGGCTTTTTGAGATCACCACTTTGTCGATTCCTTTTCTTAAAATTCCTAAGTCGAATGCTTCATGAGCAGAAGTTGAAACCCTGGCCTGACCAATAGTTAAGAATTTGTCCCGGAAAGCATTCAGCTCAATATCCCCTTCATTTAATGCATCTGATAATCGAAGGGCGAATTCTTTTGTTCCGCCCCCACCCGGGATCAAACCTACACCAAATTCTACCAATCCAATATAGGTTTCTGCGTGTGCAACAACTTTATCGGCATGCAAACAAATTTCGCAGCCTCCACCAAGTGTTAAACCGTGTGGTGCAACCACCACCGGAATGTTCGAATACCGCAGGCGCATTGTTGTATTTTGGAAGGTTTTAACTGCTATGTTCAACTCATCCCATTCCTGCTCAGCTGCTAACATGAAAATAAGCCCTACGTTTGCACCTGCCGAAAAATTAGTGCCTTCGTTACTAATTACTATTCCCTTGTAGTCTTTTTCCGCTATATCAATTGCTTTGTTAATCCCTTGCAATACTTCTCCACCAATGGTATTCATTTTGGTATGGAACTCTACATTCAAAATTCCGTCACCAATATCTGTTACTGTTACACCGGTATTTTTCCAAATGGTATTTGTTGGCGTTAAAACTTCAAGAGAGATCAGATCATTAGAACCCGGAATTACTTTGTAAGTTTGAGAGTGTATGTCAAAATATTTTCTTAAACCATCTTCAACTTTGTAAAAGGAAATATTACCGCGCGTTAACATTTCATGAACCCAATTATGAGGAGTAAAGTTGTTTGCATCCATTAGCTGTACTGCCTCTTTTGCTCCTATTGCATCCCAGTATTCAAATGGTCCAAGTTCCCAACCAAACCCGGCTTTCATAGCATCGTCAATTTTGTATAATTCATCAGTGATCTCCGGAATTCTATTAGATACATATTGGAATAAACCCATAAACGTAGAACGGTAAAATTCTCCTGCTTTGTCTTTTCCGGTAATGAGCAATTTAATTCGTTCCCTTAAATTGTCGATTGGTTTTGTTAATTCCAGTGTTGCGAATTTTGCTTTTTGTTGAGGTCTGTATTCAAAAGTATTCAGATCCAAAGTATGAATATCTGTTTTGCCTTCGGGTGTTTTTGTTTTTTTGTAAAAGCCTTGTCCAGTTTTATCACCCAGCCATTTATTGTCTACTAATTTTTGTACATAAGAAGGTAAGATAAATAAAGCATTTGATTCGTCATCTTTACAAGCATGCTTTAAACCTTTTGCTACATTTGCTAGGGTATCTAGGCCAACCATATCACAGGTTCTGAAGGTAGCGGATTTTGGCCTGCCTAAAACCGGTCCGGTGAGTTTGTCTATTTCTTCAACTGTTAAACCCAATTTTTCGGTAATGTGAAACAAAGACATGATGCTGTACACGCCAATACGATTAGCTATAAAAGCAGGAGTGTCTTTGCATAATACAGTAGTTTTCCCTAAACGTTTTTCCCCATACTCCATCAAAAAATCAATTATTCCCTGACTTGTGTGAGGAGTTGGAATGATTTCTAATAATTTTAAATAACGGGGCGGGTTAAAAAAGTGAGTACCACAGAAATTAACTTTAAAATCTTCGCTTCTTCCTTCCACTAAAAAATGTATTGGAATACCGGATGTGTTGGAAGTAATCAGTGTGCCCTGCTTTCTGAATTTCTCTACCTGCTCGTAAACAGCTTTTTTAATATCTAAATTTTCAATTACAGCTTCAAGGATCCAATCGCAATCACTTATTTTAGACATATCGTCTTCAAAGTTTCCTGTACTTATTAAAGAAGAGAATTCTTTTTTATAAATGGGTGATGGGTTCGAACGCAATGCAAACTGCAAAGCATCATTTACAATTCGGTTGCGCACTGATTTATTGTCAAAATTTAACCCCTTTGTTTTTTCTGCCTCGGTTAATTCTTTAGGGAGAATATCTAATAAGACCACTTCACAACCAATGTTTGCGAAGTGACATGCAATTCTGCTGCCCATGATCCCTGAACCAAGGATGGCTACTTTTTTTATCAATTTATTCATAGTCTTACTTGTCCTTTAGGTATTTAATTCTTTCTTCAGCTACCCCATTAATCTTATCAATTGTTTCAAAAAAATCATTTACTTTTTTATTTCCAATTTTCGCGTAAATAATTTTATTGAAATCAGTGATCATTTTCTTCGCAATGTCTTTTTTATTTTGCCCTTTTTTGGTAAGAATAAGCTTTATCCTTCTTTTATCCTTCTTGTCCTCTTTTCGAATGATCAATTTTTTTTCTTCCAATGATAAAATAATCCTCGACAGGGAAGTGCTTTCGGTTCCTAAATTAGGAGCTATATCTGAAGCAAATGAACCCTTTCGGCTATCAATATTTAATAAGAAGTGTGCGATAGGTATGGTGATGTCATGCAGGCTTGCCTCCATGTTATACATCCTACCAACCAATTGCCAGGTATTTTTAAGTTTGGAATCAATCGTTCCTGTTTGCTTTGTTGCCATGATGGAAGGGTTTTAATTGTTATTCAAAAAATTCATTGTTATGTACGTAAATTCTACTGTAAGCTTCTTTATTTGCCGCAAGAATGGCTTTTCTTTTTAGAGAAAGTTTGGGTGTAAGTTCCCCTTTTTCAATGCTCCAATCATGTGGAATGAGTTCTATTTTTTTTATCATTTCGTGTTGAGAAAGTTTTTCATTCAGGTCCTGAACTTCTCTCATGATTCGTTTTTTTACTTCTTCGTTTTTCACCAGTTCTTCATTGGTAGTATATTCAATGTTATGTCGTTTGCACCAGTCCTGCAGAAACAGAAATGCGGGAACAATGAAAGCTGCCGGGAATTTTTCGTTTTCGCCAATTACCATTGCCTGTTCAATAAATCTACTTTCTTTTAACCGGTTTTCGAGCTGCTGTGGGGTAATATATTTTCCTCCGGAGGTTTTGAACATTTCTTTTTTTCGATCTGTTATTTTCAAAAAACGCCCATCTTCTAATGTTCCAATATCACCGGTGTGTAGCCATCCATCTTCATCAATTGTTTCTTTGGTAAGATCAGGACGGTTGTAATAACCCAGCATGATGTTTGGCCCTTTTACACAGATTTCACCATCTTCTGCAATTTTTAATTCAACATTATTGATGAGAGGGCCAACTGTTCCGATTTTGATATCTTCATCATTATAAGAGTTTACTGCAATTACCGGAGCTGTTTCAGTTAAACCATAACCTTCAAGTACTTTTATGCGGGCAGCATGAAAAACCCTTGCTAATCGTGGTTGAAGGGCAGAACCACCGGATACAATGCTTACAATATTATTTCCAAGTGCTTCTCTCCATTTACTGAAGATAAGTTTATTGGCAAGTTTTAATTGAGTTTCGTACCACCAGCCATTTTCTCCGTGTTGTTTGTATCTGAGACCTAAATTAAGAGCCCAAAAGAAAAGCGATTTTTTTATTCCTTTTAGTTCCGCACCTTTCGCCACAATTTTTTCATAGACTTTTTCAAGTAAGCGTGGAACAGTAACAAAAATCTGCGGCTTTACTTCTTTTAAGTTTTCACCAATGGTATCAAGACTAACAGCATAATAAACAGAAACGCCATGACTAAGATAAAGATAAGATAACATCCGTTCGTAAACATGATTGAGAGGTAAAAAACTCAGGGCTCTCCAACTATAATGGAAAGGGCAAAGATTTCTTGTTGCCATTACGTTGCTGATAAAATTTTTATGTGAGAGCATTACACCTTTTGGGTTTCCTGTAGTTCCTGAAGTATAAATAATGGTGGCGAGGTCGGTGTCTTTTATGGTGGATTTTAGTTCCATTAATTTAGCAACTTGCACATTGTTTTTGCCAATCTCTATTAACTCTTTTATGTTTCGTGCGTTTGGAACAGGGTCGAAAGAAAATATTTCTTTTACGTTGCTTCCGTTCATAGCTGTTTTTACTTTATCGTACATTGCTTCGTTGGAAACAAAGAAATATTTTATCCCGGCATCCTTAATAACGAAGGCCAGATCGTAAGCACTAATGGTTGGATATAGCGGTGTACTGATAGCCCCGGTTTGTGAACAGGCATGGTCAACAAAATTCCATTCGGGGCGATTGTTTGAGATCAATCCGATTTTATCACCTTTTTGAATTCCCAATTGCATAAAAGCGTAGCTCAAATAATTTACATTATCGATGAATTCCTGTGTACTGTATTTGTGCCACACGCCGTTTTCTTTGGCGGCTAAGGCGTCATCTTTTTCAGGCATTTGCTTCAGATTGTGAAGCAGGTCGAATAATCTAAATCCTTCCACTTTGACCTCCGGTTTTTAAGAATTAAAGAAATAATGTTGTAACTTAGGCGTAGTTAGTGATGTTTGCCTTTCATCCTATGCATACATAAATATAGTAAAAAAGGTTACAAAAAGCAAGTTAATTTCTATGAAATATGAGGGTGACATAAATCAATTATTGAAGATAGATTTTCCTATTGTGATGGCTCCTATGTTTCTGGTGAGTAATGTGGAGATGATGAAGGCCGGAATGAGGGCTGGAATTATGGCTACTTTCCCCACATTGAATTATAGAAAGGATCTTGAACTGGAATCTGTTTTGGAAGAACTGAATTCATATAGGGAAGGAAAACCGGGAAATTACGGGGTTAATTTGATTGTTCAGAAAACCAACCCATATTATGTAAGGCATTTGGAGATTTGTGTAAAGAAGAAAGTACTTTTCTATATTACTTCATTAGGAAACCCAAAGAAAGTAATAGAGGCGGCTCATGCGTACGGGGCAAAAGTTTTTTGTGATGTAACAAACCTGGAACACGCACAAAAGTGTTACGATCTTAACTGCGACGGATTTGTGGCGGTGGGACAAGGGGCAGGGGGACATGCGGGACCAAATCCTTTGCAAGTATTAATTCCTGCACTAAAAGAACATTTTCCCGATAAGCCGGTGATGGCTGCAGGTGGTATCGCCACAGGTGCAGGTTTACTTTCGGTACGCGTTTTAGGTGCAGATGCGGCTTATATGGGAACACGTTTTATTGCCAGCAAAGAGGCAGGAGTAAATAAAGAATACAAAGATGCTATTGTGAGTTCCGGAATGGATGATATTGTAATGACCACAAAATTATCAGGAACTCCATGTTCTATCATCAACACTCCCGAAGCAAAAGACATGGGCTTAAAACAAAATTGGTTCGAACGTTTTTTGAGCAATAATCCTCAAACGAAAAAATGGTTTAAAATGTTGGTTCAGGTTCGCGGAATGAAAAAACTGGAAGAATCTGTACTTCCAAATAATTACAAACGCTTGTGGACTGCCGGAAAATCCGCGGAATTGATTCATGAGATAGTGAGTTGTGAGGAGATTGTTCAGCGGATTAAAGAGGAGTACAGAGTGAGTTTGGAATCGTTAAAAAATGCGTAATTCACTTTATACTATTCGATCCTTCAGTCTATATTTCAAACACAGCTCCTTCATTTTTTTATAAAAAGCCTGGTTATAAAAATCGGGCAGGTGAGTAGAGTGATCAAAATAGCTTTTGTATTTCTCCATTAAATGTGGGTAGTGTTTTTCAATAGCACGGAACATCAGCCATTTACCATCTCCCCGCTCGTTTCCAAACAGGGTAAGGCTTGCAGGAAGAATATAATTGATCTTCATTTCACCAAACAGAGAAAAGGTTTTTTCTAATTGTTCTTTAGTATCACTGAGAAACGGAAGCAAGGGCATTAAGCTAACACCACTTTTAAAACCTTCTTTCAAACAAGTATGCAACGTTTGTAATCGGGCTTCGATTTTTGTTGCACCAGGCTCAAAAATGGTTGCAACACTCTGTTCAATGGTAGAAAATGAAAATGTAATTAATACTTTGTTGTTTAGTTTGGTTTGTAGATCCGGAGGTAAAATGGAATTTCTGTCTATTTGCTTAAGGATATCCAGATCTCTTGTAATCAAATCAGAGCGGGTGATAATGTGAACAGGAAAACGGTATTTGTGGATTAACTCCAGCATCTGCCTTGTAAGCAAAGTGTCTTTTTCGAAATGCAAATAGGGATCGGTGGAAGAAGACATTACTATAAAACCGTACTGTTGTTTTTTGGAGCGCAGATATAATTGTTTTTCTAAAATTTCCAAAGCATTAGCTTTAATAGAAACTTTGTCGGCCATATTAGTTCCCCACTTACTTCCTTGTGTGTAGCAGAACAAACAATTAAAAGAACAAGCGCTGTAAGGGTTAATGGTGTAATCATCCAGAAACCAGGAGTCACGTTTTTTCTTTTTATTGAGTATGCTTTTAACTTCTATGTAAGGTGGCATCATGGGTTACTAATGTGTCCCGCAGATAACACGGATCTGCGCAGGTTTTTTTTGGAAGAAGCAATTGTTAGTTTAGTGACTGAAATGTATTATTTTATATCATGCGTGAATGGTATTAATATTTGCTGCCTGAAAATGGCCCAATGCATTAAAAAAATCCGCATTAATCTGCGACATCTGCGGGCAAAAGAATTTCGGCGTACTTGGATGAGTATTTTTCCTTCCTCGATAAACCTATTTTAATCTTTGTTTTAAACCACTGTTTTACTTCCGGGTTTTCGTAAATGGCTTTGTTATGTTTCTCAATTATTTCGGGATGAAATTTTGCAATGGTTTTTGCTGCCCAACCAATTCCTTTTTTGGTATGAAAATCGGTAATATTGGAAAGTAAAAGCAATAATTTAAACATAGTTTCCACATCTTTTTTCTTCAATCCTTTCTTAACTGCATAGTGTGTTGCAACACCTATGGTTCTTACCATCCAGTTGTTAGGATGTTTGCTCAGTTTTTGTAAACGTGGAATTACTTTTTCTGGTTGTAGGAGTAAACTATGCCCCATAACCCTTTCACCAATAATGTCACACACATACCACCTGTTTCCATAGATAATATACTCTTCCGCTTTTTTTAAAGACTCGCTCAGGTTTTTCTCTGCTCTTAATTGTACTAGTTTGCCTGCAATGGTATTTCCACCTATGGTTTGTAATTCAATTATTTTGTCGCACAATGGGAGTTGTTCTTTGTAAGGAATCGCTTCAAACAATAAAGCAGCAGAATACTCTAAAAGTGGGAATTTTATTTTTTTAGAGAGAAGTTCTGTAAATATAATTTTGCCAAAAGCATCCACTCCTTTTTTTTGAAAGGTATCAATGCATTTATCGGTTCCCGATTTTATTTTAGGTTTTTGTGTGATGCTTTCCATATTAAGGCGAATTTAGGAAATTGTAACGGGAGATTTGGCTACGAATTGTAGTTTTCGGTTTCTTAAATAGTCTGGTTGAATACTCTCCATGGACCTGCCCGCTTGAATGAATTCTTTCATTCAAGCGGGGGCACAGAAATAAGGGTTCACGAAGAAATATTGGTCATGTCTTATATGAACTTCGCGCCCTTTGCGAAATTACTTTGCGCGCTTTGTGGTTAAAAGAAGGCGGTGTTATTGTTAAAACTATTTATCGTTGCTGTTTTACCGGAAATTTGTTCTAATTTTATTTCAATAAATAAACTGTATCATGAAAAAGATAATTCTACTTAGTGTGCTTGTTATTAGTTCCACTATTGTTGCCGCTCAAAGTAGTTGGAGAATGGGTTTGAGTTTATCAGCTATTGGGAACGGCTCCTCTTTTTCAGGAGGTATGCACGAAGCCAATGCCCGCTTTCATCATAACGAATTAGGAACAGGTGTTTGGTCCTTAAGTTTCAGAAAATCGATTAAGCCGCATTTTAGCTGGCAGACGGGTTTACAGTTTTCCAATGTAGGTTTTAATTATGCCATTGCCGAAGATTATTCTTTGCTGAATAAGCATGGGCACTATACAAACAACCAGTTAAGCGTTTCTACTGTTGCTGTCCCCGTTTCATTGATCTACCACTTTAATCCGAATTGCAAGAATTTCAGATGGTATGTTGGAGGTGGTTTATCTTTTGTCGGTGTTGGAACTCCAAAAAAGTTAAACCAAAATGTTTCTCCTACTGATGAAGCAAATGTAAACCCTGCTGCTGATTATTTAAATCAAATTATTGAAGTGAGATCTAATGTGGCGGTTAACGGACATTTGGTTGGAGGTGTAGATAAGATTTTTAAAAGCGGCAGAATATTAAGTTTGGGTATTGTGTTAAACGGAGGCTTTACGGAATTAATGCGTTCAACAGTAAATTACTCATTAAATAACCAATCATACAATCATACTTTTTCCAATTTTGGGAATTATGCAGGATTACAATTGAGTTATTATTTCAAACCTTTTAAGGGGAAGATGTTGCCAAAAGTAGAGTAGTAGGTTTAACACCTATTTCACAAGAACAATAATTCCCCAACCGATCCATATTCCGAAAACGACAAAAACGCTGTAGATCCCTGAACCGCACCTGCCTGCCTTTAATCCCCAAACAGCTAATCCTGTAAATAGAATGTATGCTGCCAGATCGCAAATGATGCAAAATTTTTTCACTTCTTCGTAGCCCCAATGAACAGAAAAAATATTTATCAGCGCGAAAAATATATTGAGCCCAATTACCCAGGCTAACCAAAATCTGCCCCAGTAGCCGGGTTCGTACGCTGTTTTCATAATTTTGGTCCATTCGTTAAAAACCTTTTTTCCGAACGCAGGTTTAAGAAACGAAATCATAAAAATAGAACCTATAAGGTTCCACCATCCAAGTGTTGTTAAGTACGTATTCATTTTTTGGATATTAAAAAGTTAATTGCCAATTCAAAATTAGGTGTTGAGCTAAAAAAACAATTCGGACCTCTTTTACTCAAAATTAATCTTTTATCAATATTATCAAAAGCCTTGTTTTAGGGGAATTATTTCTCAAAATAATCCCTATATTTGAGATAATGAAGAAAATTATACTCTTTATAAGCTTTTTAGGTACTGTAGGAGGCACAATTGCACAAAACTCTCAGATTGGAGCGCGGGCAGCTGCATTGGGTGGAGCGTCTATTACGTTAAGTGATGTATATAGTGCGCAAAACAATCAGGCAGGTCTTGGTTTTGTTGCTAATACAAGCGTTGGAGCCTATTATGAAAATCGGTTTTTATTAAAACAACTCAACTATAGTTCTTTTGTGGGCGCTTTGCCTATAAAAAAGGGAACTTTCGGATTGACTTATACCGGGTTTGGGTATTCTGCTTTCAAGCAAAGTAAATTTGGTATGGGATACGGAATGAAACTAAGTGATAATTTTTCGGCAGGTGTGCAGCTTAATTATTTGTCTTATCGTATTGGTGATGCTTTCTACGGCAAGGCATCTACTTTTTGTGTGGAATTGGGCCTTCAGGGGAAGCTTTCCAAAAATGTAATTGTAGCAGCACATGTTTATAATCCTAATCGTGCTAAGATCACGGAATATAATAATGAAAAAATTCCTTCACAGTTAAAGTTCGGCTTACAGTATATTTTCTCCAAACAATTAATGATTATTGCAGAAGCAGAAAAGGGAAGTTATACCAATGTGAATTTTAAAGGCGGAGTAGAATATGCACCCGCTAAAGAATTTTATTTGCGTGTAGGTATGAGTTCGTATCCGGTACAAGCCGCTTTTGGTGTGGGTGTTAAGTATGAAGGATTGAAATTCGATTTGAGTTCGGCCTACCACAATGTGTTGGGATTTTCTCCGCAAGTGGGTTTGAGTTACGTGTTTGGTAAAGAGAAAGAATCAAAAGATAAATAATCAGAGGAGTATGAAGTTTGGTTTTCGTTACATACTTGTATTCTTTTTGCTTGGTTTAATTCCAAAGGCTTATGCACAGGTTGTACCCGCTACAAATGAAGATGCAGTAAACGAACAAAATCAAAATCTTGAAATTTTATCGGAACAAAATCAGGATGAAAACGCGGATTATACTTCCTTGATAGAAAACTTAAAACAATATCAATCGCATCCTATTAATCTTAATAATACGGATAAAGATGAGTTGATGGACCTTGGTTTGTTAACTGAAATTCAGGTAAAAAATCTTCTTACACATATTCAAAAAAACGGTAAACTCATTAGCATTTATGAATTGCAAGGCATTAAAGGGTTCGATCTGAAAACTATTAAACGTATTTTGCCTTATGTAAGAGTAACAGATAATTTTGATTCTTCTCATTTCACTTTTGCAGAGATGCTGAAAAGCGGAAGCACCGAATCTACAACACGTTATCAAAGGCTTACCGAACATCAGGCTGCATTTGATCCTTACACTGATTCTTTATTAAAGAAAAGCCCAAGTAATTATTATCTGGGTTCGCCAGAAAGAATCTTCACCAGATTGCGTTTCCGGTACAGTAATAATGTTTCGGTTGGTTTTATCGCCGAAAAAGATGCCGGCGAGCCTTTCAGAAAAATTGATTCATTGGGAAAGAAGGCAGGATTTGATTATTACTCTTTTCATTTGTTTCTGCGTAATATTCGTGTTATAAAAACATTGGCTGTTGGTGATTATCAGGCTTGTTTCGGACAAGGTTTGGTATTATGGAGAGGTTTTGGTTTTGGAAAATCTATTTCGGTTGCCAATATGAAGCGTAATCCAACAGGTTTCAGACCTTATAGTTCTGTTGACGAAAATCGTTTTATGCGTGGTATTGCTACCACTTTGAAATTCGGGAAGATTGAAACCAGTGTTTTCTTTTCTTCAAAGAAGATTGATGCGAATGTGCAACTAGCTGATTCAACAATTTCGGGCGTACTGGATGCCGAAGAAGCTTCCAGTATTATTTTAACCGGTACACACCGCACTATAGGAGAGATTAAAGATAAGGATGCGATTACTGAAACTATTTTTGGAGGTAATGTATCTTATAAAACAAATAAGTTAACACTTGGTGCAACAGCACAACAATTTATGCTAAGCAAACCTTTGAATGTAAGTGATCAATTATATAATACCTATGATTTCAGAGGGAAAAGCAATACAAATGTTGGCGTAGATTTTTCTTATGTGTTCCGTAATATCAATTTTTATGGGGAAGGAGCTCTTTCTGCCAATGGTGGGAAAGCATTAACTACAGGGGCAATTCTTGCTTTAGATCCTAAATTTACTTTGGTAACAGCTTACCGTAATTTCGATAAGAAATATCAGAACCTATTGGCACTTGCCATTTCTGAAAACACATTGCCACAAAACGAGCAGGGTTTATATATTGGTGCCGAAGCGAAATTGCCCAAAGGATTTACTTTTACCACTTTTTTTGATCAGTACAGATTTCCCTGGTTAAATTATAAAGCGAGCCGTCCAACAGTAGGTTATGATTTTATGGCGCAATTAAACTGGACACCAAACAAAAAAACGGACATGTACTTCCGTTACCGTAAACGTACAAAGGAGCAGGATGCGGGTTCTGAACTAATGTTTGATACCCCTGTTGAGTTGATTCAGGAGAACTTCCGTTATAATGTAAGTTTTCAGTTATTGCCTTATTTAAAACTACGCTCACGTATAGAGTATATGGTGTATGATAAACAAAACTCGGTGAGAGAAACTGGATCAATGATGTATCAGGATATTGTTTTTAAAATGATCGGTAAACCTATTGAAATCACCGCGCGTTATGGTTTGTTTGAAACGGATAGTTACAATAGCCGTGTATATACATACGAAAACGATGTATTGTATTCGTTCTCTATTCCTGCGATGTATGATAAGGGGTCCAGAGGATATTTGATGGTTGATTATACCATTAACAAGCACATTGAAGTATGGGCACGTGTAGCACAAACATTTTATTCCAATAAAAATATCCAGAACGAAGGAAGCCCAACTGAAATTAAAAAACCTACCAAGACAGAAGTGAAATTGCAGGTAAGGTTGAAGTTTTAGTTTTTAACACAGAGGGTACGGAGCCTACAGAGTTTCACGGAGTTTTAATTTATCTGTATACTAACTTATACTCTGTGTAACTCACACTCCTCTGAGAACTCTGTGTTGAAACTTTGAGGTACTAAAGCTCGTAAAGTTTCTCAAAAGCCTTAGGAAGTTTATCAATTACATCACTTGCCAATAAAGATTCCACGTGATTTTTTTTGAGTGCAAGGTCTGCAGCCAATCCATGTAAATACACACCAAGAATAGCTGCATAATTTGGAGCGTATCCACGGGCAAGTAATCCGGTTATAATGCCGGTAAGTGTATCTCCACTTCCACCTTTTGCCAAACCGGGGTTGCCGGTAGAATTAAAGAACACATCACCGTCGGGCATTATCGTTGCAGTGAACATCCCTTTTAAAATAATAATGATAGAATATTTAATAGCGAACTGTTTTGCTGTATCCAACCGATCGTAAGAGGAAGTGTGGGCACCTGCAATCCGGTCAAATTCTTTTGGATGCGGAGTAAGTATCGAAAATTTCGGCAAAAAGGAAAGCCATGTTTTATTTTCCGCTAATATGTTCAATGCATCAGCATCAAGTATCAATGGTTTCGGACTGTTTTGGATAAGAAGTTTTACAATATTCTGAGTTTGTTTGTCCGTGCCTAATCCACAGCCGATTCCTATTGATGTGTATTTGTCAAGATCAGGCAAGGTGTCTACAAAATTTTCTTCTGTACCACAGGTTACCATTGCTTCGGGCAATGCTGTTTGCATAATTTGGTAACCACATTTTGGAACGTGAACAGTAAGCAGTCCTGATCCCGAACGCAAACAAGCTTTTGCAGCCAATTGTGCGGCTCCCATTTTTCCATAGCTGCCTGCAATCAATAAAGCATGACCATAATTTCCTTTGTGCGAATTTTTTGTGCGATAAAGTAAAATCCCGTTGATAATATCGCTATCGACAAAATGGTGTAGTGTATTCTGTTGCGCAATAAAATTAACATCCAGGCCAATATCCAAAATTTCAAAATTTCCTGTGTATGCATAATTCTCTGCAAAGAAAAAAGCAAGTTTAGGTGTTTGAAAACTGAGTGTACGCTTTGCTCTTATGATAGTATTCTTGCTGTTATCAGCGTCAGGCATCATACCACTGGGCACATCAATAGAAGTGACTTTACATTTACTGTTGTTAATATGAAGGATTGTTTCTTCTAATATTCCTTCCACTTTTTTATTGATGCCAATTCCCAACAGAGCATCTAAAACAAATTTTCCGTTAAGATCAATTGATTGTAATTCTTCCTTGTTGGTGATTACATCAATTTTTGCTTTTGCCTGATCTTTCAGTAATTTTAAATTCTCTATAAAATCGTGAGTTTCATTAGCAGAGTGGTTGATGATATAGGTTTGAACTTTTAATCCCCGTTCAGCAAGCATACGTGATATTGCAAGCCCATCACCACCATTATTTCCTTTTCCGCAAAAGATCACAAACTCCGTATCATCGTCGCTATGCCTTAAAATACGAAACAAGCAAGAACGGGCTGCGCGTTCCATCAGTTCGTGTGAAGAAACGGGTTCATGTTCGATGGTGTATTTATCGGCCCCTTTTATTTGTTCTGCTGTAAGGATTTTCATTCAAGCGAAAATAACTGTTGAAGTACAATAACAACATTAAATGTAGGGAAATAATTTACAAATTGTTTACATTCGATTGTGTTTGTATATCCCTGATCAGTAGTAAAATAGGTGATTTTTCTCAGTAATTCAACCGAAACCTGTTATCTTACGGGTGTACGTAATATCGTTTTTAGCTTGTTGGGCGGGGTTTTCCTAAAATCGGATAAGTAAATCTCATGATGATGTCCGTTTTTTTGAAGTTTTTCTGAGAGCATAAAGTCATGCATTTTCTTCAATGTAGCGGGCTCATTTTCAAAAGAGCCTTTATGTAAGATCTGTACACATTTTCCTTCGTTCATTTCGAAGTAAGAAATGTCGTTCAAAAAAGGCAAGTACTTTTTTATTTTACAACTTTCAACGGATTTTGCAACATCTTTTTGATGCACATATTCAGGTAACCGAATAATGCTTCTGTAATTCCATTCACTTCGTGGAATTTTCATCAAACCACCAAAGTCCTTCCAGTTTAGCTACTGTGAAATCTTTTTGCTGGGCCTTGAATTCAAACTTTAATATGTAGGCAACAGAAAATAGGGCGCGCAAACGATCACCATATTCTTTACCTGATGGATCTCCTGTGCCGCAGATAGAAAGGTAATGAGCCTTTTCTATCTGAAGAACTGAAGGAGTTTCTTTGGCAGAGTAATAGGATTTGTACTTTTTAGTAAGATCTATTTTCTCCATTTCAAGATTTTTTACATTTGGGGTTCATCTGCGCTTGGTCCGTAAACACCCGGAATAGGAATGTTCAGTAATCGTAAGTAAACACCTAACTGTGCACGATGATGGATCATTTGCGAATAAGCGTGTCGAACGGTTTCAAGTTTACTGTGTTTCGCGTATACGGTTTCTCCTGCACGAAGCACCCATGGTTCTAAAAGCACTTCTTCTTTTGCTTTTTCAATATCCGACTTTGCAATAGCTACATTTTTTTCAAAATATTTTACCAAATCTTCCCCGGTTTTACAATCCGCGGGATTATAAGGCGCAGTGTTGAAGTCAAGCTCATCGGTGGTAAGTCCCATTGAGATCCAGGTAGGAAGATCAGCAATGTGTGTTGCCAATGCTTTCATCTTCATGCTTTTTTCGTGCGGAGCCCAATCCATTTTATCGGCAGGTACAAGCGCGAGCATTTTACGCGTGCCAAGGGTTTCTGATTCTAATTCGTTTTTAAATGCTTCTAAAAATGTGATCATAATGTTGTTTTTAAGTTTATGATACAAAGGAACGGGCCACTGGTGACAACAGTATGTCAGCAGGAAAAAATAAATGTAGGGATCGGTCGCGACCGATCCCTACATTTATTTAATTCTTTTTTGCAATTCTTTTAGAAGCTCTTTCACACGAAGCTTCAAAGCTGGTGGTTCAATTATGGTGGCATGATCGCCCAGCATCATGTACCAACGGGCAATACCTTCCAAGCCGGCTGTAAGAAATGTCATTTCAGTGGTGAGTTTATTTCGTTTTTCGGAAACAAAACCATTGTAATATTTTTGCTCACCCAGGTATTTTATAACCTCGTTGTCAATGCTGAGTATAGCGGTGTCAAGTTTTTCTTCTTTAGCTACCTGTTTTAAAAATGTTTTTAAGGAAGGGTGTTGTTTTTCGAAAATTTTGCCATTCAGTTTTAATTCCCTTATTCGATCGAAACGAAAATTACGGTAATCTTTTCGTAAGTGACACCAGGCAATTAAATACCATCGACCCATTTGATAAAAAACTCCAACCGGTTCTATATTACGTTCACTGGTTTCCTGATTATGATTGGCAAAATATTTTAAACTTAAGATTTGTTTTCCTGAGATGGCAGCAATACAGGTTTGCAGATGACTGTTTTCGCTTTTCTTTTCAGGGAGATATGGATTTTTTAATACCTCGATATTTTCTTCAATCGTTTCGAGGTAATTTTTTTCGACGTTCCGAAGGGTTGCTTTTACTTTATACAGAGCTGATTTGTAGCTCTCATCCAAACCTGTATCGGTAAGTTTCTCAATCATCTTTTCCGCAGTAATAAAAGCGGTTGCTTCTTCAATAGTAAACTGAACAGGAGCAAGTTTGTAACCTTCCATCAACGAATAACCAACACCCGCTTCTCCAATAATAGGAACGCCAGATGCCTCAAGAGAACGAATATCTCGATAGACGGTTCGTAAAGTAATATTAAAACGATCGGCAATATCCTGCGCCTTCACAATTTTACGCGATTGTAATTGGATAAGAATAGCTGATATACGTTCGATGCGGTTCATTTCCTGCAAAGATAGATTTTTTCAAAATTATCGTATCTATTTAATTGGAAATGATACCTTACATATGAATGTATTTGTTTGGTCACCGAATAAGATTGAATATTTTAACGCCGGAATTTACCGTAACTGAATAGTACTTTTAGGGACTGTTTCCAGGATAGGTTTCTGGACCTGCAGGCAAGGATAAAGGAAAAAAGGAAAGTAGAAATAACGCTGACAAGGCCAATCAACATAACTCCAAAAAATACTGTTATGAGAAAATTAACGGGAAAGAATTCTGTACTACCTAAAGAAATTGCATAGTTGCCGGAGGAAATGGATATGTGACGAACATCTATCGGAAAGCCTAAAAATGTTCCTATACTATCGGCCATTCCCATCACTAAACCTAAAAGTGTATTCCCGATTATTGCTCCTGTGTGTTTCTCTGCAAAGCGCGCCAATTTTTGTAAACGTGCCTCCGTGAATCGTTTCGTTAAAACAGGGTGATTCACGATTCGATAGGGGATTTCAGAAAAAACAACTTTGTTGTCAATTACGCCGGTAAGTGTTCCGGAAAGTGAAAGCAATATGCCGGTAAAGAAAGCATAAATGAGCGAAGCACTTAATAAAGGATGGTTATCATCAAAGTGTTTAGTTGCCTCGGAATAATTGAAGACAGGTGAGAAAAAATACTCCTTTAGTACATAAGCACTGATAAAGCACAAAGGAAGAACAACAATTACATTACCTAATAAGGAAATTAGCTGACTTCGGATAACTTGTTTAAAAGCGTTTGATGATTGTTTGTTACTGGTATTCGAATCTCCCAATGACTCAGCGATGTAAGATGCGGTGAGGGCAGGTTGTTTGGAAGCTAACGTGAGATGAGTAAAGTGAATAAGCACGAAACCGGTTGCATACGTAAGCCCGAACAAAACACCTTCTAAAAACAAAGAGGCATGAAGATGATGAATAAAATGTTTAAGATAAACTAAAAATGTAACTACTAATCCACCACCCATAGAAGAAATAAATAGCTTTTTGTTTTCGGTTCCTGTAAAACCTATATAGTGTTCACCTTTTTTGGAAGTATGTGTTATGACTTGATAGGCAAGAAGTTGTGTATTGTTGCTTAAAAATTTACGAATACTGTTTCGGTCTCTTTCTGCAACAACTAACTCGGTGATGAGTTTGGAAACTATTTCTACTTTATCAGTATATTTTTTTGAAAGAAATAATGCTATCAAAGTGCGAATTCGTTCGATCTGCTGAAAGGCCATTTTGGTGAGGAAGATCAAATGAAGACTAATACCTGTTTTGTCTTTTTGATCCTCCAGTTCTTTTAATAATTCTTCGCAATTATGTAACTTAGTCTCAACGGATTTTATTTCCATAGTTGTTACTTCAACATCATATTGTAGATGGTTTCGCGCTAATAAGCTAACAGCATCATTTAGCTCGAAAAAGGGAGAGTCAAAGTCATCAGCCCTGGGTAGGCGCTTTACGATATATGGGTCAATACCAATAGCAGTTAATCGATGGCTTAAAATAAGAATAGCATTATTTAATTGCAAAAGGAGGGTTTGTTTATGAATGATCACGCGGTCATTTTGTATAAGGTCAAGTAATAACTGCCAATTGAAAATATTAATTTCGCATAAACGGTTAATGTCTTTTTCAGTAGCAAAATGTAAGCGTAAAAAAGTGTTGAGCTCTCCATTTTCCTGGCGAGGAGGAATTAGTTTATGTTTTAAACGGGAACCAATTTCCTGAAAAAAACTTCTGTGCGCTTGAATACCATAATCGGTGAAAGCACTTGTGAAATTTACTTTACCCATCAATAACTGAATGAGATCTGTAAATTCCTGAACAAACTTGTCATCTTTTTTGTTGACCGAAATCAGTTTTGTTAACTGAGTATTTAAATCACTTTCTGTTTTTAGTGGAATTGCCTTAAAATCGGCGAGAAATTTTGTGAGAAGAGGAAAGTGCTTAGGAAGGACCGACATTTGTTTTTGCTTAGAGTTAAATGTAGTCTATTAAAAAATAGCAAGGCAAGAAAAAAAGTGAAAGAATCACAATTAACTAAGCTTGCATTAAGCTTCCTGAACAATAATGCACTCAGTAGCTTTCGGGCTAATACTCACTTCTTTATTTTTGCAAAAAAGAACAATGGAATGATCAAATTGTTCTATTGTTTTTATACTAAGCGATGCTCCAATAATTAACTGATGCTTTTCCAGGTATTTTAAAAAGGCAGAAGAATGGTCAGTTACACCCATTATTTTATAATTTTTTTTAGGTCTTGCTTCGGAGAGCTTTATAAAATTACTTTTTTGAATTTTTCCTTTCTCATCAGGGATAGGATCACCATGCGGATCAAAATTAGGATGTCCTAGTTTTTCTGAAAGTTTTTTAATCAGCTTGTCATTTTTGATATGTTCAAGCTCTTCTGCAATCTCATGCACTTCATCCCAACCAAAGCCCAGTTCTTTTTCCAGATATGTTTCCCAAATGCGGTGCCTGCGAACAATGCTCAGTGCCATTTTGGAACCGGCAGCGGTTAAACGGGTTCCATAGGATTTTTCGTAGATCACTAATTTGAGCTCGTGTAATTTTTTTACAGCCTCTGTAACCGTTGCGGGAATTACACCCAATTTATCAGCCAGTTGCTTGTTGTTCACAATCGAAGCATTACCGCCGGAAATGTGGTAAATGGTCTTTAAGTAATTTTCAATAGTTTCAGACTGCATAAATTAATTTTTTGGTAAGCCAAAATTAATAATTAGAGTTGACAAAAATATACTCACCTTTGTTAAAATTTTGGAATCGGTGAAAAGAAAATGTTTTATTGTTTTATCAATGACAGGATTAATGCTCAGCCTTGTGTTTTTCGGCGCTTGCAAAAAATCCAGGAAAAATGATTTGGATCACATTGATTGTTCTAAAATAAATTCGGTTTATTCATCAAATGTGAAGCCAATTATAGATAAGAATTGTTTGTCTTCGGGCTGTCATAATAGCGGCTCAACAAACGGTGATTTTACTACTTATGCCGGAGTAAAAGCTAAAGTGGATAACGGTTCATTTGATAATAGGGTAATACAACAAAAAAACATGCCTTTATCCAATGAACTCTCTATGGATGATTTAAAAAAAATAAAGTGCTGGCTCAATTCGGGAGCCGCTAACAATTAAGAATTATGAAATAGACATCATTCCACAATAAATAAAAATACTAAAGATGCGAAACAAAGTTCGACGGTGCAAAAAAAACTAAAAATGGAGGCAATTCCATATGACAAATAAAAACAGCAATAACTACATATGAAAAAAAGTTATATCACCATTTCGTCCTTTGCTTTATTGATATTTGCAGCAGTTTCCTGTAAGAAGCTAATGCCCCCTGTGCCGGAAGATGAAGAGATCCTAGCTGGAACTATCCCAGGGCTATCACCGCAACAGGAATTGGAGCACCTGAAAGGTGACGAAAATTTCGGCCGCATCTTCAGTAAAGAAGATGGTTTAGGACCTGTTTTTGTACAAAACTCTTGCGCAAACTGTCACATCGGAAATGGTAAAGGGCATCCTACAACAGAGCTTACAAGATTTGCAAATGTGAATGGATCTGTTGTAGATTATTTACTCACTAAGGGCGGACCACAATTACAGCAACACGCAATTTTTGGTTACACACCCGAAACTTTACCAACAGAAGCAAATGTATTCAGTAAGCGTATAGCACCGGCTGTAATGGGATTAGGATACATTGCTGCTTTAGATGACCAATCTATTTTAAATAATGCTGATCCGAATGATGCTAATGGAGATGGCATCTCCGGCCGGCCGAACTATGTTGACCCAACTGATTTCTTTTCTCCACAATCAATTCATATTCCTAATGCGGGGCAATACATCGGACGCTTTGGAAAAAAGGCCGAGAAGGTAACTATTCAGGATCAGGTTGTGTTTGCATTAAAACAGGATATGGGAATTACTTCCGATTTTGATATGCAGGATCTCTTTAATCCGCAGAATGGCATTAATACAGGTGATAATGTTGCCGATCCGGAAGTATCTGCGAGTTTCGTAAATAGTGTTGTTTTTTATATGAGAACACTTAAAGCTCCGCCAAGAAGAAATGCCGATGATGCGGATGTGAAAGCAGGAGAACAATTGTTTACTCAAATTGGTTGTGCGAGTTGTCATATAACAACTTTTACTACCCCTCAATCTGATATTGCAGCCTTAAGTAATCAAACATTTCACCCTTACTCAGATTTTTTGTTGCATGATATGGGGCAATTGTTAGACGATAGTTATCCTGAAGGAAGTGCAAGTGGTTTTGAATGGAGAACACCGCCATTATGGGGAATTGGTCTTGCAAAGGATTCACAGGGTGGACAGATGTTCTTGCTTCATGACGGGAGAGTAAACAGCTTTGAGCAGGTGATCTCTTTTCATGGTGGTGAAGCGGAAAGCAGAAGAGCAGCTTTTAACGCTTTAAGTCAGGATGAGAAGGATAAAGTTATAGAGTTTTTGGAATCGTTATAATGGAACGCAGGGATTTTATTAAAAATTGTTCATTGTTATGCGTAAGTGTTGCGGGCCTTTCCGTTTTATTACCCGGTTGCGGATCCATCCATTATGCTTCTTCAACAATAGAACAGAATAAACTGAAATTGAGTAAATCTGAGTTTATAGACGAAAAAAAAGCAGAAAGGAAATTTGTTGTTATCCGTTCTGAGAAATCTCAATTCCCGATTTGTTTATATAAAAAATCGGGTGAATACGTTGCTGTTTATATGCAATGCACGCATCAGGGTTGTGAGCTTCAACCTAATAAAATTTCTTTGGTTTGTCCCTGCCACGGAAGTGAATTTTCAACCGATGGAAGGGTTTTGAACCCTCCGGCAGATAAAGATCTTAAACAATTTAAAGTTATTACTGATAATGAAAATATTTACATTGAACTATAAGTTATTCGTTTTATTTAGTTTATTTTTTGTTGCAAATAATAGTGTTGCGCAAAAAGATAGTTCGTCTATCAAAAGAATGGACCCTGATACTTCGAAATTGAACATGAACCTGGATGCGGTGTATAACCGACCCTTTTTGCAGATGGGTAAGATTCCAGTTGCCCTTGGTGGGTACATGGAAGTAAATACAAATTACTCGGCTACAGATGGTGTAACAGAAGGTTTCGGTTTTCAATTCAAGCGACTTACGATGTTTATGTCTTCTACCATAACAAAAAAAATCAAGTTTCTTTCTGAGTTGGAATTTGAAGATGGCACCAAAGAAATTAATATTGAATTTGCAGCCCTTGACTTTGAAATGCATCCCATGCTTAATTTACGCGGTGGAATTGTTATGAACCCAATCGGAGCATTTAATCAAAACCACGACGGACCAAAATGGGAATTTATAGAAAGGCCCATTTCTGCCACCCAAATGCTTCCTGCAACATGGTCAAATGCTGGTTTCGGCTTGCATGGCAAGTATTATCAATCTAATTGGGTGTTTGGTTACGAAGCTTATCTTACTAACGGTTTTGATGAAAGCATTATTTCCAATACAGAAGGGAAAACTTTTTTACCTGCAACAAAAGGAAACAGAGATCGCTTCGAAGATAATTTTAGTGGTGAACCAATGATTACCGGAAAAGTAGCAGTAAAAAGAAGACGGGTAGGAGAGATAGGCTTATCTTATATGGGAGGTGTTTACAACAAATATCAATTGGATGGTGTAATTATAGATGATAAAAGAAGAGTGAATGTTATAGCGGTTGATATAAACAGTACTATTCCTAAAACCAATACAACTTTTGTTGGAGAGTTTGCTATGGTATCGCTTAATGTTCCTACGGCTTATGTAGAAAATTTTGGAAAGAAACAACGTGGTGGTTATTTGGATATTGTTCAACCCATATTAAAAAGAAAAATGTTTGGTTGGGAAAAAGCAACTCTCAACCTAGCTTTCAGAACAGAATATGTAGATTGGAATGTTGGGAATTTTGAACTTACAGGAACTAAGATCTATGAACACGTTTTCGGAATTGTTCCGGGAATTAGTTTCCGTCCTTCCGGACAAACAGTGATACGTTTTAATTACCGTTATCAATGGCAAAGAGATCTGTTGGGCAATCCGGCTGCAAGGACCGCTGCTATTCAGTTTGGAGTGAGTAGTTATTTTTAGTAAACGACAGTTGTTTGAAAAGTGGAAAAAATTGGAATCCAATTCCAATTTTTTCCAATGCTAAATATTCTTTTCAATAAGTATTCGCCAATTCATCACTTCAATGGATTGGCTTCTTTTTTGAGTTTGTTCCCCACTATATAGTAATATGGATTGTTTGACGTTGCTTAAGTTTATCCAATAAATCAGGTTTTTAAAAAACTCTGTGTTTATCGTTTTTCCTGATTTTATCTCTATTGGGAGCAGTTTGGTTCCGTTGTCAACTATCACATCAATCTCATGCCCGGTTTTATCACGCCAATAATATAAGTTAATAGGAAGCCCGGCATTGCTGCGTTTTTTTACTAATTCAGTAACTACCATTCCCTCAAATATAGAACCTCTTAAAGGATGTGTATTTAATTGCAATTTATCTTTAATTCCCAGTAGGGAACACACCAAAGAAGTATCGTAAAAATATACTTTTGGACGTTTTACAATGGTTTTATTAAAGTTTTTGAAATGCGGTTTTAAGAGGTAAATAATAAAACTACTTTCTAAAATACTTATCCATGATTGAATAGTTTTTACATCAACTCCGGCTTCCACAGCCAAAGCACTACTATTCAATTCTTGAGCATTACGTCCCGCAAGTAATCTTATGAATCGCTCAAATACGATGAGATCGGTAATTCCTTTTATCTGCCTTACGTCGCGCTCAATGTAAGTTCGAATGTAATTTGGGCACCAATCACCGGGTGGAATTTTTTGATCGTAAACCGGAGGGTAAAAACCTTTTATCATTAACTCTTCATCCGTTTTTGGAAGCTTTTTTGCACTATGTAGCTCACTTATGGAAAAGGGTAAAAGGTTGAGATAGCCAATACGACCAGCCAGTGTTTGAGAAATATTTTGTTGCAATAAAAAATTGTTTGAACCGGTAAGTATAAATAGCCCTTTGGTTTTACTGTTATCTAATATTTCTTGCAGGTAAGAAAACAATTCGGGAACACGTTGTACTTCATCCAAAATGGCACCTTTGGGATAAGTTTGTAAAAATCCGCGTGGATCCTGTAAAGCAAAATTACGGGTGTCCGGATTTTCCAATGAAGCGTAAGGTTTGTCTTTAAATACTTGTTTTACAAGAGTTGTTTTTCCGCATTGACGGGCACCGGTTACTGCAACTGCTTTAAATTTTTTGGCAAGATCAGTTAATTTTATTTTTGCGATGCGCTCAATCATAACACAAATATATGGAAAAATTTGGAATTTGATTCCAAATTTTTCCGTATTTATACTTATAATGTATTGATAAACAGATATGTGCTTTTTTATCTAATTTAAATTTCAAATATTCGCTAAAACAACCTCAATTGGCTTTCACCGGCCCGATGATCAAAATCATCTGAATTAAATTCAAAGTGCTCGAATTTTCCCATGTGTCTACGCTTGGAAAGAACAAAAAGATTCCGAATTGATTCTGCAATTTGTCCTTCACCACGAATTCGTGTTCCCGGGCGACTATCATTTACTTGTCCGCCATGGCACTCAGAGATTTGGTTCCAGACTTTATTTGCACCATCAGGATAGTTTTTAAAAAGCCAGTCTTTGAAAATATCACCAATAGCTCCGTTCAAACGAACAATGGTATAGCCTGCTGTTGTGGCTCCGTGTAAAGCAGCTTGCTCAATTACATTCGCAATTTCATGATTGGTTAACCCTGGAATAATAGGTGCAACCATCACGCCACATGGAATTCCGGCTTCGCTTAATTTTTTTAAGGTGAGTAAACGACCTTTGTAAGTAGCGGTACGTGGTTCTAATAATTGTCGTGTTTCTTCGGTGAGCCCTGTTATAGAAACCATCACATGCACGAGTTTGTGCTGTGCCAGTTCTTTTAAAATATCAATGTCTCTTGTTACCAATGTGTTTTTGGTAATTACGCCAATCGGGTGCCTGTATTTAAGGCATGTTTCTAAAATTTTACGGGTGAGTTGAAGTTTACGTTCGGCTGGTTGGTAGCAATCCGTATTCCCCGAAAGCATAATAGGTGCAGGTTTCCAGTTCTTGTTAGAGAAATGTTTTTCCAACAACTCAACCACATTTTTCTTTACAATTATTTTTTGTTCGAAATCAATACCGGCACTGTAACCCCAGTATTCATGTGTGTTACGGGCGTAACAATAAATGCATCCATGCTCACAACCCTGATAGGGATTCAGGGAGTAAGTCATTCCAATATCAGGACTTTTAATTTCGTTGATAATGGTTTTAGGGTAAGTGTAAATTAATTCGGTTTTGTGTTGTTCCAATAATTCCTCATCCAACCCTTCAATATGTTCAGTCACAACTTTGAACTTATCAAAACGGTTGTTAGGATTTATTTGTGAGCCACGCCCTTTGAAATAATTATCTTTTTTATCCTCCATTGGTTAGGGATGAATTTGCATGGAATAAGTTTTCCCGGATCATCTCTTTAAAAATACTTAGAGAATACGGTAAATGAAATTCGCATAATGAAATTATTTTACTCACATTCAATGAAATAAAATTTTTGAACGATTAGAAAGTAATCATTGACTTTTTTGGAGCTTAATTATTACTAAGGCTTATTGTTTCAAATCCTTTATAAAGATTTTCCAATCACTTAGTAATTTTTCTTCAGTTGTATTTAATGCAGAAAGGATTTCTGTTTTTTTATTGAACCTTAGCAAGCCTTTTAGTTTAGCCCTGTCATAGGTTTTATCAATATACATAACTACAGAACCTGAAAGGCCATACTTTAATTTGCCTTTCCAAAAATCGTTCAGCGATTTTGGTACTTTATTATCGGTAATCAGTTTTTTTATTTCGTTAATCCGGTTACTGTCGCATTGTCCGGATGCATAAGTAGCGAGCCCTTCCACAAACCAATCGATATCATACACATCGCTAAAATCAGGGCTCACATTTAGTTGTCCGTGGTATACGTGAAACAATTCATGAGCAATAAGTAGTTCGGTTTTTGTTTGGTCAGCATAACTGTGCTCGCACGCTTCTTTGTCCCATGCTTTAGGAGAGATCATATCCAATCGGGTTGCGGTTCCACTGGCTACCATCCAACACTCAGATTTGAAACCGGGCATGTTCCAATTCTTTTGCCAGGTACTGTCGAGCGATTTTCGGTGGGGATGAATACAAACCAGGAAGTTCTTTTTAAAGGAATCGTTCATGAATTTCTGAACACTCTTGCTGCCTTTATCTATAATTTTCGTGTATTCTTTTTTATTTGGCTGATCCGCTTTCGTATAAAGCAGGTTGTAATTTTTCGTTTTTTCGCTTATCCAATTATCAGTCAAAAGGGTCCAACTGGCAAGAATTGCAACAAGTATAGAAAAAAGAAAATATAGTCTTATTGTTTTCATGTGTAATGATTTTCAATAAGACGATTTTAGTAATGAAAAAGTTACAGATCTATTTCGCGTTCTCCGATAAATTAAAATCTTTCACACATGCATTCCAAACTACTTCATCGGGAGTTGGGGCAATAATGGTAAGAGGAGTTTGTTTTACCGGATGTGTAAATTCAATTTTACGTGCGTGCAAATGAATACTTGCATCTTTATTCGTTCGGTCGAAACCGTATTTGATATCACCTTTTATTGGACTTCCCATTGCAGAAAGTTGAACACGGATTTGATGATGACGACCAGTTATGGGATTTATCTCTAACAAAAAGTAGGTATCCGTTTTTGCAAGTACTTTATAGTGAAGTTCTGATTTCAGTGCGCCTTTATGTGGTTCAAGGTAACCACGACTTTTGTTTTTCTTTTCGTCTTTTATCAGGTAATGAACCAGTGTGCCTTCATCTTCCTTCGGTTTGTTTTTTACAACAGCCCAATATGTTTTTTTGATGTCTTTGGTTCTGAATAATTCGTTCAGTCGAGTTAATGCTTTGGAGGTTTTAGCGAAAAGCACTACACCACTAACAGGCCTGTCGATACGATGCACTACACCGCAAAATACTTCACCCGGTTTGTCGTATTTCGCCCGAAGAAATTGTTTTACTTTCTCACTCATAGGCTCATCACCGGTTTTATCGCCTTGAACAATATCAGAAGGACGTTTGTTGATAGCTATGATGTGATTGTCTTCGTAAAGTACGTCTAATGCTTTTTCTGCCATAGTGCGAAGTTAAGAAAATATAGCACGCAGATGACGCAGATGATGCAGATTTTTAATGTGTTAGTGGTGTCAAAAACCCAATTTTAATCATGAAAATCATAAGAAATCTGTGTCATCTGCGTTCCATTCTCTAATGCAGATTAAGGACAAAAGTAAAACGGAAACACACTTTCTACCGAGTAGTCCTGACAAACAAAAGACTTGCGACTCACTTTAGCCATATTGAACCAACCTAAGGCACGCGGGGCACTTCCAAGCGGTTTGATATTGGTACGTAAGTTTTCAGGTGTGGTAGCAAACAAACCTGCTCCTGAGTTGTTTATTTGTGTACGTAATTGCAACAGGTACTCATACGATTCTTTATTAAGAGAATGAACTTCTGCGGTAAACACATCATTTAACTGCAAACTGTTGTCACCCGGGATCACACTAAAAAAAGCTGTTGGCGGAATAAAACACAAACCATCGGTAGATTCGCCCCCACCTGCATCTTCACTGATGTTGATGAAAGAAGGCTCGTTATACAACACGCCATTTTTATATGCCTTGAGCCAGTAATAATCTCTTACAGATCCCGGAAGATCCCTGCCAAATTGCCACACCAAATAACCTTTTGCAGTTGTGCTTCCAAGTTCTGTTATTTTATCAAATCCAACGGTGTCAACCGTGGTGGTTCTGTTTACCAAGGATGTTGCATAATAGTTGTTTCCTTTCCAGCTTACATTTAATTTATATGCATGGTTTTCCACACATAAAGTATCTGTTAATGCAGGCGTAAATTCGTAATCCCCTGTACCATTGTTTTCGATAAAGGAATATATTTTTCCGTTGCTCAAATCCTCCAAGCTAACAATTGCACCATTTGCAGCTGGTGTACGGTTGCCATCAAATACCGGAGCTGTAGTGGTTAAACGAACGGTTTGTTTACCCGGGAGATTATTTACCCATGCATCAATTACCAAAAGTGTTTCTCCTTCAGGAACTTCTACCTGAACTACTTTCTCGCATGAACTAAAAATAAATGCGGAGAGAATGAGTGTCGAAAAATATTTTATTGTTTTCATAATGATCTTAAAAGCTAAAATTGTAAGTAACTGCCGGTACAAATGTTCCTAACACTGAGTAACGAACTGCTTCTGTTTGCGTAGGATTATCTTCGTTTGGCCTGAAGAAAATAGTGAATGCATTTTGTCGGTTATACACGTTGTAAACGCTAAACACCCAGTTACTTTTATAACGTTTGCGGCTGTCATTTTTCTTTGGCGTCCAGGTTGCTGAAATATCCAAACGATGGTATAACGTGTTACGGAAGCTGTTACGCTTTTCTGTTGTGTTATCCGTTACGGTATAGCCTTGTACTTCATATTTTACATTTGGGAAAGTAGCCGGCGTTCCACTCATCAGTACAAAGTTACTTCCGAATGACCAGCGTTTGTTTAATTCATAAGATGCGGTTACATTCAAATTGTGAGGACGATCGTAACGTGAAAAATACCATTCACCTTTGCTTAGTCCCGGAACTTTTCTTTCAGTGCGAGCTAATGTGTAGCTGATCCAGCCTGTGAGTTTTCCTTTGTTCTTTTTAATGAATAATTCTAAACCATAGGCACGACCTCTTCCTTGTAAAAGATCCGCTTCAATGTATTTGTTCAATAATAAATTAGAATTATCAATATAGTCCAATTGATTCTGCATGTCTTTGTAATAGATCTCCACAGAAGTTTCGTACATATTTTCTTTAAAATTTCTGAAGTAACCTAAGGCTATCTGATCAGAAAGTTGTGGAAGAATATTGTTGGTAGCAGGAGTCCAGATGTCTAAAGGTGTTGCTGCAGCTGTATTAGAAACTAAGTGTAAGTATTGAGCCATCCGATTGTAACTTACTTTAACAGAGCTTTCATCCGTTAATTCATATTTCATAGAAAGACGCGGTTCAAAATTTCCGTATTGTTTAATGGTTTCCCAGTCTCCGAATGTTTTTTCATCCTTCAAACGTTTTCTGTAATTCGGAATCGTATCATAATAAGTGTAAGAAGTTCCAGAACCTATGTAGTTGAACATGCTGTATCGCAATCCATATTGCATTGAAAAACGTTTCCCGAATTTTTGCTCGTTGTCAAAATATACGGCACTTTCCACGCCATACTTATTGTCTAAACCAAAATCCGATTTTTCTCCACTTGCTTGTGTAACAACTGCTTTGCCGGGTTTAAAGTTGTAATAGATCACTTGTCCGCCAAAGTGCATGGTATTATTTTGGTTCATGTAATAAGTGAATTCTGGTTTAACGCTATAATTAATAATGTTTGAGCTCCAATCGAAAGCAGTAGCATCGTTTTCGTTTTTAAAACCAATAAAGTAATTGTAATTACTATAGTAAAAAGTTGAATTAAGAAAAAGCTTTTCTCCGAAAATATGATTCCACCTTGCAGTAGCCGTTGCATTCCCCCAATCGAAACGGAAACCTGCTCCAAAAACATCCTGACCTAAATAACCACTTAAGAATACCTGATTTTTTTTATTGATCCTCCAGTTTACTTTTCCGGTAAGATCATAGAAATAAAATTTTACATCTTTTAAATCAGGAAGTCGTTTTTTGATAACAGGTTTAGCGAGTACATCAATATAACTTCTTCTTCCTGCTAAAATAAAAGAAGCCTTGTTTTTTTTTATAGGACCTTCAATGGAAAAGCGACTGAAAATTGTTCCTATACCACCATTAAATTCAAATTTTTTATTGTTTCCTTCCTTCATGCGAATGTCAAGTAAAGAAGAAATTCTCCCTCCATATTGCGCAGGAATCCCACCTTTGTATAATTTCACATCTTTTACCGCATCGGGATTAAAAACAGAAAAGAATCCGAATAAATGTGATGAATTAAATACAGGGGCTTCGTCCAATAGAATTAAGTTTCCATCAATGTTTCCACCACGTACATTAAAACCACCACTGCCTTCACCAACTGAAGTAACACCAGGTAACATTTGAATTCCCCGCACTATATCAACTTCACCTAAGAGCGCCGGTATTTTTGCGATCTGTTTAATGTCAAGTTTATTCACACTCATTTCCATCCCTTTCACATTTGTATTTTCCTTTTCTGCTGAAACGGTTACTTCACTCAGCGTAGTTTTTTCGTCTTCCAGTAATTCAATATCCAATGAAGTTTTTTCCTGTAGATCCAGTTCTTTAGTGATTTGCTGATAGCCGATATAGGAAAAGACTATTGTGTTTTTGCCTTTTGGAAGGCTAATGGAGTAAAAACCATAAGCATTTGAGCTGGTTCCAATTGTAGTCCCTTGTTTATATATGTTAGCCCCAATAAGCGACTCCCCGTTTCCTCCGTCTTTAACATAACCGCTGAGAGTTACTTTTTCTTGCGCCACTATACACGTAGTGAAAAAGGTTAGAAGTAAAAGGCTAAATAGTTTCTGCATAATCATTCCTATAAAATTTCGGGGCAAAACTACGGAAACTTTTTGTGGTTTTAAAGTTTCCTATCCTTAAATATTGCCCACTCGTCGGTTTTAACATTCTTTTAGAATTGTTATATTCGTTGAACAAAAATCAAAACATGGATAAATTTACTGAAGTATCGCACAAAAGCGGATTAAGCAATATAGGAGGATCCTTTAAAGGAATCATTTTTGGAATCCTGTTAATAGTGGGTTCTATTTATTTATTGTGGACTAACGAAGGTAGGGCTGTACATGTAGCAAGAGCTTTGGAAGAAGGATCGGGTTCGGTAGTTAGTGTTGCTGCAAATAAAGTTGATCCGACAAATGAAGGGAAACTGGTTCATGTAAGTTCACTAGCCACAACTAAAGATACTGTTGTGGATGAAGAGTTTGATGTAAAGGTAAACGCCCTGAAATTAATACGTGATGTAGAAGTTTTTCAATGGAAAGAAAAAACAAGTAGCAGTACAAAAAATAATTTGGGTGGTAGCTCAGATACAAAAACGGAGTACACTTATGTAAAGGAGTGGGGGAGTTCTCCGGTTTCTTCTGATAATTTTAAGATAAAGGAAGGGCATATTAACATAGTTCCATATGCATATGAAGATAAAACCAAACTGGCTGCTCATGTTAGTTTTGGAGCATTTTCACTAAACGAAGATCTTTTAGGCAGAATCTCTACTTCTGAGAAATTACCCGTAAAAATAATAGATACAACTAAATTGAAAAATGCAATGCTCAGTGCCGGCTCCATTTATATGGGCAGTAAAAATCTTAGCAACCCTGAGGTTGGTGATGTTCGCATTTCTTATCAGGCAGTATACCCTAAAAATGTAAGTATTGTTGCCAAACAAATTGGAAATACTTTTGAAGAATATATAGCTTCTAATGATGAAACAGTGTTGCTTTTAAAGGAAGGAACTTCTTCTGCCGAAAATATGTTTAAGAAAGCTATTGAAGGAAATAAGTTCAAAACATGGTTACTTCGTTGGTTAGGATTTTTCATGATGTTTTTTGGCTTCCGTGGAATCTTTAAACCATTAATTGCGATGGGAAATATTATTCCTTTTGTAGGAAGCATGATTAGCATGGGTGTTGGAATTATCAGTTTTGCCCTGGCTCTTCCAATTAGTGCATTAATTATTGCAATTGCCTGGTTTACATACCGTCCGTTAATGAGTGGTATTATTATCGGAAGCGCATTACTCATTTATTTTTATTACAGGAGCAGAGGAAAGAAAAAAGCAGCGGCAGCTATAAATTCAGGTTCTTCTCCTGTTCAAACCGGCAGTAGTTCGCAACCATATGGTTCAAGGGTGGGCGAAAACAAATAATCGCTGATTTGTAAACAACCTTTTAATATCTTTTAATATTTCCATCTCATAAACACCTTAACTTCGCACCTTTAAAAATAAGGAGAAGTTTATGAGCACTATAGAAAAAGTTAATTGTTTGATTATTGGTTCGGGCCCTGCAGGATATACAGCTGCAATTTATGCTGCACGTGCAGGTTTAAAACCACTATTATATACCGGTATGCAACCGGGTGGGCAGCTTACTATCACAACAGAAGTAGAAAATTACCCGGGTTACCCAAAAGGAGTTCAGGGACCCGAAATGATGGAAGATTTTAAGGCCCAGGCTGAACGTTTTGGAACTGATATTCGTTTTGGATATGTAAGCAAAGTTGATTTCACCGGTCCTGTGCATAAAGTATGGGTTGATGAAACAACAGAAATTCATGCAAATACTGTAATTATTTCTACAGGTGCATCCGCTAAATGGTTAGGGTTAGAAAGCGAGCAAAAATTCAACGGTTTTGGTGTTTCCGCTTGTGCGGTATGTGATGGATTTTTCTTTAAAGGAAAAGATGTTGCTATTGTTGGGGCGGGTGATACTGCTGCCGAGGAAGCTACTTATTTAGCTAAACTTTGTACAAAAGTATATATGATCGTTCGCCGTAGTGAAATGCGTGCAAGTAAAGCAATGCAGGAACGTGTATTAAACACTCCCAATATTGAAATTCTTTGGGATTCTGAAACAAAGGAGATTGTTGGAGACGATAAGGGTGTGAACGGGGCAATTATTACTAATCATAAAACGGGTGCAGATCGCAAAATTGATGTGCATGGTTTTTTTGTAGCTATCGGACATACTCCTAATACACAAATCTTCAAAAACTGGATAACAATGGACGATCAGGGATACATTCAGGCTATTCCCGGAACCAGTAAAACCAATATAAAAGGAGTTTTTGCAGTGGGAGATGCACAGGACAAGGTGTATCGTCAGGCTGTAACGGCTGCCGGTAGTGGTTGCATGGGCGCCTTGGATGCTGAAAGGTATTTGGCTGAAATGGGAATCCACTAATTTAGTTAAGGTAGTTTATTTCTTATTTTTCGTAATGGCATATGGTTTGCCTTAAACGAAATAATTGATACATTTAGACTGTTAAATTTTTAGACCTTGCGATTTTTAGTATTACTCATATTTTCTGTAGTTAATTTAATTTCTATTGCACAAACGCCTCAGAACTTTACTGATCAGGTACCTGCTTTGAAGCGATACGCCCCTACAGAAGTTATTGATCCTGAGTATGGGATTCAAATCTATGATAAGCTGATTTTTAATATTGGCGGGGACTCTGTTCGTTTCGGAAAAAAAGGATATAATGTGCAGGGATGGATGGAAGACTTTTATACCGATGGAAGTGTTTTACACAAAGGGTTTTATCAGGACGGGCAATTAAAGGCATTTAAGAATTTTTACCCGAACGGTGTAATGGAACGCTCTTTCCGTATTACCGATATGAAACATTGCGAAATGGTTTGTTATTATCAGGATAGCAAAATAAAGTCGGAAATGATTTATTATGAGTCTAATATTCAAAAACAAACCGATTATTATGAGAATGGAGTTATTTCATATGCCGAAGAAAACGAAAAAAACAACGAATATCTGTTCAGACGTAATTCTTACAAGGACAACGGTACACCTTTGATTATTTTCGAAATTGTAGACAAAAAAAAGAGATTGTACACCCATAAGGAGTATTATGAAGATGGTAAACTGAAGGAGGAAGGAAGTATGCTGTTTTTAGAAGGAGATTACACAAAGGAAGGGCAATGGATTTATTATGATACAAATGGGAAAACCACAAAAAAGGAAAAATACCATAAAGGCATGGTAATAGATTAAGTTTTCTGCTATTTCTCATCTTTTTTTTTGGTTTATCATTTTTTGGCTTAATTTTGATTCATTCGACTTCCAAATATTATTTTATGCAAAAGAACATAGTTATTTTATTTACAGCTTTATTTATTGGATCTTCTTTTCTGATCAATGCTCAGGAAGATGATGGTGTCTTTAAAAAGGTGGATCCAAAGGAAGCGGAAAAAAAGATGGCTTCAGGAAATTATGAAGAAGCGTTGGACGATTTTTTGGGACTGTACACAACTGAACCTAAAAACGACAAATTTGCATATAATGTGGCGGTTTGTTACCTGAACATCAATGGGAACAAAACAAAAGCAATCCCTTATCTTGAAAAAATTTCACGTCACGATAAACACGATCCAAATACAGAATACCTTTTAGGAAGAGCTTACCATTATGCAAATCGTTTTGATGACGCTATCACCAGTTTCAATAAATTTAAAACAACTGCAAAAGGAACTGCTGAAAACCTGAAAGATGTAGATCATCAGATTCAATATTGCCATAATGCTAAGGAGTTAATTAAGTTTCCTGCTGATGTAAAGTTTGAAAACCTTGGTGCATCTGTCAACTCTGAGTATGGTGATAGTTATCCTTTTATCCCTTCAGATGAGTCTTTCGTTATTTTTAATACTAACCGTCCTGAAAAAAGTTCGTTCAAAGAAGAAAATGGAGAGTATAAAAACTCAGTTTATGTGTCGGAAGTAACAGAGGGCGATTATCAAAAAGCGTATTTGATTGGAACACCTATTTGTAAAGGCAATACAGGCGAAGAGTGTATTGGTTTAAGCGCAAATGGCAGAACCATGTTGTTGTATATGAAAGACCAGAAAGGTGCAGGAAACATTTATATTTCGGATAAGGACGAGAACGGGAATTTTAAGAAACCTGTTTTATTGGATAAAAACATCAATTCGCCATCTGATGAAATTGCCGCTTCTCTAACCGCAGAAGGAGATATGATTTATTTTGCAAGTAACAGAGCAGGTGGTTTGGGAGGTATTGATATTTATTTGAGCCGTAAACAACCAAACGGAACCTGGAGTTTACCAACCAATCTTGGTCCAACAGTAAACACACCTTACGATGAAGATTTTCCGAATATTTCCAGAGACGGAAAAACACTGTTTTTCAGTAGCAAAGGGCACACTTCTATGGGTGGGTACGATATTTTTAAAGTGAACATGGATGAAGAAACTCAGAAATGGGAGAATGCAAAAAACATTGGATATCCTGTAAATACAACTGGTGATGATATGAATTTTCGTTCTTCTAAAAATGAGCGTTACGGATATATTTCTGCAATAAGAGATGGCGGATTGGGTGATCACGATATTTACCGCGTTATCTTTAATGAAGTGGAACCTGAATTATCTGTACTAAAAGGAAATGTATTGTCTGAAGATGGTTCGCAGATCAATTACCCTGATGTAATGATGACTGTAACCAATAACAAAACAAAAGAAATGGTTGGAACTTATTTGCCAAATGCAAATACCGGTAAATATGTAATGATCTTACCTCCGGGTAATTATACTATGGATGTGGAATTGTTTGGTTTTAAAATCGCAACACAAAAGTTGGAAATAAAGGACAAGATCTCTTTTCAATCGGAGATTGAATTAGATCTTAAACTTCAGATTGATAAATAAGGTCACGTTTATTCCTGTTTTTAAATTAATGCCGCTTAACAATTAAATTTAAAAACACCGAAAATGAACAAAGAAGAGTCTATTGCTGAGCTTGCTGTATATCAACAGTATGAACTCAAACAGTTAAAATTGAAAGATTCTGAAGATGAATATGAAACCATTGATCAGGTATTCATTGGGCCACAGAATTCATCAACCTTTCGTGAATTTTATAAAATGTTTGTGAAGGGTAAAAGGTCACATTCAGTTATAAATGCGTTTTTCGGATCCAATATGACCATTTATTTTCAGGTTGGTTCGGATGATAAAAGTGATGGAACTTGTATTGCTCTTGATCTTTTTTTACAAACTTACGAGATATAGAACCGTTTAGCTAAAGATGAGAAAATACCTCAAACAAGGTATTACAAAGCTCCCCGAAAGCCCGTAAATTCGTGGGAATGAAAACGCTGGCAGAACTTAAACCCGGAGAACATGCAAGAATCGTAAGCTTTACGGATGAAGAGCTTTCGCTTAAATTGCTCGAAATGGGTTGTTTACCCGGCGAAGAAGTGATCCTGAAAAAAAATGCTCCATTGGGTTGTCCTATGGCTATTGAAGTTGCAGGATATTTATTAAGTTTGCGCAAAGCCGAAGCGGCAACTGTAATTGTAGATTTTGACTAATTTTTCACATCCAAATAATTCCCAAACAAGTTTAAAAACGATTGCTCTTGTTGGAAATCCCAATTCGGGTAAGTCTACCTTATTTAATTCGCTTACCGGCTTAAATCAAAAAACAGGAAATTTTCCCGGAGTTACCGTAGATAAAAAATCAGGTTTTTTTAGGATAACAAAAGGAGAGTCTTTTACATCTTACAGAGTAATTGATTTGCCGGGAACCTACAGTTTATATCCAAAATCACTGGATGAAAAAGTAACTTCCGAAGTATTATTTGACAATAAGGGAATTGACTTCCCTGATGTGATAGTAGCTGTTGCTGATTCAACCAATTTGAAAAGAAATTTATTGCTGATCAGCCAGCTCATCGATTTACAATTACCTGTTGTGCTGGTATTGAACATGGCGGATGAAGCTCTTAAGAATGGTGTGATCATTAATGAAGAAAAACTTTCAGAAGAATTGGGAATACCGGTTGTGCAGGTAAACTCCAGAAAAAATGAGGGAATAAATCAGCTAAAAGAAAAAATTGCTTCGGTACAAAACCCGATCAAAAAATTTATTGATGTAAAACAATTGAGCAGTGATTTTTCTGAATCTATAAGTTATTCTGATCATATCAAAATGCAGATCGATGCTGAGAATAATAAACTAATAGAAAAGAGAATATTAAAAATAGAAGCGCGCGATACATTATTACGTTACGATAAAATAAAAGGCATCATAACATCTTGCGTCCGGTACGAAGGGAAAGCAAAAGTAATAGAGCGTAGTGACACTATTGATAAAGTAATTACGCATCCCTTTTTGGGTTTACTTATTTTTCTGGGTGTTTTATTTATTGTTTTTCAAAGTATCTTTTTTATTGCGGAGTATCCAATGACATGGATCGAAGACTTGTTTGCATGGATGGGTAGCAGCGTATCAGGAATATTACCGGATGGTTTTTTTAATGATCTGTTGGTAAAAGGAATTTTGGCAGGGTTGAGTGGGGTAGTGGTATTTGTTCCGCAAATAGCTTTGTTGTTTGGATTTATTAGTTTGCTAGAAGACAGTGGATACATGGCGCGTGTGAGTTTTATGATGGATAAACTAATGAGACAGGTTGGTTTAAATGGTCGCTCCGTTATTCCTTTAATAAGTGGAGTAGCATGCGCCGTTCCTGCTATTATGGGAACAAGAACTATCAGCAATGCAAAGGAAAGAATCATAACTATTATGATTACACCATTAATGAGTTGTTCAGCGCGTTTGCCAGTTTATACTTTGCTTATTTCTTTGTTGGTTCCTGATTCGGAAGGCGATGGTTTTTTTAATAAGAAGGGTTTATATCTTTTTATCATGTACATGCTTGGTTTTGTAATGGCACTACTCGTTGCATTGGTGATGAAATTTATTTTGAAAGCTAAGGAGCGTTCGTTCTTTATTATGGAGTTGCCAATTTATCGTATGCCACAAGTAAGAACTGTTGGAATTACGATGTATAATAAAGTGAAGGTGTTTTTGTTTGATGCCGGAAAAATAATCATTGCGGTGTCTATTGTATTGTGGCTCTTGAGTTCATACGGACCGGGAGATACGTTTAAAAATATTGAAACGAAATACAGCGAGCAATTGAAAACTTCTGATGATGCAGGCAAGAAGGAAGTAGAAACGCTTATCGCTTCTGAAAAACTGGAAGCATCTTATGTTGGCTGGATTGGTAGAAAAATAGAACCGGCAATAAGACCTTTGGGATTTGATTGGAAGATTGGCATTTCACTTATTACATCACTTGCTGCAAGAGAAGTTTTCGTGGGAACAATGGCTACTATTTACAGTTCGGGTGATGAAGAAAACACCATGAAGATCCGTGATAAAATGAAAATGGAAATAAATCCGGATACAGGAAAAAAACGTTACGATGAAGCAGTGTGTTGGAGTTTAATGATCTTTTACGCCTTTGCCATGCAGTGTATGAGTACACTTGCTGTTACCTACCGAGAAACAAAATCTTACAAATGGGCTTCTATTCAGTTTGCTTATATGAGTGTGCTTGCTTATGTAGGAAGTTGGGTGACTTATTCTATGTTGTCTTAAATGTTGGGAGCGGAATTCTTTTCCCGTTATTTTTAATACATTAGCATGTCAAAACTCCTTCTGATTGAAAATTACCAATAAAATAAAAAGCGCTAATGCTATCTTCTTCCCTCAGAAGTTATTTTATGCACCTCAATGGTTAGTTTTGGGAGTAAACAACCTTTGTAACCTGCATTGTAAAATGTGCGATGTAGGCACTCAAAGTAATGAAACTAATTTTGCAACCAACCTTGTTGGAACCGAACCGCGTGATATGCCTTTGGAACTGATCCGAAAAATTTATGATCAGGCAGCGCTTTATTTTCCCAAAACAAAAATGGGCTATGCATTTACCGAGCCTTTGATCTACCCTCATTTAGTTGAGTCTATTGCATATGCTACAAAGAAAGGATTATACACCTCTGTTACCACCAATGCATTGAATTTAAAGAAGCATGCCATTGATCTTTGTGACGTTGGTTTAAATGACATTATGCTCTCTCTCGATGGTCCGGAGGAAGTCCATAATTTTATTCGCGGACATAAATCCTCTTTTCAAAGGGCGATGGAAGGAATAGAAGTTTTATTGACTCAAGCTAAGCGGCCTTCTATTTCTGTTTTTTGTGTAATTACCGAATGGAATACAGAACATTTGAAAAGCTTTGTTGATTTTTTCGCTAAGTACCCATTGAAGCAGTTGGGTTTTATGCATACTAATTTTACTCCTGAACCTGTTGCTTCTTTTCATAATAGCCAATGGGGACATGCTTACCCCGCAACTGTTTCGAATATAGCAGAAACGCAAGTGGAGACGACTAATCTGGAGGAACTATGGGTACAGATTGATAGCATAAAAAAATCAACTTATAAATTCCCCGTTACTTTTTCTCCTGAAATAAAAAGCTCTGAAGCTCTGGAACAATTTTACCTTGAGCCTGAAAAGTTAATTGGAAAGCGTTGTAATGATGTATTCTCAAATATCATGATCAAGTCGGATGGCTCGGTAATTCCCGCTCACGGAAGATGTTATAATCTCACAGTAGGAAACCTGTATCAAAATAATTTAAAGGAGATCTGGAATTCGGAAGTACTTGGACAGTTTCGTAAAGACTTGATGAAAGCAGGTGGGTTGATGCCAGCATGTTCGAGGTGCTGTTCGGCTTTTTAAATGGACGGGATAAGAAACACAAACGCCAAGACTCACTGTCTTGGCGTTTGTGTTTTACTATTTTCTTGATTAATTCTAATACAAAATTTATTTTTACTTCACACTAATCTCCACATACTGGTACTTTTCGTACTCAGCCATTTTCTCTAAATAGTCACCATTGTATTGTGGTCCGTTCACTTCAGCTTTTTCTTTTGTACGAATTTTTTTAGTATCAAAGTTTGCAGTTTTTAATGCACTCATCACTTTCTCTTTAGAAACCTTTGCTCTTGATGCTGCCAGTTTTTTGTTGTTGCCAAATGTTTTGGTAGGCACTTCAGAAGCACTGGATGCAATAGTTATGTCCAGTTTCTTTTTATCAGCACCATACTGTCCTACTTTTGAAATGAAGGCTTTGAATTCAGCATCGTTAACATCAATTTCATTTTTATTGTACTTGAAATAGAATTTATAAGTTGGAAGGGATTTTAAACCCGCATCAGGTTCATTAACAGCAACAATATCTGTTCCATCCATATAAAGTTCTTTTACAATGGTTGCATTTTCCGGAATACCTGCAGTATTAAATTTAACAACAGTACATGTTTTTTCCCCACTCGAAGCTGTTAATGAGAATTCATCATCTATACGAATGGTAATAGGATCTACAATCCCTTTCTCATTTGCGTATGCCTTTACTTTTCTGCCAATACGGTCGATCAATACAACAGCAGCGTTTGGCACAAGTTGTTTGTTTGTTTTATTGTCATAAACTTTCACGTCCAATTTAGCAACAACGCAGGGCACTTGTTGATTAGAAGTAGGGTCGAGTATAATAGGTTTTAACTGCACTTCTCGTTTTATTTCCTGATACACCTGACTGTCGCTTGTCTCTATTTTGTCGTTGTGAATTTCTTTTCCATCCAACATATAAGAGAAGTTGTATTTTTTTCCGGGAAACAAAATCAATGTATAAGAACCGGTATTAGGTTGAGGGCGATATATTCCAACAAGGTCATTCGACTCAACATCTGTTACCTGAACTTCCAGACCTGGAGGTATAATATCACAAAGAGCAGGTAAAATTTGACCTAAGAAAAGAACCAATGGCGGTTCTTCAGGATCGGGCATAAAAATTTTGTAAATATCTTTTTCTCCATGTCCGGTTTTATCTTCGTGAGATGAAGCGTAATAAGCTCTTCGGTTATCTGCAGACACAACAAAGAAAACATCGTCATCCGGAGTATTGATAGGATAGGGCATAGCCACCGGTTTTGTAAAACTGTCGGTACCTAAAATAATATTCGATTTGAAAATATCGAAACCACCCATAGTTCCGTGATCCTGTGAAGCAAAATAAAAGTCGTTGCCATTAGCGTGTAAGTATGGAGCATCTTCATCGTAAGCAGTATTAATGGTTGGTCCCAGGTTAGTTGGTTTTCCCCATTTACCATTAGGTAGTTTTTTTGAACGATAAATATCTCTTCCTCCAAATCCACCCGGTCTGTCGCTTACAAAATAAAGAATATCCTTAGTAACATTAAAGCATGCATGTGTTTCCCAATATTTTGTATTTATCTCATCTCCAAATTTTGTAGGTGTTCCCCACTCACTACCCGACCAGCTTGAGTAATAAAGATTTCCATCTCCGTTATCATCTTTGTACAAAATAAGTGTTTGTCCGTCAGGAGTAACACTTACCGAGGCCTCGTGTGACATGGTGTTTACAAATGGCCCAATAGATTTTGCTTCAGTCCAGCTTCCGTCATATTTTTTGTAAGAAACAAAAATATCTTCAAAATATTGCCCATCAGGAGTAACGTTCATTTCGCCACCGGTTCCTCTTTTTCCTCTATAGGTAAAAATCAAAACTCTTTCATCAGCTGATAATACAGGAGAAAAATCCGGAAATTCTGAATTGATGCTGTCACCTAAATTCTCTGTTTTAATTTTTGCCGGCTTCGCATATTGGGCTTTTGCAGTTTTATTGATTCTTCTCAAGCGTTCTACTTCTGCATACTCTTCTTTGTCTTTATGGCTTACATCCGCTTTTTCTTCATATAATTTAAGCAATTTTTCTGCTTCATCAAATTTATAATCTAAGTGATATGCTTCTCCTAACCAAAGATATGCTTGCAGGGGAGCATTTTTTTCCATAAAGTTATTAGGGTCATATTTTTTTGACGCCTGTTTGATAGCTCTTTCTAAATACTCTTCAGCAAGGTGTTTGTATGATGGATGCTTTAAATAACAGTATCCAATTTGAAAATTGATATTTCCATTGGTTGAATCTATTTTATAAGCTTTTTGAAAACTTTGAAGGGCTGCTAAATGATTACCATCGTCTAAATGTTGCGTACCTTCTTCATAATATTTTTTGTAATCTCCCTTTTGAGCGAAGGTTTGGAAAGTGTAGAATGTTAATAAAAGTGCGATGAGCTTCTTCATGAAAAATCTGTTTGCTTATTTCGTAAATACTTAATTTTCAGGTTTTAGAAAAAGGGATAAATGTAAGTTTAACTCCGTATTTTACCAAATAAAAGCAGGGGTAATCAGCTTATTTTATTGATATAAACATATTGATACACAGGTATTTGAAGAAATACTGAGTTAACGTTTAAAAGGTAAAAGAAGCTTTGAGAACTAAAACGAAACAGTCGGGTACAAATAGAATTGTTTTATTTAAACCTTTTTTCACCGGTTTTGAGGTTAGCAGGGTTTTAAACACTTATTTCACCACGGAGGTTTTGCTGTAATAATTTCCTGGTTTTTTCGAGGGGTAATTTTTTACCCAGCACAAACATAAGTTTTGTAATAGCTGCTTCAATAGTAATGTCATCTCCTCCAATTACTCCAATTTTCTGAAGCTCAGAACTGGTTTCGTATTTCCCCTGAATCACTCTTCCTTCCAGGCATTGTGTTACATTGTAGACAATAGTTCCCCTGTCAATTGCGGCTTTCAATTCATCAATAAACCATTTTTCAGTTGGAGCGTTACCAGATCCGAAAGTTTGTAACACCACAGCTTTGATGCCTGGTGTGTTTAAAATGGAGGAAGTTATTTTTTTACTGATTCCCGGAAACAAATGAATAACTGCAATATCGTTATCAAGTTCCTTATGTATTTGGATTTTTTTGGTGCTCGCTTTTTGAATGTAATTTTCTTTGTAAACAATATTCACTCCCGCTTCTGCAAGCACAGGATAATTGGGTGATTTGAATGCATCGAAGTGCGCTGAGTTATATTTTAATGTGCGATTACCTCTGTATAACTCATATTCAAAATAAATAGCAACTTCGGGAACAATTGGCTTCCCGTTTTTTTGCGCCGCTGCAATTTCAATGGCTGTGATTAGATTTTCTTTTCCGTCTGTTCTGATAATTCCTATTGGTAATTGCGACCCGGTAAGAATAACCGGTTTGGCTAAATTCTCAAGCATAAAGCTAAGTGCAGAAGCTGTATACGACATAGTATCTGAACCATGCAGAATTACAAAACCATCGTATTTTGCATAATTTTTTTCAATGATGTTAATTAACTCCACCCATATTTTCGGGTGCATATTACTGCTGTCAATAGGTTTTTTGAAAGAAGCGGTCTCTAGTTTTATGTTCAATCGTTGTAACTCAGGAACCTCCTTGGTAAGAAATCTAAAATCAAATGGCTTTAATGCACCTGTTTTTGAGTCTTGCATCATACCAATGGTTCCACCTGTGTAGATCAATAATATTTTTGACATCATAGATATTTTATACTAAACAATTTTTTAAACACACAGGCACATAGAGTTTTGTGTTTTTAAAGATTTTAAAAAGAAACTTAGCTTATCACATAGGTTCTATGTGTAAACAAAGTTCTATAAAAAAACTTACTCTATTAATCCTATCAATTTTCCTATGTATCTATGTGGTTAAATTTTTTTGGTTTCTAATAAAAAAGCCTGACAAATGTACTATTTATCAGGCTTCTAAAAAATCAATTATGACTCATTAAAATGGTAAATCATCATCAGCTGCACTGCTATTAAATACAGGTGCAGAAGATGTGTTTTGAGGAGCAGAATTAGACACATTATTAGCTGCTGGATTGCTTTGTGCAGCACTTGCTTTCTCAACTCTCCATGCATCAATAGTGTTGAAATATTTTGTTTCACCTTGTGGGCTGTTCCACTCTCTTCCACGTAAGTTGAAAGATACTTTCATTTCTTCTCCAACATTAAAGTTGTCGATCAAAGAAACTTTATCTTGCGTTAACTGCATTGTTACATGCTGTGGATAAGGGGATGTAGGCTCAATAGTTAAAACGAAATCACGTTTTTTGAATTTGTCACTAACCTGTTGTGTGTCGTACTTTAGTTTTAGGATTCCTGTTATTTCCATGATATATTTATTTTATTTGTTTACTATTAGTATTTGGCTACTCTGTTGCCTATTGGTATTTATTTTACTGTTATTTATTCTTGTCACACTGAGCTTGTTGATTGTGTTTACTTAATTAAGGCTGGATAGCATTGTTAGCCAGGCTTCTTTTACCTGTTGTGTATCCAGCAGTTCTTTTATTTTAGTGTGTAATTCTGTTTCAGTTCCGAATTTACAATTCGATTGTTTAAACGCTTCCACTTCCTGAGTTGTTGGCATTACTTCTAAATTCCCTAATTGTCCGAGATTGTTGCCTGTAAGCACTTTACTGTGACGAATTGTTTCGGGTAATACATCAACACCCAAACCTAAAGTAGTTACCGGTTTTTCTAATTCAAACAAAGCATTTCCATGTGCTCTGCAATACCAGTTTCCGCCCATACGAGCAACAAGGTCAATTTTGTGTTGATCTATAATTCCTTTTTCATTCAGGATTTCTTTGCTGATATGCATTTTTAAAACTTCACAAATGATGAGGTTTCCTGCACCACCCGTTGTTCCAAGTTCTTTTACTTCCAATACTTTGCATTCCAGTTGAACCGGAGATTCCGCTACTCTGAAAGGACGAACCATTTCCGAGGCAAGCTTTGTGAATCCTGATTTTACAAATTCATCAACTCCTTTAGCATAAGGACTACTGGTTAATGACATCTGATGAACCATGTTATAACTCACAACGTTGATCACCACTTCCGGAACTTCTTTTACGTTTTCGTGTGTATGCTTTGTATCACCTGTTTTTCCACTTCTGTTGGGAGAAAAGATCAATAATGGTGGTTTGGAAGAAAATACATTAAAAAAACTGAAAGGAGCCAGATTCGGGTTTCCGTCTTTATCCATAGTACTTGCAAAAGCAATAGGGCGCGGACCTACAGCACCTAATAAATAAGCGTGTAATTGCTGAACCGGAATTGCTGATGGGTCTATACTAAGCATAAGTATGCGAAGTTCGTTTTTTTTGAAGAAATTTAAAAACGAAAAGGATTGGAGTTATTAACCAATTTGAACAATTTTCAGTTACTTTTGCTGCCGTACAAATTATGAAGCAAAGGGATAATACCATAGATATTCTGCGCGGCTTGGCCATTTTTACTATGGTTGCGGCTAATATGTCGGCACACACTTACCAGGAACCGCATCCATACTGGTTTAGGATCTATGGAAGTTTTGCCGCACCTACCTTTGTTTTTTTGGCAGGTTTAATGGTGAGTTTCACTACTTTTTATAAAACCTATCCGCTTTCTTATTTTTTGAAACGGGGAATTGCTATTATTTGTATTGCTGCCTGTATTGATATGTTGTGTTGGGGAGCAGTTCCTTTTGTAACCTTTGATGTATTGTATGTGATTGGACTTTCATTGCCGCTTGCGAAATTATTTTCAGATCTGAACAGGATAATACAAGTTATAGTTTTGGTTGCTTTGTTTGCAATAGCCCCAATAATGCAGGCGAAATTTGGATACATCGATGCGCCCATTGAGCCTGCGCTTAAAGAGTTTCCAGAAAAAGGTTATGCCGGCGCAATTGTATGGAAACAATATCTTGTAGATGGCTGGTTTCCAATATTTCCCTGGTTGGGAGTTTCCTTGTTGGGAACATTTATTGGGAGAATACGTTGTGCTTTGCCAATTGGAAAGGCAAACGGGATTTTTAGTATTAGTGGAATGTTGTTGATGGTAGCCGGAATAGTTTCATGGGTTGTAGTTGATCCCCATCTAATGGAAAGAGAAGGCTACAGCGAATTGTTTTATCCTCCGACATTAATGTATTTCGCTGCTTTTTTGGGAGGGGTACTTTTGATTCTGGGAACCTTATACAGAGTTAGAGATAATAAATTGCTTTGGTTCTTAAGCGTGTACGGAAAATCATCTTTGCTGATGTATATTTTACACACAACTTTTAATGTGTATGTATTTAATGTGTTCTTCGAAACTTATACTCTGCCAAAGTTTGCCGCACTTGTTATGTTGCATTTGTTTGTACTGTGGTTGATTGCTTTTGGAGTTCAGAAACTGAAGAAGGATAAGAAATTGCCAATGCTTGCAAGTATTATTTTAGGAGGGTAGATTTTGTTTAAATGGTTCCCGCAGATCTCACAGATTTGCGCGGAAATTTTGGATATGATTTTAACATCTGCACTTATCCGCACAATCTGCGGGCAACACTATGCTGTAATCACCTTCAACTCCTTCACCAAAAAATTACCATCTGCATCAATGCTTTCCAATTGAACATCTATCAATTGATTTGAAAGTGCTTCGTTAAAAGGCAATTTTATTTTAATGTAGTTTGGAGTTAAGCCATGCATCACACCGTCGCGGTTTTCGTGTTCCATTAAAACAGTTGTGTTTGCACCTGTATGTTCTTCGTAGAATGAACGGGTTTTTTTAGCAGATAAAATGCGTAACATTTTATTTCTGCGTTTTCTTTCAGCGATCGGAACAATTCCTGTCATCCCTGCAGCATCTGTATTTGCGCGCTCAGAGTAAGTGAATACATGCAGGTAAGAAATATTCAATTCGTTCAGAAAATTGTATGTCTCTAAAAAATCTTCTTCTGTTTCTCCCGGAAAACCAACAATTACATCCACACCTATACAAGCATGCGGCATCACCTGTTTTATTTTCGCAACACGGTCAACGTATAACTCTCGCAAATAACGACGACGCATTAAGTTCAAAATTTTATTGCTTCCGCTTTGCAGTGGAACGTGAAAGTGCGGAACAAATCTTTTTGAAGTGGAAACAAATTCAATGATCTCGTCTTTTAATAAATTAGGTTCAATAGATGAAATTCTAAAGCGCTCAATGTTGTTTACTTTATCTAATGCCTGAACTAAATCAAAAAATGTTTCCTGTTTTCTTCCGTGTTCGTTGGTGTTTTGATTTAAACCAAAATCACCAATATTCACTCCGGTTAAAACTATTTCTTTAATTCCTGATTCACCGATATCAGTTGCATTCTTTACAATGTTCGAAATAGTATCGCTTCTGCTTGCCCCGCGTGCCAATGGAATGGTGCAGTACGAACAAGTATAGTCACATCCATCCTGTACTTTTAAAAAGGAACGGGTTCTGTCACCATAAGAAAATGAGCTTACAAAATTGGTTACATCATCTATTTCGCAACTGTGAATTTCTGCAGTCGCGTTTTTTTGAGAATTGTTAATGTAGTTTAGTAATTTGAATTTTTCGGAAGCACCCAACACCACATCCACACCTTCTATCTTAGCGATCTCTTCGGGTTTCAACTGAGCATAACAACCTACAATAGCAACAAATGCATCGGGTGAATGCTTTAATGCAGAACGAACAATTTGTTTACATTCTTTATCTGCATTTTCGGTAACCGAACAAGTGTTGATCACATACACATCTGCGGGAGAAGAAAAATCAACTTTCTCAAAACCTTCTTTCTCAAAAAGTCTTGCAATAGTTGAGGTCTCCGCAAAATTTAATTTGCAACCTAATGTATGAAATGCTACTTTTTTTCCAGCTCCGCTCATGAGGGGGCAAAGGTACAAAAAAGGAATTGGATGGTGAGGAGCTTTTTCGACGGATTTAAATAAGTACACATAAGCGTCTCGACTTCGCTCGACATGACACTACGTTATTATTTATAAAACTGTGGTAGTTCGAGCGAAGTCGAGAACAGGCAACAAAAAACCCGATGCAATGATCGGGTTTCTTAATAGATATTTTTGAATCGATCAGGCAACTACTTCCACTTTTGGAGCAGCAGCCATGATCTCTGCGTTTGCAGCTGAAGCATATTGTTCAAAATTCTTATTGAAAGAACCCGCAAGGCTTTGTGCTGTTTGATCAAATAAAGCCTTATCAGCCCAGGCATTTTTAGGTTCAAGGATCTCACTTGGAACACCCGCACATGCTTTAGGGAAATGTAATTTGAAATATGGAGTTGTTCCGTATTCTACATTATCTAATTCTCCATTAAGAGCAGCAGTGATCAATGAACGTGTGTAAGAAAGTTTAATTCTGCTTCCCACACCGTATTTTCCACCAACCCATCCGGTGTTCAATAACCAAACGTTTACTTTATGTTTTTTTAATTTTTCTCCTAACAATTCAGCATATTTTGTTGGGTGTAATGGAAGGAATACTTTTCCGAAACAAGCAGAGAAAGTTAAAGTTGGTTCAGTGATTCCCATTTCTGTTCCTGCAACCTTAGCTGTATAACCACTGATGAAGTGGTACATTGCCTGAGCCGGAGTTAACTTAGAAATTGGAGGTAACACACCAAAAGCATCACATGTTAAGAAGAAAATGTTTTTTGGAATATCTCCGATTGCCGGGTCAACAGAATTTTCAATATAGTTAGAAGGGTAGCTTACACGGGTATTTTCTGTTTTTGATATGTTATGATAATCAACAGTTGTAGTTCCATCAAAAAATTCGATGTTCTCTAATAAAGAACCGAATTTAATGGCGTTGAAAATTTGTGGCTCTTTTTCAGCAGATAAGTCAACACATTTAGCATAACATCCACCTTCGAAATTGAAAACAGAACTCTCGCTCCAACCGTGCTCATCATCACCAATTAATTTACGGTTAGGATCGGCAGATAAAGTTGTTTTACCTGTTCCGGATAAACCGAAGAAAATTGCAGTGTCACCGTTTTTACCAATGTTTGCAGAACAATGCATTGGAAGAACCCCTTTTTCGTGAGGAAGTATATAATTTAATACAGCGAAAATTGCTTTTTTAATCTCACCTGTGTAACCTGTTCCACCAATCAAAATTGTTTTTTTAGTGAAGTTAAGGATGGCAAAGTTATGTTGACGTGTTCCATCAATCTTTGGATCAGCTTTAAAACCCGGAGCGTTAATGATCAACCACTCATGCTGAAAGTTCTCTAACTCTTCGCGCTTAGGGCGAAGAAATAAGTTGTTTGCAAAAAGATTACTCCATGGAGTTTCAGTTACAACACGAATGTTGATTCTGTATTTTGGATCAGCACAGGCATAAGAATCACGAACGTAAATATCTTTACCTGCTAAGTAAGCAAGCATTCTGTTGTGAAGAATGTCAAAATTGCCTGCTTCAAAACGATTGTTTACATCTCCCCACCAAACATAATCTTTAGTGCTTTCGTCATAAACAACAAATTTATCTTTTGGTGCACGACCGGTAAATTCGCCTGTATCTATTGCTAAAGCTCCGGTATCAGTTAAAACACCTTCGCCTCTCATTATGGTTTCTTCTACAAGTTCAGATGGATGTAAATTCCAGTAAGCCATTGCCACATTCGCAAGTCCTAAATCGGCAATACTTGAATTTTTTGGTTTAATTCCTAATTCGTTCATTGTTAAGTAGTTTGGTTAAGAGAGTGCAAAAATAAAAAAAATCGGCCAATTATAGCCGATTTTTTATCGTAAGAAATGAACAGTTTATAGTGTTTTTGAACTGAAATATTGATTTTTTTTACTATTAATTACATGTAAATCAATAATTTAATTTAAATAATGTTTTTAACAGTCTATACTGATAGTTACCAATTAATTTGCAATTTCTTTTCTCAATTGACCTGAGGCTTTGTCATTTTCTTTGTAGTTAACTCTATCACTTTTGCCGATAGCAGCTTTAAGATCTGTTATAAACTTGGCTTGATCTCCTGATTTTATCTCTTTTAAGAAAAAAGCAATGTCCGTTTCACCTTCGCGCCCATAAGTATAACGATCGTAAGCCGGTTTGTTTGGATGTTCTTTTACGAATTTTTCCATTTTTTCATAGGCATCACGATCAATTCCTGTTCCAATGCTGTTGTATGAGATCACTAAACGATATTTTTTTTCTGATTGCATGGTTTTAGAGTTAGAGGTGGCATTGGTTGAGCTTGTTGTAGAATTTGCAGATGCTGCCTTTTCTTTGTTTTTACAAGATGTTGATGCTATTAAAGCAACAATTGAAAAAATTAAAACGATGTTGTTCATGTGTTTATTTTTTATTGTTTTTTACAAATGTAATAATGTAAACCGTATTTCAAATGCTGTGCCGGGATTTTGGGCTAATTCCTTTTCGATCTCAACTTTATTTCCTCTATCAAAGCTTCTTTGTCGTTTTCGAAATTTCTTATCCTGATAAATGAACCTTTCCCAAAACGGGCAATGTCTTTTAAGTTAGTCATTGCATCTTTATCATTACCCAAAGCCACAACAGATAATACAATATTTTTTCCTTCAGATTTACTTAGCCATATTTTGTAATGTGTTTCATAAAAAGCAAATTTACCGTCGGTTGCCAAAAACACCTGATTGTTTCCGCCTTCGATGTAATTCTTTTTTGCAGTTTCCAGTCCGAATAAAACTGCTTTTGCGCCTCGGGTGTATCCGTTTGCCTTTAAGGAATTCACTGTTTTCGATAACATTTTTTTATCGCTGCCTTCCACCGCTTCACACTTTAGTAAAATTGAATCGGCGTAAGTGATAAAAGTGACTTTATCTATGTCGCGCATATTTTCAATTAATAACAACAACGATTTTTTCATCAATGGGAGTTTACTCGAATCTTTCATAGAACCCGAAACATCCACTACAAAAACAATATTATTTGGTTTATAAAGGGATCTGTTCAAATTTTCAGTGTTAACGGTTTCAATTGGAGTTATAATCGTGTCAACTACTACCGGAATGTCAATCGTATCCTCTTCATGCATTTGAATTCCTTTATTCGGATCTTTTGGGTCAAACTTTAAAGGTGTAGTAATTACAATATCGCCAGTGTTTTTCGGTTTGTTTGGTTTCCCAAAATAATAGCAAGCAGTTTTATCATCCTTTTTTATACTCTTGATGTTTCCTTTGATGGTAAGAATGTAGGGTTCTCCGTCGGCACTGGTTATTAACTTTATTTCACGCTTAAATCTCCCTGTAGAAGAAGGTTGATAGAGTGCCTCCAGATGTGTTGTATCTCCGGGTTTCAGAGTTTTCTTATATACCAGCACTTTCATATCTTTGTCTACATCTGCCCTTAAAAAGTAAAGGTTTTTTTCTGCATTATTGGTTAAAATAAATTCGGATTTAAGCGTAAAAATATTTTCTAAGTCTCCGTAGTCATGAATTGTGTTGTCAACTTCAATACTGCTATTTTGAGCCGCTAAGGTGAAACTACAAAGGAGGAGAAGAATAGAAAAATATGGAAGAAGTTTTCTCATTAAAATTATGGCATGTTTAACGCTAAAAATCGTACCAAGATACGTAATTGGCTCAAAAAGCTATTTTTTTTGATTAATGCTTGAAAATCTAAAGAAAAAAGCTACTTTTGAAGTCAATATTTATAAAACTACACGTAATAGAATATGAACATTCACGAATATCAAGGAAAGCAAATACTTAAAAGTTTTGGAGTTGCAGTGCAGGAAGGATTTGTTGCAGAAACAGTTGAACAAGCTGTAGAAGCAGCTAAGAAGTTGAAAGCAGATTATAATAGCGATTTCGCAGTAATTAAAGCGCAGATCCATGCCGGTGGCCGTGGAAAAGGTGGCGGAGTTAAAGTTGCGAAAAACCTTGATGAGGTGAGAGAAAAAGCTGGTGCTATTTTGGGAATGAACTTGATCACTCCACAAACCAGTGCAGCAGGAAAATTAGTTAGCAAAGTATTGGTTGCTCAGGATGTTTATTACCCGGGTCCAAATCCAACAAAAGAATTTTATATGAGCGTGTTATTAAACCGCGCTACCGGACGTAACATCATTATGTACACAACAGAAGGTGGAATGGATATTGAAGAAGTTGCAGAACATCATCCTGATAAAATCTGGAAAGAAGAAATCGACCCAAAAGTTGGTCTTCAGGCTTTCCAGGCTCGTAAAATAGCTTTTAACCTAGGTTTAAGCGGAGAAGCTTTTAAAGGCATGACAAAATTTGTTGCTTCATTGTACAAAGCTTACGATTCTATTGACGCTTCTATGTTTGAAATCAATCCTTTGTTCAAAACATCTGACGATAAAATTATTGCAGTAGATGCTAAAGTAACATTTGATGGAAACGGTTTATACCGTCATCCGGATTATGAAGCAATGCGTGATATTACAGAAGAGGATCCAACAGAAGTGGAGGCAAGATTGGCTGAACTTAACTATGTAAAGCTTGACGGTAACGTTGGTTGTATGGTTAACGGAGCAGGTTTGGCAATGGCTACTATGGATATCATTAAGTTATCAGGAGGAGATCCTGCAAACTTCCTTGATGTAGGTGGTACAGCAAATGCTGAACGTGTTGAAAAGGCATTCCGCATCATTCTTAAAGATCCAAATGTAAAAGCAATTTTGGTTAATATATTCGGTGGTATTGTTCGTTGCGATCGTGTTGCTCAAGGTATTGTGGATGCATACAAAAATATGGGAACTATCAATGTTCCGATTATTGTGCGTTTACAAGGAACAAATGCTGAAGAGGCGAAAAAAATTATTGATGAGTCAGGTTTAAAAGTATACTCTGCAATTCAGTTGCAGGAAGCAGCTGATTTAGTAAAAGAACTAATCAAAAAATAAACAGGAAAACCAGTTAATATGAACAAAACCTTAAAAACTGCTTTATTTGCGGTGCCTTTAACGGCAAGTATGATGTTTACTTCTTGCGGCGGAGATCATCCCGACGGCGAAGAAATTACTGTAGACACAACAAAAGTTGATTCTTCCGCAGTGGTGGATAACGGGCTTGAAACAGGAGAGCTTTCTTTCCAGGTTCCTTCCCCGGGTGAGATGCTTACTTTTATTAAAATGGTTGGTGGTAAGAATAACAAAAATACTGCCGTACTAAACCCACCGGAAAATAGTAAGAACTATACTGACGCTAAATCAAAGGCCTTAAATTTTGGTATTTATAGCTGCGATTTGAGTTACTGTTCTACTTTTGAAATGGGACCGCAAGCAGTTAAGTATTTTGTGGTTGTTAAGAAATTGGGAGATGAAATTGGAGTTTCAACCGCGGTGGATCCTGCAATGGCAAAACGCTTAGAGCAAAACGTAGGTAACTCAGATTCTCTTGCGATGATTACAGATGATTTATATTATGGATCATTTGAGGAAATGCAAAAGAGTAAACAAGGAAATACTCTTGCTCTTGTTGTGGCAGGTGGATACATTGAAAGTTTATACATAGTTTGTAATTTAGTGAAATATGAAGCAAACAGCCCTGGTATTCAACGTATCGCTGATCAAAAGATTACTTTGGATAACATCATCGATTTCCTTAAAAAATATGAGTCGGATGCAGGTGTTGCAGAAACTTTAAAGGAACTAAGCGGGTTAAAAGATGAATTTGCCAAACTGAAAGAAACAGAGATTACAGAAACAAAAGGCAAAGAGGGAGTTAAGGTTTTAGGAGGTGGCACGAATATTGAAATGACTGCTGCACAATTCAAAACAATATCAGAAAAGGTAAAAGCAGTTAGAAATACATTTACTCAAACAAAATAATCATGAAAAAGGCATTAGCTATACTTACTGTACTTATTGTGTCTTCATTAGGCACCAAAGTTTTGGCTCAGGCAGGTGTTTGTGGGCAGTTCCATAAGAAATATTGTATACTGGAGGGCTCAAAAGATGATGAGCGTGAGTTCATGTATAATTCTCAATCTAAAAGCGGATTGTTTGCTCAGGGAACTATTTCTAAGTTAAGAGCAGTTGTTTACAAAGGAATGGACTATAGAATGTCTGTTTGTTGTGAAACAGCAGGTTCAGCTGTTAACTTTAAAATTTTTGACGCTAAAACAGGAGAAGAACTTTTTGATAACACAAAAAACGATAACACTCAGCAGTTCGAATTTCAATCTGCGGGTACCCGCCAGTTATTGATAGAAGTTATGATTCCTGCAGGTGAAGCCTCTTCTGCGAAAGGTAAACCGGTTGATGCAGCATGTGTTGGTTTGTTGATCGAGCATAAGATCTCCGACAGAGTTGGATTCTCTAAATACTAATAGAATGATTTTATAAAGTGAAGGCTGTCTCAAAAGGGCGGCCTTTTTTAATTTCTCGATTGCCCGCCCTGTCGTTCGGACGGGCGCTCGAAATGACAACGTCCGCAGCATGTTAGTACGTCCCGATAGCTATCGGGAGAAACCGAAAACAGGCACGTTAATAATTTTTAATGATATGACTTACAAAGAAACTCTAAATTATCTTTTCGAACAGCTTCCCATGTTTCACAGAATTGGTGCGGCGGCATATAAAGCGGATCTGGATAATACACATAAGTTGATGGATGAATTAAAACATCCTTATCAGCGATTCAAAGCCATTCATGTTGCAGGTACTAATGGAAAGGGGTCTACTTCTCATATGTTGGCAGCAGTGTTACAGGAGGCGGGGTATAAAGTTGGATTGTATACTTCACCACATTTAAAAGATTTCCGTGAACGCATTCGTATCAATGGGAAAATGATCTCTCAAAAATATGTGATCGATTTTGTAGAGCAACATAAAAAGAAGTTTGAAAAAATAGCACCTTCTTTTTTTGAATGGACAGTTGCATTGGCATTTAATTATTTTGCGGACCAAGAAATTGATATAGCTATTGTTGAGGTAGGTTTGGGCGGAAGACTTGATTCTACTAATGTTATAACACCTGAGTTAAGTGTTATCACCAATATAAGTTTCGATCATACCAATTTATTGGGGAACACATTGGAGAAAATTGCGATTGAAAAAGCGGGCATCATTAAACTCAATGTGCCTGTTGTTATTGGTGAGAGAAGCGATGGTACAGATGAGGTGTTTATAAAAACGGCAATTAAAAACGAAGCGCCATTGTTTTTTGCAGAAGATGGATTTAGAGTAAAAGCGGGTAGGCAAGTAAATAAAGAAGGGAAACTGTTTTTAGAATACAAAGTGAATGATGAGAAGAGTACCCAGCTTTGCGATCTTCCGGGATTATATCAAACTAAAAACATTGCCACGGTTTGTGCTGCGATTGCTATTTTGAATTCAGAAGGAGTTTGTGAAATAACATCCAAACATTTTTATAAAGCTTTATCGAATGTAGGCGAACTGACCGGGTTAAAAGGACGCTGGCAGGTGTTACAACAAAAACCTTTGGTAATTGCGGATACTGGTCACAACGAAGCGGGGATAAAAGAAGTACTGAAAAATATAAAAAATACTCCACACAAGAATTTACACTTTGTAATTGGTATGGTGAATGATAAAGATGTAAGCAAAGTATTATCCATGCTTCCTAAAAAAGCAATTTATTATTTCACTAAGGCAAGTATTCCACGCGCATTAGATGAAAAGGAATTGCAAGCGCAGGCTCTTAAATATAAATTGAAGGGAGAAACTTATTCTACCGTTAAGAAGGCAATGAAAGCATCAATCTTTAACGCTGGAAAAGATGATCTGGTGTTTATTGGCGGAAGCACCTTTACTGTGGCAGATGCGTTGTGAAAGAAATTATTATCTAATTTACTAAACTAAACCTGATATGGCTATTGCACGTTTCATCAAATACTCTGTTTACTTCTGATCATTTATACTCAAGCAAGTGCACAGGAAGATCTTTTCTGTAAAGGTCCTCAGATAAAGTATACCAAAGTTGATTCTAAGTTTGTTGCTAAAAATTATAATTTGGCTTTCACTTCTACCATTTCGTATCCTTCAATAATGTCGCCAACTTGTATGTCATTAAATCCTTCGATGTTTAAACCACACTCATAACCGGTAGCTACTTCTTTCACATCGTCTTTGAAACGTTTTAAAGAACCTAAGCCACCTGTATGGATCACAATACCATCACGAATCACACGCACCTTTGTATGTCTGTTTACCTTACCGTCCAATACATAACATCCGGCAATAGTACCCACTTTCGTAATCTTGAATACTTCGCGAATCTCAATATTACATGTAATCTTTTCTTCAAATTCGGGAGCCAACATACCTTCCATTGCAGCTTTTAGCTCGTTGATAGCGTCATAGATGATCGAATACAAACGTACATCAATCTCTTCTGCTTCAGCTAATTTACGAGCGTTAAGTGTAGGACGTACCTGGAATCCTATGATGATGGCATTAGAAGCAGAAGCCAACATTACGTCACTTTCGCTGATTGCACCAACTGATTTTAAGATAATATTTACCTGAACTTTTTCTGTAGATAGTTTTAATAATGAATCTGATAAAGCTTCAACCGAACCATCCACATCACCTTTTACGATCACGTTCAACTCCTTGAAATCACCGATGGCAAGACGTCTTCCGATCTCGTCCAACGTAATGTGTTTACGTGCACGCATTCCTTGCTCGCGTTGTAATTGTAAACGCTTAGTAGCTAATTCTCTTGCTTCTCTTTCGTCAGCTAACACGTAGAATTTATCTCCTGCTTGTGGAGCACCATTTAAACCTAATACCATTACCGGTATTGCAGGTCCTGCAGATTGCACTTTTGCACCTCTTTCATTATTCAATGCTTTCACACGTCCGTGGAAAGAACCTGCTAATATTACATCACCAACTTTTAATGTACCTGTTTCAACAAGTACTGTAGCCTCGTATCCACGACCTTTATCCAATTTGGTTTCAATAACTGTACCTACCGCACGTTTTTTCGGGTTTGCTTTTAAGTCTAACATCTCCGCTTCCAGCAATACTTTTTCTAAAAGCAGATCCATGTTTTTTCCTTGCTTAGCAGAAACTTCCTGACATTGGAATTTACCACCCCATTCTTCAACAAGTATATTCATAGCTGCTAAAGCTTCGCGGATCTTCTCCGGATTCGCACCAGGTTTGTCAATTTTGTTGATTGCGAAAACCATTGGTACACCTGCTGCCTGAGCGTGTGTTATCGCTTCTTTTGTTTGGGGCATGATACTGTCATCGGCTGCAATCACAATAATAGCAACATCGGTAACTTTCGCACCACGTGCACGCATCGCGGTAAACGCCTCGTGACCCGGAGTATCTAAGAAGGTAATATGTTTTCCGTTTTCAAGAGTTACGTTGTACGCACCAATGTGCTGAGTGATACCACCTGCTTCACCTGCAATAACGTTAGCTTTACGAATAAAATCGAGTAGGGAGGTTTTACCATGATCCACGTGACCCATTACAGTAACAACGGGAGGACGAGGTAACAAATCTTCAGGTTTATCTTCTTCTTCTTTAATAGATTCTTGAGCTTCTACAGTAACGAATTCAACTTTGAAACCGAATTCTTCTGCTACAATAGCAATTGTTTCAGCATCCAAACGTTGATTGATACTTACGAAAAGACCTAACTGCATACAAGTAGAAATTACTTTTGTAACAGGCACGCCCATCATTTGTGAAAGTTGAGCAGCAGAGATAAATTCAGTTACTTTTAATACACTTTTATCTGCTTCCGCCTGATCGTGCTCTTCCTGCATTTTCTCACGGATCTCGCTACGTTTTTCTTTTCTGTATTTAGAGGCTTTTGATTTAGAACCCGTTTGACTTAAACGTGCAAGCGTTTCTTTAATTTGTGCCTGAATTTCTTCATCAGTAAGGGCAGGTTTTGCTTCTCTTCTTTGAATTGGCCCACTACCCCTGCGAACTTCTCCCGGTTTATTGAAACGATCTTTAGCCGCAGTAGCAACTGCTTTCCCAACACTTTTAATTGTCTCTTGTGAAACAACACCCTTCTTGATACGTTTTCTTTTCTTTTTATCTCCGTGATTATCAGATGATGAAACTGGTTTTTTCTCTACAGGTAAAACAATATTTCCAAGAATCTTTGGACCTTCCAGTTTTTGGAATTTGGTAGCAAGGAAATCTTCTTTCGGTTCTTCTTTAACTGTAGGCTCAACTTTTTCTTCTTTTACCTCTTCAACAACAGGCTTTACCACTTCGGGAACAACTACTTCATCTTTTTTAGATTTAGTGGTTTTCTTTTTTGCTGTTTGTTTTTCTTCTTCCTTAGCTTTCGCTTCGTCTTCTTTTTCTTTCTTGGTTTTTTTGTCAGGTTTGGTTTTTTGATTTAATGTACTTAGATCAACCATGCCCAACACTTTAGGGCCAACCGTTGTAGGCTCTACTTTTACAGGCTCTTCAATTTTTTTCTCTGCTTCAACTTTTTTCTCAGCTTCCAGCTTAGCAGCTTTTTCTTTTTCTTCTGCTTTTATTTTTTCAGCAATAGCTTCTCGCTGTTCTTTTTTAAGGTTCTCCAACACCTTATCGGTTGCAGATTGTGCAGAAAGATCCTTGATGATAATATTATCTTCCTTATCATCTTTTTTCTTTTGCGTTACCAGTTTAGAATCGTCCAGGATGATTGTTTCTTTTTTCTCGCGAATGATTTGAGCAACATGTGCTGCTTCTTCTTTGGCGGATTTATCGCCCTGGTATTCTTTCGACAAAAGCTTGTATTCAGGATCCCCGATTTTCCCGTTTGGATCGGGCTTAATAGAAATTCCTTTTGCAGAAAGAAAATCAACAATCGTACTCAACGATAAATTAAATTCTTTCGCTACCTTACTTAAGCGATATGTTTGTTGATTGTCTGACATATTTTTGTCTTCTCCGTTTTTCTACTTTTATTTATCTAATCTAATCAATGTTGTTCCCTGTAGGGTTAAAGTTCCCTACCTCCTTCAACAAGCTCAGGATTGGCAGGGAACTTTATTTATTAGTCTTCAAACTCAGATGCAAGTACTTTACGCACTCCCATAATTGTTTCTTCTTCTAAGCTTGTTCTGCGTTTAATTTCTTCTATCGAAAGATCAAGAACAGATTTTGCAGTATCGCAACCAATGTTTTTCAACTGATCGATAATTGACGCTTCTATTTCGTCTGAGAATTCTTCCAAATCCACATCCTCATCATCTGCATCTTCCACATCTCTGTAAACATCAACTTCATAACCGGTAAGTTTACCTGCTAATTTAATATTGAAACCACCTTTACCAATTGCTAAAGAGATTTGATCAGGTTTTAAATAAACGGAAGCACGTTTAGTATCTTCATCTATTTTGATAGTAGTGATTTTTGCAGGGCTTAATGAACGCTGAATGAATAATACAGGATTTGTTGTGAAGTTGATAACGTCAATATTCTCATTTTTCAACTCACGAACGATACCGTGTATACGTGAACCTTTCATACCTACACAAGCTCCAACCGGATCGATACGCTCATCGTAAGACTCAACAGCAACTTTTGCTCTTTCACCCGGTTCGCGAACGATCTTTTTGATAGTAATTAAGCCATCAGCTATCTCAGGAACCTCCAATTCAAATAAACGCTCAAGGAATGCTGGAGAAGTACGCGATAAAATAATAACCGGAGAACCGTTTTTCATTTCTACTTTAGATACAACCGCTTTTACGTTGTCACCTTTTTTGAAGAAATCCGTTGGAATTTGTTCTGTTTTTGGTAACAATAATTCGTTTCCTTCATCATCCAATAATAGTATCTCTTTTTTCCAGATCTGGTATACTTCAGCTGTGGAAATGTCACCTACTTTTTCTTTGTATTTATTGTAGATCTCGTTTTTCTCTAATTCAAGAATTTTCTGAACTAAATTCTGACGAACAGCTAGTACTGCTCTGCGTCCGAAATCTTCTAAACGTACAGGTTCTGTTACTTCTTCACCAATTTCGAAATCGTCACCGATCTTTTTTGAATCAGATAAACTGATGTGTTTACTTTCATCGTAATCAAAAGAATCTTCTGCAAAGTCATCGTCAACCACCACACGGTTTTTCCATATCTCTAAGTCTCCTTTATCAGGATTCACAATGATATCAAAGTTTTTATCGCTGCCATATTTTTTGATCAACATACTGCGAAATACGTCTTCGATAATAGACATTAAGGTTACTCTGTCTACATTTTTGATGTCTTTGAATTCAGAGAATGATTCGATAAGATTTACTGCCTGCATCATAGCTGTGTTTATTTAAATGATAAAACTAATTTTGTTTCCTTTATATCATGTAAAGGAATTGTTATTTGTTCTTTTATTGTTTGTTTTTTCCCTTTTTCGTTCTTTTCTACTCTTGTACTTTCAATCTCAACAGTGTCGTTTGCAAACGCGGTTAAAACTCCGTTTAGTTCAGCACCGTCTGTTTTTACAATATCAACTTCACGTCCAACATTTTTAATGTATTGTTTATCAAGCACCAAACCTTCATCAATACCCGAAGAAGAAACCATTAATTCAAAATCTTCTGTTTCCCTGTCTAAGTTCGATTCAATGTATCTGCTCAATGCAACACAATCCTTAATAGCAATATTTGTCATGCCATCTATCAATACTTCGATACGATTATTCTTACTTACATTAATAGCAACCACAAAACGGTCGGTGTCAATAAAATGTGCTTCTACTATTTTTCGTATTTGTTTTTCGCTGATCATTGTGTAAAGAAAGAGGGGACTTTAGGTCCCCTCTTTCGTTTGTTTTTTATTTTCGAGTGCAAATATACATCTTTTTTGAAAAACTCCAAAAATTAAGTGATTTTTGATTCGAATTAAGTTCTACTGTACTTGATTTTACTAAAAATAGTAGCTCGGTACCTTACTATTTGGTTACTTTATCGAGACAGCACCGTATACCTTTGCTCGAGTATAGCCTTGTACTTATCTTTAAAATCATCTGATAAAAAGGAATTATCTATCCATTGTATGGCCGTTGTTTTTTTTTGTATAAAGCGTTTAAACGCACCTTCAATTTGTTTATCTGTAAGATCCAGACCTTTCCCAAACCTTTCAAAATGATCTTTTCTCAACCTTTTCTTTTTTCCTTCCAAAGTAAGTGCAAGTTCTTCTGTATCCTGTGCATTTACAATATTTACATTTAGCAGGTCATAAGCCGGAGATAAAGCCCATTTTGTGCCCATATTTATCATAGAGAAATTTTTCAGATGCATATCGTTGTTTCCGGTTAGGTAGCTAAAAATGCTTAACTCAAAAAAATAAAGCTTATCTAATAAGGTATCATCAGAATATTCACCTAAAGCTTTACCCACTTTCTCCATGGAGCTTTTGTATTTATCAAACGCTTCTAAAATCTGGAACATATCAATCATGTGAATTTTCTCTCCTTTTGCCGTTCGATCAATCCGTTTGGTGATGTATGCTAATTCGCCTGACTGTAATCTTATTAAACTTGATTTAACCGTACGCATTCCGAAAGCTTCAGCAATGCGCATAGTTACATGCTCGTTTTGTGGCATTTCTTTATAATCTTCCGATGGCGGTTTTAAAATGTAATTACCCCCCAATGCACCAACAACAGTTAAACGACCCGCAGATCCATTTGCTAATGTTTCTTTCACCAATGATAAAGATAGCTTTGGCTGGACACCCGGAACAGCAACGCTTCTTTCGACAACATTTTTTGCTAATTCAGCCATTTGATCAAATGAGTAAGTCAGTAGGGGTGCTTGTTTCATTCCGAAAAATTCCTGACTGCACTTTTCATGAAAGTCTCCTTCTATTGACTCATCAATAGCTTTATAACAATATAAACACTTCTTACTCATCTTCTTTAGTAATTGGTTTAACGCTTACTGCACCTATACAATTATGACAACAGGCTAAGAGTAACCCCATGCGATCATTTCTGTTTATTTTCCAACTTTTAGATGCTATGTCTAATAACCACCCTTCCGGAATCAGGCCTTCAAAGAATGGAAACAATCGTTTTTCAGTATAGACTTTTTCGCTAACAGGCATAGTGAAGGTGATAAATTGTTTTGGATACTTTACCATATAATTTGCATCGTAAACAAAAGTATATTCACCACCATCTGTCTCGGAGAGAATGCCTGCTAAAGCATCTTTATAGTATATCTCTGCTTGTCTCATTGTTTAGTCCATTTTTTTTTGCTAATTCTTTGATGCTTACCGGAGCCAACTCATGTCCGAACATTTTTAAAACCTGATTGGCTTTTTCGAGATTCAAATTGCCTTTGCTTTGCTCTATTTTCCGGACAACTGTTAAAGCAACGCCTGCACGTTCAGCAAATTCAGCTTGACTGAGTTTGGATTTTTTTCTTTCTGCTTTTACGAATTCAGCTAAGGTTTTCATATTTTTTTATATGCTTTTACATATAACTTATACAAAAGTACAATTTTTTATATGTAAAAGCATATAATTTGTATAATTTTGCAAGTTTTATATGTAAAAGCATATAATTTGTACAAAATTACAAGTTTTATATGCAAAAACATATAATTAATTCAAAAAGGAGGATTTGTGAATTCACACAAAGTATGTACTTGGATTAAATAATAGAGAGTTAAAATTTGAATTTAAAATCATTTTTTGATCAATTCCCGCACTTTTTCCATCTCCAGATCCTTTTTCTTCAGAAGGTCATCAATGCCATACTGAACAGGAAAATCAGGCATTAAACCTCTTTTGGTATCAGGAACTTTTACCTGATGATGAATGTGGTACAATGGAACAATGATCTGCGTTTTGGTATTGGGTAAAACTACGGTTCCGCTTAGCATGGCATTGCTGCCAGTTAGTGTGCCTCCCGTCTCTTCTCCAATAATTGTTGCATTGGCTTTGTATTTTAAATAGCTACTCGCCATTCCCGACATAGAAAAGGAACGCCCGTTGGTCAGAACAAAGATCTTTCCCTTAAAACCTTTTCGTTTTTTTGGGAGACTAAAAAATAGGTGCATCCATTTTCCTTTTTTTACATGAGATGGTAAACAAAACAAAAAACCAAAATTGGTAAGTCGCGAGAATACATTTATTTTAATGCGTGGATCCAATACCAGTAAATTGGGTTTTCTTCCAAACGAATAAGAGAATGGTTTATCAATGAGATATTTCATAAGGTAGGTTCCTTTGGATACGCGTCCTCCACCATTATCACGCAAATCAATTACTAAGTTGGTTACTTCAGGATGCTTTTTTAAATACTTAAATGTTTTACGTGTAAATTTTCTCCATTTTTTTCCAAGAAAGTTGTTTATATCAATAATCGCTATGCTTTTATCGGTTGGGTCTTTTTTAAAGATGGCACGTGTGTTTCTGTAGATGATTGTTGTATCGTGCGGAAGGATAATCTTCATAGTATCTACACCTGAATACATACACTTAAGTTCAACTATTTTAGTTTCTCCATGTAATGTTTGTACTTCTACCTTGTAAGTTGTTTTATAAGAGTAAGCAGACGCATAAAAATAACGGAATCGATCTCGTTGTAAATTTTGTTTTTTGTAGGTTTCATTAAATCCGTCGCTGGCAAAACAGCTCTTTACGCGCTTCATTATTTCAATTGAACTACGTCCATCAATACTCAAGATCTCATCGCCTTTTTTTAGTAAAGAATCATTTAATAAATAGTCACGAACAAAAATTCTGTTGGTATCAAGTAACCAAACATCAACCGGAAAAACGGGACGATTGTATTTGTCTACAGCTTTAATGTATTTTTTAGAAGCACTTACTACGGTATGACCGCAACCTATTTTAGCAACAATTTGCCGTGTGAGAAAACGGAATTGAAACTCATTTAGAGGAGCCGTAATTTGTTTTTTAATTTCTTCTACAAATAAGTGAAGTGAATCTTTACTGATATAATGATAAGGGTCAGGATGAAATTTAGTAAGACGTTTTTCTAAAAAGTCCAAATCTTCACGCAATTGTTTAACGGAATATTGTTTTGAAAGAATAGAAGTATCTATCTGCGCCTTGCCAATAATCGCAAAACACAAACATATTACGAGAACTATTTTTCTTAATAAATTCATTGATTACTCACTTCTCTTTGTCTAATGGCGTTACCATAGATTTTTTGTATTTCCGGGTTTCATAAAAAAGGAAAGGTACAAAAACTACTGTTGGCCCTAACCAGGCTATTATCTCAGGGGCATGAATCCACCTTCCGTTATTATTAACTAAAAAGGCTGTGAACGCTCCGATATAACTTCCCATCATACCACCGATATGTCCAATGAGCCAGTAGTTTTTATGAACAATTTTACCCCGAAAACGTTTGATACTGGAATAAGATGCAGTTAAACCCAGTCCTGCAAATACAAAACAAATGATGCTAAAATCACTGTGATTTTTAAATATTAAAATTCCAAAAATGATAAAACTTGTATTAAAAAGTACATTCATTATTTCTATAAACCAATCTATAGCTTTTGGCTTTTGATCGAGGTGTAATTTTTTTAATTTCAATGAGCGGAAAGCAACAATGCAGGAGTAATAAGAGAATACAGAAACAAAAAGCAGGAACCAGATCTCTTTATAAAAGGAAACGTAAAGGGAAGTAACAAAAATAATGGTCATACACCAAAAGTAAATCTTTCCAAAAGGTCGGTGCTTTTTTGTATTGTTACGAAGTAAAAATGCACCCAATCCACTAAGCAAAGCAATACAGCCTGCAATAACGTGAATGATAACGGAATATTTTATAAATTCTTCCATGATTGAATGAGGTTAAATGTACAAAATTTCTGCTGTTTTTTTTAGCGGCACTAAAACCAGGAAATTAAAGTCCCGTTATCTTTTCGGGGGCTTTGGTATACCAAGGATGTTAGAGTTAAGACACAAGAACCAAGACGCTCTATTTTAGCTATTAGCCAATTACTAAAATCGAAAACTGTCTTGCATCTTGTGTCTTACAGTCTTGCGTCTATCCCCCAGCCTTTTTGGCTTTGTACCCCGCTTTAGTAAGTATATCAACTATTTTATCCCGGTGTTCGCCTTGTATTAATATTTCTCCATCCTTCACGGTTCCACCAACTCCACATTTTTGTTTGAGTAATTTTCCCAAAGCTTCAAGATCTTCTTGTTTACCAATAAAACCATTTACACGACTTAACATTTTTCCACCGCCTAAACGGTCCAGATAAACTTTTAATTGTTGCTGATTAGGAGCCAAGGTTTCATTCGCTTCCTCTTCTTCGTAGTTAAATTGAAAATCGGGGTTTGTACTATATACAATGTCCTTTTTTGCTCGCCCTGAGCCTGTCGAAGGGTCTTTTTTACTCATTATTTCAATCGTTTTAGTGCCACAAATAAAATTACTAAAAACACGGCTAAAACACCGATCAGGTATTTTAATAAATGGTTTTCTTTTTTTAACTCCCTGTTTTCCGAATCATCAATTATAAATTCCTTTTGAGGCACATCGTTTTCCATATCACTATTTGCAAGAAGACTTTCTTTTAATTCGTAGTACTTAGTTTGGTAATAAAGTGCAGAATCATATTTGTTCTCCACAATATAAATGTCTTTCAAGAAATTGTAGATGGATAGATTTCCTTCCGAGTATTCATTTGTATTACTAATCTGCAAAGCTTTAAATAAAAACTCTTTCGACTGCTTGTAATTTTTAAGTTCGAAAGATGTGGAGGCAATGTTGATATAAGTATCAACCTGCTCGATCTCATTTCCCATTAATTCTCTCAACTCCAGGGCTTCTTCAAAATATATTTTTGCATTTACGAAGTCTTTTAAATTCTCATAAACTGTTCCAAGGTTATTGTATGTAAAGGCTTTCAGTTCATAATCATTTAGTTCTTCACCAATTTTTAATGCTTGCCTGAAATAATTTTCAGCGGTTTTATATGCCTTCTTTTCAAATTGAATGATGCCAATGTTATTTAACGTATTAGCCAGTAATTTTTTATTACCTACTTTATTGAATAGCTGCATCGCCTCCAGGTAAAGAGCTTCCGCTTTTTGTTTTAAATTTTGATCGGAATAAATATTCGCAATGTTTAGTTTACTGAATGCAATTCCTTCTTCGTCTTTTATTTTTTCTCTTAAAGAAAGTGCGGCAGTATGATATTGCAAAGCTTTATCCAGTTTCCCGGTTCTGAAATTTAAAACACCCAATAAATTATTTGCTTTTGCAAGGTGTTTATCGCTCTTACATTCTTTAGCCGTAAGCATACAAGCGGCTGCGTACTTAAATGCAGCATTTATATCTTTTGTTCTAAGATCAAATCCTGATTTATAAAGTTGATTTACTTTATTTGTGTCGTTTGGTAGAGAAGCAAAATAGTTTTCCAATAGACTATCCGTCTTTTCGGGATCCTGGGCATATATTCCCGCAGAAACACAGATCAGAACACAAACAATGAATATGGAAGAAAGACTCCTTGACATATATACTTCAAAAGTACCAATTATTTTAGTATTTCGATACTGAGCAAGCTTTGTAGGCTGAATTGCAGACTTTTGGTAAGTACTTAATATTTTGTTAATTATTTAATTCTTCCATTACAGGCAAACCAAGTACATTTAGACTCTCAACACGAAATTTTCTACTAAACAACAAATATCTACTTATGAAGTTTTTTATCGATACAGCTAACCTTGCTCAAATTAAAGAAGCGCAGGAGTTAGGAATTTTAGATGGTGTAACTACCAATCCGTCCTTAATGGCAAAAGAAGGCATTAAAGGAAAAGATGCAATTATGAAACATTACGTAGATATCTGCAACATTGTAGATGGTGACGTAAGTGCGGAAGTTATTGCTACCGACTTTGATGGTATGATCAAAGAAGGAGAAGAGTTTGCGGAACTACATCCTCAAATAGTTGTTAAAGTTCCTATGATCAAAGAAGGAATTAAAGCAATAAAATATTTTTCTGAAAAAGGAATCCGCACTAATTGTACATTGGTGTTTTCTGCAGGACAGGCTTTATTAGCAGCAAAAGCAGGGGCATCTTATGTTTCTCCGTTTGTTGGCCGTTTGGATGATATTAGTACTGACGGACTTCGTTTGATCGAAGACATCCGTGTGATCTATGATAACTATGGTTTTGCAACTGAAATTTTAGCGGCATCTGTTCGTCACCCAATGCATATTATTGAGTGTGCTACTATTGGAGCTGATGTTGTAACTTGCCCGTTGAGCGCAATTACAGCCTTATTGAAACATCCTTTAACTGATTCGGGTTTGGCAACATTCCTTGCAGACGCTAAAAAATAATTCATAAATCTGAAATCATAAATCTAAAATATAATGTCTTATATTCTAACAATAACCGCACGTCAGATCCTTGATAGTCGCGGAAATCCAACCATCGAAGTAGATGTGTATACGGAGAATGGAGTAATGGGAAGAGCTGCCGTTCCAAGTGGTGCTTCTACCGGAACGCATGAGGCTGTTGAGCTTCGTGATAACGACAAATCCCAGTACATGGGTAAAAGCGTTAACAATGCTGTACACAATGTAAATACAATTTTACGTGAGCAATTGAAAGGAATGTACATCTTCGATCAAAATGGTATTGATGCTAAAATGATCGAAATAGATGAAACTCCTAACAAAGCCAAATTAGGTGCTAATGCAATTCTCGGTGTTTCTTTAGCTTGTGCTAAGGCAGCAGCAGAGGAAAGCCGTCAGCCTTTATTCAGATACATTGGTGGAGTGAATGCAAATTTACTTCCTATCCCGATGATGAATATTTTGAACGGTGGTGCGCATGCTGATAATGGTATCGACTTCCAGGAATTTATGATTATGCCTGTTGGTGCGCCAAGTTTTTCGGAAGGCTTAAGAATGGGAACAGAAATTTTTCATCATCTGAAAGCTGTATTAAAAAAACAAGGACTTTCTACCAACGTTGGTGATGAAGGTGGATTTGCTCCGAATATCAAATCAAACGAAGAAGCTTTAAAATCAGTTATGCAGGCTATTGAAGCCGCAGGTTACCGCCCGGGAGAAGATGTTTACATTGCTATGGACGCGGCTGCTTCTGAGTTTTACAATGCAGAAGAGAAAGCTTATATCTTCAAAAAATCTACAGGAGATAAATTAACTTCTTCTCAAATGGTTGATTTCTGGGCAGACTGGTGTAAACGTTATCCTATTTTATCTATAGAAGACGGTTTTGCCGAAGATGATTGGGATGGTTGGAAACAGGTTACCGATCGATTGGGTAAAACAGTTCAGTTAGTAGGTGATGATCTTTTTGTTACCAATGTAGATCGCTTGTCTCAAGGGATCGAAAAAGGAGTTGCTAATTCTATCCTTGTAAAAGTTAACCAGATCGGTTCTTTAACGGAAACCATCAATGCGGTTCAAATGGCTCAAAATAACAGCTATACATCAGTAATGAGCCATCGTTCGGGTGAAACCGAAGATACTACTATTGCTGATTTGGCTGTAGCTTTAAATTGCGGACAAATTAAAACGGGTTCTGCCAGCCGTAGTGACAGGATCGCTAAATACAACCAATTACTGCGCATTGAAGAACAATTGGCCGGAAATGCACGTTATTTAGGTAAAGACTTCAAGTTTTTGAAGAAATAATGTGTTTGAATTAACGATTTTAAAACGCCTCAATCAACAACGGTTGAGGCGTTTTTATGATATAAAGTGTGCTTACTTTCTTTTCGTTTGTATGTTTGGAAATAGGTTTATATTAGCGTTACTAAAATCATCTTAATTTATTTTGCACTATGAAAAAGAGTTTCGCTATCTTTTTACTTCTGAATTTAGTATTTAGCATTATGTCAGCTCAGGTAGAAAGACCTGCCCGGAAAAACAGTCGTTCTCAATCGAACATCTTGCAGGTAGTTGGTCCTGGCTCGTCATGTTCTGAGGCCATTCCGGTTTGTACTGATTACACTGTATCAACAATGCCAAATACTTCGAGTATTCAAACCCCAGCTTGTTTCGTAGGCACGCCGCAAAGAGATATTTGGTTGTCTTTTGTTGTTACTCAAAGTGGTCAACTAGCCTGGCAGGGGACTCCGCAGGTTCCCAGCACTGAATTCGATTGGGCATTGTGGGATATAACCACTGGTTGCCCCGGCACTGTTGTTTGTTGTAATTATGTTTATTATGGAGGTTGTCCTAATGGTTTTGGAATGCAAAATATTACTAATAATGTAGCTTGCGGTTCAGATATTTTCGCTGGAAATGCCAACAATCAATATTGCCCCACACTAAATGTAACTGCAGGGAATACTTATGCTTTACAAATTGATAATTATGACGATAATTCAGCTGGATTTGTTTTATCATTTGTCAATTCTACCTGTTTAATTAGTTGCTCCGGAGGTGCGCAATCCTGTGGATTTGATGCTCAGATCACCACGGCTGATTCAATCCTGTGTGTAGGCGACTCTACTATACTTACTTTTTTTCCGGTTGGATCTTCGCCTGCGGATACAGTGGCGCCAACATTTCTTTGGAACACAGGCGATACAAGTTCTTCTATTACAGTTCGGCCAGAAGCTAGTGCAAACTATTTCTGTGTTGCCACATTTCTAAACGCAACTACCTGCATAGTTGAAGATACAATTACAGTTCAGGTAAATAATAACCCGGTAGTAGCATTTGCAAACAATGCTGCCATTTGTCAGGGCGATAGTCTTTTGCTGGATACGGGTAATCCGGGTTCAACGCACAATTGGTGCAGTGGCGAAACAGCTCAGTCTATAACTGTCTCAACGGCTGGCGTATTTTGTGTCAATGTTACAGATCTTAATGGTTGCATAGCGAATGATACGATTAATGTTTCTGTTAATCCATTGCCTTCCATAAGTGTATTAGGCGATACAATATGTGTAGGAGATTCCAGTGCAATTTCTGCAAGTGGGTCAGCAACTAACTATTTATGGAATCCGGGAACTCTTTCGGGAGCAACTGTAAATGTTGTTCCTACAAGTACAACTACTTACACAGTAACAGCAACAGATGTTAATGGATGTGTTACTGTTGATTCAGTAATTGTTCACGTGAAAACTTTACCCACAGTAGCTGCAGTTGGAGACTCGATATGTGCAGGTGAAACAGGAACATTGACTGCAAGCGGTTCGGGTTTTTCTTATACCTGGAATCCTGGTTTTTTAAGTGGTATTACAGTAACTGACACACCGCTAACGTCAACAATGTATACGGTAACATCCACAGGTGTTAATGGCTGTTCGGCTGCTGACTCTGCTGCAATAATTGTAGATGCTTGTGTTGGATTTGGATCGGAACATCAGTTGGATGGTGGTGGAATTCAGCTATATCCGAATCCTTTTCACGAATCTATACAAATATCGATTAGTAACGATGTAATACTTAAGAATGTAGAGTTTATGGTGTTTGATATAAACGGAAAAATGGTGCTTAGGCTTGCAGACATTGCGGCACGGAGTATTTTGATTAAGAGGGATTTATTGGAAGACGGGCTTTATTTCTATAACTTTACCAATGATGGAGCTAAGATAGCATCTGGTAAACTGCTTGTAAACTAGGCGGGTTACCGATCAAAAATAGGGTTGTAGCTACTTCGGGAAAATTTGGAAAATATTCAGAAAGTAACGTAAAATTAATTTGTTTATTAAGTCGAAACGATTAATTTTAACCCATGACAAAATACTTCTGTAACGTAGGTATTTGCCAATATGAACACGTTATAAAACGATATAATCAGATACAAAAATGGATAGGTTAAAGGAACAATTTAAAGAAAAAGCAACTGCTCTTTCTGCGGACATCAAAGACATCGTAAAAAATCACGGTGATGTAAAATTAGGTGAGATTACTGTAGCTCAGGTTTATCAAGGTATGCGTGGTATGGTAGGTATGGTTACCGAAACTTCTAAATTAGATCCTGAAGAAGGAATTCGTTTCAGAGGTTACAGTATTCCTGAATTGCGCGCTAAGTTACCAAAGGCTCCGGGTGGAACAGAGCCATTGCCCGAAGGTATTTTTTATTTGATGTTGGTGGGTGAATTACCTAGCCAGGAGGATGTTACATTTATTACAAATGAATGGGCAAAACGCAGCCATGTACCAAAGCATGTATTTGATGTGTTAGATAAACTGCCGGTAGAGGCGCATCCAATGACACAATTTATTACAGCTATTCTTGCTATGCAAACTGAATCCGTTTTTGCAAAGGAATACGCAAAAGGTATTAACAAAAAAGATTATTGGGACCCGATCTATGAAGATGCGATGAACATGATTGCACGTTTACCACGTGTTGCAGCGTACATCTATCGTAGAAAATATAAAAATGGCGTTCATATCGAACCAAATCATAAACTGGATTGGGCAGCAAATTTTGCTCACATGTTGGGTTACGAAGAAGTTGATTTCAGACGTTTGATGCGTTTGTATATGACTATCCACGTAGATCATGAGGGTGGAAACGTTTCTGCACATGCTACACACTTAGTTGGTTCAGCATTAAGCGATCCGTATTTGTCTTTTTCAGCCGGTATGGCAGGTTTAGCAGGTCCTTTGCATGGATTAGCGAATCAGGAAGTATTGGCCTGGATCATTGAATTGAAAGAAAGTTTAGGTGGTGGTTTACCAAGCAAAGAACAAATTGCGGAATACATTAAGAAAACTTTAGCAGAAGGAAAAGTAGTTCCGGGTTACGGACACGCTGTGTTACGTAAAACAGACCCACGTTTCACTGCACAACAGGATTTCTACAAAACATGGATTAAGCACGACGATGTTTGTGAGATCGTTCAAATGGTTTATGAAGTTGCACCTCCAATTTTAGAAGGTACAGGAAAGATCAAAAACCCATGGCCAAACGTTGATGCACACTCAGGAGCATTGTTAGTTCATTACGGAATGCATGAATATGAATTTTACACTGTATTATTTGGAGTTTCACGTGCATTAGGTGTAATGGCAAGCTTAGTTTGGGACAGAGCAACAGGAGCACCATTAGAGCGTCCGGGTTCTGTAACAACAGAATGGATCCAAAAAAAAATCAAAGCTGAAGCAGCAGCTAAGGCTTAATTAAGAATAAAAATCAAAAAAATCCCCGCCCTTCGACTTCGCTCAGGGATCGGGGATTTTTAGTTTAAGATTATATGTCGTATAGAAGGGATTATTTTCAGAATCAGATGGATCAGATGGCAAGGGTGTTAGGAAAACTCCTGGCGGATCTGCTTGGGCTGAAGAGCGAAGGGAAAATTTTGGAAGCAAATGATCTTACACTTGAAGTATTTTCAAAAGATATAGGATTTGACTTTGAAGAAATAAAAACGACCCCACCTGAAAGGTTAGTTGATTTTTTAATTGAAAAGAAACAGTTTTCAGATGAGCATATTCAGCACATTGCCAATATTTTGTTTGAATTGGGAATGGAAAAGGACCCTTCGACAGGCTCAGGGCAAGCTGCAAAGGAAAGTAAACGAGTATTGTATAGCAGAGCTTATGTTTTGTATGAATACCTGAATAGCGTTGGTACAACCTTTTCGTTTGATTTTTTATTAAAGATGAATAGAATTAAGGAAGAGCTGGATTAGATGTTAGATATAAGACACAAGAATTAAGACGCATCAGGTAAAATAAAAACATCCATAGGTTCATTGAACTTCAGTGAAAAAACATAAAAATGAAAACAAAACATTCTCCGTGCGAACTCTGTGTTCTCTGTGCCTCAGTGGTGAAAAGAGGATTACTGATTTTAGTACTAACCATTTCATTTAACGGAATATCTCAATCCCTCAAAAAGGGCGTGTGGCAAGGAAAACTAACATTGAGCGAAAAGGAAAATATCGTTCTGCCTTTTAATTTTGAAACGAAGTTGGTAGGTAAGAAAAACATCTTGTTCATTTGGAATGCAGAAGAGCGGATAAAAGTGGATGAGGTAACTTTGAAGAAAGATTCAATTAATTTTAAAATGCCGGTTTTTGATTCTGAATTCAAAACAAAAAACTATGGCGATTCATTGGTTGGTGTTTGGATCAATTATTCGCGCAAGGATAAAAACATTATTCCTTTCAAAGCCTATTTTGGAAAAACCAATCGCTTCGATTTTGTTCCTGGCAAACCCTATTCATTTTATGAAGGAAAATGGGATGTTACCTTTAGCCCGGGAACAGAAGACAGCAGTAAAGCAATAGGTGTTTTTACACAAGGTGGTTCTGTTTATGCAGATGGTACTTTTTTAACGGAGACCGGCGATTATCGCTATTTATCAGGAATTCAGCATAAAGGCGATTTGTATTTATCTTGTTTTGATGGTTCACATGCTTTTTTATTTATTGGAAGAACGGATGGAATTTCTGTGACTAATGGCGATTTTTATTCAGGTTCACATTGGCATGAGAAATGGACCGCGAAAAGAAATGACACAATTCAATTAAGATCTCCTGAAACAATCACTAAACTGAATCCAGGTTTTGAATCCGTTTCTTTTTCGTTTAAGAACACGGAAAAAAAGACGATTTCCATTAATGATGATAAATACAAAAACAAAGTAGTAATTGTTCAGTTAATGGGAAGCTGGTGTCCTAACTGCATGGATGAAACCAATTATCTTTCTGAGATTTATAAAAAATATAATTCAAAAGGGTTGGAAATAATTGGCTTGGCTTATGAACGAACCAATGACTGGGATAAAGCAGTAAGCAATGTGAATCGCTTAAAAAAGCGTTATAGTGTTGGTTATGAAATATTGATCACAGGTTTAACGGGAAAAGAAAAAGCTTCTGAAAGTTTGCCAATGCTAAGTAAGATCTCTGCTTTTCCAACTACTTTATTTATCGATCGAAAAGGGAAGGTTCAACGAATCCATACCGGATTTTCAGGCCCGGCAACAGGTGCTGCTTATGAAAAATTTAAGAAAGAAACAGAAGATCTCTTAAATAAGCTTTTGACCGAAAAATAATAGTAGCACATTTTGAAAAACAAAACGCCCGTCTCCTTCAACAAGCTCAGGATGACGGGCGTTTTATTAAATTTCATTTATCCCATTAGCCATCTGAACAATAAGAATAGACTTCCCGATAAAATAATCGTTACAGGCAATGTAAGAACCCAGGCCAGCAAAATATTTATAATGGTTTTCTTTTGTAGATTCTTTAAACCTTTTTTGGCAACCATGGTTCCCATTATACCTGATGATAACATGTGTGTTGTACTCACCGGAGCACCATAAGCTGTTGCAACACCTATACCCATTGATGCTACTATCTCAGCACTGGCACCCTGGGCATAACTCATGTGTTGTTTACCAATTTTCTCTCCAATGGTTTTTACAACTCGTTTCCAACCTATCATAGTTCCTAATCCTAAGGAAAGTGAGATCATAATGATAACCCAACTTGGAGCATATTCAACCAGTTTTTTTGCTTGTTTAATTTCTGATTGCAATGATTTTTTGTCGTTTGAAGTGATGGCGAAATTTGGACTTTTAAGTAGTTTTTCGCTTCCTTTTGTTAGTTTAACTATGTCTTTTCTAATATCAAACCTTTCAGTTACTTTTATTTCGGATGAATTGTACCTGGCAGCTATTACTTCTTTATAGCTTGCGGTGTGTTTTAAAATGCTGTTGTAGTGTTTGAACTCATCTGCCCCAAATTTAGATGTATCTGTATGAGAAATGATATATTCAATTTTTGTAACGTTGCCAACTACACTTTGTAAATTCACTCTTTCATCTAAGGAAAAATATCCAGGTAAGATGGAAATCAAAATCATCATAATGATACCAACACCTTTTTGACCATCATTTTGACCATGAAAAAAACTAACAGTACCACAGGTTAAACCTAACATCAGTCTGATCCAAATTGGTGGTTTTTTACCGGGAACAGGTTCTTTATAAACAGTTTCGTTTTTCACAAGCCGTTTAAATAAGAACATTATGATAATCGCTAAAGAGAAACCGGCAAGTGGTGAAATTAATAATGCCCATCCCGTATCTTTTGCTTTATCCCAGTTAACAGCACTTCCACCAACACTTTCTGGTAAGAAATAAAAAGCCAAACCAATACCTAAAATAGAACCAATTAATGTATGTGAACTGGAAGATGGTATTCCAAAATACCAGGTTCCGAAATTCCATATAATCGAACTTAAGAGTAGGGCTAAAATCATTGCTACTCCATGGTAAGGATTGCTATCAACCAACACCTCCATGGGTAATAAGTTTACAATTCCCATGGCTACTGCAATACCTCCGGTAATCACCCCTATAAAATTTAAAATACCACTGTAAACTACAGCCACCGTGGGTTTCATACTATTGGTGTAAATTACTGTTGCAACGGCATTGGCTGTATCATGAAAGCCATTGATAAACTCAAAAAAGCAAGCTGATACTAAACAAAGTATCAATAAAATCAATAGTCCCGTCTCTAATCCAAACATATATTTCTTTTATAAATTAATTAATGCAAATGTAAAGTTAATAGCTAAAGTCAAAGTTAAGTTAATGTTAAATACCAAGTTCCATCTGAAACACTCCAAAGAAGTGTTGGTTGGGTTCCAGAAGGGTTGCGAGTTTTTTATCTCTGTTGTAAAACACATTAAATTAGGCCTTTACTTTGTGTTTCACTAGGTATTTTGTCACCCCTAACCCAAATTGCTCGTTTTGATTTGTTGATTTGTAAAGGTCTTTGTGAGGGCGCACCAGGGTGTGGCGTGTTGCAATTTCCCATTGACTCTTAAAGCAATAACTAATCTGAGTATTTACACCATCTCCCGTAACAACATTCTTACTCCGATTTTGCCGCTAAAGAGTTTATTTTGCTACTCTTTTTGCAGATTTTCCGCTTGTATAAATATTGAATACAGAGGCATTTTTACAGGTAAATTTGAAATAAATAGAACCAAAATCATGAAAAAAATACTTTTGTTGTTATTACTTCCAGTTATATGTTCCGCCCAATACAAAACAGGGAAAGATTTAATCATTTCTTTACATAAGAAGAATTATGGTAAGTATTGCAAAACTCAAAGTTTCAAACAAACCACTAATAAATACAAAAACGATAGTTTAATCAGCGGGCAAATCTGGACCGAATACCTCGAATTTCCTGATAAATTGAGAATAGACGTTGGAGATACTTCAAAAGGAAATTATATCATCTTTAAAAACGATTCATCTTTTCGTTTTAAAGAGTTTAAACTGGTGAGTGAGGAAGCTGATAAAAATCTGATTATGTTATTGCTTGGCGGAATGTATCACCGGAAAAAAGAAGATGTAGTAAAACGAATGGAAGGATTTGGAATAGATCTCAAATTGCTCTCCAAACAAACAATTGATGGAATCGAATGTTACGTAGTTGGTGTCGCTTCTGCAGATGAAACTAAAACACAGGTATGGTATAATAAAGGCACCCTGTTACTCGAACGTTTTATTGAGAATGATAATGGAACATTGATTGATGTTCGGGTAAAAGCAAGGCAAAAGGCTTGTGGCGGAGAGACAGAGACAAAGCTGGATATTTACATCAATGGAAAGCTCTATCAACAGGAAATTTATTTTGATATTGAAACGGGCAAGAAAATTCCTAAAGAAAAGTTTGGGATAAAATAAGGTCAAAAATGTCGAAAGAATCCGTCTATTCCCATACTAAAGAGTCCGTATACATCTTATAAACTGTTCCATTGCTCCAGTTAACCTGTTTCGGATAGGGCTTGGCAAACAAAGAATCATAGGTACTGAGTTGTTTTGTGTGGTAACTGCTTAATGTACTGTCTTTGTAATAATATAATCGATCTTCAGAAACCTGAAAAGATTTTAACCCGAATACAGAAATGGTTTTGTAATAGGTTCCATAAATATCAAATACCAATACACCATTTTTTTTATCACTTAAATAAACGTAACCACTATTTTCTGTTATATAAAGTGGTTTTAATTCAATGTTTAAAAGTGTATTCAAATTTCCGGTTGAAACTGCTTTGTTTAACTTGTCATCTAACCGAACTAACTCAGCGTTCTGTCTATTGTATAGCCACATGCCATTATTAAATGAACTGCAGATCAGATCGCTTTGTTCCATGTTCATATTGAGCAGGTCAATAGCATCTCCGTTTTGAGTAAGCTGAGAGTCTAAAATAATTACCTGCGATTGATCTTTGTAAAAAACCAAAACACGTAAAGCATTAGAAGCATCAAGGGAGGATATTTTTCCTGCTTTTTTGTTAGAGAAGATCTTTAGTAGTTCACCTTTTTTGTTGTACTTTTTTATCTCATCATTTGAAACGATGTAAATGTTTCCAAGATTATCGGTGCTAAAGGAGTCGAACTTGGCTTTAATGAACTTAGGTTTTCCCTCGTCTTTAGTAAAAGAGAAGAGAATAAAAAGTGCAATTATATAAAGCAAATGTTTCAAACCTATAATTTTAATAAAGCTAAGCAAAAAATGTGCTGGAATTATAAAATGGAACACGGATGACACAGATTGTTTATGATTTAAACGGATTTTTTATTGGATTACAGTAATAAATCAGTGTTAATCTGCTTAATCAGTGTTCCGCCGTGGCGGACAGTGTTCCATTAACCTAATAGCCTACCTTCTTCTTTTCCTTTTTGAAACTCTCTTTCATCCCCAACATCTTAATAGCCGTAACTGCAGCCTCATCTCCTTTGTTACCATGTTTCCCTCCCGCACGATCTACCGCTTGCTCGTGCGTATTAGGTGTAAGAACGCCAAAGATCACAGGCTTATTATATTTCATGTTCAGATTAGTGATTCCTTTTGCAACTGCATCACATATAAAATCAAAATGTTTGGTATCACCCTGAATTACAACACCAATACAAATAATAGCGTCTACACTTCCCATTTCAGCCATGTATTGTGCTCCTAATGTAAGCTCAAAACTTCCGGGAACCCATTTACTGATAATGTTCTCTTGTTTGGCTCCATGTTTCAACAAGGTATCTAATGCCCCTTTATGAAGAGCTGAGGTAATATCATGGTTCCATTCAGCAGTTACAATTCCGAATTTCCATTCAGCTGCATTGGGAATCTCGGTACCTTCAAAAGTGGATAAATTTTTTAGTTCGCTTGACATGAGTTGAAATTTTATTGGGTACAAAAAAGGGCGATATTGCTATCACCCTTTCTTTTAATTAAAATATTGATTACAGATTTCCTGCAGTTTTTGCACGTTGAATGTATTTTTCTACATCACGCCCTTCAGTACTTTTTGTAAATTCTTTTTGAATACGCTCGTATAATTTTACTGCATCAGCATATTGAGATTTACTTTCATAAGCAATAGCCGCTTTTTTCAAATAGATAGGAGTGGTAAAAGCATTTGTGTTTTTATCAGCAGCTTTTAAGTAATACTTAATAGCTTCATCTGTTTGATTCAGTTGCATTTTAGCATCACCAATAGCACCAATAGCAACAGCTGACAACATAATGTCATCGCTGCTGAAATTCTCTAAATGCTCAATAGCTTCTTCAAATTTACCTTGTTGTAACAAAGCTGTGCCTACCATATACTCAGCAGAAGCTCCTGAAGGAGTGCCACCGTAATTTTCAGCGATCTCTTCTAAACCAACAAAAGTAGTTCCATTATACATCCCGCCTTTTAAAGCAAGATTCATAGAATCTTTATCAAACAATGATTGAGCAGTAAACATTTGAGCTTGCGCCTCCTTATTTTGCTCAGGAATATACCACATTTTGTAAGCAATAACTCCCGCTATAAGCACAGCAACAGCACCACCTAAATACCCCAGTGTTTTTTTATTTTTATCGAAAAACATTTCGGCTTTGTCCATCTGTTGTTGAACGTCGAAATCTGTTTTTTGTTCTTCCGAAACCTCGGCCATAGTCTTAAAAATTTAGTGTGCGAAGTTACAGTTTTTCATTGATTTGGGAAAATTTAATTTCACATCTTGTAATTAATTGAAATACAGTCTATTGAAATGGATATTTTCTTTCATTTGTATTCCAATGAACGGGCTAATTCAATATGTTTTTATCTGCCAAAAATGTAGTGGCTCTGATTCAGAAAGCAATAAAATGAGTAAATTTGAATATTCCCGGATTAACAATAAACAAAATGACACGTACTGTTTTAAAAAAGAAAATACATAATTGCGTAGATCACATCAATGATGATAAAATATTGGAGGCAGTTTATACACTATTAAATGGGCATGTTAATGATGACTATGAACTAAGCAGCGATGATCTTAAAATTATAAACGCCAGAAGAAAGGCTATTTTGAGTGGAGAAGAAAAAACCTATACAGTAGCAGAAGTTAAAAAGAAACTGTTGAAAAATATAGGTAAATGATTTATCAGGTAATAATTCCCGAAAGCCTATATGATGAATTGAAGGAGGTGTCGGAATACTATGAATCAAAAGAAGTTAATTTGGGCTTAACTTTTATATTGAATTGGGAAAACGCAATGGATGAGCTGAAAAGAAATCCATTACACTATCAGAAAAAAGTAAGCAGCTTAGAACTGTAAAAATAAGCAGGTTCCCATACTTAATTGTTTTCGAAATAATTGAAATGAGAGTTTATGTTTATCGCTTAATCAGTGGGTATAGAAACCCAAAAAAAGTGTTTAAAAAATAATCCTTTCTTCAACCCATTCCTTGCCATCATTCACTTACCTTTGCAGATACCATGTTTCTGAAAAAACTTAACTTAATTAATTTTAAAAACTACCCCGAAGCGGAACTTTCGTTTTCGCCTAAGGTGAATTGTTTTACAGGAAACAATGGAATGGGTAAGACCAATTTATTGGATGCCATTTATTACCTGTCGTTTTGCAAAAGTTATTTCAACCAGATTGATAGTCAGAACATCCGCTACGATCAGGGATTTTTTATGGTGCAGGGTGTTTACGAAAGAAATGGTGAAACGGAAGAACTGCATTGTGGGGTAAAACGAAATCAGAAGAAACAATTCAAACGTAACAAAAAAGAATACGATCGTTTATCGGAGCACATTGGTTTGTACCCTTTGGTAATGATCTCACCTTCTGACAACGAATTGATAGTTGGAGGAAGTGAGTATAGAAGAAAGTTCATTGATGGCATAATTTCTCAATACGATAAAATATATTTAGAAAAGCTGATAGCGTACAATCATGTTTTGGCTCAGCGCAATGCATTACTAAAACATTTTGGAACTACCAGAACATTTGACTCAGTAACGCTTGAATTATGGGACGATCAATTGATCCTACACGGAGACGGTATTCTTAAAAAGAGGTTGGAATTTTTACAGGAATTTACTCCGCTTTTTAATAAGAATTTTGCTTTCATCACAGATTCTACAGAAACAGTTGATCTGGATTATATTCCTTCCATAAAAGATAAGGATTACCGAACAGCTTTAATGACAGTACTTCCGAAAGACAGGGTTATGGAATATACTACAGTTGGAATACACCGCGATGATATGGAATTTAAACTGAATGGTAATAGCCTGAAAAAATTTGCATCACAGGGGCAACAAAAATCCTATTTGCTTGCATTGAAGTTGGCACAATTCGAGTTCATTAAAAAAGTAAAGAATACCAGTCCGCTTTTATTGTTGGATGATGTATATGATAAATTGGATGAACCTCGTTTCAGAAAACTGATCAGCTTGGTAAGCAGTAATGATTTCGGGCAGGTATTTATAACAGATACGCACAGTGAACGTATCCATGAATTATTTATGGAAGCGAATGTAGATGTAAAAATGTTTCATGTAGAAAATGGAGTAGTGGAGGAAATAGCACATGCGTAAATCGAATCAACAAAGTATTGGAGAGGTGCTTCAGGAATTTCTGAAACAAAACCGTTTGGATAAAAAACTACATCATGCCGACATCATTGGTAAGTGGGAAGATATTGTTGGGAAACTATTTGCAAAACATACCAAAAACATCTACTTCATTGAAACCAAACTGGTACTTGAAATTGAATCATCTTCTTTGCGCAACGAACTTCTCATGCAAAAAACTGTGATCATTGAAAAGATCAATAAATTGGCGGGTGAGACTTTGGTTACTGAGATCGTGTTGAAGTAGTTTTTCCCGCAAATTTCGCGAGTTTTTTGAAAATTATGAGTAAAACTCCGTGAGTCTTTGTGTTCTCAGTGTCTCCGTGGTAAAAAGCAGTTATCTCCTCTCAATCAGATCCCACATATTCCCATAAAGATCTTCAAACACAGCTACAGTTGCCCATGGTTGTACTTCCGGTTCCCGAACAAACTTAACTCCGTTTGCTTTCATGTTTGCATAATCTCTTTTCAAATCATCTGTTTGTAAGAATAAAAAAACTCTACCACCGGTTTGATTACCAACCCGGCTTTGTTGTTCTTCGTTGGCTGCTTTTGCTAATAGTAACTGGCAACCGTTTGAGTTTGGTGGAGCGATCAATACCCATCGTTTTGTTTCACTTAATGCAGTGTCTTCTACTAAAGTGAAGTTTAGTTTTTCTGTATAGAATTTTATTGCTTCGTCGTAGTCGGATACTACTAAGGAAATGTGAATGATAGATTGTTGCATGATGGAACGCTAATGACGCAGATAGATATGATTGAATATGATTTTTTATATTGTGATGCAAATGATTATGACGTTTTTGAAATTAAGATCTGCGTTAAATCATAAAAAATCAGCGTCATCTGCGTCCTATCACATTAAGGCCTTCTTCTTTTCATTATTTTGATCTTCCTTCTGCGTTGACTTTCCTGTCTGCGTTTACCTATGTTTGGAGCTTGTTTGTTCTTCTCGCTTTTTTCATGGAAAGCAGCTCCTCTTACTTCAACTACTTTATTGAACTTGTGAAGGTTCTTATCTTTTTTAACCGGTTTTTCATCCGGAGTTAATTTGTTAACTACTTCAACTTCCTTAGGTAGTTTAACCATCGGAATTTTTTTGTTCATCAAAGCTTCTATTTTCGCTTGAGATTCTTTTTCAAGATCATTGATGAAAGTAATAGAAGCTCCGATTTTGTCGGCACGGCCTGTTCTACCAATACGGTGAATGTAATCATTCGGTTCCTGGGGAGTATCAAAGTTTATAACGTGTGTTACTTCTGCAATATCCAAACCACGTGCAATGATATCAGTTGCAATAAGCACACGATGCACTCCAGCTTCAAACTGTTCTAATGCTTTAAAACGGTTCGACTGTGTTTTGTTGGAATGTATAATTCCTATCTGACCTTTAAATGCAGGTTCTATTTCTTCAAATAAAGAATCGGCAAGTTTTTTACTTTTAGTAAACACCAATACCTTTTTCAGCTTGTCGTTGGCAGTTAATAGGTGCTCCAGTAAGTTTACTTTCGTGTAAAAATTAGGAACGTAATACCCTTTTTGAACTATTTTTTCGATTGGTGTACCACGGGTTATAAGCTCTATGTACTGTGGTTCGGCAAAATGAGTTAGAATTAGTTTTTCTACATCTTCATCCAAAGTTGCAGAACATAAAATGTTTTGTCTTTTTACAGGAAGTGCTTCCATCACTGCCATTAATTGCGGACGGAAACCCAGTGCAAGCATTTCATCAACTTCATCGATCACTAATTTTTTTACAGAATATAACTGAATACTTCTGCTGATAACCATATCATTGAATCTGCCCGGCGTTGTTACCAATATATCCAAACCATCATAAATGATCTGTTTTTGTTTGTTGATATTTGTTCCGCCATAAATACCCGCGTAACGAACGTTCATGTATTTGGTGAGCTTTGCTATTTCACCAACAACCTGTGCAACCAACTCACGCGTTGGAAGAACAATAATTACACGAGGCTGTTTTTGATCGGAAAAAGTAAGTTGTCTTAAGATGGGTAATAGATAAGCAAATGTTTTACCAGTTCCGGTTTGTGCAATAGCAACCACATCTTTACCCGACATAATTACCGGGAATGCTTTTACCTGAATAGGAGTAGGCGTTTCAAAATGGATGTCGTTTAAAGCCTTTAGTAATGGCTTTGATATATTAAGTTCTTCAAAAGTCACTGTAATAGATTGAAATGATTAGTGGGCAAAGATACGTTTATTCTTGCTTTAAATAGTAACCACAAAGAGCGCAAAGTGTTTTCACAAAGGCCACTAAGTAATATTAATTGATCCTTTGTGAACTTTGTGCTGTCTTAGTGCTCTTTGTGGTTAATCAAGGATCTATTTTTCTTCCCATTTAGGATTACTTACTGCTGACTTTCTGAATTTGTACCCTGCAGCATTGTTGTATACGATCCAGTAAGCAGTTCCATTGGAGATACCTAATGGAATAAAATTCTCAGAACTTCCATCCTGTAAAGTCACTTTATGAGAAGTAGTCTTCTCTGCAGCTACACTAGGCTTGGCAGTATACATAAATGCTGCGGCTGATAAAAGGATCATGGAAATTCCCGCGCATACTGTCAGGAAACGCTTTGAAAAATTGTCTTTTGTTTGCATATTGTTGAGTTTTGGTATAAATCAAATATACAAAACCAAGCTCAGTTTCCAAAGCGAAATTGCTATTTTACTGCTTCTCTCACAATTTCCCTACAGAGTTTATCTACTTCAATGTTGTAGTTGATTACTTCGGTTTTTTTCTGATGCGCTTTGATTTTTATGAACTGAAGATGAAATTTTTTATTTAGTTCTAAAAGTTCTTTCACCAGGTCAATATTTCGGATCTCATTGCCACTGTTTGTAAGAAAATTCTTTGATTCGAACTTTACTTCTCTTCCAATTAAACCTATCACATATTGACTATCGGAAACGATGTTGATATTTTGAATGGAAGTAAAATTGTGCTGAATGTACTCAATGGCTTTTATTACAGCCACGATCTCCATTCTGTTATGAGTAGTGTTTTCTTCTTTTCCGGATAAAACAGTTTTTTGCCCGTCAACAAACACAATGGAAGCCCAGGCTCCTATACATTTCTGTGTATGACAACTGCCATCTGTAAAAACTTCGGCAGGTAAATTCATTATAGAGTTTTATTTCTCAATTCCAACAATACAACATTCTCCACATGATGTGTTTGTGGGAACATATCTACTGCCTGAACTTTTGTTACTTTGTACATGTGATCCATAGCAGCCAGGTCACGCGCTTGTGTAGCAGGATTACAACTTACATACACTACTTTTTCAGGAGCTGCTTCACAAATTACTTTTACTACATCTTCATGCATTCCGGCACGAGGAGGGTCGGTAATGATCACATCCGGTTTTCCGTTTTTCGCTATGAAATCATGACTTAACACATCTTTCATATCACCTGCATAGAAAGATGTATTTTTTAAGCCATTGATCTCTGCGTTTATTTTTGCATCGTGAATAGCAGCTTCTACGTATTCAACTCCAATAACTTTTTTTGCATACTTGGCTACAAAGCAGGCTATTGTTCCGGTTCCGGTATAAAGATCATACACGGTTTCATTTCCGGTAAGACCGGCAAATTCTCTTGTTACTTTATATAATTCGTGAGCTTGTTCTGAATTGGTTTGATAAAAAGATTTTGGTCCTATCTTAAATTTCAAACCTTCCATCTCTTCAAAAATATGATCACGGCCATAATAACAATGCAGGTCAAGATCATGGAAAGTTTCATTCCCTTTAGGGTTGATCACATAAAGTAAAGAAGTAATTTGAGGGAAGGTGTTTTTTAAATGTTCCAATAAAGCTTCTCTTTTTTCTTTGTCTTCAGTAAAAGTTTGAAGCACTACCATCAACTCACCTGTTGAGGTGGTACGGATCAAAAGATTTCTCAAAAAACCTTCTTTAGCTTTGATATCCATAAAAGAATAGCCGTGTTCCTGGGCAAATTTTCTAACTTCATTTCTAATCTGGTTAGAAGGATCTGCCTGCAAATGACATTTTTCTATATCAATGATTTTATCAAATAAGCCGGGAATGTGGAATCCAAGCGCATTACGATCACCTTCAAAATTCTCACCGCTTTGTATTTCTTCTACCGTTAACCATTTTTTTGATGAAAATGTAAACTCAAGTTTGTTACGGTATTCGTATTGTTTTTTAGAGCCAATGATAGGCGCAGGTTGTGGGAATTCCACTTTTCCGATACGGGTAAGAGAATCTATTACATGTTTTTGTTTGAAGCCCAATTGTGCTGTATAATCCAGGTGTTGCCATTTACAACCACCGCAAGTTCCAAAATGTTGACAGGTAGCTTCAATTCTGTTAGGAGAAGCTTGTTCCAACTTAACCACTTTTGCCTCTCCAAATTTCTTTTTAATACGATAGATCTGGATTGTACACACATCTCCTGGAACGGCACCTTCAACAAACACAACCATATCATCAACACGTGCAACAGCTAATCCTTCCGATGAGGTGTCGATGATCATCACACCTTCCACAATTTTATTGGGTCTTTTTACCTTCATGGGCGCGAATTTACAAAATTTTAAGGCTATTGATGTCCCTAAAAATGCTAAACTTGTGGTCGTTTTATAGGAGGGATTTATATATGACTAAAACCATAGTAAAAATTAAATTGCTAAACATTGAGAACAATGGTTATCATTTATGTGTAAAGGCAAAAATAAATGGTAAAGTTGCCAATTTGCTGGTTGATACAGGTGCTTCCCGAACAGTTTTTGATGTGAACAGAATGGAGAAATTCGTAAAAATTGCTAACTTGCAGGAGAATGAGCAATTGTCGACCGGCTTGGGAACTACGAGTATGAAGAGTCACGTTACTGAATTAAAAAAAATTCAGTTGGAAGATTTGATTATAAAAAATTACCATGCCGTATTTTTAGATCTTTCTCATGTAAACGAATCATATATACGTGTTGGATTAGCTCCAATTGACGGTGTTGTAGGTAGTGATTTGTTGCACGAATATAAAGCAATTGTGAATTACGAGAAATTAGAAATTAGCTTAAAGTATAAATAATAAAGAGAAATGGAACTGGATAAAATTCAACAGAACGAAGACAAGATAAGAAAGGCATTTGCGACAAAGGATTGGAACGATATTAAAGCTTCAGATAGCTGGCAGATCTTTAAAATTATGAGTGAGTTCGTAGACGGTTTTGAGCGTATGGCGAAGATCGGTCCATGTGTTTCCATATTTGGAAGCGCACGTACAAAACCCGACAACAAGTATTACAAATTGGCGGAAGAAATCGCTTTTAAATTGGTAAAAGAGGGATACGGAGTTATTTCAGGTGGCGGTCCGGGAATTATGGAAGCCGCGAACAAAGGGGCAAAAGCGGGTGGAGGAAAATCGGTAGGCTTAAACATTGACCTTCCTTTTGAGCAAAAACCAAACGATTTTATTGACAGAGATAAAAGCATCGACTTCAATTACTTCTTTGTACGTAAAACTATTTTCTTAAAGTACTCTCAGGGATTTATTGGTATGCCCGGAGGATTTGGTACCATTGATGAATTATTTGAAGCCTTAACTTTAGTTCAAACAAACAAGATCGCTGAATTCCCTGTAGTATTGGTTGGTAAAGAATACTGGGCAGGCATGATTGCCTGGATCAAAGCAACAATGATGGATCAGGAGCATAATATCAATCCAAAAGACCTGGATCTGTTTAAGATCGTTGATACATCTGATGAAGCGGTAAAGCACATCGTTGATTTTTACTCTAAATACTTGCTTAAACCAAACTTCTAAATGTTTGCGGTTCTGTATTATATTTTTATTCTCCCGCTTATTTATTTGATCTCGATCATGCCTTTTTGGGTACTGTATGGTATATCGGATATTTTGTTTGTTTTGATGTATTACATTTTCGGTTATCGGAAAAAAGTAGTGATGAGGAATTTACAAAATGCCTTTCCTGAAAAATCTCCTCAAGAATTAAAAACACTGGAACGCAAATTCTTTAGGTATTTGTGTGATACCATTTTGGAAACGATAAAGCTTATCACTATTAGCCCCAAAGAATTGCTTAAAAGAGCTGCGTTGGATGAGAGTGTTGTAAGCGTATTTGCACAATATAAGAAGGAAAACAAAAGTGCTATAGCTGTTTTAGGACATGCCGGAAACTGGGAATGGGCGAGTAATGCATTCAGTATAGTAGTTGAACAACCCATGCACGGTGTTTATCATCAACTAAGCAACAAACAATTCGATAAATTACTTTACGATATGCGTAGTCGTTTTGGAAATGTATTGATCGAGATGAAGAATGTAGTAAGGGAAATGATCAAGAACAAAGATACTGTTTGTGTAAACGGATTTATTGCTGATCAAACTCCTGCTCCTGAAGGTGCCTACTGGACAAAATTCTTAAATCAAAAGACGCCTGTTTTTTACGGAACAGAAAAAATTGCGCGTAAGTTGAATCAACCTGTAGTGTTTATTAGTGTTATAAACGTTAAGCGGGGGTACTATAGGTTGGAAGCAGAAGTACTTTGCGAAAACCCAAAAGATACAAAGGATGGGGAGATCACCGAAATGCACACGCGCAAACTGGAAAAGGATATTCTGACCCAACCCGAGAACTGGTTGTGGAGCCATAAAAGATGGAAGCACTCAGGGAAATACGAGTTATTAAAGGAAAAAGGATTGGTGAATTAAATTCATAATCCTTTTACCATTTGGAAATCATATAAAGCATCATAAGCAATGATGTGATCAGGGTGATCCAAAATGCAAGAATATGTATATGGGCAACTTCGGTAATCCTGAAATTTTTTATCCTATTCAGCAATCGGTTTGCAGTAAAGTCCTGTTTAGTTGTTTTCATATTGTTGAAGTATTACACAACAAATATATTTCGGGCAATTGTTTTTGCCCGATCAGCTTGCCTTAATAAACAACATATGTAAGATTTACCTCAAATCTGTAGAACAATGAGAGTGTAATACAGCAGGAATGCACTGTGAGTGTAGTAATTTAAAAGAAAGAGGCCGTTCTCTACTTTTGAGACAGCCCCTTTTTTATTTCTTATTGTTTAATGAATTTACCGAAGTAAGTTCCTTTCTCAGTTGTTACATGTAATAGGTAAACACCACTTTGAAGAGAAGAAATAGTTAATTGCAGTGAAGAGCTGTTTACTTTACTTTGTGAAGAAATTTCTTTCCCTAAAATATCCATTACTTTGATACCGGTTATGGTATTGCTGCTTCCCGCATCTATATTCAATACATTATTAGCAGGATTTGGATACACAGCCATTTTAATTTGATTAGTTTGTTCTTTCAAACCAACACCACTCAGATCCAAACAACTTGGAGCATTATTGTCTCTGAACCACTTTTTTATTTTTTTGTTATCGGAAACAACTCTAGCGTATAGATTACCATTTACTAATGTAGCACTATCCTGAGTAAAAACATAAGCAAAATCAAGTTCCTGTGTTTGCCCGGGCATAAATGTAACCTTTCCAACACTGGTTAGCATTCTTCTGTTGCCAGGAGAGTTGCTTGCTGTTATTTCAGACCATGTAGTTGTTGTAGTATTAGGATTAGTAGGAGTACCTCCCACACCATAACCAATAGCTAAATCTGAATTGCCGGGGAATACATAATCACAAACCGGGGTAAAAGTACTTGTTGAGGTTCCCGCTGCATTATCATATCTCATTCTTGAATCATTTTTCCAAGAACCGGTCATATAATTATAATAGTGTTTTAATGTAGTTGGATTACCCATATTACTGAAATCATTGTTGTAATAAGTAAATTTGGACATAGGAATGCGTTCATTTAAGGTGTCGTCGTTGGCTGATGCAAGAAATGGAGGAACATAGCTTGAGTCTATCCAGAATGTACAATCAATGCAACCATCCCTATCGTTATCTTTTCCGTCATCCGGATCTGCTCCTGGACCTCTTAAGAGGTTACACGAGAGGAATGGAGTGTTTGATTTGTAACCAGACTTAAATTCTCCTATTGTATTCACCGCATCCTCATCGTAATTATCCCCATTATATACATAGGAAAAATTATTCTCAACATCACAACCAATATAATCATCATTATAAAAACCCAGATCTACTTCTGAACGAATTCCAATATACATTGAGTCAATAGGATTAGTGCCTTTGTTTCTGATGCGATAATTATAAAATGTTGTATAGTTTATTACCTTATCGCTATCAGCAACTGTAGGGCAAGTGTATGCATACGCCGAAGCCATTACCTGAACGTTTAGCGGATTCAATGAGCCGCTTGATGTGTGGGCTGACAATGCGTCATTATAAACCCACCACAGCATTTGATCGCCTTTAACCAGAGGGTAGTCTCCATCGTGCGCATCATAATGCATATCATTGTTGTAATCAAAATAAGGTGCAAGAGGATCATTTCCGAAACTTCCATTGCCTGGCCACTCTAAAATATCGGTGGGTATTGTGTACGAACCATTTTGAACGTTACCGGCTGCAAAGTTGTAATTGAAATTTTCTATATCAAAGCGATTAATTTTCCATACTCGATTGAAAAGTTGTGCATTTGTTGAATCGGTAGTCCCATTTAGTGTATGAATTGTTCCAGGCCAAGTGTCTTCTCCAGCATTACTTTCAGTATTTGCAGCAACCCTTAAGTCATTCCCGGCATATCCTCCGATCCAGATATTTGTTGCTTTAATCGGACTTAAACCTGTTCCTTTTGGCACTTCGTAAAGGTTTCCTTCACCATCAGTATGCATATCTCCGCTTGGGTTGCAACCGGCTTTTACCATGTTGATATCAAGATATTGCGTGTTTTCAGGGGTTATTTGTGATATGGCAGCTGAAGCATTAAATTGAGATTGATCAAATGAATGAAGGAAAGTTTTTGTTTGATACAGAGCGGGTGTACTTGTATTTTGAAGCTTATGATCAATAAAATAGATAATTCCATTTTGATCCTTTTTGAAGTAGCAACCACCATTCATACGATTGTAATCATAAAGGTATAATTGATAGGAATTGTTTGGCATAATTTCCATTAAGCCACAAACTGCAGTATAAGCATCATAAACCCGTTGGACATTAACAATGATATTGCCTGAAGTGCTTGTTGTAAGAGAAACGATTTTTTTTGGAATAGATCCGCCAAACACATCCGGGATCAGAGTGCTTACATTAACATAACTTGAATTATTATACTTTACTAAACCATTTGAATTTGTTCCCAGCCACTTATTGTTGGCAGCATCCAAGGCAATGGCATTAATCGTATCATTGCTTCCAATATAGCTGATTGAATTGGTGCCGTTATAATTATTTAACCCTTTATGCGTTCCTATCCATATTTGAGAAGCTTCGGCAGTAAAGCAGAAAATGCTATCTGAGGATAAGCCTGAATTTGCCCGGGAGAAATTAGTGTAATTGATTCCATCGTACTCTGAAAAACCATTATATGATCCGATATATAATTTATTATTGATAAACGCTAAAGAGGTAATTGTATCACTGACAATGACTGAATTACTTCTTGTAAAAGAAGTGAAAGTTGCTCCATCGTACTTTATCAATCCCGCGTTTAAAGTCCCAATCCATACATTTCCTGTTGCGTCTGTTTCTAAGGCAAGAACAGGAGCGTTTATGTTGGATGTGAAATTGGTCCAGATCGATCCATCATATCTTAACAGACTTAAAGAACTTGTGTTTATTCTTTTAAATCCTATCCATTTATTGCCTGAATTATCTATAGTTAAACTACTTTTATTTAAAAATTGTGAAGTGCCATTGGTAAGAGTACACAGGTAATTGTTAAACCCATTTTGGGCGGAACTTAATTGGCAAATCAGTACCAATAGTAATAGTAGTGTTTTTTTCATGGTTTTAGTTTGTTCAAATATAATAGTAATGAGGTTAAATGACTCAAGTTTTGGGCAAATGGTCTATTTGACTTTATAAGTGGTCGATTTTTTTAGTTTAAACCTTTTGCGCAGTCAATCAGTGTTTCAAACAAAAAATCCGCATTGCCTTTGTTTTCTTTTCCAATGCAAACTGTTTTCATTCCTGCATTTTTTCCGAACTCGATATCGCTTTTGGAATCACCGATCATTAGGGATTTAGCAAAATCAATTTCAGGAAAATCTTTTTGTGCTTGCAAAGCCATTCCTATTTGTGGTTTGCGGGTAGGATGATTTTCAGCAGCTAAATAGGGCGAGAAATATACTTTATCAATTCTTCCTTTAAAGTAAGTTATTTCATACACCATGTTTTTGTGTATGAGTTCAAGGTCTTCTATTCTCATTACACCTTTGCCAATACCTTGTTGATTGGTAACAACTACTATCCTTCCAAATTTTTCATTAAAAATTTTTAAGGCATCCAGCACACCTTCCAAAAATTCAAACTCATCCCATTTTTTTACATAACCATCAACAATGCGCTTATTAAGCACACCGTCCCGGTCCAAAAAAAGTGTCCAGGTTTTATCTATATGTAAAGTACTTAAACTCATCTTGTGCTCGTATAAAATCTTCGGGCGTTCCTATGTCTATAAATTGTCCGGTGTATTCAAAACCGTAAATATGCTGTTGTGCTAATTGTTTTTCAAAAAAGTCACGTTCAATAGAAAAATTAATTCCCGTTTCAGTCGCTTTAATGAAATCTTCTTTTTTAAGAATGTAAATACCACCATTAATCGTTCCGGGTTTTTGCGTGTCTTCTTTTTCTTTGAAAGAAACTATTCTGCATTCCTTTGTTTCAACTGCCCCGTAGCGTGATGCATTTGAAACATGTCTTAATGCAAGTGTATGCTGAGCATGATGAGACGAGTGTTTTGAATAAAGATCATTCAGGTTCACATCGAAAAAAGAATCACCATTTACTGCTAAAACATATTCACCCTCGCATTGCTCCATTGCCTGACGGATAGCACCACCTGTTCCTAATGGTTTTTTTTCGTGAGAGTAGGAGAGTGTAATGTTTTTCCAAGTGTTATTTTTTTTCTGATAATATTCCCTAATCTTTTCTTCAAGATAACCGGTGGAAAGAACGGCTTTTGTTATTCCGTAATGAGAAAGGTAGCTCAATAAATAATTCAGGAAAGGCTCATTGCTAACAGGAGCCATTGGTTTAGGCACATCTGAAATAACCGATTGTAACCGTGTTCCAAATCCCCCTGCTAATATAATGGCTTCTTTTATCATTTTTTGTTGTGACTTTGGCTCCGCTCAGTCACCTTTCATTTTGGTATACTCGGTGGTTGCACGCAATCGAAACTCGGTGGTTGAGCGTAGCCGAAACCACTTTCATTATTTCTTTCTACAAACATACAACATCTCACCTGCTGGTAAACGATAACGATCAACTTCTTCGGGAGTTAAAGTGTTTACAAAATCATCTACTGCCACATCAAAGCCTGCTGCTGCTAAACGATCTTTATAATCCAATCCAAATAAGCGAACGTGGTCTTTTTGCCAGAAATGTATTTCTCTGTCTTCTTCACTCGTAATTGTTGGGTCTTCGTAAGTTTTTTCTCTGGTAACATCCAATGGAACCTGAAAAATCCCCCATCCGCCCGGTTTCATAATCCGATGTAGTTCTTTCATACACACAGCATCGTTCTCTACGTGTTCCAATACGTGATTACAGAAGATTACATCAAAAGTATTGTCTTTAAAAGGAGCGTTGTGCAAATCGAAATGAACGTCGGCAATAGGTGAATTGTAATCACCTGTGGTGTAATCAAGGTTTTTCATTGCCTTAAACAATTTATAAAAACACTGCTCGGGCGCGATATGAAGCATTTTATAACTTTTTGTAAAGAAGTCTGTTTTTGTTTTCAGATATAACCACAATAAACGGTGACGTTCTAAACTCAGGCTCCCCGGGCATAAAACATTTTTACGTTTCGCTTTTCCGGAATAGCCATAAGGTAAAAATTTACGGTACGATTTTCCGCTGATAGGATCTGTGTATTTACTTCCTTTATAAATGATAGGGGCAATTTTACTAAACCATAAACTGAACGTGATCAGTATTGGCCGTGGTATGGTGCGTAATAAAAAGTGAAACATGTTTTCTTTATTCTTAACTTATTAAATAGGCAACGGCTGATCCTAAAAGGATACTTGCCATTTTTACAAAATTATATTTATGATTGTTACTGCTTTCAAACATAATGGTTGTAGAGATATGTAAAAATATTCCGATCACTATACCTAATGAAATTTTAATTATATAATCAATATTACTGATTCCGAATACGTGAAGCAATTCGCTAAAGCAAGCGCCCAACGGAGCCATTAAGCTAAACATAATAAGATAAATGACAGAGGTTTTTACTGAAATATGCATTTGCTTAAGCATAGTAACAAAAGCAATTGAGATTGGGATATTATGTAAAACCAAACCTGCTACTAATGAATTTTTAAACCCTAAAACCGAACTGTGCTCGTGTTGGTGTTGCATGATCTCTGAAACGGGAAGGCCTTCCAGAAAGGAGTGGAAATACAAGCCAAATAAAATAGCTACGGGGAATTTTTTATTATGGTGTTTATGAACATGAATGTGTCCGTGTTCAATACCTGTGGAGAAGAAATCGAGAAATAACTGAATAAAAAATCCGACTAAAATAAACAACCCAATGTGTTCATCACCTTTGCTAAACACTTCAGGAAGTAAATGCAAAAAGGATAATGCGAGCAGGTAGGAGGCACTAAAAGCCAGAATCAGTTTGAGTTTAGTATCTGATATTTTAAATTTAAATACCAATAGCCCGCATGCCAATACAGGCAGAAAAAGTAAGAGTAGTGTGCTTATTAAGTCAGGCATTAGTTTTTTATAAATATAAATATCATGCGGTCAGATTGTTCCGCGTTAAACGCTTCCATATTGTAATTTCCGAATACTTCTTTGCAAGTTAGCCCAACAGAAGTAGCATAAGCCAAAATCTCCTCTTTGTTGTATATTGTTAGTGATTCCTGAAAATTAAGTTCCTTGTTACCATCTTTTATATTGATGTACTTTTGTATTCGGCCTTTTACAAATTCCTTTGAAATAGTGAACTGAACTCCATCTATTTCTTTTGTTTCATTTTTTACCAGGCAATTAAGGATCATTGAACCATTAAGGTAATCAAAGATGAAAGAACCGCCTTGCTTTAGTGAATCATATACGGATTTAAAGACTTTAAGGTCGTCTGATTTTTTTTCGAAATAACCGAAACTGGTAAATAAGTTAACAACGTAGTCAAAATAATTGGTTCGAAATGGCGAGCGCATATCTAATCGGTAAAATTCGAGTCCCTCTTTTTCAAATTGCCCTGCATAAAGAATATTCTGTTCGGATAGGTCGGTTCCAATTACAAATAAACCTTGTTTATTAAGTATTATCGAATGCCTTCCTTTTCCGCAAGCAAGATCCCAGCATTTGCTATCCGGAACCGGCTTTAGGTGTTTTACCAAAGTAGAAATAAAGCCTTCAGCCTCTTTAGTATCGCGTTTAAAATAAAGGGTATGATAGTAAGGAGTATCAAACCAGGTTTCGAACCATTTATTTTTTTCGGCTGTCATATAAAAAAGAAAACCGACTTTAGTTAAAATCGGTTCTCAAAGGTAGTAATTTTTTGACTGTTTTATTTAGAATGCCTGCACTTTCACATATTGATACTTACCATATTTTTCGGTATTACTTGCATCGCCCGAATAAGCGGGACCGGAAACAATAGTTTTTTCGATAGTAACATCAATATCAGAAGCGCTAATTCCTTTAGCTTTTAATGAGTTCACAATCTTATCAGAAGTAGATTTAGCACGTTTTTCCGAAAGACTTATATTAGAATCAAATGTTTTTGTAGGAACATTAGAAGCACTTGAAAGTATTTTTAGTTTTACTTTGCCTGATTTTTCTTTCATTTTCACTAAATTCGTAATAAACTCAATATATTCAGGAGCTTGTTCATCTACTTCATTCATATTGTATTTGAAGTAGAATTTAAAGTTTGTGCCTGCAACCTCGCTGTTATCCGGAATTTGAGTATTGTCCCCGGATTTTTCAAGATAAATAGTTTGATTAAAAGTTTTATTCTTCTTAACTCCTGTGGTTGAAACTAAGGATTTTGCTGAAACAATGCCATCGCTTTCAGCAGTCAATTCATAATTGGTTTCGGGGTCAAGGTGAATGTCGGTAAGTTTTCCCTTGTTGTCTGTAGCTCCTGAATATTTACTTCCATTTGTACCGACTAAAGAAACTCCGGCATTAGCAACAGGTTTTTTATTCTTTTTGCTGTTTAACACCAATACATTTAATACAATGTTTGATTCTTTTGGAGCTTCTTTTCCATCCAGATAAAGAACCTTATCAAGGTTACCGCCGGTTACACCTTTAGTGGTAAAATGAGATTTGATTTTTGGACTGTTTGCTAAAACAATATCATAATCATGATTTTTTTCAAGTAAGATATCTTTATACGTTCCGTCTTCCTCAGTTATTCCTTCGTAATAAACACCATCTTTCGTTAAGATCTTAAACGCTGTTTTTGAACTTCCTTTTTTATCTTTGTAATTATCAAGAATAGCTAACCTCAAAATCAAATCATTCACTTTTGTACTGTCGTAATCCATCAAAATTCCCTGGCATAAGTTATGAGGTTTAAGTTTGAGGTCTTTTTGAATTTCATCGTAAGCAATGTCCGTTGAAACGTCTACATCTTCATTAAAGATTTCCTCTCCGTTTTGCTGGTAGGAGAATGTATAAACTGAACCGGGGGCTAAAATCACAGCAAAGGTTCCTGTGATATGCTGAGGGCGGTAAGTACCTACAACCTCACCATTTGTTTTATTGGTTACTAAAACCGAAAGGTCCTGAGGTAAACTATCGCAAGGCCCCGGTTTAATTTGTCCTTTAAACAATGCTAAAGGATTTGCTTTACCTGCATCGTAAGTTATTTGGTAAATATCTTTTTCACCCTGTGCGTTTGCATCTTCATGAGAAGAGGCATAATACAATCTTCTGTTATCAGGAGAAGCTACCAAATATAAATCATCATCTGTTGAGTTAATCGGGAATTCCATATTCATAGGATTACTAAACTGTCCGTCTTCCCCAATGATAGAATACATTATATCAAAACCACCCATTGAATGATGACCTTTTGAACTGAAATAAAAAGTAATTCCGTCAGCCGATAAAAAAGGTGACTCCTCATCGTAAGGCGTGTTAACAGTTGGCCCCAGGTTAGTAGCTAAACTCCATTGTCCATTAGGCAGTTTAACACAACGGTATATATCACGACCACCAAGTCCACCCGGGCGATCACTAACAAAGTATAGGGTGTTGCCATTGTTAGATAAACAAGCAGACGGCTCCCAATAAGTAGTATTAATATTGGATCCGAATTTCATAGGAATTCCCCATTCTTTGCCATCGTATTGAGAATAATACAAATTACCGTCACCATTATCATCTTTGTATATAAGTAGCGTCTGACCATCCGGAGTTAAACCAACTGATCCATCGTTTCCACTTGTATTAATATAAGGGCTAATTGATTTTGGCGTTGTCCAGTCTCCGTTATCTTTTCTGTAAGTAATCATCACATCTTCAAAAGCAAAACCGTCAGGAGCAATTTCACCACCAACATTATTGGTTCCACGGTGTGTAAAAATCATTACACGCTCATCGGCACTTATAACAGGAGCGAAGTCGGGCATTGCATCATTAATACTATCGCCCATGTTTTTGATTTTTACTTCAAGAGGTGCGGCCTTGTACATTTTCGCATACCTTATGCGTTCTTTCAGGTAGGCTACATCTTCTTTCCCTTTTTTATCCTTTGATTTAAGGAAAGATTCATAAGTGCTTAACATGCGTTCAGCATCAGTAAACTTATAATCTAAATGATATGCTTGTGCCAGATAAAGATAAGAGATAACAGGAGATTTTTTTTCGCCCGGTTCGAAAGGCGCATATTTAGTACTTGTGTTTAATATAGCTTTTTCAAGAAATTTTTCGGCCTCGTGTTTTTTGTTGGGATGTGTTAAATAACAAAAACCTATCAAATAATTAATGTTTGCGTTTGTTGAATCGTATTTGTATGCGTATTTAAAGTTTTCAAGAGCTGTTAATCGGTTGTTTTCTTCCAAAAGCAAGCTACCCTCTATGAAGTTACTTTTGTAAGAACCTTTATCTACAACTGTATTTTGTGCAAGTGCACTTGAAATAATTAAAAGGGAGAGTAATGCAACTAAAAATCTATACTTCATAATATCTTAAAAGATTAAAAGGGACACCTACCCAAATGAGTAAATCCCCTATAATTTAACGAAAACAAAAATAGCAAAAATATGCAAACTACGACAGAATAGTTAAAATGTTCTATTAATATCGAAATCCTCAAGATAATCTGCCACTTTTCTTAAAAAACTGCCGCCTAATGAACCATCAACAACTCTGTGGTCATAAGAAAGGGATAGAAACATCATATGACGGATGCCAATAGTATCTCCATAGGGGGTTTCAATAACTGCAGGTTTCTTTTTAATGCTGCCTGTAGCCATAATTGCTACTTGAGGTTGATTAATAATCGGTGTTCCCATTACGTTCCCAAAACCACCAACGTTGGTAAGTGTAAAAGTCCCGTCCTGAATTTCATCCGGGCTAAGTTTGTTGGCACGGGCTCTTCTTGCAAGATCGTTAACGTTTTTAGTTAAGCCTATTAAATTCTTCTCGTCAGCATTTTTAATTACGGGTACAATTAAATTTCCGCTAGGCAAAGCAGCAGCCATACCAATATTGATGGATTTACGTTTAATGATATTATTCCCATCAATGCAAATATTGATCATTGGATAATCCTTAATTGCTTTTGCTACCGCTTCTATGAATAGTGGGGTAAATGTAATCTTTTCACCTTCACGTTTTTCAAATTGGGTTTTGATCTTATCTCTCCAAAGTACCATATTGGTAACATCTGCTTCTACAAAAGACGTAACATGCGGAGATACATGTTTACTCATAACCATATGGTCAGCAATGAGCTTACGCATACGATCCATTTCAATGATTTCGTCACCGGCCATACTTTTTACAGTTGATTTATGGACAGGAGCGGCTGTTGCTGTTTGTTGAGGAGCTACCGTTTCTTTTACAGGCTCTACAATTGTAATAGTTTGTTTCCCTTTATTTGGGATATATGCTAAAATGTCTGATTTAGTTACCCTTCCGTCTTTTCCCGAACCTGAAATGTTTTCCAGTTCTGCAATTGCTATTCCTTCCTGTTTTGCAATGTTCTTGACTAAAGGTGAAAAGAATTTATTGGATTGTGAATAATCATTAACAGCGGTACTATTGGTGGCAACAACTGAAGCTGTGGTTGTAACAACCGTTTCAACTTTTTGAGGGGCCGGAGTGCTGGTTTTAGGTGCTTCTACTGCTGCATTTGCATCAGAGGAAATAACCGCAATTACAGTGCCCACTTGCACAACATCACCTTCTTTGAAGAGTTGTTTAACCAAAGTCCCTTCAAACGGGGAGGGAATCTCAGAATCTACTTTATCGGTGGCAATTTCTAAAATCGTTTCGTCTGATTTAACAGCATCACCAACGTTTTTTACCCACTTAATAATTGTAGCTTCTGCCACACTTTCGCCCATTTTAGGCATTAAAAGATCAAATTGTGCCATTTCTTATCTGAAAAAATTAAATTGTTTTTGGAAACCCTGCAAAAATAAGGGATAATTTGGATAATCCAAGTAATAGTTTGGCACAAAAAATCTACAAAAACCATTATATACATATGATTTTACCCAACAAAAAAGCCGCAGAATTTTCCGCGGCTCTTAAATCATTTTTAATGATAATTATTTTGTAACATTTACTTTACCGGTAGCAATTACCTTTTTGTCTTTATTTTTTACTGAATAAATATAAAGTCCTTCTGCTAAATCCGATGTTTCTATTCTTACTTTATTGTCGTAAAACAAACCTGTTGAAACCTTATTACCTGTAACATCAAATAATTCAGCACTAATAGCTTCTTCATTGATTGAAGATATGTTGATGTAGTTGGTTGCAGGATTTGGATATACTTTTGTTTTAGGCATTAAACTAATCTTTTCATTTATTCCTACAACAGCAGTGGCCTCATCTACCCAAAGTACACTACCAATCTGTGGATTTGAAGGAAGCAAAGTAGTATTAAGCCAAGGACGTGCACTGGATAAATAATACAAATGCAATGAATCTGGTAGCGTGCTTGCCGGAAATGCCCCGTCATATACAAACGGAGCCGATGCTGCTGTATAAGCACTTACAGTAGATGTCATTCCGAACGCAGCAGTAGCTAATGTATCTCTTATATTATTACTAACGTGCTTGGTAAGGTATGCCATAACTACACCATTATCTCCATTTACAGGAGCGTATTTATAATTGAAGTTAATTGATTGAAGACGGGTTGTCCAACCCACCCCTGATTTTAACCCAACCGGCGACATATTAACCTGCCCTAACATTAAAAGGCCTATTGTATCGGGTATTGTAGTGGGTGCCGGATTATTATTAACTTTTACTGTTGTAATTTTTGCTGCGTAAGTTCCTGCAAACGCATCAACTCCGGTAGCCTGAGTTACCGACGCTGTGTTTCCCGGGAAAAAGGAAATTACAATTACGTTCTCCGAAACATAACCCAGTGGTTGTACAGGTTCGCCCATTGACGTGCCCCAAGATTCAAACCCATTGTTTGGAATTTGAGCAAATGCACATCCAATAGTTAAGATTGAAAATATACTTAGTAGTTGTTTTTTCATGATTTTTTTATTAATCTAACAAATATAGGTCTCATAATGTTAAAATCAAAATTTCTCGAAAGCACCCAGCCCAAAAAGAGCAAAGTCGTATCTGATTGGGTCTTTTGGATCGAACTTTTTTAACATTTGAGTTATTTCATCTACCGCTTTCCAGTCGTTTTGTTTTCTTTGTAAAAGTCCGAGTTTGCGGCTGATATTGCCTGTATGTACATCTAATGGCAAATATAAATTGGATGGTGAAATAGAATCCCAAATCCCAAAATCAACACCTGTTTGGTCTTTCCTAACCATCCATCTCAGGTACATACACAATCGTTTTGCCGAGGAGCCATTGGTTGGATTAGAAACATGTTTTTCTGTTCGGGAGGGATGCTTAATTGAGAAAAAATTATTTCTGAAATTAGTTATGGCGGTAAAAGAATCAACATCTTTTGCAGTTAGACCGTATGAAAAGGCATTTTCTAAATCGGTAAACTTTTTATATAAGTTTTGAAGAGATTGGAGAAAAAAAACACAATCTTCTCCATTAAAAGTACGGTGAACAAATTTTTTGAAAAGAGCAAAATCTTTTGCTTTTGCCCCAACAATAAACTCATGTGGCGACATGTCCATCCAGGTAACTAATTGTTTTGCATTATTGATTATTGATTTACGCTGGCCCCAGGCAATAGTAGCTGCTAAAAAACCGGCAATCTCAATATCTTCTTTTTTTGTGAAGAGATGTGGAATCTGAATGGGATCAGTTTCTATAAAATTTTTGTTGTTGTACAGGAAGGCTTTTTCATCGAGAAATTCTTTGATGGTATTTTGCTTTTCGGTTCTCATAGTGAATGGCACGCAGATGACACAGGTTGTTTATGATTTAAAAACGATTAATTTATTTAATACAATGATTTGACTAGATAAGATAAAAAAATCATAATGCATCTGCCTGATCAGCGTTATTAGCGTGCTATCACAACACCGCACTTTCCATTAATTTCATCATTCCTTTCTCCGCATCCATTTCTGCTTTTATCCCAACAGGTACAGTGATCTTATTTTCGGTATGCCCAATTGCTGCTCCGTAAAAGGAAGGAATGCCCAGAGGTTTTATATGTTGTTCTAATACCTCCATAAAGGTGAATGCCTTTTGAGGTTCTTCGGCTTCACATTTAGAAAATTTTCCAAATATTATTCCGGCAAGCTCATTCAATACCCCGTTCAGTTTTAATTGGGTCAACATTTTATCAATCCGATAAGGTTCTTCTTTTACTTCTTCCAGAAAAAGAATTTTTCCTTTCCAATCGGGTAAATAATTACTTCCTAATAGGCCGGTCAATACACTTAGATTCCCTCCAAGTAATTCTCCGCTAGCTTTACCTTTATTTAGTACACAAAATGCATCTTCCATTTTCGGGCTCAATGGAAATTCACAAGCTTCGCCTTTCATAATTACCTTTTTGAAAGATGTAGATGTGAAATCATTCCAGCCCGAATTTCCTACCGGACCATGAAAAGTGATCAATCCTGTTTTTGCATAGATAACGTTTAGCAGTGTGGTAATATCACTAAATCCAATTAATACCTTTGGATTTTTTTCTATTAGTTCATAATTCAATTTATCCAATATACGTGCACATCCCCAACCACCTTTCATAGAGAAAATCCCTTTTACTTTTTTGTTGGCAAATAATTCGTTCAGTTCATTTGCCCTGAATTCATCACTGCCTGAGAAGTAACCGAATTTCTGTTTAAGCGTTTCTCCGAAGATCACATTAAAGCCGAAACCTTTTAGAATACCGGCAAAGGTGTTTATTTGTTTATCATCCCACACAGCTCCTGCCGGTGAACTAATGGCAACGGTGTCTCCACTTTTTAAACGTTGTGGTTTTAGTACGGATTTTTCGGGTAAAGATTTTTTATCGGGAATAAAACTCTGTAGAAATAAAGCACCTGCTGATGCGATACCTGCCTGTTTAATAAATTTTCTGCGAGAGTTCATTTGTGTAAAGATAAGTTTTACATTTGATTTCAAAAAATGGCACGCAGATGACGCTGATGGTTATGATGGTCTCTGATAAATATTTTTTTGTGCACCTGCCCGACTGAACGATCAGTCGTTCGGGTGGGGATTCACGAAGATTATTTTAGTAGGAAATTAAATAGTTAAAACATATTATTGTTAAATCTGTAAAATCCGTGAGGATCTGCGGTTAAATTCGATAAAATAAATTTAAAACCAAATGAATCTTTCTTCAAAAATAGTGCCCCTTGTTTTTATTCTTGCTTTTATTTTTTCGTCGTGCTCTGATGAAGAAAGTTTAAAAGAAAAAGAGATAAAAAAAATGCAGGAACAATTGGCTAGCATAAAAGTTGATTTTTATAAGTCAGTGAAAGTTACAGTGCGCTCAACAGCGGCAATGCCAAGTGACCCCGAGTTTGCTAAGGCAAGGAAAGCTATGATAAGTTTAGCAACAGGTTTGTTTCAATATCAGGTGGGTACTGACGGACAGGTTATAACCGATTCCTCCAAAATGGATGTGATGGATATTTTTACCATGGCTAAAACTTTTTATTCGGCAAAGGATGTTTTACTTAAAACGGATGAAGATTCACTGCCAACTATTGTAGAGAATGTAGTATATGTTATGTCGGGCTTAAAAAGCAGTGAACTTAAATCGTTTGGATATTTTAAAAACTATAATGCCAACTATGAACACGCTATTTTAGGAGCAACTTGGACAGCATCTCATGTGGCTCCCAAGGAATTTGCTTTGTATGAATTTTATAAAACGGATGAAGATAAAATAAGTGATAAGGAAATGATGGTGGTTGTAAAAATTGCCAAAGCACTTATATTTTTAAATAATGAATACTACTATCATTCGAAAGAGAAATCAGATCAGTACCTGGAAAGCGTTGAAGCAAATAAAGTTTATTTTATAAAGAATCCTTTCATGACCATTTTTCCGGAAGCTGCAAATATTACTCCTGAACATCAGTATTATCAATTGCATTGCCTTGGGTACATCATGCGTTCGCTTGCAGAAGTTGAAATGGATATGCAGGATGAAGCAGATGAAGACATGATAAAATTTGTTGAAGAAGCAGAGAAAGGTGGAGGCGATAATGAACTGATCTGGATGGTTGGTGCCTATAACAACATTAAGAAAGAAGATAAAGATAAAGCTTTAGTGTATTTGAATAAACTGGAAAAGAGTGATAAGATCGGTGCCCCGGAAAAACAAGCGGTAACTGACATTAAAAAATACATGGAAGACAGAGATAGTGAAAAAGCACTTACTAAATTCAAAGATAAGTTTGCTTTGATGAGCATCAGCTACAATTTATTGAAAGGGCGACTGGCAGAAACAAAACAGATTCAGGAATTTAAGAAAAGTAAAGAAGGAGATAAATTCTTCGGGATTCAGAAAGCGATCGATGATAAATCTGAATTAGTAAATTCGTTGGGAACAAGCATGAACGCAGATAGCCTTTCGAGTAAAGCAACGAATTTGGTGAAGGATATTTTTGGGAAATAGGAGTTTATACTCTTATCCCGATCACTAATAAATCATCAAGTTGATCATTCTCTCCTCTCCATTGAAGGAAAAAACTTTCAAGCATTTCTTTTTGTAAAGGCATGCTTTTAACAACCATGTTTTCTGCATAGAGAATAAAGGTACAAAAAAAAATGAAAAGATACAGGAGTAATTAAAACAGGAGAACTCTTAATTAATTTTGTTTAGTAGCGATCATGAAATTAGAATTCTTATCCTTGAAGTTGTACCCAATTCCAAAACCCAAAGGTTTAGAGCCTTGAAGTTTATAAGTAGAGTCCAGATCTTTTTGGTAAGCATAAGAAAACAAAGAAATGGGTTTTACATAGGTGCCATAAAAAGTATATTTCCATTTTCCGTTTTGTGTAAAATACTTAAACGCGATACCGGAGTCATCCTGAATAACATGTTTACTCTGATTAAGGATCACATTTCTGATCATGCTAAAATAAGTTTCGTGCATTAAGTAGGATGCTCCTTTTAAGTAGGTATTTACCTCACCCATATTACCAAGGTATTTCATCATTCCTTTATTGGCTTTTAGACCACCATCAGCAAGGTTAAGGGAGTAGTAATACAATTTTTTTGTTTTGTTATCAGAAGTATTAAAGACAATTTCAATTCCTTTATTCAACGGACTTCTCTTTGCTAATTTTGGGAATGAATCCATGTATTTGATAGTTCCGGTACTATCTATGGTTATTGGTTTTGCTGAGCAAATGGTATTGCCTGTTCGGGTTAAAAACAAAAACAACAAGTGAAGAGTTCCGTCCAGCTCCTGATTTTTTAAATCTGTTTTCATTGCAGCGGTTCTGAAAAAACTGTATTTCAAAATCGCATGCAAAGAAGTATTTATTTTTTTGTAATACACATCCATCGAGTCAGGAGTTTGATTTTTATTGTCATAGATTGGCATTGTTCCGATTGGTTCAAGTCCCATCATAATATACTCATCAGCATCTGGAAAAAAAGTGTAGCCATATAAGATGTCGGGTCCTGAAAACGGGTAGAATAATTTTTTTGTTAGCCCTACATTTGTGGTTAATTCTGTTTTTCTGAATTCTATCAATTGTTTAATCCGAGATGTGTCATAGGAGTGCCATTTCTTTTCAAAATTATCAGCAAAGTTTTTGTATTGTTTACTTGTGAAATATTTGCCCAGGTATTTAGTTTCTCCCACGGGCTTTTTTCCGGAAATAAGCATAGCTAATTCCTTTAAAGAATCACTAACACAAGGAATGAATACATTGCTTTCAACTTCTGTTTTTGAGGTAGTATCAACAGCAGTAACGGATGAATCTTTTTTTGCATTAGCCCCTTTATCTTCCCTTATTTCTTTACCTGAATTATTTGAACATTCTATAAGAATAATCAGTGATAAAAAAGGCAGAAATTTAAAAACTTTGTTCATGTGATTGTTTTTGCGGGGACAAATGTCGTAAATTCCCTATGGAAACAAAATAATTAATTGCCATTAATTGAGGTTAAAAGAAATTCCGGCACTTGCATGAACAAAAACGGGTTCTATGTACTTATTACGGTACAAATACTTCAGGCCACCCTGAAGGAGAATATCGACTTTATCACCACCGCCCACGTGTATTTTTATTTTTCCGCCAAATTCACCCGAAAAGCGAAAGTACTCGTAGTTGTTTCTTTTGTACCAATAATCGCAACCTAAGGGCGCAATGTAAATGCCTGCCCTGATTTTAGCATCCGGATTTGGATAAAAAGTAAGCCCTTCAGGTATTGCCATCAGAATCACACCAAAAGCATTTATTGCATTGGAGTTTGAACTTCCTAAATAACGGAGCAAAATTGTTCCAAAAGCAGCTCCAACGGGCGCGTGAGCATACAGTGTTCTGTCATCAGAACCACCTATCAATCCTTTATAATTTAATGTAAATTTATCTCCTACAGGAACTTCCACTTGAAAACCACCGCTGTAATTGCTGATGGAAAAATTCTCCGAGTACTCACCAACCAAACCTATTGAAACGGATTCCTGCGCATTAGTTATGAAAACGTTTAGCAAGAGTATAAGTAGAAAAACTTTTTTCAGCATCTTGTAATGACGGTAAACTGTTAGTAAAGATAATTTTTATTTTTGGATCAAACACTTGGGTATATCCCATTTACCGGCATATTCTTTCATATTGATAATACTTCCATCGCATCTTACATAATTCCCTTTTTCATTGCGTTTAATAAAGTATGCATAACCTGTCTTTATATGATTAACGCATGCCTGCGATGCTTTCTCAAAACTAATTTCACGCTGCATTTTTTGAATTACGTTCAATGCTTCCATATTATTAAGCAGATCCATTTCACAACTAATACTGTCTGCAAGTTCTTTTTCTTCTTTTTGATTTTTCAAAAACATAAGGTAATTGTCTTTTTCATGTGCAATGCCAAGTGAAATCACCTTTCGTTCTTTTACTTTTGTTGTAAACATTAAAGTATAGAACATGTGTCTGTATGCATCCAGTTTGCCTCCATTTTCATATGTGTCAAGATCAGGATTATTCTTCATGCCTGCATAAAATGCATCACATCCTTTTTTTACCTTCTTAATTTTAAGTGCTGCGAAAGGATGTTTGTACACCCATTTTTTTTCGTTCTTCCCTAATTGTTTAAAATCGCTGCAGGAAGCAAAAACAACAAAAACAATTAGTATAATACAACCACTTAATAACTTTGAGAAGGATAAACGGGTTGATGATTTCAAAATAAAAAGAGTTATTTTTGTTGGTTAAAACAATCCCTGCATAGAGGTTCGTAACTGTCTGTTTCGCCTAACAATACCAAAGAGGTTTCATTGGATTTACGATAGGAGAATTGTGCAGGGTTTCCACAATGCATACAAATTGCGTGAACTTTGGTAACATATTCAGCACAAGCCAGAAGATCCGGAACCGGCCCAAATGGTTTACCTGTATAATCCATGTCTAAACCTGCCACTATAACACGAATCCCATTTTCAGCCAGCTTATTGCATACATTCACTAATTCAGAATCGAAAAATTGCGCTTCGTCAATTCCAATTACATCAACATCATTGGCCAATAGCATAATGTTGGAACTGGATGGAACAGGCGTGCTTCTTATACTGTTGGCATTGTGACTTACTACTTCTTCTTCGTGGTAACGTGTATCAATAGAAGGTTTAAAAATTTCTACTTTTTGTTTTGCAAATTCGGCACGCTTAAGTCTTCTGATCAATTCCTCTGTTTTCCCGGAAAACATGCTCCCGCAAATAACTTCTATCCATCCTTTTTTGTGCGGACCATTTTTTATGTTTTCTAAGAACATCTTTGTTAATTGTTTATAAAACAGGAAATCATATTTCTGTGAGAGACAAAAATAGATGTATTTTTAAGAACCTGTTTAAAATTTATATAGTAAAATTGTTTATGACTTATTTTTGAGCGAAACAAGGCAAATTTTGCAGGCATAATTGGTAATTATGGTGAGAAATTTAACGAAGTTGCAGCCAAAAAGAAGCGTAAACAAATTAGTAGATAAATTATAAATAGGTTCCAGGTTAAAGAAAAAGTACATGCAAAAAAGGGTAATTGTTGAAAAAATGAAAGATCAATCTAATCGGTTGAAGCATTTATTAACTGAATTCTCGTCAGAAGATAACCATTCTGTTGTGGAAATAGAGCAAATTTTAAAGGAAACGGAACAATTATCCAGAATTTTGTCGGCTTATCGTTTTTTAACGGAGCACAAGGAAATTTCGACAGACATTAATGTCCACATGAAGATAATGGATGCTGTAAATAAACAGGAAGAAGCTAAAGCGGTCCCGATAGCTATCGGGATAAAAGAAACCATTAAGCAACCGGAACCAATTATTAAATTTGTGGAAGTACCAGTAAAACCGGTAGAAAAAGTTGAAGAAGTAAGTAATAGTGTACCTGAAAAGCTTGTTGAAACAACTTTAAAAGAAGATATTTCAGATGACTCAATTGATAATTCAAATCTAAAAAAAATAGAGTTCGGATTAAATGATAAATACAGGATCATTAACGAATTGTTTGATCATAACAACGCTGAATATACAACCGCTATCAATCAATTAAACATGACCCATTCATGGGAAGATGCAGAAAATTACCTTGATAGCCTGAAAAGTGTATATAGCTGGAAAAGTGAGCTACCACTGGTGAAAATGCTGTATACCATCACTCAAAAAAGATTTCAATAAAATGAAAATACTTTTTTTTATTTGCGGTCTTTTATTTTTTTACTCAGGTGCTTATGCGCAAAAGGAAGCTGCTGAAGCAAAGCAAGTAATTGAAAAATTATGTTCGAATGAATTTGCCGGAAGAGGTTATGTGAAAAAAGGAATTGATAAAGCAGCAACTTATTTGAACAATACCTACAAGGATCATTCACTTAAACCACTTAACAAACATTCTTTTTCCCAATATTTCACAACACCGGTAAACACATTTCCGGGAAAGATGATTGTTATTGTTGATGGGAAGACTTTGATACCCGGAGTACATTACATAGTTGCTGCCGAGAGTAAAGGAATTTCAGGAGGATTTATGCTTTTTCAACAGGATAGCGTTACCTACAGAGCAACTGACCTGAAACGGGAAGTTCCATTGATAGTAAAAAAGCAAAAGAAACTTACCTGGAGCGTTGCTACCGAACAAACAGAATACACAGTTATTGAATTACTAAAAGATTCCTTTCCGGGTGAAATAAAATACATGGATGTTCAGATTGAGAATATTTTTGTTCCTAAATACAAATTGCAGAATGTATGCGGCTACATAAAAGGAAAAGTGAAACCTGATTCTTTTATTGTTTTTACTGCACATTACGATCATTTGGGTATGATGGGAAAAGAAGCAATGTTTCCGGGTGCTAATGATAATGCGAGTGGCGTATCGATGTTGATAAATTTGATGGGGTACTATAATATGAATCGCCCTGATTATTCTGTTGCATTTATTGCCTTCGCCGGTGAAGAAGCAGGTTTGCTGGGCTCTAAATATTATGTAGATCATCCTTTGTTTCCATTAAGCAAGATAAAATTCCTTGTAAACATGGACCTTATGGGAACCGGAGATGAGGGAATTACCGTTGTTAATGCAACTGAATTTAAACAGGATTTTGAAAACCTTAAAAAAATAAATGAAGAGCAAAAACTGCTTCCGCTCGTAAAACCAAGAGGAAAAGCCGCAAATAGCGACCATTACTGGTTCACCGAAAAAGGCGTTCCAGCTTTTTTTATTTATACAATGGGCGGAATTAAGGCTTATCACGATGTGTATGACATAGCAGCCACATTGCCTTTAACAAAGTATGAAGAATTGAAAAAATTGCTTACTGCATTCGCGAAATCCAAAATGGGAAGTAAGTAATTGGGGCTGTAATTCAATGAGAATTGCAAAATCGAAAAATTAGCCGCAGGCATTCGGGAAATATAGTTTTGCGTTGAAGGATAACACTTTGGTTTGCGTGTTGCTTAACAATTCTGAAATTCTAAAGGCAAAAACCAATGTGCTTCCCTGATGGTTAAAAGTGCCCGGTTTTTGAGGTAACTGTGCAAAAAATGCCTGTTATTTGTTAAAAAATAACTCACAAACGAGTATTTAAACAATTCAAAATGGTATATTTGCCGGAAATTATTGAACCACAAAGGCTATGAAGGAAATTCACCTAACAGGAATAGAGTACGTAGAATACAACACTACAGAAGGAATTGATTTTAAATATAAACCGGAAGTACCGAAGTTAAAAGTTATTGGTAATATTTTTGTTGCTGATGAGAACGAAGAGGACGAAGACAGAGGAATTGTGTTTTTAACGCAAAAACAATTAAACCAGGTGTTGAATAATAAGGAAGTGGAGTTGGCTGTTGGTGATGATAATCGTTGGTATCCTGTTAAGCCTCTTAACAAAGAGCAAGCAAAAAAAATTGGTTTGGTAACGTTGGAAAGTGAATTCTTAGGAACGATTTCAGAAGTAAAGAGCTTCGAAGTTTTAAAAGTATCAGAATAAAACCCATTTATTTTCAATTACAAAAAGCCCCTCTTTAGGGGCTTTTTCAATTTATTTCCGTACCTTCAACTCTTACAACAATTTTTTGTGTTATGACAAAGCAGCAATTTACATTTCACCGTATTATTTTTGCGGTGTGCTTGTATTTGGTCGCTGTTTCAATGCAATCTCAAACCTATAATTTTACTGCAATCTCAGTTGAAGCCGGCCTTTCTCAGTCGCAGGTAAATTGTATTATGGAAGATTCCCGTGGTTTTTTGTGGATAGGAACGGCTGGCGGCGGAATTAACCAATATGATGGAAATAAATTTAAAGTTTATGAAGAAAAGGACGGTTTAGCCGGAAACATTGTTAACGCAATTGAGGAAGATCATAATGGAAATATATGGGTAGGATCTACCTGGGGCGGGTTGTCCATTTTCGACGGAAAAATTTTTAAAGTTTATAATGAGGAAAATGGCTTGCTCGAAAGTGGGGGCGTTATTTCTATTTGCAGGGGCAAAAACAATCAAATGATTGTGGCTTTCAAAACCGGAATTAATATCATTGAAGGCAAAGCTATTTCGGCTTTTCACAATGATATTTTTGCAAACCATAAGATCTCTAAACTTTTTAGGGATAAATCGGGAAATGTGTGGATCCTTACAGATAAAACTTTATTTATATACAATGGCTATAGTTTGGTTGACCTTGGGCATGTGTTCAAGATCGATTTCGTTTTCTCTGCAATAGCCCAGGATAAAAACGGCAATATCTGGTTAGGTACAATGGGAAATGGGATTTTTATACTTGGAAAATCGTCAGGTGATAAGTACTTTCTGATACCTTACAATAAAGATGAGCAATTAAGCAGAATACAGATTCAATCTATACTAATTGATAAAGAAAATAATTTATGGATTGGCTCAGATGATTTTGGAATTATTAAATACGATTATAAAACTGTAACCTTCATTAATCAGGCTAATGGTTTTCCGAATAATAATATTCTTGCTTTTTGTGAGGATCATTACGGAAATATATGGTTTGGCACCAACGGCAGCGGTTTGGTAAAATACTTTCCGTGCCCCTTTTCCTACTTCGATAATATTGATGGATTCAAAAACCCCGATGTATTTTCTATTTTATGCGATCGCCAGGGAGGAGTATGGGTGGCAAGTCAAAGCTCCGGAGTTTACAGATTGCATAATAGCCAGCTTACAAAGTACGATGAATCAAGCGGGCTTTTGTCTAAGTCGGTAAGGGTGATGGTGGAAGATAAAAATGGAACAGTATGGCTGGGAACGAAAAACGGATTGAATTTTATTGAGAACCAGCCTACCGGCCAGGCAGGAGGGAAAGTAAAGAGTTTTGATTTGCCGGTAAAGAATAAATACGTACGCAGTCTGTTGTTCGACAAGTCGGGGAATATGTGGATTGGTTTGTATGGCGATGGACTTCTAAAATATGATGGAAAAAACTTCACGCATTATACTTCAAAAACAGGCTTGAATCACGGATATATTCATAGTTTGCTGCAGGATAAACGAGGCGATGTTTGGGTAGGAACAGGAAATGGCATAAACAGAATAAAAAACGGAATAGTTGAGAATTTTGAACTGGGAACAAAACTTTGCAATAAATACATTGGAAGCATAACTCAGGATTCATATGGTAATGTTTGGTTTGGTACCGATCGTTGTTTAATACGGTACAATGGACAGGAATTTAATTCGTTTAATATTAATGATGTTTTAACTTCTAACACCATTTATTTATTATCTGCAGATAGCAAGGGAAAAGTTTATGTAGGAACCAATAAAGGAATTGATAAACTTACCGTGAAGCCCAATGGAGATATTTTGGAAAGTAAAAATTTTGGAATCTCCGAAGGATTCAAAGGCCTCGAATGTAATTCCAGAAGTGTTGCTATAGATTCATTAGGAAATTTGTTTTTCGGCACCATTAAAGGTGTAATAAAATATCATCCCGGAAACGATCTGGATGAAGACCACAAAACCTCCATTCACATAAGTGATGTAAAACTTTTTCCTTATGAAAGCACCAATTGGTTGGACTACTGCAGCGAACTTAGTATGTGGTTTAAATTGCCTAAAGACCTCAAATTGCCCGGAAGTAAAAATAGCATCTCGTTTAATTTTATTGGCATCAATTTATTTCATCCCGAAAAAGTAAGATATAAAGTTTTTTTGGAAGGCTGGGATAAGGATTGGATCGAAAATGATATTAAAACAGCAACCTATACTAATCTTCCATCAGGCAAGTATACCTTTAATGTGATGGCTTATACCAATGATATAACAAAAGCTTCCAAAGCACAGTTTAGTTTTGTGATCAGGCAGGCATTTTGGAAAACATGGTGGTTTAGTATATTTGTGGTAAGCATGGGAGTTGTTGGAGCTTATTTCTTTTTGAAATACAGAACCAGAAGGGTACAGCTTGCGAATGAAAGATTGGAAAGCCTTATTGAACTTCGCACAAGAGAAATAACCAAGCAAAAACTGGAAATTGAAACTTTGTATAAAGAAGTGCACCATCGGGTTAAAAATAATCTGCAGGTAATAAACAGTATTATTAATTTGCAATCATCTTATATAGATGATGAAAAAACCTTGGCCGTTTTTAAGGAGTGCCAAAACCGGGTTTATACCATGGCTGTGTTGCACGAAAAATTATACTCGGCCAAAAACCTTACCAATAATAGGATTGAGCCATACATTGCAAGGATAGTTGAGTACCTCGACTATGTTTATAAAAATGATCTGGAGGTAAAAACGGAATTGGATATAAGAGTATCGGAAATTGGGTTAGATACTACCATTCCTATTGGATTACTTATCAATGAAATTGTTTCCAATTCATTTAAATACGCTTTCGATCATTCGAGGAAGGATCAAAAAATTGTTGTGCGAATAGAACAACTGGACGAAAAGAGATACAAAATGACTGTAGGTGATAATGGAAAAGGTTTTGAAGAAAAGCAGGACACCGAATATATTTCTTTTGGTTTAGAATTAATAAGGATCCTGGTTGATCAGCTAAATGGCACAATAACAAAACTTCCTGTGCAGGGAACCATGTATGAGATCATTTTTTATAACATAGATAAAGATATTAATAAAGCTCCATAAGTGATGAAGGTTTCGGGTTTCACCATTATTCGTAATGCATTAAAATATGATTATCCGGTTGTAGAAGCTATTACTTCTATACTTCCAATTTGTGATGAGTTTATAGTAAGCGTTGGTGATTCCGAAGACGAAACACTGGCACTAATTCAAAGTATCAATTCACCTAAAATTAAGATAGTCCATTCTGTGTGGGATGATACACTGAGAGTGGGAGGTAAGGTGCTTGCTGATGAAACCAATAAGGCATTTGATCAAATTTCTCCGGATAGCGATTGGGCATTTTATATTCAGAGCGATGAGGTAGTGCACGAAAAATATTTGGATACCATTCGTGCAGAAATGCAGAAATGGAAGGATGATAAACATGTAGAGGGCTTGCTTTTTAACTACACTCATTTCTATGGCAATTACAATTATGTAGGAGATTCCAGAAAGTGGTACAGAAAAGAAATACGTATTGTAAAAAACGATAAGTCTATTCGGTCATACAAAGACGCGCAGGGGTTTAGAAAAGCAGACAACTCAAAGTTAAGAGTGAAACCTATTGATGCTCATATTTATCATTACGGTTGGGTAAAGCCACCTGCGGCACAACAGGAAAAACAAAAGAATTTTCATAAAATGTGGCACGATGATAACTGGATGAAAGAGAATATTGCCGACACAGCAGAATTTGATTATTCGATCATTGATGTATTAGCCCCGTTTAAAGGCACGCATCCTAAAGTATTGGAAGAACGCTTAAAACGTTACAACTGGAAATTCGAATTCGATTCAAAAAAAATAAAACTCTCTTTAAAAGATAAAGTATTGTTGGGGATTGAAAGAGGAACAGGTTATAGAGTTGGGGAGTATAAGAATTATAGAGTAGTTTAATTACTTCATGTTCTCACCTTTCAGAGCTTCGTAAAACAGCCGGTGAATTTGCCCCCTGATCCCACTCTTGGCTAATTTATTTTTTTCAGAATCAGGATAAACACGATTAGACAAAAATACATACACTAAACCATTTGCAGGATCAGCCCATGCAAACGTACCGGTAAAGCCACTGTGACCAAAACTTTGAGGCGAGCATTCTTTTGTAACCGGGCTGTCTTTTTTCTCATCCGTTTCAGGTTTGTCGAAACACAAGCCTCTTCGGTTAACAGGACAATAACTGCAGGCTCTCGTAAATTCCCGCACAATTGCCGAATCAAGAATTTGTTGTCCATTATAAAAACCTTCATTCAAAAGCATTTGCATAATCATGGCAACGTCTGTAGCATTTCCGAATAATCCGGCGTGCCCTGCAATTCCACCCATCATAGCAGCACCCTGATCGTGTACATCGCCTCGCAATAGTTGTTTTCTGAATTTCAAATCGTTTTCAGTCGGGACAATTTGTTTTAAAGGAAAGGCTTCACGTGGCTTATAAGTTAAATTAACGCACAATGGATTGTAAAAATTCTCGTACACATAATATTGATATGGCTTTTCGGTTAAACGCTCGGCAACTTTTTTTATGTAATAATAGCCAAGATCACTGTAAACGTACTCGCCTTCTTTCTCAAGTTTACTATCGTTTATTCTATGGTAAATAGTATCGGTATAATCTTTTTTAATGTAGAGGTCTTTTGCCACTCTTGTTGGAAAGTCATTGGATATTTTGTTGCTGTAATAGCCGGGTCGGAATTCATTGGTTTTGGTCTGTGTTTTAAGAAAAAATGGAATCCATGCCTGCAAACCCGCCTGATGAGTGATCATCTGCCTGATGGTAATATGTTGTTTGTTAGTGCTTTTTAATTCCGGTAAATAAAGGGATAAAGTGGAATCCAAACAAATTTGTTTCTCCTCAACCAATTTCATTAACACTAATGAAGATGCTAAAATTTTTGTTAGTGATGCAAGGTCATAAATGGAAGAGTCCGTTACCCTTTCATCTCCTTCATAAGTGTATTTTCCAAATGATTTTTTGTAAAAGATCTGTCCGTTCTTCATAGCAACGATTTGGCATCCCGGATAACATTCATCTTTTATTCCTTGCAGGGCGATGCTGTCGATACTTTGAAGTTTTTTTTTGCTGATCCCAATTTGAGCAGGGCTTACCTGTTTTGTTCTGGTAATTTCTTTTAATTCAATGCCTGTATAAAGCTTGTAGTTTCCGCTTGTTACCGGTAGTTTGCCATTTACTTTTATAGCGCCAAACAAGGCATCCGCGGCTGCTTTTTGCGAAAATGCATTGTATTCATATGCTTCAATTACCGCTAAATTTTTTTCTAGATGGTTTATTTTCCCAAGCAAATATGGATTGGAAAATAAAACGGTAATTGTTTTTTTTCTTGCATAAAGTGTATCGAGAAAAGCCTGGCCTTCCGAAGTGATACCAAAGTTTTCTGCAGGTTTGTTGTTGGTTTTATTAATGGTTAATAGTACCAGATTGTAATTTCTTAAACGTGCCAATAAAGTATCCCTTTGTTTTGCTTTGAATTTGTGATTCAAATAAAAGTGGTTGGTTTTGGCATAACCCGAAACGGTATTATAAAAAACATCTTTTTCGTCGTTGCCTAATGATACCATTGCAATTTTTAGTGTATCGCTACGGTTTAATGGAATAAAGTCGTTTTTATTTTGTAACAGGGTTATAGAAGCCTCTGCTAATTTTGTACGTAATGTTATCGATGCAGGCGTGTTGAGGTCTTTAAAAATAGTTTTATTTTTTACATATTGTTTTTTGTTGAGACCACACCAGAATTTTGCCTTTAATATTTTCTTGCAGCGTGAGTCAATTTCTTCCTGCGATATTTCTCCATTCTTTACTGCTTTTTTTATTTCTTCAATAGCGAGCGGAACGTTTTCTGAAAATAACAAAATGTCGTTTCCCGCAACCAACGCTTTCGCATCCACAACACCGGGAGTTACATATTTGCTGGCCCCTTTCATGTTTAAGGCATCTGTAAATATTAAACCTTTGTATTGCAGTTTGTTTTTCAAAAGATCAGTCACCACATTTTTTGATAAAGTGCTCGCCCTGTTTTGGCTTGTATCTAATGCCGGAATATTTAAGTGGGCAACCATAACACTTCCCAAATCTTTTTCAAACAAATATTTGAAGGGATAAAGTTCCAGCGAATCTAAACGTTCAAAACTGTGTGGGATTGTTGGAAGTGTTTTGTGAGAATCGGCATCTGTATCACCGTGCCCTGGAAAGTGTTTACCTGAAGCCATCACACCATTGTTCTGCATGCCTACCATGTACATGTATGCTTTTCGCGCAACCGCATATTTGTCTTCACCAAATGAACGTACCGATATCACCGGGTTTTCAGGATTATTATTTACATCCGCAACAGGCGCAAAGTTTACATGAATACCCATCAGCTTACATTCTTCTGCAATTTGTTGACCCATTTGGTAGATTAAGGAATCATTTTGAATGGCCCCCAAAGTCATTTGTCGGGGATACTGTGGCGTGCTATCCAAACGCATCGCTAACCCCCATTCCCCGTCAATACTAATCAGTAAAGGTGTTTTTGCTTTGGTTTGATAAAAGTTATTCAGTTTAGCTTCCCTTACCGGACCACCTTGCATAAAGATCAGTCCACCGATATTGTATTTTTCTATTAGTTCGCGAATCTCACGGACATGTTTGTTGTCCTTGTTTGAATATGCTGCCACCATAAACAATTGAGCAATTCGTTCATCTGAACTAAGGGAATTAAAAACCGAATCAACCCATTTTGACTCTACTGCCCAAAAAGGAGGCTTATCGTCTGCTGTTTTTTTCAACAACACAAACGACATGGTAATTAGTAAGAGGATTGATAAACCTAAAAAATAAACAATTTTGCGCATACACTACGAATTTACCTGATAATGGCAGCTAATTTTCGTGCCAGATTATTTGTTTTTAACAGCAATACGTTAATGAAGAGTTGTTTAGGTTTTTTTAACCAATCATCTGTTTCTGCAGCTAATTAGGCGATTAAATATGCCTGAAACAAAAGACTTTTGTAATTTCGCCAAAATAAACTGTAAATCATGTTAGGCTTAAAATTAGAAACAGATCCTCGTTGGGTAAAATTGGTAGAAGAGAATATTTCCGAAATTTTAACGGATCATGCGTTCTGTGAACAAAAAGCGGCAAGTAATGCTATTTGGTTGGTTGTAAATTACCCGGAACATACAGATATGGTAGATGAAATGCTGAGCCTGGCAAAAGAAGAGTTAACGCACTTTGAAATGGTGCATCAGAAAATAAAGGAACGCGGTTTTACATTAGGCAGAGAAAGAAAAGATGATTATGTGAGAGAATTATACACCTTTATGCGTAAAGGCCACAAAAGAGAGATTGCATTGATCGATCGCCTCCTTTTTGGCGCAATGATAGAGGCAAGGAGTTGTGAACGCTTCAGAATGTTATCGGAAAAAATAAAGGATGACGATTTAAAAAAGTTCTACCACGAATTAATGATTAGCGAGGCAACACATTATACTATGTTTTTAAAGTTCGCACGTAAATATGGCGAGCAATACGAAGATATAAATGCCAGATGGCAGCAGTGGCTGGACTACGAAGCAAATATCATGAAAAACTACAGCAAGAAGGAAACAATGCACGGTTAGGCGATCGGAGTTTTTTACACAGAGATTTCACAGAGGGTTTTGAGTTCCATATAGAGAATCATTTTTGAACCATATAAGGTATGTAAGGACATTTAAGGGAGCTACTCTTATACGAACTTATATGCCTTATATGGTTTTAGCATTATGTACAAAAGGTCCGGTGGAACTCTTTTTATTACGAGTTCTCCTAAGTTTGAACGTAACTGGCAAATGTTGAAATAAACCATTCACCTTGCCAAATTATCTTTTTGCCTTTTTTGTGATTGCATCAACCGCTTCATTGTTGTGTGAGATTCTGGTTGAACTTACCTTTGTTATGTTATAATTACAAAAGCATTCTATGTTATTCAGAAATTTCGGCAAGAAACCATTTGGCGATCATTTGGACAAAATTAAGGCCTCTCCTTTTTATAAATTTGGTGCCTTTGAAAACAGGTTTCCAACGCAAATGATGCGGGAAGATGTTTCCATGTTCAAGGTTTCCATGTCGTTTTTTAATAAACCTAAAAATGTTTCCCCTGTTTCGATGATCCCATCTGTTAAAACAGATCTTAGAGATTATTCAGGCCTGGAACCTCGTATCATTTGGTTTGGGCACTCCTCCTATTTGATACAAGCTGGAGGTAAAAATATATTAGTTGATCCGGTGTTTAGTGGTTTTGCTTCACCTTTTTCTTTTTCTGTAAGGGCATTTAAAGGCAGCAATGTTTATCATGTTGATGAATTTCCTGACATAGATATTCTTTTGCTAACTCACGATCATTACGACCATCTGGATTACCAAACGGTTTTAAAATTAAAAAGCAAAACAAAACACATTTGTACATCGTTGGGTGTTGGCTCACACCTGATGCATTGGGGATTTGATGAGGAGAATATTACTGAATTTGAATGGGAACAACATTTGACTTTTGATGATGGCATAGAGTTAACAGCAGAAACTGCGAGGCATTTTTCCGGAAGAGGGTTCACGCGTGCAAAAACAATGTGGGCATCTTATGTTTTAAATGTAGCGGGGCATAAATTATATATTGGCGCAGATAGTGGTTATGGTGAACATTTTAAACAGATTGGGGAAAAACATGGTCCTTTTGATATAGTGATGCTGGAGGCGGGGCAATACAACGACTGGTGGCCACAAATTCACATGAGACCCGAAGAAACTGTGCAGGCAAGTATTGATCTGAATGCAAAAGTTTTATTTCCTGTTCATTGGGGAAAGTTTGCTTTGGCATTTCATCCCTGGAATGAACCAATTGAACGTGTAGTGAAAAAAGCACAGGAATTAAATGTTAAAATAACAAGCCCAATGATTGGTGAGCCGGTTGTTTTAGGAGGGAACTATCCGCATACAGCATGGTGGAAAGGCTTAAAATAAAAAGAATTACGATAAGATTTTTTGAGATTTAATGTCGAAGTTATTGGTTTTCTTATTAATTTTAAGGAAATACAAAAACTTAATTCATGATAAAAACATTTACTACTAAATCAATTCTCAATTCCTTAGCATTGAGTGGTGCCTTTTTCTTAACTTCATATAATGCCGAGGCACAATTTCCCCTTACTACATTAGGCGCTCCCTATTCGCAGGATTTTGATGCACTTGCGAATACCGGAACTGCAAATGTGCTTGCAATATCAGGTTGGGTAATAGATGAAACAGGTGGTGGCGCGCGTGATAATGAATTATATGCGGGCGATACCGGAGGGAGTAACACAGGAGATACCTATAGCTATGGAACTGCTGCTACTACTGAAAGAGCATTAGGTAGTCTTGCAAGTGGAACATTGATTTCCAGTTTCGGTTCCTCGTTTGCCAATAATACCGGAAGTTTAGTCACCGATTTGGTTATAGGATATACAGGGGAACAATGGAGGCTGGCTGTTATTGGTCGTCAGGATTCTCTCCTATTTCAATATAGTTTAGATGCTACCAGTTTAACAACAGGAACTTGGGTAAGTGTACCTGCATTAAATTTTAAATCGCCATTTACCGCAGGCCCCACAGGTGCGCTTGATGGAGATGCAGGAGCAAATCGCACTTCAATACTATCAGCTATTAATGGGCTGAATATTCCAAATGGTTCTACCTTTTGGATCAGATGGACAGATCCTAACATAACAGGATCAGATGATGGTTTAGCTGTTGACGATCTTACCCTGGTACCAATGTTCACTAATAACATTTCAGTAAGTGATGTGGTGTTGGCAGAAGGAAATGCAGGTCTAACCAGTTTTGATTTTACCGTGAGCCTTTCTTCTCCTGCCGATATAGGAGGAGTAACCTTTGATATCAGTACAACGGACGGCTCTGCAACTTCACCAATAGACTTTATTTCGAATTCATTAACCGGGCAAACAATACCTGCAGGTATGACCTCTTACACTTTTTCTGTGATGGTAAATGGTGATCTTAGCCCTGAAATGAATGATACTTTTTATGTGAACGTAATAAATGCGGCAGGAGCCAGTATAGCCGACGGGCAAGGTTTGGGAATAATTGTAAATGAAGATTTTATAGCACCCCTGGTTACTTCTGACCCTCAGCCGCAAACGGTTTGTAATGGCTCTATGGCTAGCTTCTCGTCTACTGCCACCGGAGACCCGGCACCTACTGTGCAATGGCAGGTGAGTACAGATGGTGGAACTAATTGGAATGATGTGGTAGGTGCCACCCAGCCGCTTTTTCAGTTTATTGCAACTTCGGCTGATAGTGGAGATTATTACCGTGCTGTATTTACAAATGGTGGAGGCGGAGATACTTGTGCTTCAGCCTTATTAACTGTTAACCCAACATATTCTATCAGTGCTTCTGACGTTGTTTGTAGCGGGTCTGATTATACATTTCCTGATGGTTTTGTTGAAACTAACATTACTTCAACTGTAGTTCACGTAAGTAATTTTACAACGGTTGCAACAAGTTGTGATAGTGTTATTACAACTACTGTTGATGTTAACTTACCCGATAGTATAACTGATGTTCAAACTATTTGTGCGGGCGATACAATGGATTTTTATGGTACTGGTGTGTTTGCTGCCGGATTATATTACCACACCCTAACAAATATGGCAGGTTGTGATAGTGTTATTGAATTAGACCTTAGCGTTGCACCTCTTCCTACAGTTACGTTTGATTATATGGGAGGGGCAGTGAGTTCTATTTGTGTTGAGGCAGAGGATACAGTTTTCCTGAACGGAGGTTTACCAACAGGTGGTATGTATTTTGGAATGAGCGCAGATACAGTTTATGCGCAGTTTTTGGTAGATAACTTTGGACAGGGTATGTATTATTTTGACTACTGGTTTACAGATGTTAACGGGTGTTCGAATGTGGCAACCGATAGTTTATTCTTTTCGTATTGTATAGGTATAAAAGAACAACACGTTTCAGGTATAGCTGTTTCTGTTTACCCTAACCCTGCAAAGGATAAGGTAACTGTTGAATTTGCGACTGAATTAAAATCAGGTAAAATCAGCATACTTAATACATTAGGTCAAACCGTTTTAACAGCCGAAATTAGAAATGCAAATATGCTTGAATTGGATTTAAACAACATCAATAAAGGTGTATATTTTATTCAAATTGAAAATGACGGATCAAAAACGGTTGAACGCTTGATTGTCGAATAATTTTAATACATAAGCATGTTTCAAATGGCATCCATCAAAAGTGGATGCCATTTGTTTTTCTAGTCAATTATTAGGATATTTCTATTTGCAAATAACAGCATATTATGAGCGAATTATTGATCTCAAGTATTGAGAAACACATTAGTCTTACAGAACAGGAAAAGGATCAATTTCTTTCTTTGCTTCAATCAAAAAAAGTAAGAAAGAAACAATATTTTTTGCAGGAAGGTGAAGTATGTAAACATACTGCTTTTGTAAGCAAAGGTTGTTTGCGCTCATACATTGTAGATAATAATGGCTTTGAACACATTCTGCAATTTGCTATAGAAGGATGGTGGGTAGGAGATATCATGAGTTTTAAAAATGGAACTCCCAGTACACAGAACATTGATGCGCTGGAAGATACAGAGGTATTAATGCTAACGAAAGAAACTCAACAAGAACTTTTCGATAAATGCTCCAAGTTTGAAAGATACTTTCGCATCATCATGGAAAACTCATTGATAGCACACCAGACACGTATTTTAGAAAATATAAGCTTGCCTGCCATGGATCGTTATAAGAATTTTGCAAAGCGTTATCCTGCTTTTATACAACGATTACCGCAAACTCAAATAGCTTCGTATTTGGGCATTACACCTGAATTCCTTAGTAAGATCAGGCATCAGATGATGTATCAAAAACCATGAAAAGTAATTAGAAACCTTGTTTACTAAGTCAGACGCAGATTGCACGGTCTCGATAGATATCGGGATTGTTGATAATATTAAAAAGTAAAGAAATCTGTGTCATCAGTGAAATCCACGTCCGTATTTTGTGTCTTAATCTATATTAAGCGTATTTCTTAACGTAGTTCATTTTCCTGCGACTAGAGTCAACGTAATTTTGTACTATAAAATTAATAACTCATTAAAACATAAAATTATGACAACTTACAAAATTGACCCAAGCCATTCAGAAGTATCTTTCAAAGTAAAGCACTTAATGATTAGTACCGTATCCGGAAACTTTAATCAGTTTGACGCTACGATCGAATCTCAAAAAGAAGATTTCAGCGACGCTAAAATTGGATTTGAAGCTGATATCAATAGTATATCTACTAATAATGAACAAAGAGACGGACATTTAAAAAGTCCCGATTTTTTTGATGCTACGAACCACCCAAAAATGAAATTTGAATCAACTACTTTTACTCATAAGAATGGCAGCAGTTATATCCTGGAAGGAAATTTAAGTTTGCGGGGTGTAAGTAAATCAATTAAATTAGACGTAGAGTACGCCGGAAAAATGGTTGATCCTTATGGAAATGAAAAGCACGGATTCGAGATCGAAGGAAAGATAAACCGTAAAGATTTTGGTTTAGAGTGGAACGCTGTTACAGAAGCAGGTGGAGTAGTGGTTTCGGAAGAAGTGAAAATATTAGTGAACGCACAGTTTAAAAAAGAATAATCATGAAAAATTTGAAAAGTGTAAAAATAATTCTCAGTCGTCCTGACAGACCGGGAATGGTGGGAGACGGTTTTAGAGTATTTAATTATTTCCCCAGCGGAAATAACATTAGAAAAGAAGTAAGCCCTTTTTTGATGCTGGACTTTGGTGCTTCACATTATTTCCCGCCAAGTGATAGGCCTCGTGGAGTGGATGTACACCCGCACAGAGGATTTGAAACAGTAACTATTGCATATAAAGGAGCAGTAGCTCATCACGATAGCGCGGGTAATAGTGGAATTATTCGCCCGGGTGATGTTCAATGGATGACCGCCGGTTCAGGAGTTTTGCACAAAGAGTATCATGAAGAAAATTTCTCCAAGCAAGGTGGCGATTTTGAAATGGCGCAGATCTGGGTAAACTTACCTAAAGCACATAAAATGACAGCTCCAAAATATCAGGAAATTACAAGTGCCGGTGTTCCCAAAGTTAAATTACCTGATGATAAAGGAGAAGTAAGTGTAATTGCCGGGAATTTTAACGGAATCAAAGGTGCGGCAAGTACTTTTACACCTTTGAATATGTTTGATATTAAATTAAAAGCAGGTGCAAATTTCTCATTCGATATTCCAAAAACGCACAACACTTCATTGTTGGTAATTGAGGGCAACATTAAAGTAAATGGAAGTGAAGCACAAACGCATGATTTTGTTTTGTTCAGAGATGATGCTGAAAAAATTGAGATTAGTACGGATATAGATGCAGTGGTGTTAGTGTTGAGCGGCGAACCAATTGATGAGCCTATTGCTCAATATGGCCCGTTTGTAATGAATACCCAACAAGAATTAATGGAAGCCATTGATGATTTTAATGCGGGTAAATTCGGGAAACTTGATTGATTTCAACACAGAGGACACGAAGCTTTAAGAGTTGCACAGAGAATGGATTAAAAAACTCTGTGTAACTCTATTTTCTCTGTGCTCTCTGTGTTAAAATTCCGTAACTTCGAGCCTTGTAATAATCAATTATGATCGTAAGAAGTAAAGCGCCTTTGCGTATTGGTTTAGCCGGAGGAGGAACAGATGTTTCCCCTTATTCTGATCTTTATGGCGGAGCTATTTTAAATGCAACTATTGATTTGTATGCTTACGCCTCGCTTGAACCATTGGATAATGGTAAAATAGAATTCTGTATTGATGGAACTGATAAGTGCCTTTCCGTTCGAAGTGCAAAAGAATTGGAACCGGTAGAAGGCTTTGAATTATTTATAGGGATATACAATCGCATCATCAAACAATTCAAATTAGAGCCACTTTCTTTTCGACTTACATCCTATGTTGAAGCGCCTCAAGGTTCTGGATTAGGAACTTCTTCAACCATTGTAGTATCGCTTTTGGGAGCTTTTGTTGAATGGTTAAGTTTGCCTTTAGGAAACTACGATATAGCTCACCTTGCTTATGAGATCGAACGGGTCGATCTGAATATGTCCGGTGGAAAGCAGGATCAGTATGCGGCTACATTCGGTGGATTTAATTTTATGGAGTTTTTATCAAATGATAGGGTAATTGTAAATCCATTGATGCTGAAACCTAAAATAGTATTTGAATTAGAATTTAATTTACTTTTATATTTTACGGCAACACAAAGGCTTTCAGCGCAAATTATCGACGATCAGGTGAAGAATGTAAATAGTAAAAACGAACAGGCAATAGAAGCGATGCATCATTTGAAGGAGCAATCAGTTATGATGAAAGAGCATTTGCTGCGTGGCGATCTGAATAAGATAGGAGAAGTACTACACTTTGGCTGGCAGAATAAAAAGCAAATGGCCAAATCTATTTCCAATACATTAATTGACGATATATATGAAACAGCTTTGAAAACAGGTGCAACCGGAGGTAAGATCTCGGGTGCCGGTGGCGGTGGATTTATGTTCTTTTATTGCCCCGCAGTTACCAAAATAAAAGTGGCTCGTTCCCTTGAACAATTTGGAGGAAGAGTGCAGTCGTTTAAGTTTACTTCTCACGGTTTAACTACCTGGACCATTTAAAATGGTTCGAATTGGAAATTTTGTTGGTTTTTTGTACATTTGGCTATCATTTAGTACAATATGAAACAACTTGTTTTAGATATACCCGAAAAAGATTTTGATTTGTTTTTACAATTAGTAAAGAGATTTAAATTCACTTATAAAGAAACAAACGAGGAACTACCTACAGAAGTTAAAAGACTTTTGGATAAACGTAAAGCAGAGTCAAAAGATGGCGATTTTCTTACTCTAAGTCAATTCAAGAAGAAATTCAAGGGGAAGTATGGGATATAAAATAAGGATTCAACCAAAAGTATATTTTGATGTTGAGAATGCTTATTTATATTATTCTATAAGTAGTTTGGGAGTAGCAGAAAAATTTTATAAAGAATTTAATTCTGCTTTGGATATTATTAAATCAAACCCTTTTTTTCAAATTAGGTATAAATCATATAGATCATTAAAACTAAATAATTTTCCTTACTCCATTTATTATGAAGTAGATGAGAGTGAAAAGATGGTGACTTGCTATGCACTGGTTCATTTGGCTCAAGATTCAGATAAATACCCAAAATAAATACTGATAAAATCATTATGCAAAACTTCATAAAATCCAAGCTTCAAACTTCAATTGATCTTAAAACCCGTGTAATGAACGATGCTGTTTTAATGGAAACAACAGAGAAGGTCGCGAAAAAAGTAGTTGAGTGTTATCAAAATGGAAACAAAGTTCTGTGGTGCGGAAATGGTGGAAGCGCTGCTGATTCACAGCATTTGGCAGCGGAGCTAAGCGGACGTTTTTACTATGATCGTGCTCCCTTGTTTTCCGAAGCATTACATGTAAATACCAGTTACATTACTGCAGTGGCTAATGATTATAGCTATGAAGAAATTTATGCGCGCCTTGTAAGAGCGATGTGCAAAAAAGGAGATATTTTGATTGGGCTTTCAACCAGTGGTAATTCCGGAAATGTTATAAAAGCATTTGAAGCATGCCGCGAACTGGGTGTTATAACGGTAGGTTTAACGGGTGAAACAGGTGGAAAAATGAAAGAGGTTTCTGATTATCTTATCAATATTCCGAGTAAAGATACCCCGCGTATACAGGAATGTCACATGATTTTGGGACATACATTATGTGAGATCGCCGAAATGGAATTGTTTCCAAAAAACTAGTTTTGCCGGCTTAAAATATAATTTTTAAAGAAAGCAAAAAAGTCAATATCTTTGGGCTTTTAAAGCTGTTTAAGAAAATGGCTGTTTTTACTTTTACCCAACCGGCAATTGAACCAAAATAAAATAATTATAGACTCGAATTTAAGTTCCTTCTTTTCTCTAAAGGAAGTTCTTAAATACAAGAGTTTGCTTATTAATTTGGCAAAACGCGACTTTTTGGTGCGCTATAAACAAGCTTTTGCAGGTGTTATGTGGGCACTTATTAAACCAATGTTGAGTATCTTGGTTTTTGGATACATTTCTTCTAAAATAAATAACACGGGAAACACAGCTCTTAATTTTGTAAATGTAGCATCCGCTATGTTATTATGGCAATTGTTTTCAAACGTGTTTAATGATGTAAGTAACTCCATTATTAATAATGCCAATTTATTTTCCAAGGTTTATTTTCCAAAAATCATTATTCCGATCAGCACACTCTTAGTTTGTCTGACCGATTTTTTAATTTCACTGACGATTTTAATTGCATTGTTTGTCATTGCCGGACAAACGATTCATTGGCATATCATTTTAGCACCGTTGTTTATTATTCTTACAATGGTTAACGGATTGGGTATGGGTTTATATTTTGCTACAATTAATGTTAAGTACAGAGATGTTAAGTTTATTGTTCCTGTAATACTGCAGTTTGGAATGTATGTAACTCCGGTTATTTTTAGTACACGCTATTATTTAGAAAGGATGCCGGAGTGGTTGCATTGGTTGTTTTGTTTAAATCCAATGGTTGGGGCAATTGATGGGTTTAAGTACGCTTTATTTGGTGGAGAAGCAATTTATAATGTTAATTATTTTATTGTTTCTATTTGTGTTACCTTTTTGTTTTTATTTATTGGCTCCAGGTATTTTTATAAGTTTGAACGTAGTTTTGTAGATTATATTTAATGAGCAATAATGTTGTCATAAAAGTAGAAGGATTAAGTAAACATTATTTACTTAATAAGAGCGCTAAACAAAAGAGCGACACCTTGTATGGCAATTTTATTGATGGAGTGAAGAATATAAAAAACATTACAAAAAAAAGAGAGAAACAGGATTTTTGGGCATTAAAAGATGTTAGTTTTGAAATAGAAAAAGGCGATAGAGTTGGAATTATAGGAAGAAACGGCGCCGGAAAATCTACTTTGCTAAAAATATTATCACGTATCACACCACCTACAAAAGGCCGTATTGAAATTACGGGTAATGTTGCATCGTTATTGGAAGTAGGCACAGGCTTTCATGGAGATCTTTCGGGGAGAGAAAATATTTATCTGAATGGCTCAATTTTAGGAATGACCAAAGCGGAAATTGACGCTAAGTTTGATGCCATTGTAGATTTTTCGGAAGTGGAAGCCTTTATAGATACGCCGGTTAAACGATACAGTAGCGGTATGTATGTTAAGCTTGCTTTTGCAATTGCAGCACACATGGACCCTGATATTTTAATTTTAGATGAAGTACTGGCAGTTGGCGATGCTGCCTTTCAAAAAAAATGTATTGATAAAATAAACGATTTAAGTTCATCCAGCGGACGTACTATCTTATTTGTGAGTCATAGTTTTAGTTCCATTCGTTCCATTTGTAATAAAGGATTGTATTTTGATTCAGGGAAGTTAATGGATGTTGGCCCTATTGATACAGTTATTACAAAGTATCAGCGATTTGTTAAGGAAACCGTTGCTCAAAATATTAATGTTAATGTAAAGCCATTAAGTTCAACAGGTGAGTGGGACGTTGGAACAGACCTGAGTGTTGAAGTGAGTTGGGAAAGAGGACGTTTTGCACCGGGTTGGCATTGCGACCTGGCTTTTTATACCTTCGATGGTGTTAAAATCCTAGCCTTGCAAAGTCAGATGTTTTCTGAATTTTCTTCCTATGGAGAATATAACGCTGCTGAGTTTATTATACAGAATGTTGGTTTCGCATCTTCTGACCTTCGTATGGATGTTGGAATACGTAAAGATATTGATACACCTTACGAAATAGTAGTTGAGAATTGCGCCACCGTGTCACCTTCACAAAAAAGCCTGCCCTTATATAAACGCCAGGATGTAATTATTGTACCTAAAGCCACATGCAAAGCGATAAAAATATAAATACAAATCTTGCATCCCAATCTTATTGGGACGAAGCTTATGCGGGTTACAGCCTGCAGGATAAAGTGGCCGACGATGATATCGTAAAAAAATGGCTACTGAAATACATTCCAAAAGTTAACGGGGCATCCTGTATGGAAATCGGTTGTTTTCCCGGAAGGTATTTAACTGTTATGGGAGATTTGGGCTATAAACTTAGTGGTATTGACCTTACTCCCAGAGTTAAGAATGAATTCCCGGCCTGGTTAAAAAAGGAAGGGTACGATGTTGGATCTTTTTCGCAGGAAGATTTTTTAAAATTTAATCCGCAGGAAAAGTACGACATGGTTTGCTCGTTCGGGTTTATTGAACATTTTACCAATTGGCAGGAAGTTTTTTTAAAACATATAGAATTAGTTAACGACAACGGTTATCTCGTTATTGAAACTCCTAATTTCAGAGGATGGTTCCAGCGATTTATTCATTGGTTTTTAGATAATGAAAATTATAAGCGCCACTATATTCCATCCATGAATCCGGATAAGTGGGCAAAGTTGTGTGAAAAACACGGATTCGAAATAATTTTTAAAGGACATATAGGAGAGTTTCAGTTTTGGGTTGATAAATTGCCAACCACTTATGTAAGGACAAAAGTGTTTAATCGCTTAATTACAAATTACGAAAAACTGAAATCAATGAAGCCCGGTAAACCGGCTTACGCACCCTATTGTGGAATTATTGCCAGAAAGAAAAAGTAAATGAAATAACTAAAATACCTAAAATGTTGAACAAATTATTTAAATCACAAAAGCTGAGATCCGGGAAATTCGAAGACCCTGCTAAAAACCTTAATTGCTCAGAGTTTGAAGTAAACAATTGGATTGTGTCGGATTTTGTTGTAAATAAATTAGTTCCGGTTGTAGGATTTCATCCTTTTCCTTTAACCGAATTAATGTTAATGACAGCAACGGTTTGCCGCTTTAAGCCTGAATTGATTTTCGAATGGGGAACCAACATAGGGAAGTCGGCACGTATTTTTTATGAAATTAGCAAAACATTTGATATTAAAACCGAAGTGCATTCTATTGACTTGCCCGATGATGTTTTTCATAACGAGCATCCAAAAAATGACAGAGGTAGAATGGTGAAAGGTATTAAAGAAGTACAGTTGCATCAGGCTGATGGATTGGAATGCTCACTTGGACTAATAAAACAAAAAGCACCCAAAGGGAAAGTGTTGTTTTTTGTTGATGGAGATCATAGTTATGAATCAGTGAAAAAAGAATTAGAAACAATATTAGAACATGTTCCTGATGCTGTTGTGTTGCTTCATGATACATTTTATCAATCAGAAGAAGCGAAGTATAATGTAGGCCCACACAAAGCTGTAAAAGAAGTAATGGCTAAACATGGTGAGAAGTATACCGTGCTTTCCATCAACATGGGTTTACCCGGAATGTCGTTAGTTTATAAAAAATAACCAGGTAGAAATTAATGGATAATCAAAAAGAAATATTGCCCCTTATATCAGTAATTTTACCTGTGTATAACAGTGAGGCTTATATACGAGAGTCCATTGAGAGTATTTTAAATCAAACATATTCAAATTTTGAGTTTTTAATTTTAAACGACGGTTCAAAAGATAAATCAGAGGAAATTATTTTGTCGTACGGCGATCCCCGGATAAAATACTACAAACATCCTAATTGCGGCCTTGCGGGAACTCTTAATAGAGGAATTGAATTAAGCAAGGGCGACTTTATTGCCCGTCAGGATCAGGATGATATCTCACTGCCACAGCGTTTTGAAAAACAATTGAATTTTTTAGTTACTAATCCTGATGTTGTAATGGTTGGTACAAGAGCCAGTGTGTTTATTGATGGGGGCAAAGTAATTAAGTATCACGATCATGCTACGGATAGTGCTGTGCTTAAATTTGATTTGATGTTCAATAACCCATTCGTGCATAGCTCTGTAATGTTCAAAAAAAGTGTTTTGGAAAAAACAGGAAATTATACGGTTGATAGAAATTTTTTCGAAGATTATAATTTGTGGAGTAAAATGGCCTGGCATGGTAAGCTGGTTAATTTAAAGGATGTTTTGGTTGAATATAGACATCACGAAAAGGGTATGTCGAAAGACGCGGCCTACTTCTCAAAAAACGCTTTATACAACCAATGCACGTTAAATATAGAAACCCTGATGGGCGAAAAAAGTGTTGTTGTAAATGATATGCTGGCCCTTATGCATAAAGATTACACTTTGTATAGAGGTACCGAAAAAGCGGAAATATATCAATACCTTCAGAAAATGGCTGAGAAAATAATATCACAACATAAAGGTTCCGAAAACTTGGTAAGCCAGAGGTTAAAACAGTATAAGAATATAATGGGATACTGCTTTAATATTTATAAGCGGAAGTTGGCAGAAAAAAATCGTTTAAAAATGTTTTTCCTGAAGTTAGACATGAAGCTCCATGAATACCATCCAAACCTGATAAATGAGTAATGTTTTTTGTAAGCAATTTCATACAAAATATAAAAGATAAAGCTTTTCTGAAAACCGGGTTTAGTCAGCTTGAGCATATTAATATCCCTGTTAAGGCAGAGGCTAACCAAATTCATATTATTACGGTAGCTTATAATAATGAAACATTATTGGTACATCAGTTAAAGCTGTTACAAAAAAATGTCTCGGATAGTTTTGTATTTATTGTTGCAGACAATTCTCCCTTGGAAAATAAACGTATAGCAATCCGTAAAATTTGTGAGGAAAATAACATCGCTTATGTTGGACTGCCAAAAAATCCGTATAAAATGAGCAGCCGTTCGCATGGCATTTGCATTAACTGGATATATAAGAATTACATTTCTCAAATAAAGCCTGCATATTTTGGATTTATTGACCATGATATTTTTCCGGTAAAAAAACACTCATTAATAGATTTGCTTAATAAACAAGGGGTTTACGGAACCTGGCAAGGTAATAAAGAGTTCTGGTATTTATGGGCGGGACTTTGTTTCTTTAGCCGGGACTTGGTTAAAAATACCGAGTTGGATTTTATGCCAACAACTATTGGAACCAAACAAGCGGATACCGGAGGAGCGAATTGGGAGGTTCTGTTTTCTACACTTGATAAAGAAAAAATAGAATTTCCCGCTTCGCATTATGTAAATTTGCGGGAAGGCGAAATAACCCAATCCGATAAAATGGAAGTCATTGGAGACTGGTTGCATACTTTTAACGGATCGTATTGGATGGATGTTAAACCTAAAGAGAATGAGTTGAATGAGTACCTGAAGAAACTTTACTGATTTATGAAAATTTTCCATGCTGTTGAATCATATTACCCCGCAATTGGTGGGATGCAGGAGGTTGTAAAGCAACTTTCTGAAAGACTGGCCAAATTAGGACATGAGGTAACTGTTTTAACCCGTTTTCATCCTGATAGAAAATTTTCTGAACTCAATGGAGTGAAAATTAAAACTTTCAACATAACAGGAAACCCACGTAAGGTAGAAAATGAGAATGATCAGGAGTACGTTGATTTTCTCTTGACGAATACCTGTGATGTTGTTACTTTTTTTGCTGCCCAACAATGGGCTACCAATTTAGCTTTGCCAATTTTAAAACAAATTAAAGCTAAAAAAGTTTCTGTCCCTACAGGCTACTCTGGTTTATACTGGCCCGAGTTTAAAGACTATTTTGAAGATATGAAAACATGGATTCATGGCTACGACATGAATGTATATTTGAGCAATGATTACCGTGATATTAATTACGCTCGCGAAAATAAGGTTAAGAATATTACATTGATTCCTAATGGTGCGGCTGCCGATGAGTTTTTACCTGAAACTAAAATTGATATCAGAAAAGAACTGGGAATTAATAAAGAAGATTTTTTGATTTTGTTGGTAGGTTCCTATACAGGATGGAAAGGGCATAAGGAAGCGGTTGAATTGTTTTTGAAATCAAAAATTAAACGGGGCACACTGCTGATGATTGGAAATAATTATCAATATTTCAGAAGGCAGTATCTTAAGCATCCAAAATTAGCATGGCTAAGTTTTATTAATAAACTATTTGGCCGTAAAAAAATTATTTTTAATTATTTTTCCAGAGAGTACACAGTAGCCGCCTACAAAGAAGCGGATTTATTTTTGTTTCCATCCAATGTAGAATGCTCTCCGATAGTGTTATTTGAATGTGCAGCGTCTAAATTACCTTTTTTATCAACTGATGTAGGAAATTCCATTGAAATCGCGGAATGGACTAAGGGTGGAGAGATAATGGCTACAACCAAAGACGAAGGTGGTTTTAGTCACGTGGTAGTGCCTGATGGTGTTGCCAAATTAAATGCTTTGTATGATAACAAAGGTAAACGCGAAAAGATGGGAAGTGAGTCGTTTGAAATCTGGAAACAAAAATACAGTTGGGAAGTTATAACCGGAGAATATGAAAAACTCTATTCAAATTTGGTGAAATCATGATTATTGTAAAGTTGATTGGAGGTTTGGGAAATCAAATGTTTCAATATGCGGCAGCAAAAGCTTTAGCCCTTAGGCATAAAACAAGTGTAAAAGTGGATGTAACCGAATTGGAAATTGATCCACAGGGTAAATTTACAAAACGTTATTTTGAATTGGGGATTTTTGAGGCAGACATTAAAATCGCTAGCAAAGAAGAACTTGCTGCATTTTCAGGTTTAGGAAACAGTAAATTTAAACGCGAACTGCAACGTAGGTTCCCTTTTTTATTTACCCATTTAATGGCTGTAGAAAGTGGAACACCTTATCATCCTGAGTTTTTAAAATATCCTGAAAATACATACATGAGTGGTTTTTGGCAAAGCGAATTGTATTTTAAAGATGTTGCGAAAGAAATAAAAAAGGACTTTATATTTGGGGCAACACTTGTTGAACGAAATAAAAAACTTGCCTCCGAAATTTCAGGAACAAATAGCGTCTCAGTTCATATTCGTAGGGGCGATTACGTTACAAATGCAAATACAAACCAATTTCACGGTTTATGTTCTTTGGATTATTATAATAAGGCCGTATCATTTATCTCGTCCAAACAAAACGAAATAGAGTTGTTTGTTTTTTCTGACGATATCGATTGGTGTAAAGAGAACCTGAAGTATGATTTCCCGATCCATTTTGTAGAAACCAATGATGCGCATAGCGATATGTACCTAATGTCCTTGTGTAAACATAATATTATAGCTAATAGTAGTTTTAGCTGGTGGGGAGCCTGGCTAAATGATAATTCTCAAAAAATGGTTGTTGCGCCCTCACAATGGATCGCGGATGCCTCGGTTAATACACAGGATTTGATCCCTAAAGGATGGATTAAAATGTAGTCTTTTGTACAGCCTTTATTTTCCGTATTATGGAATATTCCTTTCATAAACTCAACGGAATACGTATTTTTGTTGGAAATAGAATAAAACCCCAGTGGTTCTGTTTTAAAAGATAACACATGAAATAGCCATGCGCCAATGCGCACATCCCGATAGCTATCGGGAGCAAATGAAGACTGCATGGTGTATACCATATGACAACTAAAAAACGATAAAATCTACATATGAATATTGCGATCGTCGGCTCAAATGGTTTTATAGGATCTCACCTCACGAATTATATTTCACAAAATAAGGATCATAAATTATTCCTGTTTGGAAAGAATGAAGACAGTATTTTTAATAAAGACTTCCCCTACTATCGCGTAGAAAATTTGCAGCAGGATCAGTTCGAATCCCTCTTCTCAAAAATTGATCTCGTCTATTACCTTGCTTCTGCTACGATTCCTGCTAACAGTTGGGAAAACCCTTTGAAGGAGATAGAAGGGAATTTGCTTCCATTTCTTAACTTCACCGAAAGAATATCCAAGCTCTCCGTGAAAAAAATCGTTTTTGTTTCGAGTGCAGGAACCATTTACGGGCCAAGCTCCGAAAAGAAGAAAGAACACTATGATAAGCAACCCTTTTCACCTTATGGGATCATCAAACTTACCATCGAACATTTTCTTAATTACTACAAGTTAAAGTACGGGATTAATTTTGATATTTACCGCGTTTCCAATGTTTATGGAGAAGGACAGAAGACCTCAAATGGATTAGGTATCATAAATACTTTCATTGAGAACATACTTACCAAACAACAGGTTCAGGTTTATGGCGATGGAAATAATATTCGTGATTACATATACATTCACGATGTAGTAAAGCTGCTTGCACATTCAATTAAGTCTGATCTGAACGAATCTGAGATATTTAATCTTGCCTCGGATGATGCGCATAGCGTTAAGGAGCTGATAGAATTATTAAGAAAGTATATTCCGCATGATTTTGAGGTGAAATATAGTGAGGGAAGAAAAAGTGATAATCCTACTATCATGCTGAACAATACTAAGATTCTGAAGAGCAATCCGGGATTTAAATTCACTTCTATCGATGATGGCATTCTGCAAACATACAATCACATAAAAGAGAACATTGGTAAACAAGTGCCCTAATTGTTCCGCTTAACATAATACTTTGATTTCATTAGTGAAACTTGCCTTTCTCATACTAGCTCATAGGTCCCCCGAACAGGTAATTAAACTGGTTAATTCACTCATATATGAAAAAGATGTTACCATTTTTATTCATGTAGATGCCAAAGCGAACGGAGTTTTTGAGGTGTTGAAAAATGAATTTCGAAACAATCCGGGTGTCGTTTTTACACCATTCCGTTACAAAGTATACTGGGGTAGCTATAATCAAATACGTGCTACGGTGTTGTTAATAAAAACCGCGGTTCAATTTGGAAAATTCGATTACTATTCACTTATCAGTGGTCAGGATATGCCGGTGAAACCTTTGGCCGAGTTTAAGGAATTTTTAAGTCAAAATTGTGGAAAGGAATTTATGATCCATTTTAAATTACCTGATTCCGGAAATTGGGGAGAATGTGGAGGATTGGATAGATTACAGCTTTTTTGGGTAGATATAAAAATACAACGCTACAGTTATTCATTCAGGAAATTAAACAAATTTATTCATAAGCTTCAAGGTGCATTAAGGTATAAAAGAAAACTTAAATATGAGTTTTATGGCGGATTTAATTGGTTTACACTTTCCAAAGAAGCAGTATCGTATATTGTTAATTTTCTGGATAAAAATAAAGCTTATTTGAAGCGGTATCGTTATACAGGCTGTGCCGACGAGATATTTATTCAAACCATATTGATGAATTCACCACTAAAAGAGAATATGGTAAATGAAAGCCTGAGATATATAGATTGGGCAAGCGGACCTGAATATCCGAAAATAATGCGAATGGAAGACTTTAATACACTAACCGGAAGTAATAGAGTGTATTTTGCAAGAAAATTTGATTATAGTGTTGATCAAAAAGTAATCGATGAACTTATTACCTTCGTAACAAAAAGGGAAACGGTTTGATATGGACAACAGTGAAAGCATATTAGTATCAGTTTTACTTCCTGCATACAATGCAGAGAAATACATTGCAGAAGCTATACAAAGCGTTTTGTCGCAAACCTATGTCAATTTTGAATTAATAATTGTTGACGATGGCTCCACGGATTCAACCGGAAAGATCATTGATTCCTTTTCGGATAAGCGGATTAAGCACATAGTAAATGAAAAAAATATCGGACTGATTGCTACATTAAACAAAGGGCTTACATTGGTTAAGGGCGAATTAGTGATGCGTATGGATGCGGATGATATTTGTTTGCCGTTACGAATGGAAAGGCAGGTAGCTTTTTTGAAAGATAAGCCGGAAATTGGAATTTGTGGGTGTAATTATATTGAATTTAGTAAGAGTGCAGAACGATTCGTAACATTGAGCTCCGATCATAATGAGATTTATGCAAAGATGCTTTTCAACTCTTCAGTCGTTCATCCCTCATTAATGATAAGAATGAGTTTATTAAAAGACCTTGATGTTGTATTTGATAATAAATTTCCTCATGCGGAAGATTATGAATTATGGAGTAGGTTAATTTTTAATTGTAAATTTTCGAATGTAAACGAATTGCTTTTCAGGTATAGATTGCATGAAGGACAAGTAACAAAAAAGCACAAGACCATACAAACTGATTCGGCGGATAAGGTTCGCAGGAATCTATTGAAGCAATCGGGTTTTGTATTTTCAGAAGAAGAACTCCGCGTTCATTGTTTGTTAGGAAGCTCTCAAAGGATTAGATCATCGGATGAATTGAGACTTCTGGAATCCTGGTTAAGAAACTTAATAAAACAGAATGAAGCCTTAAAAATAATTTCCCCGGATGTTTTTGTCAGGGTAATTGGGAAACAATGGTATGATGCCTGCGGCATTTCAACATTGGGCCTTAGAGCATTTTTTACCTATTTAAAATCCGATTTGAAAAGGTTTAATTCTAATAGCAGGTTAAAGTTATTGGCGAAATGTATAGTGAGAAAATGGGTAGGATAAAATTTATTCAATTAACCTTTTTACATTTGAAGTAAATTCCTTTTCCCAATGTTCCCAGTTAAGTTCCTGCTCGTATAGGTTTCGCGCACTAATACATAATTTAGTGTAGTCGTCGGGCGATTTTATGATAGATTCGATTTTTTCGGCAAACAAATCACCTTTGTCTTCGTAAGGGATAGTAAATCCGTTAATTCCTTCTTTAATATGGCCTCGTACCCCACCGGTATCGCTCGTTAAAATTGGTACCCCAAACGAGCTGGATTCACAAAAAACAATTGGTGTACAATCAAAGCGGGTTGGAAGAATAAATAAATGGTGGCTTAGAAACAATTTAGCCAGCTCATCCTGTCCGGTCGAAGTGTTCTTATCAATAAAAGGTAGTATCGTTAACTTCTCATGCTGAATTGGTTCGGGAGGAATGCATCCAACAATAGTTAAAGAAACATTCACGCCTTTTTGCAGTAATATTTTTAACGCATTAAACGCAATGTCAGCGCCTTTATTCTTCCAGTAGGTACCTACCAGTAATAATTTACATTCATCAAAGTCTTTCTGTTTCAAAGCAAGGTCTCTCGAAACTATGCTGTCTAAATTTGCTCCAAATGGAAGAATTACCGATTGCCCGCTTTTTAGATTATAATATTTTTTTGCATGCTCTGCTGCCCAGGGAGAAGAAAAGAAAACAGCTCGGGCCTTATGCATAGCGGTTTTGTCGGTATGAATGCTTTGCTCTTCTGAAAACTTCCATAAGCCTGATAAAATACTATGGTAGTTAATTGTTCCCGCAATCACCCTATCAACTATCAAAAATAAAGGCTTCGATGTTTTTATGTACGCAGCATATTCACTTCCGCCGCAAACCACAACAATGTCGTGATCTATTGATTTAAGTTTTTTTGTAAAAAGCCTGCCAAAAGCTTTTGAATATACTGTTGAATGCCTGTAGTCAAACCGGGTTTTAAATAAACGTAAGGAAATTTGATTAAGAATACCAAAAACTATTTGTAAAAATCTTGGTGTTAAAGGTCCTAATGCAGTTACATCATGTCCCTTTTTTTTCAAAATTTCAAAGACATAGTGATTAGTACCCGACCAGCTATGTTTATTGGCAGGCGACTGTTCTGTTATAAAGGCTATTTTGTACAAAACTGCTGTCAAAAGTACCATTTAATTTATTCAAACAGGTCTTCTTTTTGCATATATTTACTTTTTTTATTGGGAACAGCACTGTGAAAATTCTTTTACTCTCCAATAGCGCTTCGGAGCATACTCAAAGGTGGGCAATTGCATTAGCAAACCACGGAATAGAAGTAGGAATATTTAGTTTAAACCCCTCTTCAAAAGATTGGTATAAAGATTTTTCATTGATCACAATTATTTATGAACCTGATAACTCTATAAATAATAAAAAATTAGCCATTAAACTTTCTTATATAACGAATGTAGGAAAATTAAAAAAGGCGATTAAAGCATTTCAACCCAACATTGTTCATGCGCATTATGCAACCAGTTATGGAATGTTGGGAATGTTATCTAAGTTTAAACCGTTTATTATTTCAGTTTGGGGTGCCGATGTGTATGATTTTCCAAAAAAATCACTTGCAAATAAATTACTTCTGAAAACAATCATCAATAGTGCTGACAGGATCTGTTCAACAAGCAATTGCATGAAAGAAGTAACAAAGCAATTTACTTCAAAGGAAATTACGGTTATTCCTTTTGGAGTGGAAACCAGTAAATTTGAAAAATTGAATGTACCGCTTCTTGATAAGAAAGAGATAACAATTGGAATTATCAAGTCGCTTGAAAAAAAGTATGGAATTGATGTGCTCATCACCGCATTTTCAAACGTAGTAAATCGAATAAACGAAAAGGACTTGAAACTGTTGATTGTTGGAGGAGGATCAAAACGAAAGGAATACGAAGCTCTGGTGGATAATCTTAAAATTAAAGATAGAGTTACTTTTACAGGAAAGGTCCCTCATGATGAAATTATCACCTACCTTTCTGCCATCGATATTTTTGTTAGCTTGTCTATTCTCGATAGTGAAAGCTTTGGAGTGTCATTGGTTGAAGCTATGTCGGCCGGAAAACCTATTGTTGCAAGTGATGCTGAAGGATTTGTGGAGGTTTTGGGCGATGAGAAAAATGGGTTTATTGTCCCGAAATTTTCATCAGAAAAGGCAGCAGATGCAATTGTTGAATATATAGAACATCCGGAAATCGCAATAATCAAAGGTAATTCAGCAAGGTCCAGAGCCAAAGAAAAATACGAGTGGAAAAATAATGTCGAACAAATGCTTTCCGTTTATAAAAGTGTGAGTAAATGAAAGTAGGAATTGTTATACCCTGCAGAAACGAAGAAAAATACATTGGGAAATGTTTGGATTCGATAGTGAAACAAACAGCAGTTGGAAATGAAATCCTTGTTTATGTATGCGATGGAAAGAGTGATGACCATACGGAGGAAATTGTAAAAAAATATTCTGAAAAGCACCCTTCAATTACACTAATTATAAACGAGAACCGCACTACTCCTTTTGCGTTAAATCTTGGAATCAAAAAAGCATTGAAAGAAGGATGCGATTTGGTGATTATTTTAGGTGCACACGCTGAGCTTTATTCTGACTATGTGGAAAAGTGTGTTAGGCTGATCATGGAAAAACAGGATGTAAGTTGTGTAGGAGGTGTCTTGGAAAACGAATACGAGAATAATATTTCAGAAACGATTGGACTTGCAATGTCATCGCCCTTTGGTGTTGGAAATGCACATTTCAGAACAGGTGCAAGGGATGGATATGTTGACACAGTGGCTTTTGGAGCATATAAAAAAGAAGTATTCGGGCAGATTGGGTTTTTTGATGAAGAGTTGGTGAGGAATCAGGATGATGAGTTTAATTTCAGGTTGCTGAAATCAGGTGGTAAAATTTTTCTTTCCAAACAAATAAGGTGTAAGTATTTTGTCAGGGCATCCTTTAAGAAATTATTTAAGCAGTATATGCAGTACGGGTATTGGAAGGTTTATGTTGGAAAAAAACATAAATCAATTACAACCATTCGCCAACTGATCCCGCTCTTATTTGTTTTGTACCTTTTCTTCGGGGCCGTTATGTCCTTAGCGATCCCCAAATTCTGGATACTTTATGTTGCAGGTTTGCTTGTGTACAAATTAGCTGCAGTTTATTTTGCGTCTAAAGTTTTAAGAACATCCGGACAATTGTTTTCAATATTGCAGGTATTTGTAACTTTGCATTTTTCTTATGGGCTCGGATATTTAAGAGGCATTGTAGATTTTTTAGTAGTAGGTAAGAATATAAAAAAGGAAGAAGAGATCACCAGATAAATTGAGCTTAAAGAACTACTATACTACGATCAGTTACTATCCGCTTATGCTGATAGCCTTTTTGTTGCCTTTTAATTTTGGAGTCGCAATTGTATTGGTTTTATCTTTGACTGTGTTTTTTTTTCTTGGAAAACTAAAAACCGGACTTGCCAATTTCATCCATAATAAATGGGCCTATTTGTTTTTAGCTTTTTTCCTGATTCATGCTATCTGTTATTTTTTTAGTCATAATAAAGCTGAAGCAGGAACGGCAATTGAAATTAAATTGGGCTTCATAGCATTTCCGTTATTGATCTTTACGCAACAATATAGTAGGATTGATATCAGAAAAGTGTTAAGGTCATTTGCAATTGGAACCATAGTGTGTAGCTTATTCAATATAGTGCGTGGGGTGTTTTATTTTATAACCGAAAATGAAATTAAGTATTTCTTTTATTCTGAATTTTCCTTTTTTATGCATCCAAGCTATTACGCAATGTATGCCGTTTTCTCTATCGTTATTTTGAGTTTGTTCGGATTTAATTATTTTAAGAAGAGTGCTTTCAATGTTGCAATAGTGGTGGTGGCATCCATACTTCTTGGAGTTTGCATATTTATGAGTTCTTCAAAAATGGGAATGCTGAGCTTATTTGTTTCACTTCCGGTAATATTGTTTTATGTATTGGTTAAACAGAAAAAATTTCTTTTACTTGGCGCAATACTCTTTACAATCGCTTCTGGATTGTTTTTTGTTTTGCGTTCGGAATTTGCTCCGGTTCAACGTTTAAAAAACGCGTTTAATTTTGCTTCCTCATCTGAGATAATTGATAAGACTACAGGAGAGAGTAACGCAGTAAGGGTTTTGATCTGGTCAGAAGCAAGCACATTAATCAAACAACATTTATTGTTGGGAGTTACACCGGGCGATGCGAACGATGAACTTTATAAAGCATATGAAAAAGAAGGAATGACGGGGGCACTCGAAAAACACCTGAATGCACACAATCAGTTTTTGCAAACAGCTATTGGAACCGGTTTGGTTGGGACATTACTTCTCTTTTTGCTGACTTTTGGAATTTTAATCACCGGGTTCATCAGAAAAGAGATGGTGATGATATTATTCGGTTTGATAATTATTCTGAATTTTTTAGTCGAATCAATGCTTCAAACGCAGGCGGGCACCTTATTTTTTGTGTTTTTCGCTCCCTTACTTCTGGTAAATTATCAAAACGTTAATAAGCGTTATTTAAAATCGTAAGGCAGAAACAATTCTTATTTTTGTGGCTGTTCTCAATGAATAAGCAAAGCGAAATAAACGAATTAGTGCTTTTTGATGGTGTCTGCAATTTTTGCGATTCCTCGGTTCAGTTTGTTATCCGGAAAGAACGAAAGCCAACCCTTAAATTCGCCTCCCTTCAATCTCCAACCGGACAAAATCTGTTAAAGAAATTTAATCTTAATCCGGTTGAAATAGATAGCGTGGTTTTTGTTTCAGGAGAGAAGGTATATATTAAATCTACTGCAGCTTTACATTTGGTTAAACGCCTAAAAGGATTGTATCCATTGTTGTTTGGATTTATTATTGTTCCCCCGTTTATAAGAAATGCGGTTTATGATTGGATAGCCCGAAACCGTTATAAGTGGTACGGTAAAAAAGATTCCTGCATGATCCCAACTCCCGAAATAAGGGCAAGATTTGTGGATCTGTAATTTATTTCGATATTTGGCCAAACTTATTGATCATGAATGAAGCAGAATACCTTACCGGATTACTCAATAATACCAGAGTATTGGCTTATTTTTATCTTGATAAGCTGAGTGAAGCAGATTGGTTTAAGCAATTTGACGTGAACGGTGCACGCATTAATTCGGTGGCGTGGAACCTTGCACACATGGCTTGGGCAGAGAATTTTTTAGTTTTGGTTTCAACCGGAAATAATAGTGTAAATATTAAATGGTTAGAGCTTTTTAAAATAGGAAGTGAGCCCGCTCCCATAAATTTATACCCAAACAGGGAAGATATATTGTCGGCCTTTGAAAACATTCACACCCTGGCAATGCATCAGGTAAGAAGCATGAAAGAAGAGCAGTTTGATGAACCCAATCATATTAACCTTAAATTTAAGAATGGGAACTCTCAAAGATTAGCCATTCATCACCATTTGCGCCATGAGGGAACTCATATTGGTCACCTGGCTTTACTGGCAAAAATGCATGGAATTCAGACCATTTAAGTTAAATTTTCAGGATAGGAACAAAAAAAGCCGAAATAAGGTAGAGTGGCACGATTTTAGTAGTATTTTTAAACAAAAAATTGAATAAAAATGAAGAAACTAGTATTAACATTAGGAATAGCTTTAGCACTGTTTTCTGCTAATGCACAGGATAAAAAACCTGTAACAACAGTAACTCCACCAACAAACAACGCAACTCCGGTAAGTAACGCCGATATTAAATTTGAAAAACTGATCCACGATTACGGTACTATCAAGCAGGGCGGAAATGGTGATTGTGAATTTTTATATACCAATACCGGAAAAGAACCTCTAATCATCAGTAATTGTCAGGGAAGCTGCGGGTGTACAGTTCCGTCTTGTCCTAAAGAACCAATTTTACCTGGTAAAAAAGGTGTAATTAAAGTTCATTACGATACCAAGCGTGTTGGAGCTATCAGTAAAAGTGTAACAGTAAACTCAAACGCTAAATCTGGGACTATAACTCTTCAGATAAAAGGTAATGTAGAAGCTGCTCCGATTGAAGAACCATTTCCTTCTCAAAAAACAACAACAGGTGCTCCTTTCGAAAAATAATTGGCATAGTAATTGATAAATAAACATTAAAATTAAAACTATTAGAAAATGAAAAAAGTAATTGCAACCCTATCATTAGTATTTTGCTTCGTAATGTTAAGCAACGCTCAAGAAGTAGCAACTCCAAACATCGACCCAAACGCTCCGGATATTAAATTTGATGCCGAAGTTATTGATTATGGTGTATTAGAATATGATGGAAATACTTTAAGAGAATATAAATTCAAGAACACAGGTAAATCTCCATTGATCTTATCAAACGTTCAAACCCAGTGTGGTTGTACAAACGTTGATGGTTGGCCAAAAGAGCCTATCGCTCCGGGTAAAACAGCAAGCTTTAAAGTAAAATACGATAGCAAACGTGTAGGTAAATTCGATAAGAAAATTACTGTAATGTCGAACGCTAAAAACCCTTCAGTTGTGTTAACTATTAAAGGTGAAGTTAAACCTGCTCCGGTTGCTCCAACAACTCCAACATCAACTGTATCTCCTAAATAATTTCAGTTTTCAGGTTTTGAAGAAACCGAATCCGCGAGGGTTCGGTTTTTTTGTGGGAATGATTTATATTTGTTCTGAGCGGGTGGAAAATCAATTGTAATTGCTTCGTTGCGGCGAACAAATGCTTATAATTGGAACCTTTGCTTAGAGATGAGTTAGGGGCAAGTGTAAGGACAACCGAAAATCACAAAATGACAAGTTACAAGTTTACGGGAAAATTAAGAGAATTGATTGAAAAAGCTGAACATGGAAGTGAATTAGATGTGGACTACATTATGAGTCATTTAACGAATGACTCTTCTTTGGCAATGACACGGTATGTTGACTATGCTCTAAGTCTTGTAGAAAACCCGAATGGTATTAAGCGCTTAGAACACTATTTATTTAATGGCACTCTTATACAACGTAACTATTCTTCCCTGTTCTTTAATAGACTGCTAGATTACGATATTGTACAACGAGCATTTAAAGAAGGACGAATAGATGAAATTCAAGCATTTGCTAGATAAGGAAAGAACGCCAGTCCCCAACCAAAAGTGGTGGTTCAGTGGTTAAATGATCATTTGTACTTTGTATCAAGTTCATTGGTGGCAGACAGTTTTGTGCATCGTAATCGCCACCTTCGCTAAGCCTGAAAATGTAATACCCAATTTTAATACAGATCAAGAATTATGAAACATTTAGACAAATTACGATCACATTTCTTTCAAGAGGCTGAATTATTTCTTTCAATTTACGACAAAGATTTAAATTGTATTGATGTTAATGAGGCGTTTCTAAAATTATTCCGCTGCGAACGGGAAGATTTAATTGGAAAAAATTTATGTGAAATTTCTCCTGATTTGAAAGCAAATGGAAGATATGAACTGTACAAGGAAGTTATCCGAACCGGGAATGCTATAATAATAAATGATATGCAACCCCATCCCAGCATTGGAAATCTACATTTTCGAATTAGAGCATTTAAGGTGGATGGCGGTTTAGGACTAATCGTAAAAAACATTACTGATTTAGTAGAATCAATTGACCGTTTTAATTATGCCACAAATGCTTCAAAGGAAATTATCTATGAATGGGATATTAATAATAATTCTGTATGGTGGAACCAAATATATTATGAATTAATTGGCGCAGAAAATGAAAACAATTTATTAGGATTTGATAGCTGGATAAAATTTATTCACCCGGAAGACCTCGACAAGGTACTTAAAAGCATTACAGAGTTTCTAGAAGGGGAAGGGACTTATTGGTCAGCGGAATATAGGTTTTTAGGAAGAAACAACAATGTCCATTATTTTGCTGAAAGAGCATTTATAATTCGTGGCAAAACAGGAAAACCGTCCAAAAAGATTGCTTCTGTAACTGATATTACAAATTGGCAATTAAATATTAATCACCTTGAAGATATTCTATTTGCTCTTTCGCATAAAGTTCGACAACCAGTTGCTAATATCCTTGGTATTTCCAATCTTCTTGACGATGAATTAATGGACGAAAAAGAACTGAAAAGAATCACGGGCTATATGAAAGAGTCCGTAAATTCACTTGACAAATTTACAAAAGAAATGACTAACCTCGTTTCGGCGCATAAACTAAAAGTAGAAAACAGAAACTGGGCATAACAGCGTGTAAAAAAATTCAACACTATAAAGAGTGTTAATTCTCCACAACAACTTTCTTGGTAACAACGCTTCCACCACTCAGCATCTGAATAAAATAAACACCTTTACTAATAGAAGCATTCAGATCGATCTTCACATTCGTGATTCCTTTGTTCAACTTTACCGAAGTGCCTGCAATAATTGTTTTCCCTAAAGCATCTATTAATGAATAAGTCATTTCTGTATTTTCATCAGAGATAATGCTTAATAGAATAAAATCTTTTGCAGGGTTTGGATAAATGGTGATTGCTTCGTTAAATGTAATATCCGAAAGTCCAATGGTGTTCAGGTAAATTACTCCATCGCTGATAGTAGTGTCGCTCATTAAGCCCGCAGCGTTTATTGATTTTACTGTGAAATAATAATGCTGGCCATTAATGAGCGATAAACCTGCTTCTGTTATTGAAAGATTAGTTCCGTTATTGGTCCATGGAACTATATCCTGTGCTCCGGGTGTTGTACCTGCTGCATAAAAATAAGCTGTTACTCCGGAGTTTGGATCTGTAGAACTGCTATAATTTGTTTTTAATTGATTTCCTACGTAAGTGGTGTCAATATCTCCTGTTGTTCCGTCATTAACTGTTACCGGTGTAGTAGGTGGGGTCCAGTCAATATTTACATCCTGCGAAGAAATTGCAGATAAATTATTTGCCACATCTTTATTAATAGATTTTATTCTTCCCGAGGGAGTGGAAGGATCAGCGTTTTGGTAACGAATATCATTTGTTGCAGCCGAGCCAACAGTAATAGTTGTTGCAGCATTCGAAACGCGGCTTCTGTAAATTTTTAAATTATTAACAGTGTAAATACAATTTCCGCTTCTAAAAGAAATATGATTACCTGCTGTGTGCGGCGCTGTATCTTGCCACGAAGAAGAAAGTACATTGTTGATCCAGATCTGCACATTTCCGGTAATGCGGTCAAAGCTCACAGTAAAATCATAAAAAGTGTTTGCTGTATAAGTGTAGGGAGAAGAATTTACAAGCGAAAATACATCATTCGTTACTTTGTATAATTCTATGCTTGATTGATCTAATCTGAACCAAACAAAATAAGAGTTGTTACGATTAGTCATTGCTGCATTATCACAAAAGAAATGGAAACCTGCTCTTCTGTTTGTTCCTACCCCTTCCATTTTTCCCTGCCAGTTATATAAATATCGGTTGCTTAAGGTTTGATTGCATGCTGCCCAAATGTTGGTATTTGAATTGGCTTCATCACTTTGTTTTAAGTAACCGCTATTTATTGCCCAGGTGCCTGCAAAGTTAGTCCAGTCTGGGTGAATGATGCTGTCGAAATTATCGCTAAAAAATCCATTCGAATTATTGGCTCTCCACTCTGTGCCGGTATTTTCTAAAACCTGGTAAAAACTTTTTTCAATACCACTGCCTGTTACATCATCTGCATCAGTAAAAGTAGCATTGAAATTTTGTGTAAGCCATGTAGCAGGAACGTTTACCTGAGTTGTAGGAGCAACAATATCAGGGCTGGAAGTAATGCAATTGTATATGGCTGTAAATCCCGGGTTCACGGTTCCGTTATCTGATTTAAATTTTAAAGTAATTCCTCCGTTGGTAGAAGTAACTGTTCCGGGGCTGTTTGTTCCTGTGTAAGCACCAATTAAAGGTGAAGCAGTTGTTAGTCCGTTATACAGCCAAAGTGTATCGTAATTTAATTCTATATCAAATTGTGAAAAGGTTAATGACACATTGGAAGAACCTGTAGGTTGAATGGTGTAAGTGTATTTTTCATTATCGTAATAATTCCTTCCAGGGCCTCCCATGTCATAAATAGTATCTGAACAAGGTGTAGTAGCGCAATCTGTAAATTTATCCTGAATAGCGTTCCAATAGTCCATATAACCATCATCGTAGCCCAATGCCCAAATTCCAATTCCACCAATACCGCGTTGGTTCACCATATCAAATTTTTTGCGCATACTGTATGCGTCGTCGATCCAGCACTGGCGCCAGTTTCCACCGCTTTGATAACTAAAATAAGGATTAAATGCATTTGCATCCCAATGTTTGTTTGCGGCAGAATAGGTTCCTGAATTGTTTTTTACATAAGATAAAGTTCTTGAAGAAGTGAAACCACCTGTTGTTGAAGAAGGAGCTGTACTTCCTGCTGTTTCCCATTCACGACCATACCATGGTAAACCTAAAAGAACTTTGGATGGAGTAGCGCCTTTATTTAAATAATAGGTAATTGATTTTGTAAGAGTATAGTTGTAACCTGTCTGGAAATTATATAATGGTGATTCAGGACCTGCTGTGCTGCTTCCACTGTAATAATAATCGTAACCCATGATAGTATACATATCAACGTAAGGATCTAAAGCAGCAATATCAAACACTGCGCTCCAGTCAACTGCATACAAACAAAAACTTAATTCATAATTAGGATTAGCGGCATGTAATTGTGTACTTAAGTCTTGCATAAACGCAGTAAATGGAGCTTTGTGTGATGCGCCCATTCCTTCAAAATCAATATTTACACCTTTACCACCACGTGAGTTTAGTAAGTTAATGATATTGGTGATGAGTGTTTGTTTAGCACTTGAACTTGCAAAAAAAGTAGCGTGACTACTAAATAAGGTAACACAAAAATGAACATCTGTTCCATTATTGATAGCTGTTGTTACCGCAGTACTGCCACTCCAGTTAAAAGAACCATTGGTGTTGTTACCGGTTGTAGGACTAGCATCATAACTGAAATAACACAGGTCACTTAATAAATTCCATTCATAATTGTTGTATGCTGTTCCAACCCAATATGGATGCCAGCCAAATACACGCTTGTTGAGGGTGCAGGCCTGAATTTCATTTGAACCATTGATTTTGTTTGTTGAATTTGGTGCAATTCCGGTTTCTTTCTTACGTAATGCATCCCAATCAGCATCATCGGTGTAATTATATTTTGAATAAAATTCGGCTTGCTCTTGAAGAATAGATTTGGTTTGAGCTAATGAAATTAAACCTGATAAAATAAAAAGCAGCACATAGATTTTCTTCATACTAATGTCGATTTGTTTGATTTTTTTCGCAAAAGTAAATATATGAAAACGAAGGTCAATTAAATAACAAATTAGACAAGATCTTTTGCCTAAAACTGTTTAGTTGAATGATTTGTTAAAAAGCGAAGACGTTTAAAGGTCCTTTTTGATCTCCTTGTTGACTTCCTGAACCTGCTCGTGAATTTCGCGGGTTTGCGAATTCATTTCATTTTTGATGTCCTGGGCATGAGATTGAAGATCGCGTTGAATTCCGTTGGTTGCGTCTTTAAATTCACGAATACTTTTTCCTAAGGTTCTTGCAATATTGGGCACACCCTTTCCTCCAAATAGTAGGAGAATAACAACTACTACTAAAAAAACTTCCCCACCACCGAGGTTTAAAAACAAAAACACATTCTGCATCTTAAAAATCTTTACTCTTGAGAAACTTCACCAAAGTATAAACACCAATAATGAACACAATAGCGACGATGGCAATAACTACAATTTCGGACATTCCGAATTCATACATATTGTTTTCGTTTTGCATGCAACAAATGTACGAAAAATCACGTGATTAGCGGATTTACGACTTTTTTTAACCCTATTTATGGAAATTTTCAAATACCCTCATCTAAATGTCAAAATCACCGCGAAGCAGCATTGATTCCATTAGTAAAACAATAAAAAAACCAATAACCGCCATGAATATCTCAATAAACAAACCCTGCCATGAAGACTGGAGCAAAATGACACCAAACGAACAAGGCGCTTTTTGTGGTATTTGCACTAAAAATGTAATAGATTTCAGTGTAAAGAGCCTGGAAGAGATCAAAGACTATTTTTCGAGACCTAAACCGGGAAAATTATGCGGGCGGTTTACCGAAGATCAGTTGGTGGAATTAAATATGGAGTCATTTATCGAAAAATTCTTTGGTTTTAAGCTTTCAAGAAAACTGGCAACTATTACTGCAATGACTTTAGTATTGTTTTTGGGATTGCCGAATGCTTCAAAAGGGCAGGACGATAAGCATATTAAAATGGGAAAGATCAAAGCTCCAACAACAAATACTGTTACTCCTGTTAAAACCGAAGAAGTAAAAACTGATACAATAAAAGGGACAAATCAACCCGAAAAACATCTTAAGGGTGATGTAAGGGTTGAGCCGAAGAATAAGATCACACCTCCTAAAATTATGGGAGGCGTTAGAAGAACTCCAAACGGGTAGTATCAAATTTTGGACTGTACTTATTTTGTCTTATATTTAATTCACTGTTTAATAAATTCTCGAATGAATATCTCAATTAAAAAACCCTGTCACGAAGACTGGAACAAAATGACCCCGAATGAAAAGGGAGTTTTTTGCTTGGTTTGCACAAAAGATGTTGTGGATTTCAGTAAAAAAACGCTGGAAGAAATAAAGTCCTATTTTTCTCAACCAAGAGAGGGAACGACTTGTGGTAAGTTCAATAATGATCAATTGATCGCCTTAAATTTTGATTCTTTTTTTGAAAGATTTACAGGGTTCAAATTAACACGAAAAGTGGCTTTTGTAATTGCGGTTACTTTTATGTCGTGGTTTATGGGAGGCTCTAAGCTTTCTGCGCAGGATGACCATGTAAAAGGTAAAGTAGGCGTAAAAGTGGAGAATCCACCTGTTAAGCAAGATACTACCAAAACGGTTAAGAACCCGGAAATACAAACGAAAGGAGAAGTTTGCACGGATCCAAAAACAACTAAGAAGCCGAAAACAAAAACAAAGTCGAAAACAAAAACAACTGCGCTTACTCCCAAGAAAACGAAGGAGCCTGCCCCACACTTGTTGGGTGATGTTGATGTAAATTATGACGAAAAAAAGAAGGATGAGAAGAAGAATTAGGGTTGCAACTACTTTTCTTTCATTCTATTTTTAAATTATCTTTGTCCGTATGCAATTATTTATCGGACATCCTGTTTCTGAAACCGAAGCTTTTTTATCTGAAGAAGAATCGTGGCACTGCGTAAAAGTACTACGTCATAAAGCTGGTGATTCGATTGCTATGATAGACGGGAAAGGTGGTTTTTATAAAACTACTTTAGCGGAAGCAAATCAAAAAAGGTGTTCGTTAAGAATTGAATCCAAGGAGTTTTCTGAACCTTTGAGAAAATACAAATTGCACATTGCTATTGCACCTACAAAAAATATTGAGCGTATCGAATGGTTTGTAGAAAAAGCAGTTGAGATCGGGATTGATGAATTCAGTTTTATCATCTGCAAAAACTCGGAACGTAAAGTAATTAAGATCGACAGAATTCATAAGATCGTTGAAAGCGCAGTGAAACAATCCTTGCAGCGCTATCTGCCTAAGGTGAATGACGCAGTTGATTATTCTTTTTTCATTAAACAAACGAATGCGGGCGATCAAAAATACATTGCACATTGTCAAACTCCCGGACTCCCTATGTTTACCAGACAATTTAAAGCAAGTGGATCAAATCTCATTTTAATTGGACCTGAAGGAGACTTTACTGTAAACGAGGTAAACACAGCTAAAGAAGCAGGTTACAGTGAAGTAAGTTTAGGTGAAAACCGGCTGAGAACAGAAACTGCAGCTCTTTATACTTGTAATGCTTTTTCGGTTTTGGAGAAAGTGTAATGGCACACTCCTGCCGAATGAATTCGTTCAGGCGGAGATTTGCACTGATTTTTTTGTTTTGCTTGTATTACTAGTTTTTTATTTTATCTCTAACATTTTTTTGATTTTCTCTGCAATACTTTCTGCATAATAACTTGGTCCGCAAATGTGACATTTTTTTATTTCGTAAAATTCCTTTGGATTATTTGCTTCGGCGTGAATTTTTTGTCCCATATAAAAAGGAATGGTCTCATCTTCTGTACTGTGAATTACCAATAAAGGTTTTTTATATTCTTTGATCGAACGTTTGGCATTGTAGCCATCCTTAGTAAACCATCTTCCTAAAAATGCCATGTGCAATGCTTTCTTCATTGTGTATGCCGCAATATCTTTATGGGAAGAAAATGCACCTTCAATAACTAAAGCATCAATTTCGCTTTGTTTTTTTTCAGCAACAATTGCAGAGCAATGTCCGCCAAGCGATTGGCCATAAACAACCAGTTTGGTGTTTTTTACATCTTCTCTTGATTTTACATAGTCAAGTGCTGAGAGCGCATCAGTCAATACATTTTTCTTGGTTGCTTTTCCTTCCGAAAAACCGAAACCGCTATAATCAAAAATAAAAATCTGAAAGTTATAATCGATCAAGGGAGTCATTGCAGAGTATTGATACAAAAGATTCCCTGCGTTACCATGTAAGTGTAATATAGTTGCGGAAGGATTGGAGTTTTTCGGTTTCATCATCCAACCATTCAGTTTATGCCCGTTTGCACTGGTGAATACAACGCTTTCAATGGTAAAGTTGGTTTGAATGGTGTCTGTTTTGTGTTTTAAGAATGTAGGCTGGAAATTGTCGCCTGAATAGGCAATATAAGTAGTGTCGCGGCCAACAAGCTTTAATCTTTGGGTTGTTGCCGGAATTTTGTATGGAACCAAAAACATTTTATTGAAACTGCATGAAGAAAATAGGATGGAGATAAATAAGAAAAATGCAATTAGTTTCATGAGTTTTTGGGTAAAAAAAATGCGGCTATTAAACCGCATTCTTACATTTTATATTTTTTGATTAGTTATTTAGCATAACCGGCATAACCAGCATCAATACATCTTCCGCAGGAGTTTCCTTTTTAGCGGGAGTAATAATTCCTGCACGGTTAGGAGCACTCATTTCAATATTGATCTCGTCGCTTTCAATATTTGTTAGCATATCCAACAAAAACTTAGAGTTAAAACCAATTTCCATGTCTTCTCCAACATAAGTACAAGTTAAACGCTCGTGGGCTTCGTTAGCGAAATCAATATCTTCAGCACTAATGTTTAATTGGCTTCCTGCAATTTTAAAACGTACCTGATGTGTTGCTTTGTTTGAATAAATACTTACACGTTTCAAAGCTCCAATCAAAGATGTTCTATCAATCGTAAGTTTATTAGGATTTACTTTAGGAATAACCGCATCGTAGTTTGGATATTTACCATCAATTAAGCGGCAAACCAAAGTAGTTGTTCCAAAAGTGAAAGAAGCATTTGTTTTGTTGAATTCAACATTCACTGCATCATCAATTCCTGCCATTAAATTCTTTAGTAAGTTCAATGGTTTTTTTGGAAGTATGAATGAAGAAGCTGATCCTGCTTTCGCATCTGTTCTGCGGTATTTTACTAATTTATGAGCATCAGTTGCTACAAACAAGGTATCTTCTTCAGAGAACTGGCAAAATACCCCGCTCATTACAGGCCTAAGATCATCATTACCGGTAGCAAAAAGAGTTTTGTTTATTGCTGTTCCGATAATATCTGTTTTAATTACAATTGATGAAGCATCAGTTAATTTAGGAACACGAGGGAATTCGTCGCCATTGTGCCCTGTAAGTTTGTACTCGCCGTTATCTGTACTTATCTTAATACCATGAATTTTTGTATCAATACTAAAAGTCAATGGTTGCTCAGGAAAGTTACTCAATGTTTCAATAAGCGGACGAGCAGGAATGGCAATACTTCCGGCATCTTTAGATTCTACCTTTACAGTTGTTGTAATGGTAGTCTCCATGTCAGACGCATGGATAATTATTTGTCCGGGAACAATTTCGAAAAGGAAATTTTCCAAAATGGGAAGTGTATTGTTGGTACTCAAAACACCACTAATTGATTTTAAATGTTTTAGTAGGGTAGTTGTGGATACTATAAAGTTCATAACAGTGTCAGTTTTATCTGAACAAAGTTAATTTTTATGCCTTCCTTTGGTGTGTGTGGAAGATATAGTTTTAAACTATTTTTTAACAAGTGAAGGACGTAGAAAATACTGTCTGGATTGGATAAGTTTTCCGAAAACGAGGTATTGAACCAAGGCAAACTCCTGATCGTTGTTAAAAAGCATGTATGCATGGTTAGGATCTTTAACCAATTTAATACCGGTAACAGGATCGGTTTGGTCAACAGTTGGTTTTTTTGAGAAAAGCTTCATTTTTTGTTGGGTCCCATTCTTCATGTTTATCGTTATTGTTGTAAAAGGAATCGATTTTTTTACAGAATCAACCTCGCGGTCGCTTTGTCCAGTTAAATAGTAGTCGACATCAAGTATAGAACAATAAGTTAAATACTGCTTAATGGCGAATGTATCCGGATTCGTAATGTTTTTTTTGTTGAGATCAGTTAGAGAAAATTTATTAACGCTATGAACATTGATAATAAAGGATGAATCGGGCATGCCTGCATGTTCTACAATAATATTTGAAATTTCAGGTGGAGTTGTATTAAGTACGGTGTTCGATTTCCAGTCATTATAACCAGTGAAAAACCTGCTGTCTAAAAAACCTTCAAAACCCGGAATATATGTGGCATAGGGTTGTTCTTCTTTTTCATCACTTTCATTATCTCCCAAAACCATATAAGTTCCACGCTGATCGGGGCTTGTTCCACCAAGATACCATACCTTAACTTTTTCAGGGCCATCGTAAAATTCTACTTTTTTTCCAATGGTGGCAATCGTCCCAATAACAGTAGGTATTGCTTTTTGAGAAGCAGGATATTTTACCTGAACTTGTTTTAGCGTATACAATAATAACTCAACGTTCTTTTTTTTAGCAGGATATTTCCCATTTATCATCCAAACACCTTGTTTATTTTTTTCCAGAATGGCAACTGTTCCGTTTTTTTCCTGAATAACTATTTTGCTGATTTTTGCTGTATCCTGATAGTCGAATTGAGCACTTTCGGAGTTTAATGTTGATTTATTATTCTTTTTAATAAGAATAAATGCAGTTATACCAGCCAGTACAAGAACAATGGTGTAAATAAAAATTTTCTTCTTCATCGTAAATAATTTGCTAGTATTTTTTTGTGTATTTTCTTTTTCTCAGCCTTGTTAATATAATACCAACTACTATTATTGAGATAATGGGCACAGAAACATTGATCATTTTCCATTTACCCGATTCGTTTTTCAGTTTCTTTTTATCAAGCATTCTCAATTTCACCTCTCTCGCTCTCAGGTTAAGGAAATCAGGGCCATCACATAAATAATTCATGCAATTAAGTATAAAGGTTTTATTGGCAAATGTTTGTTTCATAAACTTATCGTAACCTAAAGGATAAGGCTGAAGTGTTGAATACTGGATCTCATTTCTTATTACATCTCCATCACTGATAACAATAACGGATGTAGGCGAGCTTTTTTCAACAAATCCAATAGCGCTGTCCTGAGAAATAGCAAAGGGAATTCTATGGGCGTAAACAGAATTAAAATTCCCTTCCAATAAAACTGCAACAGGTTGAGGACCTTTTTTAAACAGTTCATCTTTAGGTTTCATCATCGTCATTGCCAAACTGATACGAGCCGGAGTATTTTGTATTCGTGTATTTTTGGAAGTACTTAATAACACAGTTTTCTTAACTCCCTTTGAGGTTATAGTATCAATATTACTTACAAATTCAAAGCGAATGAGATCAAGATTTTTTACAATCAGATGTTCGCTACCGGGTAAAACCAAAGGGTTGTAATACCATGGAGCCATTTGGAAATCAGGGGCGCCTTTAAAGCCTCTGTTAACAGGAACACTGGTACAGGTATAATCATTTAAAAGGTTGTAATTAATACGCACTCCATAACTGAACAGCATGTCATCCAGATTTTTGCTCAGGCTTAAACCCAAAGTGTATCCTTTGGCACGAAGCGTATCATTATTTGTGTAAACCTGATCAATACAAAATAAAGCCTTTCCACCTTTCATAATGAACTGGTCGATAATGAATTTGTCTTTCTCGTCAATAGCACTGTCGGGCCGGGCAACTATAATGGCTGAGTATGGTTTAAGTGCTTTTATATGATGATTGATTGATACATAATCGATCTCATAATATTCTTTTAATGCATCATAAATACCTGCGGTTTGTAAAGTATCTAATTCATTGTGACCCTGAATAAAAGCGATTCGTTTTTTAGTTGTTTGCTGAAGTTTTTTTATGGAATTGGAAAGTTCGTACTCCAGGGCAGAAACGGAATTATTAATACAAACTTCCGGAGGAATACCAACCTGCTGCCGGAAAATTTGCCATGCTGTTTGTTTTCCTTTATAGGTTACAATAGCTCCGGGAAAAACTACCTGTGATTTATTTCCACTTTCACTTTTAATATTTAGTTCAACAGGAATGATGCCTTTTCCGTACAATTCTCTTTGCACTTTTTCTACTTCGCCCTTGTTCTTTTCAGCATAAATATCAATAAACTCATAGTTAAAATCATTTTTAGATAATGCCCTGAACTCATCCAGCATTTCTTTTGTTTCGGTTTGCAAACGGGTAAATGCCGGATTAAATTCTCCTTCCAGGTATACTTTTATGTAAACATCATCATCTAAATTTTTTAGCAGATTAATGGTTTGTTCGTTAAGTGTATATCGTTTTTCGGTAGTAAGGTCAAATCGTTTGAAATAATACGCCCCAATGAAATTGATCATTACAATGGCAGCGATGGTTAAAACCAGATTGACTATATCTTTTCTTTTTTGTTTCGAAGCCATATTACCACTTTCTTTTTTCTAAAACCAGTTTGGTCAATAAAACAAAAACCGCTATTAAGCTCACAAAATAAATAAGGTCGCGGGTATCAATAACACCACGGCTCATCGACATGTAATGCTCATTTATTCCCATCTTAATGATAACAGCATCGAAGCTTCCCATTAAGGCAGCATTCCCTAAAAAGTCGAAGCCAAAATAAGCCAGATAACAAAGCATCATAGAGAGAATGAAAGAAATAACCTGATTTTCAGAAACAGAGGAACAGAAGATCCCGATAGAAACAAAACCTGCTCCCAAAAAAGCAAGACCGAAATAAGAACCCCACATTCCGCCTGTATCAATATTTCCTTTCGGGAAACCTAGCTGATGCACCGTGTAATAATAAAGTAGAGTAGGTAAGAGGCTTATGATAACAAGTGTTACACCTGCAAAGTATTTTGCTAAAATGATCTGAAGATCACTAAGTGGACGAGTAAATAAAAGTTCGATGGTACCTGATTTTTTTTCCTCCGAAAAACTACGCATAGTGATTGCAGGAATCAGGAAAAGATAAACCCAGGGAGCAATTGCAAACAAAGGATCGATAGAAGCAAAACCATTTTCCAGAATGTTCATTCCTGTGGTTTCGGTATTAATGACCCACAAAAACAAACCAATGAGAGAAAGGAAAACAATAATAGCTACATACCCAACAAGTGAGGTAAGAAAATTGCGTATTTCTCTGATATAAAGTGTGTACATACAGCTATACCGTAAAGGTGCACAAAAATAACAATTTTATGCTTCGTAAATTGGTAAATGGCAGGATTGAATTAACAAGTGGTTGTGTTAAACCTTGATTATGCATTAGAATTTTCTAATGCATAAATGACGAAAAAATTGAAGGAATTCAATTTTTTGTCAGGATTTAACCTTGGCAAAGCTCCGCTTTCGTCAACCCGAAGGGTAAATTATGCAAATGTATAATTTAGGTTAAAACTTCACCAATTCCTCGTAAAGTTCTTTTACCGGTAATCCCATAACATTGTAAAAACTCCCCTCAATCTTATCGATCCCGATATAACCGATCCAGTCCTGAACGCCATATCCACCCGCTTTATCATACACGTTGAAGTTGTGTACATAGTATTCGATCTCTTCCTTTTTCAGCTTTTTGAAATATACTTTAGTTGAGTCGAAAAAGGTAGTATGTTTGGTTCCCGACTTTAAGCATACACCGGTAAATACTTCATGCATTTTCCCGGAAAGGGTTTCCAGCATTTTTACAGCTTCTTCATACTTAGCAGGCTTATTCAATACTTTTCCTTCTACCCACACAATGGTATCGGCAGTAATTAATATGTCAGTTTCTTTTAATTCTTCCGGAAACTCGTCTGCTTTTTTCTCTGCCAGGTAAACGGGGATCTCGCTTCCAACAAGGTCAGCAGGATATGACTCGTCCACATTTATGGGCTTTATGAAAAAAGTAAACCCAAGGCTTTTTAGCAGCTCCTGACGACGCGGCGAATTAGATCCTAATATCAATTGATAAGGGAAATTCTTTATAGTTTCTTCAATATGATGCATCTTTTGCAAGGTAATAAATGATGAATGAAAAGCACACTCCAATGAGCATGATAAATTTAATGAAAATACTAGCCCAATGGAAATCTTTTGAACCCTGAGCTTTATAAATTCTCGTTATTAAGTATATCAATGGGAAAATGAGGCCAAAAACAATATAGAATGAGGGTAGTTTTTCTTTTGGGCCATAAAGATTGTAAACTATAAACAACAGAATAAGTATCATGTTTGTAATAAGCCCAATTACTATGGCTTTCGATGCTTTTAAGCCCCAGGCAATCGGAACTGTATTGCAGCCGGTTTCCAGATCACCTTCAACATCTTCCATGTCTTTTATAATTTCTCTTATTAATGAAGATATGAAAGCGAACAAACTAAATGCTAAAATGAATTTATAGATAGCCGAGAAATCCAATTCAGCGTACGGCATCATCACTCTGTAAATCTCAATCACTTTAGGCATTTCAAAGAGCATAACGGTAAGAGGTACCATTGCACTAAGCAGTGAAACTATTATATTGCCAATTAATAATTGTTTTTTAAAACTGGTTGAGTAATACCACAGTAATCCCGTAGTTAATACATGTATCAATGCGAGTTTAACATTACCTGCTTTATAAGCTACATACAGAGCAATAAGTATTCCCAAAGCACTGAATAAAACATGAATAACGAGAGCCCATCTGCGCTTAATGGTTTTGTCCAGCACTACTGTATCCGGGTGATTTATCTTGTCGGTTTTAAGATCAAAATAATCATTGATGATATACCCGGCGGCGGCTATTAATGCAGTGCTGAGAGTTAATAAAAAAAAAGTGAAAGGGGTAAGTTGAAGAGATAGTTTCTGGAAATAGGTATCTGTTTTATAAAAAAGCAAACTATCTATCACACAATAACGAATAAGGTATTGTGTGATAACCACAATCAGTATGTTCTCAAAACGAATAAGTTTTAAAAACGCTATTAAAGGGTTTTGCAGTATAGTTTTGGTTTGATTCACTCAGATACAAATATATATACAATTAAGTGATTTCTATAAATTGCGTATGGATTAAAAAAAATGCAGCTATAAACTACCAATCAGCAATTTCCCAGTCTCCGCGTACACGCATTACCTGCTCTATAATATCTCTCACGCAACCCTCTCCGCCTTTTTTTTGCGATACATAAATACAAATATCTTTGATCTCCTGAGCTGCATCTGCCGGGCAAGCAGCAACTCCGGCTTGTTTCATTGTATTCCAGTCGGGCAAGTCATCGCCCATATATAGTATCTCTTCGTTTTTTAATTTATATTCAGAAAGAATATTGTTGTAGCAATCAAGCTTATTACGTTGATTCATAAAAACCGCTGTGTATCCGGATTTTTTAAAAATGGCTTCCATTGCCTGCGATTTGCCACCTGAAACAATGAACAGGTTGTATTTTTTTTCCTGTGCCAAATGGATAGCGTAACCATCTTTACTATTCACATTTCTGATAGGTTCATGCCCATCCAATAACATTATTTGTCCATTGGTAAGAACACCATCCATATCAAACATAAAAGTGGTTATTTTAGTGAGTTTGGTTTTAAAGTTTTCCATTTTTGTACTTGATTATACTTTGTGTAAACAATGAGTATAGTTTTTTCGATTCAGGATATTTTCCCAGAAGCTTTAAATGCGCTTCAATGGTGTTTTTGTCGCCACGCGCTGCAGGCCCGGTTTGAGCTTCATTGGGATTCATTTTTTTGATCTTTTTTACAGTTTGATCAATTAATGGAAGGAGTAATTCAAAGTGGTTCACCTTTTCTTTTGCTAAAAAGTCTTTGCTAAGAGCATAAAGATGATTGCTGAAATTACAAGCCATTACGGCGGCTAAGTGGAATTTTAAACGTTGGGCAGAAGTAAGCGGCACTATTTTTTTACTTAGTGTAGAAGCAAAATCTTTAAGTTCATTGCCGGTCTCCAGATCATTTCCTTCTATAAGAAGGGGAGTTTTCTTCCATTTAATTTTACTATTTTTACTGAAGGTTTGTAAAGGGTAAAGTACGCCTGTTTTTGATGAAGCACTTTTTAATAAAGAAATATTACTCGTTCCGGAAGTATGAACTACCAGTTTATTACCCAGTTTTAATTGTTTAGCAACATTTGCAATTTCACTGTCGTTTACACAAATGATGTAAATGTCACCATTGGTGTTTATTTGAGCAAGGTTGGTGGTATGGGAAGTGAAATATTTCATTCCAAGCTCAGCCGTAGTTTCCAGGTTTCTGCCAGCAAACTGAATAATTTCATGACCTTTTTTTACCAGTAATGCTGCCAGATGAAAAGCCAGATTTCCTGAGCCGATTAAAACAATTTTTTTTCCATTTTCCATAATAACAAAAGAGGCTCAAAGGTAAGAGAAATTTGGTCATTTTCCTTCAATACAGTCTCCTGCTTTTAAATGACCCAAATTCGTCGGATTCTTTTGTATTTCCCTTTACGAATGCTTATTTTTGGCTTCTCTCATTTGATTTACATTATGGAAACAACAGCATATCAATCTAAAAATAAAATTCGTATTGTAACCGCAGCAGCTTTGTTCGACGGTCACGATGCAGCTATCAATATCATGCGTCGTATTATGCAAAGCAGTGGCGCTGAAGTTATTCATTTAGGCCACGATAGAAGCGTTATAGATGTTGTTAATTGCGCTATTCAGGAAGATGCAAATGCAATTGCTATCACCAGTTATCAGGGAGGACATGTAGAGTATTTTAAATATATGTACGATTTGCTGAAAGAGCGTGGATGTGGGCATATCAAGATCTTTGGAGGTGGTGGTGGCGTTATTCTTCCAACTGAAATTGATGAATTACACAAGCATGGTATTACACGGATTTATAGCCCGGATGATGGTCGTTCAATGGGTTTACAGGGAATGATCAATGATCTGTTGAAACAGGCTGATTATCCTACAGGTGTAAATTTGAACGGTGAAGTAAATCATATCAAAGAAAAGGATCATAAATCAATAGCAAAATTAATTTCAGCAGCTGAGAACGGAAATCCTGAAAGTGAGGTTTTGATGAAAAAAATTCACGAGATGGCTCTTGCATCTAAAGTACCTGTATTGGGAATTACAGGCACCGGCGGTGCGGGTAAATCAAGTTTGGTAGATGAATTGGTACGTAGGTTTTTAATTGATTTCCCGGAAAAACAAATTGGAATTATTTCGGTTGATCCTAGTAAACGTAAAACCGGTGGAGCTTTGTTAGGAGATAGAATTCGTATGAACTCTATTCGCAACGACAGGGTTTTTATGCGTTCAATGGCCACACGTCAAAGTAATTTAGCTTTATCAAAACACGTTCAACAAGCAATTGATATTTTAAAAGCTTCTAATTTCGACTTAGTAATTCTTGAAACAGCGGGTATTGGACAAAGTGATACAGAGATAACGGAACATAGCGACATGAGTTTGTATGTAATGACTCCTGAATATGGAGCCGCAACTCAGTTGGAGAAAATTGATATGATCGAATTTGCGGATATTATTGCATTGAATAAATTTGATAAACGTGGCGCATTGGATGCAATTCGTGATGTTAAGAAACAATATAAACGCAATCATAATTTGTGGGAAACATCGGATGAGAAGTTACCTGTTTATGGCTCTATTGCTTCTCAATTCAACGATCCGGGTATGAACAGTTTATACAGAGCCGTTATGGATAAATTGGTTGAGAAAACAGGCGCTAATTTAAAATCTGGATTTGCTACTTCTGACGAAATGAGTGAGAAAATTTTTATCATCCCGCCCGCCCGTACACGTTATTTGAGTGAGATCTCAGAAAATAACCGCAGTTATGATAAGCGCGTGGTTTCTCAGGCTGAAGTAGCGGAGAAATTATACAGCATTAAAAATACCATTGCCTGTTTTAAAGAAAGTAAATTTCCGGAGAAGGATAGTTTAATCAAAACGCTGGAAGAACAATATAAGCAGGTTGAACTGGATTTGGAAGGGCATAATAAAAAACTATTGGAAACCTGGCACGATCGCAAACAACAATATCAAAACGAATATTATATTTTTAAAGTTCGTGACAAAGAAATTAAAATTAAAACGCATTACGAAAGTTTATCTCATTCACAAATACCAAAAATTGCAGTGCCTCGTTTCAAAGCCTGGGGTGATGTATTGACATGGAATCTGCAGGAAAATTTCCCGGGCGAATTTCCATATACTGCGGGTATTTATCCATTTAAACGCGAAGGAGAAGATCCTACCCGTATGTTTGCCGGGGAAGGCGGACCGGAAAGAACAAACAAACGTTTTCATTATGTAAGTAAAGGATTGCCTGCTGCTCGTTTGAGTACGGCATTTGATAGTGTTACTTTGTACGGACAAGATCCTGATCACCGCCCTGATATTTATGGTAAGGTTGGGAATAGCGGTGTAAGTGTTTGCTGTTTGGACGATGCAAAAAAATTGTACAGTGGTTTTAATCTTGCTTCCCCTACAACTTCAGTGAGTATGACCATCAACGGTCCTGCAGCTATTATTGCAGCTTTCTTTATGAATGCAGCTATTGATCAGCAATGTGAGCTTTACATCAAAGCAAATGGGTTAGAAAAAGAAGTTGAGAAAAGGATCAATGATCTCTATAAGTCAAAAGGTGTTGCCCGCCCTAAATACAATGGTGATCTGCCGGAAGGGAATGATGGTTTAGGTTTGATGTTGTTGGGTGTTACCGGAGATCAGGTATTACCAAAGGAGGTGTATGAAAAAATAAAAATACAAACCTTATCTCAAGTGCGTGGTACTGTGCAGGCTGATATTTTGAAAGAAGACCAGGCTCAGAACACTTGTATTTTCAGTACAGAGTTCAGTTTGAAAGTGATGGGTGATGTGCAGCAATACTTCATTGATCAGAACGTACGTAATTTTTATTCTGTTTCCATAAGTGGATACCATATTGCTGAAGCGGGTGCTAATCCTATCTCTCAGCTTGCATTTACATTGGCTAACGGATTTACATTTGTTGAATATTATTTAAGCAGAGGAATGCATATTGATAGTTTCGCTCCGAATTTATCTTTCTTTTTTAGTAACGGTATCGATCCTGAATACAGCGTGATCGGTCGTGTTGCCCGTCGTATTTGGGCAAAAGCAATGAAGTTAAAGTACAATGCTAACGAGCGTTCTCAAATGTTGAAGTATCATATTCAAACAAGCGGACGTAGTTTGCATGCACAGGAAATTGATTTCAATGATATTCGTACAACACTTCAGGCATTATACGCAATTTATGATAACTGCAACAGTTTACATACAAACGCTTACGATGAAGCGATCACAACTCCTACAGAGGAAAGCGTTCGTAGAGCTATGGCAATTCAGTTGATCATTAACCGCGAATTAGGATTAGCGAAAAATGAAAACCCATTGCAAGGCTCATTCATTATAGAAGAGTTGACAGATTTAGTGGAAGAAGCTGTGTTAACTGAATTTGATCGTATCAGTGAGCGTGGTGGTGTGCTGGGCGCAATGGAAACTATGTATCAACGCGGTAAGATCCAGGAAGAAAGTTTGTATTACGAAACATTAAAACATACAGGCGAATACCCTATCATTGGTGTGAATACTTTTTTATCGAGCAAAGGATCACCAACGGTAATCCCTGCTGAGGTTATTAGAAGCACAACTGATGAAAAAGAATTCCAGATAAATACAGTACAAACACTTTGGAAGGCAAGTGGTTCAACGGGTGAGCAAATGTTAAAGGATATTCAACAAGTAGCTATTAAAAATGGAAATATTTTTAATTCGTTGATGGATACGGTGAAGTATTGTTCTTTGGGTCAGATCACCAGAGCTTTGTTTGAGGTTGGTGGGCAGTATAGAAGAAACATGTAGGAATGGTATTTATGAAAAAATTGAGCGGAATTCTTTTTTTAGCACTGGTTTTTGTTTTTGCTTGTAAAAAATATCCTGAAGATGATAGGAGGTTTTTGTTTAAGTCTCCTAAAGCAAGATTAACCAAACATACATGGAAGGTTGAGCAACTAAGCATAGATGGTATAGATAGTACTCAAAAAATGTATCATGAAGGTTATTTTTCTCCGGCAACTGATTATAATTTCGGACAGGTTGAGGTAAAGTTCGACGCCGGAAAATGGCCGGAGGATATGGGTGTTCTTTTTGATCTTCATGTGATACATACTACTCCATATACTATAGGTGGGCAGTCGGGAGCATGGGAATTTGCAGATGATAAGAACAAACTCATGTTCTTTTTTAGAAACTCCGAAACGCAAACAAATACATTCAAATTGAATGGCAGTTATCAAAGTTGGAATATCCTGTGTCTCACCAATGAAAAACTCATAATAGAAACAGTAGAGAGTGTCAGAAAGATCAAGTTCACATTTGCCGCTAAATAATCGATTAAGCTTTATAATATGAAATACCTAACTGTTTTTTTTCTATTTTTTCTGTTATGCTTTTCAGCTCATTGCCAAAATGGAGTTAATGCAGCATTGCTTTCTTCAACATTTACTGAAAGTAAAGATACTCACACGCACCCAAGAAAGTTTCTTTCATTAAAGGATAAGAGTTTTGTTGCTAAGGTAAATCCGCTTTTGTATGTGGGAGCAGGACTCATGTATTTTTACCAAAATGTAATTTCCGAGCAAATTCAAGCTGATTGTGGTTACCAAATGAGTTGTTCTGAGTTCACTAAAAAATCAATAGAGAAAAAGGGTATTGTTAAAGGAACTCTGAAAGGACTTAATCAGTTGTATAGTTGTTTCCCAGGATCTATCTACGAGAGGAGCGAATACCTTATCAATTCTGATGGCAAAATAAATAACGTGCTGGATGAAGAAAATTAAAGTTTATTTAGTTGTTTGTCTCTTTTTTTGTTTAAAGATAAGCTCGCAGGTAGATCTTAATTTTGTAAAGCACCTTAGTTCAAACGGGTTAAAGAACGAACATGTTTCCTATCTCACTTCTTCAACTACATCCTCTGATAGTCTTCATTATTTAACCTGTAAGTACTATTTGCAATACCATGATGATAGTTTGTTTTTTGAGCACTTGTACTCATCTGTTGATCTCTCGTCAAGAGATTGTTTACTTGTAAATGCAGCAACGGTTTATTACTTTAAACAGAGCGATCAATATACCCGGAAATGGATAGAGTTTGTGGATCAAAATGTTGATAGCACAAGGAGATCCAAACAGTTTGTAACTATACTAAAACAGGCAGATTCAGGAGCATTTGAATTTGTTTCGTTGCAATTAGACAGCGATATGCGTAATTATAAAAAGGCATTGAAGAAAAAACCACTATTAGCTGCAACCATGTCGGCTGTTGTTCCGGGATTAGGGAAAGCTTATATTGGAAGGAAACGGGCGTTTGGCATTACCCTGGCAGCACACTTGTTATATGGCGTGCAAACATATGAGAGTATTAAACGTTTGGGAATAAAGAATCCGGTGAGCATTTTTAATATCGGGATGTTGGGTTTAATGTATTCGGCAAATATTTACGGTAGCTTTATTGAAACAAAGAAAAACAAGAAAGAAAAGTATCACCAATTACTAAATCATGGTTCGGATTATTTATATATGGATACTGGTAACAGTTTGTACCCTTAAACTGTTTTCGCAGGATTCTTTAAGTTCTGAACTTTTACGTTTAGAGCATAAGATCTATTTGTGCAAAAACGACACAGTTAAAACTGAATACATTTATGATAAGTTGAACTGTTTATTGAGATCTGGAATAACAGGTTCACAAACTTTGAACGAGATAAACAGAATTGATTATTTGCTCCTGAATGATTCTGTTTTGCCTGAGTTTTATTGGAATGCCGCTGTAATTTTATACATCAATAAAGAAAGTACTTCGGCTTATCATTATGTTTCTAAATATGAAGATTTTAAAGCAGATTCGAGTATTGAATTTCTGTTGCTTAAAACACTTATTGTTTCAAAGATTGATACAGCGTTGGCCTCATCTACCTTGAAAAAATTGGGTCAATATGATTCCGGTTTTTCTTGTTTATCGTGTTTGGTTGAGATCAACAACTATGAACTCAAAGGAAAAAAGTTGCTTGTTAATGCCTCTGCGATATTACCGGGATTGGGATCAATGCTTAACGGAAATGTACTTAAGGGATTTACCAGTTTGGCGTTAACAGGTTCCAGTGTTCTGTTGAGTTATTACCTGCTTCAAAACAAGTGTTATTTTAATTTTGTTGGATTGGGTGTTACATTCGGGTATAAATTTTATACCGGAAATATAAGGTTGACAAATAAACTGGTTAACGAAAAGGAAGGTCGTAAAAAAACTGAGCTCACAAAAAAATGTGAGCTCAGTTATAAAAACATATTAGTCAAATATCCTTTACTATTGAAGTGAATTATTTTAGTGGGGTGATCTTCCCTAAATTTCCGACACCTCTTCTAATGTTTCCATCTGACATCATAGGCCACAATAAGAGTGGGCAAATTGAGGATCCAACACAGTATAGCGTTGTTCCTAATGGTTTAAATTTAATTCTTTCTGAGTTTACATAAAAGTTGTTGTCGATAACTGATATTTTCTCAGGAACAACAAATTTTCTTTCTTTCTTTTCGGTGCCCGGGCTATTAATTACAACCTCACCTTTTTTGTAATTTCCGTTTGAATCTTCAAATACTCCATATTCAAATTTATCACGAACCTCTGCTTTAGATTTTCTGCTCTTTCTGTTCTTTTTTGTGGCGTCAGTATCATAGCTGGAACCATAGATAACATAGTATTTGTTGTTTTTTGCAACAACCCTAACGTCAAAAACATACCATCTGTTGTAAATGATTTTTCTGTCGAGGTTGGATGCCCATACAATATTTCCTTCTTTATTCACTTTAAATGCGGTAATGTTATCTCGTTGGCAATAATAACTGGTTACACAGCCTCCTTTGTCATTACATGTAGTAACAGACCAGTTGTACATTTTGGAGCAAAACAATACAAGGTTATCATTTTCTGATATTTGTGCTGATTCAATTTCATACCTGGAGTCTAAGGATTCTTCATCCGATTTTTTTCCTTTAGATTTTTTTCCCTTTCCTTTTCCACCTGACTTCTGATCTTCTTTGTCTCTTGCAAAAAGTTTATCCAATGTTGCCTTGTCAAAAAAAGAAAAATTGGTTGCAGTCATAGTCATATTTTTGCTATCCAGGATTGAGTAAAATATACCGTGCATATCGGTTCCACGAGGATCTTTAACTAAATCGCAGAAAAAGCCATATACTTTTACTCCTTTATCTGTTACAGTAAAACCAAGGTTAAATATGTTTTTATTGTCAAACTTAAAAGTAAATGGGGTAATGCTACCTGATGTTAAATCTACAACAGAGAATATAGTGTAAGAAGTCATTTCGCCTTTCGCAGCTTTTTTTCTTTCTTCTTTATCCATTGAGACGGTACTTTTTATATACAATTTCCCATCATCGCCATATTCATACGAGGAGGTTAAACCATAACTTTTATTAGTTAGTTTAATAGGTAGTTCGATTTGACTTGCGTTAGCAAAGCTTAAGTCGCTATTCATTAACTTATACTCGAATTTCACATTTTGATCCTTTTCAGTTGGCATTTCCCCACCAATCAATACTTTTTCGCCAGCCTTAGTATTTCCCATAACTACCAGTGATTGACGTGCGCGAGCTTTTTTAGAATCAGGATTTGGTAATTCGTAGATCTTTTTGATTTTTGCTATGGATTTTAATTTCGAATCGAAACTTTCTACATACAATTCTTCCTTCTTTTTACCTTCTTTTCTCCAGAATATGTATATCACATTTTCGAAAACAAGTGTCTTGTAGTATGATAGGCCTTCATATTTTTTTACAGAAGCCTGGTTTTCTCTAAAACCTCTTAGAGGTACATCGGCTACTTTTTTCATGGTGGTTTTATCATAAGCTACAATTTTCATTTTACGCTCCGCCTTTTTAGGACGTAAAGCAAGGTTAGTATATTGAGCATAGATATATTTAGAATTTGCATCAATAAAATGGTTGAAGAATCCTTCCATTTTATTATCATACATCATCTTATCAGCCCATTTAACATCCAGATCCTGTGCCTGGGAAATTGCTCCTGTTAGGAGGATTGCAAAAAATAAAAGAATTGTTTTTTTCATATATGTTTTTTTGTTAGTGTTTAAAATCCAAAGCCTAATACATAACCAATAGTGACAATTGGAGAAACTGCAGTTTCTCTTACACTTGATTTTGTATGGGTAATTATTGTTGCACTGGTAATTGGGTCTTGTGTTTGCGATGAAATGAATTCATTATAATTTGATCTTCTTATGCCAAATCCGGTATAAAATTCATGGCTGGTAACAAGTTTGGAGTCAGTTTCGATCTGATATCCCCAGGTTATCATATAACAGGTATTACGAATGCCAAGGTTAGATCCACCGCTTACCTTTTCGTAATCATTATTATTCAGGCTGGTTAAATTATAATGATGAGAATAATAACGCATCCCAAGTTCAATATAACTATTTCTGTCCTCATTCATGTAACCACCCCATCCTGAATAAAGTCCGTTATAAGAAAAGCGAACAGATGCAGAAAGAAAGGGATTAGCTCCATGCTTAAATGTACCCTTATACATGATCTCACTAAGTTGAATAGAGGATTTATTATCTGATAAATAGATGGATTCGCCATCGCTAAAAAGGATCTGTGCTTTGTCTTTATTATAACAATAACCCAAACCGCCTTGTAATGAAATGCCATCTGTGATTTTTCGTTCATAGAAAACCGCAAAAGTGCTGCGAGCTAATAATGCAAAATTAAATTTCACAAAATTGCTTTTCCCTGCCCAGGTTCCGCCTGATGAAGATCCATTTGAAACGCTGGAAGAGTTTTTGTCGGGAGTATATTGCTTATCCAGCTCATTGGGCTTGCCGGGTTTAATTTCCTTTTCCTGAGCTAAACCAACTATAGTAAATAGAAAGAAAAGCAGTATTATTTGTAAACGAAATTTCATATGCTTTTACTTTATTTTGATTAGTACCACGTAATTCATTAATGCTTTTATCTTTTCTTCCAACGACAAATTAATGACGCTTTGACTGCTTGGGGAATTAACGGTTTCAGGAAGTACTTCTACCAGGTTTTTAATGTAGTTTAATTTAATTGCGTAGGAAACATTATCAGCACCAACAACTTTAGAATTAATAACTCCAACCAATTCACCTTTCTCGTTAAAAACGGCCCCACCACTATTTCCGGGTTGAACAGGGATTGATGTTTGGAAGGCATTTATAGCACCATTGTATCCTGTTTTAGAACTTACTTTCCCATCTGTGAATTTTGCATCTTTACCCATACCTGAAAGAGCAAAGGGGTAACCAATTGTAAATACAGAGGCTCCAATGTCAATTTGGCCATTTTCCTTGAAAGAATAATTAATGCCTGAATAAGGTTTAAATGATTCATCATTTATTTTTAATATTGCCAAATCATTGTCTATATCCTTTTGAGCAACAGTGGCCGAATAACTTTTCTTTTCGCCATTAATGGTAAATTCTACAAGAACTTTGTTTGCATTTTCAACTACATGATAATTTGTCAGGATATATCCGTTGGCTCCAAAAACAATTCCTGAACCACTTGCCTTTACATCAAGGTCAGAATTTGATGTAGTTGAGTTGTTTGAGTTTGATCCCTTATTAAAATTGAACTCTTTAAAAATAATTTTGTCTACAGAAACGGAGGACTTTCCACTGACCATTATTCCAAGATTATTTCCGAAATTGCGGCTTCTATCTGTACTGTATTGTATTTCACCATTAATAGAGTATACATTTTTTTCACCATTACTTATTACCTTAATTGTGTTAGGGGTTTCCTTCGTAATGGCATTCGAATACATGCCTTCCGATTTCATGGAGATAATACCTTCATACACAAATCCTATATAGAATGAAGAATTAGTGATGTAGAAGAAATTATAGTTTTGCCAGTCTTTGAAACCATATAGTAGCCCGGTTTTATCCCCATCCTTTAAAACTTTGATATCTATTACTGCTTCAACCGCGAACTCATCTGATTCAGTGGAAATGTTTATGTACCTCGAAGTTCCCTCTTTTACAAAGGATAAAAGTTCCAGTTTTCCGTTCTTCATAGAAACGAAATTCTTATCACTTTTATACAGATCCCAGTCGTTTGAATTATCATTAAAATTCTCTTCAAAAATTCGTGCCATCTGACCATCCTCGCTGTATTCTTTATAGCGATTATCTACGATTTTTCCGTTTTTTAATTCAATCTCTTTCCAGATCTTACCGCTTTCATAAAAATAGGTGGAGGTTCCATCTTCCTTCCCTTCGGTGTTAAAATTTTTGGAGAATTTTTTCTTGCCGTTTCTGTAATACCAACTACAAGGTCCCTGATATTTGTTTAGGTTTTCATCAGAATTACTTGCGCTTATAATATTACCTTCGAAGTATACTGCGTTATTACTAATGTAAGTGCATTTATATTGGTTTTCTCCATCAAGTTTTTCCCGATAATAATAAGCTGAAGTTTCACTTGCCGACTTACCTGTTCGATCAAAGTATGTTTTGGTTGATTGACCAAAAGTGAAAAAAGAGAAAAACAAAAATAATCCTCCCAAATACAGGTAAGTTTTCATAGGCTAAATAAGTGATCGGTTAGTGTTGAAGCAAAATTAATAGTTTTTTTTGCAAAGAATAAGAAACTGAAAAAGATTCGATGAATAGGTATATTAATGAGATTAATAATATACATGGCGGTATTATTTGTATAATAATTGGAAATTTCGGGTAACATACAAGAAAATGAAAAGAACTATTAATCATAAATTCAACTATATATTGTGATAGGGGTTGTGTTTTAGATTCCTAACCGGGAGCTGTAAATAGTAGTAGGAAAGTAATTTATAAATCGAAAGATATTCTATTTGAGAGTTGGGAATGAAAATAGAAACGTGCCTCGTTTTATGAAACTTGTTTTATACGTATAGAATTATTATATTTGTCGTATAAAATGCCAAAGTCATGGATGCGAAAATCACACTTTCTTTTGATCAAGCAATTATCGAAAGAGCCAAAAAATATGCGGAAGCTCAAAATATGAGTTTATCCCGTATGATGGAGCTTATTTTGGACAAAATAACCACCAAGCAATACGATTCTTTGGAGGATTTCCCTATTTCCGATTGGGTAAATACCATTGCAGAAGGAAAAGCTGAATACAAAACAGCCCAAAAAACCCGCAAAAAAATGAAGGATGAATATTACACCCGCAAAAAATGAAGATTTTTTTAGACGCTAATGTCCTTGTTTCCGTTTTGAATAAAGAATACCCGGTTTTTTCCTATAGTTCGAGGGTTATGAGCCTGGCTGATAATAATAAGTTCAAAGTATATACTTCACCTTTGTGTTTGGCAATTGCTTTTTATTTTGCGGAGAAAAAAACGGATAGTACAAATGCAAGAGCCAGAATAAATATTCTTTCTGAAAAATTGTTATTCACTACTATCGGCCCAAAAGCAGTTGAATGGGTTAGAAAGAATAGAAAAATCCATGATGTGGAAGATGAATTGCAGTACTACTCAGCTATTGATGCAGGTTGTAAGTGTATTGTTACCGAAGATAAAAACGATTTTTATTTTTCAGACATTGAGATTTTATCCAGTAGAAACTACTTAGAGAAATATGCATTTTAGTTTGTCTTAAGAATTCGTATAGGCATATTATTATCAATAGAAACATAATATACTCCTGCTTCTAACAAGTCTCCTATTTGAATTTCGCCTGAAGCAGATTTAAGTGTATGTTCTTCCGCAAGTCTTCCAATATTATCAAAAACTTTTAGTGTATGTGTTTCCGTTAAACTACTTAATGAGTAATAAACAATTGCATGGTCACTAAATGGATTTTTCCCGATCATTATATTATTTGAATTATTGCTGTAATCATTTATTCCAACCCCATTTGGTAAAAGCTTTCTATTTAGAACAGATAGTACCCCATTTGTAAGCGTTACATTATTTACAACCAAAGTCTGATACCCGCTTCTGGATAGCTGTATACTGTATGTTCCTGTATTTACAGTTCCGGTAGCATAGTTTCCTCCGTTTGCAGTTGTTGTGGTTGCCTGTGTTTGGCTTATGATCTGAATTTGAACTCCGTTAAGGTTAGCAAGTGTAACAGAGTCTTTAACATTCCCTTCGAGCCAACAGGCATGAACATAAGTTGGAGTAAATACATGTAAACCATCTTCAATATTTGAAACTACGATTGTTCCCGATGGAAGAAACGGATAAACACCCCATGCGCCGTGAAATCCATCTCCCAAGGAGCCACTGTAGGTATCATATTTTCCGACTTCAATTAAGTTATGAGGCCGGCTTACATCAACAATAGTAAAGCCTTCGGTGTACCACGAAGTAACGGCAAAACTATCTTTTCTTACGTGTACATTATGTACAATTGAATTGCTTCCGGGGTTGGTTTTTATTTTGTCTAATTCAATAATGTTTCCAAGATCACTAATATCATAGGATGTGATGTAGGAGTTATTTACTTCATCTGTTGTAAATAAAGTTTTTTTGTCAAAAGAAGGCCATGTGTTGTGTGTGAAGTTTCCGGTTGTTGGAAAGGAAGTAAGTATTTGAGGGCTATTTTTGTTTGTAAAATCTATAATCGAACAAGTTCCGTTTAAAATTTCTCCGGCATATAAAGTGTCATTGTCTACGTAGCCATCGTGAACATACAAAGGATCATACATTCCTAAATAAACAGGAATCCATGGATCAGCCAAGCTTGCACAAATTGCACCGCCGTTTCCAATATTAGAGCCATACAAATAAATATTCCCCAAAGTGGTATCAACATGTAAAGCGTGTATGGTATTAAGTGTTTGGCTTAAGATGGTTGGTTCCCAATGATAATAAGGAACAGAATCCAAAGGTAAAAACTTAAGATCACAGATTTGAAGTCCGCCGCCGGCTTCTGAGGTAACGTATGCGTAATGTTTGTATACTTTTATTTCTTTCCAAATCTGACTTGGGCCTGCGGGCCACGGAATGCTTTTTACCTGAAATGGATTGTCCGGATCGCTCACGTCTACAACAGACATTCCCGTTTCCACCCCAATAAGTGCATATTCTTTGCCGGTACTATCAACGTAGCCGCAAATGTTTGCGCATTCTTTTCCCGGGTAAGAAAGGCTACCACGCTGAACTACATTTATATTTTGTGCTTTTGCAAAAACACCGGATAGTGCCATTAGTGCGACGAAAATGTTTTTTAGCATATTCTTGAGGTTTGGCCAAATGTAGCCAAATATTTTTTATACTTTTGAATTAATAGACAAATGGCGAATACCCTCGAAATACTTGCTAAATATTGGCGACATACTGCTTTCCGACCCGGACAGGAAGAAATTATTAATTCTGTTTTAGCCGGAAAAGATACTCTTGCTTTATTGCCTACAGGTGGTGGAAAATCTATTTGTTTTCAGGTACCGGCGCTTGCACAAAAGGGTTTGTGCCTGGTTATTTCTCCATTGATTGCCTTGATGAATGATCAGGTTGAAAATCTCAAACAAAGAGGAATAAAAGCGATGGCTATTACTTCTGCCATGAACTGGCACGAAATCCGAATCGCTTTTATGAATTGTATAAATGGAGAATACAAATTCTTGTATATTTCTCCTGAGCGTTTGCATACCGAGGTTTTTTTGAAAAATTTACACGATCTTAAAATATCAATGATCGCAGTTGATGAAGCACATTGTATTTCCCAGTGGGGCTATGATTTCAGACCAAGTTATTTAAAGATTGCTGAGCTGAGAGATTTATTGCCAAAAGTTCCGATTATTGCTTTAACTGCGAGCGCAACTGATAAAGTAATTGAAGACATTCAACAACGTTTGGAGTTTGTGAAACCAAGTGTTTTTAAATCAACGTTCGCCCGAAAAAACCTTCATTATATTGTGCAATACGAAGATGATAAAATTGGAAGGCTGTTTTCCATATGTAATAAGATAGAAGGAACGGGAATAGTTTATGTTCGAAACAGAAGAAAAACCGTTGAGATTGCTGAAATATTGAAACAGTATAATATTAAAGCTGATTTTTACCATGCAGGTTTAAAAGCTGATGAAAGACAAAGAAAGCAGGCTGACTGGATCAATAATAAAACCCGGATCATAGTTTCTACCAATGCTTTTGGAATGGGAATAGATAAACCCGATGTTCGTTTTGTTGTTCACATGGATCTTCCGGACAGTTTAGAAGCATACTTCCAAGAGGCAGGTAGGGGAGGAAGGGATGGAAATGTTTCTTATGCAGTCCTTTTATTTCAGCAGATGGATGCGGAGAATTTGCTTCAATCAGTTGAACAGTCTTTTCCACAATTTGATGAGGTCAAACAAAGTTATCAGGCCATTGCGAACTATTTTCAGATTGCTATAGGAGCAGGAAATGGAATGTCTTTTGATTTTAATCTGGAGGTGATTTGCAATAATTACAAGCTGAAACCTGTAACTATGTTTAATTCCATTAGGTTTCTGGAGAAAGAAGGATACCTGTCTTTACAGGATAATGGTTACGAGCAATCAAAGGTGATGATACTTTTTCATAAACAAGATCTTTATAATTTTGAAATTAAGCATCCCAAATTTGAAAAAGTACTAAAAGGTTTGCTGCGAAACTATGGTGGGCTTTTTGAAGAGCATGTTCATATTAATGAATTTGTATTAGCGAAACGTTTATTGATCTCGGTTCCTGAACTGGAAGATCAGTTAAGGCGTTTAACAAAACTGGAAGTAATAGAATACATTCCGAAGTCGCAATTGCCAAAACTTATTTTTACAGCTAACAGGGTTGATGCTAAAAGATTGGAATTGTCGCCCGAAAATTATAAGCTTCTCAAAAAAACAGCGCAAGAACGGGCAGATTCAGTAATAAGATACGCAACGGATAAAAATGTTTGCCGGAATCGATTGTTATTGACTTATTTTGATGAAACAACTATTGAAGATTGCGGAAACTGTGATGTTTGCCTGAAAAGAAAGAGGGATGTTCACAATGTTGAGCTTCACAGCCTGAGTACGCAGATACTAAATGTACTGCATAATCATCCGCATAAACTGGATGATTTGGTGAGTTTATTCTACAGATTTGATAAGGCTTTGGTAGTTGAATCCATTAATGAGTTGGCAGAAGCGAATGAAATAAAGATTGATAAAAACAAAATGGTGAAGATCAAATAGAATTAAGTGTTCCTTTTGCGGGGAAAATTCTGGCGGTCATTTACTACTATTCTTAGATCAAGTTTTTTATGCAGATCGCCATAATCATGGACTATTTTTTTATGGATCTTATTAATTCCCTGTGAATCCAATTTATCTTGTTGTAATGCTTCAAACACAAACAGGTCGCAAGCTGTAGATTGGATCCAGTCTATTTCTATTTTGTACCCAATGGCAGCAATAGCTTTTGTTTTTTGCAGAAAGGATTTTATTTTTCGTTTATCAATGTTCAAAGTAGAACAGGAACCGAAATAAATTACTTTTCCCATGCATTGATCAGCCAGTATTTCTGCCAGTTCTAAAAGAGTGTACCTGGAATTGTTTTCCACAAATATGCAGCCTTCTTCTCCATGAAAAGCAAGGTACAAGATTGGGAATTTACTATTGATCTTTTTTGATTGCCATTTTTTTAGAAAGAAATCCAACTCTTCCCGGGTAGCGCAATCATGATACATGTAATCGCAATGACCTGTTCTCTTTAATAATTCCAATACAGGTTGTACAGAAGTTTTGTCCTGGATGTTGCTATGATCCCAGAGTCCTTCCAAACAATAAATACCTTTGCTTTTTACACTCTTTCCCATACTATTTTTACAATAGAGTACATCCTAAAGTACGCAATCGCTAAACAAAATCAAAGGGTTGTTAGGAAACTTCTGGAAAATTGATTTTTTAGGCGAGCAATTCCCGATAGATTCCGGGATTAAATAGGAGGTTAACGACAAAAAAGCAAGTTTCCTGAAACTTCTTTAATTCTACTTTAGAATTTGGTTGGAATAAGGAATCCGGAATTGGATAGATCTTCCAAGGGTCACTTCATCAGCGTATTCCAGCTCATCTCCAATAGCAATCCCCCTGGCAATGGTTGATACCGCAATATTAAAAGGAGCTATTTTTTTATAGATATAGAAGTTCGTTGTTTCCCCTTCCATAGTTGCCGGAAGGGCCATAATGATTTCCTGAACTCCTGTTGCTTCAATTTTTTTAACTAATGGTTCTACAGTTAAATTAGCAGGACCAATCCCGTCCATTGGAGAAATGATCCCTCCTAAAATATGGTAGTGCCCACGGAAAAGCCCGGTGTTTTCAATAGCCATCACATCACGTATATCCTGCACTACACAAATTATTTTAGCATCCCTGGTTGGGTTAGAGCAAATATCGCATAGTTCTTTGTCTGAGATATTAAAACAATTTTTACAAAAACAGATCTCATTTTTTAACCTTAGAATGGCCTCGGAAAAATTCTCAACCTCCGAAGCTTCTTTTTTTAGCATGTGTAAAACAAAACGCAAAGCAGTTTTTTTTCCTACACCAGGTAATTGCGCAAATTCGTTTACAGCCCGTTCTATTAATTTGGAAGAAAAATCCATCCTGCAAAGGTAAATCAATTACATTCGACTTTAGAATTTGGGCAATAAATTTATACTCTTTTAGTAAACATTTTTCTGTGAAGAACTAAGCTGACCAGGCTCAATTTTAATTGATATAAAGGCGAAATTAGCCCTATGTCAAGTACCCTCATTATTTTATGCATTCTCGGTTATTTTGGTTTTTTGTTGCTCATTGCTTGGTTTACGTCGAGAAATAGTAATGCCGATTCTTACTTTATTGGAAATAAATCGTCTCCATGGTATGCAGTGGCATTTGGAATGTTGGGAGATTCGCTTTCGGGAGTAACATATATTTCAGTGCCCGGAGCGGTGAATAGTTCGGGTTTTTCCTATATGCAATTAGTGCTGGGATACTTTTTTGGCTATCTGATTATTTCTCATGTGCTGCTTCCTTTGTATTATAAAATGAATTTACTTTCAATTTATACCTATCTCGAAAAGAGGTTCGGGAGAATTACTCAAAAAACGGGAGCTAGTTTTTTTATTTTGTCAAGAATATTGGGAGCAGCCGGCCGTTTATTTTTAGCAGCCGGAGTTATACAGTATTTTGTTTTTGATAGAATAGATGGAATGCATGTGCCTTTTGCGGTGAGTGTTTCGGTTATTATAGCACTCATGCTTTTATATACTTACAAGGGCGGAATTAAAACCCTGGTTTGGACGGATACTTTTCAATCTTTGTTTTTGATTTTGGGTGTCATCCTCTCTATTGTAGCCATTATGAATCATACCGGTTGGTCTGTTGGAGATTCAATAACGAAGATCTCGGATTCGGGCTATTCTAAAATGTTTTTCTGGGACTGGAAGGCAACTTCATTTTTTCCGAAGCAATTTTTGGGAGGAATATTTATTGCGGTTACTATGACAGGTCTCGATCAGAACATGATGCAGAAAAACCTGAGTATGAAATCACTCGGAGAAGCTCAGAAAAATATGTTTTGGTTTAGTATAGTATTAATAATTGTGAATATATTTTTTCTTGCCTTAGGAGCTATGTTGTACTTGTACTACAATCAAACGGGAGTTGCTCTTCCAATGAACGCTGAAACGGGTAAAGTAATTACGGATAAAGTATTCCCAAATCTCGCCCTTAATCATTTAGGAATTTTCGCGGGTTTAGTTTTTATTATTGGATTAACTGCAGCAACTTTTAGTAGCGCAGATTCGGTACTTACCACACTTACTACATCCATGTACGTGGATATGTTTGAACTGGATAAAAAAGAAAAACTAAGTGATAAGAAAAAGGCGAATTACAGACATGTTATACATATTGGTTTTGCAGTTGTGTTGTGGGCTGTAATTTTAATCTTTGAAGCATTGAATAATAGTGCAATTATTGATACTATATTGAAAATTGCAGGATATACATATGGACCGTTATTAGGCTTGTTCTCTTATGGCTTGATCTTTAAAATGAATTTGCGCGATAAATTAGTTCCTCTGGTATGCGTTGTTGCTCCCATTTTTTGTTACACCTTAAGTACTAATTCCAAAGCATGGTTTGGTGGATATGAGGTCGGTAATGAATTAATCATATGGAATGGATTGATAACATTAGCGGGCCTTTTAGCGATAACTAAATTCACCGCAAAAAGTATAAAACATTAAATGCTTTGTATACCTTTACTAAGAATAAATGGTACCAAAAATGAAATCCCGGGAGAGTATTCAAAGTCTTAAAAAACGTATTTCTGAACTGGAGAAGGAAAATGATGTTTTACGGAAAAAGAAGAATGTGTTTTATACCAATAAAAGGACGGTTAAAACTCCTAAGGCTTTTGAACCCATATTTGATAAGGCTTCTGAAACAGTAAAAAAGTATTTTCAATCATTTAAGGCAAACCCAAGTTTGTCAAAGATAGAAGTAAACGGACAGCGTTATGTGTTAATGAGAGCCGAGTCACTTGCAAATGATTTTCTTAAAAATATTATTCAATTATATTCTGATCGTCCAACTCCGGAAGCAATAAAGATCGGAAGAAACATGTTGTTTGACATGTCTCATTTAATTGGGAAGCAGGACGCTAAAAATTTTCACACTAAAATGAAGTTGAAGGATCCTATTTCTAAACTTTCTGCCGGACCAGTTCATTTTGCATATACAGGTTGGGCCTTTGTAGAGATTTTACCTGAGAGTAAACCCAGTCCTGATGAGAATTTTTTTATAAAGTATAATCACCCTTTTTCTTTTGAGGCGGATTCGTGGATCAAGGCAAAGGAGAAAACAAATTTCCCTGTATGTTCAATGAATGCAGGATATTCGTCAGGTTGGTGTGAAGAGAGTTTTGGGATTGAACTTACCTCTGTTGAGATTAGCTGTAGAGCTAAAGGAGATAAGACCTGCACCTTTATAATGGCTCCACCAAGCAGGATCAGTGAGTACCTTCATAAAAAGGACCAAAAACGAAAAGTAGAAAAAAAGTATGATATCCCTTTGTTTTTTGAAAGAAAAAAAACGGAAGAAAAAATTGCTTCCACTCTTAAAGAAAAGGAAACACTCCTAAAAGAAATTCACCATAGGGTAAAAAATAATCTTCAAATAATTACAAGCCTTTTGAAGTTACATGCCGATAAAGCAAATAATAAAAATTTCTCAGAAGTGGTTGCAGAAAGTCAAAACAGAATTGTTTCCATGGCTTTGATACATGAAATGCTTTACGCAAGTTCTGATTTGAGTAATATAAACCTTGCTAAATACTCGCGGCATTTATTCAGTAAATTGCAGAGTTCATATAATAACGGGTTCGTAAAACTGAACCTTGAAGTTCCGCCGGATTTTTCATTTGAAATTGATAAAATGATCCCGATTGGATTGATCATGAACGAAGTGATTAGTAATTCATTTAAATACGCATTTGAACACGATAAAGGGCAAATTACCATAAGCACCTCGGGTAATAAATTAATCATTTCTGATGATGGAGTGGGGTTGCCCAAAAACTACAAAACAAAAACTAAGTCAAGTTTTGGAATGCAATTGGTTTATTTGTTAGCCGACCAGATTGATGCGGAAGTATTGGTTGAGCGGGAAAAAGGCACTTCGATCTCTCTGATCTTTGAGAAGGAATTTTAAATTGTAATTTTTATAGAACTGATAATTTATTTTTCATGACAAAAAAGGATAAACGTATAGATGCATATATTGCAAAGTCTGCAGACTTTGCAAAACCAATTTTAACGCATATTAGAGGACTCATTCATACTGCATGTCCAGAGGTAGAAGAAACAATGAAGTGGAGTTTTCCGCATTTCGATTATAAAGGCACAATGATGTGTAGCATGGCTTCCTTTAAACAACATTGCGCTTTCAGTTTTTGGAAAGCCTCTTTGATGAAGGATGCAGACAAATTGGTTGGGATGGCAAAAACTGAGGTGTCGATGGGGCATTTGGGTAGAATAACTTCCGTTAAAGATCTCCCATCGGATAAAAAAATGATTGCCTATATAAAAGAGGCCATGAAACTGAATAACGATGGCGTTAAATTGCCATCAAAAGTAAAGGCCGTAGTAAAAACGGAAATGGAAATCCCAACATGGTTTGCAACAGTTCTTAAACGAGATACTAAAGCAAAAAACCAATTTGATGCATTCACTCCCGGTAAAAGAAAAGAATATATAGAATGGTTGGTTGATGCGAAAACCGAAGCTACACGTGAGAAAAGATTGGAAACGGCTTTAGAATGGATTGCTGAAGGAAAACACAGGCATTGGAAATACGCGAAGTAGTTTTGAGTTTAAATTTCTCACTTCTATCTCAAAACTCCCAACTCAATACTACTTACTTAATAATAAGCTCATCCACAAAAATAAAAGCATCATCTCCTTTACCGGCGTGCCAGTCAGGTAGTTTTCCGAAATTCTTTGCAAGAAATTTAATGTAACGTACTTTTTTATTTTTTGTGTTTATGTTTCCACCTAATTCTGTTAGTTGTACTTCATAATTGTCTGCGTCGATTTTGTTTTCAAAAACACCTGCTTTTTCAAAATCGATTCCATCAATTGAGGTATACACTTCCAGTTGGGTAGGGAAAATTATCCAGGCACGGGTGTCTTGTAAAAAACCGGCACCTACAAATGAAATTTCTTTGACTTCATTCATGTCAACAATAGCTTCAAAATTTGTTGATTGATAACCTTGCCAATTTCCTTTTTTCCAATTCGTATCGCCTCTTAGTCCGTCAATGATTCCAATGTCACCATCAGCATCGTATTGTTTGTTGTATTTATTGGTAATGTTTATTTTCCAATTGTGGGGTCTTTTTACAAAGAATCCTTTTGCAATTCCGCTTTTGTTTTCTTTTATTATGGAATAAGCTTCCACACAACTGCTTGTGTTTATATTAAAGGGTTTTTCATATTTCTTAAAGTTTTGAGTACTGTCAGTTCTATAATATAGTTCAGCTTTTTTAGAAGTATTGATCAATACTACCCGCAATGAATCACTGAAAAGTTTACTGGTCGAATGAATTATTGGCATTGGTGTTAAAGGATTGCCATCAACCTTTGATTTTGGGGAAATAAAATGTGTACTTAAGCTATCAGGAACATTGTTTAGTGCCGGAGCAATAAAGTTTAAGTTTCCTCCTTTTAATATATCGGCGTGATCAACGTATAGTTTATTATAAGGAACATTATTAAGTGTAAATGTTGTTCCCGATGCGTTATTGAAATTATACTCTTTGTTTTTTGTTATTTTAAATTTCGTGTTGTCATAAGTTGTTATTGTTGCTTCATTGAACTGTGGCTTTCCTAAAATAAAATCTGTTGAGCCCGGACATACCTGATAAATTCCTAATGATGAAAGTACATACCATGCACTCATTTGACCACAATCTTCATTGCCTATTAATCCATCAGGATCATTCTTGTAAAAATGCTTGCAAATCGAATCTATATATTTTACCGTTTTATTATAGCTTCCTGTATAATTATACAAATATGCCATGTGATGACTCGGTTCATTACCATGCGCATACTGACCTATCAAGCCGGTTATATCACTTTGCGTTCTGCCTGTTGTTTTGGAACTTACGGTAAACAACTTGTCTAATTGTTTTTCAAACAGTGAAGTACTTCCATACTCTGCAATCAAACTTTGTATATCGTGAGGGACGTAAAAGGAATACTGCCAAGAGTTCGCTTCAGTAAAATTATTATTGACTTCTCGCGGATCAAAAGGATTTTGCCAGTCTCCATTTTTGCGTGCCCTCATAAAATGAGATTGAGTGTCAAATACATTTTTCCAGGATTGCGAACGTTTTATGAATGTTTTATAATCATCATCTTTTTTTAGTTTTTTTGCTACCTGAGCTATACACCAGTCATCATAAGCGTACTCTAAGGTTCTTGAAACAGATTCCGATTCGTCGTCTATTGTGATCACATTGTTTTTTTTGTAAGCATTTAATCCAAAATGATCTTGCATTGCACTTGCCTTCATTGCTGTAAATGCTTTTTCAACATCATAGCCAGTGATTCCTTTTACATAAGCATCCGAAATTACCGAAACGGAATGGTAACCAATCATACACTCAGTTTCATTACTTGCTAATTCCCATACTGGTAAACGACCACCTTGTTCGTACTGCAGAATAAATGTTTTAATAATATCTTCTGTACGTTTTTTATCGATCAATGTAAGCAGCGGATGCAAGGATCTGTAAGTGTCCCACAAAGAAAATACGGAGTAATAGTCATGTCCTTCGGCTTTGTGGATCTTCTGATCTCTTCCGCGGTAATTACCATCTATATCGTTGGCAATGGAAGGATGTATCATACAATGATACAATGCGGTATAAAAATTGAAAGGCTTATCATCATTGCTAAAGCTGATCTGAATTTTATTAAGTTCGGTTGTCCAGAGTTTTTCAGCAGCTTTTTTGTATGTTTCAAAATCCCAAGATGCCCCTTCAGCTTGCAGATTTTTCTTTGCTCCTTCAGCACTTACATTTGATATTCCAACTTTAATGATCAGTGGTTTGCTGAGTTTTTTGAAATTGAATACCGCTTTTACATTTTTTCCGCCATAATAATTATCTTTTAAGCGAACATCTTTTTGACTTTTCTCATTTAAAAATATTTCCCACTCTATTGGTTCGGAAAATTCAATCGCATAATAAATATGCTGCATACTTGCCCAGGCTTTGCTCGAACGCGATCCTTCGATTGTTTTGTCGCCCGTTACCTTTACATAGGAGCTAACAGTTTCATCGCGATGGGTAAGGTCCAAAATGATGTTTGCGTTTTCTTTTTTAGGAAACGTATACTGGTGGATTCCAACGCGGGTTGTGCTTGTTAATTCAGCTTTTATTCCATTGTTTAAATCAACTGCATAATATCCTGCACTTGCTTTTTCTTTTTTATGAGAGAATTGTGAAGAGTATTTTTCTTTTTCAATGCTTCCATTTCCTTTCATTGGCATTAACATAATGTCGCCAAAATCGCTACAACCGGTTCCGCTTAAATGTGTATGGGAAAAACCATAAATGATTGAATCACTATAATGATAACCACTGCACCCGTCCCAGCTTCCATCAATACGTGTGTCAGGACTTAACTGAACCATTCCAAATGGAACCGTAGCTCCGGGAAAAGTATGACCGTGTCCGCCTGTTCCAATAAAAGGGTTTACGAATAGCAAGGGACTAATCTGTGCTACTATGTTGAAAGAAATAAATAAGCAAATGATAAATGATCTCATTTTAATTTTTTTTCTGTAAATATATACAGAAACCAATTAAAATTTCATCACAAATTGCACCACTCTTGTCTTTGGGGCTTCCACGTATCCGGGTCTCGACATATACTCCTGATTGAAGAAATTATTTACCAGATAAGAGATTTTAATGTTTTTGCTTAATTGATAAGAAATACGAAGGTCGTGCATCCACCCGTCGTTCTTATGTTTTTTGCGGTATTCCTTTAAACCGGGTAAAACGTAAAAGGCAGGATTATTGTATAACTGCGGGTATTTCGGGTCTAAAAGGTCATAAATAATTGGTTCTTCGAAACGTAAGTCAATGTTTTCCATGTGGCTGACAAAACGTGAACTAAAGCCAACAGAAAAACCTTTGTAGTCTATCTGAATATCATTTTTAAACATGTGCTGACTTCTGTATTTAAGAAGGTTGCTGCCTTTGAAAGAACCGGTTGTGTCTTTTTTTGGATCAAAATCGGGGTCAATAGGGTTGCTGTAAGTGTAACCTGTGAGAAGTGTAATGTCGAATTTGCCAATTTTACCAGTACCTGTTACAGAAAAATCGACACCTGTTATTTTTGCTCTTCCGATATTTTGAGATTGAAAGCCACTGTTGGCAACAATTTCAGGAAGTGTGTAATAACCTTCTTTAATAAGTGAATCTGATAACATACGGGTATAAACAAAATCCATCATGTTACGGTATTCTGACCAATAATAAGCGGCATCCACAAATCCTTTGAACCCGCCAAGTTTAAATCCTTGTTTAATTCCTATTTCTGCACTCCATCCCTTTTCAGGCTGCAATTGATTGTTTGGATAAAGATTTATTGAACTTACAAAAGTGCTGATATATTTTTCAGCAATGGAAGGAAAACGATACCCTTGTCCGAAAGATGAACGTATAAAAGTGTATTCAAATAACTGATAGTTTGCTCCAGCTCGCATTACAGGTTGAAAAGGTAAGTCTTTAATTTTATCGTTGAAAAGTGTTCCTTTTGTTTGCGCTGTATCTACCTTAAAATATTCTCCTCTTAAGCCTAAAGAAAGTGTAAGTTTTTTAATTTTTTTATCTACTTGTAAATATCCTGCATGATTGATCCCGTTATGTCTTCCATACAAAGAGTCAGAAAACACCTCCTGGCGCATCTGAACATAACCCATACTGAAGGTGAGATTTTTTTTGAACCGTTTTTGCCATTGTAAGTCACTGTAAAAAAGATTGGAAGTTGATTCCTGGTTTTTGTTGTTGGTATTTTGTGTATGGAAGTAACGTGTACGTAACGAGATTCGTCCGGTTTTTTCTGTATTGTAAACAATAAACGGATCTATACTAAAACGACGGTTGTCGTATACTTGTATCGACTTCGTGGGAGAATCAGCTGAATACTGTGGTAAAAAAGCGGAGTCGGCTGCAGCCCACAAAAAGAATAAACCGCCACGTGTCGACATGTAATTGGAATTTACACCTACCGACAATCCTTTTATTTTTAGAAAATTGTAACGAAGGTTCATATTGGCTCTTCCTCTGGTTTCTGTTTCAAATTGTCGGAATCCTTCTGTATCGTATAGTTGGCCACCTAAAACAAAGTCCAATTGTCCAATTTTTTGAGAGTGAAAGAAATTGGTGCCTTTGTATTCCGGTTTCTTGGTGTTTTTGTAATAATTGTATTGATTGCTTCTTGGATTTCCATATACGCCGTAAAAAGTTGTAATTGCGGTTTGAGGTTTATCTTTTGGATAAGCAGTTCTGAAATTAATTACACCATTGAGAGCCGAGGAACCAAATAAAGCAGAAGCTGCTCCTTTTATTACTTCTACCTGTTCAATATTTTCTATTGGAATAAAATTCCATTTAATATCTGCAGCGTCGGCGCTAATCATAGGCATTTCATCTACCATCATCAAAACCCTGCTTCCTGCTCCATAACTGAACCCGCTGCCTGAACGAATACTGACCTGTGAATCACTAATGTTTACACTGGGAACCTGGTTCATGATCTGATCCAATTGAACAGCATTTTTATTTTGTATCAATGCCGGTTTTATAACTTCCATGGAAACAGTAACGTCTGAAAGTTTTTGCTCAAATTTTCCTGCACTTATTACTACTTCGTCCAATACCTGATTTGCAGGCTCAAGTGTTACAGAGATAGTTAAGGTGTCATTGGGTTTTACACTTACCTTTTGGTTGGAGTTTTTATAACCTAATAAATTTATTTCAAGTGTATAATCGCCTTCAATAAGAGAAATAAAGAACATTCCATCGACATCTGTTATGACGCCGGCGTTTTTGGAAACTGAAACGGTTGTACCGGGTAGTAATTCTCCGGTAGTTTTATCGGTAACAACACCTTTAACGAACCCATTAGTTTGAGAAAAGGAAAATAACGGGAGGGTTAAATATATAAAAACGGCAATAGCACGTACCAATGTTTGCTGCATAGAATTGTTTTGTTGAGAACAAGATAAAAATAATTTTTATAGAAAAAAACACTCTGCGACCAATGGCAAAATGCGGCAGATTAACTACGTTTAAGAAGGGAAATAAAAAAAATGAGGCCTGTAAGCCGGGTTCTGTTTTCTTATACCGAAGCATAAGAATTTCTATCATTTATCTGTCCTGATTTTGAAAGTCAGGATCAATCGACCTACCCACTGTATCATCGTTTTGCAACGAAGGGAGCGAGCAGCCCCACTAATACAGCCTATTTGGTCTTTCAACTTCCGAGGTTTTCCTGCAAACTTTGTTACCAAAGCAGCCGTGAGCTCTTACCTCACGTTTTCACCCTTACCCGAAGGCGGTATATTCTCTGCGGTACTTTCTGTCTCCTGACGTTTCAATCAGGATCCCTTGCTTATCACAAGGCGGAACGCTCTATGTTGCCCGGACTTTCCTCCCCACTTGCGTGGAGCGATAGAACAGCCTCGCTGCAAATGTACGGTATTAATTTGAGTCCCGATAGTTATCGGGATGATAATGGTTTAATTCGAAGATGTAATGTTGTTTTTGAATCGTATAGATATCAATTCTTTTCGCGGATTTTTTACTTTCATTTGGTATGGAGATACATTTACCTATTATAAATATGAATAGAGTATCAACTATTGTAATTACCAAATCTTCAAATTACTTCACCTTTATTAGATATTCTACAATAGGTTTTCCATTTAAGAATATAGTGAGATCGTGGTCGCCCTCTTTTTCAAAAGTATATAAGAATTCATGTGTAAAACCCGGTGTAATGCTTTTTGTTAACTTAACGGGTGTGAAGTACTTGTCATTATCTGCCAGAATAGACGCTTCGTTTATTGGAAACTCTCCGGTACAGTTAAATTTAAACACAAAAGGTTCTGATTGTCGTTGTTTCAACTTTCCTTTATTTGGAAAAATATCTCCAATACCTACATGAAAATAGTCGGCATATAAAAGTGGGGTAGAGGAGAAACGTTTTTTGCTGAGCGGTTTTTCGAGAAGTTGATCTTTTTTATTTTCGGGTAAATGGTCTAGAATAAATTTTTCGGGAGGTGTAAGAAAATAATGCTCATCAAATGCCTTTTCAAATTTACGTGTATTCACATTAAATTTACTCGTTGCCCAGGTAACATCCACCAAATACTTTTTATTGTAGAGTGTTACAATGTTCCATGCATGATCTGTTTTTTTGAGTTTACGGTTAATGTCCTTTACATCTGTTTTGGTATATCCAACCACCATTTCGCATGGGATCTTCACGCTTTCACACATTTCTTTTAATAGATTTGAAAAGCCCTGACAAACGGCCTTGTTTTTTCTGATCACTTTATCCGCATCTGCAGCATTGGCGGCAGATTTGTTGTATTCAATATTTTCGGTGATCCATCTGAAAATAGCCCTGAATTTTTCATGTTCCGTCTTCAGATTTTCAGTAAGTGGACCTGCAATATCAGAAACTGTTTTGTATTTTTTTTTCTTCGGGAATTCAGTGGCGATTTTATCGGCCAAAGTATAGTCCACCTTCTTTAAATCATCGGGTTGTGCAAATGATAAGAAAGACGCAAAAAGAAATGCGATGGTAAAATATATTTTATACTTGCTGATCAATCCAGTTTTATTCTTCCTATAAAGATAATCATAGTCTTTTAATTCTCAACACAGAGTTCACTGAGCAAAAAGAGTTACACAGAGTTCTTAATATGGGTTTTCAAATAAACGCTTTAAAATCTTTTTTTTCTCTGCGCAACTCCGAGTCCTCTGAGCCTCTGTGTTAGAAAGCAATGATTAAGCCACCTTACTCCAGTCTGTTTTTGCAATGGATCTTTGAATTAAAAAGTTCTTCATTGGTAAATTTTTTGGCAGGTCAAGATTTTGGTCTTCGTCAACCACTCTCTGGGCAATATCTCTGGCCATCATTAATAATTGTTGATCCTTTACCAGATCAGCAATTTTTAAGTCAAGAATACCACTTTGCTGTGTCCCTTCAATATCTCCGGGACCGCGTAACTTCATATCCACTTCACTAATCTCAAATCCGTCATTTGTTCTACACATGGTTTCCATGCGAATCTTACTTTCTCTGCTTAATTTATGAGAAGACATTAAAATGCAATATGATTGATCCGCACCCCTGCCAACTCTTCCGCGTAACTGGTGTAATTGTGAAAGCCCGAATCGTTCTGCATTTTCTATCACCATAATACTAGCATTCGGAACATTAACACCTACTTCAATTACAGTTGTAGCAACCATTATATGCGTTTCACCTTTTACAAAGCGCTGCATTTCGAAATCCTTGCGATCACTTTTTTGTTTTCCGTGTACTATGCTAATTTTAAAATCAGGTAAAGGAAATTCACGTTCCAGAGATTCAAATCCTTCTTCCAAATTCTTCAGGTCTAATTTTTCAGATTCTTTTATCAGAGGGTATACAACATATACTTGTCGACCTAATTTGATTTGTTCGCGAATAAACCCAAACATTCGCAAGCGTTTATCATCCGTCATATGCATGGTTTTAACCGGTTTCCTTCCCGGAGGCAACTCATCGATCACAGAAGTATCAAGGTCTCCATACAAGGTCATTGCTAATGTTCGCGGAATAGGAGTTGCTGTCATTATCAATACATGAGGCGGGATGTGATTTTTTTTGTGCAACCTGCTTCTTTGCTCAACACCAAACCGATGTTGCTCGTCAATAACAACAAAGCCTATATTTTTAAATTTTACTGTATCTTCTATCAAAGCATGTGTTCCAATAACTATGTGCATTGTACCATCTTCTAATTCACTCAGAATTTGTTTTCTTGCTTTACCTTTTACAGAGCCCGTGAGTAGGGCTATTTTTATTCCTAATGGCTCAACCATTTTTGCAAGTCCATCGTAATGTTGTCCTGCAAGTATTTCTGTCGGGGCCATTAAGCAAGCTTGAAAACCATTGTCAATTGCCAGAAGCATACTCATTAATGCTACAATTGTTTTTCCACTTCCAACGTCTCCCTGTACCAAGCGGTTCATTTGTTTGCCACTTGCTACATCTGTTCTGATTTCTTTTATTACCCGTTTTTGTGCATTGGTTAATTCAAAAGGTAAGCATTCTTTGTAAAATTTATTAAAATACTCACCTACTTTTGAAAAAACAAAACTATGCGTAACTGTTTTGTGATGCGATTTTTGTCTTAATAATCTTAATTGTATAAAAAATAACTCGTCAAATTTTAGGCGTGTTTCTGCGGCTTTTAATAGGTTAGCGGAGTGAGGAAAATGAATTTGTTTTGAAGCTTCTTCTCTGCTAATAAAATGATTCGATTGAATAATTTCTTCACTTAATATTTCAGGAATATTTTTATTAATGAGTGCATGAAGGTTTTCCTGTAACTTTAAAACACCTTTACTGTCAAGGCCTCTGTGTTTAAGACTTTCGGTACTGTTGTACATTGCCTGCATGGAGGATTGCAGTTTGATGCTGTCTTCGTTAACAATATCTACTTCAGGATGTGGAATAGAATAGCGTCCTTTAAACTCATTTGGTTTTCCGAATACAACATATTCTACATCGCCCCTGAATTTTCCTTCCAGCCATTTGATCCCCTGAAACCAAATCAGTTCAATGGTTCCACTCGAGTCTCTGAAATGCGCAACCAGGCGTTTGGATCTTTTTTCTCCTAATAACTCAGTACGTGTAATGTAACCACAGAGTTGAACAAAAGACAGTTCTTCATTTATTTCCGCTACTTTGTGAAATTTGGTGCGGTCAACATAACGGTAAGGATAAAAGGTAAGAAGATGTTGAAAATTAAAAATTCCCAATTCTTTACGCAATGCTTCACCTCTCTGAGGGCCAACTCCCTTGAGATATTCTATTGGGGTGAGTAAAAAATCGTTGCGCATACTTACATAATGAATGATAAAAATACTTAATGAACACGTGAATATTCATAAAAGAGTGAAAATATATAAACAGTTCTGTATTGATAGTGGTATTTTTGCGTTGTCTCTTTAATGCTAAAAATATACCTCATAGCATTTTTATTTTTTGCAGGAATTTTAAACGCACAATTTCTGGATTCATTGCACGTGGCATTTACCGGAAGTAAAACTTTTGATTTTCGTTTTGAGTCGAGAAATTCTTTTGTAGATCATGATAGAGTTGAAGTTCAAAGTTTAAAACTGGGAGTGACCTTTGGAAGGAAAATAAGTGTTGGTGGTGGATATTCATGGTTGAAAACCAAATTGTATGAGAAATATACTTTTTATGATAACGAGTTAAAATCTACGGTTACCATCAACAGGTGGTTAAGACTGAATTACATTTGTTATTATGTAGATTATATTTTTTACAAAAATAAGCGCTGGCAATATAGTATACCAACCCAGTTCGGTACAGGCTTTGCGAAATTCGATCATAATTTTGTAACCGGGGAAAAAACCAAGGATAAATTCATGGTTTTTTTGTACGAGCCCGGGGTAAATGTTAAATTTAAGATATTTACCTGGCTGGGTTTGGGAGGAAACATAGGATACCGAATGGTTTTTAAAAACAATAAATTTCTGGGTAAAAAACTCAATTCTCCCATTTATTCCGGAGGCGTGATTATTTATTGGGATCAGTTGGCACTTGCTGTTTTTCCTAAAAATAAACTCGTCAATAAACGGTTGGGACCAGTAGAATGGTAGATTTGAACCGGAGGGGTTTCCGAAGTCTAATTTCATCTTATTATTAAGCTTTTATAAGGCATTTAATTTCTTTTGTTTGTAGCTGGAAAAGGATTAATTTCGAATAATCGTCTATAAATCATAAGATTAGGTCCATGAAGAAAATTTTCAGTGCTATTGTATTAATGTTTTTGTCTTCTGTTAGTTTCGGGCAATTAACCACAACGGCCTCTACTCCCGCTAATTTGGTTCAGAATGTTTTATTGGGAGCAGGTATTACGGCTACTAATATAAATTATACTGGTTATGTGAATTCTATTGGTGAGTTTAGCTCGCCTGGATCAGGTAACCTTGGATTGACAAGTGGAGTTATATTGACTACTGGTTCGATAATAGAACCAGACCCTAATCCCTTGTTTTTTCCTTTCAGTGAAACTGGTCCGTTTGGTCCAGCTTCCAATCATCAAAGTCTTGATGTAGAAACACCTGGTGATCCGGATCTTGATAATATTTCCGGGGACGATACATACAATGCGGCAGTTTTAGAGTTTGATTTTATTCCCCAGTCTGATACAGTTAAGTTTAGGTATGTATTTGGATCAGAAGAATATAACGATTTTGTTAACGGTACTGTTAACGATGCTTTTGCTTTTATTCTGTCAGGTGTTTCTACACCATTAACTGCCACAAATATTGCTTTAATTCCAGGGACAACCACTCCTGTATCTATTAATACTGTTAATAATGGAGGGGAGGACTGGATCGCTGGAACAGGACAATCGGATGGTACTTGTGAAAACTGCGCTTATTTTAGAGATAACTGGAATGAGTTGATAGATGTGACGTATGATGGTCTAACTGTAATCCTGACTGCCAGACATCCCGTAATTTGTGGAGAAACCTATCACATAAAAATTGCAATTGCGGATGGTGGTGATGCTACTTATGATTCAGGTGTATTTTTAGAAGCAGGATCTTTCTCGTCTTCAGCACCTTTTACTGTTGCATCTTCGGTTAACGGAACAACAGGAATTACCAATGCTGTTGAAGGCTGCGATGATTTGCAGGTAAGTTTTGTAAGGCCAACTGCTCAAACAGGAACTGCTCAATCATTTAATATCAATGTTGGAGGAACAGCATCCGGTGGTTCAGATTATGTTACTATCCCTACCACTATTACTTTTCCAATTGGTGTTGATACGGTTACTTTTGATTTTTCACCGGTATTGGATGGAATTAATGAAGGGCAGGAAACGATCATCCTTACCGTTAACAATGTGAATGTTTGTGGAATCATAACTTCAGTTGACTATAATTTTACCATTGATGATATGATGCCCATTTCGGCAATAGCTTCCGACGGAATTGTTTGCCCGGGAGGTAATGTTGATATCACTGCAACTCCAACAGGTGGTTCAGGAAATTATACTTACACATGGAGCGCAGGTGCAGGAACCACACAAACAGTTAATGTGAGTCCTGCAACTACCACACAGTATACAGTAACAATAGATGATAATTGTGTTGGTACAGCTCCGGTTACAGCTATAAGTAACGTTACAGTGGTGCCACCTTTTGTACTTTCAATACCTGCCCAGCAGGATCAGTATTGCTCAAATGCAACTACAGCAATTGTATCTGCTTCTACAGTACCTGTTGTTAATGGTTTTTGGAACGGTTTAATCGGAATTAATAACATTGGTGGCGGGCAGGCTACATTTGATCCATCTGCATTGCCGGTAGGACAAACTGTTTTAACCTATAATGCAGGAGAAGGCAGTTGTACAACCACTCAGGATTTTACTGTTACTGTAAATCAATTCGCTTCTTCCGCATTTAGTTTACCTGTTGCAAAATGTGTTTATGATGCCCCGTTTACTATTGCCCCGCAAAACACGCCCGGTAATTGGTTTTTGAACGGCATAGGAATTCCTACAGGTGATTTTGATCCTTCACAAGGAGTAGGTACATATCAAATTACATACGAAACAGGTGGAACAACTTGTCCTGATGTTACAACTCATACAATTACTGTGAATCCAAAACCTGAAGTCACTTTTAGTGTACCGGTAACCGAAGGATGTTTGGTGGGTGGAAATTCTTTTTCATTTACTTCTCAGGTTACATCCGGAACAACTACCGGTGTTTATTCCTGGTTGTTTGGAGATGGAGGCTCAACATCGTCATTGCAGGATCCCGTACATTTTTATTCTGTACCCGGCTCCTTTACGGTTAAGTTGGTTTATACTGATGTAAATGGCTGCCTCGATGATACAACAGCGGTTGCATACATTACTGTTCATCCTCAACCTGGGCCGATGTTTTATATTTCGAACGAAAATCCAACTGTAATAGAACCTATTGTTGATTTTATAAATGCAACGCAAGGAACTAATACTTATGAATGGAGCGTTTCAGGAGTTTTCACTACGGATGATACACACATGCAATTTATGTTTGGCGAATTAGGATCGTATCCTATTACATTAAAAGCTACCAATGCATTTGGTTGTGCTGATTCGATCACACAAAATATACAATTGATGAACGACCAGGTGTTTTATATACCTAGTGCTTTTACTCCTAATAATGATGGAAAGAATGATGTGTTTGTTGTTCAATCTTCGGGAGTGGATACAAAGCGGGGGTTTATTCTTCAGGTTTATGACCGGTGGGGTGAAAAAATATTTGAAACTCACGATTACTCCGATAATTGGAACGGGACAAAAAATAATTCGGGAGGAAACATTATTGAAGGAACTTATATATGTAAAATTATATACACCGATCTTGCGGGGAAACAGTATGCAAGAGTTGAACCTGTAACAGTATTTAAATAAAATTCTTAAAGAGAATTACAAAGTGTAAGTTGCTCCAAAAAACGGTATGGGAGTAAATTTAGTGGTTTTGGGAGCCGGGCCGTATGGATTATAACCGGTATTACTGTACCCCTGATAAATAGCGTTATAAAAACCAAACGACCAGGATACATCTTTTCTTCTTAGCGTTCTGATTCCTAATCCGATCAAACCAAAGTTTTGTCGTGGAATTAACCAGCCCTCTGCCGTGAAACCTGCATTTTTAGTTAAGCGGTGAAAGATTCCGGCGTTGAAATAATATTCGTTCTCGCTTTTCCTGACATTACTGGAACCATTGTATGTATACAATTGCTGCAGAAAAGAGGAAAACCCAACCCCGCCTGCAATTGTAACATTTGTTTTTTCATCTCCGTGGGTATATTTGGCAGAGATATTTCCAATGTATGAACCACTTTCAATGTAGGTCATCGAAGCTATATTAAAATCAGTACCTACATAATTTTTATCGGATATGGGGAAACTGGTTTTAAGTACTAAGCCCATTGGCGTTCCAATGATAGAAGTTTGTATACCAACAGCAACATTTTCGTTAATGGTATATGTTCCGCTAAATCCAAAGAAATACGCATGGCTTACTCTAAATTCCCTTTTTTTGAAGGGAAGGGCATTGGTGCCTAACATGTAAAAATTCTTGTGTCTGTTTTCATCCAAAAACTCGCCATTCTCAAAATTGCTTTTATCAATGATGGTAACACTTTTTACAGAATATTTAGGGATATAAAGCTTCCCCATTGTTTTGGTCATAATGAGAATTTCACGATCATTATCTCCAACAATTTCCCCGATATATTCGGTGCCATCATTGGTAACGATTACATATTGTTTTCCTTTTTTCCACCAGATATTTTCTTTACCCGCTTTAGTTGAATCTTTTTGAGCCAAAAACGTATGAGTAATAAACAGGAAGCTTATCAGTAAAAAAAAATGTGCGTTGGTTTTAGACATGTGGTCTGCTTTCTGTAAAATTATGAATTTAAACGGATTTATTTGGAAAGTATTGTGCGGACAATAAACTCCCCTTCTTGTTAATTATTTGTCATTGATTTACATAAGTCGAAAAATACCCACATTCCTTAACTACTTCACCATAATACTTTGTGTTGGAGTATTCTGATTTTAGTTGCTTCAAATATTTCCCTGCTTTAAAGTCGCCCACATAATCTTTAGGTTTGTTCATGAACCATGCATTTTGTTCACACTTGGCTGCCATAAAGGTGCATTTGGCTTTAAACTCCTTGTCGGAGGAGCTCTCTTTCGCTAACAAATAGTATTTCAAGGCAAGACTGCAATCATTTTCCGGAACCAATGCCTGCTTGTTGTAATCAAAATAAAAATCGTAAGTGCTTACATTATTTACATAGAAGTAACGGGCATTCCCAAAATAAGTCATATTATAAAAACCATTGGCAATCAAAAAATAATTTTGAGCAGTTTCAGATTTAGTTGATTTTGCTTTATTTTTCATCTCAATCATTTTTTCAATAAAGCTTGTATTTGTATATTTTGTTTTTTGAGTGGCAGCATGGTCACAATCATGGCAATCGTTGATGTGAATAGTAAACGGGTTTCCCAATAATTCCGTGTTTCTTCCTGCAGCAGATTTAAAATATACAAGGGAAGAGTCTAATTTGTCTTCCTGTGCGTATCTTATACCAAGCAATTGCTGGTAATCAGCTTTATCATAAAAAGTTTCTTTAATAAAGAATTCCTCCAATTCACTGTGTTTTGGATCTTCAAAATAAGCGATCATCTTTTTAATATTTGCGGTGTTATTATACCTGTTTTCTATAGTACGTGGCTGGATCATTTCTGCTTTCTCAAATTCTTCATTACCTGCAAACAATACGGCTAATACATTGCGTACCCACTGTTTGGAAAAATCAACCCGCACAGAAGCAATACTCAATGTTTTTTTATCGAATATTTTTTTTACATCCGGCAAAATGTCCTTCTCCAGTTTTGCGTCAATGTATTTTGCACGGTGTAGTTTCCCAAATAAGGAGATCATGTGATATTGGGCTTCAATTAATTCATTGCTCGCTTTTTGCTTTTCAGCCGCTTTCAGAAATTTATCTCCTTCTGTAAAATCTTTTGAAGCATAATTTAAATAAGCAGCGGCCAGGTTCCAGATCTGTGGATTAGAAGTTTTGTTTTGGGATGCTATCAGGCTAACTGCTTTTGCAGCTTCGTTGTTTGTGCCTTCTTCTTCTACTTTCATTCCCGGCTTACGCATTAGTGTTTCGCTAAAACGTTCCTCTTCTATGTTCACCAAACGAACCAAAAGCAGATCTAATTGATCTGATTTTGGATCAAGTTTATAGATTTCGTTGATTGCCCGTTTCGGATCAGCGTATATGCCAAACATTTGCCATAAAACAGTTTTTTCGCGAACAGATTTTGTTAATGCCAAACTTTGCTCCCAATCTGCATTTTCCTGAGGATGGAAAGAAAGATATACCGCTTTTTTATGAGGAACAAAATTGTCGTAAATAAGCGAATATAAATAATTGGCTTTCGAATATTCTTTTTGTTTGTAGTGTGATCCTGCTACGTAGCCCATTGCACGCCATTTCATGCTGTAGTCTTTGCTAAGTGAATTTTCGTTTTTTGTGTAGAAATCAATGGCTTCTTTATATTGAGTGTTGTAATAATAAAGACGGGTTACCTGAAAAATATAACGCTCTTTTAAAAAGGTATTTTTTACATTCCCCATTAATTTTATTCCGCCTTCAATTTGTTTGGTAATATCTTCGGTAGCTGTACTTGTTTCTTTTGGAGTATCGTCCCAGTAGTTATATGTTTTTACTGCAAATTTTTCATTACGCTTTGCAAATCCAACATAATATAAAAACGGAACCGTTTTGTCAGACGGTTGAATACCTAAGAGTGTATTTTTTTTAGACTCTTCACTCAAAACAGGGACAGCTTTGGTTGTTCCTTTAATTGTGAAGATCATATTATTCACTTCTTTCGGCTCAGCTTTGTAAAGCCAATATTGTAAAGCTTCCTTTGTTACTTTTCCATCAAAATATTTACTCCACTCATCTACATTAACATCGTTGCAAGCTGTATTATGGTCGTCGCAATATCCGCCGCTATAATTACCAGTGTAAAACGGGCTGTATTGCGATCTGAAAAATGCAGTGTTGGCAGGTTTGTTAATGATTTCCGGGGCAAACATAGAGCCTTCCGTTCCGTCCCAATCGCCACCGGCACACGCGAGAGCAATAACAATACTAAGCCCGAAAAAATTAGTTAAGAATATCCAGTACTTCTTTGATAGTTTCATGTGTGATATGTTTAAAATGTGTTTCGTCGAGGTCGAAAAAAATAATTTTATGTGGTTTTGTTTTGTCAATATTTTCAGAAAGTAGTTTTGCGGCTTCAACTAAAGTGGCTTTATTTATCTGTTCTGTTTGAAGCTCATCTCCCTGCATAAAATACCTTCCTTTATGCAAAAATGGTGATTTTATTTTGAAAGTACCCGGGTTTAATTTTAACAAGATTTCATTGTTTGTGGTGTCTGGAATTTCATCTTTGGAAACAAGACCAATTACTTTGTCGTTTCGTTTATGGACTTGCCAGCTGAAGATGGGTAAGGCATAATCAAGTTGTATTGGATATGCTTTAATATAGCTGATATATTTGCTTGCGTCTTCAGCATTATAGATTGAATTTTTACTTTGTGTATCATTGAGTTTTCCCATATTGTAAAACATAAGTACCCCTTTTTTCACCGGGGGTATTCCACTACGTAAGGGATATTTTATTTGATGCAATCTGATAGTGACAGAAAGAGTTTTATCAGAGGTTTGTGCTTGTAGCTGTTGTAAGAGATCAAAATAAACTGTCTTTGTTTTTTCGCTCCAATCGCAATCAATCTGAAATTCATTAAAGTTGATATTGTTGATCGTAGCCATTTTGTTGATTTTGCTGCTGAGGTTTTGAGCTAAAACACATACATCTTTTTTTGTTGCACCCAATAGAGTTCGGTTTGTAATAAATATGGTAGGAATTATCTGCAGACTATCAGGTATGTTTTTCAGTCCGGAAACGAGCCCAAGTGGAACGATGGAATCATTTTTTTTATCTACATCAAAAAAACGAATGTAAATACTTGAAGTATTCGTTTCATTCAATGTTTGACTTTCCGTTTCAGAAAGTTTGAAGTTTGTTTTCCAATAATAGAAAGAGGCCTCCTGTTTTTTTGAAGTGCAGGAAGCAATCCAAATGATAACCACTAGTATAGGAGTAATTTTTTTCAGAAGCCAGGTTGCCGAATAGAAGCAATCAAAGTTAGAAATAAGATTGTATTTCCTGATCAGTTTATTCTATTTTCTCTTTAAGTCCACGATAAACCAAAACTCTATTTTAATGTAAGTACCAATCTTCGGGAAGTCGGAAATTGATAGGTTATCCATTGAGGGCTTGATGGCAGGATGAGACTTTTGAATGTAACACCCCATGTTGTTAAAACACCGGATTTTCAGAATAGAAATACACTGTTTTTGAAAGAACAACGGGGTATTTTTTTACGGTTTATATTTCGTACATTTATCGGTTTATACTAAAAAGCATGAGTCGTAAAAAAATTGTTGCAGGAAATTGGAAAATGAATAAAACGCTTCAGGAAGCTGAAGCTTTGGTAAAAGAAGTGTTGAGTTCAGAAACTCCGGGTGATGTGGTTAAGATTTTTTTTCCACCTTTCCCTTATATAAACAGTGTAAGCAACCTTATATATGATTATCAAAATGGTTTTCATTGTGGGGCGCAAAATTGCCACTACAACGATAGTGGGGCATTTACCGGAGAAGTGTCTGCTAAGGCAGCTGCTTCAGTTGGGGCACGCTATGTATTAATTGGCCATTCGGAAAGAAGAATTATGCATAAGGAAGGCCCCGAATTTTTGAAGCTGAAGATCAGTAGATGTCTTGAAAATAATCTTGTCCCGGTTTATTGTATTGGAGAAATGTTACCGGGGAGAGAAGCAAATAAACATTTTGGGATCGTTGAAAGGCAGTTGGAAGAGGTGATGTTTAATTTTTCGGTCGACGATGTGAGAAAGATAGTGGTGGCTTACGAACCTGTATGGGCAATAGGAACCGGAAAAACAGCTTCTCCTGAAGAAGCAGGAGAAATGCATTCGTTCATAAGAAACAGAATAGCTCATCATTACAATGAAGAAATAGCTAATGCTATTTCTATTTTATATGGTGGCAGTTGCAATGCACAAAATGCCAAAGCATTGTTTGCTACAAAAGATATTGATGGTGGTTTAATAGGTGGCGCTTCTTTGCAGGCCAGTGATTTTGTAAGTATCATAAATTCGTTTTAAGAGATATGGATTATGTTGGTGTAGAATTTACCGTTGAGCCTGTGCAGCCCGGAAGTGATGTGTTGATAGCTTTGTTGGGCGACCTTGAATACGAATCGTTTGTTCAAAACGATGCAGGTTTTGAAGCTTTTATTCAAAAAGATTTTTTTAATGAAGAAGTGTTAGAGTCATTAGGAGAATTTGATTTTAAGTATCAATGGTCAGTACAAAATATAAAACAGGAAAACTGGAACGAGGAATGGGAAAAGAATTTTCCTCCTGTTTTGGTGGAAGATAAATGTTGTATCCGCGCATCTTTTCATGAAGTTCAAAAGGTACAATTGGATATTATCATCAATCCAAAAATGTCATTTGGTACCGGGCACCACGATACTACCTGGATGATGTCAAGGGCATTGTTTGATCTGGATATGAAAGGTAAAAATGTGTTGGACATGGGGTGTGGAACAGGAGTACTTGCAATTATTGCTAAGAAATTAGGTGCTGAAAAAGTTGTGGGAATTGATATTGACGACTGGAGTATTGAGAATAGCATAGAAAACGCTCAGTTAAATAATGCGGAAGGCATTTCTTTCTTCAAAGGAAACGCAACTGATCTTGAAGGTAAAAATTTCGATATAATATTGGCAAACATTAATCGCAATGTTCTGCTGACAGATATGCCCCAGTATTTTAAAAGCACTAATAGCGGAGGGCAACTTTTACTAAGTGGTTTTTTCGAAAATGATTTTGATGAATTGAACAAAAAAGCAGTTGCTTGTGGTTATGTATTTGATAGTAAAGTGGGAAGAAATGGTTGGGCTTTGTTGAAGTATCGTAAAGTCTGATAAATTCAACTTGCTTTTCTACTAAATTTCTCTTTACTTAGTGTTAAACAAATAAAACAACGAATTATGGCTTATTTTGTAAAAAATCTTACGAACACCAATGATTTAACTTCTAATTTGTATGCTGGTATTCAACCAATGGAACTTGCAGAAAAACTTGATGCGATGTTCAAAACTGATGGTTATGTACTTGTTGAAGGACAAGCAAACAACGCAACCTACGAAAAAGGGAACCGTGTAATGCGTATTCTGTTTGGGGCATTTGTAAAATACTTCAAATTCAATCGTACCATCACACTTAATCCGGATCAAACCATTACAGTGAATTTCTCTAAACAGACCTCAGGTATGTCGGGAGGTTTGGTTGGTATGAATCAGGTGAAGAATGAATTGATAAGAATGAATATCCTGTTGCAGCAGATATAGTTTTTAGCAGCAGATTAACGCAGATTAAATCTTGGTTAAATTATGCTTTATTGTAAAACCAGATTATCTGTGTTCACACACCCGTGTAATCTGTGTGAATCTGCGGCTAAACCATTGGAACCGCAGGGCTTTTGGGAATCGTAAAACATTTCACAATTTTTAGCTTAAATCCTTCCCAAATCCAATAAATTTTGTAAAATTTGTACTGCCTTAAAACCTTGTAAGGCCAAATCGTTTTTATGGATATATCATTAGTTATACCTCTTTTTAATGAAGAGGAATCATTGCCCGAATTGCACCAGTGGATCGTGAAGGTGATGAACGCCAATAACTATTCTTACGAAGTGATTTTTGTAGATGATGGTAGTAAAGATGGCAGTTGGAAGGTTGTTTGTGAACTGGCAGCTAAAGATCCAAATGTAAAAGCAATTAAATTCAGAAGAAATTATGGCAAATCTCCCGCGCTTTATGTTGGCTTTGAAGCTGCCGAAGGGGATGTGGTAATTACTATGGACGCTGACTTACAGGATAGTCCTGATGAAATCCCTGAATTATACAGCATGATCAGAGAAGGCGGTTTTGACCTGGTGAGTGGTTGGAAACAAAAACGTTATGATAACGCTTTCACTAAAAACCTGCCAAGCAAATTATATAACTGGACCAACAGAAAAATCAGTGGTATTAAACTGCATGATATGAACTGTGGTTTAAAGGCATACAGAAAAGATGTGGTAAAGTGCATCGAAGTGTATGGCGAGATGCACCGTTTTATTCCGGTGTTAGCAAAAAATGCCGGCTTCACCAACATTGGGGAAAAAGTGGTGCAACATCAGGCGCGTAAGTACGGAGTGTCTAAATTCGGCTGGGAACGTTTTATCAATGGCTTTTTAGATCTTCTTACCATTACTTTTATTTCGAGATTTGGTAAACGTCCAATGCATTTGTTTGGATTACTCGGCACTTTTATGTTTGCACTTGGTTTTATTGGAGTAGGTTGGTTATTAGGGAATAAATTATATCATGTATTTACAGATAGCCGCGCTCCAAAGGTGGCGGAAAACCCTTTGTTCTTTATTTCTTTAACTGCTATGATACTTGGAACCATGCTGTTTTTAGCAGGGTTTATAAGTGAATTGATTCTCAGGAACAGTTCGGTAAGAAATAATTATTTGTTGGAAAAAAAGATTAATTTGGACTAGGCAAACATTCATCTGTTCAGGGCCTGAATTGAGCGAAAGATGCATCATGTAAAGCAGTTTGTAAATTTTAAATATTTCGAAGCTTGAGACCAGCAAAAATATTCTATCTACTTTTATTTTTCTTCCTAACGCTGCAAATTTCGTTTGCACAATCGTTTTATAAGTACCCCATCGTTAACTATACCCGAAAAGATTATGGTGAGAATCAAAATGCGCAAAACTGGAGCATAACCCAATCTAAGGAAGGATTAATTTATTCAGGAAGCAGTAATGGCGTTATTGAATTTGATGGTTACAAGTGGGATTTTCTTAAGGCTCGTACAGGTTTTGTATATTCTTTAGCTAACGATAGCAGTAATGTATTGTATATAGGGGGCGAAAATTATTTTGGTTGTTATTTGAAGGACTCTGTTGGCAGACTTTTTTACGAACCATTGAGTGAAAAACTGCTGCCTCAGGATCTGCAAAAAGTAGCAAGGGTGTGGCGCACCTTTGCCGGAACTGATAAAGTTTATTTTCAAACAAATGATTGCATCTATGTGTATGATCATAAAACCATAAAAATCATCCTGCCTTCAGAAGGCAACAGCTTTCATGTTTCCGCTTTTATAGACAATACTTTGTATGTGAGGGAGAGAAATAAAGGGTTGATGAGATGTGTAAATGATAAACTGCTACTTATTCCAAATAGTCAGTTGTTTGCCGAGTATGGTTTTTTTGGAATACTTCCCTTCAAAGATTCTAAAAGTGAATACCTGATCATTACACAGGAAAAGGGATTGTTTGTTTATAACAAAACAACCGATGAATTTAAAGAATTCCCTACAAGCGATGATGCTTTTTTGAATACTGTAAGAATATTGGGAGGTATTCGTTTAAAGAACGGGAATTATGCTTTTAACTCTCAAACATATGGAACAATTTTGTTAGATATAAAATCGGGACAAATGAGTTTTGTGAATTCGGTGATAGGCCTGCAGGATGATAATGTTACCTCACAGTTTGAAGATAAAACAGGAAATTTGTGGCTTACCCTTAACAGCGGTTTGGCAAAGGTGAACCTAAGATCAGATCTTCAGAGTTTCACTTCTATGGATGCAAGCGTTTACAATGTTCTGGAATTTCATGACAGGGTTTTTGCCGCCACATCAAAAGGCATGTTTATAAGGGATCAGAAAGCCCCTGATTTTTTACCTGAACCGGGTTTCCAAAATAAAACTGTTTGGCAGCTTGCAGAAAATAATGATAAATTATATATAGTTACTGATGCCGGATTATTTCAATACGATGGTAAGGCATATAGCAAGATCAAGGAAGGTAGTTTTAAGCGGATTAAATTTTTAAAGAATGGGAAGATTCTTTTGGCGGCAACGGGCGATCTGGGATTATCACTTCTTAATAGGGATTTTAAAGAGGAATACAATTTCGCGTTTGAAATAGTAGGGGAAATATGGGGTATAGAAGAAAAACCGGAAAACGGAAGAGATTATTATTGGGTTTCTACAACTCCCGCGCTTTATAAAATTATTGATGATGGATCGCAGGTGTTTAAAGTAGATGTTTATGGTGTAGACTTCGGGCTTACGGATGACTGGAAATATCCCTTTTTATTTAATGATAAACTTGTTGTAGGAAACCGTTCAGGTTTATTTGAGCTTCAAAAAGATGCTAAAGGTGAAATATTTGAACCAACGCCTTTCTATAAATTTGAAACGAGTCAATTGAGCTTCGATTTTCTAAAGGACCTTAAAGATAAAACTCTTGCTATCATTGATAATAAGCCACACATAATTTATAAGAAAGATAACAGAGAGGTTTATCAAACGTTTCTTCCGATAGACTTAGGTAAGGAGCATGTATTATACAGTGATAAAAACGATTTGTATATATGTTTAGAAGAAGGCCTGGTGTTATATGATGAAACAAGAGCCCTTCCTTCTGCTGCAAATGAGTTTAATGTAGTGCTAAGAAAAGTCACTACAAAAGCAGATTCTGTTTTATTTGATGGTGCATCCATTGGTGTAATAAATTTTAAAAAGGAATTAACTTATGGTTATAACGAACTCACATTTGAGTTTAGTTCCAATTACCTGAATTGTGAAGATAAAACCCTGTTCCGGTATAAGTTGGAAGGGGCGGATACAAGTTTTTCGGCATGGCAAGCTGAGCGTAAGGTAAAGTTCAATAACCTGCACGAAGGATCTTATAAACTGATCATTCAATCAAAAAATGTTTATGAGACCATTGGTAAAGATGCCGTAGTTGAATTTAAAATTTTACCACCATGGTATAGAACCACACTTGCATATATACTTTATGTTGTTGGGTTCATTGTGATCGTTTTTCTTGCTATTCGAATTGCGTCATATAGATTAAAACAACAAAATAAACAACTGGATGAATTAGTGAAACTTAGGACCAAGGAAATTGAACATAAGAATGAAGTTTTGAAAGAACAGAACGAAGAAATCCTTCACCAAAAGCAGGAAATTACGGATAGTATCAATTATGCGAAACGAATCCAAAATGCAATATTACCACCGCTAAATGATATTCACTCTTCCTGGAAAGATACCTTTATTTTCTTTCAGCCTAAGGATATTGTGAGCGGTGATTTTTATTGGTATCATAAAATAGATGATACCGAATTTTTGATTGCCTCCGCCGATTGTACAGGTCACGGTGTGCCAGGTGGCTTTATGAGTATGGTGTGTAGCGATAAGTTAAACGAAGCGGTAAATCATTCTTACGAACCTGATGAGATTTTGAAAATGGTCAACCGACGCATTAAACAATCTTTAAGACAAGATAACAAAGAAGGATCTACCAAAGACGGAATGGAAATAGCTTTGCTAAAGGTGAACACCGAAACCAAAAAGGTAAAATATGCCGGAGCAAACCGTTTTCTGTGGATCATAAGAAAAGGAAGTTCTGAAGTAGAAGAAATAAGGCCTACGAAAGCGGGAATTGGCGGATATACGGAAGACACTCAGGATTTTATGTGCCATGAGATCCAGTTTAATACAGAAGATATTGCTTATATGAGCACGGATGGATATGGAGATCAGTTTGGCGGACCGGAAGGAAAAAAATTAATGACAAAAAGCTTCAAACAATTTTTGCTCTCTATTAAAGACCAGGCTATAGACAAGCAAGGTGATCTGGCATCAAATCATATCAATAACTGGAAAGCAAACTATGAACAGGTTGATGATATTTTGGTGATAGGTGTAAAATTTTAAATAATAATTAACGATGGCAGCTCCGGATAATATTAAGGATCATGTGATCCACAAAGTGGGATTAATTGAAGAATACACGGATAAAATTATTGATTGGGTTAAAGATTTTGTGCCACAATTAATATTTGCTTCAATAACGTTATTCGTTGGTTTGTGGCTGATTAAAAAAATTGCCTACCTCGCAGTAAAAGGAATGGAAAGAAGAAACGTAGAAGTTTCGTTGCGTACCTTTTTAAAGAGTTTGATCGGGATCGGATTAAAAGTTATTTTATTCATTATGGTTGCCGGGATGCTTGGTGTTCAAACCACCTCATTTGTAGCAATACTTGGAGCGGCAGGTTTGGCAATAGGCTTGGCGTTGCAGGGTAGTTTGGCCAACTTTGCGGGAGGCGTTCTCATTTTGATCTTTAAACCGTATAAGGTTGGGGATACCATAGAAGCATTAAACCAAAAAGGCGAAGTAAAAGAAATTCAGATATTTAATACGATCTTAATTACGGGTGATCATAGAACTATTATTCTACCAAACGGTGCAGTATCAAATGGATTTATTATTAACCATACCAAAATGGGAAGTTTGCGTGTGGATATTGATATGAGTATTGCAGATCATCACAATATTGACGAGGTGAAAGCTCTTTTAAATAATATTGTAACCGCTGAAAAAAGGATTTTGTCGGCTCCGCTTGCAAGTGTTAGTTTTGGAAGTTATTGCCCCGGAGGATATATTATTTCGATAAAGGTATTTACTCATCCATCCGATACTTCTCCGGTTAAGGGAGCTTTAATGGAAGAAATAAAAAAGGCTTTTGATCTTAAAAAAATTGAAGGACCACGTGCTGTTCAGTTTGTAAAACAGATGTGATTTTTCTTCGTAGTGTTTAAAAAATTACCCCCTACAAACATCATTGTAGGGGGTAATTTTTTTTTAAGTAATCTTTATAATACTATCGGATGACTAACGCCATTAATGGTAACCGTAGCATTTAGATCACATGTACCTGAACCGAAGTCAATATACCGAATAGGTTTTCCGCTTGGAGCAAATTCCATACTACCCTGAATAAATGGATGCCTGTGAGGTTGCGCTGTATTTGGAGTACAAGTGAAATCGCGAACCAGTTGATTGGTTACAGTTACAGTATATGCGTTACCGGCTGCCGTAGTTCCGTTTGCACTGCCGGTAATCCCAATTTTGGCTTGCGGCCAATTGATTGGATTTGCAGGCCCGGAATAAACAGTGGAAGTATTTAAAAGAATTTTTGTCCGGGTACAATTCCAGGTCACAGTTCCGCCGTTGTTTGCTTTTATAACCGTAATGTTAGCATTGATCTCCCAGTTAAAATTACCATTTATTCTTCCCTTATTGGTAATAGTTCTGTTACCCGAAACCTGGTTGCCTTCTACATTGTAGTTTATAGGTGTACAAGTTATAACTATTCCTGAATCTCTGTAGTGTTTGCCACCACTGTATGTATACAATAGTTGCCCGTTTCTGATTTTACCATCATTACATACACAGTTAGTGGTTCCGAAATCTACTAAAACCGAATCTACATTCAGGCTATCTGCTTTGAATAAAGTAATGGTTGCACAGGTACTTAATATAGAGTTTTGAGGATTTATTAATTTATAAGTGCTAAGTGAACCGCCTGTTTGCGAATTACCTGCCTGATCACCAATATTATCAATATCATTCGATAGGTTTTCTACATAAGAATTATCAGATGCGGCAACAGTGTCTTTATCAGGTTCTTCTTCTTTTTTATCCTTTTTACAAGATGTAAATGTGAAACCTATTATTACTGCAGTTGCAGTTAACAATTTTAAAAAATGTGATGTTTTCATAATTTAGATGTTTTGGAGTAAGACCTGATTATTTATTGAAGGTTTAATGAGGTGCAAAAAAAAACACCAAAAAATGGTGTTTTTGATGTTTTTATGCTGGCTGCTTATAATGCCAGTTGTTTTCCCTGAACTCGTAGAACATTTGCAGGTTCATAAATGCAGCTAATATTGTTTTTTGTTTTACTTCATCGGTTAGCTCAACCTGCATCATTTTTGTAGGATCCATTTGGTATCCTAAACCTGCAGCCTGAGCTCCGGAAACTGCCATACCGGCAACTGTAGAACCCATTCCGCCCATCATACTACCCAATGCGTTGGCTCCGGTATTAATTGCCATACTGGATGCAGTACTTTTTGCAACCTCTGCCATTATTTTTTTCATCATCTCCTCCTGATCCGGCATCGCCATCCCAATTGTTTCAATAGCTTGAGCCTGATCGTTCGATTGAAATTTAAGTTTAACCTGATTACCCTCCCAAACCTCACTTTTTATAAGTGACTTGATAGACTCATAAGTAATTTCCATGTGCTAATTTTAGGTTTAATAAATTAATGATTCCTATAACCAACCGCCCATATTTGTTTTAGCGGTTTTTCTACGCCCTTTACAATCTCTGGCTCTGCTGCTGCATGATTCCAATATAACTAATGATGTAAGTAATGATAGTACTACAGTAATTTTTAAGATACGTTTCATTTAATTTGTTTTTTTTATTTAATTCAATATTAACTATAAATATACTAAATTATAAAGTAAATTGGTGAACGATAACTAAATGGTGGTGGTTAACAAAGGCAAATTTGTAACTGATTTTTAAAAATCTTACCTGACAACACTTACTGTTCCTTCTAAAGCATGCTTAAAGCCTTTCCCATCTTTCAGTTTTACTTTCCAAACATACACATCTTCCTGAACAGTCCGGGAATTAACGCTTCCATTCCAGTATTCTTCCAGATCTCCGGAGGTCCATATAAGTTCACCCCAACGATCATAAATACTTAAGGAGTATTCTTTTATGCCAACTCCTGTACCTCTGAATCCATCATTAAATCCATCGTCGTTTGGCGAAAAAGCATTTGGAATGTAAAAGGTCCATTCAGGTTTAATGGTAACAGGTTTAGTGATTGTATCCCAACATTGACCATTATCTACTACAAGAGTAACATCGTAAGAAGTGGCTTGGTAATTTTCATAATAGTGTTGTGGATTTTGAAATGTGGAGGCATTTGCTCCGGCAGAACTATATGGGTCATTAAATTCCCACGCCCAGTTAGAGGCACCCTGAGATTGATCTATAAATTGAACCAAAGGGTTTTGAACATCCGGTTCAGGATCTGTATTGTAAGTGAAATCTGCTATTGGATTTGCATAAACTTCAATAAATGTTGGTGTACTCGAATAACTTCCGATACATCCGTCATCAGTTGTTGCAGTTACAGTTACCTGATAAAATTGTGATTGCACCGCCGAAGAGTTTTCGTAAGTAAATTGAATAGTATCAACTATTGAGCCCGAAGTGGTAGTGGTGAAATCATTAACCCCATTTGTTTGAATATCCCATTCCCAGGTTAGAATACTATTGTTATGATCAGTACTGGAAGCAACAACACCGGCTGATAAAACTACATCGTGATCTGCGCAGCCATTTGGTTCATCAACGGAAATTGTAGGAATAGGTTTAGGGTAAATGTATAATGGTAAAACAATATCATCGTTACAACCTTTGTCGGTAATGGTGTTTAAGTGAATGGAATGTGTTCCCGGGGTTAATAATGTATAAGTTGGACTTGCATCGGTACCCGAAATTTCATAAGTACCATTATTATCAAAATCCCATTGATGAGTGGTAATACTTCCGGTTCCTACACTCGAACTACTCGCAAAATTTGTAGGGTCACCTTCGCAGGTGTGGCTGGAAGCAAAAATTGGAGTAGGCAACGGATTCGTTGTGAAAGTATAGTTCACAGGAGTGCTTAAGCATCCATTTAAAGAAGTGGAGACTGTGAAGACAGAAGAAATATCCACCGAGTTGGTATTGGTTGCTGTGAAACTATTAGTTGAAGAAGAGTTTACAATAGAAGCACTTCCCTGACTTAAACCTACATTGGCATTACTATGAGCCCAGCTAAAAGTAGTTGCAGGGTCAGTAGGAATACTTGAGAAAACAATACTATTTACAGTAGCACCCGGACATGCCTCACTGTTTGCCGGAACAACTGCAATTGGTTTAGGGAATACCTTAATAAAGTAAGATTGAGCTAAACCTATACACCCATTTAAAGTTGGTGTGGCAGTTATTGTTGCAACTTGATTAGTACTTCCATTATTGATCGGGGTAAAACTAGTATAGTTATCAATTCCGTTTGCCGACAAACCAATACTCGTATTGTCATTTAGCCAGTTAATAGTAGAACCTGTGGGAACAGTTGTGAAATTGGATGCAGCTACATTTGTAACCGCAGGGCATAATGAATCGTTTAAAATTGGCAGGAGAACAGGGGTAGGTTTAACCGTAACTGTATATGTTGAATCCGGGCCAATACAACCGTTTAATGTAGGCGTGATAGTTATTGTTGACACTTCATTAACGCTGGAAGCATTTGTACTTGTAAATGCCGGAACAGAATTAATGCCGGATGCAGTTGCTAAACCAACATTCATATTTGTTTGTGTCCAGTTCATAGTAGCGTTTGCAGGCGTACTACTGAAATTGTTTGCAGCAATATTTGTTGCAGGACAAACAAGTTCATCTGAAATTGCATTTACGTATGGAGTAGGTTTAACAGTTATAGTATAAGTAACAGGCAAACCCGGGCAATTATTAAGTGTTGGAGTTACAATTATAGTTCCGTTATGTACAAAAGATGATGTATTAACTGCATTAAAAGCTGTTATCTGCCCTGGACTGGTAGATGTAATTCCAATTGTTGCATCAGAATTTGTCCATGCAAAACTCGCTCCCGCCGGCACACTTGTAAAGTTAGAAGCCGGCACAAGATCATTGGGGCAATAAGTTGCAGTTGCAGGAACTGTTACAACAGGAGTAGGGTTTACAGTGATGGAATAATTTATTGGCAAACCTACGCACGATGCTAAAGTTGGTGTAACACTTATTATTCCTGTTAAAGTAGTTGATCCGATATTAGTTGCATTAAAGCCGGAATACGGTGTTGCACCACTCACCGCTAACCCAATAGTAGCGTCAGTGTTTGTCCATGCAAATGTTGAACCTGTTGGAATGGTTGTAAAGTTAGCAGCAGCTACAGCATTTCCCGGACAATAAGTGGCACTTGACACAGGATCCATAACAGGTGTTGGTTTTACAGATATAGTATAAGTACTTGGTGTTCCAATACAACCGTTTAGGGTTGGTGTTACAGAAATAGTTCCGTCAAGTTGTGTTGATCCTGTATTGGTTGTGTTGAATGCAGGGATGTCGTTTGAACCACTTCCTCCTAACCCAATCAATGTCTCAGAGTTGGCCCATCCGAAAGTGGCCCCAACAGGATTACTTACAAAATTAGTTGCCGCTATTGCTGTTGCCGGACAAACCACTGTATTTGTAGGTACAGTAACAGTTGGACTGCATTTTACAGTAACAGTATAACTACTTGTGCTAGTACAGTTGTTGTTAGAAACAAGAACTAAGTTACTTGTATAGGTTCCACAAGTTGCGTAAGTATGTGTTGTGTTGGCTCCGCTTGCATTGAGACCATCACCAAAAGTCCAGTTGTAAAATGCAATATTATCGGGTGCAGCAATTGTACTTGTACCGTTATCAAATTGAGTAGCAGTTCCAACGCATTCTGTTGAGGCGGTAAAACTTGCAACCGGATTAGGGTTTACAGTAACTGTTGTAGTGTAAGTACCTACACAACTTCCAGCAGTTGTTGCAGTTAAAGAAGCAGTGAATGTCCCTGCTGTTGGATAAGTAAAACAAGGGGCTGCAGTTGCATCATCACCAGAAGCATTATTGGTAAAATCCCACGACCATGTTGTAATAGCCGGTGCTGCCGGAGTTGTATTTGTAAATTGAGTACACGATGTTAAACAAACCGAGTTTGCAGTAAATGCCGGAACCGGGTTGGCATTAACAGTAATAGCCTGAGTTACTGTTCCATTGCAACCACCTGGAGCCGTTATATTTAAAGTAACATTATAAGTATTTGCCGCAGAGTATAAGTGTGAGACATTACCTCCGGTATTAGATGCGGTTTGTGTATCTCCAAACACCCAGTCAAATGTTGATCCTGCCGGAGCTACCGAGGTGTTTACAAAACTTGTAGCTGCTCCTTCACATACAGGCGCAGCAGTAAATGCTGCGGTGGAAGAGGCCGGAACTGTAACTGTTGTTGAGTAAGTGTCAATACAACCATTGGTTGCCTGTAAAGTAACAGTATACGTTCCCGCAGTTGCATACACGTGGTTTGGACTTTGAGCTACGTCCGTATTACCATCACCAAAGTCCCAGTTCCAGGATGTGATACCTCCGGTTGATTGGTCGGTGAAAACAGTTGTTCCGCCCACACACGGACTATTACTTGTAAAATCAGCATTTGGAGATACCGGCGCTGCGTTAAGAACAGTATCAATAGTGTAGGAGCATCCGGAGCCAAAAGCGGTCATGGTTACTGAATAAGATCCGGCTGCATTTACTGTAGCCGCATTTGTATTTCCTCCGCTAACAATATTTCCTCCCGCCGTTGTCCAGGTATAGGTTGCGGCACCTGCAGGGGCGGTAAGTATGTTATTTAGGCCGTTACAGATCAAAGGAGCCTGGGATATCAATTGAAAAGGTTGACAATCTGCGTCGATATAGGCGTACCCTAAATGACCACCTTGGGTACAATCATTAGTTATAAATTCAATCGTAACATCTTGTCCAACATATGCCTGTAGAGGAACAAAAACCGCACTCCAGTCTCTATAAGTAAATGTACCTGAAGTGATGAAGTTTCCAATACCCGCAGCATTTGAACCATTTACATCAAAAGTGGCACAATTGATAACAGCACCAAATTGGTCATACATCCGGATTGTAAAATAGGGTTGATCAGCAACAGTATGTCCGGCACCACCATCTTCTAAAACTACAGCATAATAATAAGTAAAATTAACATTGGCCGGGGTAACTCTGAATGTTTGAATTAATCGTGCAGCACTGTAATCGCTATATTCCGTATTATTAATTCTAATGGAGAAATTTCCGCCACCTGGTCTTACACGCTGTAAGGCTGGTATATTAGGGTCTGCCCCCGGAGTACACAAAGTGTGTCGTGGGCTTGTTGCATTATTTGCTCCTTGGTTAAAACCGTTGACACTATATGGATCGTTAGCAGAGTAGCCTAAACAAAGTCCCAAAAATGTACCGCCGGTACAAACCGATTGATCTTCATAAGAACCTGCCCAGGCATTTAAGTTACCGCTTTCAAAACCTTCATTTGTACATGCTACTCCCGGGGTATTAATTTCATCATGCGGATTTGGGATCCTGAAATTATACCCCGAATATTTTAATGGATTTTGAATTTGATCAATTATTTGCGTTTTATTATCGGCAAATGATTTTGCTTTTGCCAAAATGATTTTTTCAAAATCGGTTAGAAGGATTTTATTATTTTCCTTCTTAGCCTTATGCGCTTCTATTGCTAGTTTCCTAAGTGAACGAATTTCATTGTTGATGTAACGGAAGAAATAATTTTTTTCTTCCCCATAAATACCATTAGCATTTTCAATAGAAGAAATAATAGAAAAGTACTTTTCGAAGGGGAGTATTTCTTCCAGATCCTTCTCGTGATTATGAGTGTTTTCTGAAATCTGTTTTACAACAGATTTAGACTGCGAAAAGCCAATTTGGAAGAACAAAAAAACGAACAAGAAAACGAGTGGGGTAGTTGTTTTTTTCATTTACTTTTTTGTTAGAGTTAAGGGTAGTAAAAAAATCTAATATCTGCCTTGTTAATAAGGATTTAGCTATAGCTAAGCTAAAACAAAATAAGGGGGTGTACAAATATTTCTTAACTTATTTTAACGCTTACTTTTTTCTAAATATCAGATTTGCAGTTTTTTACATAAATACTCAATTAGTCGAGGGCTGACACGGTTTAGGTATTAAAAACAAAAAACGCCCGTCATTCTGAGCTTGTCGAAGAACGGGGCGTTTTAGTGTTAATTGTATTAATTTTATCTAGAGTGTGCCTCTTTTTGCCTGCTCTCTTTCTATTGATTCGAACAAAGCCTTAAAATTACCGGCTCCAAACCCTTTTGCACCCATTCTTTGAATGATCTCAAAAAACAAGGTAGGACGATCCTCAATTGGTTTGGTGAAAATCTGCAGTAAATATCCATCTTCGTCACAATCGATCAAAATACCTTCTTTTGCCAAAAGATCCATGTCTTCCTTCACATTTGGAACACGAATTCTTACATCTTCATAATAAGCATTGGGTGGAGCTGATAAAAACTCAACACCTCTTGTGCGTAAAGCTTTCACAGTTGTTAAAATATCATCCGTAGCCACGGCAATGTGTTGCACGCCTGAACCCTCATAGAACTGAATATATTCTTCAATTTGAGACTTTTTCTTTCCTTCAGCAGGTTCATTGATTGGAAATTTGATACGACCATTTCCATTACTCATAACCTTACTCATTAAAGCACTGTATTCAGTATGGATCTGTTTATCATCGAAAGTAAGAAGGTTAATGAAACCCATAGTTTTCTCATACCAATCAACCCATACGTTCATTTCATTCCAACCTACATTTCCAACCATATGGTCAATATATTTTAATCCGGTAGGTTCAGGATTGTATTCACTTTTCCATTCCTGATAGCCCGGTAAAAACAAACCACTGTAGTTTTTGCGCTCAACAAATATGTGAACAGTTTCACCATAAGTGTATATGCCGCTACGTATAACATATCCATTCGCGTCTTCCTCTTTTGTTGGCTGCATAAAAGGTTTAGCACCACGCTTGGTAGTTTCTTCAAAGCTTTTTGTGGCATCATCAACCCAAAGTGCAATAACTTTAACGCCATCACCATGTTTTGAAATATGTTGATTTATTGGATTAGCTGATCCAAGCGGAGTAGTTAAAACCAAGCGGATTTTTCCTTGTTGAAGAACGTAAGAAGCAGTTTCTTTGTTTCCGGTTTCCAAACCACTGTAAGCCAGATTTTGAAATCCAAATGCTGTTTTATAATAATGGGCGGCTTGCTTGGCATTTCCAACATAAAATTCAACATAATCAGTTCCGTTAAGAGGTAAAAAATCACCTGCTTCAGGATAAATTTTTTCTAATGTAGGTGCAATATCTTTTGTTTCCATTTTATAATAGTTTTAAAATTAAAGGGTAAAATAATATACGGTTCGGGAGACAGCTAATTACAATTGAGCCATGTGTTGAGCCTGTGTTTGATCGTTGGTATATATCAAAACTGTTGTCATAATTATACGCAAAGGTACGAACTATCAAATTATCTGACAATAGTTACATGACCTGATTTTTCAATCTTTTGGCCTGATTCACTCCTGCAATAGATTTTCCATGCGAACGTATCTTCCTGACTAATATTATCTTTCCCCTGAACTTTTCCTGACCATCCTTTTGTTATATCATCCGAATAATAAATGAGATTACCCCATCTGTCATAAATAAACATTTTGAAGTCCTTTTCCGAAATTCCAATACTCTTAGCAGAGAACTCATCATTTAAACCATCTTCATTAGGAGAAAAACCATCAGGAACATACAAGGTGAAATCATTATCTATTACTAAAGTGCTTGTTATACTATCTATGCACCCGTACGAATTAATCGTCGTTAATTGTACACTATAAGTTCCCGCATTGAGGTAAGTATAAACAGGATTGTCTTGGTCAAGTACAACTCCTGTATTATCTCCAAAATCCCAATTATTTATAAGTGGGGCAGATCCGGTAGAATAACTGTTGAATGTAATTACAGGATCTAAAATTGAAGTTGGCTGAGGCCCAAAAATAAATTGGGCATCAGGCACGGAAAATACAGTAACTGCATTAGGGAAAGTTAATGTTTTTGAACAAGTATTGTTGTCTTCAATAACTACAGAAACAGTATAAGTGCCTGTACTCACATAACCATGGTTAGGAACTGTGTCATTTCCTGAAAAAACAGTTCCGTCACCCAAATCCCAATTATAAGTAACCAAATTACTGCCAGATGATAAGATGAGATCAGTATACAAAGGTGGGCATTTGCTTGCAACAGGCAGCAGTGTTCCTACAGGAAGACCATTAACGGTAGTTGTTATTTGAGTTTTCGGGCTTTCACAGCTTAGTATAGTTTGTGAAACAAATGATGAACTTATTCCAACAACTGCGGTTGAAGGTGTTGGAGGAGTTCCGGAACCTACTCCACCGGTTAATGTTGAGTACCAAAGTAAGTTTGAGCCCGTGGCAGTTAATGGAGAAGCAGGATCATTTAAACAATAAGTGGGATTTGTTCCCAAAGGAGCCGTAGGGGTTGGATTAACAGTTATCGTAAAACTCGAAGAAGGTCCGGTGCATGTATTCAATATCGGAGTAACAGTAATAATTGCATTAGCTGCAGTTGCGCCGGAGTTTATTGCATTAAATGCAGGTATGTCTGTATTTCCGGTTGCTGCAACACCAATGGAAGGGTCTGTGTTTGTCCAGTTAAAAGCGGAACCAGCGGGCGAGCTTGTCCATGTTGTTAAAGGAACAGACTCTGTATTACAAGCTGTAATATTGTTAACCGATACACTTGGCAAAGGTTTTACTGTAATGGAATAAGTAATTGAAGCGCCAACGCATGAACCAATAGTTGGTATTACGGTTATAGCAGAAACAATTGAGCTTAATCCTGAATTTGCCGAAGCAAAAGAAGGAACGTCTCCAACACCTGAACCTGCAAGACCTGTATTAATATTGTCATTCGCCCAATTAATAGTAGCTCCAACAGGATTACTTACAAATATTTGTAATGGAATAACATCACCTGAGCAAACAATAATATCAGCAGGGGCAGTAATAGATGGAAGAACATTAATGACCACCTGAATTTGAGCTCTAGGGCTTTCACAGCCAAGTACGGTTTGTGAAACATAATAATTTGTAGTTGATACTACACCTGTAGAAGGAATATCACCTGTAGGAGTTGATACACCACCGGCAGCACTTGTTCCCCACCAATTTAATGTACCGCCTGTTGATTGTACTGCTGTTAATGCAACAGAATTATCATTTAAACAATAAGCCACATTTCCAACAACAGGGGGGGCAGGAGTTGGGTTAACAGTTATGTTATAACTAATAGATGGACCAACGCAACCGTTTAATGTTGGTGTAATACTTATTGTTGAAATAATTGGATTGGTAATTAAATTATTAGCGGTAAATGATGTATAATCACCTGTACCATTAGATGCAAGTCCAATAGAGTTATCGGAATTTGTCCAACCAAATGTAGCCCCGGCAGGGGTACTTGCGAAAGCAGAAGCAGGAATAATTGCGGTATTACAAACAGTGAAACTTGCAACAGGATTTGCAGTTACAGCAGGGTTTACTGTAATTGTATAATTAACCGGGGTTCCTGAACATGTTCCAATTACGGGTGTAGCCACAAAAGCTGCATTAACAATAGTTCCTGTTCCATTTGCCGCATTGTATGAAGCGATGTCACCTGAACCAGTTGCCGGTAATCCAATTGAAGTAGCAGAGTTCGTCCAGTTAATAGTTGTAACACCTGCAGGGGTTGGAATGAAAGTGATAGCTGTTGTAGGTAAACCTTCGCAAACTGTTTGGTTTGGAACTGCCGATAAAGAAGGGGTTGGATCAACAGTGATAGTAAATGTAATAGGTGGATAAGTACAAGTATTTAAAGTTGGAGTTGCTGTAACAACTGAGCTTAATGAAGTAGCTCCGCCATTAAGTCCGGTAAAAGAAACGATATCACTTGCGCCTGAAGCAGCTAAACCTGTTCCTGTAACACTGTTGGTCCAGTTAACGGTTGCCCCAAGCGGGTTACTGACAAAGTTCACAGCAGCAGTAGCTGTTCCTTCACAAATCGTTTGATTTGCAACAGCGTTTAAAGTGACCGCAGGATTTACAGTAATAGTATAATTAACTGATGTCCCTGAGCATGTTCCAATTACAGGTGTAGCAACAAATGCAGCGTTAACAATAGCTCCTGTTCCATTAGTAGTATTGTAAGATGCAATGTCTCCTGAGCCTGCAGCAGGCAGTCCAATAGAAGTTACTGAGTTCGTCCAATTAATAGTTGTTACTCCGGCTGGTGTTGGATTGAATATTATTGCTGCTATTGGTGAACCTTCACAAACTGTTTGGCTTGTAACTGCCGATAAAGAAGGAGTTGGGTCAACAGTGATAGTAAATGTTATGGGTGGATAAGTACAAGTATTTAAAGTTGGAGTTGCTGTAACAACCGAACTCAATGAAGTAGCTCCTCCATTAAGTCCTGTAAAAGAAGCAATATCGCCTGCGCCTGAAGCAGCTAAACCTGTTCCGGTAACGGTGTTGGTCCAGTTAACCGTTGCTCCAACCGGATTGCTGACAAAATTCACAGCAGCAGTAGTAGCACCCTCACAAATCGTTTGATTTGCAATAGCGCTTAAAGTGACTGCAGGATTTACAGTAATAGTATAATTAACAGGAGTTCCTGAACAAGTTCCTATAATGGGTGTCGCAACAAAAGCAGCATTAACTACTGCACCAGTCCCATTAGAAGCATTATATGATGCAATGTCTCCGGAACCTGCAGCAGGTAATCCAATAGAAGTTGCAGAGTTGGTCCAGTTAATAGTTGTTACTCCCGCTGGCGTTGGATTGAAAGTAATTGTATTTGTAGATGAACCTTCGCAAACTGTTTGGCTTGGAACTGCAGCTAATGTTGGTGTTGGAGCTATTGAAATAGTAAACGTTATAGGACTGCCTATACATGTATTTAGAGTAGGTATTGCGGTAACAACTGAACTCATTAAAGCAGCGGTTCCATTGAGTCCGGTAAATGCAGAAATATTTCCAGCCCCATTTGCTGCTAAACCTGTTGTAGTTATTGTATTACCCCACCCAACAGTAGCTCCTGCGGGATTACTAATAAAATTAACGGCAGCTGTAGATGTTCCTTCACACACGGTTTGACTTGTTACTGTATTTAAAACCGGAATTGGATTAACTGTTATTGTAAATGTTATTGGAGTTCCCACACAAGTATTTAATGTTGGTGTTGCAGAAAAATTTCCAGCGATCTGCCCTGCTGTTCCATTTGTTGCTGTATACGATGCGATATTGCCACTTCCATTTAAAGCTGCGCCGATTGCAGCATTTGAATTGGTCCAGGCAACAGTTCCTCCTGTTGGATTAGTAACAAAATTAACAGCAGTTGTTGAGGCACCTGCGCATAACGTTTCACTTGGAACTGCTGTGAGAACAGGTGTTGGGTCAACTGAAATTGTAAAAGTAATCGGGCTTCCAATACAGGTTGCTAAAGTTGGTGTCGCCGAAAAATTACCACTTATCTGTGACGAGGTGGCATTCGTTCCAGCAAAGGATGCAATATTACCAGCTGCACCCGCGCCAATTCCAATAGCTGTGTTTGAGTTGGTCCAGTTAATTGTTGCTCCTGCCGGAACAGAAACAAAATTAATGGCTGCAGTAGAAATGCTATTACAAACAGTTTGACTTGTAGCAGGATTTAATGTTGGAGTTGGATTCACGGTAATGGTATAACTCGAAGGTATGCCGGTACAGCCGTTTAAAGTTGGTGTTACTGTAACTACTGCTGTTAATACTGTTGATCCAGTATTTGTTGCAGTAAAAGAAGCAATATTCCCACTTCCACTGGCAGCAAGACCGATAGTTGCATCTGTGTTTGTCCAGTCAAATGTTCCACCCGCAGGAGTTGAAGTAAAGTTTGCAGCAGGAACATTCGCCCCATTACACACGGTTGTGTTGGCAGGAACAGTAACGGTTGGTAAAGGATTAACGATAATATCGATTGTACCTGAACCACCACATACTCCGGGAGTGGTGTATGTTATAGTGAAAGTGCCTGTTCCAGCGGTTGCTGGGTTAAAGGTTCCGTTTGTAGCATTAGTTATACCAGTTCCTGACCATGTTCCACCGGCAACATCTGCCGTTAAATTTGAAGCTGCTGCATTTACACAAAAAGGTCCGGCTGGAGTAACAATGGGTAATCCCGGTGGAGAGTAATCAAAAAAGGCAGAATCTTTTTTTACACAACCGTAGTTGTCGGTTACTGTTAAATAATACCAGGTGTCAACAGTTGGAACCGGATTAATGTTAGGAGTTAAACTGGTAGTTGAGTTTGGAATGGCACTTGGTGGATTTGATGTCCATTGGTAAGTTATGGTATTACCTCCGGTTAAAACAATTGGAACTGAAACAGAGTTTGGTACAGTAAAAATAGAGGCAGTTCCTGATGTACAGGAGTTATCATCGATAGCCGAATTAATAGCTCCGGAGTTATAACTAACTGTTGAGGCACCACAACCGGAGTTCCCACTGAAGTTGATGGAAGCACTCGTTAAGGCCCCAACATCTGAACCTATACAATCATAAATCTGAACACTCCATCCGCCTTCAGAAGCGTCGCATCCATAAATACCGGTCCAGTTAATTATTGTAGGTGTTCCAGCTGGTCCGTAAGAATCATAAGTTCCGGTGTAGGGTGCAGCTGCAGCGCATGGATCAAAATTGGGAGAAGCAGTGGTAGTGAAGCAAAGATTATTTACATTATCACCACTATTACAAACGGATCCTTGACCATTAGCCCCCGGGTTTGGTGATAAAGTTACTGTTGGGCTACCGCAAGAAGCTGGTCCTACAAGAAAAAAACCTAAATCGGAAACAAAAGTATGTGTAGCACTAACACACACATTAACACTGGTTGCTGCATTAATAGTAAATGGCTCGGGTGGTGGATTATAATAAGTGAAATTACTAACTGCGCTGGCGGTACCATTTAAACTAAAAGGCGAGCATCCTGCGGCAATAGCTCCAACAGTTGCTGTTGTTTGGTTAACCCAAACCCAGGCAAGATCACAGGCAACAACGGTACCTGCTCCATTTGTAATGGTAACATGATAACCCCCACTTGCTAATCCTGTTATAGTAGAAGTTGTAAGGCCGGCTTGTGTAGTAAATGGGTTATAAGTGTTCGTTGCAGGATCATAAATAGTCCATACAAAAGTACAATTTGGAACACCTGCTGTAGCTGTTAATGAGCCCGTTACAGCAGCTCCGGCAGCATTTGGGGTACAAAAACCATAAATAACATCATTAGGGCTTCCGTTGGTATAAACTGTTGGGGTACTATATGATGATGAGGGTGATGTTATTGTTTGAGAAAGACCAATAGTGCAATAAACTATTGAAAATAAAAACGATAAAAAAAGTAATTTTTTTTTCATTTACTAAATGATTAAAGGGAGTTTGCTCAAGTATCTGAATTACAGATACTACGAACTTAGCGAATTTTATCCATTATAAAAAGGGCTTAAAACTATTTTAAAATCAGATTATGACCTACTATTTGGTTTTGAAATATGTTTTTTGAATTTAATTCATTTGAATTTGAGTTAGTTATAGAATAATCGAACTTTGGTAGACAAAAATATTTGTTGTTATTTAAAAACATATTAAATTTGCACTCCTAAAAAAAAGGGAGTTTAGCTCAGCTGGTTCAGAGCACCTGCCTTACAAGCAGGGGGTCACTGGTTCGAACCCAGTAATTCCCACCAAAGCCTTACAGAAATGTAAGGCTTTATTTATTTTATGCAGTTTTATTTTTACATACTTCTTCATTTTTAAAAAATAAGTATTACAGGATCAAGCACAAAACCTGTGGGGGAGCTTTTTTTAAGCAAATAATTTAGTAAGTCTAAAGAGGAAGAAATTGACATCCGTTACACCTCTGTATTGCGCCCTAAATGCTTTGATTTTGGCATTAAATGATTCGGCCGATGCGTTTGTACTTCTGTTATCAAAGTAATTTAGTATTCTTTTGTAATTTAATTCTATTGTTCGGGATATAGTATTGAAGGTTTTAAATCCAGACTGCGCAACAGCTTCGTGCCATTTTGCTAATCTTGTCATGGCGTAAATTTTATTCTGTGTATTATTATAGATCCAGGATAGTTTCTGTGAAAGATCATGTGCTTTCCTTAAATCCGGATACTTCAAAAAAAGAATATCTGCCCTGTTCTTTTGTTCAAATGTCCAGTTGTGCTCTGCTTTGTAGAGTAGATGACGACTTCTGGCTAACAGTTGTTTAAGGGTTTCACCATTACTTAATAATTCAGGCACATATGCTTTTTTGTTTCTGCGAGCTTCTTCTATTGCTTGATTATCAACTTCTATAGCCTGCCATCGATGATGGATCCTGATTTCCTGAAGAGCTTCTGTAGCCAGTTGTTGTACATGAAAGCGATCTATAACCATTTTCGCATGAGGAAAACAACGCTTAACAATTAATGACATGTTGCCCGCCAAATCAAGAGTAATTTCCTGGACCCCTTTCCTCAAACGCCATGGAATCTTCTCTATCAAAGGGATTAGAGTTTCTGACTGTGTGCCTTTTAAAATAGCGACTATACTTTTTTTCTTACCCTTTGCTGCCTTATTTGTCAAAATAGTATACAACTCACCGTGAGAAAGACAAGTCTCATCAAGAGAAAGATGCGGACCGATGTTTTCCGGGAATATCAAGCCTTGATAGGCAGTGCTACGATATTCCCAGTCCTTAAATTCACTTAACTTTTTACGATAATATCTCTGTAATTTCTTTCCACCAATACCATAAAAAGATCCTATTGTTTGAAGACTCTGCGCTTGATTATCTGCTGATTTCTTTTAAAAAAGCGGCGAAGTCCTTTGTGATTCGTGTCCCTTTTGCAATAACATCCCAATTACGATAAACTACTTGCCCGGTATCCTCATTGAGCCAGCGACGACGTTTTACATGTAA